>NZ_JAXCHA010000019.1:0-255 GCF_034044005.1 Microbacterium sp. BG28 | reverse complement strand
AGATGCCGAGCGACCCGTTCGGGCTTGTGGCCGTCGGGATCCGAGCGAGCACGATCAGCGTCTTCAGAGCTGACGCGAACGTGTCGGCCTGCTGGAGGACGTCGTCCCCGTCCAGCTGCACGTACTTGTCGCCGGATGCGACGCGCAGCGTCGGGGAGCCGGTGAGCACGTTCAGCAGGCGCCCGTTGACGATGTCTCGCCACGACGTGACCGCGGTGCCGTCAGCGCCGTCGATGTCCGCAGCGATCCAGCGTG
>NZ_JAXCHA010000018.1:0-289 GCF_034044005.1 Microbacterium sp. BG28 | reverse complement strand
CCCCACTGACGCGGAGCGAGCATCGGGGGATGACAGACACCCTCGACGATGTCGTCTTCTCTTTCGACGCGGCACGACGCGACGTGCTCGCAGCCGTGGATCTCATCGAGTCGGTCATCCGCGATGCCACAGGCCTCGCCGAGGCGACGGCCTGGGCATCGCCCGCGATGCGCGCCTTCCAGCTAGCGCACGAGGCCTGGAGCACCGCGCTCGCCGATGAGCGCCGCCGCCTTCTCGCCCTCGACGACGTGATCGCCGAGATTCGCAGTCAGGCCTTGATCACGGGCGG
>NZ_JAXCHA010000017.1:0-298 GCF_034044005.1 Microbacterium sp. BG28 | reverse complement strand
GGCGGCCGAGACCGCATCCGACATCGCCGCGGTGCCCGCCGACACGGCTTCCGCGCCGCAGAACGACGTCGAGGAAACCATCGAGAAGCCGATCACCCGCTGATCCGGCGACGCTCACGCGAAGCGAAGACCCCTCGGCCACGCCCTGCCGGCCGAGGGGTCTTCGCGTGTCGCGAAGCGATCAGAAAGGCAGCAGCGGATCGATCGCGATGGCGACGAAGAGCAGCGTCAGATAGGTGATCGACGCGTGGAAGACCCGCATCGGGCGGGGCTCGGTGCCGCGCACCGCGCGCGCATA
>NZ_JAXCHA010000016.1:0-324 GCF_034044005.1 Microbacterium sp. BG28 | reverse complement strand
AGCCCCAGGCGTATCCCTTGAGCCCACCGCCGCCGTCACGCGCACGCACCATGCCCATGACGGCGGCAGCGGCAGTGCCAGTGACCCGGACACTGCTGGGCGAGGCAGTCGCAGCGGACTCGATCTTCAGGGCGCGTCCACGCATCGACGCGAACGTCGCGCCCACGGGGTTGCATCCCGCGAGAACGGTCTTCAGTTCATAGTGAGATGCCGGCTGATCCGTGCTGGTCGAAAGCCATCCCGAGTCCTGGAAAACGATTCGCTCCGCGTCGAACCGGCTCTCGACAAACTCGAGCAGCGAATCGAGACCAGCGCCGATCGGGT
>NZ_JAXCHA010000015.1:0-324 GCF_034044005.1 Microbacterium sp. BG28 | reverse complement strand
AGCCCCAGGCGTATCCCTTGAGCCCACCGCCGCCGTCACGCGCACGCACCATGCCCATGACGGCGGCAGCGGCAGTGCCAGTGACCCGGACACTGCTGGGCGAGGCAGTCGCAGCGGACTCGATCTTAAGGGCGCGTCCACGCATCGACGCGAACGTCGCTCCCACGGGGTTGCATCCCGCGAGAACGGTCTTCAGCTCATAGTGAGATGCCGGCTGATCCGTGCTGGTCGAAAGCCATCCCGAGTCCTGGAAAACGATTCGCTCCGCGTCGAACCGGCTCTCGACAAACTCGAGCAGCGAATCGAGACCAGCGCCGATCGGGT
>NZ_JAXCHA010000014.1:0-392 GCF_034044005.1 Microbacterium sp. BG28 | reverse complement strand
CTTCCAACGGTCGGGGGTTCGCCCCTTACGGCTGTACTACAGCGTCGTGCGCTGTTTTCGGTTGTGCAATGGCGACACGTTACCCCGTTCGGGCCGCTCGAGCTACCCCTACACTGAGCAAATGAGCCAATCTACGCAAAATCAGCCCGATCCTTGGACCTCGAGACTAGGCGCTTTTGCGGCGGCGAACCGACGAATTATCGGGACGGAAAGGCGTATCAGGAGGCAAAAGGCCCTTATCCGGCAGAAGCTCACAAACGGTCAAGATACAGGGGACGCCGAAGACCTGTTGACGATTTACGCGGCTGTCTTACAGACCATGCACGAGCGCAGAGAGAACATCTTGCGCGAAATGAACGGGTAGAGCCGCGGACACGGCAAGCGGGTTTACA
>NZ_JAXCHA010000013.1:0-440 GCF_034044005.1 Microbacterium sp. BG28 | reverse complement strand
GGTATCGGCATGGTCGGCGGTCTGATTGTCAGCCAGGTGCTGACGCTGTTTACCACGCCGGTGATTTATTTGCTGTTCGACCGCCTGGCATTGTGGACCAAAAGCCGCTTTGCCCGTCATGAAGAGGAGGCGTAAGTGAAGTTTTTTGCCCTCTTCATTTACCGCCCGGTGGCGACGATTTTACTGTCGGTTGCCATTACCCTGTGCGGCATACTGGGCTTCCGTATGCTGCCGGTCGCCCCGCTGCCGCAGGTCGATTTTCCGGTGATTATCGTCAGCGCCTCGCTGCCCGGTGCGTCACCAGAAACAATGGCGTCTTCCGTTGCCACGCCGCTGGAGCGCTCACTTGGGCGCATTGCCGGAGTCAGTGAAATGACCTCCAGCAGTTCGCTCGGCAGCACGCGTATTATTTTGCAGTTTGATTTTGACCGGGATATCAA
>NZ_JAXCHA010000012.1:0-450 GCF_034044005.1 Microbacterium sp. BG28 | reverse complement strand
GATAATATCAACTCTACTTTAGCCCTAGTTAAAGCAACATAAAAAAGTCTTCTGTCCTCTTCTAAATCTAAACTTTTATCATTGGGGAAGTTATCAGATGATATATCAACAACAAAAACATACGGAAACTCTAGCCCCTTGGATGTATGGACGGTCATTAATTTAACGCCTTTTTTATTCATTTTTCCCTGCCTATCTTCTGATGAATATTCCAAAAGAATCTCTTCCAGAAACTTTTCAAGTGGCTTTTCTTCCTTATCGTACAATGCCAATCTTTTAACTAGCACATCAATATAACTTTCAAGAGCATTTTCTTCATCCTCATCTTCCATCTCTCTTAAATGTTTAATTATTGAAGTATATTCCCCCTTCTTCATATTCTAATAATATAGAAAAAAGATTTGAAAATGTTAAATCATTAATTTCTTCAATTTTGTCATTATTCATAAG
>NZ_JAXCHA010000011.1:0-451 GCF_034044005.1 Microbacterium sp. BG28 | reverse complement strand
AATATAGACAGCGTGTCAGCCGGGGTCGTCTTACGGTTGGGTGATTTGGAAAGGAGTGGGGAGTCAAGCTCGCAGCTGCACGACCACTTCTTGACTCACCCGGTTGTTTCGCCATTCCTAGCGGGCGGCGAATTGCTGGAGTACGGCTGCCATCTTGTAGCTGAAGGTGGTGCCAGTATGCAGCACGACCTGGTTGCTCCAGGGCTCTTGATCGTCGGCGACGCTGCTGGCTTTACGCTGAACACTGGGTTTACGGTACGGGGGATGGACCTCGCTGCAGGTTCTGCCCTCGCCGCTGCGAAATCGGTTGATCTAGCCTTGCGTAACCATGATGTCGGCCATGGGACTCTGGATGGTTATATCTCCACTTGCAATGAAAGTTTCGTGGGCCGCGACATGAATACTTATCGGAACGCCCAGACATTCCTGGAATCTCCAGAAATGTACAACG
>NZ_JAXCHA010000010.1:0-512 GCF_034044005.1 Microbacterium sp. BG28 | reverse complement strand
ACGCAGCGCGGCACCATCGACGTGGCGCTCAGGATCAAGAACTCCCTGCAACGCATCATGCGTGAAGCCAACCGGCTGCGGCTGATCACAGCGAACCCAGCTCACGACCTCGATGGCTCGATCAAGACTCCACGGGTAACTCACAGACCCGCACTACCCTTATCGCGGCTGCCAGAGCTACTGGCATGCATTGAGGAATACAGAGGTCGCGCGCTCACTCGCCTCACGGTGATGCTGTCGTTGCATGTATTCGTGCGCTCCAGTGAACTACGCTTCGCCCGTTGGAACGAGTTCGACCTCAAGCGCGGAATCTGGGAGATCCCAGACACCCGCCCGGCGCTGGACGGCGTGCCCTTCTCCACAAGGGGTACGAAGATGGCTGGTGACATCCACGTTGTACCCTTATCGCCGCAGGCTGTGGCCTTGCTTGAGCAGATCCACGCGATCACCGGCAAGTTCGAGCTGGTGTTCGCGGGGGATGCCAAACCGTGGAAACCGATCTCCGAGAACAC
>NZ_JAXCHA010000001.1:0-1094023 GCF_034044005.1 Microbacterium sp. BG28 | reverse complement strand
GTCGGCCTCGACGGCGTCCGACGCCTGACCGGGGATGTCTGCCGCGGTGATCGCCGCGTCGACGAGAGGTGCCGCCTGCTCGGTGATGAGCGGCGGGACGTCGTCGGCGATCTTCCCACCAATGGCGCCGTCTAGCTGGCCCCGGAATGCGCTCGAGGGATCAGCGGCGACGGTCGACATGATGCCATCGTTCGTCGCGACCACTGCCTCGACGTCCTGCTTCGCCTGAATGACGTCATCGCGCGCCGCAGCCACCTGGCCGGCCGTCGTCGAGACAGCAGTCGCGGCCAGCTCGACCTCGTCGCGCGCCTCGAGCACGCCGGCAGCCCACGGCGGCGGCGCGTAGCCCGGCAGCGATGGCGCGGTGACGTCCACAAGGTCGGTGTACGCCGTGTTGGCCATGGGGGGCGCGGTGAGCCGCGCACGACTCGCCCAGCGCCCACCGCCGAGCACGAACACCCACTCGTATGCGTGCCCCTCGGGGAGCTGCGCCACTTCGACCGAGAACGTGCCATCCTCAGCGATCGGATAGTCGACGGGTTCCGGGAGAAGGGTCCGGCCGGCCACGTTCGCGCCGTGCACCGAGCGCACACGCACAACGTTGCCGACGACGCCGACATCGGCGGGAGCATCGCCCCCGCCGATGTCGATCGCGCCAGTGACCGTGAAGCTCACTCAGCGCCCTTCGGGGTCGTGCGGGCGTAGCGCGAGAGGCCCAGCACCACGCCGATGGAGCCAGCCCAGCCGGAGATGAGCCCCGCCACCTGGCCGGCGATCGTCTCAGACCAGTTCGCCCAGTCGATGACCGTGAGCGTGGCGAGCGGGTACGCCGACACTGCGATGAGCGTCAGCACCACCCACAGCAGCTTCGCGGGACGGTCTGGGATGACCGGCTCGGCCGGCTCAGGAATGTTCGGGGTCGACATTGTCGCCCTCCCTTCGGGTCGGGTTGGTTCGTTCGATCTCGTCCGACAGCCAGTCATCGACTTCGGCGAGCTTCGCGAGCGCGGGACGGATCTCCTCATCGATCGCTATCTCGATGCGTTTCTGCGAGTCCTTGATCGAAGAACCGTCGTTGTGGTGCACCTCGTGGTGGATCTCGCCCACCTTCTGCACGAGGTCTTCGTGGCGACGATCCGCACGCTCGATGAACGCGGGAAGCTCCTGTACGGCGGCCAGGATCGCCGCCGCGCTCAGGATGCCCTTCGCGAGCGCCTTCGTGCCCCGCCAGACCCGCGGGCCAAAGCGCACGAGCCACGCGCACGCCACTGACAGCCCGACGAGCCAGATCAACGCTTCCCAGAGGTTCACCGCCTGCAACAGCTCAACGAGCCACGGCGGGGCATTCAGGTTCACTCGGTCGCCTCGCCTCAGAAGTTGCCGGCGTTGAGTCGCTGCTGCAAGGCCGTGACTGTCTGCGGCCCGATCTCGCCATCGTCGGGCACCCCGAGGTGCCGCTGAAGCGCGCGCTTCGAGTTCGACCCCCAGAAGCCGTCAGCCGTCGAACCAGTCCGTGCCTGAATCGCGCGATACGTGTCCGGCCCGAGCACGCCATCCTGCGCGACGCCGAGCGCCGCCTGAAGCGCACGGGTCGTCGCCGGCCCCCATGCTCCATCGACTGCGATCTGCGGGCGGTTCACCGAGTCGTAGAAGCGCTGATGCGCAGCCTGCGTCACCGCCCCCCACACGCCATCCTGCGCGACGCCCAGGAACGCCTGGTAGCGCTGGTATGCGGCGCGGGTAGCAGGCCCCTCGATGCCGTCGACGGCCAGATTCTCACCGCGTGCGTGATTGAGCCACGACTGACGATCCCTCGTCACCTGATCCGGCGCCGCGGCCGAGCCGCCACCCCATCCCATGAAGTCGAAGTGCACGGGATCGGAGGAACCGAACCAACGGAATCCGAACTCACCCGCGACACGACGGAAGCGGTCGTACTCGCGGACGTCCACGGCTACGCCGCCGTTCTTGACATGGTTGGACGCCGTCGCCGGGCGCGCCGGCTGATAGAGGTACGGCGGCCGGTTCGCCGCTCCGCCCCGGTCCCACCGGTTGATCGCATCCTGCTGCTCGGCCACGGTGCGGCCGGCTGAGTTCACCGTGAACACGCCGTGCTTGTCCTCGAGCGCGTCGAATGCTCGCGCAGCGTCGTCCCGGAGCCAGAATCCGGGATGGTTCTTGAGGGTTGCCATGTTGAGGTTTCCTTTCCAACAAAAAAGCCCCCGACAGATGACGGGGGCTTGGGGATGAGAGCTGCTATGCCGACTCGAGCGCAGTGACGCGCTCGTGAAGGTCGCGAATGATCGGCAGCAGGTATGCCACGACGCGGTCGTACTGAATTCCTGCCGCGCGATCGTCGTCGCCAATCTCGAGCAACGGCTCGAAGGCGCGTTCGCTGAACGCAGAGAGCGCCGCAAGATCCTCGGCTACGAAGCCGGCGACGCGACGCTCAGTGCCCGGATTTTCTTCCACCATCGCCCGGTCACGCCATGTCATGGCCGGGAGGTCGAGCAGTCGATAGTCGGGCAGGATCGGCTCGCGATCGAGCTTGAACTTGCGCATCGACGAGACGAACTGGAACTCGCCACTCGAAGTCGAGCTGCGAATATTCGCGGCGGAGGTCGTCGACCCCTTCGCACACGACATGCGCCCAGTAGTCGATATGCCTTGACTGCCCGCCTTGATACTTCCTGAGACGTCAATGCCGTCGTCGAAACTGACGGTCGGACTGTTGCCGCCTCCGCGAATGCGCGTCGTAGCCGTCTGACCGATCGAGTTCACCCACTGCAACGCGATCGAACCTGCGGGGGACAGAGTCACCGCATCTTCGGCATTGAGCACCGCGCCGTTGATCGTCCCACCCGTGATCGTCTTCCCAGTGATCGCGTTCGCAGCGAGCTTGTCAGCGGTGATCGCGCTGGCGTTGATCTTGTCGGCGGTGATCGCGCTAGCGGCGATCTTGTCGGCCGTGACCGAACCATCGACAATCAGTGCCCCAGTGGTGCGGCTTCGCAAGCTCGGGAGCCCGAAGAAGGCCGTACCCACTCCGCCCGACTCACCGACAAGCGCCACGCGTGCGAAGGCCACACCACTCGGCACGACGAGATCGAGCGTCTTGATCTGCCATCCACCCGGCGCGTACCAAGCCGGCACATCAGAGACGAAGACACCTTCAGCGTCGAGGAACTCGACCAGTGCGTACGGGTTCGCAACTCCCTCGTTCGTCCAGTGCATGCCGATCGACAATCGGAGGCTATCGCCGGCTTGAACCTGCATCCGCTGAGAGCGCAGGACTTGGCGTCCCTGCCCGCTCATCACGAGCTTGGCCGCGCGCTGCCACGCGCCGCCGACGTTATCGATCGACCAGGGAGCCGCGCCCTCGGCGATTTGCCAAGCAACACCGATCGGCGTCGCGAAGCCCGCATCTGGGATCTGATTCGCGCCGGAGCCGACCACGATCTTGTCGGCCGTGATCGCTCCGGCAGCGATCTTGTCGGCCGTGATCGCGTTCACGGCGATCTTCGTCGCGGTGACGGCGCCGGCTTCGATCTTGTCGGCGGTGACCGAGTTCGCGGCCAGCTTGTCGGCCGTGACCTCGTTCGCGGCGATCTTGTCGGCGACGACCGAGTTCGCGGCCAGCTTGTCCGCCGTGATGGCAAGTGCCTTGACCTTGCCAGCGGTGATCGCTTCGTCGGCGATCAGCTCAGTGTCGATCGCGCCCAGCTCGATATTCGCGGCGTCGATTACTCGTCCGATCACGTCGGTGTCGACGAGCGGCGTCGTCGTGACGGTCACCGACGCGGAGGCCTCCGACATGTTGCCGGAGGTGTCACTGGCCGTCAGCCAGAACTCGTGAGGCTCGTTGTACGGCAGCCCGGTGACGTGGAACGAACGCTCGCCCACGCCGCGGCCGGCTGAACCGATGATCTGCCCCGGCGCTTGCCACACGAAGACGCGGTCGAAGTCGACAGGCATCTGAGTGTCGGATTCATCGAGGCCGTCCCATGTGACCGTCACGACGCCGAGCCGCGCGGTGGCTGTCGGCTTCGAGGGCCGCGGCGGCGGATCGATGTCTCGAGCGAGAACGACCGTCACCGTATCGCCGAACTCACCGACGACAGCCTGCGTGGAGACGGCGCGGAGCTTGAACTGCCACTCTTCCCCCGCGGGCAGCGGCGAGTACGTGATGCGAGCTTCCGAGCCCCCTACCTCGGCGATCTTGCGCCAGGGCTCGCCGACGATGTTCTCGCGGGCGTACATCTCGTGGGATCGGATGCCGAGCGGCGTCCCGTCTGCGCCTTGAGTGACGGGCACGAAGGCACTGTCGATGAGCGCGAACGGCGAGCCCTCGGGGGTGAATGCGTGAGCGCTCGAGACGACGAGGCCCGTAGGCGCCTTTGG
This sequence comes from Microbacterium sp. BG28, assembly GCF_034044005.1. Classification (NCBI taxonomy): domain Bacteria; kingdom Bacillati; phylum Actinomycetota; class Actinomycetes; order Micrococcales; family Microbacteriaceae; genus Microbacterium; species Microbacterium sp. BG28. Next base: position 1,089,622 of record NZ_JAXCHA010000001.1, on the reverse strand, counting down.
GGCGCGCTTGTCGTCACCCGGAGGGGTCGGCGTACCCGATCCGCCTGCGGAGGCGGCAGCGCCGCCCAGGAGGCCGGCGAGGGTGCGTCGCGTTCGTACGTCCTTCTCGAGGAATCGGTCACCGAGGATCAAGTTTCCCGTGACTGCGCCGGGGGCGATCCCGAGGGTGATCTGCCGCACGCGCAGCGGCGCCTGCACACCCCTGTCGTTCGGAGCAGTGATGGTGTCGCCGATCGCGTAGTCGATGCCGGGCAGGTAGTCGACGCCCGCCAGGCGGAGCCCGCGGGTCATCTGCACTCGGGGCGCGTCTCGGCGAGACTGCTCGGCCTCGCCGATGAACTGAAGGCCGCCGATGTCCTTGACGCCTGGCGCGTTGACGAGTTCTTCCCACAGGCCCCACGGCCCCATTGATGGCGACACGTGCTCGTAGGTGCGGCCGTCGTCGCCTTGCACGCCGACGCGGCCAGCCATCTCGGTGGCGTCTTCGTCGTCGGGCGCCTCTGTCAGGTCGATGCCGTTGTGGAGTTGGAAGGCGCGGGGCGATCCGAGGGTGTCGGGCTTCAGGATCCGAAGCTCACGGCCAACGATGTGCCAGTCGAGGTAGCCGCTATCGGAGAGGCTGCGCAGCAGCGACAGAAGGTCGTCGCCGTAGCGGATCGTCTGCGGCGGGAGGGCGCCGACCCAGTCGGCGCCGGCTGAGTCCTTCGCGGCCGTGAAGGTGTAGACCAGACCGGATATGTTGCCGCGGGTCTTCGCTTCGTCGAGCAGCGTCTTGATCAGCCCGCCGGGTGTTGCCCCCGCCATGATCCGATCACCGTTCTCGTTCAGCGTCTCCTCGCGCAGCATGCGGACCTTGCCGAGCATGAAGCCGAACGAGTGAAGGACATAGCGGCGGGTGCGCGTCTCTTCGATCACGGACCCGCCCCGCTTGAGCCGCAGCCACCGGGCGCCGAACTCGCGCCACTGCCCGCCGTCGACCCCGATCTCTGCGGACACCTCGCACAGCTCCTCGAGCTTGTCCGCGTGCTGCACAGTGGCGAGGTAGTCGAGGGTTCCCGTGCCGAGGTCATTGACGACGTCGGCGACGGATGCGGCGAGAGGATATGGCAGCGTCGCTAGGCGGGCGCCGTTGGGCGCGTGGATGCCGAACTGAAGCCGAAGGTCAGGCATAGGCGGGCCTCGCTCTCAGCGTCACTTGCGCGGCACCGGAGGCGCCGGCCGCGGCGACAGACCAGCGGCTTTGTCGGATGAGGGGATCGGTGGCGATGGGCCGCGGTGTGAGACGCAGCAGGCCGGCGGGCGGGATGACCACCTGGCCCGACACGTCAACGCCCTGCCCGAGCCAGCCGTCGTCGGCGGTTGTACTGCGCCGCGCGCTTGCTCCGCGCACGGTGATGAACTGACCCGCGGCTAGACCGCCCGAGATCCCGACGCCGGTTCCAGTGACGCCGTCTGTCACTGTGGCGCTCGTGAACGGCCCCCGGAACTGCATTTGCCAGTCCTCACAGGGCGCCGTCCCGGACAGGTGCGGGATCGCGAGCTGAGACGCCGGGGAGGTGAGCGCACGCGAGACGTCGCGCGCCTCCCCGTGGAAGAGTCCGTCGAGAATCGTCACCGTGATGACCCCAACAAGCGACCCAAAGCGGGCGTTCAGCTCGGGCTCGCCGATCGACTTCAGCTTGGCGAGGGTCGTTCGCTCGACACCGTCCACGGCACGGCCAAGCACGAAGGGGACACCCTGAGCAAAGAGCGCTTTCACGGCCTCCCAGTACGCCTCTCGCGTCCCCGCGTTGCGCGAGGCCACCATGACCCGCAGCGGGAGATCCGCGGCCTCGCGGGGCTCGTATCCGACATCCGGGATACCCGACATACCGGGCACATTGGCCCCGACCGAACGGAGGGCAACGGCGGGCGAGTGCGCAGACCCGTTCGCCGTCACCCACCATCGACCTTGCGCGTCCGCGAGGGAGATCCCGTCAACCGAGTAGATGAAGCTCGACATCAGCCGCCCTCCTGTTGCAGAACCCGATTGGTCGCCTTCGACGACGGCTCAGGCAGCGGGTAATAGACCTTCTGATAGATGACGGTCCCGCCAGATCCGGCCGGCGCTCCGGCGTGCGCAGCGCCCGCGGAGACATCCGGAGGCGTGTCAGCACCGCGCCCCAGGTTGCGTCGGAACTCGTAGACGGCCTGTTGGCCACCCATGAGATCGACGTCGTCAGCGGTAAGCACGTGCTCGCCGGGCGCTGCGAGCATCGGAACGGAGTCCTTGCCCTTCGGGCCGGGGCCGTCGACTGCCCCACCCTTTGCGCGCGTGATTCCGCCGCTCCACCCGTTCGCGACGCGGACCTCGCCGTAGATGCCTGACAGAGTCAGCTTCGGACGCAGGTTGTTGATGTAGCTCACGACCGAGTCGGCCGCGCGGATCGCTTCGGACGTTTCGGCGTCGATGTCGAGCGTCCACCGCTGGCCGTCGTAGTTCGCCTTGAGCGTGCGCATGATGTCGTCGACCTTCACGCGCCCCTCGGCGACCGCCGTCGTCAGCTCATCTGCGGCCTTGCGGCCGAAGCGCGCGACGATCTGGGGGTAGATCTGCCCGACTGCTTCCATGCTGGACAGCAGCTCGAGCTTCGTTCCGTCCGCTCGGGCGGCTGCGAGTCGTTCCAGCTCGGCGAGTTCGGCGCCGCCGTTGTTGCGCAGCTCGGCGAGCAGGTAGGCGCCCTCCTGCCCCATCTCCATGAACTGCGAGACGACACCGGATGACGCCTTACTCGCGAGCCACACCATGTTGTCGGCCCACTCGGATTGAGCGGTGATCTGCTCCCACATGCGAGCGATCCACTCGTCGAGCGATTCCATCGCTTCGTCGGCGGCGTCGGACATTGCACCGCTGGCTCGTTCGGCGGCCTGTTCTGTGGCTGCGGCGAGTCGGTCAGCGGCGGCTTCGATCTGCGCCGCGGCGCGTTCCTGAGTCGCCGCTGCGGCGGCTGCCGCGACCTCGTACTCAGCCTGCGCAGTGGTCGAATCCTGCACCGTCTGCGCAGCCCGTCCCTGAGCCTCGGCGTGCTCCGCGGTGGCCTTGGCAGCCTCGCGTTCGGCGAGCATCTTGGCTTCGAGGGAGCGGGCCTCGTGCTCGGTCGCGTCGGCGAGCGCCTGCTGAAGCTGCGCGCGCCTGACCGGATCGGACTCGGCGTCGAGCGTGCGCTGGATCGCCTGCCGCTGCCGCTGCGCCGACACGTAGGCATCAACCGCGCGTCGGGACTTGTCGAGCGCTGCTTCCTCCGCCGATGCGGCGTCCTTGGCGGCGCGCTCGGCTTCGTCGGCCGCCTCTCGGGCGGCACGAGCCCGCTCCTGCATCGTTTTCTCGTACTCGGCCGCGGCTTTCTTCTCCGCGTCTGTGCGCTTGCGGATCGCCGCCTGCTCAGCCTTCGCGGCCTTGACCGCTTCATCCTCGCCAGACTTGCCTCCGCCGCTCGGCGTCTTCCGCTTCTGCGGGGTGAGCTTGATGAAGCTCGACAGCGCTTTGCTCGCGGCCGAGCGAATCTCGTCGAGTGCCGACTTCGCCTGCGAGGCGTCTACCGTTGGCGTCGCGTCGAAGTCTGCCTCTCGGCCGGCCAGCTCGGCGGTGTCACGGAATCGCTCGAGCGCACTCGCGTTGGTGCCGATCTGCCCGTCGAAGAGTTGCAGCGCCGCGATCGCCGCGTAGGCGTCGGGGGCCAGCGTCTCGAGGCCGGCCACCTTGAGGCCGAACTGCTCCCCATCGGCTGCCTTCAGTTTCGAGATGACATCGTCGAGTGACAGTCCGGTGCGCTCGAGGAACGCCTGAAGGTCGTCCGTCTGCGCCATCTCGATCAGGCGTGCTCGGAAGTCGCTCTGCGCATCCGCCGTCCCGTAGAGGGCTCCCTCGAACTCTGAGAGGCTGATCCCGAGCGAGGTCAGCCGCTCGGGCAGACCCTCGTCGACGAGTTTCTTGGCGACGACCTCGCGGGCGTTCTCCGTGAAAGCACCCGTGTTGCGGTCGAGAGCGGATGTCACGGCGTCGATCGCCGCTTCCTGCTCGTAGGCGGCTTCCTCCGCCTGGCGTTGGACGTCGGTCCATGCGCTCGTGGCGAGGGTGACCGCCGCCAGCCCGCCGGCTACGGCGAGCCCCACCGGGCCGCCGAAGGCGCCCAGCAGAGCCGAGCCCGCACCTCGCACGCCGACCGCCAGGTGTGTGGCTGCGGCGCGCGTAGCGAGCATGGCTCCCGACAGGCGGCCGTGTGCAGCCGCGGATGTGTTCACGGTTCCGATGCCGACGAGCATCTGCTGATGAGCGCGGATCTGCTCGGCGACGGCCGCGCGGGTGCTGGACACCCATCCCGTCGTCGCGGTGATCAGGCTCACGTACGGACCATTGAGCGTGCGGATGAGCGCGAGAGCGGCGATGGCAGCGAGCACCGGGCCAGGCAGTGAGTTGAATCCGTTGAGCAGTCCAGTGACGACATCGACGAGCGGCATCGCCGCCTTAGCGGCGACACCGAACAGCTCCGCGACGGGCGATGCGACGTTGATCACGAGTTCAGCAGCCGCAGCGACCAGCTCGAGCGCCGTCCCCACTCCGTCGATGACGTCCTGGACGCTCCCCGCGTTGATGCGATCCGCTATCCGGTCGATCGTGTCGGGGATCAGTTCAAGCGGCTCGAGGAGCGGCGACCAGTCAGCGAACTTCATACCCGCGGTTGCCGCGTTGAACATGCCGGTAACCGCCATGAGGATTTCGCGCCCAATGTCCATGATCGGGCGGGACGCCTGCTCGGCCGCTCGGCGCTGAGCCGAGCCGGCCTTATCGACCCAGCGGGCGTACGAGTCGCCCATGTTCTCGAGCATCGAGCCGAACTTGGCTTCCATGCCGGCGGTCAGGACGTCCACCGCCTGATCGGCCGAGATCATGCCCTCGGAGGCGAGCTTCTGCACCTCGGCGACACTGAGGCCCATCTGCTCGGCGAGCAGCTTCCACGCCGGGATGCCCTGCTCAGTGAGGCGGTTGAGCTGGTCGCCCTGCGCCTTTCCGAGCGTGATCATGTCCTGCAACGCGTCGGACACGATGCCGAGTTGCGCGTTATCGCCACCGAGCGCGGCGACGGCCGACGAGTATGCCCGCATCAGCGGGATGATCTTCTCGAGATCGAGCTGCGCGGCGACGAAGTTCTTGTACTGGCGGGTCAGTTCGGGGAACTGGAACGGCGTCTCTGTCGCGAGCCCGTAGACCTCGTCGAGCGCTTGTTTCGCGGCCTTTGTCGTGCCGAGCATCGTCGTGAGCGCGATCTGGTTCTGCTCGGCGAAGCTGTTCGCGTTCACACCCTGCGCGAGGAACGCGGCGAAGAATCCACCCGCCGCGAGCGCCGTGGCGGCAAACGCCATCTTGGTCGTCTTGCCCCAGCGGTCGAACGTCTGCTCGCTGGACTTGGCCGCCTTCTCCGACTGAGCGAGAGCACGATCGATGTCCGATGCGGCCGACGTCGCAGACTTGCCGAGATCCGAGGTAGCCTGCGCGCCGCGCATCATGTTTGCGACGTACGCCGCCACCTCGGCTTTCAGGGTGACCTTTACGGTGCGGTTCTCAGCCACTCCGGCCTCCCTTCATCAGGTGTCGAGCGCACGAGGCGCGAACCGCCACGGCACGAACGGCTCGTGCTCGTCGCGGTAAGGGAAGTGATCGACCGGCATCGCGGCCCACGCGTTGCCGTGCTTCGGGTCGCCCTTCGGCAGTTCCGTCTTGGCGCGCTCGCGCGCGTCGCAGATCTGGCACTTGACCCACTCGGGTTGCACCCAGCCGTTGAGGGAAGGGCTGAATGCCTTCTCCATCGGGTGACCGCATGCGCTGTGCAGCGATCGGTTGTAGATCACGAACGCCTGCGCGATGAGCCGGTTCTTCTCGTGCTTCCACGAGCCGCGGCCGTGTCTGATCCGGGACGGCGGCACCGACCATTGCGCGGCGGTCTTCAGCTCGTCTAGAACGTGCTGGTAGCTCCCCCAGACGAGGACTCGGGCGAGAAAGGGGGCGTCACATCCTGCATGGCCGTGCCGAAGTACGCCTGCCAGAGGAGGCCGGTCTGGCCGTCGCCGATCTTCGCCATGAACTTGGCGAGTCGGGGTGCGGTCCAGTCGGCCGGGCGCTGCTTCACCTCGTGGCCGTCGCGCATGATGGTGATGTCGACGACGGATGCGAGGAAGAGCTTCAGCATCTCGTCGGGGAGTTCGGCGCCCACCTTCGTCTTGTGGTCGCCGTGCTTGGCGGTGATGCGCGCGCGCTCGCTCGGGTCGATGGCCTTCAGGGTGAAGGTGGCCTTGTTGCGGGCGTACGTGTCACTGAGCGCGGCCATGCGCTCGTCGATGTCTGCCACCTTCGCCTGCGCCTCTGCGAAGCGCTCACGGGCGGCGTCGTTGCCGTCGTCGGCGAGCGTGGCCGCGGGGTCTGGCGTCTCGTCATCGGGCAGGGACTTCGACAGCGCGATGAGCGACTGCAACACCTGATTGCGCTCGTACTCGAGCTGCCCGTAAGTGGCGAGGATGTCGCCGCGGGTGTTCACCGTGACCGATCGCTGCGGCGGCTCGATGTCGTCGAGCCAGGCGTCGAGGTCGAAGTCCTGGATCCGGTTCAGCTCGTCGGCTTCGTTCTGAAGGCTGGTCGTCATGCGCGCTCCCTGCGTGAAAGTCATGTGCCTGCGTTGGGGGTGCCGTGGGGGCGAGCACGCAGGCAGCTCGCCCCCACGGGGCTGGGAGTCGTCAGGCGGTGACGGCGACGCGGCGCTCGTGGCCGGCGCCCTGTCCGTACACCTCGTTGAACGACCACACTTCGGCGTCCTGCCGGGGGTTCGGGTCCGTGGTCGCCAGGTCGAACACGTCGACCTCGTCGCCCGCGGCCCACGGGACACTCGCCAGCGTCGGACCGTCGCGCAGGACGCCCCAGAACTCGACGTCGACCGTCTGATGGAACTCCCACGCCTTGTCGGCGGCGGGGTCCGTGTCGCGCGCGAAGTTGATGTTGGCGTTCACCTCACCCTCGCCGACGACGTTCACCGTGCGGGGCGAGCCGATGGGGGTCGCGTCGGCGGTCGCGGGGTCGCCGAAGCCGAGCTGGAAGCCATCGGCGAGGGCGTAGTCGCTGGCGTAGAACACGCCCGCGCCGTTCAGGACGGTGAGGCTGCGCGCCTCGGCCGCGGTCGGCGCGATGGACTTGGGAACGAACGTGAGCTTCTTGCGGCCCTTGGAGAGAACTCGTGCCATTACTGGACGACCTTTCGCTTCGGCGCGCGGCGAGGTGCCGGCGCTTTCGGTGCCGGCACCTCGCCGGCTGATTCGGATGCGGCGCTCGCCTCGTCGGCGACGCCCTGAGCACCCTCGGGCGGCTCGAGGCTGTACACCTCGGGCCACAGGGTGATGAAGTTGTCGGGGATCATGGCCGGGCGGCCGTTGACGTACCCCTGCACGAGAGCCATGCGGCCTCCTGAAAATGGGAGAGCCCCCGACGATGCGGGGGCTCTACTTCTCGAATCCGGCGTAAGCGAACTCGTCGATCGTGTGGAGCTGCGGCGTCACCAGCGTCAAGTCGGGGTCACCGTCCCGGACCTCGTCGTGCTCGGGGTAGCTCCACGAGTAGTCGGGATCCTCGGGAACGCGGTAGCGCAGCGCCCGCCAAATAGCCTTGCGCCGCTCCTCAACCTCTCGGCGGGTGAGCGCAAACGTGTGGATGATGAGCCGTGCTCGAGCGAGAGCCGGTGCACGCTCACTCGGCGCGAGCGTGACGTCTCGATGGCCCGCGCCGACCGTGTGCACGACGATCAGCCGTTGCGCCTCAGGCGGCACCGGCACGCCGTCGAATGTGCGGCCGGTTCGCGGCCCGTCGAAGATCGGCTCGTGCGGAAGCTCCGCTCGCAGACGCTCGAGCGCCCATGTCGTGAGACTCACAGGATGTCGGCTCCCTCGCTGAGTAGGTGTCGCGCCACGTTCGGCGCCTCTCGCTCGAGCGCGGGCTGAAGGTGCGGAATCGGCGCGTTGAACATGCCGCCGTACTCGAGAAGGTTTCCGAGCTTGCCCTGCTTGCCCTTGCGTCGGGTCGGCCCGATCTCCGCCTCTGTGAGGCTGTGCCCCATGAGGCTGAAGCCGATCGCGTACGGGTATGCGGGGATCGTGGTCCGAACTGCGCGAGCGTCGGCGATGATCCGTCGAGCGTCGGTCTTGATGTTGACCGCGCCCTTTTTCACGACAGCGGGCGCTTTCCACTGCATCGACACAGACGCCTCGACGAGGTCGTGCGCGAGCGTGGCTACTTCGCTGTTGTCGATGCCGTTCTTGCCGCCGGGGTTGTAGACGGCGACGGTCGGCTTAGCCACCGGGTGCTGTCGGTTCCTTGACCTGATACCGGCGGGACAGGATGTGCGAGCCGGCGGCGAGCTTCGACACGACGAACTCACGACCGACGAGCAGCGGGTCGCTGTACGCCCCGCTGATCCGCACGAGCGCGCCGATCGGGAGGGCCGGAGCGAGAACGGGCACCTTGAGCACGTAGCCCTCGACGGTCACGCCTTGCTTGGTGATGATGCTCTGCGTCGACCAGTACAGCTCGCACTTGCCGGCGTAGACCGTTGCCGTCGCGGGGACGTCCTCGAGCTTCACGGGATCCCAGACCGTGCCGCCGGTCGCGGCCGTGGCGATGCACCTGTCGCGCATATCCGCCTCGGCCGCCCGGCGGCCACGGTTCTGAGCAGAGAGCGACATCGGCATGTCAGCCCCCGAAGCCCACGTTGTAGACACCACCGAGCACGGCGGCCGGCGCATTCGCGGATCCGGCGCCGGCCACGATGCGACCGCGCTCCGTCTCCGTGATGTAGAGCTGGCCGGACGACACCGCCTGGTCGATCGTCTCCTGAAAGGTGTCCTCGCCGAGCTGGCGGCGAGCATCCGGGTTCCGAAGAACTCGGATGACCGCCGCCACCATGACCCGCGCGACAGTGTCCTTGCGGAGCCGCGACGGGTCATCCTCCGGGAGAGCGAGCCGATACTCGACGCCGGGGATCTCGTCGAGGATGATCCCCCACGCGTCGTCGAGCCACTGCGTCGCGGCTGTTTCCTCCCGCAGCTCGACCGTCTCGACGAGGGGGCGCTCGAACGCGCCCTTTAGCCGCTCAATGTCGGCGATTGGATTCGTCATGCGGGCACCCCCTCCTCTGTCACGCGGAAGCCTGCGCGGCTTCGATCTCCTCGACGGCGGCGATCAGCTCGCCGCGGCCGACGCTCTCGAGCGCGAAGCCGTGATCGGGCTTCAGCGCCGACAGGTAGGTGAACCACTTCGCCTTGCTGTCGCGCACGGGGTGCGGGCGCTCGGGCAGCGGCTCGGCGGGCTCGGTCGGCTCGGCGGGCTCGGTCGGCTCGGCGGGCTCGGTCGGCTCGGCCGGCTCGGCGGGCTCGGTCGGCTCGGCCGGCTCGGTCGGCTCGGCCGGCTCGGCGGGCTCGGCGGGCTCGGCGGGCGGGGCCGAATCCACGGTCGGGGTCGAATCCGACTCGACTCGGTATCCCTGGCGCTCGAAATACTCGAGCGCGGCCTGGTTGTCGGTTTCGCCGGAGCCGTCGCGGAAGGTGACCCCCGCGACGGTTCCGGTGAATCCCTCGACCGGCGTGTGCACGACCGGGGCCATGCTTACTGCACCCGCAGGTTGCGGAACACAGCCGCGGCCTTGGTGGCCTTGAGCGCGACGCCCACCGGCCCCAGCTCGACGCCACCTTCCTGCACGGCCTTCACGTTGGTGAAGTCGGGCAGCCACGTCTCGACGAGGGTTCCACCCATGGTCGTCAGACCGTGGAATCCGTCGAGTCCGACGCGGTACGCGTACAGGTCGGTGAGGCCCGTGGTCGACGCGCCTCCGACCGTGCGCGTCGAGATCGGGATGATGGGGTCGTTCGTGCCCGGCTTGGCGCCGGGGTTGGCGAAGGTGATCCCGCCGTACGACTCGCGGGTGATGGGGCGGCCGTCCTGGCCGACCAGACCATCGACGGGATCCTTGACGTACTGGCCGGCGCGGCGAGCCGCGGCGCGGACTCGTGCGAGAGCCTTCGCGTTGCCGAGGATGATCGTCGGCGCGCCGTCGAGCAGCGACAGGAACTCGTCGATGTCGTCGAGCGCCTTGTGAACGAGCGCGGCGTCGGTGTCCCAGTCGCGCCAGTCGGTGACCTGGCCCGCGCGGAACTCGGTCGTCGAGCCGACGAGCGCCTTGTCGAGGCCGTCGAAGCCGGCGGCATCCGTGGCGACGTCACCGTTGATCACAGCATCCTGGAACTTCGTGACCGCGGCCTTCGCCTTCTGACGCATGTTCAGCGCGACAGACCCCGAAGCGGCGGGGCCGATCTTCGCAACAACGCGGTCGACCGCGAAGGTTCCACCGAGCACGGCGAGGTTGCTCGACACGGTGATGGTCTGCACCTCGCTGGGCACGTACTCCGTGTTCAGCGGTCGGAATGCGGCCGTGGGCTGCGTGACCTGGCGACGGTAGCCGTAGGTCAGCACGCCGCCGCCTCCGGCCGGGTTCACCACGTCATCGAAGATCATGGTGTCAGCGATGACGGATTCCTTGCGGAACTCGTCGATCACGAACGGGTCGTAGTCGGTGACGGCGTTGCGGCTCGCCTCGATGAGAGATACGGGCATCTAGCCCTCCTTACTTGGTCAGGGCCGCTGCGAGCGCGGCCTCAAGGGTTGCTGGCTTGGTGGACGGCGCAGCGCCGCCGCCAGTGATGCCCGCTGCGGCGGCTGACGCGGTCGCAGGGGCGCGGTGGGAGATGATCGCCTCGGCCTGCTGCTTCAGCGCCGCCTCCGTCGTGGCAGTGAGCAGAACGCGCTCTTCGGCGGTGATGCCGTGAGTGTTCGCCGCCCGGAGCTGCAACAGCTCGGGGCTCTCCGCTGCGGCCGGCGGTTCCGCCGGCTTGTTGATCAGGGAGTTGAACTTCTCCCGGAACTCGCGCGCCTCGCGCAGCTCCGCTTCGATCTCTGCCGGAATCGCCGGGGGCGGCGGGGGCGCGATCGGCGCCGCGGCGGGCGACGGGGCGGATGCGGCGGGCGGCGCTGCCGGCGCTGGCGCAGCGGGCGCGGGCGGCGAGGCGGGAGCGGCGGGCGAAGCGGGCGGCGCAGCGGGCGCGCTGCCGGTTGCCTCGGTGCCGTTGAGCATGAGGAAGGGCGGGAGCTTGGGGCGTGGCATGTGGGCCTCTTTCATCGGTAGTTGACGCCGAGCAAGTCGGCGAGCCTTCGCACTTGGGCGGAGGCTTGCCCTGCCCGAAGCGCGTTGATCTGAGTGGCGAGGTCGTCGGCGACGCGGTCGCGGACTGCTTGCGTGATGCGCCAGCGCCCGAAGGGGTTGCGGCCTTCGGCGAGCGCGCGGGCTGCGAGCACGGCGTCGTTGAGGGAGCGTTCCGCGGCGGTCTGCGTGTAGCGGTTCAGCGGGTCGCGGACGCCGGATGCGGCGGCTTGGCGGTGGGCGTAGGTGGCGCCGATGCGAGTTCCGCCGCGGCCGAGTTCTCCTGCGCCGAAGAGGTGGGCGCCTTGAGAGTCGAGGCCGAGGTCGCCGTATCCGATCGCGCCTTCGCGGAGTTGGCCGCCGGGCAGGATGTAGCCCTGCTCTGTGAGCAGCGCTACCGCCTTCTCCCGGTTGGCTCCGGCCTTCGCGTAGATCTCATCGAGCGTCATGCGAGGGGGCCGGAAGGCATTCACGGTGGGCAGTCCGCGCCGCTGGATGTTGACGACTCGGTACATGTCGGCGCCGTCGCGGATAGCCTGCGCCGACTCGGCTCCGAAGATGCGATCCTGCTCGGCAACGCTCATGCGCTTGAACAGCGCGTACGGATCGGTTCGCCAGTCGCCCTTGCGGTCTTCGGCGGCGGGGATGTGCCGGCAGTCGCAGAGCGGATGCCGCTGAAATCCCTCGTTCCACGCGTACCAGCGGCCGGCGAGGATGATGCAGCGCTTGCAGCTCGGCAGGTTGAGCATGCGCACGTATCCGTAGCCCACGGATGTGAGCCCGGCGTGCACAGCACCCCTGTCGGCGTCTGCGATGGCGGACGGGATGACTCGGGTCAGCGACTTGCGGCCGGCGAGGAGCGCAGCTTCGGGCGCCATCCCTGCCGAAACGGCCTGCTTGGCGACGCGCACGGCGCCGTGTAGCGCTTCCCCGACTGGCAGCCCCTCACGGGTCCATCCGGCGAACGCGGATGCGCTGACGGTAGCGAGCGCAGCGGTCTGACCGGTTTCCTCGAGCACCTCGGGCAGGTACTCGATTCCGCCGGCCGCAGCTTCGCGCATCGCGTCGGTGACGAGCGCGGTCATCTCCGCCCCGATCAGTGCCCACCCCGCGTCGAACTCGGTTCCGATTCGCTGCCAGAGGCGGCGGGCTTGGATGAGCGCGTTACCCGCGATTCGGCGCTGCGAGTTGTAGTGCCTGGCCGATGCCTTGGGAAGTGTCATCCTCTTCGGCCACCTCACCCTTCAGCGCGTCGAGTTCCTGTTGGGCCTCGCGAGCGCTCATGTCCATCCAGCGCGCGACCTTGGCCTGATTGGCGCCGGGAATCATCTCCCAGGCACCTTCACGCGGGAATCCGGTGGTGACGAGCTTCTGAATGCCGTCGATGATCTGCCCGAAGCTCTTGACCTCCATATCGGCGGCCAGCAGCTCCATGTCCGGGTCGGGGTCGGGCAGGCCCGCTGCCCGGCTCCACAGCGTCGCGGCTTCGACGTGGCCTTCCTGCACATAGCGCTTCAGCTCGCCGAGCAAGCTCGTGAGCGTCGACTCGGCGCCGGAGATCGCATCGCCCGACAGATTCGCCATGCGCGAGAGGAGGTACTGGGGCGGCACCTGAGCCGTCGCGAAGAACTGCGTCAGGAACTCCGTCAGCATGGTGACGTAGTTCGCGAGGTTCGACTCGGGCATGTCGAAGACCTTCGTGTCGTGTCCGTTGAACACGAGCATCCGGTCGACAGCGGCCCGACCGAAGTCGTTCATCAGCGGCACCATGCGCCCGTCCGGCGTGGTGAAGATCGACCCGTCAGGGTTCTTCTTGTAGACGATCTGCCCGGCTTCGTCGCGCATCACAGGGTCGAAGCCGGTCACGATGCGCTGGCGGAACGCCGAGAACTGCATCGCCAGCAGCATGTTGAAGCGAATCGTGTTGATCGCGTCCTGCTGCGGGATGAGCGGATCCACCGGACTGAAGATCTCGGAGTTCGCGTTGGGCCGGTAGTCGTAGGTGACCATCGGGTTTGCCTTGAGCGGATGGAAGCCGTCATCTTCGTGCTCCCACTTGCCGCCCTCGAGGCGGAGCCTCATCCACGAGTCGTCGTCGTAGACGTAGGCGAGCGTCGTCGCGGGGCGGATGCCCGCGGGGACAATGAAGCCGTTCGGCGCAACGTCCTTGCGCTCGACGACCTTCAGCGACCACTCCGTTACGAACGGGTCGCCGGGGTCCGCGTGCAAGTAGACGTTCCGCATGGACTGCGGTCGCACGATCGGCCGCTGCATGTTGCGCAGGTTGGGCCAGACACTCACGATGCCCCGCCCGTGCGTCATCATCGACTCGTAGATGATCGATTGCCGCGCCTCGAGGCGGTTCGCGTGCCAGAAGTCGCGCCACACCTTCTTGTCGGTGTCCTTGCCCTGGCCCGTCCGAATGCCCTCGAAGCGGAGACGCTGAATCGGGGCAAACACTGCGATGTTGATCCAGTTCGCTTTGGACTGGCGGCGCAGCTCGAGGTGTTCGTTTCCGATGCCCTCCGGCGCCCACGGGTCGCGCTGCACGCCGTGCGTGTAGTCCTCGCGCTCCTTCGCCTTCTTTTCGTTGGCTCGGAGCGCTTCGAAACCGAGGGCGGCGCGCCGCTTGCCCGTTTCCACATCCATGCGGCCTCCCTCAGTTGAACGCGTACATCGCCGTGGACACGCCTTGACGCTTGTCCTCGACGCGGTTCTCTGACCGGGTGAAGCTGAAGACAGCAAGGGTGAGTGCGACGAGCGCGGAAATGTCGGTGGTGTCGCGCCGATGCCACAGCCACTCGCCGGCCTCGCCGGGGGTGCGCTTGCGGCCGGCTTCGACGGCATCATTCAGGTGAGCGTCGTTCAGGTGAACGAACAGCTTCGGGTGCGCCGGATCGTGGCGGCCGTGCTCGTCCACCGGCCCCATGATCAGCTCTTCGAAGAACATGCACGCTTGCACGTGCTCTGAGTAGGAGATCTTCGTGACGTCGATCGACTCGGCCTCGAAGGCCGGCAGCAGTTTGCCGGCGGAGCCCTTGGCGTCGAGCACGATCTCGATCGGCCCCCACCGCTGCACGATGCCCTTGACGAAGTCGACGACCCAGCCGGTGCCGCGCTCACGGGCGATGATCTCGCCGTGCAGCTTCGGTCCCGCCTGCCAGCGACCACCCTTGTGGATCGCCTGGCGACCGACGAGAGCGACGGATGCCATTGAGCCGTCGAAGTTGACGTCGATCGCCAGGGACGTGACGCCCTTGCGGAGCACGCGTGGAACGCCGCCCCACATCATCGAGTCTTCGTCGGCGAGCGAGTGCCAGCGGTCCATGTCGATGACCGCCTGACCGGCGGATTCGTCGAGGATCCCGAGGTGCTCACGACCGAACTTCGCATCACTCGGCGTTGCGGCGCGCAGCTTCGCGAGCTTTTCGATGGTGACGCGCCCGGACTCGGTAGCAGGGTTCGCGCAGCGCCACGTCTCGGGATCGTCGAAGTTGGCTTTGGGGTGCGCGCTGTACTCGAGGTAGGCGAGCGTCGGGTCTTTTGGCCGGTCATCTTCGCGCCGGCCGCGCGCCATGATGCGGCGGAGCACCGCGGATCCGTCGAGCGCGGCGCTCGAGGTGTATATGATGAGCGGGTTCGCCACCGCAGTCAGTGTCGCCATGATCGCGGCGAGCGTTTCCTCCGGGAGGTCGTACGCCTCATCGAGGATGATCAGGTCAGCCGTGAACCCGCGACCGGAACCCTTGGAACGTGCGAGGAACCGAAGCCGAGCCCCAGATTCAAGCTCGATGCCCTCTTCACCGTTCGCGGTGCGGATGCCCACGACGCGCGTACCGCGACGCTTCACGAGCGCCAGCAGGGAGGGCGTGCCCTCGACGATCGTCTTGATGCGCAGGAACGCCTCTTGCGAGGTCTTAAACTCGTGCGCCGTATGGATCACGAGCCGCGCGTCGAACAGGACGATGAACGCCAGCTCGATGCAGGCGAGCACTTCGCCCTTTCCGTTCTGGCGCGGCACGATGAGGGCGAACTCGAATGCCGCCCACTGTCCGTTCCGGGCGTAGGCCAGGGCGTCGCGAACGGCGGCCTTCTGCCATTCGTCGAGCTGCTGCCCGCTCTCTTCGTAGAGAGCTACTGCGGCGTCGCCTGCGGTTCCGCTACTTCGCGGAACGCTTCTGACGCGCGGCGGGACCACCGAGCGTCGGCGGGAGCTTGCTCTTGATGTCCGCGACATTGCCCGGCACCTCCCCGCTTGGCTGCGCGTCCTCGCTCGCAGCGGCGGCGGAGGATTCGAAGCCGGCCAGCAACGCCTTGAGCGTCGCGGCGTGCATGCGCGCTTGGCGCACGACATCTGTCAGCACGACGGTGATCTCGGAGCCGTCGTCGTTCACGTCGAGGCGCAGCCACTCGTCGCGCTCACCGTTGATCAACTCGTCGAAGCGCTCGAGACGATCAGCGAGCCGGCACGCCTCAACGAGCGTGACCAGCTCGGTGGGCGTGAGCTTCCTTGCTTGCGCCACTGCGTCGTAGAGGGCGAGGCCCCGCTCACCGAGGCGGTGCGGGTTTACCCCCGCGGCAGGCTGTCGAGCCGCCATGCTCCACCCCCAGCGAAAATCGAAGATGAATGCGGGGAGAGAAACTTTGACTCCCCGGCGGGGTTCCATGCGGTTCGGGGCAAGGGGTGCCCCCCAGGGGTGTTCGAACGCATGTTCGAATCGGCCCAAGCCCTGGTACACATGCCTTCGCTGGCATGGTTCGACGCGTCTCGGCGTCCCTGTGCGTGCGGCTCACATCATCGGGCTGCACACACTGCCCTTCCCCTACGTGGTGGTGTCTCTCCACCCATAGGTGAGGCAGCATCCGGGGTGGTGCGGGATCCGTGATGGCCCGAAGGTTTCTCATCGCGGACCCCGCACGCTGTCACCACCTACGTGAGGTGCGAGTGCGCACCCTGCTGCCGTCCCCGAAGCTCGAGTTGCATCCCACGTGTGCGAGACGCAGCCTCGAGCGAATGGCGACCGTCTCCTTGGTGGGATGCGGGTCTAGGTGGTGTACCGACTTGCTCTGGGGATTGACCTTGCCCGTGCGGGCATCCCTGTACGGCAGCGACTTGTCGACGAGCTGCTTGCAGATGTGACAGTGCGTCTCCTCAGCGAAGACGACCTGACGCACCGTCTGCCACGGCCTACCTGATCGGACTCCCGCCATCGGCCACCCCTCGATCCCGAGGCGCTGTCCACCAGCACCGAGGCGACGACGGTACGTGCGCCAGGCTCAGGGCGCGCCGGCTGCGTCACCCAGTAGGGGGCGAGCCAGAGCACCGTGACCAGCAGCACGGCAAGGATGCGCCTCATGAGTGGACGACCTTTCCGCCGGACCCGCTGAGTGCGACAGCGACGTCCTCACGGAACGCGTTGTAGCGATCGAAGTCGAGAACCCCGTCGCTCTCGAGCACGCGATGCGCCTCATTGTCGATAAAGACCACGTCGACCGACAGCCCTCGCAAGCGTTGACCGCGGGGCGTGGCGAACCGGATTGTTCCGCGCCCGAGCCCGCGCACGTCCACTCGCTCGTCGCCGTTGGCTCGGCGGATGGTGACGCGCTCAGCCTCGCCCAGGTGCTCGACCGTGTCCGCGAAAACCCTCAGCGCCTGTTGCACCGCGCGGCCGTCACGCTCGACGATCACGAACCGCTTCCCCTCGTACGCGTCGATGAGGATCCCGGTCGCAGCGTACTTGTTCACGCACCCTCGCCAGCGACGAAGTACTGCGGGTAGGCGTACCTGAAGATGTTCTTCTGCCACTCATCCAGCGGGTTGGAGATCCCGAAGATGCGGGCGCGACTGTCGATGCCGCCCGCGCTGATGCTCTCCGCCGAGATGGCGCTCGCGTTGATCACGGCAGCCGGCGTCTCGCGACTGTCGATGAAGCGCCGCAGCGCCTTCGCCTGCTCGTCGTCGAGATCCAGCTCGATCGTGACCGACCGGCGGTCGGCGTTCTTGTCGTGGTGGAAGCTCACGTCGGCGTCCTCGACGGACACGAGCCCGATACCGAGGTCGGCGAGGTTCTTGCGACGCGCCTCCGCCTTGGCCTTCTGCTTCGCGACCCGCGCCTCGTGCTCCGCCTGGTCCGCTCGATGCTGCTGGGCGATTCGCAGCGTGTCCCGCTGCCGCTCCGTGTCGGCGAGCTGGCGACGCAGCGCGTTGACGTCGCGCAGCGCCTCGTCACGCTGGCGCGCGTTCGTGGCCGCGGCACGCTGAGCGCCGGCCTGATGCTCGCGAGCGACCTCAGCCTGGCGCTCGAGCGCTGCGATCTGTTCCTTGTTCTTGCGTCCCATCGAGTGCCCCTTATCTCTTCGGTTGATGGTTCGTCAGTCCACGGCCGGATGCGCCACGGGAACCGGCCCGACGTCGCGCACGATGACGCGATCAGCGAGCCAGTCCCCCACATCCGTGCCGTGGAAGTCCTCGAGCGTGCGCCTCTTCGCCTCACGCTCGGTCGGGTCGTGCACCATTGCGCCTCCCTAAAGCTGCGGGGGTACTTCGTATACCGCGCCCCAGGCTCGCGGTGGTCCCCTTCACGGGCGGGTGGCCCGACGCGGCAGGCCGAGCGGCCTGCTCCCAAACGTCGAGAGTGCGGCGGGGTTCGAACCCGCGCGGCCGGCTTGGAAGGCCGGTGCTCTACCAACTGAGCTACGCACCCAACGTCACGATTCATCGCGTCGTGACCTCGCGCCCCGCATTGCTACGGCTTCCGGGGTTGCCGTCGCCGGGCTGATATCCGGCGAAGATTAGCCATCCGCTTATGCGGGGATCACAGATCGGGCGTGCTCATCGCACCTCCTACAGGACGGTGAGCGACTGAAGGTCGAAGCCGTCGCTCGTCACGTCGAAGACCAGCAGGCCCGGCGAGCTGTCGTCGCCCTGCACGTTGCGATACCAGTCCGACCCGTTGTCGAGCGTCGGCGCCTGAAGCCACCACTTCGCGCGGCCCGTGTGCGGGTTGCGCCCGGTCGGCATGACCGCGAGGTGGTGATAGTGGCCGGTGATCAGCACGTCGGCCGCACCGACCGGCTGGCCACCGTGCTGCTGCTTCGACCACCACTCGGCCGCGCGACCCGGCGAGAACTGATTCCCGTGCACGAGCCCGAGCACCGCCCCGCCGACGTCGAGCGCCATCGACTCGTCGTAAGCCCGAGGGAAGTTCCAGTGCGCATTGAGCCGGGACGCCGCCGCGAGCTTCGCGACCTGGCGATGTACGCCGAGGCCGAGATCGTCGCCGGGGCGCCCGAGGTTCTGCTTACCGTTGCGCCAGGCGGTGTGATTCGACGGCACGGCCATGACCTCGACGGGACCATGCCGCTGCATGAGCTGCACGAACTCGTACAGCTCCGTCGAGGCGAGATCCATCTGCTCGGTCAGGCTGAGATCGTTCGTGAACATCGGGTTGCCGCCGGACTCGAAGCCCTCGAAGAGGTCGCCCGCCTCGGCAAGCACGAGCCGCGATGGCTTGCGCGCGCGTAGGTGAGCGGCGAGCGCGTGACGCGTATCCGCCATGCGCTCGATGAGTTCAGGGGTGCCGCCGCGGCTGCCGACCTTGCCGGCCTGCACGTCGGACAGCACGACGACCGTCACGCGGTCGCTGTCGACCGGCTTGAACGGGCGCGGCTTCCGCTGACGCGCTGCGGCGTGCAGCGCGGGAAGGTCGAGGCGATCCGAGCGACGTCGGAAGCTGCCCCGGTACGAGTACAGCCAGATGATGTCGCGATGGCCGTTCTCGAGGCGCTTCGACTGCTGCCATTTCGACATCCGCACCGTGTCTTCGACGACCTCGAACACATCCGGGTCGAGATCGAACTCGGCGAAGATGTTCGACCAATCGGTGATCGGCTTCGTCGACCGGATGCCGCTGAAGGTGCCGCCGTTCGCATCCGCTTCGATGCGGGGCGCGTCGTCCGCTGCCGGCGGCGACGAGAGCGTGTCTGCGAGCGTCATGCGCGCTCGCGCATCTTGCGAGCACGGTAGCGGGCCAGCGTCTCGCGGCCCAGCTCGAAGCCATCCTCGAGCAGCACCGCGTGCAGAGCGGTGGTCGTCCACGCATGGTCGAGCACGGCCGCATCGAATGCGACGCGAGTCGCGTCGTCGAGTCCATCGCGCCACGTCTCCACGACGTTCAGGCGCCGCGAAGCGGGAGGCGCCGCGAGCTTGTCCTTCAGTGCCATCCCGGCACCTCCTCTGTTCGGTTATCCCCGCCGCTCGGCTCGACGCGTGTCCGCGACTGACGCCAAACGCGAGCGCGCCGCCGGGATCGCTGCTGAGCAGTCCGATCCACCGACGACGCGAGGTGGCCGCGCGCTTCGATGAGGACGAGCGAGCGGCGGGGAAGTGAGAGCGCCCCGGCCGAGGGGCAAGCGGCCGGGGCGAGCGCGACCGGCCCAGCGAATGCGGGCATGAAAAAAGGGCCGGGACGGTTCTTCAACCTGTCCTGGCCCAACTATCGCGCTATGCGGCTAGCATACCACACTGGCCGGACGCTTGATGACACTTGATCAGCGGGCCGCCTGCGGCTCGAGCGGATGCGGGTAGTACGTGAACGCCTTGATCCCGTTGCGATCGAGAACCGCGTTGAGCTGCACCGCACGGCGTGAGACGTCGAGATACGTCCCCGTCATCGTCTCGATGTCGAAGGGCGGCTCCACGATCTTGGGCTCGCACGGCACCCAGGGGTCGACGTCCTCACCCGCGAACCATCGCGCGCCGATCTCCGCATCGAACCGCATCTTGCGGGTGATCTCGAGCGAGTAGACGCGCTCGTCGGCGACGGCGCCCTCGGGCCACGTCGACTCGTCCAGTTCGATGCGCTTCACCTGTTGCCCCTTACTGCGGCGGTCACCGCCGCGCTGCTTGCGTGCTTGCTTCTCGGCGTCGAGGAGGTCCGACTCGCGGACACGACCGAGGGTGAACGTCAGCCACCCGCGCTCCTCCCACCGCTTGATGGTGCGAGCGCTGCGCCCTACGCGGTCCGCCGCACCCTCCCGGTCATAGATCGCCATGCGCCTCCCGGCTGTCGTTCTCATCTGCGTGACACGAGCACGCGCAACGCGTCCCGTGCCGGGTTCTCGTCGTGCACTCCGCATGGGAACGGAGCCAGCACGGCGTCGAGAGCGTCAACCGGCTGCGCTCTCTGCGCACTGGCGGCTCCGCACAGCTATCAGCTCGCTACGACCGGCCCGCCATGCCGCACGGTAGTCGCCCCAGAACCGGTCGGGACATCCTTCCCAGCGGGAGCCCGCTGCGCATGGTGGGCTCAGCATGATGACGCTGAAGTAGAGGCGGCACGTTCGGCAGTGATTGATCTGCCACCAACGCAACACGACGCCACACCAGCCGCAGCGGCGCATCAGGCCGCCGGCCGATCGTCGATCGCTTCGACCCACTGCGTCGCGACCGCGGCGACCTGGATCAGCTCGGTGCGCAGCTTCTCCGGGTCGGACTCGGCGAGCGCTTCGAACACCTCCTCGAGGAGGATGTCGGTCCATGTGCCCGGCTGATCGCGCGTCGAGGTGTCGTGGAAGCGCCACTCGGTGCGCCCCTGCATGACGTCGCGGATGTAGGCCGCTTCGTCGTTGTCTGCGATCCCGGTCGCCGTCTCCGCGTAGAGCGGCATCGAGTCCGGGCCGGTCCCGTCAGGGTGCCGCTGCACACCCCACTTTGCGGACTGCCGCGCCCGCTCGGCGGCGACCTCATCAAGCACTGACATTCGTTACCTCCTCGTCGAGCCGGGCGAAGACTCGCCAGGCCCGCATCACTCCCCCGGACCCCGCGAAGAGGTCGGAGAACTCGTCTTGCGGCTCGGCGCCGAGCAGATCGAACATCCAGCGACAGAACTCCGCCGGCTTCGCCCCGATGACCCGATCTGGGTCCGTCGTGCGAGCACCTGGCCTGTAGGTCAGGACGTCTACGCGTCGCGAGGATCCGTGCGACGCGTCGGCGGCGGCCGCGAGCGACGCGTCGCGTTCCGCGGCCGCCGGTCGCGACGCGTCGTGGTGACCGGCGGGCGCGACGCGTCGCCTTGCGCCGGCGAGACGCGACGCGTCGCGTTCACCTGGTAAACGCGACACCTTCTCGCCCGCCGTGGTGAAACGCGACGCGTCACGCCGGCCGCCCCAGTAGATGACCGGCTCCCACGCGTTGAGAGGTCCTGCACTACGCGTCGGCCGTTCACCGCGCACCCAGACCCCGACGCGAGCGCCGGGCGGGCACATGGCGAGGACGCTCTGAAGTGCTCGCGCAGACGTTGAGAGCGCCCAACCGTCGAACTGCGACAGGCGGCCGATCAGCGCGGCGTGATCGACTTCGCCCGCATAGTCGGGGTGGTTCCCGTAGTAGCGCCGCGACAGCCCCGGATAGGGCGGATCCGCGTACGCCAGCCGCAAGACGTCGTCGCCGACGTCAGGCGCGACACCTACGCCCGAGGTGAAGCGATGGCGGGCCTGCCGGCACCTCGTCGAGCAGCACACCGAGTCAGCTCGCTTCCCCTCGGGGATACGGCCGCGGCACCATGCGCACGCTCGAGCGCTCAAGCGGCCTTCCCTTCTCGACGGCTGAAGCCTGCGGCCCAGAGCCCGTCGACATCGTCGGGTGCGACCCACTTGCAGGCTTCGCACCGGTATCTCGTCTCGGCGGCCGGCGTCGGGGCCGGCGTGACCTTGATCGCTTTCTTGTCGCAGGCGGGACACGGCTGCGCAGCCCACCACGGCGCCTCTACGAGCGACCATCGCTCGAAGATCGTTCGCAGCGTCCACTCGTCGCGCGTCTCCGGCAGACCGATGACCGCATCCGCGAAAGGCACGATCTCCGGCCGCCGCGAGAGCGCCGACAGGCCCCGCAGGATCTCGTCTCGCGCGTCTCGCGTGAACACGTACAGGTCGACCGCGTCAGCCGCGACCGGAACCTGCATGCGCCCCTCGGGCATCTCGCCGCGCACGACGACGGTCGTCGACCAGAGGAGAGTCACGATGAAGTCGGCCGCGTCGAGCAGTTCGACCGGGACGGGCGGCGGCGCGTGCAGCTTGCCGCCACCGCCGCCCGAGTCTCGGTCGTACTGCGTGCCCTTGAGCGGGTTCGTGAGCGCCCGGAGGTGCGCGGCCATGTCCGGCACCGCCTCGAGCATCGCCCGCGTGCGGCCGTAGCAGCGGCTACAGATGAGCGAGTCACCGCTGCACATGCTCGGCGCGCACCCGCGGCAGTCGCCGCCTTTCTTGCCGTACGACGGGCACTCAGCGAGGTGGATCAGACAGCCGCGCGCGCACGGCTGCATCACCAGGGCGTCTCGTCCTGCCCGCCGGTCGGCGTCGCCCACGCATCGTCGGCCGGCGGCGCAGCCGGGTTCGGCTTCGGCCGCAGCTTGAGCGCGATGCTCGCCGACTTGACCACGATCTCACCGCCGTGTCGGCCATCCTTGCTCCACAGTCGCAGCTCCGGCGTGCCTGTCACGACGACGCGCGTTCCCTTGCCGACGTGCGGCGCGTACAGCTCGGCCTCGTCACCGAAGAGGGAGACGCTGTGCCACGTCGTCTCGCCGACGTTCTCCCACTGCTTCGTCAGCTCGTTGAGCCGGCGGGGCGTGTGCGGCAGCCGGAGATCGAGCACGGGGGTGCCGTTCGGCAGCCGGCCGAGCTTCGGCTCGTTCGCCACGAACGCGTCGAGGCGGATCGTCGAACTCGTCATCTGTTCCTCACATTCCTGGCGCCCAGTCGGCGCCCATGTCCTTCATGCGGGCGAAGTGTCCCTGCCAGGCCAGGGCGATCTCGCCCGTGTTGCCGTGACGGTTCTTCGCCACCTGTACGTCGACCTCGCCGAGACGGTCGGGGTCGTCGGTGTCTCGAGAGAGCAGCAGCACCACGTCGGCGTCCTGCTCGATGTCGCCCGTCTCCTTGAGGTCGCTCAGCATCGGTTTCTTACCGGCGCGCTCCTCCGACTTCCGATTGAGCTGCGCGAGCGCTATCACCGGGCAGTCGAACTCCTTCGCCATGACCTTGAGGGCGCGGGACACCTCGCCGAGGTGCGTGCGGCGGTCCTTTCGGGGGTCCGAAGTCTCGACGAGTTGCAGGTAGTCGACGACCACGCCCGCTAGCGGCCCCTCATGCGCCACCGACCGCACATGACTGCGGATCTGCGCGAGCGTCTGCCCTGGCCGATCATCGACGAACAGCGGTAGCCGCATGATCTTCGGTCGAGCGATCTGCGCGCGGCGCCAGTCGTCGTCGTCCAGCGCGTTGTTGACGAGGTGCGTCATGTGCACCTCGCCGAGCTGGGAGACGAGACGCTTCTGCAACTCCTCCTCGCCCATCTCGAGCGACGACACCGCGACGTTGCCATTCACCGCCAGCGCGGTCGCCATGTTCAGCGCCATGATCGTCTTCCCGGACGCCGGCCGCGCACCCACCACGTAGAACGCTCGAGGACGCAGCCCACCGATCAGGTCGTTGATCGACCGCCACGGCGTCGGCGTGTACACGGGCGGCTCGGTCATGGCCGCGAAGAGATCGTCGATCGAGTCTCCGACCGGCCGCACGGTCGCGGCACGCCTCCGCGCCACCGCGTCGACCGCGGCGCGCGCGCTCTCGATCTGCTCCGCGACAGGCTGTCGGCGATCCGCGGCGAGCGCGTTCACCGTCGATGCGGCATCCGCGAGCCTGCGACGCTGCGCGTGCTCCACGATCTGCTCGGCGTAGTACGCCGCGTTGCTGGCGGTGGTGACCGAGCTGGACAGCTCGAAGAGGTAGCCCGGCCCGCGCGGCAGATGGTCGCCCATCGCCGCGACCTCCGCCTCGACGAGCACCGCGTCGGTACCGCTGCCGCGGGTCGCGAGCCGATGGATCGCCGTGGCGATCACCTCGTGCACGGGGTCGTGGAAGTCACCCGGCTGCGCGACGTCGAGCACGTCCCACACGCGGCGGGAATCGAGCATCATCGCGCCCAGCGCGGCGCGCTCGGCTTCGCGGTCGAAGTGACTCACGCCACCCGGCCGCGACGGTTGATCATGTCCAGCCACTCGGCATCTCCCTTCCGGCGTTCGTACTCCTCGGCCGTCACTCCGTGCTCGCGCAGCCAGCGAGCCTTCGCGTCCTCGTCACGCGGCGTCGCCTGCGGCTTCCAGCCCTTCGCCACGTTCTCGGCGTGCTGCTTGCGCATCCACCGCCGCCACGTAGCGACCCAATCGACCATCGGCCGCCCCTGACCGAGCCAGTAGTCGACGAACTGCGCCGACTCGTGCTCGAGGTTCACCGAAGGGAAGTCAGCCGCGGCCTTCTCGAGCACGGCGGCATCCGGTCGCCAGTCGGCCGGGATCCGCTGCGCCGTGCCCGGCTGGCGGGTGCGGCGCTTCGCCGCGGCGCGGATGTTCCTCACGCCTGTGTGCTCGAAGACAACGAGGGCACCATCGAGCTTCAGTCGCATCCACGGCGGGACTTCGACACCGTCCGGGACGACGAGCGTCACCGACGTCTCGCCCACCGAGTAGGTGTGCTCAGCGCGGCTCACGCGGCACCACTGACCCGCTGCGCGATCTCCCACCGCAGCCGATCCTTGTAGTGCTGATTCCGAAGGCGAGCGTTCTGACAGGCGATGCAGGGGAACTCGACGCCACCCGGATGCTCCGAGCAGAAGGGGTCGGGGGGCAGACCCTCGCGAGACATTCGCGAGGCGTCCTCACTCTCACACTCTCCCGCTCTCGCCCGCTCGCTCTCGCCCGCTCGCTCTCGCTCTCTCGCTCTCCCGCTCTCCTCCGCCAGGCGCTCCTCGCGAGCCGTTCGCGAGGACGTCGCGAAGTCGGGGGCCGGCTCGATCTTCGACTCGTTCGCGCGATCGACACGCCCCCACAAGCTGAACGAATAGCAGGACCGCCCGCGCGCGTCCTCGTAGAGGGTGATCACGTCGGCTTCGGCCAGCTCGAGCAGATGGTCGACCAGCGTCGACTCGGTCACGCTCGACTCGGTCGGGTACACGTCGGCGAGGATCTGCCTCAGCTCGACGAACCCGCGTCCCTCGTCGTCGGCGTGCATCCGCAGACCCTCGGCGGTCGCCCTCAGCAGGGGCGGCAGGCGTCGGATCTGCTTGAACGCTTCGACCGTGAGCGTTCGAGGTCTGCTCAATGTCATACAGGACGATGCCTCTCAGGATCGTGCGGACGGCGTCGGCCAGCTCGGCGAACGCCACCCGGAAACACTCGGTGTAGCCGCGTCCCCGCGGCAGGACGACCTCGGACTCTCGCCAGGTCGTGAACGCTTGCGGGTGCGCAGCCCGGAGCGAATCGAGCGCCGCACGCTCGTGCTCGACGGGGCTATCGCGCATCATCAGCAGCACCTCGGCGCCCGTCTCGACGAACCCGCGGATCCGCGCTCCGCTGCGGGTTCGACCCACCTTGAGGACGCCATGCCGCGGCCAGTACACGGCGTAGATCGTTACCAACATGGCGCCCCCTTCCCGGTGCGTCTATCGGCGCCCGCGCGGCTTGACCGCTGGGGCGCCACGTCGCGCTTGATGAGCGACGGTGATCTTCGAACAGAGCCCGAAGGTGTCGAGCTTGAGCGCGCGCTGACCGCAGAGACGGCATGCCGGATGCCGCGCGTGCCGTGCGTCGATCGAGGCGAGATCAGCCCGCGTCGCGGCCCTCGAGCGCGGCGTGCTCCACGGCTGCGCGTCTACAGCCACCCCGGCTCCTGCATCTGCGCCTCGTACGAGCTGAACGTCGGCCGCGGGTTACTCGCCCAGTGCTCGAGCAGTTCCTCGCTGGCGTACGCCCGCGCAAAGGTGCCGTTGTGCGTGAAGAGATCCCACGAAGAGATCCCCGCCTCACGCGCGCGGCGATTCAGCATGTGCCCGTTCGTGGCCGCCTCCGCGCTCGCGTAAGCGGCCTCGAGCACCAGCTCGTAGTCACTGCGCAGCTCGTGATACCGAGCGGCGGCGAGCGCGAAGACGGACGACGTCATGCGGCGGGGCGCCTGTCGGGTGCACTGTAGCGGCGCCACGCGTCGAGGTCGTCTCGCACGATCTCTTCTGAACGGCCGTAGCGATCGGCGAGCTTCAGCAGCGCCGCCCACGTCTTGCCGAGCATCTGCGCCGCGAGGTACGGATGCACGCCCGCATCGAGCAGATAGACCAGCTCATCCAACGTCTCGGCGCCATCCATCGGCCGCTCGCCGCGGCGCGCCATGCGCTCCTCGTCGAGGTGGATCAGATTCGAGCGGGTGCGGGCCATCCCAGCGCTTCCTTCCATGCTGCGGGATCCACCCCCTCGGCGGTCCCGTCGTCGTAGAGCACGACCCATCCGTAGAGGGCGTGCAGAATCGGCCACATGCCCGGCAGGACGCCGGACGGGACCATGAAGCCGATCGCGGTCGCGTCGGCAGGGTTTGCGTGCGCCCATCCGTGACAGCCGGTCGTGCCGGATCCGCACATGAGGACGCCGTTTGAGACTTCGTCGCCGCCGTTGCGAGAGCGCAGCAGGCGGTGATGCCGTGAGCCGTTGTTCCAGATCACGACGCCGCACCGGGCGCACGCCTGCATCTCGCGGTCGTCGATGAGACGGTTCCGCTCGGCGAGCGTGCGCCCGGTGAGGATGAGACGGCCGCTCAGGGGGACGAACTCGCCTCGAGAACGCGGTCGACCTGAAGCCGCTTCGTGACGCCCGGCCCGATGTACACATCGACGGTCGTCCTGTTGACCTTGGCAATGCGGTGCCAGCCGTAACGGTCGCGCACGAGCGTTGCGCCGACAAGCTCCGCCCGGCTCGGCGGCGTGCGGTCCCGTTCGGCGGTCGTCGCTTGCTGTGCGGCAGCCTTTCGCGCTTGCCAGTCCGCGTCGCGCTCGGCTTGCACCGCCGCAACGGACTGATCGACCTTCAGCTCGGTGTCTCGTGCTCGGCGCCGGTACGCCGACACCGTGTCGCGACGCATCAGGTGTAGACGTGCCAGCGAACGACGCGCTGGGTCTTGTCCCCCTCTGCAAGGAGTTCAAGCTCCCAGTCAGCGAGCGCGAAGAACCCGAGGCGCCAGAGGAACCGGGAGCGGAGGTCGCTGCGCGTGCGCCAAAGCCTCAGCGCCCGGCGCCGCGACAGCTTGAGATACAGCGTCATGAGGCTACCCCGACTCGCTTCAGCAGTCTGGCTCGTTCACGCCCCGCTTCTCCGGGTCGCGCGTGCACGACGGCGAGCTTGTCGAACGTCGGCATCGCGTCGTAACGCGCCTGCCGTTCGGCCGCCTCGGCGCGCTTCTGATCCTTGTTCTTTGCCACTAGATACCCCTCCGGTGGGCGCTTCCGAGCTGCGCTTGGATGCCCTTGTTCGTGTTCATCAGCCCGTAGTGCTTCGTGCTGAGTGCTTTCGAGATGTCCTCGACGTGGTGGTAGATCGCTTTCTTCGCGAGCCAGTCGCGGTATTCGGCCTCTGCGTCGCTCTCGGCGAGCGCCTTCGCGACGGTGACGGAACGCTGCCCCTCGCCGTACTTGGCAAGGGCCGCGTTCTTGCGCTTCGAGTAAGCGATCTCCGCGTCATAGCGCTCGTTGTTCACCGCCACGAGGAAGTCGGCCAGCTCGAAGCTCAGATCCTCGATCCCGCGCATGAGCCGGTCGACCTCGGCGGGCGTCTCCGGCTTGTACTCCCGCATGCGCTCGGCACGGGCGCGGAGCTGCGTCCACCCTTCGGTGATCGGCAGCACCTCGCCCGTGCCGGGCACTGTGTAGGCCATCCGGTTACGCCGCCTGCGGCTTCTGCGGCCGGCGGCGCTTGCGGTCCCGCTGCGGCGGAGCGCTCGCGGTGAGCGGCTTCGATGCGCGGGCGACAGCGAGCGGCGACGGCGCGGCAGCGCTCGGCAGCACGATGTCGGCGGGGGTGGCCGGAGGCGCAGGGGGCGCCTTCGCGGTCAGCTCGCTGAGCCGCTTCGAGAACGCGCTCATCAGCGGGGCGTTGAGCTTCAGCACGCCCGCCTCGCGCGCCTCTTCGTGGAGCACGTCGAGTTCCTGCGGCGTGGTCGCGTTGTCGACGTCGGCGAGCCAGTCGCGACCGTCCGGCACGACGTCGGCCTGCGTCGCGTTCACGATGTTGGTTACCGTGACCGGCGCGGGCGCGGCGCGCTTGGCGGCGATCAGCGGCTCGACGATGTCCGCGAACACCACACGGTAGGCGTGACGCTCGACCTCGGCACCGAACACAGACATCGGCTTACGAGCACGCGTCGCGTTCCAGTCGCGCTCGCGCTCCGCCTGCTCAGGATTCGGCTCGATGATCTCGGCGTACTCGTCCCACGAGATCACGACCTCTCGCGGCTTCTGGCCCGCGCGCGTCACGATCACCTTCGCCGCCATCGGGTGCGCATCCGGCGTGTAACGGGCCACGAAGTACGGCAGCCACTCCATCTCGTTGTCGGCGAGGAACAGTGGCCCCTCGATGCCCTCGAGCTGGCCGGATGCCTGCACCACGGCGCGGGCTTCGGCGACGGTCAGCCCCTTGGCGTCTTCGTTCGTGTCGGTCACGCGGCCACCTTTCCGGGGGTCGGGATCAGGCCCGCGGGGAGTGGGCGGCGCGGCGGCAGCACGCGCGGCTGCGTCGACTGCTTCTGCGGCTTGCGCATCGGGATGATGCTGGCGAAGCGCTCGTTGAACTCGTGCGCCTTGAGGGTGTGCACCGTGTCGGGGTCGTGCCGATACCGGAACTGCACCGAGCGACGGTTGCGCTGCGGGTCGGTCAGCACGATGCCGACGCTGTCGGTGCCGTGGGGGCGGAAGCGGTCGCGGCGGCGGAAGCGGAGGCGCTTCGGCGGCTCGTACTCGTCGGGCACGCCGCGCTCCTCCGGGGCGGTGGGCGCGAGTTCGGCCATGCCGAGCGCAGAGGCGACGGTGATCGTGAGACGGGTCATGCTGCGGACTCCTCCGGGTACTTGCTCAGGGCGCGCTCGATGCGCACGTTGCGGCGACGCACCTGGCGGGCCGCGCGGGCGTCCTGCTGCGCTGCCTTGCGACGCTCCGCTCGGTTCGTCGCCACGAATGCGGCGACCTCCGGGGAAGGGACGGTCGGGATGTTGTCGCCGTTCACGCGGCCTCCTTGATCTGTGCCGGCTCCTCCGCGGCCGGCGGCGCGATGCGCAGCGAGGTTCGCTGCTTGGGCTTGCGGTGGTCCTTCTGCGCGGCCTCCCACGCCGCGTAGGCGTTCGGACTGGCGTCCTTCCAGGCGGCCTTGTCGAACTCGCTCGACGTCGAGACGGTGAAGCTCAGCGACCCTTCGGGAACGTTGAGCTTGAGCCCCTTCTCGGCCCGCTCGGGGTCGGCGGCGATGAACTCGCGAATCAGCCGATCCGTCTCGTCGATCTCCGCTTTCGCTGCGACGTTGCGGGCGATGAGTTCGCGGATCTCGAGCGGCACGCCGGCCTCGTCGAACTCGGGGCGGCCGGCATCGACCCAGGCCAGGTAGTCCTCGGCGGCGGCGATGAGCCGCGCCGTCTCGTCGGCGTCGAGCGGGATCTCGATCAGCTCGGGCTCGATCGTGAGCGGTTGCCCCTCCTCGTCGACCTCCCAGTGCGCGAGCGCGGCATAGCCGGCGCCGAGCACGTATGCCTGCCAGTAGATGTCGCGGAGGATCTTCAGCGGGACGCCGGTCGCCCACGAGCCGGAGTGCGTCTTGATCTCGACGAGGGAGCCCTCGCCGTCGACCCACTCGTAGGCGTCGGGAGTGGCGAGGTGGCGGCGGTTCTCGCCGTGCGCGTACAGGGTGCCCGATTCGGGAATGCCGAGGTTCCGTTCGACCCACTCGAGCACGACAGGCTCGAGCACATGACCGCGCTCGGTGTGCTGATTGCCGTGGAACCGGCCCTCGCCCTGCTTCTCGGCGTAGATCTGCTGTTTCGTGCGGATGCCCCCGGAGATGAGGCGCACGACGTCGGTCTTCGTGACGCCTGATCGGCGCCCCTTGTGCCACGCGTTCTCGTCCTTGGAACTGACGAGCGCGATCGGCTTGGTGATGGTCATGTGTCCTCTCAGGTGGCAGGGCGGCTCGGGTCGTCGTCGTCGAAATGTCCATCTGTGAGCCACGCCCACACGAGGATCACCACGACGAGGCCGACGATCACGGCGTACGGATCGGGCATCAGGCGACCTTCGACAGCAGCAGCAGCTCGAGGTCGTGCTGGTCGTAGAGACGTTCCAGCAGCGGCCGCTCAGTCGCGGGGATGACCCCCACCGGGTGCTCGGGATCGTCGCCGTAGCGGGCCACCCACTCACGCGACAAGATCGACGTGAGCCTGCCGGTCGCCTTCACGAGCGCCGCCGACTGGAATCCCCGCTCGGCGAGGAACGACACGACACTGAGCGTTCCCGGCGGATCGACGATCGGCGGGAGCGGCTGCTCGACCGGCTCCGGCGCGGCCGGCTGCGTCGCGCCACCCGATGCGCGGAACGGTCGCAGCTCCTCGGCGATCTCCTCGGCGAGCGTGCGCCGCTTCTCTTCGCTCATGTAGGGCGCGATCTTCGCGAACGCCGCGGCGCGACGCTCGACTGCGATTCGGATGCTCACGCTGCGAACCTCTCTCGGTAGCGCGGCGTCTGCCGCATGAGGTTGGCGGTCGCGCGGTGTCGCGCTTCCTGCCGGTCGAGGAACGCTGCGCGCTCCTCCCACTGCTCGACGGTCAACCCGTGCCGCGCCGCCACCAGCTCGAGGGCGGCGCGGGTCGTGTCGGGCTCTGTCTGGGGCGCCACGGTGGGCGCGGGTGCAACGGTGCTCACGGCCCCGTCCTTTCGTCATGGGCTCGCCTGCTGCTCACCCCCGTGCCCTGAGCGGGAGTCGAACCCGCGCATTGCCGACGTTGGACACGAGTCCTCCGGTCGGTCAGGGCTGGGATCTGCACGTCACACGGTGCGACACCTCGGAAGGGCGCAAGAGGCCGGTCGTCCCGGCATTCCGTCCGATGGAG
This sequence comes from Microbacterium sp. BG28, assembly GCF_034044005.1. Classification (NCBI taxonomy): domain Bacteria; kingdom Bacillati; phylum Actinomycetota; class Actinomycetes; order Micrococcales; family Microbacteriaceae; genus Microbacterium; species Microbacterium sp. BG28. Next base: position 1,058,396 of record NZ_JAXCHA010000001.1, on the reverse strand, counting down.
GCTGCGCGCGTGTTCGGTGCGCTGATCCCTCGTCCCCTCACCTGTCGTCCTGAACACGTCCGTTGGTTTGCCCCGCGCGTCATCGCGTTTCGTGTCCGTTTTGGGAGCGGCCTGCGCTGAGCGCGTGACGAGCCGTCTTCCCCGTATCCCTCGGTGAGGGTTATCCCTGTGGAGTTGTCAATGTGCGGATGCGTGCCAGCGGTACGGCCCTGAATCGGCCTGCTGACTGCGTGCTCTCGCCCCCGTCTGAGGGGCGGCCGGCGGACCCCGGCAGCGAGAGCGTCTAGGCGGCTGCGTGCCCGCCCGACACGATGAAGCGGTCGAGTTCGGCGCGCTCATAGCGGATCGCGCGGCCGACCTTGCGGAAGTTGGGGCCGAGGCCGGGCTCCGTCTTGCGGCGCGAACGCCAGGCGGCGAGCGTGCCCTCGGTGAACCCGGTCACTTCGGCGGCTTGCTTCGGCGTCAGCCACTCGATTGCGCTCATGCGGCGATCCCCATCCGCGGCGCTTCCGTGACCCCCGCGAGGCGATCCGCGATTGCACGCGTCACCTGTGCGACGAAGGCATTGGTCGGTGTGACCTTGCCCGTCTCGACACGGCTCAGATATGCGATCGCCGTCCCCGCCGACGCCGCGAGATCCGCGAGCGTCATCCCCGCCTGCTTGCGAAGAACGCGGATCGACGACCCTGTGTGTGTTGCTTGCCCCTGCATGTCGCCGAGTCTACGAACTCGGCGACATGCCTGCAAGCACCAAACGTCAAAGTTCTCCGCATGTCGGCTGCGTCAGGTCAAATCCTGGGCCGCTTTGACCGCTTGATATCAATGGTTGTAGGCTCATGCCATGTCAAAGAAATCGTTCGCGGACATGACCATGGCCGAGCGCCAGGAGCTTGCCTCGCGCGTCAAGTCCCTCCGCCAGGAAGCGGGCATGACGCAGGCGGAGCTTGCGAAGGCTGCGGGCGTCTCTCGAGCCACGATCAACACGCTCGAGACTGGCGCGAAGGTTCCGCAGGCGGAGAACCTGGCGAAGGTGCTCACTGTGTTTGGGCTGACGGACGACCCGTCCTTCGAGCCGCAGACCGAGCTTTGGCTGACGATGATAGGGACGCTCATCGAAGCGATCCCTACCGACCGCCGGGAACCGGCAGTAGCGAGCGTGATCCGCGAGCTTGGCCGCGACGTCAACCGCCGCGATGTCGGCGCCGCCGTTGATGATGAGGACTTCGACATCGAGGAGAACCCTCCGAAGAAGGGCGACCTTCGCTTGGCCGCGAAGCGCGGCAACCGCAAGTAGATCGATTACCGGGGGGACCAGATGCGCGCACTACTGCACCTGGCGGCACAGCAGGGGCTCACTGTGCACGCAGCGCACCTCGAGGAGGGCGTGCTCGGGATGTACTCACCCGACGAGGCTCGTATCTACTTCGATATCAAGCTGACCGCCTTCGAGCGCCGCTCGGTCATCGCACACGAACTCGGCCATCACCACCACGGCCACACGTGCGACAGCGAAGCCAACGAGCGTCAAGCGGATGCGTACGCGGCGCGTCTACTGATCGACCCTGAGCGTTACGCCGCCCTGTGTCGGGTGAGCATGGACCACGAGTTTCTAGCGGAGGAGTTCGGCGTGACCGTCGACGTCATTCGCAGCTTCGAGCAGCACTGCTTGACACCCATGCGGGGGGTCACATACGTGCACGCCCGTTTGGGCGCTGCACAGTGGCGTCTACGGCGCGAGAGGAGGGCATATGCCTAGGCCACCCCTCACCCTCGAGACGTGGGGCACGATCAACGTCAAGAAGCTGGCCCCCGGCAAGTACGAGGCGCGCGCGCGTTACCGCGACGTGGACGGCGTCACGCGACCCATCCAGCGCACCGGGCGCACGAAGACCGCCGCCGAAGACGCACTGAAGCAAGCGATGCGCGACCGTCTAGGCCCGATCTCCGGCGAGGAGATCACCCGCGAGTCTCGCCTGAGCACCGTCGCCGACATGTGGTGGCAAGAGTTCCGCGACGCGAAGGTGCACCCGAACGGAACGATCCGCCGCTACTCCTCCGTGCTCACGACGCACGTCGTCGCCGGCATCGGCGAATGGCGACTGCAAGAGTGCACGGTCGGGAAGCTCGATCGGTTCATCAAGACGAAGGCGAAGCACTCGGGATACTCGACCGCGAGCATCTGCACCGTGCTGCTCTCCGGCATGCTCGACATGGCCGCGCGGCACGACGCGATCGACACGAACCCGATGCGCTCCGTCGCACCGGTCCCGAAGCCGACATCCGAAATCGGCGTGTTCAGCATCGAGGACGTCGCCGAACTGCGCGCGATCCTCGCAGACTGGGACGCCGGCAAGGACAACTCCGGCCGAGCCCGCGTGAGCGACCTCGCCGACCCTGTCGACATGTTCCTTGCGACGGGCGCGCGGCCTGGCGAGATCTTCGCTATCGACTGGCGGCACATCGACTTCACGACGTCGCCGCCGACGCTCACGCTTCAGGACACGATGGCGAAGGACGCCGCGGGCCGCTGGGTCATTCAGCACGGCCGCAAGAGCCGGAAGCAGATCCGCCTCAAGCTGCCGCCGTTCGCGGTGACCATGCTCATGCGCAGGCGTGTGCAGTCGGTGTCCTCGCTCGTGTTCCCGTCGTCGACCGGCACGCCGCGGATCCCCGACAACTTCCGCACGCAGTGGCACGCCGCGCTCCGTGGGACGCGCTTCGAGGGACGGGTGCCGAAAGAGTTCCGCTCGACCGTCGCCACGTTCGTGCGCGACCACGACGGCATCGAGCAGGCCCAGCATCAGCTCGGCCACGCGAGCTTGCTCACGACCGAGCAGCACTACGCCGTGCCGGTCATGGATGCACCCGACCTCACGGCGCTGCTCGAGCAGTTCAACGTGAAAGCGGAGAGTAAACGGTGACTTTCGCCTTCTCGCATCCAGGGGTTAGGCTGGTCACACCCTCCCGAGCCGCGTGATTCCGCGCGACTCAGAGTGCGGGGCTGTAGTTCAATGGCAGAACTTCTGCTTCCCAAGCAGACAGCGCGGGTTCGATTCCCGTCAGCCCCTCAAATACACGAAGCGGTCCGGCTCGTCCGGGCCGCTTCGTGTATCTACCGGCAGAGCGAATCGAACCCTTGGGTGGGCCCACGCCGCCAGAGGCTCCGCGCGCGGCGCAGCCGCGTGTGGAGGAGGCGGTGGGGACGATTCCCGTCAGCCCCTCCAAATGACTGAAGGCCCGGCTCGTCCGGGCCTTCAGTCATTTCCAGTGCCGCCGGGAATCGAAAGCGGGCGAAGCCCGCGTCTTCGATTGGGCCCACGACGCAGAGGCTCCGCGCGCGGCGCAGCCGCGTGTGGAGAAGCGTTGGGGACCGTCAGCCCCTCTGATGGAAATAGCGGTCCGGCTCGTCCGGGCCGCTATTTCCATGTAACGGCAGAGTGAATGGAACCCTTGGGTGGGCCCACGCCGCCAGAGGCTCCGCGCGCGGCGCAGCCGCGTGTGGAGGAGGCGGTGGGGACGATTCCCGTCAGCCCCTCCAAATGACTGAAGGCCCGGCTCGTCCGGGCCTTCAGTCATTTCCAGTGCCGCGGGAATCGAGAGCGGGCGAAGCCCGCGTCTTCGATTGGGCCCACGACGCAGAGGCTCCGCGGCCCGCGCAGCGGGACGTGGAGGGCGTCGGGGACCGTCAGCCCCTCCAATACACGAAGCGGTCCGGCTCGTCCGGGCCGCTTCGTGTATCTACCGGCAGAGCGAATCGAACCCTTGGGTGGGCCCACGCCGCCAAGGCTCCACCCGCGGCGCAGCCGCGTGTGGAGAAGGCGGTGGGGACGATGCCGGCGCACTTTCACCCGCCGTACTACTACTCATGCGACGAAGAGGTTGTTGAAGGCCGCCCTGCCTATGTACTCCAGGGCTACCTCGCCGAGCGTCCTTACGGCAGGCGACTCGTGCCGGTCAGCATTCGGTGATGCGGACTAGATCACTTCCGGGCCGAGCGCGTCTATCTCGGTCGGATCTTCATCGATCTGCTCGTCCGGTAGAGCTTCATCTGTGAAAATGACGGGCTTACCGATGGCAGCTGCGATTAGGCCAACGAGCGCACGCTGACGTGCCGTCATGAAGGCAGAGAAGTCGTCGGCGCGCAAGAGCTCGGGATCGATGAGATGAGATCGCAGCCGATTATCGAAGTCAATGGGCGTGAGCTCCGTGTTTTCCTTCTCAATGCGGCTCATGTACTCAGAAGGAGCGACCCCTCCAATGATCCGGTTTGTTCTCGCAGCTAGAGGCGTCTTGTTGATGATCGAATCGTAGGAGTTCCGGTCGATGCCCTGATTCTTGCACCAGTCCTGAGGGAAGATGTGGTGAATATCGACGTTCTCGTCGAAGAAGATCGTCTGCGAGAAGGCCTGCCCCGAACGGAAGTCCTCCGCCCCCTCGTGCATGAGCAGCGCGTTGACCCCTTTGTAGGCAGCCGAGAGCCTCATCCGCATGGTCTGCAGACGGTCCGCACGAACCGTGGCTTCATGCACGGTTGTGGGAAGCTCGCCACCGCGAGCCCACGCAACGACCTCCATGAAGTCGCGAGCCACCCGGGTCTCCGTGGACGACCCGTAGAGCTCTCCAAACACCCCGTTCCAGTACCATCTGCGAATCTTCTCCATAACGGCGGGAGAGTCAGCTTCCGCGCCGAGCTCAGCCAAGATCGCGGCCAGCGGAACGACCTGAGTTTGGTACGGAAGGTCCTTCACCCGGTAGATCCCAAGGCGCACCAGGAACTTTGCCGCTTCAAGGAATCCGATTTCGACCTTCGACTGGTAGAGCAAGTACGCCTCCAGGGGCAGGTCGAGGAGGGACTGCCGCGTCGCCGATATCTTGGGCAACTCTTTCCCGCTCTTCCCCTCGTCGAGCGCACGCGCTCTGACATCGCGGGTGTAAAAGAGCGAGACCGCTTGCAGGAAGTCTGTGTTCCCTACTCCGGCGAGTACTCCCTCGGAGGCCGAGGGCAGCTTCAGCGCCGACCGAAAGCGCTCATGTCTACCCGCGACGCCCTCGCCCCCGTACCAGTCCTTTCGAAGCTCGTAGCCGTCCGCGGCATACATCGCGGTGATGAGTTCAAATGCATCAAGCGGCTTTCCGCCGGTGTTGACCTTCTCAAACACCACGCATACGGCCTCCTTGCTCGTGGCTGCAGCGAGCTCAATGACCGGGACGAGATACTCGGTGAAGTTCTTGACTATCCGCTCATAGAACTGGTTCACCCGACGGAACCGCTCTTGGAAGTCATCGAGCTTCATCGCCCAGTTGACGAACGCCTGGTTCCAGTCGGACCAGCCGACCACAGCGCTGAGCGGGAACATACCCTGCTCGAACTCCAGCTCCTGCGTCGACAGATCCTGCTCGATCACGCGCCCGAAATCTGACGTGAAGCGGCGGGTTTCAGGGACGCTGACTACCGCCTCATCGCGGTCAACCGTTTCGTCCAGGCACTTCTCGATGTCGAGATAGAACCACCGCTTGACTCTTTGACGGCGTGGGGTGATGGTCTGGACCACTTCTTTTCGCATCAGAACCTGATAGAGAGATGTGAGTCTCTGTTGACCGTCAAGCAGGAGTGACTCAGGACTTTTCTGCCCTGCCTCGAGCGGAGCTCCCTCCAAAACACGTGGCTTGAATTCGACTGCACCACCCGTCTTGAGCGTCATGACCGCACCCACCGGGAATCCTCGGGACACGGACGCGATGAGGCTGCGGATGCGTTCCTCATCCCACACCCAACTCCTCTGAAAGTCGGGCAGCTGCAAGCGCCCATCGTGGCCGGATTTGAGAAGGGTCAAGAGGCCGATCGAACTCGCCGTGAAGCTCGTCGTGGATTCACTCAACTTCTTTGCCTTTCTGCGACGACTGGCGACCGCCAGCGGTGGCTGCACACTGTGGATCTGTCAGTGCTTCGACTCTGGTCATCCGCGTTCGTCCGCAAATCTTGGCGCCATCGACTCCATCTGGTCCATGACGAGCTTGATCGCCTCGGGCTGCTTGTCCGGCGGGTACTTGTACTTCACGAGCAGCCGCTTGATCGACGACCGCAGCTTCGCGCGGACGTCGTCGCGTACGGTCCAGTCGGTGCGGACGTCGCGGCGCATCACGGCAACGAGCTCCCGGGCGATCTGCGCGAGCACGTCTTCGCCCTGCACATCGACCGCCGATTCATTGGTGGCGACGGCGTCATAAAACGCCAGTTCGTCACTCGAAAGCGGCGGGGAGAAGGTCGCGCCACGGGATGCCTCGGCGGCAACATCCTTCGCCAGTTCGACCAGCTCCGCGATGACCTCGGCGGATGTGAGCTGCTGGTTCGTGTAGCGGTTCATGATCTCGGCGATCCGCTCTGAGAACGCCCGCTGGCGCACGAGGTTGCCGCGGGTTGCGCTCACGCCGGCATCGGTCAGCGATTTGCGGAGCGCCTCGATCGCGAGATGCGCGTTCGGGGCGGACTGCGCCTTCGTCAGGAAGTCGGGGCCGAGGTTGTCCAGTGCGAGCCGCGGAAGTCCGGCCGCATCGTAGATGTCCAGAACCTCGCCGGGAGCGATCGAATCGGCGACGAGCGCTCCGAGCAGACGCGAGATCTCCTCGGGAATCGGTTCGTCGCGAGACTGTCGCTCGGCGGCGTCGAACTTCGCCATCCAGACGCGGACCTCTTCGTAGAAGGCGATCTCGTCATGCAGTTCAGCGAGCCCGTCGCGGCCAGACGCGAGTGCCCACGCCCGAGCCAGCTGACCGGTCGCGGTGCGATACCGCACCGACAGCCGGCGGTTGGCGAGTGCAGGGTCGTTCAGCGCACTCGCCGCGTCTCGCAGGAAGTTGGTTGCGGTCGTTGCTGCTGTCCGCCAGGCGCGAGAGCCGCCGCGCGCGACGATCGCTTGCCACTCGCAACCGCCGAGCATCTCGCGGATCTCCGCGACGAGTTCGATCGCGATCGCGACTGCTTCGTCGACATCCCGGCCGACGGGCTTGTTCTGCTGATCCGATGTCGTGTACTCCGCGAGCGCGCTCGCGAGGTTATCGGCGAGCGGCGCATACGCGACGAGCAGCCCGTCCTTCTTTCCTCGGAATGTGCGGTTCACGCGCGCAAGGGTCTGCATCAGCAGGGCACCCTTGAGCGGCCGGTCGAGGTAGAGCGTATGGAGCGGCGGAGCGTCGAACCCGGTCAGCATCATGTCTTTGACGATGACCAGTTCGAGGTCGTCGTCGGCATCCTTCAACCGCGCCTTGATCGCCTTGTTCTCGGAGTCTCGGCGCACGTGGTCGCTGACCGGCGGCTGGTCGGATGCCGACCCCGAGTAGACGACCTTGATCTTGCCGGTATCCAGCGCGTCGGAGTGCCAGTCAGGCCGCAGACGAACGATCTCCGCGTACAGTCGCGCGCAGATCTCGCGTGTGCCCCCAACAATCAGTGCTTTGCCGGGGGATGCGAGGAATGGCTTCATCCGCTCACGCCGCTCTTCCCAGTGCCGAACGAGGTCGGCTGCGAGCGTCTCGATTCGTTCTGGCGCGCCGTATACGGCGTTGACGACGGCGACGGATGCCTCGAGCCGCGCCCGCTCGGTGTCATCCAGCCCGACGGTGTATTCGTCGGCGGCACGGTCGATATCGTCGTCGCTCGCACCTTCGGTGAGCGACACCTTGATGAGCCGCGGCTCGAAGTACACAGGCACGGTCGCGCCGTCGTCGACCGCCCGTGTGAGGTCGTAGATGTCGATGTAGTCGCCGAACACTGTGCGCGTATCGCGCTCCGCGAAGGAGATCGGCGTACCGGTGAAGGCGATGAGCGTCGCGTTCGGCAGCGCATCGCGCAGGTGACGGGCGTAGCCATCGAGGTCGTCATAGTGACTGCGGTGGGCTTCATCGACGACAACGATCACGTTGCGCCGGTCGGTCAGTAGCGGATGCTGTGTACCCGAGGCCTTCTCTGCCTCGGTGAGCCCGAACTTCTGCAGCGTCGTGAAGTAGATGCCGCCGGTCACACGGTTGCGCAGCTCGTCGCGCAGCTGCGCGCGTTCACGCACCTGGATGGGCCTCTCGGCAAGCAGCAGACTCTGATCGAAGGTTTGGAACAGCTGCCCGTCGAGCTCGGTGCGGTCCGTGACGACAACGACGGTGGGGTTCTTCAGCTTCGGATGCCGCGACACGAGGTTCGCGTACAGCTCCATCTCCATGGACTTGCCCGACCCTTGCGTGTGCCAGACCACACCGGCCTTGCCGTTGGTCTCGACCGCCTGCACCGTCGAGCCGACCGCCTTCGTCACCGCGAAATACTGGTGCGGCTTCGCAATGCGCTTCGTGAGTCCGTCGGCGTTCTCGTCGAACGCGGTGAAGTTGCGCACGAGCTGGAGGAACCGCTCCTGATTGAACAGGCCGCTGAGCGCGTCGTCGATCGGCTCGACCGATACACCCGTCTCGATCCGCGGCTGTACGAGCGGCACGCCATCGTCGTCGACGTTCCATGGCGCGAAGTGGTTCAACGGTGTGAACGGCGTACCGTACTTCGCATCAATGCCGTCGGTCGCGAGCGTGAGCACGCAGAATCGGAACGCCATCGGAAACTCACGCAGGTACGTCTGCAGCTGCGCGTGTGCAGGGGCGACACCGCTGGATGCTGACCCCGCGCGTTTCAGCTCGAGGATGCTCAGCGGCATCCCGTTGACGAACAGCACGATGTCGAAGCGCCGGTGCAGGTCGCCGCGCCGCAGCGTCAGCTGATTCACCGCGAGCCAGTCGTTGTCGGACGGTTCAGCGCCGAGCAGTCGGAGCCGCGGGTTCTGTTCGATGCCGTCGCTGTCGATGTAGCTCAGCGGATATCCGCCAACGAGGTATTGGTGGATGCGGTGGTTCTCGGTGATCGCATCCTGCGACTTCGGCGCCGCGATCTCCGCGACCGCCTGCTGGAGGTACTCGCCGGGAATCCCTGGGTTGAGCCGCCGGAGCGCGTCGAGCAGGCGCGGGCGGATCAGCAGGTCATCCCACGTATCGCGCTCGCCGCTCCCAGGTGCGACTTCGTCGCCCTTCGCCGGTCGCCACCCCAGCGGCTCGGCGAGCATCTCGAGAGCGTCCTGCTCCCACGCAGATTCAGGCAGCGCGGTCATGGATCATCGCCTTTCGAGCAGCTTCGTGAGTCCGTCTTCGCTGACGATCGGGATCCCGTAATCGCGCGCCTTCCTCGCCTTTCCCGAGAGCGAGTCAGGATCGGCGGCGACGACGAGCTTGACCTTCTTGGTCACGGTGGGGTGAGGCAGGTAGCCGCGGTCGCGCAGTTCTGCCTCCCATGCTTCGCGCGGGCGCACCATGTCGCCGGTAAGCACGATCAGATCGCCCGTCGCGAGAGCGAATTCTTCCGAGGCGAGGGCGTCGGCCTCGGGCCGCACATCATCGACGGCGGCAGCAATGTCGTCCGCATCGAGCTGCAGCAACGCGCCCACGGCACGGAGGTCAGCCTTCTCCTCCTCCGTCAGCACTCCGTCTGCCCACGCGCGTCGTTCAAGTTCGAAGAAGTAGTCGCGGTGGATGCCGTGGACCACAGTTCGTGTGAGTCCGAGCTCCGTGGCTACCGCAGCGAGTTGGGCGCCTTCGCTCACCGAGATGATTCCGTCCAGCAGACAGCGGTCGAGAAGGGCTATGTATTGCGCCGCTGCTCCCTCCACGGCGCCCCGCGCAGGCTCGGTCGAGATTCGCTCGAGAAAGCTCGCGGGGATGACAGGTGCCGCAGACCGAGGCTTGGCCGTTGTGCTTGTCCGGCGCCCCGAGGGGTACTCGTGAGCACGCCCGGCCTGGGCAGTGCGCTGCCAGTACTCTGCCCATCCGGGCCACGTGGAACTCGTCCGCTGGTAGTGCGAGAGCAGCTGGGCGGTCGCGTAAGAATCGGAGCCGGCGCTGTGCGAGAGGCCGGGCTCGATGGAGCAGGTGACGCATGCATGTACCAGGGAGCAGGACGCTCCGAGACCGAAGCTCGACCCCAGCGCCATCGTGCAGACGCTCGGCGTATCGGCGTGCAGCGAGTACCCGGCCCATTCGAACTCAGCGTGCAAGAACCGCAGATCGAACGTCGCATTGTGCGCCGCGAACACCCGTCCGCGCAGCAGATCGGCGAACTCCGCAGCGATGTCGGAGAATACGGGCGCATCCAGGATGTCAGCGGCGTGGATGCCGTGGATGCTCTGCGGCCCCAGGTCGCGTTCGGGGTTGACCAGCGTCTCCCAGCGCGCGGTGATCGTGCCGTCATCCTCGACGTGCGTGACCCCGATCTCGACGACCCGGTGGTGGTACGACGGCAGGATGCCCGTGGTCTCGAAATCGACGACCGCGAAGCTCATGATGGTTCCTCTTCGAGGTGGCTTCCGGTATCCGCTGACGAGGAGTCACTGGTGCGCTGGAGCCGGCTCGCGAGCCTTTCTGCCAGCCGCCCTGTCGATTGGCGGGCGCTCTCGAGCGTCTCGGTGCCGAAGCGACCGGCGGCTTGCAGGCCGGCCTTGCTCGCGCCGACCATGTCATCACGCGCATCGGCGGCCGCGGCTGACCAGCGGCGGGCTTCGAGGAGGTCACGCTCGTCAGCGAGCCCGAGAATGAGGTGAAGGTCTCTGACACCAGACGCGACCTCGTTGCTCGCCTTCACGACGACCTTGGCCGAGACCGGGTTCAGCAGCACCTTGGCGTTTGCGCGCGTGGCTGCCGCGTCCATCCTCGAAACGAGGTTCGACGTGGCCTTTGAGATCGCATCCTGTCGCCGCTGACGCGCCGTATGCAAGGCAAGCCGGTGACTATCGATCTCGTCGGGTGAACTCTCGAGCACACGATCGATCTCCAGTACCGCCATCGCGTCCTGCAGCTGGAAGCAGCGCGCAAGGACGGCAAGCCACTCGACGACCGTGTCCTGCGCTTGCTTCGACAGCTCGGCGAGGTCGCCCACCTTTGTCTCTTTCTCGAGCTTTTCTGCCAGCGCGTCGAGCTGACGCAGCGCGTAAGCCTGGGTGCGAGCGATGGTCGCGGCCGAGCCTTGCACCTTCGACCAGGTGACTTCCGAGACGCGGCCGACTTCTGCGCGGACGACCATCGCTTCGTCGAGCATCAGTTCTACGCCGATCATGTCGGCGAGCACGGCGTCTTTCTGGGCCCGGAGGATGTCATCGACCTTGGCGTCGATCTTCGCGAGGTACTCGGTGATCTCCTCCATCTGCTTCTGCATCGCGTACTGCGCCATGATGCCGCCGACCCCAGCGAGAATCGCTGGGTTGGTGAGGAACGCACCCGCATTCGCGGGCTTGATGAATTGCAGGTTTTTGGTGAATTGGCCGCTCGCCCCGCGGGTCGTGGCTTGGACGAACTGCCCACCCGAACGCTGAACGAGATTCGCGCTGTGGGCAGCACGCGCCGACTCCTCGGTCAGCTTCATCCACCGTCCGGCGTTGGCCGAAACCTCCGAGGCGGTGTGTATCGCCGACCCGCCCTTCGCGACCGCCGAGTTCAGTCGTCGCAGATCGAGCTCGCGTGAGGGTACCCCCGCCGACGCGACGAAAAGGTCGACGGCCGCCGGCGGGCCGATGACGACGAGCCCGTCGCCATCGCTGATCAGCTCGATCTCGCTCCCCGGGTCACTTTCAGGCGCTTCATGGAGTTCGGAGTACTCGGTCATGCGGTGAATCCCCCAAGATTCATGCAACGGTGCAGTCTTCTGAATGTATCGGGTATCGGCGTCGCTGGGGGCTCAGGCGCCTGCCTCCGCCGCCGCCTTCTCGGCATCACGGACACGCAGCTTGCCCGACATCAGCTGCGGCAACATCGCGTCGCGCGTCGCGGCAAGGGTGCGGTTCTCGCGTGCTTGCGCAGCAACCGCGGCGAAGAGCGCATCGACGCGTTCGCCGAACTGATCCAGCCAAGCGAAGTCGGGCGTCGGCAACTCGAACGCCGCGAGGTCGGAAGCAGCCACTCGCTGACGTCCGGAGGTGCCGATCATGTGCTGAATCGCGAACTCTCGGAATCGTGCTTCCGTAGCCAGGAGAAATGAAACGGGCGCTGCGATGCCATGGCGCGCGCGCATGACAATGAACTCAGTTGAGCCAATACCGACTTCATCGTCCTCCAAATGATCGACGAAGCCAGTCTTTCGGTTCTCGAGACACGGAGTGATTCGAGCGAGAAGTGTGTCGCCGTTCCGGAAGCGTGCCCCGCCTCGCGGCTCGCGATGGTCGTACCCGTCGATAGACCAACCTGACTCGGGAAGCCGCTTCATGTCAACGTAGACCGCGGACTCACTGCGCGGCACACTGACCTTTGGATTGAAGTCAACGAACTCAGCTAGCGTGGATGATCTGTCCTCCCTGCGTAACCAGGCCACGTCGACCTCGGCTCGAAGAAGCCGTTCTGCATTGGCGGCAAGGGCGGTGTTGGCGGCGATCTTGTCATCAAGGGCGCCCAGCACCTCGGCGATCGCCTGCTGTTCGGCGAGGGGCGGCAAGTCGAGCATCACGGATTCAAGCGCGCCTTTGGTGAGCTTTGGCTGGGTCGAGCCCGTCAAGTACCTCGATAGGTCCAACTGCCCGACTGCGTACGCCAAGTACCGGGTGTCGCTGAAAGAGTTGCCCTGGAGAACGTGAGCGTGGTTGTTCACCCAGAACTGGCCGTCGGCCAGAAATGCAACCGGCGTGGTCCTCGAGCGAAGGTTCTCGCCGTCCTCTGCGATAAGAAGGTGAAGCCCCTCGAACAGGTAAGAGTCGACGTAATCCACGATCCCCGACGCTCCGTAATACGGGTACGGGCCGGAGCTCCTTTCAGTGCTCTTAACGGGACGCCGCCGCGAGTTCTGGCTGACCGTGACGTCGCCGAGCCGGCACAGCCTCCGCTCAGCCGACGACATCGACGCGCTCCAACTGCTCGCGCACAGCCTCAGCCAATCGTGCCGATTCGGCGAACTGCGCCTCGAGCTCTGCCCGCAACCGTGCGAGCTTCTCCTTGATCGGCTCGCCGTCGTCCTCGGCCTCGGCCGCTCCGACATAGCGCCCGGGCGTCAGTGCGTAGTCCGCCGCCTTGATCTCGGCGAGCGTCGCGGAGTAGCAGAAGCCGGGGATGTTCTCGTAGGCGGTCGGGCGTTTCGACTCGGTCATTTCGCTTTCTCGCTCAACGACCGGGGTGCGGCCGAGCCAGTCGTGGTAGGTGTCGGCGATGCGGGCGATGTCCTCATCCGAGAGCGCGCGCTCGGCACGGTCAACCATGTGGCCGAGCCCTCGAGCGTCGATGAACAGCACCTCGCCGGCACGCTTCCCCTTGTCCTTCGCGAAGAACCACACGCACACCGGAATGCCGGTGGAGCGGAACAGCTGCGTCGGTAGTGCGACCATGCAGGAGACCAGGTCGGCTTCGACGATCTCGGCGCGGATCTGGCCCTCACCGCCGGAGTTCGACGACATCGACCCGTTTGCCATGACGACGCCGGCCTGACCGCCGGGGGCGAGCTTGGAGAGGACGTGCTGGATCCAGGCATAGTTCGCGTTGCCTCCGGGGGGAACGCCGAATCGCCAGCGCGGGTCGGACTCGTTGCGGGCCCAGTCCTTGATGTTGAAGGGTGGGTTCGCCATGACGAAGTCGGCCTGCAAGTCGGGATGCAGGTCGCGGGCGAACGTGTCACCCCAACGGGAGCCGAGGTTGCCGGTGAGCCCGTGGATGGCGAGGTTCATTTTCGCCATCCGCCAGGTGCGTTCGTTCAGCTCCTGCCCGTAGACCGAGATGTCGGATCCTTCGCCGTGGTGGGCGTCGATGAACTTCTCGGCCTGCACGAACATGCCACCAGACCCGCAGGCGGGGTCGTACACGCGCCCGTGCGTGGGCTGAAGCACCTCGACGAGCACCCGCACGACACCGGCGGGCGTGTAGAACTCTCCGCCCCGCTTGCCCTCGGCGGCGGCGAACTTCTCAAGGAAGTACTCATACACCTCGCCCAGCAGGTCGCGGGCGCGACGCCCGTCAACCCCGCCCTGGCCCTGCGTCGTGAACCGCGCGGAGTTGAACAGGTCGATCAGTTCACCGAGCCGGCGCTGATCGACGTTGTCGCGGTTGAAGATGCGCGGGAACGTGCCCAACAGCTGCGGGTTCGCCTGCATGACGACATCCATCGCCTCATCGATGAGCGCGCCGATCGACTTCTCGGGCGCGTCCATCGATGGACCGATGCCCTTCGCGTTCTCGGCCAGATAGCCCCATCGCGCGATGGCGGGCACCCAGAACACCCCGCGCCCGGTGTACTCGTCGGTGTCGTCGATCAGCTCCGCGATCTGGTTATCGTCGTACCCGTCGGAGGCGAGTTCGGTGCGGATGCCGGCGCGACGCTCATCGAAGGCATCCGAGACGTACTTCAGGAACACGAGGCCGAGGATGACGTCTTTGTACTGCGAGGCGTCCATCGAGCCGCGCAGCTTGTCGGCGGCCTTCCAGAGCGTGTCCTTCAGCTCCTTCATGGTCGACGGCGCCGGGGCGGCTTTCGGGGTGCGGGGCATGGGTGTTCCTTACTGCGTATCTACCGCATCCGCGGCGTGGTCCAAGTCGATCATGGCGACCGCTGCAGACGTCGCACCAGCGACGATCAGGGCGGCATAGTCGGTGAGTCGCGCTGCCCGGGCTTTAAGGTGTCGGCGAGCGGTCGCGATGTCGGCGAGAGCTCGTCGAAGCGGTGCGATCATACGCGGGGCGACACGACGCAGCATCCATAGCCTCCACGCTCCGGGGTCGGCCGGCGTACCCGTGAAGTCTGCGGCAACGACCTCAGGCACGAGAGAGCCGCTGATCCACCTCACGCAGGTAGCGGGCGCGCACCTCGGGGTCGCCGCCGAGGCCGATGCGGTCGGTGCCGATCACATCGTCCAGCCAGTCCTGCACCGCGGTTGGCAGCAGCCGCGAGAAGCGAAGCACCGGACTCAGAACCCGCGGCACCGTGACAGCGAAGCGCGACGAGCCGATCACGTCGACCACCGCTCGGCTCACCTGTTGCGGGGTCACGGCCGGCGAGACCTTCGGCGGCGTGATGCCCGCGCCCATCGGCGTAGAGACGAGGTTCGGGAGGACGACGTGCACGTCCACGCCCGTGCCGCGCAGTTCTCGCCGCAGGGCGTCGCTGAATCCGATGACCGCGGCCTTCGCGCCGGAGTAGACGGCGAGACCGGCGAGCGGCTTCAGCCCCGTGGCACTGGCGAGGTTCACGATCGTGCCGCGGTGTTGCGCCAGCATCCGCGGCAGCACGGCGGATGTGGTGCGCACGAGCGCCGTGTAGTCGACGTCGATCGTCTTCTGGGCCACATCCGCATCCTGCTCCGCGAACCGCCCCGTCGGCATGATGCCCGCGTTGTTCACCCACACGGAGATCGGACCGACCTCCGTCTCGATGTGGTCCACCACCGTGGAGACGAGGTCGGCGTCGGTGATGTCGAGCCGGAGACCGACGGCGCCCCGGCCCAGCTTCTCCGCCGCGGCCACCGTCTCGGCCTCGTCCAGGTCGCCGATCACGACGGTGTAGCCCGCCGCGCCCAGGTCGCGTGCCACCTGATATCCGATCCCCCGCGCGCCACCCGTGACGACGGCGACACCCCGGTCGGCCGGATGCGCGGCATCCCCACTCTCGGCGCTGCGCTCGACATCCATGCCGAACACGACCGATCCGTCGTGCAGCGCGATGTTCATGATCGGTCGCCGGCCACGCAGGTATCCGAGCGGCCCATCGGCGGCGAAGCGCCACGAGGTCCGCAGACCCGACACCTTCGAGATGACGCGGTTCACCGAGCGCGTGCGCACGCCGTCGAGCACCTGCAGCACGGGCAGCGGAATCTGTCGCATCCCCGGCAGAAGCGGCGATCCGCGGCGCGCCCGCACGCTCATGACGTCCCTCCCGTCGACGCTCATCGTCGTCACGGAACCGGAACGGGAGAAGTCGGCGAGCTCCTTCGGGATCCCCCACAGCTCCCGCCCACCCCGACGCGAAGCGTCGCTGTTCACCCAGATCTGCGGGATCGTCACCGCCGCGCCGCCCGCACCGAGGGTGGGGATCGCGACGAGCAGCTCGTCGTAGGCCAGCACGCCGCCGGGCACGTACCGCACCGACGCGACGCCCACCACGACCCGACGTCCCACCATCAGCGGGCGACGGCCCCGCGGCAGCGCCAACGGGGGCAGCTCGTGCTCCGGCACGAGGAACACGGAGACATCGAGAGAGCCGCCGAGATACCAGGGCCCCTCGGGGTAGGTCCGGGTCTCGTCCGCCGCCATGTCCGCCCGCCTTCCACACGCCGTTCGGGATGCGGTTCCATCCTGCCCGAGCAGCCCCCTCACAGACGCCTCCCGTAGCGTGGGGAGGTATGGCCGACACCCTTGCCGACCGACGTTCACCCCTCCGACCCGCCGTGGATCTCGTCCGCGGCACCCTGATCGGCGCGGTGGAGGTGGTTCCGGGGGTCAGCGGCGGCACGGTCGCCCTCATCGTGGGCGTCTACGCCACGCTCATCGAAGCGGCCAGTCACGTCGTGCGCGGCACGCTCGCGCTGACCGACGTCTTCCGCCGCAACGGTCTGGCGCGCGCCGCCTCCCACTTCCGCGCCGTGCGCTGGGCGGTGGTCGTGCCGGTGCTCCTGGGGATGGTGCTCGCGGTCGTCCTCGGGGCGAAGCTGCTCGCCCCGCTGGTGCAGGACTTCCCCACCGAGACCCGCGCGGTGTTCGGCGGCATGATCGCCGCATCCTTGCTCATCCCGATCCGGATGCTGGGACGCGACTGGACCTGGCGCCTCGCCATTGTCGCCCTCGGCGCGGCGGTCGCCGCCTTCTTCCTGACCGGCCTGCCGTCGGGAACCCTCGAGGATCCGCCGCTCGCCGTCGTCGCCCTCGCCGCATCCGTCGCCGTCTGCGCTCTCGTGCTCCCCGGCCTGTCAGGTGCCTTCCTGCTGCTCGTGTTCGGCCTCTACGAGACGACGCTCGTCGCCCTGAACGAGCGCAACGTGCCCTACATCCTCGCCTTCGCGATCGGCGCGGTCGTCGGCCTCAGCCTGTTCGTCAACATCCTGCGGATGCTGCTCACCCGATTCCACGCAACGATGCTGGCGATCATGACCGGGCTCATGCTCGGCTCCCTCCGGGCTCTCTGGCCCTGGCAGGATGCGGCAGGCAGTACGACCGCGCCGACGGGAGACATCCTGAGCCCGGTCCTGCTGGCCGCCGCCGGCGCCGCCGTCGTGCTGGCGGTCGTGGCGACGCAGCTGACCCTCGACCGACGAGCGCGGCGCTCGGCGTAGACCCCTTTGGTGCGCGGTGTTCTCCCGCGGCATTCGCTCCTCGTCCGATTAGTGCCGACCGATACAGGCCTGCTGCAACCTAGCGTCGCTCTCGAATGAGATCGACACCTCCTGGTACTGGTTGGCCACAGCACGACACCACGTGCAACACCGGTTCTTCTTCTTAGCGTTGTACTCGGCACGGACACGCTGATTGGCTTGTCCACCCGCGCTCAAAACAATCAAATCAGCGGGCGCAGCTGAAATCTCTACCCAAACCTCATTGTGAGCATCGTTCGCAGACGCATGATGCGGTGCGGAACAAGCCAGGAGTTTCGCAGTCACTTCCGCGAAACCCCGCCTACGGGCGCTACAAAGCCACTGCCCATCGGTGTCACTCCAGATCAGAACGCTGGGCGACGGCATAGCTTTTTTGGTCCAAAGAAGGGTGCACAGTGCGCGACGATTCTGAACAGTCAAGTGGGTGAGCGCAAACGCATACGGAATGCCTGCCGGTATCTGAACCGCGAGCGCATGAGGCGCCTCCAGCGCATTCGCGATCGTCACAACGCCAGACTGACCGCTGCTTTCCCAATGACGACCATCGAGTTCCCGGGCGAGATCCACAGAGAAGAAGCGGATTTGCACTTGATGAAGAATCGCTTCATCAAAGATCCTGATGAGCGCCCGTGCACGTTTCTGGACGCGCCTCAACACTTCTGACCAGCCCCTCGCTCCGTAGGGTGGTCTCTCATGGAGGAGAGCGTTGAGCGACTGGGAACTGCGCGGGGCATTGACGTCGACTGAGTTCCACGACTCGAGGTTCCGCTTAGCCGCCGAGAGCTGCGATTCAAGCCCGACGCGAGGCTCCTCGTCAGCGGTGATTACAAGCTGAATCGCCACCTCGCGCTCCACCTCATCGAGCGTCACCCAACTCTCTGCGGCTCCCGCGATGCTGGATGCATCGGTGCTAGCCACTTGTCGAACGAGGATGGCCCATTCAGCCGGAACCCAAAGCTGCCGGAGAGTCCCTCGAGCAGCCTTGATGAGGGCCACCGCACCGCCGATATGGTCATGGTCGTCATGGCTCAGAACAAGAATGCGCGGTTTACGCTCACCGCCATCTCTACCCACCTGCGCGGAGCCGCCAGCGTCGACTGCGACAACTGCATGTTCTGCGTCACCAGCCCAGATGAAACACTCGCCGTGCTTTGAGGTGGGCGTCCCACCCACAACCGCTGTCAGCGTTCTCATACATTTCCCCCATCACCGCAGATTGATGCGGGGGCTCAGCCCGCGGCGGCCTGCTCGGCGAGCAGCAGAGAGCCGTAGAGCCCGGCCTCGCCATCGAGCTCGGTGCGGGCGATGGCGAGGTCCCGTGACGAGCCCCGCGCCCCTGCGGGACCCACGCGCACGGCGGCGGCCTCCTGCAGAGCCTCGATCAACCCGGGCGTCTTGAGCACGCCGCCGCCGAACACGATCAGTTCGATGCCGAGAGTGAAGTACAGCGTGGCGGCGAGCTGGGCGAGGTAGAACGCAGTGATCTCGTTGCTCTTCGCCCGGGAGGCCGCATCCAGCTCCTGGGTGTCGACGCCGTTGCGCGCGCGGACAGCAGGGCCCGACGCGACGCCCTCGAGGCAGTCGCCGTGGAAGCGGCAGATACCCGCGAAGACGTCGTCGGGGTGCCGTGCGACGGGAAGGTGAGCGATCTCGGGCCACCCCGTGCCCACCAGCGCACGGCCGCCCGCGATGAGCCCGGCACCCACACCGGTGCCGACGGTGACGTAGGCGACGTCGCTCGCGCCCTGCGCGGCGCCCCACTGCAGCTCGCCGAGGGCGGCCCCTGTGACGTCGGTCGTGATGCGGGCGGGGGCACCCGAGGCTGCCGCGCGGATGCGGCCCAGCACGTCGACGCCGTCCCACCCCGCCTTCGGTGTGGAGGTGATGGATCCGTAGGTCGGCGAGGCGGGGTCGAGGTCGAGCGGACCGAAGGCCGCAATCCCGACCCCGGCGATCTCGTCGTCGAGCGACCGGATGAAGGCGCCGACTGCGGAGAGCGTGGCGTCGGGCGCACCGGTCGCCACGGAGCTCCGGCTCAGGATGCGGCGAGGGTCGCCCTCCGGCGCCGCGGCGCAGACGATCTTGGTGCCGCCGGTCTCGATGCCGACGAGCACACGACTCACGTCGCGTCCTCGTCGCGGGGCACGATGCCGCCGAACACCGAATTGTTGCGCATGGCGCGACTCTCGTCATCGTCGCCGAGGAGCGCCTGCCGCAGGCCGTCGACGTCGTGCGTGCGCAGGAGCGCATTCCAGCGTTCGACGGCCGCGCGTGCTCCGCCCTCCGTGGTCTCGCGCTTGCGCGGCACGTTCTGCAGCGCCCGGGTGATCACGTAGAGCGGCTCGGTTTCGAGCAGCTCTACGATCCGCCGGTGCTGCGCCAGCTTCTTCTGGTCGTTTCGCGACATTCGTGCCTCCGCGTCCATCCTGCCGCGGGTGAGGTGCCCGCGGTGAACCCGCGTCAGTTGACCGAGCCGCCGACGGGCGCGGCGAACTCGTCGAGCGCGGCGACGACCTCGGGCGAGAGCTCCGCCTTGCTCGCGGCGATCGCGTCATCGATCTGGCCCGGGCGCGAGGCACCGATGATCGCGGTGGTCACGACCTCGTCGCGCAGCACCCACGCGATCGCGAGCTGCGGGATCGACAGACCCGCATCCCGTGCGACGCCGTCGATGCCACGGATGCGGCGCAGGTACTCGTCGGTGAGCGCGCTGCTGTTGAGGAAGTGACTGTCGGCGGCGCGCGAGTCGGCCGGGACCGTGCCGTCGAGATACTTGGCGGTCAGCAGACCCTGCGCCAGCGGCGAGAACACGGCGCTGCCGACCTGCAGCTCCCGCAGCGCGGGGAAGAGCTTCGCCTCGGGGGTGCGGTCGAAGAGCGAGTAGCGGGGCTGGTGCACGAGCAGGCGCACACCTTCCGCGGCCAACAGGGCGTGGGCGCGACGCGTGAGCTCGGCCGGGTAGTTGGAGATGCCGACGTACAGCGCCTTGCCGCTGCGCACGATGTCGACGAGCGCCTGCATCGTCTCTTCGAGGGGCGTCTCGGGGTCGACGCGGTGGGAGTAGAACACGTCGACGTAGTCGGTGCGCATCCGCGTGAGACTCTGCTCGAGCGAACGCATCAGGTACTTGCGTGATCCGCCGTCACCGTACGGCCCCGGCCACATGTCGTATCCGGCCTTCGTCGTCAGGAACAGCTCGTCGCGGTAGCGGCGCAGGTCGCTCTCGAGCACGGTGCCGAACGTCGTCTCGGCCGCGCCGTAGGGCGGGCCGTAGTTGTTCGCGAGGTCGATGTGCACGACGCCGCGGTCGACCGCGTGGAGGAGGATCTCACGCTGCGCCTCGATCGACCGACCTCGGCCGAAGTTCTGCCACAGCCCGAGCGAGACACGGGGCAGACGCACGCCGCTGGCGCCGGCTCGCGCGAACGGCACATCGTCGTAGCGGGTCGCCTTCGCGATGTACGGCGAGAGCAGGCGGGGGTCATCGGCGGCGATGGGCATGACGATCCTTCGGGAGGGAAAGGGGTGCAGTTCGCAAGCCTGCCACACCCGGACGACACCCGGCCCCGGCATGCAGCGGACTGCGGGCCGGGGCCGGGTGTCAGGGGGTCACTCCTGGATGAAAGCCAGGATGTCGGGGTTGATCACGTCGGCGTGCGTGGTCAGCATGCCGTGCGGGTAGCCCTCGTAGATCTTCAGTGTCGAGTTCTGCAGCAGCTCGTGCTGCTTGAGCGCCGCATCCTTGTACGGGACGACCTGGTCGTCGTCGCCCTGGATGACGAACACCGGAACCGTGATGGCCTTCAGGTCCTCCGTCTGGTCGGTCTCGGAGAACGCCTTGATGCCCAGGTAGTGGGCGAGCGCACTGCCGGTCATGCCCTGACGCCACCAGTTGTCGATGACGGGCTGCGACGGGGTGACGCCCTCGCGGTTGAAGCCGTAGAAAGGCCCGGATGCGACGGCCTCGAAGAACTCCGCACGATTGGCGGCGAGCGCCTCACGGAAGCCGTCGAACACCGAGATCGGCGTGCCCTCGGGGTTCGCTTCGGTCTGCACCATGAGCGGCGGCACGGACGACACGAGCACCGCCTTGGCGACGCGACCCTGGGGCTCGCCGTACTTCGCGACGTAGCGGGCCACCTGACCGCCGCCCGTCGAGTGTCCGATGTGGACCGCGTTGTGCAGGTCGAGGTGCTCGACGACCGCGTTCACGTCGCTCGCGTAGTGGTCCATGTCGTGGCCGGTGCCGATCTGCGAGGAACGGCCGTGGCCGCGGCGGTCGGTCGCGATGACGCGAAAGCCCTTGCTGAGGAAGAACAGCATCTGGGCGTCCCAGTCGTCGGACGAGAGCGGCCAGCCGTGGTGGAACACGATGGGCTGGGCATCGGTGCTGCCCCAGTCCTTGAAGTAGATCTCTGCGCCGTCTTCGGTGGTCACGTAAGCCATGGCAAGCCTCCAGGGTGTCTTGTTTCGCCGTCGTTGAGGGGAGCGCTCTCGAGCCGCAGGGGCCGAGGGTGCGTTCACGATAGCTCCGCGCCTCACGCCCGGTGCTTCGACATCTGTCCAGACAATTCCCACGGGTCCGACCCGCTCTGCGCACCTCCGCGGTGTGTCAGCGGTAGGTCTCGAGGCGGCGCAGAGGCGGCTGCGCCGCCTCGTAGGTGACCGCATCCGCACCGACCGCGCAGGCGGCGGTGAGAGCCGCGACGTCGTCCCACCCGGCGTGCAGCGCGAGGGTCAGCGCGGCGCAGAACGCATCGCCAGCTCCGACGGAGTTGATCGCGGCGACCTGGGGGGCGCTGACCCGTGCGACCTCGCGGCCACCCTCCCGCAGCGCTGCACCGTCGGAGCCGTAGGTGACCGCCACGCGGCGGGCGGCGGCGAGTGCCGGCAGCAGCTCGTACTCGGTCTCGTTCACGATCACGAGGTCCGCGCGCTCGAGCACCGCCTGCGGCACCTCGCGCGCGGGCGCCGCATTCAGCGCGAGGAAGCCGGGTACCTCGGCCAGTGCCGAGATCGCGGAAACCGGGATCTCCTGCTGCGCGAGTACCGCTTCGTCCGCCTGGAACGCCACGCCGTCGAGTCGCACGGTGTCGTTCGCGCCGGGACACACGACGATCTGATTCTCACCGGCCCCGTCCACGATGATCAGCGCGGTTCCGGTCGGATCGTCGCCGAGCCAGACATCGCTCGTGTCCACGCCCGCCTCCCGCAGGTTCTGCAGCATCGCGTGACCGTCGGTGTCGTCACCGACGGCACCGACCATGCGCACGCGAGCCCCCAGACGCGCCGCGGCCACCGCCTGGTTGGCGCCCTTGCCGCCGGGGTCGCGCCGCAACCGTCCGCCGAGAACCGTCTCTCCGGCGCCGGGCAGCCGATCGGTGGTGGCCGTCAGATCGACGTTGATGCTTCCGACGACGCAGAGGGGACCGAGCATCCCCCCATTCCACCACGCACCGAAGCCCCGGATGCGGCGCCTCGGCGCTGGAGGAGATATAACCGAACAGGCGGACGAGGGGGTCGCGCCGCGACCACCGAGGAGAACGATGACCGAGCCCACCCCCGTCTACCTGGACTGCGACACCGGCGTCGACGACGCCGTCGCGCTGGCGTACCTGCTGGCCTCCCCGACGATCGACCTCGTCGGGGTCGGCACCGTCAGCGGCAACATCTCCGCCGCCGAGGCCACGCGCAACACGCTCGATCTGCTCGCCCTCGCCGGCCGCGACGACATCCCCGTGGCACAGGGCGCACACGATCATCTCGACCACCCCTACGGGGGCGGCGCTCAGTGGGTGCACGGCGAGAACGGCATCGGCGGCGTCGAGCTGCCGCCGAGCCCCCGTGCAGCCGATTCCCGCACCGCCGTCGAGCTGCTCATCGACCTGTCCCACACGTACGCCGGGCGCCTGCACGTGCTGACGATCGGGCCGATGACGAACCTCGCGCACGCCCTGGAGGCGGATCCCACTCTGCCCGAGCGCGTCGCCGCGGTGACGGCCATGGGCGGCGCGGCCCTCGCGCCCGGCAACATCACGGCAGCCGCCGAGGCGAACGTCTACAACGACCCGCAGGCGGCGGCAGCCCTTCTGGCCGCCGACTGGGACGTGACGCTCGTGCCCCTGGACGCGACCATGGAACACACCATGAGCGAGCAGCAGCGGGAGAGGCTCGTCGCCGACGAACGCCCGTTCGTCTCGGCCATCGGACAGATCCTCGATCACTACTTCGACTTCTATCGCGACACCTACGGGCACCGCACGTGCGCGCTGCACGACCCGCTCGCCGCCGCGATCGTGGGCGGCATCAGCCCCTCTCGCGCACCCCGCGTGCCGGTGACGGTCGACGTCACCGACGGACCGGGGCGCGGTCAGACGATCGCCGACCTGCGCGGCCAGCGTGTGGCGATGCGCGATCACGATGGCGTGCGCACGCGCATCGTGCTCGATGTCGACGCCGGTGTGGCCGATCATCTGATCGACACGATCCTCGCGGGCTGAGCCTCAGGCCACCGGTTCGTCCGGGCGCCGGGCACGCGGGGCCATCAGCACTGCGCCGATGCTGGCGGCGATCACCAGGGCGATGCCCGCGATCTCGAGCACGCTCAGGTGCTGCCCGAGCAGGACGAAGCCGGCGATCGACGCCGTCGCCGGTCCGAGGCTCATGAGGATCGCGAACGTGGATGCGGCCAGTCGCCGCAGCGCCGACAGCTCGAGCGCGTAGGGGATCGTCGAGGACAGCACGGCCACCCCGGCTCCGAGCGCCAGCAGGTCGGGGCGCAGCAGCGCGCCACCCGCATCCACGATGCCGAAAGGCAGGGAGAGCAGGGCGCCCACGGCCATGGCCAGGGCGAGGCCGTCGAGACGCACGAACTCGCGCCCGACGCGCGCCGAGGCGAGGATGTACAGCGCCCAGCTCGCGGCGGCTCCCAGGGCGAAGACCACACCCAGCGGATCGAGGCGGTCCCATCCGCCCCCGCCGAGTGCGGCGACGCCCAGGAACGCGAGGCCCGCCCAGAGCCACGCGGAGGCCCGACGCGCCGCGATGATCGACAGCGTCAGCGGGCCGAGCACCTCGATCGTCACGGTGACGCCGAGCGGCAGGCGCTCGAGAGCGAGGTAGAACAGCCCGTTCATCAGGGCCAGCACCAGCCCGAACCGGACGACCGCGAGCCAGGCCGCCCGCGAGTGCCCCCGCAGGCTCGGCCGCGCGATGAGCAGCAGCACGATCGCCGCGAAGACGAGCCGCAGCATGACCATGCCGAGGGGCCCGACCTCGTCGAACAGCAGAACGGCCAGCGAGGCGCCGACCTCCTGGCAGGCGAGGCCGACCAGAACCAGCGCGACGGCGGAGGTGGATCCGGAGCGACCGGTCACGAAGCGGGCAGCGGGCACACGGCCGCAGCGGCGATCGCGTCGTGGTACTGCTGCGCGGTCCAGGGCAGACCCGCGTCCGGGGCGCTCTGGCCGCTGGCCGCGGGCGCCTTGGACGCGATGGAGGCGAGCTCCCACGCGAGGTACGCGCCCACCATGTCGGTGGCGGCCGAGTTGTTCAGCACGACCGAGACGGTCATTCCCGTGGTCGGGTCGGCGAAGGATGCGGTGATGTATCCCGGCACCGACCCGAACTGGCCGATGAGCGAGCCGGCCTGGAAGGCGCCGCCCGTGGCGGTGAGCCACGACGGCTGGTCGGGCGAGACGAGCATCGGCGACGCGAAACGCTCCTTGCCGCCGAACGATCCGGCGGCGAGCGCCTGCGTGTACCGGCCGACATCGGCGATCGTGGAGACGACTCCCGCGTTCGTGAAGCCGAAGCTGGACGACATCGTTGTCATGTCGCGCGGCTCGGCGCAGTTCATGGCGCCGTCAGGGCCCGGCTGCGACAGCAGACCCGTCAGCGAAGGCTGTCCGGGCTTGGCGGCGGTGCGCCCGGGCAGGCTCGTGTGAGTCAGCCCCAGCGGCGCGAACACGTGCTCGTCGAGCAGGACTGAGGCGCTCTGAGAGCCGGCGTTCTCGAGCGCGAGTCCGAGCAGCACGTACCCCGTATCGGAGTCCCGCCACGCGGCGCCTGCGGTGGCCGGGTCGAACCCGGTGATCCCGTAGGCGGCGAGCTCCGCGGCGTTCCACTCACGGGCGGGCAGCCCGATCGCGTCGTCCTGCAGCACGGCGCCGTACGAGCCCAGACCGCTCGTTCCGTCGCACAGCATCCCGAGGGTCACGCCGCTGAGACCGGCGACACTGGGGACGTACGTGCGCACCTCGTCGTCGAGCGAGACCTTGCCCGCATCCACCATCTCGTAGAGCACGTCGCAGATCATCGGGCGGGTGAGATCGCCCACCCGGAACACGTCGTCGACCGAGGCATCGCCGACACCGGCCACCCACGATCCACTCCACGGCGCCCAGACGCCGACGATCGCGCCGGTCGAACCGGTCGCGGCCATCGCGAAGTCCACCGCCGACTCGAGCTGCGCCTGCGTGTCGGCGGGGAAGGCGCCCTCCACCTGCGGGGGCATGTCGATATCGACACTCTTGGCCTGCGTGCATCCCGCGAGCGCGAGAACGATGGCGGCTGCGCCGGCGATCGCGGCGGCAGCGCGTTTGAAGCCGGAACTGATCGGCATTTCACCCCCGCGGTCGTGCTCCAGCATTCAAACACACCCACATCACAAGACCATCACGACTCCTAGGCTGTGCTTCATGACGCACGTTTTCGACGACGAGACACTGGCCGGGGTCCTGGGGCACATGAACTCCGACCACTCCGACGACAACATGCTCTTCGCACGCGCTTTCGGCCCGCATCCGGCGCCGGTCGGCGCCCGCATGGTCGGATTCGACGGCGACGGCGGGGACTGGGTGATCACGGCTGCCGGAGGCGCGAGCGTCGACATGCGGCTGACCTGGCCCGGGGGGCCGATCACCCAACGGGCCGAGGTGCGGCGCGAGATCGTTGCGCTGTACGACGCGGCGTGCGCCGAGCTCGGCATCGAACCGCGCCCGCACTGACCACATCCGGCATCCTCGGCGAATTGACGATTTAGGTTCTGCTTACCTGAAGGTATAGTGGGCCGCATGAGCGAGCCGATCCCGTTCTCCGCAGCCCTCCGCGAGCGTTCCAGCGGTGCCCACTCGGGCAGCGAGGGTGCCGGATTCATGTCCGACCTGATCAAGGGCGAGGGCACGCGCGACGACTACATCGCGCTCGTCGCGCAGCACTGGTTCATCTACGAGGCGCTGGAGTCGGCGGCCGAGCGGATGCGGCGCGACCCGGTGGCGGCGGTGTTCATCAGCGAGCGCCTCACCCGCCTTCCCGCTCTCGCCGCCGATCTCGAGTTCCTCGTCGGTCCCGACTGGCGGGAGCGCATCGAACCGCTGCCGACAACGCGCCGCTACGTCGACCGCATCAAC
The DNA here is from genome assembly GCF_034044005.1 of Microbacterium sp. BG28. Classification (NCBI taxonomy): domain Bacteria; kingdom Bacillati; phylum Actinomycetota; class Actinomycetes; order Micrococcales; family Microbacteriaceae; genus Microbacterium; species Microbacterium sp. BG28. Next base: position 1,031,641 of record NZ_JAXCHA010000001.1, on the reverse strand, counting down.
CAGGTCGGCGCGACGTGGCCGGGCGGGTTCGTCGCCCACCACTACACCCGCTACCTCGGCGACCTGTCGGGCGGGCTGTTCATCGGCAAGCTCATGCAGCGCAGGTTCGGCTTCGACACCAACGGCATCGGGTTCTACATCTTCGCGGACATCGCCGACCCGAAGGAGTTCAAGGAGCACTACCGCGTTCAGCTCGACGCCGCCCCCTGGGACGAGGCCGAGAAGGAGCGCGTGATCGACGAGGTGCTGCTGGCCTACCGGTTCAACACGGAGCTGTTCGAGGACCTCGCCCGCGCGAAGGCCGAAGCCGCCGCCTGACCCGCGGGCGTCCGCCCTCGCGGGTGACCGGGACCGGAGGGATGCGGTCAGGCGCGGGCGCGGGACATGAACCGCTGCACGTCGGGGTCCACGCGGATGTCGGAGGGCCGGAGCGGCCGCGACAGGTACAGGCCGTCGAGCGAGGTGAGCCGGGACAGCGCGACATAGGTCTGGCCGGGCGCGAAGGCGCCCGCGCCGAGATCGACGATGGCGCGATCGTACGTCTTGCCCTGCGACTTGTGGATCGTGACCGCCCACGCCAGCCGCAGCGGGAACTGCGTGAACTCGGCCACGACCTCCCGGCTGAGCGAACGGGATGCGGCGTCGTACGCGTAACGGAAACGCTCCCAGACCGCGGGCTCGACGTCGTAGTCGCGGCCGTCGATCTCGACCCGGACGATGCTCCCGGCGATCTTGACCACCGTGCCGATCGTGCCGTTCACCCAGCGCGGTCCGTCGCCGTAGGACTGGGTGTCGTTGCGCAGGAACATGACCTGCGCACCGACCTTCAGCTGCAGCTCCTGCTCGGCGGGGAAGGCGGCCTCTCCACGCCCGAAGTCTCCGCTGACCTCTGCGCGCGCGGTCTGCACGCGCCCGGCGAGGGCGTCGAGGTGACGCCGGTTTATCGCGTTGACGCGGTCGTTGCGGGTCGCGAGCGTGATGATGGGCTCGTCCGCCGAGAACTCCGGGGGCGTGCGGGCGCCCGTGTCGTTGAGGATCTTCGCCATGTCCGCGGTCACCTGGCCATAGCGCACCGCGTTCAACAGGGCCTTGAACCCCGGATCCGACTGCCGGTGGATCTCGCGCAGCTCGGCGACGTGGAGGTCGGCGCCGTACCGCCCCATGTCCATGAGTCCGTCGCCGCTCGACTCCCCCGCCCACACATGCGCGTCGAAGAACCAGAACGAGTGGTAGTGGTCGCGCACGTAGCGCAGCTCGTCGCCCCGCGGCGGCACGGGCGCCAGCTGGTACGGATCCCCGAACATGACCATCTGCACGCCGCCGAAGGCTTCCGCCCGGCGGCCACGCGCCTGGCGTAGCGCCCGGTCGATGGCGTCCATGAGGTCCGCGTTGACCATCGAGATCTCGTCGATCACGAGCGTGTCGATCGCGTTGAGGAGCTTGCGGGTCGCATCCGACTGGTCGAGTTCGCTGTTCGCGATGAGGCCGATGGGCAGCCGGAACAACGAGTGGATGGTCTGTCCCTCGACGTTGAGGGCGGCGACGCCGGTCGGAGCGCACACGGCGATCTGCTTCGACGTGTTCCAGGCCAGGTGCTGCAGCAGCGTCGATTTGCCGGTGCCGGCGCGACCGGTGACGAACACGTGCTCCCGGGTGTCCTCGATGAGCCGGAACAGCGCCTGCTGTTCGGCGGACAGGGCGGGGGTGCTCACCGATCCATGCTAGGCGCCGCGCGGCCACGTGACGCCCCGCGGCGACTCCCCGCGCTTTCGCGGGGACCCTTTCCTAGACTTGCCCCGTGAGCCGCTTGAGACGATCCCGGCGCCGTGGCGCGCGCCTGGCGTTCGATCTCACGACCCTCGGCCTCATCGGCGCCCTCCTGATCGCCGCACTGGGCGCCGGAACGGCGGCCCTGTACCAGGAGTTCTACAGTCCCTCCGCGTTCGTGCAGCGCTACCTCAGCATGCTCGAATCCGGCCGCGCCGCCGACGCTCTGGCCCTGCCCGGCGTCTCGCTCGATTCGTCCGAGCTGACGGATGCGGGACTACCCGCATCCGCATCCGATGCACTCCTACGAAGCGCCGCGCTCAACTCGCTCACCGATGCCCACGTGGTGTCCGAGCAGACCGACGGCGCCGACACCGTCGTGACGGCCAGCTACGTCGCAGGCGGCCACGACGGGACCACCTCGTTCCGGGTCCGCAGCAACGGGACGCTCGGCTTCATCCCGACGTGGCGGTTCAGCCAGAGCCCTCTCGCGGTCATGAACCTCATGGTCCTCGGCTCGTCCACCTTCGACGTCAACGGATTCCGCGTGGACCGCCGCCAGGTCTCCCCCGACGGCGTCGACGCCGATCCTGTCGCGCCCGTGTCGCTGCTGGTGTTCTCACCGAACCTCTACTCGGTCACCGTCGACAGTGCCCTCTCGACCTCCGAAGGGCTCGCCGTTCTCGCGGACGCACCCATGGTCAATGTGCCCGTCACCGTGCAGACCAAGCCGACGGACGAGTTCGTGAAGGTCGTGCAGCAGCGGGTCGAGGAGTTCCTCACCGCGTGCACCACGCAGCAGGTGCTGCAGCCGACGGGCTGCCCGTTCGGCTTCGTCGTACGCAACCGCGTCGAGAAGCTCCCGACCTGGTCGATCACCGAGCAGCCCACCGTCGAGGTGCTTCCCAACGGTGCCGGATGGGTCATCCCCGACGCGGATGCGGTCGCGCACATCGATCTCGAGGTGCGCTCCCTGGCCGACGGTTCGCTGCGCGAGGTGTCCGAGGACGTTCCGTTCGTGGTGAACGGCACGATCGACATCCTCCCCGACGGAACCGCGTCGATCCGCATCGGCGGCTACGACCCGGGGCTCTGAGTCAGCCCTGGCCGCGACGCGCGTCGCGGGCGGCGATGGCCGCCAGGCGTGCGTTGTACTCCTCGAGCTCCGCGTCGCCGGTGCGATCGGCCTGGCGGTCGTTGGATCGTTGCAGGCGCTCGTCGCTGCGGCTCCACTGGATCGCCACGGTGATGCCGAGGATGAGGGAGGGGATCTCTCCGACGCCCCAGGCGACGCCGCCGCCGACGTACTGGTCCTCGAGCGGTGTCGCGCCCCACGTGCGACCCATCGCGCCGAACCACTCGGCGGCGAACAGGCCTGTCTGCATCATGATCGCCACGCCGAAGAAGGCGTGCATCGCGATCACGACCACGAGGGTCAGCAGCCGGAAGGGGTAGGGGAAGCGCAGCGGCACCGGGTCGATCCCGATGAGGGACAGCACGAACAGGTAGCCCGTGATCAGGAAGTGCGTCACCATCCAGATGTGTCCGAGGTGGTCGTAGAGCGACCAGCGGAACAGGTCCGTGTAGTAGAAGATCCACAGCGACGCCACGAAGTTGAGGGCGGCGAAGATCGGATGCGTGACGACCTTCGCGAAGGGCGTGTGCACCGCCCACAGGATCCACTCGCGGCCGCCGCGCGTGCCGTCGTCGCGCTTGCGGATGGCGCGCAGTGCCAGCGTGACCGGCGAGCCGGGCACGAGCAGCAGCGGGATCGCCATCGTGAGCAGCATGTGGCCGACCATGTGCACGCTGAACAGATACTCCTGGTACGCGTTCACCGCACCCGAGGTGACCCACAGCAGCAGCAGCATGCCGGCGACCCACATGATCGTGCGATAGATCGGCCAGCGGTCGCCACGGCGGTGCAGGCGCCACACGCCGGCGAGGTACAGGAAGATCCCGAAGGCGACGACGAACAGCCACAGCAGGTCGAAGTTCCACGCCGTGATCCACCGCAGCGGCGTGAGCTCCGGCGGCACGGGCGCGTCGGTGAGGAACTCTGCGGGCGTCTGCGCCACCGGCGGCTGCTGATCGGTGGGCGGGGGTGTGCGCGCGAGGGCGGCGGCGGCTCCGCTGGCGATGCCCATGAGCGCCAGCTCCACACCGATGAGCGTCCAGAACCGCCGGGCGCTCGCGTTCTCGTTCATCCGCGAGATGAGCCGCAGCCGGTACCACGCGCCGAGCAGGCCGAGTCCGATGAGGGCCACGACCTTGACGGCCAGGATGCCGCCGTAGGGGCTCAGCAGGGCGGGCAGCGTCTCCACGCTGACCCAGGCGCGGACGGATCCGGAGACCGCGACGACGATGAAGGCGACGAGGGCGATGCTGGAGTAGCGCCGCAGCAGGGCGATCTGACCCGAGCGCGCCACGACCGGTCGGATCACGACGAGCAGCAGGAGGCCTCCCAGCCAGACGGCGGCGGCCAGGATGTGCAGCACGAGCGAGGTGACGGCGACGCTGTGGTTCGCCAGGTCTCCGGAGTGGCCCTGCGTGCCCATCGGCACGAGGGAGGCCAGCGCGAGGATGGCCACCAGCAGGGTCGGCGTCCACGCACGCACCGCGAAGGTCAGCACCGTGAGCACAGCGCCGGCGACCGTGGTGATGAGCCATGTGCGGCCGAGCTCGACCTCGACGAGGAAGCGGCCGAGCTGCTGCCCGAAGACCGCATCCGCGCTCGGGGCCGCGTTGAAGACGTTGACGAAGGTGAAGAACCCGGTGACGGCGGCAGCGACCGTGAACACCGCGGCGCCGATGGATGCGGTGTCCAGCGCGACCTCGAAGGCGCGGTCTTCGGGCCGCAGGCCGAACAGCGCCAGCACCAGAGAGCCGACCATGGTCGCCGCCGCGAGGTTCAGCACGAGGGTGGCGATGGGAAGGCCCCAGCGGACGACGGGTCCGGCGTCGGCGATGACGAGCGGCGCCGCGCCCCCGCCGTAGGCCAGGGCGACGATGAGGGCCACGAGGGCGGTGACTGCGAGGATGACCGGGCCCGCGACGCGCAGCGTGGTCGCCGAGCCCCCTCCCGCCCCGCCGGGGCGCGGGCCGGCGGCACGGGCAGAGGCGGTCGTCATCACTGCTCCAGCCTAGGCGCGGTGCGCTGTCAGCTCGCCCAGACGACGAAAAGGGGGGAGCCTCACGGCTCCCCCCTCACAGACGGTCGTCGATTACTTGACGGCGGCCTTGAGCTTCGAACCGGCGGTCACCTTGACGCGCTTGCCGGCGGGGATGGCGATCTCGGCGCCGGTCTGCGGGTTGCGGCCGGTGCGAGCGGAGGTCTCGACCTGCTCGAACGCGATCCAGCCGGGGATGGAGACCTTGGTGCCCTTGGCGACGGCCTCGGAGACCGTGGAGAAGAGGGAGTCGAGCACGCTCGACACGGTGGACTGGCTCTGTCCCGTGGCGCTGGCGATGCTCGCAACGAGCTCGGTCTTGGTGATGGACTTGTCGGCCATGTGGGTTGTCCTCCAGGCGGCGGTACGCCGCTTTCTTGACTTCGGTCCGGGGCTCGGCCCCGGTTGGTCGGATCGACCGAGCACGAATATACCCACGAACCCCGTGATTCCGCGGATTTTGGGCATGAACCGCCCACATCCGACGGCGTGTCTCACCCGAAATCACCCAAATGGGTCGGAATCGGCCCGACGGGGAATCCGAGAACGACGAAGGCCCGGAACCTCAAGGGTTCCGGGCCTTCGTGCGAAATGCTGGTGCTTACCAGCTGGACTTGGTCACACCGGGCAGCTCGCCACGGTGGGCCATGTCGCGGAAGCGCACACGCGAGATGCCGAACTTCGACAGCACACCGCGAGGGCGGCCGTCGATGACGTCGCGCGAACGCAGGCGCACGGGCGACGCGTTGCGCGGCAGCTTCTGCAGGCCGACACGTGCGGCCTCGCGCTGCTCGTCGGTGGACTCGGGCGAGACGAGCGCCTTCTTCAGCTCGGCGCGCTTGGCGGCGTAGCGGTCGACGACCTCCTGGCGCTGCTTGTTGCGCGCGATCTTGCTCTTCTTAGCCATGGATCAGCGCTCCTCTCGGAATTCGACGTGCTTGCGGATGACCGGGTCGTACTTCTTGAGCACGATGCGGTCGGGGTTGTTGCGACGGTTCTTGCGCGTCACGTAGGTGTAGCCCGTGCCGGCGGTCGAACGCAGCTTGATGATCGGACGGACGTCCTGAGCCTTCTTCGCCATTAGAGCTTCACACCCTTCGCGATGAGGTCCTTGACGACGGACTCGATGCCGCGCGCGTCGATGACCTTGATGCCCTTCGCCGAGACGTTGAGCTTGACGTTACGACCCAGCGAGGGCACGTAGTACGTCTTCTTCTGCACGTTCGGGTCGAAGCGGCGCTTCGTCCGGCGGTGCGAGTGCGAGATGTTGTGACCGAAGCCGGGAACCGCTCCAGTCACCTGGCACACTGCTGCCATGGTGATGTCTCCTTCTGTACCGTGACGCCGGACGGCGCCACCCAAGATCCCTTGTCTGCGCCCACGATCGACCCGGCCGTTTCCGACCCGGAAGAGGATGTGGACACGAACTGCGCGCAGGAGTGCGCACAGACAAGGAGTCAGTCTAGCATGCGCGGCGTGTCGCCTTGACGAAGCCCCTCTCCCGCCGGCCTTCACGCCGCGTTCTCCACAGCGCACCGCGCGCTGGCGCTCTCGACCGGCGCCGCACTGCCACGATGGCGGAGCGGCTGCGACGCCGTCGGATCGGGGGAGACGATGACGGATACACCGCAGCGCGGGCGCTGGCCCGCATCCGCGCGCGAGCTCGGCGATCCGCACAAGTGCCCCTCCTGCTTCACGGTGATCAGCGGTTCGCCCTGCCCCGCCTGCGGGCAGCCGCTGGACGATCCGCGCATGGGGCAGGTCCTCGCGATCGGCCAGACGATGGCGGAGGCGGAGGCCACGCGTCAGAGCATCATGACCGCCGTCCGCGAGAGCGTCGTCGCCGCACGGCAGGCGGCCCTCGCGGAGCGTGCCGCCCTCGCCGAGCAGGCCGCGGTCGCCGCGCAGCAGCGAGCGATGCCGCCGATCTCCGTCATTCCCGCGCCCGTCGACGCCGCCGCGCCCGATGCGTCGGACGCCCGCGGGCTCGCGTCCGATGCCGCACGTGTCGATCCCGTCCGCTCCGCACCGCTTCCCCCGACCTCCGCATCCCCGCATCCGGGGACGCAGTCGCCGGCCGCTGAGCAGACACCCCGCCGTCGCCGGCTCACCGTTCCGGTGCTGCTGCTCATCGTGGGCGTCTCGCTCGTCGGCGTCGCGGCGGTGTTCTTCCTGCTGCTCGCCTGGTTCGTGGCCGGCATCGCGTTGCGCGCGGTCATCGTGGGCGCGATCACGCTCCTCACGATCGGCGGCGCGTCGCTCCTGCGGCGCCGGGGGCTCACGGCGACGGCGGAGGGCATCGCAGCGCTCGGCGTCGTGCTGCTGGGACTCGACACCTGGGCGGTGTACGCCAACGATCTGTTCGGCGCGGCAAGCCTCCGACCGGCCGTGTGGGCGGGCATCGGAGCCCTCGCCGTGGCCGTCATCGGCCGGGCGTGGGCCCGTCTCTCCCGTCTGCGCACTCCCGATCTCGCCGCATCCCTCGCGCTCCCTGCGGGGATCGGGTTCCTGGTCGGGGGCGCCCTCGCACTGCCCTCGTCCGAGGCGCTGATCGCGGGACTCCTGGGCGCCGCGGTCGGCGGGCTCGCGTGCGCGCTTCCCGCTCCCGCATCCTCGGCGCGGTCGGGCGAGGCCGGCGCCGTCGAGCGCCTGATGCTCGCGATCGTCGGCCTGTCCGCTCTCGCGGCGGGCGCACTGCTGACGCCGCTGTTCGTCGAGGGTGTCGGCGCGGCGATCTGGGCCAATGCCGGCGTGCTCGTGATCGGCTCCGCCTATGCGTTCGTGCTGCGCCCGGCGGCACCTGAACGCATCGCCGGCGCGTGGCTCGGCGCTGCGGCATCCGTGCTGGCGACCCTCGCCCTCGCGACCGCCGGGTGGCAGCTCGCCGCCCGCAGCGATCTGCCCGTGTTCGGCGTGCTCGTGGCTCCGGTGATGGCGGTCGCCACGGCGGTCGCGCTGGATCGACTACGGGTTCGGCTGCCCTGGCTGGTTCCCGCCGCCATCGCCGCCGGGGTGATCGCGGTCTGTTCGCTCGCGGTGCACATCGTGATGTGGTCGGCGCGAGCAGCGCTCGCGATCTCCGGGAACTGGTCGCTATGGCGCACGTCGGCGTTCGAGGCCGCCGGCAGCTCGCTCGAGATCCCGCTGCTCGCGCTCGTCACCGCGGCGGTGCTCAGCGTGCTCCTGTTCATCTCTCCCGTGGCACGACGAGACGCCGTGCGGCACCTCCGGCCGATCGTGGGCGCCCTCCTGCTGACCTCCGCCGCGGCCCTCACCCTGATACCGGCCGCCGCGGTCGTGGGCGGTGTCCTCGTGGCGGCGGCCTCCGTCGTGGCCCTGCGCAGGCGTGCGGACACAGTGGGATGGATCGCCGCGGGCTTCATCGGCGCCGGCGCCGCCTACCTGACCGGCCTGTCGGCGATCTGGCTGTGGGTCACCGCCGTCGCCGTCACCGCAGTGCTGCCCGTGGCTCATCGGCTCGCCGCGCGCGCGACGGCTGGGCTCGCCGTCGCCTACGCCGTCCTTCCGATCGGCGTGCTCGCGGTGTCGTCGACGGTCGCGCCGAACGCGCTGGCCGTGCAGCTCGGCGGAGCATCGGATGCGGACGCCGCCGGCTGCGCGTTCGTGCTGCTGCAGTGGGTCGCCCTGGTGTCGGCGCTCGCCTCGCTGCTCGGTTGGCGCGACGTCCCATCGCGCCGGGCGCTCGCCCTCACAACGACCGTGCTGCTCGCCGTCTCGCTCCCCGCGGCGGCGGCACTGGGCGCCTCGCCGCTCGCCGAGCGAGCCCTGCTCGAACCGGGCCTCGGCATCGTCCGGGTGGCCCTGCTAGTCGGCGCGCTGATCGCGCTGACCGCGCGGCACCGCGACAGTCCGGTCGCCTGGGCGAGTGCCGCGTTCGTCGCGCCCGCCGCGGCGTCCGGTGCGGTCACGGTGCTCACCCTGGTCGTCGCGCCGCCGTTCACCGCTACGCTCGTGACGGCCGCGGTCGCCGCGGTCGTCATTGCCGGCGGGGCGGCCCTCGCGCTCCGGGCCCGCATGCCGCGTGTGCGTCTCGCGGCAGATCTGGGTGCGGTGGTCGTGATCCTGCTGGCGGCGTGGCCGACTCCGCTCCCGGGCGGCCGGGTGCTCTTCCCGGTCCCGACCGAGTGGCGCGGCGCGTTCGTCGCGATCATCGCGATCGCGATCGGCGCCGCATCCGTCACCCGGGGCTGGCGCGCCCCGCAGGCGGGCGGGGTTCCCCTCGCCGCAGTTCCGCGACGTCTCCTGGCCTGGCCGGCGTTCGCGGGAGCGACCGCGGCGCTGTGGCTGTGGCTCGGGTCGGCATGGCCCGACGCCGCCCTGGAGGCGTACGTCGTTCCACCGGCCGTGGGCCTCGTCGCGTTCGCGCTCCTGCTGAGCAGGCTCGGCCGCATCCCCGAGGCGACGGTCGCGGCGGCGCTCGGCGTGGGAATGGGGCTTCTGCCGCCCGCGGCCACCGCCCTCAGCCACGACGTGACGCGCGGAATCGTCGCGGCCGCCATCGCGACGGCCATCGCCGGCGCGTCGGCGTTCCTGGCGCGGCTTCGTTCGTCCGCTCCCGGGGTCGCCGCCGCCGCTACGGCGCTCGGCGCACTGCTCCTGGCGGCGTGCGGCCTCGTCATCACCGGACCCGACATCGCCGGCCTCTGGGCGGCGGCCGCCGTGGCGGTGGCACTGATCGTGAGCGCCGGCCTCGCGCGGGAGACCTCGGCCGCCGCGGTGAGCGTCGCGACCGTTGCCGGCCCCGTCGCGACCTTCGTGGCCGCGGCCGCCGTCCTCAGCGCCGTCGCGACGCACGACTCGTTCGCGGTCGGCCTGACCCTGGTTCTCGTCCTGCTCGCCCTGCACCTGGCATCCGCCGGTGCGCACCGCATCCCGCTGACACCGGCACTGCGCTGGACCACGTGGGCCGTCGCGTTGACCGCCGGCGCCCTGATGCTCGCCGGCGGGGTGTTCGCCGAGGTCGAGCTGGCCTTCGCGCCCGCCGGCGTCGCGCTCGCGACAGGGGCGGTCATCGCCGCGCTCCGCGCCGACCGCACCAGCCCCCTCGAGCGCATCGCATGGCTGGTCGGCCTCGCGATCACCGCCCTGCCGAGCGTTCTCGCTCCCGCCGAGCCGCTGCGCACGTGGCTGGTGATCTCGCTGGCGCTCGCGGCCGCCCTCATCCTCGTTCTGGCTCCCCTGCCCGACATCGGCCGCCTCAAGACGCCCTCCGCGCTCGTACTCCTCGTCGCGGTCTGGGCGATGGCGGTGCGCAGCGCGGGAACGGATGCGACGGCACCCACGATCGCGTCTCTGGTCGCCGGTATCGGCACGGTCGCCGTGGCGGTGGGTATGGTCCGGATCGGCGCGCGGACGGGCGTGCCCTCCTCCGTCGCCGCGGTCGGCTCGACCTTCGTGGTCGTGACCGTCGCCCTGCGGCTCGACGGGGCGCCGGCGACGACGGCCGTGACGATGATCTCCGCGGCGCTGGTCGGTGTGGCGTCCGCCCTCGTGCTCGGACGCCAGCGCTGGCGGGGCGTCGCGGCCGTCGCGGCGGTCGCGAGCGCGGTGACGCTGGTCACGGCGGCGGGAACCCGCATCCTGCTCCTGACGGATCTTCCGGGCGCGCTCTTCACGATCGAACCGGAGATCTGGACGCTCGCGGCGCTCGGGCTCGTCACGGCCATCGCGGTCGCCGCGCTGCGCACGCGTTCCGGCAGCCGCGTCGACATCGCCGCCATGATCGTGCTCTCGGCGGCGGTCGGCTCGTTCACGATCGCTGAGCTCGCCGCGTTCGAGGGCGCGCCGTTCACGGTCCGCGTCCTGCTGATCATGGTGGTGCTGAGCGCGGCGGGAACAGCGGGGTGGGCGCTGCGTCCCCGGAGCGGCCTCGTGCTGCTGGGCGCCGCCGGCGCCTTCGCCCTCGTCACCGCCGCGTCGACGGCGCCCTCGGTCATCACGATGATCGAGGTCATCACGCTGCCGCCCGCTCTCGCGGGACTCGCGGTGGGCATCGCCCGGATGCGGGCCGAACCCGCGCGGCGCTCATGGCCCGCGCTCGGCGGCTGGGTCGCCCTGCTGACGCTGCCCTCGCTCGCGTACGACTTCGACGCGGACGCGGCCCTGTGGCGCGTGATCGCGCTGGGCACCGTGGCCATCGTCCTCATCGTCGTCGGCGCGGTCCGCGCTCTGCAGGCGCCGCTCGTGGTGGGCTCAGTCGTGCTGCTCGTTCACGCGATCGCGCAGCTGTGGCCGTGGATCGCCGCCGCCTACGTGGCCTTCTGGTGGCTGTGGCTGGGACTCGGCGGGGTGGCGCTCATCTTCCTCGCGGCCCGCTACGAGAAGCGGATGCGGGCTCTCAAGGCGGCCTTCGCCGCGGTCACCGCGCTGCGCTGAGCCCGGGTCCGGCACCGCGGCCCCAGCGGAACACCGAGACGGTGGGGTCGTCGGGGATCCAGAAGCGCCACGGGAACTCGTCGCCGCCGGCGACACCCGCCACGCCGACGCGCGGGCCGGTGGCGATGTCCCGGCGAGGACTCACCGGCAGGAGGAGTCGGGCGCGCGCCCCCGCCCGACTCCCGTCACTGACGGCGTCGAGGCCGTCGTGCACGGGATGGCGGAGCCCCGACGCGTCGCCGAGACGTCCCGGCCCGCGCGCCAGGTCGCGGTCATGGCGCACGACACCGCGCTCGCTGCGGCGGCGACGAGCCGCATCCGCACCCTCGACGACCTCCGCGCCGCGCAGGAGCACACCGCCGGCGACCCCTTCGGGGCCGCACACCACGTTCACGCAGGAGTGGATGCCGTGGCTCAGGTACACGTAGAGGTGCCCGGGCTCGCCCCACATCGTGGCGTTGCGCGGCGTCGGCCCCATGCGGGCGTGCGAGCCGGGGTCGGGGACGTCACCGGTGCCGCGGCCGTGGTACGCCTCGACCTCGCTGAGGCGCAGCACGACGCGTTCGCCGTCGAGCTCGGTCTCCAGCAGCGCGTCGAGCAGGAGCGGCGCGACCTCCACCGGTAGGGCGCTCAACGCCTCGCGCGTGGCCGGCACGTGCGTCGTCGTCATCGCAGCGGAACCTGGCACCACGAGATGTCGAAGGCGCCGAGGCTGGACACCTCGGTCTCGCTGTCAAGATCCAGGATGTGGGTCTCGACCGTCTCGGGCACCGGCAGGGCGTAGCTCGTCACGTACGGGTTCTTGGCCGCATCCGGCTGCACGAGCACGGCCGCGTAGCGACCGGACGGCGAGACGCACGTCTGCAGCAGCGCCGAGCTCGCCGCCACCGTGAACACCGGTTTGGCGTGACCCTCGCCGTCGACCAGCAGGAGCGAGGAGCCTGCGCCGTTCGGATCGGTGTACTGCCGCAGCGTCCGATCGCCGGTGAGCGGCACGACGCCGCCGAGATAGCCCGTCGCGTCCTGTGCCGAGACGAGCGGCGTCTCCGAGCCGTCGACGAGCGAGATCGTGACGAGGCCGTCGGCGCGGAGCACGATGGCCGTGGTCGAGCCGCGGGCGATGCCCTCGATCTGCGCGGCCGCCCCGAGATCGACGGGGTTCGCCCCCGACGGCGGCGCGAGCAGCAACCGGCCCTGGAACGAGAGCATGAGGATGCTGTCGGTATCGGGGACGAAGCTCCACTGCGCGACGCTCGCCGGCTCGCCCGACACGTCGATGCGGGTCGGCGGGGTATCCGCATCGGCGGGTTTGAGCGAGGCGGTGTAGAGCACGCTCGCCCGGGCCCCCGCGGCCGACATGTCGGGGTCCGTATAGGTGTAGCCGATGGTCTCACCGCGATCGGCGGTCTGCAGGTCCTGAATGGGCCCCGTGCCGGGAAGGGGCAGCGAGCGCTGTTCCGTGCCGTCCGGGTCGGTCACGATGAGTTCGTTCGAGCCGTCGTCGTCGACGACCGACATCACGAGATGCGCACTCGTCGCGCGGAAGTCCTCGATGTGCCGGTGTGTGAAGACGGGAACGGCGTCCTCGCCGGAGAGTGAGGTGCGAAAGACCGTGTCGTGCTCACCGTCCTCGCCGCGCTGCAGCAGGTACACCGACAGCGGTGGGGTGCGGAAGCTCTCGGTGAGGGTGACGGCGGCATCCGATCCCTGCCCCGCGACACCCGAGACGGTGACCGTGTAGTCGGTGTCGTCGCGCAGGGGCAGCGTGAAGCGCACCCCGATGCTGCGGCCGGATGTCTCGACGGCGAAGTCCGCGACCGGGCTGACGGTCACCTGCGACGGGTCGATCGCCGTGAGGGTCTGCGTCGTGGTGAGGATGAGGCGTGAGCCGGATGTGGACACCGCCGCCTGCGGGTCGAACTGCACGTTCGTCACCCGCGGGCCCTGCAGGGTCCCGACCGCGCCCGCGGCGGCGCCCGCGAGCGCCAGCACGGTCAGCACGATCGCGAACGCCCCGAGATATGTGCGGACGCGGCGGCGCCGCGACTGCTCGCGTCGCGACGGGCGCTGGGCCTCAGTACTCATAGGGATCGCTCGGCTCGTCGATCGGCGTGACCTGTTCGGCCACGATCGCCAGTTGTCCGGATCCGGTCGCGCGCACCGTGCCCGACACGGTGACCCACTGCCCGGTGGCCGGCGCGGCCGCATCCGCCGAGATGGCCAGACGCGCGGGCTGCGCGTCGATCACGCAGTGCGTGATGACGAGACGGCTGAGATCGAACCCGCCGTCGATGTCGCCGCTGACGAAGCCCGTGAGGGTCACCGCGTCGCCCTCGAACGCGTCGGGATTGGTCGCCGTGGCGAACACCGCGGCCCAGTCCCCCACCCCGAACTTCGAGGTGTCGCCGGTGGAGGCGAGCGAGATCACATCCGATCCCGCGAACAGCGGAGGCGCGCCGACGTCGCGCGATGCGGCGAGCTCCGCCGAGAGGGATGCCGGCGGGAGCGCCAGCATCGTCACCACGACGCCGGAGGCGAGGAGGCCGCCGGCCACCGCGGCGACGGCTCCCGCCGACACCCGGCGTTCGTGCCCGTCATGCGGGTGATCCTCATCGTGGGCGTCGCCGTGGTCGTGACCGTGGTCGTCCTCCGCCCCGAGCGGCAGCACGAAGCTCAGCGCCGTTCCGACGAGCACGACCACGGCCATGCCGATCGCGAACCACGCTCCGTCCGGGTTGATGTACAGGCCGATGCGGCCGGTCACAGCCAGCACGAGGGTGATGACGGCGAGGGCGGCGGCGAGCCCTGCGCCCAGCCAGCGAGTGAGCACGCTACGCAAGGAGGTTCACCACCGCTCCGAGCGCGAAGGCGAACAGCAGGACCGTGATGACGATCCCGACGAGCGCGCGGGTGGAGAAGGTCGTACGCAGCAGGGCGATCATCTTCACGTCCACCAGCGGACCGGTCACCAGGAAGGCGACCAACGAGCCGGGGGTGAACGTCGAGGCGAACGAGAGCGCGAAGAAGGCGTCGATGTTCGAGCAGATCGAGACGACGATCGCGAGCATCATCATCGCCACGATCGACAGCACGGGGTTCGATCCGATCGCCAGCAGCGCGCTGCGCGGCACGAGCACTTGCACCGCGCCGGCGAGCGCGGAGCCGATGACGAGCGCGGGCATGACCGCGCGCAGCTCGACGAGGAACTGCGCCAGAGAACGGCGCCCGCGGCCGCCGCGCTCGTGAACGACGACCTCGCACGTGGCGCGGAAGCGGTCGGTCAGCAACGCGTCGGGTGACGGGTGGCGACTGTAGAGCCACCCGATGAGGTTCGCCACCGCGTAGCCTCCGAGCAGGCGGGCGACGAGGATGCCGTCGCTGAAGCCGAAGGCCTGGTGGGTCGTGATGATCACGATGGGGTTCACGATCGGTGCCGCGATGAGGAAGGTCATCGTCTCGGACACGTTGAAGCCCCGCATGAGCAGGCCGCGCGCGAACGGGACGTTGCCGCATTCGCACACCGGCACGATCATGCCCAGCAGCGACAGCACCGCACGTCGCGCCCAGGCGCGACGTGGCATCCAGCGCTCCAGGACCCCGGCCGGCAGCCACACCTGCACGAGAATCGAGAGCACGACTCCCAGCGCCACGAACGGCAGCGACTCGATGAGCACGCTGAGCGCGAGCGTGACCCCGTCCTGGAGGCGCGTGGGGACGTCCGCCGGGAGCAGCTGCGGCGCGAAGATGTAGATCGCCGCCATGACGACGATGAGCGCCAGTCCGAGACTCAGCGCCACGGACGTACGCGAGCCGGACGAGCGTCGCGGGGACGCCGACCTCGCGCGCTCGGTGCGGCTAGTCGTCACGCTCATTCGCCCGGGCGGCGGTGCACGCACCGCAGAGCCCGAAGATGTCGACGACGTGCTCGGCCGAGGTGAAGCCGTGGCTCGCGGCCGTGCGCTGGGCCCACTCCTCGACCTCCGAGGCCTCGATCTCGACGGTGAGACCGCACTGCCGGCAGATGAGGTGGTGGTGGTGGCCGCTCGTCACGCAGGCGCGGTAGAGGTTCTCGCCCTCGGGGCTCTGCAGCGAGTCGGCGTCACCACCGGCGGCGAGTCCCGCGAGCGCGCGGTATACCGTGGCCAGGCCGATGCCGGTGTTGTCGTCGCGCAACCGCGCGTGCAGCGTCTGGGCACTGACGAAGCCCTGCGCGTCGGAGAGGGCTTCGCGGACGCGCTCGCGCTGCCAGGTGTTGCGCTGAGCCATGCCCGAATCCTACCCGCGCACCCTGGCAGCGGGCCGGGCGCTGTTCTCAGGCGGCACGCGTCACACGGTCGCGGCGTGCTCCGATCGCGCGGCAGACGATGTAGATGACGAAGGAGATCGTCGTGATGTACGGGCTCACCGGCAGGGTGCCCGCCACGGCGAGCAGGATGCCGCCGACGGCGGAGACGACGCCGAACAGGGCCGCCCACAGCGGCACGGCGAGCGGTCCGGTCGAGATGCGCATCGCGGCCGCGGCCGGGGTCACGAGCAGCGCGAGCACGAGCAGCGCGCCGATGATGTGCACGGCGACGGCGACGATGAGCCCGAGCAGCAGCATGAACGCGAGCGAGACCGCCCTCGTGGGCACACCGCGCGCGGCGGCCGACTGGGGATCCAGCGAGTCGAAGCGCAGCGGGCGCCAGATGAGCAGCAGGCCCACCAGCACCACGACTGCGATCGCGATCAGCACGCCGAGCTGTCCCGTCTGCACGGAGACGATCTGGCCCGTGAGCAGGCTGAACCGGTTGGCGCTTCGTCCGTTGTACAGCGAGAGGAAGAGGATGCCGAGGCCGAGGCCGAAGGGCATCAGCACACCGATGATCGAGTTCCGGTCACGCGCGCGGGAGCCGAGCCAGCCGATGAGCGCGGCGGCGATCATCGAGCCGACGATCGATCCCGTCACCACGTCGAACCCGAGAAGCAGGGCGGCAGCGGCGCCGGCGAAGGAGAGTTCGCTGATGCCGTGCACCGCGAAGGCCATGTCGCGCTGCATCACGAACACGCCGACGAGACCGCCGACGATGCCGAGCACGGCGCCCGCCCACACCGAGTTCTGGACGAGCTCGAGGATCTGGCCGTACTGGGCCACGCCTCCGAACAGCGCGTCGCCGACGTCGCTCCAGTTCATGCGTGGTCCTCGAGGTCGTGATGATGGTGGTGCGACTGCTCCGCATCCGGCGCTCCGACGACGACGAGGCGTCCGCCCGCGCGGAGCACGTGCACGGGAGCCCCATAGAGGTCGCTGAGCACGGCGGAGTCGAGCACCTGGTCGGGGGTGCCGAGCATGAAGGTGCCGCCGGCGATGTAGAGGATGCGATCGACCGTGTCGAGCACCGGGTTGATGTCGTGGGTCACCAGCAGGACGCCGGCCTGACGCTCCCGGCGATGCCGGTCGATCAGCGACACCACGGCCTGCTGGTTCGCGAGGTCGAGACTCGTCAGCGGCTCGTCGCACAGCAACAGGCGCGGGTCGTCGGCGAGCGCCTGCCCGACGCGGAGCCGCTGTTGCTCCCCGCCCGAGAGCAGTCCGACCGGACGGTCGGCGAAGGTCTCGGCACCCACGGCGGCGAGGAGCTCGTCGACGCGCGCCCGGTCGCGCCTGCGGGAGATCGGCAGACCGAATCGGTGACCGTCCACGCCGAGCGCGACGACGTCGCGGCCGCGCATCGAGGTGTCTCGCGGCAGCGGGCGCTGCTGCGGGATGTAGCCGATGCGCCGGTTCCCCGCCCGGGTGACCGGCGCCCCGAGAGCGGTGATCGTTCCCTCACTGAGCCTGTCGAGGCCGAGGATCGCCCGCAGCAGCGTGGTCTTTCCCGCGCCGCTGGGTCCGAGCACGGCGACCAGCTCGCCGGGCGCGACGGTCAGATCCAGCCCGCGCCAGAGGTCGCGTCCGCCGCGCCGAAGCGCAGCGGACGCGATGACGAGCGGGTCGCGCTCGTTCGTCACTTGTCGAGAGCCCCGGCGAGGTCCTCGATGTTCTTCTGCATCCACTGGATGTAAGTCTGGTCGTCCGGACGCGTTTCCGTGAACTCGAGCACCGGAACACCCGCCGTACCCGCCGCGTCGATGATCTGCGTCGTCTCGGCGCCGCCGGCCTGCGCGTTCGCGATGACGACCTTCACCTCGCCCGACTTCACCTCGTTGAGAGCCGCCAGCAGCACGGCCGCGGGCACGTCCTGACCCTCTTCGACGGCCTCGCTGAACTCGTCCGGCGTGGCGTTCTCGAGGCCGGCGGCGGCGATCAGGTAGCCGGGCACCGGCTCGGTCACGAAGACCTCGGCACCGCCGTGGGCGGCCTTGATGTCGTCGAGGGACTTCTCGAGGCCGGCGACCTGCGCGAGGAACGCGGTCGAGTTCGCCTGGAAGGTCTCCGCCTTGTCGGGAACGAGCCGCGAGAGCTCCTCGGTGATGGCCTCGGTCACGTGCTCGATCGTGTGCGGGTCGTACCAGACGTGCTCGTTGAAGCCCTCGATGTGGTCGTGGTCGTGGTCCAGCTCGGAGTGCGGGCTCGCCTCGAGCTCGTCCGTGTCGTGCTCGGTCGCCTCGGTGCCCTGCCAGCTGTCGGAGTACTCGGCGGCCACGATCACCGGCGCCTCGGACTTGCTCGCGTCGATGAGCGAGTCCATGAACGCGTCGTACCCGCCACCGTTCTGGATGATCAGGTCGGCCTTCTGCACCGTCAGCTGGTCGGCCGCGGTGGCTTCGTAGTCATGGGGATCCTGCGCGGCGGACGAGATCACGGGTGTGATCGTGGCCGCATCCCCCGCGATCTCCTCGGCGATCTGGCTGTAGACGTTCGTCGAGGTGACGATGGTGATCGCGCCGTCGGACGCGGAGCTCTGCGACGGATCGGCCGTGGCCGACGCGCATCCGGCGAGCGTGAGGGCGGCGCCGGCGACGAGGGCGGGCGCGAGGAGAAGTCGGGTCTTCAGGGGCATGGCGGTCACTCTACGCCTACTGATAATCGTTATCAAACTCGATACGGTGCGCTTCGGTAGCGTCACTCAGCTCTGCACACTTCGCCAGGGAAGGTCCGCCCCGGCGCGACTGACGGTCTGCGCGGCGAGCGCCGCGGCAGCGGAACCGAGGGCGTGCAACGCCGAGCCATCGGTCGCATCGGAGTCCAGGTAGCCGTCGATCAGCCCGACCATGAAGGTGTCCCCCGCGCCAATGGTGTCGACGACCTGGACCGGTGCGGCGGGGATGCTCACACTCCCCTTGGCGGAGGCAAGGGTTGCTCCCTTGTCGCCTCGCGTGACGGCGGCGATGCGGACGCCCCACCCGAGCACGCGGTCCAGAACCGCCTCGAGCGGCTCCTCGGGGTAGAGGAACGCGGCGTCCTCGTCGCTCAGCTTGACGATGTCCGCGAATCGTCCGAGTTCCTCGAAGCGCCGTCTCGCCGTTCGCGCATCGCCGACCAGGGCCGGACGGATGTTGGGGTCCAGTGTGACGACGACGTCCTCGGTCTGGGAGGCGATGATGTCGAACACCGAGTCCGCTCCGGGCTGCACGAAGACGGCGATCGAGCCGGTGTGCACCAGTCGCGGCTGCATCGGGATGTCGGCTGTCATCCGCTGCCAGCGGATGTCGAACTCATAGCTCGCCTGGCCATCAGCGCCGACGGTGGCAGTGGCCGTCGAGGTGCGCGCGACGAGAGCACCGCGCACCTCTACGTGAGAGCGCGCCAAATGCTCGCGTATGCGCGCGCCCCGCGCATCCGCCGCCAGCTGCGTGAGCAACGCGACCGTGCGACCGCGGCGACCGAGCCCGAGTGCCACGTTGGCGGGGCTCCCGCCCACGTGCTCCGCGACGCCGTCGCGATCATAGGTGACGTCCACGAGTGCTTCGCCGATCACCAGGGCGTCCAACTCTCGCATCCGCTCTCCGCCACCGATGTCCGTCACGTCGTCACGCCGTCGAGAAGGTCAGCGAGGAGAAACGCCATGTTTGCCGAAAGCTGCGCGAAGTGGTCGGTGGCGTAGACCACACCGGAGTGCTCCGACACATGCAGATCGAGGACCGCAGCGGTGAACCACTCGAACGAGACGCAGAGATGCCCGTCACGCAGCACCGCTTCTGCACTCATCGACCGCACGCGACCATCGAGCACGCAACCGATCACCCCGCGAGCGAACTGCAGAACACGCCCGTCCGGCAGCTCGAGAACTGCGACGGAACCCTCCTCACCGGTCGTCAGATGCCCGCCGAGGACCGACGCCAGGAACGACAGCGGGACGTACACGAGCCTCTTGCGGACAACTCGCGCACCGCCCCTCCCGTGGTACTGCGCCGCTTCCCAGATGAACGCAGGAGTCGGCAGCACGACCCTCTCGCCATGGACCCACGCGAGCGGGCGGCCATCGGCGACGGCGAGAGCCAGGGCGTCGCCGGTGCGCGCCAGTTCCGGCGGGGTGGAGGCGATCGAGCCGTCGGTACGACGTCGAAGGCCCGAGAAGAAGTAGTCCCAGACGAACTCGGCGTCATCGAAGGTCTGCCCGTGGTCGCGACCGTGAA
Organism: Microbacterium sp. BG28; assembly: GCF_034044005.1. NCBI lineage: Bacteria > Bacillati > Actinomycetota > Actinomycetes > Micrococcales > Microbacteriaceae > Microbacterium > Microbacterium sp. BG28. Next base: position 1,011,749 of record NZ_JAXCHA010000001.1, on the reverse strand, counting down.
CGTCGCGGAAGACGACGTCGGCGCGACCTCCCGAGTAGAAGGCGAAGTTGTCCACACCAAGGATCGATATGGCGGGAGGATCGTCGATCTCGTTCACGCGAAGCCAGTAGTCCCGGTTCTGCCTCACGAGCTCCGCGCCCTGTGTGGCGAACGACTGCGGACCTTCGTCGAGGTCGAGACGAGACTGCCACATCGGAAGCGGTCCCCCGGTGTTGACGACGCCGCCCCGATCGTCGAAGAGGAGATCGGCGTCGATCGGCGCCCCCGAGCCCGCCGCGCCCGCGAGGAGGTAGCCGAAGCGTCGGACGAAGGTCGAGGTCATCGCCTCCCCCATGGACATGCCGTGCAGGAAGACCCGCTCCGCGTCGATCGCGTACTCCACCGAGGCCCAGTCGATCACCCCGCGGATCAGGGAGATGTCGTGGTTCGCCGAGGGATCGCGCGGCGGCGGGTTGAGGTAAAGACCCTCTGGATTCGGCGCCGTCATCTCAGCGATCCGCCCGGGCGCGATATCGATCGTCCAGAAACGACGCGACGCGGCATCCGGGAAGACGACCACGAAGCCCTCACGATCGGCGACGTTCGTCCACGACGAGTACACCGCCTGACCCCACCCCGTCATGAGACCGCCGTGCAGCGAGACGACGAGCGGAGATGCAACCGACGGATCATAGGACTCCGGCACGTAGACGTACCACGTGTTCATCGCTGCGTCGACGATTGCTCCGCTGCGCCGTTCGAGTCGAGACGGATACGGCTGCGAATTGTTGCCGTTCTCATTGACGACGATGCTGGTGCCTTTGAGGTGCTCAGGCAGATAGTGCCGGTTGTCGTCGTCCGGGATCCCGGCACGGAGCACCGCACCCGCCCGCCGACGCGGTTCTTCCCTCACGCGCGGATCATCCGTCGTTGCCACCGCCGTGCACCTTTCCGTGTCCTTGCCCGCGCCCATGCCGCGGAACCGGACGGACTGCCCGGCAACTCTCACTATCTCGTGCACCCTCCCCATCGTCAGCCGCCAGGTGGCGGATCGCTATGGCTCGATTGCGGTCGACGGGCGGATCAGGCGGTCGGGCGACGTGGGCGAGCATGACACTGCCGTCGTGAACGGCGCGAACATCGAACGCGAAGGAGACGACGTGACAGAACGTCCCCCCCGCGAACCCATCTGGACGATGCCGTTCCTGAGTCTGTTCGTGATCAACTTCATGATCACGTTCGCGCAGTTCTTCACCTTGGCCCTCGTCCCCAAGCTCGCGCAATCTCTCGGCGCGAGCTCCTTGATGGTGGGAGTGGTCGCGGGGGTGTTCGCCGTGACCGCGCTCGCTGTGCGCCCCGCGGTCGGGTGGGCGACGCTCGTTGTCCGTCACAGCTACCTGCTCGCCGGCACCGTCGTGCTGATCCTGATCGCCTTCGTGCTCTATGCGCTGGCCGACAGCATTCCGGTGCTCATCGCCGCGCGTCTCCTGCACGGAGCGGCCATGGGCTTCTTGGCCCCCGTGACCCTGGCCATGGCCAGCGACGCCCTGCCCTCCAGCCGCATGGCGCAGGGCATCGGAACGTTCTCGCTGGGACAAGCAGTCAGTACCGCGGTCGGCCCATCCGTCGGACTCTGGATGCTGGCGAACTTCGGATACCCGATCAGCTTCTTCATCGGAGCCGGCGTGATGCTGATCTCCGCGCTCCTCGCGCTCCGTCTGCGAAGCGCGGCACCTCAGCGCACCACGGGTGTGAAGTTTCGCTGGTCGACGTTCGTTGCCCGCGAGGCCCTGCTGCCCGCGGCCATCATGTTCTTCCTGGCCGGGGCCTTCTCCGGCGTCAACTCGTTCATCGTCTTGTACGGCGAAGCGCGCGGCGTGGAACAGATCGGACTGTTCTTCGCCGCCTACGCGATCTTCATCCTCGTCTCGCGACCGATCGCGGGAGCCATCGGAGACACCCGCGGACTCGCCGTCGTCATCATCCCCGGGATGGTGCTCTTCGCGATCTCCTTTATCGTCATAGCCCACGTCGACAGCCTTGTCGGTTTCCTGATCGCGGGCGCCGTGTCGGCGCTGGGCTACGGAATCTGTCAGCCCGCCATCCAGACCCTCGCGTTGACCGCCGTCCCGGCGCAGAAGCGCGGCCTCGCCAGCAACACGAACTACATCGGTGTGGACCTGGGTTACTTGATCATGCCCATCGTCGGAGGATGGATCGTCGCCACCCAGACGGACGCCGGGATGCCCGCCGAGGACGCCTACGCGACGATGTACCTCGCGTGCATCGTCCCGGTCACCCTGGGCATGACCCTCTACATCCTGAGCCTGCGTCACCGCCGCCCTCGCCCGGCGCAGACACCCGCCGAAGCATGAGTCCCCCACCAGCCACGAAAGGACCATCATGAAGCCGGTCGTCAATCAGGCGATGCTCATCACGTACGCCGACAGCATGGGCGGCGATCTGCCAGCGCTCCAGCTCATCCTCGACGCACACTTCGCGGGCGCGTTCGGAGGAATTCACATCCTGCCCTTCTTCCCGTCGTCGGGAGATCGCGGGTTCGCCGTGATCGAGTACGACATCGTCGATCCCGCCTTCGGCGACTGGGACGACATCGACGCCCTCGGCCGGGACTACTACCTGATGGCCGACTTCATGATCAATCACGCCTCGATCCGCTCCGCCGAGTTCCTGGACTACATGCAGCGGGGCGATGAGTCCCCGTACAAGAGCATGTTCATCGACTGGAATGAGTTCTGGGGCGGCGGCGAGCCCACCGAAGCGGAGATGGCGGCGCTCTACCGGCGCAAGCAGCACGGTCCGTATCTCGACATCACCCGGGCCGACGGCAAAGTCGTCCGCCTGTGGAACACGTTCTTCGCCGAGCAGGTCGACATCGATCCGTGGCAGCCGGTGACGCAGGAGTACTTCGCCAGGAACCTAGGGCGCCTCGCCGATCACGTCGCCCTCATCCGATTCGACGCGTTCGCCTACGCTGCCAAGCGCCCGGGAACGAACTGCTTCTTCGTCGAGCCCGAGGTGTGGGACGTCCTGGAGATCGGGATGGCGCCGATCAAGGACCGCGGCACGCAGATGCTGCCCGAGATCCACGAGAACTACGAGATCCAACTCAAGATGTCGGCGAAGGGGCACTGGGTCTACGACTTCGCGCTCCCCATGCTGACGCTCCACACGCTCTTCACAGGCCGGACCGACCGGATGCGCCACTGGCTGGAGATCTGCCCCCGCAAGCAGTTCACCACCCTGGACACGCACGATGGCATCGGCGTGGTCGACGTCGTCGGCCTGCTCGACGACGACGAGATCGACTCGATTGTCGACCTCGTGAACGCCCGCACCGAGCACCTCCGGGAGATCCTGCCCCTCCCGGCATCCGTCATCCGTCGGGGCGACAAGGGAGCTCAGCGCTACCAGCTAATGTCGTCGTTCTACTCGGCTCTCGGGGAGGACGATGCGGCCTTCCTTCTCGCCCGCGTCTTCCAGCTGTTCGTGCCGGGGATCCCGCAGATCTACTACGTCGGCGCCCTGTTCGGGGCCAACGATCCGGAAGCCCTCGCCGCCGCTGGCGACGCGCGTGCCGCCAACCGTCACGACTACACCGCCGCCGAGATCGCGGAGCGCGTCCAGAAGCGCGAGATCCAGCAGTTGCTCGACATCCTGCGGTGGCGCAACACCTTCCCGGCATTCGACGGCGACTTCGAGGTCAGCGACGAGGCCCCCGGCGTCTTGGTTCTGATCTGGACGGATGGTGACAGCTCGGCCCGACTGCGGGCCGACTTCCTCCAGCACCGCTTCACCATCACCGCTGCACGTGGTGCGGAGCGGCCGACGATCGTCTTCGAGTCCTGAGCGGAATCACGCCTCGCTCAGGACGACGGATCGTCGAACGGGCGAGGCGTGAGCCGGACGTCGAGCTCCATGTTCTCGGGGGTGCCGAACGAGGCGTAGCGGTGCGCCGCGCACGCGAGCCACAGGTGGTACGCATGCCGGGCATTGCCGAGGTTGAGGTCGAACTGCTGCTGGAGCTTGTCGATGCGCTTCTGCACGGTCGAGTGATGCAGGCCGAGGAGATCCGCCGCACCGCGGATGGATCCGGTCTGTGTCACCGCCGTCACGGTCTCGTCCAGCCAGGGCAAGTTCCCCGCCTCGATGGCACTGATGATGGGGGATGCCAGGAGATCGCTGGTCTGGGCATGGAGGAACAGCGGAGCCAGGACGCCGAGGCGATCCCAGGTGAGCGCCTCGCCGGGGCGCGCCATTCGGAGCACGATCACCGCGCGTTTCCACGAGCTGCGCAACTCTTCGACCGGAACAGCGGGTCCGATGCCGAAACGTCCCTTCCCGCCGACCTGTGGCCCCATGGCGAACGGCGCCGGCTGGATGGTCGCGCCCACGGCGGTACCGCGGACCACGGCGGACGCGCGCAGGCCGTCACCCCAGTCGACCGGGAGATGCGCGACCACATGATATCGGCGAGCCGAGTCAAGACGGAGCGCCGCGAACAACTGCCGGCTGCGCTCCTCCGGGATGGGATCGTTCAGGAGCGTCGCCCATGCCTGCTCGGGTTCGGGGGCCAGGGCATCGAGGCGGTCCGCCCACCGCTGTATGCCCTGTGCGATGCGTTCGAGGACGAGATCGTAGGAGGTGTCCACATCGGTCGACTCGATCCACACGCGATCGGTGTCACCGGGACCGATCGCGCGCGAAGGCCACTCCTCACCCTTGTCCGCTACCGCCTCCCCGCGAAGGCGATCCCCGCCGGGTCCGACCCGCAATGAGAGCCGGCGGCCGGCCAGTGCCACGCCCACCACTCTCGAGGTCAACGCCGCCGCCCCGCGCACGTACGCTTCGGGTCCGACACCGCGGGCATCGAGTGCGTCGAAGTAGTCCAGCACCCGGAGGGCGGCCGCGACGGACTCATCCCGCAGCGCCAATCGGGCAAGGAAGTCTCTCATGTCACCGCACCTCCAGGGATCGGCCGGCGCGCCGGGGGGAACCTGATCGCGGCGAGGGGAGGCCGCGGCACGTGCGGCCGAAGAAGGAACGCTAGCAGGATCTGCCGCGAAGGCGAGGGGAGCCGGAGGTCGTCTCCGGCAGCGCGCCGGGCGTCACGCCATGTCGATGTCGATATCGGGGAGACCGAAGAACTCGAAGGCCTCCTGGATAGCGAGGTCCCAGAAGTCCCACTCGTGCGTGAAACCGTCGCGGATGGAGAACGTCGCATCCAGCCCGATCTCCTCCGCGTGCGCGCGGAACGGGCGCAACGTCGTCATGACGTAGTCGTCGTCGGCTCCGCTGGCGAACAGTAGCCGCGGCAGACGGCCGGTTCCGGCCTGCTCATCGAGCACGCGCCACGAGTTCTCCTCGGACGCGAGGAACGCCTCGAGGCCGCCCGCGTTCTCGACCATGCCTTCCAACCGCTCAGCGAACACATCGCCCGAACGGAAGAACTCGGGCGTCAGATCCGAGAAGTCCCGTGGACTGGCCGAGAGCACCGCCGCCGCAGCGAAACGCTCCGGGTTACTCGCGGCGATCTTGATCGTGCCACGGCCCCCCATCGACAGCCCCGCGAGGAAGTTGTCCTCGCGCCGCGACGAGATCGGCAGCCAGTTGTAGACCAGGGGCATGAGCTCGTGCAGGAGGTAGTCGTACATGTCGTAGCCCAGCATGAACCGACTCCAGTTGGAGTAGTTGCTGTTCAGACCCGACGGCATCACCACGGCCACGCCCTTGCGGGCCGCATACCGCTCCACGTTCGTCTTGCGGACCCAGTCGGTATGGTCGCCGAACGTTCCGTGCAGAAGCCAGACCACCGGCAGCTCGCGCCGCTGGGAGTAGAACTCCTCGGGATCGTCCTCACGGGGCATGTCCGGGAGGATCACGGTGAACGCCTGGTTCGAGCGGAGGAACTTGCTCTCGGTGTTCATCGTCAACAGGGCCATGGTGCGACTCCTCGGGGTTCGGTGCGTCGTGCGGGGGGAACGGTCATGATGCGGGGTGAACCGACGTGCTCTCCTCCTCGGAGGAAGCTTCGGCGGGGACGCGACCGAAGCGGCGTGCGAGCCAATTGGTGCGGGCGGCGAGGGCGCCCTGGGTCACCGCGGCATGCGGGTAGGCGGCGAATCCGTGGAAACCACCACTCCACACGTGCAGTTCGGCGTCACCGCCGGAGGCCCAGATCCGGCCCGCGTAGTCGATGACCTCGGAGCGGAAGATCTCCGCCGAGCCGACCTCGAGGAACGCCGGAGACAGGTCGGACAGCGTGGTTGCGTGCGCCGGCGCGTTGGCGCCCGCGGACGCCACATCGCCGCCTCCTAGCACGAGGCGCCACGCGGCGGCGTTCTCGTCGCGATTCCATGGTCCGTGGGGAAGCTGGCGCGCAGAGTCCCCGTCGGCGAGGGGATCGAGCATCGGTGCGAGCAGAAGCTGTCCGCACAGCGGTGGGCCGCCGCGCTCCCGCGCGAGCTGGGCGACACCGGCCGCCAGACCGCCGCCCGCGCTCATCCCCGCGATGATGAGGGATTCGGGGTCGATGCCCCAGTCCGTCGCTCGCGCGGAGATCTCGCAGAGCGCAGCGTAGCAATCCTCGACGAGCGACGGAGCCGTCACCTCGGGAGCGAGTCGGTAGTCGATCGTGACGACGCTGGCTCCGAAGTCCGAGATCCACCGACGGAAGTCGGGGGCCGCGTCCCATGGTGTTCCGAGCACCATTCCCCCGCCGTGGATGTAAACGATGCACGGACGAGGCTCGCGGGATTCCAACCGCGAGATGTGATGAAGAGGGACGGCGACGCCGTCCGGTGCTGTCGCGGTCGCATCCTCGATGCGAAACCCTTCGTCTGCGAGTTGCGCGCGCGCCGACCCGGACCACGTCCGGAGATCGTTCTGCACCGCAGCGAGGTTCTCGGGTGCGAAATCGAGGACGTAGACACCGGACACCCGAAGGGATGCCTCGAGCTCAGGGTCGTAGGCCGGGCGCACCGGGCCGTCGGGTTCTGCCACGTCAGTCACTCCTTCACCGAGCCCTGCAGGAGAGCGGCACTGAACTGCCGCTGGAAGATGAGGAACACCAGCAACGTGGGGACCATCATCAGCAATGCGGCCGCGCTGAGCATCACGACGTCGGTCGCGTGCGCTCCCTGGAAGCCCGCAAGGGCACCTCCCACCGTGCGGTGTGACGGGTCGTCGATCATGACGAGGGTCAGGATGAAGTGGTTCCACGTCCAGAGGAAGCTCAGGATGAGCATCGTCGATATGGCCGGCCGCGCCAGCGGAAGCTGCACCTGCCAGAAAGTGCGGAACGGACCGGAACCATCCAGCTGCGCCGCTTCCTCCAGTTCACCTGGCATCCCGAGGAAGTGCGCGCGCATCCAGAAGATGCCGAAGGGGATCTGCAACGCGGCCAGAGGGAGCGCGACGCTCCACACGGTGTTGGTGAGGCTGAGGTGCTGCATGGTCAGATACAGCGGCGTGATCAGGCTCTCCGTCGGGATGGTCAAGCCCAGCAGGAACAGCAGGAAGATCACCCCGGCCAGCGGCACGCGCAACCAGGTGAGGCCGTAGGCCGCCATCGTGGAGGCGAGCACCACGATCGGCACCACGATGATCACCAGCGTGGCGCTGGAAAGCATGAGTGTCGGGAACTTCGCCAGCTCGAACGCCGTGACGAAGTTCTCCCAGTGCAGCTCTCGGAAGAACGAGATGCCGCTGGGAAGAGTGTTCGCCGGGGAGAGAGCCACCGACAACAGTGCCACGAAGGGCAACAGCGTGAACAGAACGAGAAGGATCAGGACGACTCTGCTGCCGATCTTCTCCGAGAGGGAAACGCGCATTCGTCAGTCCTTCGCCGCGAGTCGCTGGAGGGGGATGATCACCAGGAGGACGATGGCCATCAGTACGATGCCCATCGCGGCCGCCCCGCCGACCTGCTGTTGCCCGAATGCCATGTTGTAGATGTCGATGCCGGGCACGATTGTCGCGCGGTTCGGACCGCCCTGCGTGGTGATGTAGACGATGTCGAAGCTCGCCAGGGCGGCGATGATCGTCAGCGTGGCGCTCACCACCAGCTCGCGGCGCAGACCCGGCAGCGTGACCGCGAAGAACTCCTGAACGGCGTTCGCACCATCCAAACGCGCCGCCTCGTAGAGCGCCGAGTCGATCTTGCTGATACCCGCGGTGAGCATCATGGTGACCAGGCCGAGAAGCGCCCAGGTCCCGATGAAACCGACGGCCGCCAGTGCGGTGCTCGGATCGCCGAGCCAGGCGCGCGTGACACTCCCGAGTCCGACGGCATCCAGAAACTGGTTGAGCGCCCCCTCACGGGAATAGATCCAGCTCCAGCCCACGGCTGCGGCAACGATGGGGATCACCTGCGGCATGAACAGAATCGTGCGAACCGCGGCGGCGGACCGCCGTCCTACCGCCGCCCGTGTCAGGACGGCGGCGGCCAGCGCCAGAACGATCGTCACCCCGCAGAAGAACACCATCAACTCGAAGGCGTGTAGCAGGGATACGAGCCGAGCCGGGGAGGTGAAGACGTCGAAGTAGTTCGCGAACCCGACGAAGGTCGCCTTCCCCACCCCGTTCCAGTCGTAGAGCGAGTACTGGACCGCGTTCCCGAACGAGCCGAGAACCAGCCATCCGTACAGGGCGAGCGCCGGTGCGACGAAGGTCACTCCGATCAGCGCGCGCCGGCGCTTCGCTGGTGTCTTCAGGAATCCTCCCCGGCCGGCCATCATCGGGTCAGGTCCTTCTCGTACCCGGCCTGGACGGTGTCAATGAAGTCCTGCGGCGTGCGCGATCCGAGCACGAGGGCCTGCATCTCCGGGTTCAGAACGTCGAGCGTGAACGCCGCTGAGCCGTTCGCGATGAAGTCGACAGCGCCGTCGTCGGCGAGAACCTGCTGGAAGGCGGCGAGGGTGGAGTTCACCAGCGGGCTGTCGCTGGGCGGGACGGGCAAGTCCACCGGACCGCCGGGCGAGCTGCCCAGAACGTCCACCACGATCTTCCGAGCCTGCTCGTTACTCTGAACCCAGTTGAGGAAGTACGCCGCCACGTCCTTGTTCTTCGCCCCCTGCGGGATCGAGTAGTTGGCCGGTGATGCCATCGTGTACTGCTTCGCACCCGCATCCACCGGAGGGATGAGGAAGAAGCCGACGTTGTCTCCCATGGCGGCCGTCAGACGCGCGTTCTCCCAGTCGCCGACCGGCACGTAGAGCGCCTTACCGGCCTGGAAGTCGGCCATCATCGTCGGGTAGTCGACCGACAACGCGTCGGGCGAGATCGCCCCGACCTTCGTCCATTCCTGGAGCTTCTGCGACGCCGCGAGCATGCCCGGCTGATCGAAGGTCGCGTCGGGGCGCTGGTAGATCCAGTCATTGATCTCAGGCGCGTTGCCGTACGCGTTCTGCAGTTCCTGGAGGAGGAAAGGCGTTCCGGCGTCCTTCGCGGCGAGCGAGACGCCGAGGTAACCGGCGGCGACGGCATCCGTTGCCGCCTTCTCGAACTGATCGAAGGTCGTGGGCGGGGCGGTGAGGCCGACCTTCGCAGCGATCTCCTTGTTGTAGTAGATGCCGGTGACGTTGTAGCCGATGCCGACAGCGTAAAGCGAACCGGTACCCCGGTCTCCCTCGGGGCTGACCCGCGCGATGCGGAGCAGTTCCTGAGACCAGCTGTCCCACCCGTAGGCGTCGAAGTAAGGGTCGAGGTTGGTCAGCAGACCGTCACGCGCGGGCTGCGCGAGCGCAGGGGTGAAGAGGATGTCCGGCGGGGTGTCGCGCGTGAGGATGCGCGACAGGTTGGTGTTGATGCTGGAGTTCGCCTCGGCGACGACGTCGAAGGTGACTGTCGGGTTCTGCCGGGTGAACTCCTGCCCCAGCTGCGTGACGACATCCGCAGCCTCCTGGCTCGTGAGGATCTGCAGCTTCACCGGATCGCTGGGCAGGGTCGTCGACACATCGGTTGCAGCCGCCGCCGGCCCGTCCTGCCCCGACGATCCGGGCGGTGCGCAGGCGGTCAGGATGGCGGCGGCAGAGGCCGCGACGGCGATAGCGACGGCACCACGGTGTGACCGTCTCGGACGACGAGCGACTGCTGTGTTCGGGCTCATAAGTTCTCCTCAGGGGTATCGACGTTGACCCTTTCGCTTGAGTCTTGTCAACGCGCCGGGGCGCGGTAGCCGCAACTCGTGCGCACTCCGAACGCGCGCATCCGCCGGGTGGCGGCAGGCTCGTCGAGGCGTTGCTCATGCTCGTCACCGCCCGAGGCCGGCTGAGGTGGTCCGCCCTGCCCGAGTTGCGACGCACGTGCGCATCTGCGCCAGTCTTGCGCACATGCGGCAGTGGGTATCTGGCGCAGTTGCGCAAAAGTGTGGCGCCTTGCGTCGCGGCTGCGAACGGATGCGGCGAGCCGGCAGCATCCGCGTCGATACGGTGGCGGGATGCGCTCCCTCATCCGCCTCGACGACTGGACATCCGCCGACATCGAGCAAGTCTTCGACCTCGCCGACGCGTATGACGCGGGACGGGGGCCGGAGACGTCGGGCTGCGCGGTCATGTTCTTTCCTGCGACGAGTCTTCGCACCCGCGTCACGTTCGAGCGCGGCGCGGCGCTCATGGGACTGCAGCCGGTCGTCCTTCCCGAGTCCACCCTCGACAAGCAGGAGGCACATGCGGACGTCGCGAACTATCTCGCCGGCTGGGCGGACCTCGTCATCGCCCGCCACGGCGACATCAGCGTTCTGGAGGCACTCGCCGCTCCGGGCGCGCTCCCGGTCGTGAACGCGATGACGAGCACCAACCACCCTTGCGAGGTCCTCGCCGACCTGTGGATGCTGCGACAGAACCGCGATCTCGCCGCGACACGTTTCCTGTTCGTCGGCCCTGACGGCAACATCTCGCGCGCGTGGCAGGAAGCCTCTCTCGCGCTCGGGCTCGACGTGGTGCAGTGCGCCCCGGCCGAGCTGCGCACCCCGGGCGCACGCTGGGTCGAGGACCTCGGTACCGCGATCCGCTCCGCCGACGTGATCATCACGGATGACCCCGGGAACCACGCGCAGATCCTCGAGCCGTATCGGATCACCGCGGCCTTGCTGGATGCGGCGCCTCGCGGTGTCCGGCTGAACCCGTGCCCGCCGTTCACCCGCGGACGGGAGGTCAGCGAGGACGCGGTGGCACATCCCGCTTTCGTCGGTCACGCGTTCAAGCGGGCACTCCTTCCCGTGCACCAGGCGGTGATGGCCTCCTGCCTCGGGCTCGGGTAGCCGCGTTCCCCGCGAGCCCGACAGCGGTGCGGCGAGCTCGCCACGGGCCCGGGATCACTCCACGAGGAGGGCGGGCTCCTCGAGCACGGCGGCGACGTCGGCGATGAACCGGCTCATGCCGTCGCCGTCGATCACCCGGTGATCGAACGAGCCGGACACGGTGGTCACGAAGCGCGGGCGCACCTCGCCGTCCACCACCCACGGCTTCTGACGGATCGTGCCCATCGCGATGATCCCCGCCTCGCCGGGATTGATGATGGGCGTTCCCGCATCCATCCCGAAGACGCCGATGTTCGTGATCGTGATGGTGCCCTGCTGCTGATCGGCGGGAGGGGTCTTACCCTCACGCGCCGTGAGCGTCAGTCGCTCCAGGGCCTTCGCCAGCTCGCGCATGCTCAGGTTCTGGGCGTCCTTGATGTTCGGGACGATGAGGCCGCGCGGCGTCGCCGCCGCGATGCCGAGGTTCACGTAGTGGCGGAGGTTGATCTGCGCGCCGTCGTCGCCGTCGACCCAGGCGGCGTTGACCATGGGCGTGCGACGCACGGCCCAGATGACCGCGCGGGCCATGATCAGTAGCGGCGAGACCTTCGTGTCGGCGTAGTCGGGCGACGCCTTCAGGCGCTTCACGAGCTCCATCGTGCGCGTCGCGTCGACGTCGGTCCACACCGTCACGTGCGGCGCGGAGTAGGCACTGCGCACCATGGAACCGGCCGTCGCCTTGCGCACACCGCGGACGGGGATGGACTCCTCGCGCGGGTCGGCCTCGGCGACGGATGCGGCGACCGGGATCGTCTCCTCGCGCACCTCGGGCCACTCGGGCGTCTCGATGTTGCGGAAGACGCTCGCCTGCGACGCGTGCTTCACGACGTCGTCGCGCGTCACCTCGCCGCCGGCACCGCTGGGCGTCACGGCCGAGAGGTCGACGCCCAGGTCGCGGGCGAGCTTGCGGATCGGCGGCTTCGCCACGACCCCGGCGGCGGATGCGGCGGGCGCCGCGGCGGGCTTGCGGCGCCGCGATGTCACGGCACCGGCGGAGCCGTAGCCGACAAGGACGGAACCGCCCGCTTCGGGCTCGGCCGCGGGGGCCGGGAGTCCCGGGTCGCCGGGGGCGGGGACGTCGGATGCGGGAGCCGCCGCATCCGCGATCGTGATGATGGGGGCTCCGACGTCGACCGTCTGCCCCTCTTCGACGAGCACCTCGCCGACCACGCCCGCGAAGGGCGACGGCAGCTCGACCAGCGACTTCGCCGTCTCGATCTCGACGATCACGTCGTTGACGGCGACGGTGTCGCCGCTCTTGACGTGCCAGGTGACGATCTCGGCGTCGGTGAGGCCCTCGCCGACATCCGGGAGGTGGAAGGTCTGCGTGCTCATTGCGGTTCCTTTCGCCGGTTCCTCACCCTCGAGACTGGGCCCACGCGTCCAGAGGCTCCGCGGCAGCGTAGCGGCCGTGGAGTGGACGTGGGGACATCTTTGTCACGAGATCACGGGTAAACACCGTGATCTCGTGCTCGAAATGCACTCTCGCGGTCATGAGGGGTGAGGGGCGGGGATGAGGGGGACGGGGTCAGTAGGCGAGGGCGCGGTCGACGGCCTCGAGGATGCGGTCGGCGTCGGGGAGGTACTGCCCCTCGAGCTTGGCGGGCGGGAAGGGCACATCGAACCCGGACACGCGCAGCACCGGCGCCTCGAGCGAGTAGAACGCGCGCTCGGTGACGGTCGCAGCGATCTCGGAGCCGAGCGAGGTGAACTGCGGGGCCTCCTGCGCGTAGACCATGCGGCCGGTGCGGGCGACGGAGTCGAGGATGGGGCCGTAGTCCACCGGCGAGAGCGAGCGCAGATCGATGACCTCGCAGCTGGTCCCCTCGCTCTCGGCGAGCGCTGCCGCCTGCAGCAGGGTCGAGACCATCGCGCCGTGCCCTACGAGGGTCACATCGGTCCCCCGCCGCACGATGCGAGAGGCGTGCAGGGGCAGCGCGCGAGCCGAGAGGTCCACCTCGCCCTTGGGCCAGTAGCGGCTCTTCGGCTCGAGGAAGACGACCGGGTCGTCGGAGGCGATCGCGTCCTGGATCATCCAGTACGCGTCGTTCGGCGTGGACGGGCTCACCACACGCAGGCCCGGGGTGTGCGTGAAGTACGCCTCTGGGCTCTCCTGGTGATGTTCGACGGCGCCGATGTGTCCGCCGTACGGGATGCGGATGACCACAGGCATGCGCAGGGCGCCCTCGTGGCGGTTTGTCATCTTGGCCAGCTGCGTGGTGATCTGGTCGAAGCCGGGGAAGACGAAGCCGTCGAACTGGATCTCGCAGACGGGGCGGAAGCCGCCCATCGCGAGCCCGATCGCGGTGCCGATGATGCCCGACTCGGCGAGCGGGGTGTCGATCACGCGGTTCTTGCCGAACTCGGCCTGCAGGCCCTCGGTGACGCGGAAGACGCCCCCGAGCGGACCGATGTCCTCGCCCATCAGCAGCACGCGGTCACTGTCGCGCATGGCCTGGGCCATACCCGCGTTCAGGGCCTTGCTCATCGGCAGGGTGGTCATCTCGCTCATGCCTGACCTCCCTCGAGGGATGCTTCGTACTCGGCCAACCAACGCTTCTGCTCGTCGACGAGCGGATGCGGCTCGCTGTAGACGTGGTCGAACATCATGTCCGTGCCGATGGAACCGAGCGCGACGGTGCGGGCGCGCACGTCTTCGGCGTAGTCGGCGGCGGCCGCATCCACGTCGGCGAAGAACGCGTCCGACGCGCCGCGGGAGCGCAGGTAGGCCGCCATGCGGGCGATCGGGTCACGCTCGGCCCAGGACTGCTCCTCCGCCGAGGTGCGGTACTTGGTCGGGTCGTCGCTGGTCGTGTGCGCGCCCATCCGGTAGGTCATCGCCTCGATCGCGCGGGGTCCGCCGCCGGCGCGCGCCTCATCGAGGGCCTGGCGCGTGACGGCGAAGCTGGCCAGCACGTCGTTGCCGTCGACCTGCACGCTCGGCATGCCGTAGCCCTCGCCGCGGCGGTAGAGCGGCGCCGAGGCCTGAGTGGCGACGGGGACCGAGATGGCCCACTGGTTGTTCTGGAGGAAGAACACCTGCGGTGCGCGATAGCTCGCCGCGAAGACCATCGCCTCGTGCACATCGCCCTGGCTGGACGCGCCGTCGCCGTAGTAGACGATGACGGCCTCGTCGCGGTCGACGTCGCCGGTGCCCGTCTTGCCGTCGAAGACGAGGCTCATGCCGAAGCCGGCGGCGTGCAGCGTCTGCGACCCGAGCACGAGCGTGTAGATGTGCGTGTTGCCGTTCTTCGGGTCGTACGGGTTCCATCCGCCGTGCGTGAGGCCGCGCATGAGGCGCACGATGTCGATCGGGTCTACGCCGCGGATGGTGCACACGACGTGCTCGCGATACGAGGGGAAGAGGTGGTCCTGAGCCCGTGCAGCGTGGGCGGAGCCGACCTGCGCGGCCTCCTGACCCCAACTCGGCGGCCAGAGGGCGAGCTGGCCCTGACGCTGCAGGTTCGTCGCCTGCCGATCGAAGGCGCGCACGACCACCATGTCGCGGTAGAAGGTCTCGAGCTGGGCGTCGTCGATCGCGGCGACGGCGGCGAGATACGGCTCGGCGGCGGGGGTCGGCGCGAACGATCCGTCCGCTGCCAGCACCCGCACCATCCGCGCGTCGTCGTCGGACGGAGAGAACGTGTCGGGCGAGGTCACGGGCTCTACGCTATCTGCTGGCGGGATGGCCCTCTGGGAGGTCGCGCACAACGGATGCGGCAATTCGTAGGATCTGCTCGACAGACTCCTCTTCGCCGATCGAGATCCGCAGGCCGTCTCCCGCGAAGGCGCGGACCACCAGGCCGCCCTCGTCGAAGGCCGCCGCAGCGTCGGTCGTGGCCTCGCCCGTGGCGAGCCAGACGAAGTTGCCCTGCGCGTCGGGAACCCGCCATCCGGCGTCACGCAGCCCCGCGACCACGCGGTCGCGGCGTTCGGCGATCACCCGCACACGCTCGAGCAGCTCGGCGTCGGCGTCGAGGCTCGCGAGCGCCGCCTCTTCGGCGGTGGCGGTGACCGAGAGGGGGATGGCGACGGCACGCGCCGCATCCAGCACGCGACGGTGGCCGATCGCGTATCCGATGCGCAGCCCCGCAAGCCCGTAGGCCTTCGAGAAGGTGCGCAGGGCCACGACGTTCGGGCGGGTGACGCCCGTGCGGCGAAGGCCGTCGACCGCATCCGGCGCCGTCACGAACTCGGCGTACGCCTCGTCGAGGATGACGAGCACGTCGGCGGGGACCGCCTCGACGAAGGTGTCGAACTCGGCCTGCGTCACGACCGGGCCGGTGGGGTTGTTCGGACTGCACACGATGACGGCGCGGGTGCGCGGCGTGATCGCCGCAGCCATTGCGACCAGGTCGTGACGGCCCTCGGCCGTCAGCGGCACCTCGACGCGATCGGCGCCGGCCACCGTGACGAAGCTCGGGTAGGCCTCGAAGGACCGCCACGCGTAGACGACCTCGTCGCCGGGGCCCGCGACCGCGAGGACCAGCTGCGAGAGCAGCGATGCGCTTCCGGCGCCGATGTGCACCTCGTCGGCGTCGACGCCGTAGCGCTCGGCCAGACGCACGCGGAGCCTCGCCGCGGTCGCGTCCGGGTAGCGGTTCACCGTCTCGGCGGCGCGGAGGGCGGCCAGCACACGCGGCAGCGGCGCGAAGGGGTTCTCATTGCTCGAGAGCTTGAAGGCATCGGCGCCGGCAGGCTTGCCCTGTCGGTAGACCGGCAGGGCCGCGATCTCTGGGCGCACACGAACGGGAATCGGCTCTGTCACACCGAGAGTCTAGGAGCGCGGATGCGGGGCGCGTGCCACACTTCCGGCATGGGCTTTCTCATCCGCGTCGTGGTGAATGCGTTCTCGATCTGGGTCGTGACCCTCATCCCTGTGCTCGGCGTCAGCGTCATCGCGTTCCCGCCGGGCGGAACGCTCGAGACCGTGCTCTCGCTTCTGATCGTGGCGCTCGTCTTCGCGCTGGTGAACACGATCGTCGGATCGGTCGTGAAAGTGATCGCGTTCCCGCTCTACGTGCTCACGCTCGGCCTGTTCTCCCTCATCGTGAACGGGTTCCTGCTGTGGCTGACCAGCTGGATCACCGGGTTCTGGGAGTGGGGCCTGCGGGTCGAGAGCTTCTGGTGGGGCGTTGTCGCGGCCCTCGTCATCGCCGTCATCAACGGCATCTTCGGCGTCATCCTGCGCCCGAAGCGACGGGACTGACCACACCGGCGCGGCGTCTGGGCGCGGCGTCGACCTGACGCGCCCCGAACTCCTGCGTCGAGATCAGACGGGCACCCTCGAGCTCGGCCATGCGTTCGTGCACCTCGGCGACGCGCGGATCGGCCGAAGCGTCGATGAGCCCGGCGGTCTCGGTGTATGCGCTGAGGTGGTGCGCAGGCACGCCGAGATCCTGCGGACCCGGCGCGGGGTCGACGACGCGCGTGCCGACGAAGCTTCCCTCCGCACCCACCCGGGTGGGGAATCCCCCGCCGGCGAGCATCGCCACCGGGTCATCGCCGTGTCGCAGGTCGACGGCCATCGCCTCGGGGCCGGGATCGGCTGCCGTCGGGGAGCCCGCCGTCCCGACCACCCGCACGTCGTAGTCGCCGGTCGCCGCGACCTGGCCCACCAGCATCCCGCCCTGCGAGTGGCCGTACAGGTAGAGCGTGTCACCGGGGCGCACGCCCGCCTCGGCGAGCATCGCCGTCAGTGCCAGGTAGGCGTCGGACTGCTCGCCGCCGTACCCCTGGACGTTGGAGAGCATGTCCCACACCTCGTCGCCGCCGAGACCGCTCGTGCCGGCGACGTACACGGCGTACGCGGTTCCGGATGCGGTCGCGTACTTCTCGATGCGCACCCGCGCCTCGCCGCCCTGCGGGATCCGGCCGAGCGCGGGCGCGAGTGCCGTGGGGGCTGCCGGCGAGTACTCCGCGGGGGGAAGCGGCACGATCTCCGGCACGGGTCGCCCCGTGGGTAACAGGCGCGTGCCGAACGGGATGCGACCGCGGACCGCGGTGAGGCGCGCGATGACCGACCCCGAGGCCAGACTCGCCCCCGCGAGGAAGGGCATCAGCAGGGTGAACCACGCCCAGCCGTCGCCGAGACCCGAATCCGCCCGCAGCAGCTCTGTCGCCCCAGGGTAGGCCCGTTCGATCGCGGCGATGCGCTCTCGAGCGCGCGCGACGGCGACCGCGTCTCCCGCTGCGGATGCGAGAGCGGCCTCGGAGCGCAGCTCGGCGAGCTCGTACACCGCCGCGCACATCAGCAGCCGGTCCTGCTGCTCCCGCGCACGATCGGCCAGCGCACCCACCTCGCGCAGGCGCTGGTCCTGGGTGAGCCCCAGCACCGGCAGCGTGTGCGCGCTGATGCGCGCATCGGCGCGGGCGATGTCGGCGACGGCCTCGTCGAGCCGCGCGGCAGCCCCCACGAGCACCGCGGCCGCATCCCGCAACCGCGCCGTGTCGACGGCGACCGCGCCACCGGAGGCGATGCCGACCTCGTCGCTCATGACGACCATCCGAAGAGATTTCCGCCGCCCGTGATCAAGGCCTGACTGCGAATCTCGGCGATCACGTCGTCGAGGGCGAGAAGGCGGCGGCGCTCATCGGCGAGCGCGGTGCTCCAGGCCTCGTGCGCTAGCTGGAAGGCGCGCATCGCGGATGACCGACTCGATGAGATCCACGGCTGCGAGCACGTCGCGTCGTGCCGCGTCGAAAGAGAAGACGACATCGTCGAGGGTGTCTGTCATCCCCCGATGCTCGCTCCGCGTCAGTGGGGTGCGGTGCGGCCGCATCCGATCCGAGGATCGCTCACCGCAAGATCGTGGCTGTGCAGGAGAGGTCGTCAGGACCACAATGGACCCATGCCCGCGTCCTCGCCGTTCCGCGTGGTCTTCGTGTGCACGGGGAACATCTGCCGATCCCCGATGGCCGAGATCGTCTTCCGCTGGTTCGCCGAGTCGGTCGGTCTCGGCGACCGTGTGGTCTCCACGAGTGCCGGGACCGGCGACTGGCACGTCGGCGAGCCCGCCGATCCGCGCACCGTGGAGGCCCTGGAGCGCCACGGATACGACGGCCGGCATCACCGCGCCCGCCAGTTCGATTTCGCGGACTACGAGCGCAACGACCTGGTCATCGCGCTCGACCGATCGCACGAACGCAACCTGCGCGCGTGGGCGCGGTCGGAGAACGATTCCGACAAGGTCGTGCTGCTGCGCGCGTTCGATCCGCAGCCCGACGACAACCTCGACGTCCCCGACCCGTACTACGCGGGCCCCGAGGCGTTCGACGAGGTGCTCGCTATGATCGAGAGCGCGTGCCGGGCGCTCTTCCGGCAACTCGAACCCGCCATCCGCTCCGCGGGATGACCCGCGCGGCCGACCGCCCTCGACGGAGTACCGTGTCGAACTTCCCCGCCCAGCCGCTCAGCCCCCTCGACGGTCGTTACCAGGCCGCCGTCTCCGCCCTCGGCGACTTCCTGTCGGAAGCGGGACTCAACCGCGCCCGCGTCGAGGTCGAGGTCGAGTGGCTCATCACCCTCACCGACCGGGGCCTGTTCGGACAGTCGCCGCTCTCGGACGCCGAGAAGGACTCCCTGCGCGCGCTCTACCGCGACTTCGGTCAGGCCGAGATCGACTGGCTTGCCGAACGCGAGGCCGTCACGCGCCACGACGTGAAGGCCGTCGAGTACCTCGTACGCGATCGCCTGTCCTCCCTCGGACTCGACCGGATCGCCGAGCTCACGCACTTCGCCCTCACGAGCGAGGACGTCAACTCGACCTCGTACGCCCTCACGGTCCAGCGCGCGGTGACGCAGGTGTGGCTGCCGAGGCTGCGGCAGGTCATCGAGCGCCTGCGGGCGGTCTCGGTCGAGCTGGCGGATGCGGCGATGCTCGCCCGTACCCACGGCCAGCCCGCGACCCCCACCACGATGGGCAAGGAGATCGCCGTCTTCGCGTGGCGCCTGGAGCGGGTGCTCACACAGCTGGAGTCCTCGGAGTACCTGGCGAAGTTCTCCGGTGCGACCGGGACCTGGTCGGCCCACCTCGCGGCAGATCCGGATGCGGACTGGGTCGAGATCTCCCGCGGGTTCGTGGAGGGACTGGGTCTCGGATTCAACAAGCTCACCACCCAGATCGAGTCGCACGACTGGCAGGTCGAGCTCTACGACCGCGCACGGCACGCGGGCGGCATCCTGCACAACCTCGCGACGGATGTGTGGACCTACATCTCGCTCGGCTACTTCGCCCAGATCCCCGTGGCGGGCGCGACCGGTTCGTCGACCATGCCGCACAAGATCAACCCCATCCGCTTCGAGAACGCGGAGGCGAACCTCGAGATCGCGGGAGGCCTGTTCCAGACTCTGGCCGCGACCCTGGTCACGAGCCGCCTGCAACGCGACCTCACCGACTCCACCACGCAGCGCAACATCGGCGTCGCCTTCGGTCACTCGCTGCTCGCGCTCGACAACCTGCTGCGCGGGCTCGGCGAGATCTCGCTCTCGCGCGAGGTGCTGCTGGCCGACCTCGACACCAACTGGGAGGTGCTCGCCGAGGCCATCCAGACGGTCATCCGTGCCGAGGTCGTCGCGGGTCGCTCGCAGATCACCGACCCGTACGCGCTCCTGAAGGAGCTCACCCGCGGTCACCGCGTCGGCGGTGCCGATCTCGCCGAGTTCGTGCGCGGCCTCGACATCGGCGACGCGGCGAAAGAGCGCCTGCTCGCCCTCACGCCCGCCACCTACACGGGCCTCGCCGCCTCCCTCGTCACCGGCGCCTGACCCGCGGGCTCCCGCATCCGGGGTCGGGGCGCCCCGCATCCGGGGGTGGCCGCATCCGGCACCCCGCATGGGGCTCACCCCATCCCGCCCGCGAGACTGCATCTTCGGCACGAGATCACTGTGTTTACCCGTGATCTCGTGACCGAGATGCAGTCTCGCGGGATGGTGGAGGGGGAGCGCGCGCGAGGGAACGCGCGCGAGCGAGCGGCGGGCTAGGCGCGGGGCGGGGTGTCGCCGTCGGCGGGGTCGGATGCGGGGCTGTCGCCGGATGCGTCCTCCGACTCCTCCTTGGGCAGCAGCACCGCGCGATCGACCGTACGGTTCACCTGCGCCGGGTCGACGGCGAGCATGAGCAGGGCGATGATCACGAGCGTCGCGATGAAGGTGATCCCCGCGACGATGCCGCCGACCATGAGAGCATGGCCCGACTGTCCGGCCACGCGGTTCTGGAAGAAGCCCATCGAGATGAGCGTGACGATTCCGGCGAAGAGAGCGGCCGCGAGAGCGAGCCCGATCAGCTGAGCGGGCTTCATGATGTCGCGACGCGTGGGCTTGTCTGTCATGCCGCCTCCTCGGGCGCGGGGGCGGACTCGCGGCGCGGGGAGAAGCCCGCGATCCCCAGGTAGACCGCGACGATCGCCGCGTAGCCGCCGAAGAGTCCGACGGCGATCGTGATGCCGGTGAGCGTGAAGGAGCCGGCCTCTTCGATGCTGTACTGCAGAGCGTAAGCGGGCTGCACCGCGAGGGTGCCGAGCGCGAGCAGCACGCCCACGACGCCGACCGTCAATCCATCGCGCGCCTCGGAGCGAGCGGCGCTGCCGCGCTCGGCGGCGCGGAGGCCCCGAAGGCCCGCGATGCCCTCGACGAGGCCCGTCACGAGAGCCCACGAGATCACGATCACGAAGAAGGCCAGCGTCGTGCGCAGGGTCGGGATGCCGGAGACACCGCCCGCGATGAGGGTGAGAGCACCCAGCACGATGGGCAGCCGGCGGTGACCGGGACCGTACACGAGCCACGCCGAGAGCAGCCACACGATCGCCGACGCCATCGCGAAACCGCTGAACACCGACAGCCCCACGGCGGCGGAGTGATCCGGCGAGAACGTGATCATGACGGCCGCCACGGCCGCGAAGAGGGCTCGAACCAGCTGGAGGTGGCGCGGCTCGAAGGCGCGCGCGGAAGAACTGCTGGTCATGGCTCGACTCGTGAAGGTGGGTACGGCGGCGGAACGGATAGCTCCAGTCTAGGTCGTGCAGATGAGGAGCCTGCCGTGAACCGACGGGGGCGGCCGGTCGCGCGACACAATGAGGTGTGCCGATTCTCAACAAGGACATGACGCTGTGCATCTCGCTGGCCGGGCGGCCCTCGAACATCGGGACGCGCTTCCACAACTATCTCTACGATGAGCTCGACCTGAACTTCGTCTACAAGGCGTTCACGACCGATGACATCGCGGGGGCGATCACGGGGGTTCGGGCGCTGGGGATCCGCGGCTGCTCCGTGTCGATGCCCTTCAAGGAGGCCGTGATCCCGCTGCTCGACGAGATCGAGCCGTCCGCGGCCGCAATCGACTCCGTGAACACGATCGTCAACGACGGCGGCCGATTGTCGGGCTCGAACACCGACTACGAGGCCGTCGCGCAGCTGCTGGCCGAGCACGGCGTCGACCCGGCCGCATCCGTGCTCGTGCGCGGGTCGGGCGGCATGGCGAAAGCCGTCGTCGCGGCGTTCCACGGTGCGGGCTTCCGCGACCTCACCGTCGTCGCCCGCAACGCCGAGGCAGGCCGGGCGCTCGCGGAGCGCTACGGGTTCCAGGCCGTCACCGAGGATCCGGCGCCGGGGCACGCGGTCATCGTGAACGTGACCCCGCTCGGCATGAACGGGACGGATGCGGACGCGCTCGCCTTCAGCGCTGACCACATCGACGCCGCAGAGCGCGTCTTCGATGTGGTCGCCTTCCCCTCGGAGACGCCCCTCATTCGCGCCGCGCGCGAACGCGACGTGGCCGTCATCACGGGCGCCGAGGTCATCGCGCTTCAAGCGGCACGGCAGTTCGCGCGCTACACGGGCGTGACCCCGACGCCCGAGCAGGTCGCGCGGGCGTCGGAGTTCTCCCGCGCCTGAGCGAGCCAGACGGCCACGCGGTGCGGATTGGCCCCCGTGGCGAGAAGCCCCGCGCGGGCAGACTCGGGGAATGACCCGATCCGCCGTATCCGGACTGCTCTGGGGAGCGCTCGGCGTGCTGGCGTTCTCGTTCACGGTGATCTTCACGCGGATCGCCGTCACCTCGCTGTCGCCGCTGTTCGTGGGCGCGGGGCGTGCGGTCGTGGCCGCCGCCCTTGCCGCGATCGCCCTGGCCGCGGCCCGATCACGTCTGCCGCGCGGCGGGCAGTGGATGCGGCTTGTCGTCGTGGCAGGCGGCGTGGTCGCGGGCTTCCCGCTGCTCACGTCCTACGCGCTCACGGTGGCACCGGCCAGCCACGGCGCCGTCGTGATCGCGCTCCTGCCCGCCGCGACCGCGGTGGCCGCGGTGCTGCGCGCCGGCGAAAGACCCGGACGGACGTTCTGGTTCCTCACCGCCGCGGGCGCCGTCGCCGCGACGGTGTTCGCGGTCATCGGCGGCGGTTGGGGCGGCTTCCACTGGTCGGACCTGCTGCTGCTCGGAGCCGTCGTCGCCGCCGCCATCGGCTATGCGGAAGGCGCGCTGCTGGCGCGCGAGCTCGGCTCGTGGCAGACGATCTCGTGGGCCCTGGTGGTGGTCGCCCCTGTGATGGCGGCACTGACCGCGGTCTCGGCCGTCGCGGATCCGCCGACGGCGACGCCGGGCCAGTGGGCGGCGTTCGGCTATCTCGCGGTGGTCAGCATGTTCCTCGGCTTCTTCGCCTGGTATCGCGGGCTCGCGATCGGGCCCATCACACGCGTCAGTCAGTTGCAGCTGGTGCAGCCGGTGCTCTCGATCGTGTGGGCGGCCCTGATCCTCGGCGAGCCGCTCACGTGGGCGACCGTGCTCGGAGGGGCCGCGGTCATCGTGTGCGCAGCCGGCGCCGTACGTAGCCGCGCACGCTGACCCGCTGACATGATCGCCTCGTGGACGTTCCCGATCTGGCGACGATCGCGCAGCTCCGGCGAGCGCGCGACCGCATGGACCGTGACTACGCGAAGCCGCTCGACGTCGAAGCACTGGCGCGCAGCATCCCGATGTCGGCCGGTCACTTCAGCCGGCAGTTCCGCCGCCTGTTCGGCGAATCTCCCTACCAGTACCTGATGACCCGGCGCATCGAGAGGTCGATGACGCTGCTGCGCCGCGGCGATCTCACCGTGACCGAGATCTGCTTCGCGGTCGGCTTCTCGTCGCTGGGCACGTTCAGCACGCGCTTCACCGAACTCGTCGGTGTTCCGCCGAGCGTCTACCGCACGCAGGACCCGCCGTTTCGCGAGGGGATGCTGCCGTGCATCGCCAAGCACCTCACGCGTCCGGTCAGGAATCGAGAAGCGTGACGGATGCTCGGCGCCCTAGCGTGAGCGACATGGACATCACGATTCACTCCAGCTTCCTGCCGCACACTGATCCGGAGGCCTCCCTGGCCTTCTACCGCGACGTGCTCGAGTTCGAGGTGAGACTCGACGTCGGCTACGAACAGATGCGCTGGATCACGGTCGGACCCGCCGGACAGCCCTCGACCGCAATCGTGCTGCATCCGGCGAGCGTGGGGCGCGATCTGTCGGACGAGGAGCAGGAGTTCCTGCTCCTGCTGATCGCCAAGGGAAGTTACTTCGGCGTGAACCTCGCCACCGACGATCTCGACGCCGTCTTCGCGCGCGTCGAGGCCTCCGGGGCCGATATCGTGCAGGAACCCATCGAGCAGGATTACGGGCTGCGGGATGCGGCGTTCCGGGATCCCGCGGGCAACCTCGTCCGCATCCAGCAGAACAAGGAGCAGCAGGCATGAGCACAGGATTCTCCGCGCAGGAGCGCGAGGCCATGAAGCAGCGGGCGGCCGAGCTCAAGGAGATGAAGGGCGTGAAGGGCGCTGCGAAGCGGGCGAAGGAGTACGACGCCTGCCTCGAGGCCATCGACGCCCTCACCGGAACCGACCGTCAGATCGCCGAACGGCTGCACGTGATCGTCACGGAGGAAGCGCCCCAGCTCGCACCCAAGACCTGGTACGGGTTCCCCTCCTACGCCAAGGACGACAAGGTCGTGGTGTTCTACCAGCCCGCCTCGAAGTTCGAGACCCGCTACGGCTCGATCGGCTTCAACGAGACCGCGGCGCTCGACGACGGCGAGATGTGGCCGACATCGTTCGCCGTGCTGGAGATGACACCGGCCGCCGAGAAGACGTTCCGCGAGCTCGTGCGCCGCGCCGCCGGCTGACGTCTCAGCGCCGCCTAACCTTCGTGGTGCCGGCGTGGAGCGAGGAATAGCCTGACGGCGTGAGCGAATCCGCCGAGTATGGGGTGCACCCCGACGAGCCCCACCGTCAAGGTCTGTCGCAGCGCCTGAACTGGTTGCGCGCGGGGGTGCTGGGAGCCAACGACGGCATCGTCTCGACCGCCGCCGTCGTGGTCGGCGTGGCGGGTGCGACCTCCGAGGTCGCCCCGGTCTTCCTCGCCGGGACGGCCGCTCTCGTCGGTGGCGCCATCTCGATGGCGCTCGGCGAGTACGTGTCGGTGTCGAGCCAGCGCGACTCCGAGCGGGCGCTCATCGCGAAGGAGACGCGTGAGCTGCGCGAGCAGCCCGAGGAGGAGCTCGAGGAGCTCATCGGGCTCTACCGGGCGCAGGGGCTCAGCGAGGAGACCGCGACGCGGGTCGCCACGGAGCTGACGGCGAAGGATGCGTTGAAGGCGCACCTGTCGGCGGAGCTGCACATCGACGCCGACGATGTGGTGAGCCCGTGGCACGCGGCCCTCGCATCCGCCATCGCGTTCTTCGTCGGGGCCCTGCTTCCGATGGCCACGATCCTGCTCGCGCCGCATCCGCTGCGCATCGCCCTCACCTTCGTCGCCGTGCTCATCGCCCTCGCCGTCACCGGCTATGTCGCGGCATGGATCGGCGGGGCGAACAGGCCCCGCGCGATCGCACGCACGGTGATCGGCGGGGCGCTCGCTCTGGTCGCGACCTATGCGGTGGGCAGCCTCTTCGGCACTACGGTCGGCTGACGTCCCCGGCCGTTCTGGACGGCTGCCTCGCCCCACCACCCCGGCTCGCCTGTCACAGATCGACGGCGTCGCGTCGATCTGTGACAGGCGAAGCGGGTTCGGTACTGTCGGGACTGTCGACCGAGGGGGAGAAGTGACCGCATCCGATCAGCCGATGCGCCGCCGCAAGCCGAAGCTGGATGCGTGGGGCACGACGGGCGTCGCCATGGCGGCGATCGCCATCCTGCCGACCCTCGGCATCTTCCTCATCGGCTTCATCCCCGACATGAACCCCATCTGGTGGCTGGGGATCCTGCTCATCCCGATGCTCGCCGTCATCGGCGCGGCCGTGCTGCTCCTGGGTGTCGTCGGCGCGGTCGTCGGCGCGCGGCGCGGCACCTCTTACGGACTGTCGATCGCCTCGATCGTGCTCGGCATCGTCATGATCGCGCCCATCGCCTGGCTCTGGTTCAGCGGGCTCTGACGGGGCTCCCCCGCATCCGCTGGTCGCCTCGGGTCGCTTCCGGTCGGAGATTCACGCGTCCGTCGGAGGAATCCCACCGGATCCTCCGACCGGAGCGCGTTTCTCGGACGCCGGACTCGCGCCCGCCCGGTCAGCCCGCCGTCAGAGCCGACCCCTGCGCTCCACCGCGGATGCGGGCGAGGGCGCACAGGCCGAGGGCGATCGCCGCGACCGCGGTCAACACGCTGGTGCCCGCCGCCAGCAGCAGCACGATCGCCGCGAGCCCCAGCAGCACCGCGTGAAAGATGCGCGCGACGGATGCGGTGGGTCGTGGCATCCGTCGCCGTTCGAGACCCGCCAGCGCCCACGCCACCAGCGCCGTCAGCGACAGGGCGACGACGAACCACGGCACGCGGGTGAGCCACCACGTCGGGCTCGAGGGCTCGGGCAGCTCGATCCCGGTGGTGAGGGCGACCAGCGCCGACGCCCCCGCCATCGCGAGCAGCACCGGCATGTGCCAGAGGTAGATGGTCATGGTGCGGGCCGTCACGAATCCGGTGAAGGCCGCCACAGCCGGGCGCCGGCTCGCCGCGGCGAGCGGTGCGCGCAGAAGCGACAGCAGCGCGGTCTGGGCCGTTCCCACCAGCAGCAGGGCGACGGTGGGCGGGTTGAGGTTCTCGTAGAGATCGGGCGAGAAGACGCCGCCGACCATGCTCGCCGCCAGCACGGCGACCGCCACGACGCCGATGACGACGCGGGTGCGACGGCGCAGCGCGTCGATCGTGCCGTCGGCCATCACGAAGCCGAGCTGCTGCAGCGCCAGCCATACGAACGCGAGGTTGAGCATGCCGATGGCATCGATGCCGGTGACCGCACGCATCGCGTCGACGGCACCGGCGGCGGCGACCAGCAGCAGGATCGTTCGCAACGGCGCGCGTTCGTGGGCCGCGAGCAGCACGGGAAGCAGCGCCTGGCACAGCAGGAAGACGGCGAGGAACCACAAGGGCTGCGCGTATCGGAAGCCGGCGATGCGCACGAGCTCGCCGTCGACTCCGGCGGCCAGGAGCGCGGCGAGCGCGACGGCGACGACCGCGAAGGTGAGAAGCGCCGGCACGAGCAGCCGGTGCACGCGTGCCGCGACGAACGCGCCCGCGGTTCCGCCGGTGCGACGCCCCCGCCGGTACGCGAGCGCGCCCGCGTAGCCGCCGATGACGAAGAAAAGGGGCATGATCTGCGCGACCCAGGTCAGCGGGGCGAACCAGGCGGTGCCGTCGGCGGCGTTCGCGAAGACGGGACCCGCGGGCGTGACGGTGACACCGACCATGACGGCGTGGAGGAGAACGACGATGACGACGCAGATCGCGCGTGCGAGATCGACCCCGGTGTCGCGGGCCGCGGCGGGCGCGATCCCGGTCCGCGGTGCGGTGAGCGTGATGACCATGCGTCCTCCTCGAGTGGGTCTCGAGAAGGCTATGTATGCGGCCCGGGCCGCGGCATCACCCCCAGGGGTCGTCCGACCCCCTACCCCGGGGTGAGATTCAGGATGCGGGCTCGGCGAGACCGGCGTCGTAGGCGAAGATCACGGCCTGCACACGATCGCGTGCACCGATCTTGCCGAGCATCTTGCCCACGTGCGTCTTCACCGTCTGTTCCGCGATGAACAGCTCGCTCGCGATCTCGGTGTTCGACATGCCCTTCGCGAGCAGCACCAGCACCTCGCGCTCCCGGTCGGTCAGCTCCGCCAGCTGCGCTCCGCCCCGCGACGCGCGCGGCTTCTGCGTGGCGAACTGCGAGATCAGTCGGCGCGTGACGCGGGGCGAGAGCAGGGCGTCCCCGGCGGCGACGACCCGGACAGCCTGCACGAGTTCCTCGGGCAGCGCGTCCTTGAGCAGGAAGCCGCTCGCGCCCGCCTGGAGGGCGTCGTAGACATAGTCGTCGATGTCGAAGGTCGTCAGCATGAGGATGCGCGGCACGTGTGCGGCGGGGTACGCCGGCCCGAGGATGCGGCGGGTCGCCGCGATCCCGTCGAGCTGCGGCATCCGCACATCCATGAGGATGACGTCGGGATCGAGACGCGCCGCGAGCCCGACCGCCTCCTGCCCGTCGGCAGCCTGCCCGACGACGCGGATGCCGTCCTGGGCGTCGAGCAGCGCGGCGAAGCCCGCGCGCACCATCGCCTGGTCGTCGGCGATCAGCACGCTGATGCTCATGGGGACTCCTCGCCGTCGGTCGGCAATGTCGCCGCCACCGTCCATCCTCCCGCGGGATCGGCCCCGACGGTGACCGTTCCGCCCAGCAGGGCGACGCGCTCGCGGATGCCGCGGAGCCCATGACCCGCGCCGGACGCGTCGACCGCCTGCTCGGGGGACGTGGTGTTGTGCACGCCGATCGTGACCTGCCCGTCGCGTGCCTCGACCCTGACCTCGATGACCGCACCGGGAGCGTGACGCACCGCGTTGCTCAGCGCCTCCTGCACGATGCGGTACACGGCGATCTGCACACCCGCGGGAGGCGGGGTCGTCATGACGGCCAGCGACAGTCCCACCTGCACGCCCGCACGGCGGACGCTGTCCACCAGGTCGGGGATGTCCGCCATCCCCTGCTGGGGCGCCAGCTCGGGGGCCTGCTCCTCGGTGCGCAGCACGCCCAGCAGCCGGCGCATCTCACCCAGCGATGCACGGGCCGAGGCGGCGATGTCGTCGAACTCCCGCACCGTCTCGTCGGACAGGTCGGTGAGTCGGTAACGGGCCGTGGAGGCCTGCACCTGGATCACCGACATGCTGTGGGCGAGTACGTCGTGCAGCTCGCGGGCGATGCGGGTGCGCTCCTCGACGAGCATGCGCCGGGACTGTTCGGATGCGGTCAGCTCGCGCTCGCGGGTGAGCTGCTCGTTCAGCCGGATGCGGCCGGCCAGGAGCACTCCGATGAGCAGCACCGCGGTGGAGATCGACGCGGTCACGATGAGGTTCGCGGTGGCGGCGGGCGCCGCATCCGTGATGACCAGCGGCGCGACGAGCGAACCGAGGTTGCCGATGGCCCACGGCCATCGGCCGAGTCGCCAGCCGTGCAGCGTCGTGATCACCAGGACGAAGACGAGGAAGGCGATCATCGCGGGCACTGACCACGGCCAGGGCCATGCGCCGTCGTGCGGCACGGTCACCACCAGCGGGAGCACGAAGGCCGTGACGCCGAAAACGGCGATGGCGGTGCGAGGGCGCGTGAGGGAGATCCACGGTGCCGCACACACTCCCGCGCCCAGGAGCATCGCGAGCGGCAGCGGGGTGCCGTAGAAGACGGCGTGCAGCGGCACGAGGACGCTGAACAGGGCGACGCCCGTGACGGCGAGCGCGACGAGCCCGAGGATCTGCGGGCGCGTGCGTAGGGCGGAGCGCGGGATCTCGGTCATGCTCTCAGTGTGGCCGACGCCGGCTCGTGCGCGATCGTGTCGGGCACGTCGCGCGCGCGGCGGCGCAGCGCAGCGATGCGGTCGATGACGATGCCCACTCCGAGGGCGAGGGCGACGCCGATGACGGCGCTGAGCACCGGCTGGTCGCCGAGCCACTGCCCCGCGAGGGTTCCGATGACGACGCTGTAGAGCGCCCAGCTGACCCCGGCGACGACGCTCAGCGGAGCGAACCGTCGCCACGGGTATCCCAGCGCTCCGGCCGACATGTTCACGGCGACCCGACCGACCGGGATGTAACGGGCGCCCAGGATGAGCGGGGCACCCCGCGTGGTGAGCGCCGCGCGAGCGCGCTCGAAGGCTCCCGCGACCCGGGGTCGCCGCATCCAGCCGTAGCGGGTCGTGCCGACTCTGCGGCCGATCGCGTAGGCGATGTTGTCGCCGATCACGGCACCGAGCGCGGCCACGAGGCACAGCGCGACGAGCGTAGGGATGTCGCCGGTGGCGGCGGCCACGGCGGCCGCCGCGACGAGCACGGTCTCGCTGGGCATCGGAGGGAAGAACCCGTCGATCACGGCCGCGGCGAACATGACCGGCAGCAGCCACGGCGAGGCGGCGGCCTGGAGGATGAGATCGGTGACGACGTCCACCCCTCGACGCTACGAATCGAGGCGGCTCCCCCACATCCCTCGGAAGTATCTCCCGCGTGATACCTCAGAGGGGTTCGCGCCCGGTCGCGGCTCCCGGCGGAGATTCGGCCCGATGTCGGAGGATTCCGGCCGGGACCTCCGGCCGGAGGTCGATTCTCCGACGCCCGATCGCAGCGTCCGGCCGCACCGGTCAGCCCGCCGCGACGACCCGCGCGACCCGCGCGACCTCGCGCGCCAACTCCGGGTGCCACATCGCACCCGTCGCGCTCATGACCGCATCCGCTCCCGCTTCTCGGTAGGCCAGATAGTCGGCCGCGCTCGCCACGCCGCCGGTGCCCACGATCGCGAAGTCGGCGTCGCGCAGCGTGCGGATGCGGGCGAGCCGGCGGGTCATCTCAAGCCCCGCCCACCGGATGGCGGCGCCGCACACGCCGGCACTCTCGCGTCCGGCACCGAGCGCGGGCGTTCCGGATGCGGTCACGAGCCGGGCGGGAATCGTGTTGACCGCGGCGTAGCCCGCCACGAACTCCGCCGTCGCGTCGACGAAGCGTTCGAGATTCGCATCCGTGTCGAAGTACGCGAGCTTGACGAGCAACGGGATGTCACCGATCTCGTCTTTCACGACCGCGAGGATGCGGCGCACGCGAGGCGTGTCGAAGCAGAGCAGGGATGCGGCACCCTCGTTCGGGCACGACAGGTTGAGCTCGAGCACAGCGGCGCCGGTCTCGACGACCAGCCGGGCGGCACGGAGGTGATCGGCCACGAGCGCCAGTTCGCCACCGGAGCCCCGGGTGCCCTGGAAGCTGCCGATGAGCAGCTGACCCTCCCCCGCCGCTGCGACGGCCGCGGCCATGTCGGGTTGCCAGCCGTCGGGATCGCGCGAGGGCACCCCGAACGAGTTGCTGATCGACAGCGGCTCGGTGAACTCGCCGTCCGCCCGGACGGTTCCGGCATCGCGGGTCAGGTCGCCGTCGACGTGCACGGCGAGCACGTTCGGGAACGGATTGCTGGGGTGCGCACGGGTGCGCACGGTCTTGTAGACGGCGAGGTCGTACCCGTGCGCGAAGGCGGCCGCGACGAACCGCGCGTTCAGCAACGGCCCCGCGGGG
Organism: Microbacterium sp. BG28; assembly: GCF_034044005.1. Lineage (NCBI taxonomy): Bacteria > Bacillati > Actinomycetota > Actinomycetes > Micrococcales > Microbacteriaceae > Microbacterium > Microbacterium sp. BG28. Next base: position 980,919 of record NZ_JAXCHA010000001.1, on the reverse strand, counting down.
ATGCCGAACGGTGTGCCGACGGCGCGCCCGAGGAAGCTGTTCCCCGGGGCCGGAGGGGCAGCATCCGCCGCGGGTTCGGCGAATGCCCCGAACGGCCCGCGCGCGTAGTTCTGCTCGTAGGTCAGGGTCGGATCGTAGAAGGGGTGCACCGCCGATGAGCGTAGGCGCCGGCGTCGGCAGAGCGAGCCGGCCCGGGCCGTGAGAAGCGCGCGTTCTCCGTCGCGAGGGGGATCCGCGAGGCAGTGGAACCTTCCTAGGCTCACGGCATGAGCGACCAGAAGCAATCCTTGAATTCGACGTACGTCGCCGTCGCGATCGCGTTCCTCGCGATCGCCGCCACGTTTTGGCTGACCACGGACAACATCGCCGTCGCGCTGCCGTTCTTCGTCTTCGCGATGAGCTTCCTCGTGTTCGCCACGATGCCCACGGGCGGCGATTCCGACACGACCGACGAGGCTGGCGACGCCGACAAGGAGTGACCCCTTTCAGTCCTCCGGCACGAGTGTGCCCTGGTGGAAGAGCATGCGCGGCGTCCCGTCCGACACGACCCACAACGACGAGTGCCGGCTGACGGTCGTCGCCGCGCGCAGGCGGTATGTCACGAGCACCGTGTCGGGGGCGACGTCAACGAACCGCCACTCGTCCGGGGAAGGGGTCTCCCGCAGACCTTCCGCCGCGAGCGCCTCGAGGATCTCCGTTCGTGTCCAGTGTCGTCCAGAGCGCCCGATCTCGGTGAAGTCAGGATGCAGCAGCCGCGCCGCCGCATCCCGATCACCGCGGATCTCGCTCGAGAGCAGGGCGATCTCCGCGGCGTGGATCACCGCGAAGCGTTCGTCCGAATGCGCCATGGCGAGAATCTAGCGCCGGCTCACGTCCGCGGGGTCGTCCGCGAAACGGGCGACGAGGTCGTAGGCCTCGTGCGCTTCCCGCGTCCAGTAGGCGCCCGGGTACACGTGGAAGCCGTCCGGCGCGACGACCAGCCGTACCGGGCTGCCCGCCCGCTTCGCCTTCTCGGCGAAGAGCTGCGCGTCGGCGAGGAAGATGTCGCGCCCGCCCTGGAACAGCAGAGTCGGCGGCAGATCGGCGAGAGAGTCGAAGAGGGGGCTGATCTGCGGGTCGTCGGTCGGCATGCTCCCCGCCCACGCGATACCGGCCGCCCGCAGACCGGCGCAGCGCAGCGACGGATCGCGGCGCTCCAGCCGCGCCGCCTCCGGGTTGCGCATCGTCGGGTCGACCCACGGAGCGAGCAGGATGAGGCCGTCGATCGTGCGACGGCCTTCGTTGCGCACGCGCAATGCCAGCGAGAGGGCGACGTTGCCGCCGGCGGAGTCCCCGGCGACGAACAGCTGCGTGGTGCCGGGGTCGTCCGCGACGTGCGCGTAGACGGCATCGACGAAGGCTCGCGCCTGGTCGTACGTGTGCTCGGGGGTGAGCGGATAGTCGGCGATCGTGACGGCAGCGCGCGTGCGCGTCATCAGCCTGCGGATGATCCACCAGTGCGCAGTGACGAGCGGATTCACGAAGCCGCCGCCGGGGAAGTAGATCAGCTCGCGACCCGCGACGTGATCGGCAGGCTGCCACCGTCGGACGACCCGGCCTTCGATCGTTCGCTTGGTCATCTCACCCCACCGCGCGGCGTCGCGCGGAACGGGTTCGGGCGCCCGAGCCGGATCGAGGCTCTGCAGGTAGGCACTGCCCGAAAGGTCGCGCCGCGTCTTGCCCGCGGACAGCCACAGCAGACCGGACGTGAGGGTCATCAACAGTGTCACGCGCCCACCCTACGAGCCGGATCGGGTTCATCCCGGGCGCATCGGGCCGTCCTGCGGGACTCCACCGGCCGCCGTCGCTTCCCGCGGCGCTCGCCCGACGACCCAGGTCACGCCGAAGCGGTCGGTGAGCATGCCGAACCCGGGACTCCACGCGGAGCCGGCGAGCGGCTCGATGATGTCGGCGCCGTCGGCGAGACGCTCCCAGATCGTCGTCATCTCCTCCAGCGACTGGCCGCGTACCGACTGGAAGAAGGTGCGGTCGGTCAGCGTCATGCCGTTCGCGCGGCTGGTCGTTCCGGCATCCGCGGCGCCCGCATCCTCCCCGGGAATGTCGTAAGCCATGACGCGGAATCCGTCGGCGCTCTCGAGCTGGCCGAAGACGATGCGGTCTGCCCCCGGGACGTCTGCGGGCATGCCCATGTCGGCGTAGGTGGCGGCGATGAGCTGACCGCCGAAGACGGACTGGTAGAACTCGAGCGCCTCGCGTGCGGCACCGCGGAAGTTGAGGTGGGTGGTGGTCGTGATCGTCATGGTGTGTCCTCGGTCGATGGGATGCGGCGAGCGCCGCGATCTCCACGATCGGCGACGTAGAGGCCGCTTTCTGTCCACTTCTCGACCGAGAATGAAAGCATGTCCGCAACGTCGTCCCGCCTCCTCGCGCTGCTGTCGCTCTTGCAGGCGCGGCGCGACTGGCCGGGCGGGGTGCTCGCCGAACGCCTGGACGTCACCCCGCGCACGGTCCGGCGCGACATCGAGCGGCTGCGGGCGCTCGGGTACGTGATCGACGCCACGAAGGGCCCGGACGGCGGATACCGGCTCGCCGCAGGATCGGAGCTGCCGCCGCTGCTCTTCGACGACGAGCAGGCGGTCGCGATCGCCGTCGCGCTGCAGAGCGCTCCCGCGACAGGCGTGGATGTGGCCGACGCTGCCGCACGCGCCCTCGCCACCGTGCGGCAGGTCATGCCGTCGCGGCTGCGACATCGGATCGACGGGATCCGCTTCACCGACACCGCGGTCTCGGATGCGGTCGACCCCGCCGTGCTGGAGGCGGTGAGCACGGCGACCGGGGAACACCGCATCCTGCGTTTCGACTACCGCGACGAGCTCTCGCGCCGCGCCGAGCCGCACGCCGTCCTCGCCCGCGGAGGTCGATGGTATGTGGTTGCGTGGGATCTCGACGCCGCCGACTGGCGCATCTTCCGCCTCGATCGGATGACGCCCCGCATCCCGCTCGGTGCGCGGTTCACACCGCGGCCGATTCCCCACGGCGATGCCGCGGCGTTCCTGTCGGCGCGGACCAAGGGATCCGACAGCCCGGAGAGGTGGCCCGTCTACGGCGAGATCCTGCTGGAGCTGCCGCTCCGTGCTGCCGCGTCGTGGCTCGGGGACGTAGAGGGGGTCGCCGTCTCTGAGGCGACGTGCCGCATCCGCGTCGGGTCGTGGTCGTGGGCCGGAGTGCTGTCGTGGGTCGTGCGCTTCGATGCGCCGTTCACCGTGCTCGGCCCGCCGGAGTTCGCCGCCGCGGTGCGCTCCCTCGCCGCGCGCGTGGCGGATGCCGCGACCGCCGGTCGTTGAGCGAGCACCGCGAGTCGAAACGCCCGCGCGTCAGGCCGGCGCGACCGGCTGGCGCAGGATCGTCCGCAGCTTCTCCGGCGCCGTGCGACGGGGATCCCCGAGGTAGATCTCGTGGTGCCGCCCGTTCCACGTGAAACCGAGTTCCGGCATGAGCTCGTCGTGGAGATGCGCCAGCACCGGCGCTTCGTCGTCGTAAGAACCGATGTGAAGGGTCTGCAGACAGAGCCCTTCGGTCATCGTGAGGTGCCCCACCTGCGCGATCGGCGCGGCGGGCTTCTTCGCGGATGCGGCCGGGAGCCCCTCCGCGACATCCTCCGCGCTCACCGGGGCGGGCAGCGGGATCAGCATGGTCCAGTCCCAGTCACTCTTCCTGCCCTGCACGAAGGTGGTGGGGTCGTCGCTCGACCACAGCCCTTCGAGGGGCCCGACGACGAAGTCCGAGCCGGTGCGCGTCTTGAAGGCACCACGGACCTGGTAGCCCGACACGTACAGCGCCTCGACCGCTGCCTGATAGGCAGGCTCCGTATTGGGATCGCCGTGCCCGTCGATCGCGAGGTACTGCATCTCCGGCACATCGACCTGGACGAACCGGCCCGTCGGAGGCCTGTACAGCGCCCCCAGATCCCGCTTGAGGTCGTACCGCATCCCCCTGCTCCCTCGCCTCGGTCACGCGGCGGCGTTTCGTCTCGCGCCCTTCACTCAACGTACAGAAGCACCCAGACATCGAGTGCGCAGTAGGCACATGCCCTCGAGAATTCCGTGACCATGCAATGACCCTGGGTATTTCCGGAGAGTTCCTTGATCCGCCCTCAGCACCATGGCATCGTGGCTGCCGCGATCGCCTCCAATGCGAGCGCTATGCATACGCGATGAGAATATACGGAAAGTGTGATGATGCGAAAAAAGACGATAGCCGCAATCCTCGGGTCGACGGTGCTCGCGTGCACGGTCGGATTTTCAGGCACAGCGGTGGCCGCCGAATCGACGGTGGACGACGAGCAATTCGCGTGGTACGTCGACAATGGAGTGGAACCCGACGTAGCGCAGGATTTGATCGAGAAGTTCAATTCCGGCGTTCTTCCCGACTCCATGACGGGAACAGAGCCGGTAAGCAGCACGACCAGCGATGAAGCCGGTTGGATTGTCACCCGGGACACATTCGCTGACGGGTCGATAAGCATTTCCAAGCTGGAGACCCCTCAGGCCGCGGAACCGTCGGGTGACGCCACGGCGAAGAGTGTCGGCTCATGTAGTTCTTCCGTCGGCGGGTCCGGGTTTGCGAATTACTACGACTGCGCCGTAACCGGTTCGAACGGCGTGTATCTGGATGTCGAGTTCCGCGCCGACTACACGAGAGTCTCGAATGGTGCGGGAATCATCAATGCGGTGCGCTCACCGTACGCTTACGCGATCGGCGGGCAAGCAACGACCCCGGTGTTGCGAATCGATCGCAGCAACGGCAACATGAGCGACCCCGCTCGCGCGACGGCGACATCCCAATACTCGTCGACCGCGACCTCTTTCACTGCCGTTGTCACTCTTAAGGTGAACGGGCAGCAGGCATGGTCCGAGCAGAACTTCAGCTGATAAAGACCGGAGACCACAGATAATGAAGAAGAGCACGATCACTAAAGCTTGTTTGGCCGTCGCCACGGCGGGAGCCATGGTTTTCCTGGGTGCGACCTCAGCCAGTGCGACCAGCCCCACCACCGCCGACGCTGCAGCATTCGAGGAATTCTACGACCGGTACGGCGTCGACGAAGTGACGCAGAACGACCTTCTCGAACAGCTCGCTGCCGGTGAGATCCTCGACTCGATGACGAGCGGCGCCGAGCCGGTCACGACGTATGAGAGAGATTCCGCCGAGCAGACAGAGTATGTCAGCGTGTTCGAGGACGGTTCAATCTCCGTGACCGGTTTCGAGAAGCCGGTCGAAGAGGTCAATGAGGGCGGAGTGGGAACACGGGCGGTTTCCGATTGCACGAGTTACAGCGGCGGCGGGTACGCGAGTTACGCGAATTGCCTCGTGAGTAACGGCAACGGAACGATGAGCCTTCAGTTCCGCGCTGACTATTCGCGTTGGGCAAGCGGGGCGAGCATCTCCAATGCCCGCGACGCGCAGGTCGTCGCTCACTACGGGACCGCGACCGCACCCACCCTCACCACGGTGCGGGCGAACGCGACACCGCAGCAGGAAGCAGTTGTCACCATGTACTCCCGCTTCACGTCTTGGAACGGCCTCTCCAGCGAAGATCTGTATCTGTCGTTGCGGGTCAACGCAACACAAGCCTGGACGACCACCTACTGATTGGGAATGGGCGCCTCCCGTGGCATGCATAGGCTTGTCACGGGAGGCTTCATATGAATGAGACAAGCGAAACCGCTCTTCATCGGCGGGGCCCCGTGGACGGTAGAGCGATTCTGGGGCTCGTCGCCGCCGTCGCGTCGATGGCTCTCATCGCCCTCCCTCTTCTCGCGGTAGCTGCTGCGGCAGTCGCCATCGCGCTGGCGATATCGTCGCGATCTCGGTTGCGCTCGCGGCCGGAATTGAGAGGGGCGAGAGTCGGAGTCGCGGCGATGCTTCTGTCGATCGTCACGCTCTGCCTCACCGCCATCCCTGCCTTGCTCAGTGTGATCATCGTCGCCACGGGCGCGAAATTCTGACGTTTCCCCACTGGCGCGGAATCGTCCGCAGCTTCTCCTGCGCCGTACGACGCGCTCGTCGACGGGATCACTCCCCTTCTCCGGTGTGACGCGCGGCAGCCGCGCCGAGATCCGACCGCTTCCGTTCACCGGGAGTCCGCATGTCGGTCACTGCGCCGGGGTGTGATCGCAGGGCGTGCGTCGTGCACGCGAACCCCCTGGAGAAGACCCCACATGCCCCGCATCCCCTCGCGCCGTCGCCGCGCAGCCGCCCTCACCGCATCCACACTCGCCGCTCTGCTCGCCGTCGGCATCGCCGCACCGGCGCACGCCGACCCGGTCGACCCGGTCGCCCCGCGCCCCGACGCATGGGGCCGGTACTACGTCGACGCGTACACGACCAACACGAGCGACAACAAGACACCGGAGACGAACGCGGCGATCGGGCTGCTGTCGCCGATGCTCGCCTACTGGACGCCGGCCGTCCCGCCGACGCCCGCGTTCGACGCGAACGGCAAGTTCCTGCCCGAGAGCGTCGGAACGATCCTGAACCACACCGTGCTGGACGCGAACATCGCCACGGCCGCCGAGATCACCCAGACGCGCACCGCCGCGCAGGCGCAGGCCGCCTACCTCTACGACCGGCGCAATCAGAACTACTCCGCCGTGCAGGGCCTCGGCCCGTGGGCCGATGCGTTCCGCGCCGGCACGAACGCCGGCACCAGCATCCCCGACCAGATCCCTGCGGACGCGAGGAGCGTGAAGTACGACGACAAGGGCAACGCGTCGGGGTCGTGGGCAGATCAGAACTCGACGTACGGAGCGATGGTCTCCCTCGTCGAGGTGTTCCGCGGCTCCTCGGCGTCGACGAACCCGTCGAAGGCCTACTACAACTACGCGCGACCGTTCCGCTGGAGCTCCGACGTACAGGTGCTGCCCACGCTTGTTCCCGCCAAGCAGCCCGACGCCAATGCACTCAACGACGGCGGCTACCCCAGCGGTCACACCAACGCGGCCTACCTCGCGTCGCTCGCGCTCGCCTATGCCGCGCCCGAGCGCTTCCAGGCCATGTTGACCAGCGCCTCCGAGATCGGCAACAGCCGCATCGTGGCGGGCATGCACTCGCCAGGAGACGTGATCGGAGGCCGCATCCTGTCGACCGCCGTTGCCGCCGCCGCGCTGAACGACCCGAAGAACGCCGAGCAGCTGTCGGCGGCGCGCACCGCCGCCGAGGCCCTGCTCGCCACACCGGGCGCGGGTGTGGATGCCTACGCGGACCACGACGCGAACGCGAAGCTCTACACCGAGCGGCTGACCTACGGGCTGCCCCGCACGGGTGACACGACCCTTCCCGTCACCGTGCCGAAGGGTGCGGAGGTGCTGCTGGCCTCCCGTCTGCCGTATCTCAGCGCCGACCAGCGCCGGTGGGTGCTGCAGACCACGGGGCTCGGTTCCGGCTACGCGTTCCTCGATGACGCAGAAGGGTGGGGACGCCTCAACCTCTTCGCCGCGGCCGACGGCTACGGCGCGTTCACCACGAATGTGTCCGTCGACATGGATGCCGCGCAGGGCGGATTCAGCGCGGCCGACTCGTGGCGCAACGACATCACCGGTGCCGGCTCGCTGACCAAGTCCGGCACCGGTGCGCTCACGCTCACCGGCGACAACTCGTTCACCGGCGGGACGACGATCAACGGCGGCACGCTGGCAGCGGCGTCCGCCGACGCTCTCGGCACGGGCTCGGTCTCGGTCGCGGGCGGCACCCTGGCCGACACGTCGTCCGCCCCGGTGCAGATCGGCGGCGACCTGACCCTCTCGTCGGCGAGCACGCTCGAGCTGTCGGTCGACAGCCCGGCCCCGGCGCTCGTCGTGAACGGCACCGCGTCGGTCGCCGGTGCGGTGAAGATCTCGTTCGCGAACGGCGTCGTTCCCACCGATGACACCGTCGTCACCACCTTCCACGGAGTCGGTGCGGGTACGACGTTCAGCAGCGTGCAGGTCGACGGGCTGCCCGCCGGCTACACCCCGGCGCTGCGGGTCGAGAACGGCGCGCTGCACCTCGTGAACACGACACCGGCGGGCGTCACGCTGACGGCCGGCACACCGGCGATCAGCGGAACGCCGGCCGCCGGACAGACGCTGACCGTGACGCCCGGCGACTGGACACCGGCTCCGGTCGCGCTCTCCTACCAGTGGTTCCGCGGGAACACGCCGATCCCGGATGCGACGGCCGCCGCCTATACCGCGGGCTTCGCGGATGTCGGACAGACGCTCAGCGTCCAGGTCACCGGCACGAAGGACGGCTACGCGCCGCAGACGCGGACGGCGACGGCATCCGGCGTGACGACCGCTGTCGTCTCTCTCGGCGACTCGACCGTCACCGCCGGCGGCAGCGTCACGATCACGGGCGCGGGCTTCCGGCCCGGAGAGACGGTCACGATCGAGCTGCACTCGACGCCGGTGCAGCTCGGCACCGCGGTCGCCTCGGCCAACGGCGCGATCGGGGCCACCGTCACCGTGCCGACAGGCACCCCTGCCGGGGCGCACACGATCGTCGTCACGGGTGCGGCGAGCGGGGTGACCGCGTCGACGCCGATCACCGTCGCCGCGGCATCCGGTGCTGCCACGCTGGCCACGACCGGCGGCACGCCACTACCCCTGGTCGTGCCGCTGCTCGCGGCCGGGCTCCTGGCGATCGGCGCGGTCGCGCTCATCGTGCGGCGCCGGATGCGGCGCGCCTGATCTGTCTCGGACCCGCGGGTGGGGTCACGTCGACCGTATCGATCCGGCGGCGCGGCCCCACCCGCGTGTGGTCTTACAGAACCCCGGTCATTGACTGAGGGCAGCGAGACGAAACGCCACCCCGCCCCGCAGGACCACCGGGTCGTTGAGCGAGCGCAGCGAGACGAAACGCCGCGGTTCCGCGCCTCAGTCGGCGAGCTCCACGATCGTGTACTTCCGCTCGATCCCCGCGGTGGCGGCGCCCCACTCGCTTGCCGCGACGCGCTCCTGGTGCACGCGAAACGCCTCCGCCGTGGCGAACAGCTCCGCCACATCCCACACCAGCGGGTCGTTCGTCGGCGTCACGTCGAACCGGATGCAGCCCGCTTCCGCTCGCGTGAGCTCGATGTGTCGCCGGAGCTGCGTCGCGACGATCGCCGCCTGCTCATCATTCGCGCAGATCAGGATTCCGGTCAGCTGGATGCGGGGCATCCGTCCATTGTCCCTGCAGTCCGGGATGACGACGCGTCGATGTCCTACGAGTTCCGATCCCGAGCGAGCGGCCGCACAATGGCCTGATGACCCGTCGCGCGAAGAAGCCCACCGCCACCATCCCGTGGATCGTGATGGTTCCGTTCGCGGTGTCGGGAGTCGTCCATCTCGTCCGGCCCGGCGTCTTCACGCCCATCATCCCCCGTGCGCTTCGGCGGTGGGACAAGGCCCTGGTGCTCGTCTCGGGCGTCGCCGAGCTGGCGTGCGCCGTCGGTCTCGCCGTGCCGGGAACGCGCGTGGCCGCGGGTCGCGCGAGCGCGGTGGTGCTCGCCGCCGTCTGGCCCGCCAACGCGCAGATGAGCATCGATCTCGGGCGTCGCGCCGCTCGTCGGCGCACCCTCAAGGCGTGGACCGCGTTCGCGGTCTCGCTCGTGCGGCTACCGCTCCAGGTCACGTTGATCCAGCGGGCGCTCGGTCGCTCCCGCTGAGCGACGCCTGCCCGCGTCTCCGCAGGCACTCCTAGACGAGGTCGCTGAGGAGGCCGTCGAGCAGCGCGATCTGACGCTCCGGCGGATAGGCGGCGGGGTCGAGCACCGCCTGAACCGTCAGGCCGAGGACGAACGAGTGCAGTGTCTCGGTGACGCGGTCGACCCGCTCGTCGTCGCGTTCACCTTCGGGAAGGAACTCGACGACGAGGCCGGCAACCTTCGCCCGACTGCCCCGATAGCGATCCGCATGCTCCGCGGCGTGATGCACGTCGGCGAGAGCGGCATCCCAGGAGGAGATCCAGATGCGATTCGAGGTCTGCGAAGCAGCGTCGAGCGGGAGCGTGTCGAGGAGCGCGGAGCGCAGGTCGGCGGTCCCCTTGGCGGTGGCGGGGCGTGCTCGTGTTGCCGATCTCTGGGCGAGGAGTTCGAGCGCGAAGCTCGTGAGCTCCCGCTTCGACGGGAAGTAGTGCGTGACGATGCCGGTCGTCGCGTCGAGTTCGCGGGCGACCGCGCGCATCGACAGGCCAGCGAACCCCGCGTGGTCCAGGACTCGCCACACCGCTGCCGCCACGTCCTCGCGCCGCTGGCGGTACGCATCCGATCCCGTCACTCGCTCAGTCTGGACGACATAACAGTCGTTATGCAACGCTGGTCTCATGTTCCGACACGAGCTCGATGCGACCGCCTACCTGAGCCCCCTCGAGATCTGGCAGGCCGACGAGTTCGCCGCGCATCTCGACCGGGCGCGAGAGTTCATCCGCCCCTGGGTCGGACCGTCGTTCGTCACGGATTCCGTCGACGGCGCCGCGGCGACCCTTACCCGCTACGCGAACTCGGCCGCGGCCGACGGCGGGCGTCTGTATGGCATCTGGGCCGACGGCGTGCTGCGCGGCGGCGTCATGTTCGTGAGTTTCAGTGCCGCAGCGGGAGTCTGCGAGATCGGATGCTGGCTCGAGCCGGCCGCCGAGGGACGAGGACTCGTCACGCGCGCGGTGACCGCGCTTCTCGACTGGGCGCTGCTCGATCGCGGGCTCAACCGCGCCGAGTGGCGGTGCCGCGCCGACAACGTCCGGAGCGCGGCGGTCGCAGAACGGGTGGGGATGCGGCACGAAGCCACCCTCCGCGCCGCCTGGCTGAACGGTGGTGTCTTCCACGACAAGCAGGTCTGGGCGATCCTGCGTTCCGAACACCTCGCCCGGCGTGAGGCGGGCAGCGCCTACTAAACGATGATCCCGGTCTGGTCGATGCGGGACCCCCGGAGTACCGTCATCGCCATGACTCCAGCCGAACTGTTCCTGCACGCCGATGCCGCGCTGCGCGAGGTCGTCGATCAGCTCGATCCCGCCGACTTCTCCGCGCCGGTACCGAAGGAGTGGAGTCAGCTCGAGTCGCCCACGCTGCTCGGCATCCTCGGACGTCACGCATATGACGAAGCCTGGATTCCCGATGTCCTCGCCGGCCGCGCAGCCGCGGACGGCGACCCGTACGCCGATGTCGACCTGCTCGGCGACTCCCCCGTCGCCTCCTATGACGCCCTCAACGACGCGGCGACGACTGCGGTGCGATCCGGCGACATCGCTGAGACCTTCCGCTTCACCTACGGCGACTACCCGGCCGACGAGGGCTTCGCGCACCTCGCGACCTACCGGGCCTTCCAGGCGTACTCGATCGCGAAGCACTTCGGCATCCCGTTCCACCTCTCCGCCGAGCTGATCGCCGGGTTGAACGAGCACGTCACCCCGCACGCCGACGAGTGGCGGCAGTGGGGCGTCTTCCCGCCCGCCATCGAGCCGCCGGCGGACGCCGACGAGGAGACGCGGCTGCTGTGCACGTTGGGCTTCTGGGTGGGCTGACGCCGCCCTCCGCGCCGGGATGCGGACACGCAGCGTCAGCGTCGCGCGATGCGCGGTCCGCATAGCCAGGGGAGCGCGCACAGTGCTCCCACGACGAAGGCAGCTGCGAACGAGCGGGGCGACGCGGCACCCGGAGGCGGAGAAGGTGGCGGCGGCAAGGGCGCACCCAGTATCCAGTGCGACACTCTGGGCCTCTGCACGGCAGCCCTCCAAAGGCGTCAGGGGTCCTGATGAAGAGGCGCTTGAAGCCAATGCGTCCGACCAGATCCAGCCACCTCAATGTGAGCCGAAGGTTTGACAGACCCGCTGTATCGTACGTACGATGTGTGTACGAGAAGGAGATTCCGATGTCTGAGTCTGCAGTCGACACTCGACTCGCCAAAAATCAAAGAATCAACCTACGCGCAACGGGTCGTCAAGAATCACTGTTGCGTCGCGCCGCTGAGGCTACCGATCACACGCTCACAGAGTTCATTCTTGGGAGCGCCGTGGAGCGTGCGGAGCGAGTTATGGCTGATCGTCGTTGGTTCATTGCGACCGAGGATCAGTTTGCGGAGTTCAATCGACTCCTCGATGCTCCCTTGCCCTCGACGACGAAGTTTGAGAAGTTGTTCGCTCGCCCATCCTTGTTCTCGGATGAGGCGTGACGAGCTTCACCGCCCCGAGGAAACTCGAGAAGAGCGACGCACGCGACTCGTTCCACAGCGGTGCAATCGAGCTTGACGATTGGTTCACGCGGTTCGCTTGGGAGAATCAAGCTGCGAACAACGCAACGACTTACGTCACGCACCATGGAGATCGAGTGGCCGGGTTCTATTCGATCACCATGGCGGCTGTCGCTCGCGAGGAGGCGCCCACACGAGTCGCGCAGCATCGACCATCCCAGATCCCATGCATACTTCTCGCCCGACTCGCGGTCGACGAGGACTATAAGGGAGAAGGCCTCGGGTGCGGGTTGCTGCGCGATGCGCTCATTAGGTCATTTCACATAAGTGGGAGCATTGGGGCGGCGGCCGTCCTCATCCACTGTCGCGACGAGAACGCGAAGAGCTTCTACCTCCACCATGGTGACTTTCTTCAGTCACCAGTCGAGGACCTGCACCTCATGCTTCCGATGAAGTCGCTCCGCCAGTTCGCTGAGTGAGCATCGCCACCGCATCGGCGAACTGTGCAACCCACTCTTCGATGGACCAGTAGCGAACCTCGGGGACACCCGAGATCAGACTGACCGGCTCCCAAAGCCAAGCGGAATGCTCTACCCCTCGTGCAACACTAGCGACATGCGCCTTCGCTTTGTCGAGGTCTTGCTCAATCAAGGCACAGGCCGCCAAGTTGATCTCGCGTACGGCCACACCAACGCTGAACTCCGGAGTCCGGAAGTTCTCGAGATTCGAACGGGCACGGCCAGGGTCCACCACGATTAGACAGAAGGCATAAGCCATTGCGAAGTGTGTAGCCTGCGGTTGCGCCTCGTGAAACTTCTGCGCCATTCGCAAAGCGGTCTCGTACTGCCGCGCCTCCAACAGCCTGGCAAGGGCAGCGATTGAGGAGTCTCCCAGTTCGCGCTGCTCGAACTCCTCATCAACCCGGTCGATGAGCTTGGCGCGTAGCGATTTGTTGATCATCTCCGTGGTGACCGTGCGCTCGTGTAGCAGCGGAAGTGGCACACCTGCCGCTTGTGCCGTGTCGACCGGATCGGTGTTGAACATCTGCTCCCATTGCAGCGATGAGGCGCGCCATTCTGGCAGATAAGTGAGAGTAAACCTCTCGATGACCCACAGGGTGGCATCTTTGCCTCCCGTCAACACGAAGTCTCTCGGTTCGCGTTCCACTCGCAAATAGTCTTCGACTCGCCATCCAACGATGTGACCAATGGCCGCGCTTCGAATCCACTGCTCGGCAACGGCCCCTACCTCTCCTGCCAGCGCAACCGAGGCGATGTGTGGCGGAAGTTCGTTCTTGTGACGAACAAGCGATGGATCAGACTGCAACAAGCCGACCCAAGGCATGAGCACATTTGGGATATCAACTCCCTCAACGCCATCAAGTCCAGATGCGCACCAGAACATGGCAGCGTCGCGCACGATCAAACTGATCATGTCGCGGGCGAATCCGGTCCGAACGATGACATCTGCACTGAGGCCACGCTCGCCGAGTCGGGCCAGCGCGGTTGTGATCGCGATCGACCTCCACCATGGGTTAGACGTAGGTGGCGTGAGCAACAAGTCCCGCGCGGTACGAAGAAGCGCACTCGTTGTCCAGTTCTCACTCGGCTGTTCAAACTGCAAGTTGAGCCGCTCGCGACCGGCATCAAACTTTGCAGCCATCTCGCTCGACCTCTTCGCCGCGATCATCCCGTCAAGGGGTATTCGACATTCAAGGGTCTGCGCACAGAGTTCGTGCCCACCCGAATCACACCCGTCGGCCAACCGCTCAAGCGTCGCCATGTAGCTGTCAGACATTCCAGTCACTCCCCGGATACCGCGCCTTATCCCCTTAGATACTCGTACAGCATCGCCGGCAGCGCCTTCCCCAGTTCAGCGAACAGCCCGCTGTCGTTGAACAGGTCGTCGATGAACGCAGGGGTTTCGTCGCGCACCCCGAGGAGAGCCTTCTGGAACGCCTTCGGCAGAGCCGGGGATTCGGCGAACTGCTGCGGCGAGTTCACGGCAGCCTGGTTGGCGAGATCGACATCCAACGCCAACTTTCCGACGATGTGATTCATTTGCAGGTCGATGACGCCGAGACCGTACTTGTCGCCAAGGCGTGCGTTGAGCTTCTGGATGATCTCCTCGAGCGCGCTGCGGTGCTTCTCGTGGATCGCGCCCGATCCGATCGCGGTGATCGGATCCAGCCCCGGACCCTGCGCGAGGTTCAGCTTCACGGACTCGCCCGCGCTGATCTTGTAGCCGACAAGGGTCACGTCCGAGATGTCGACGGGTTCGAGGATCGTCGCGGTCGACAGTTGCGGGAGGATGCGGCGGAAGAAGTAGTGCCGGCGCGGCAGGTCGGTGTCTTCGAGGTTGCGGGCTTGGGAAATGAAGTCGTAGAACTTTACGAAGTTGCCCACATCGGCCTTGAACAGCCGCAACCCGTCCTGCTCGGCCTTGTCGTCGTCCAGCACGGCGGCGATCCAGCGCTTCTGGAACCGGTCCACCGCCGGCTTCGTGGCCGCCGACACCTTCGAGTTCGCATTCACCCCACCAAAGAGGGCGGCGTCGAACGCCTTCTCGACCTCCGACATGTCGTAGATCCCCGCCGAGTCGAGCTTGACCACGAGGTCGTAGATCAGATTCGGGTCGGTCGTCGCGGTGAGCGTCGCCTTCCGGTAGTACGGCAGGAACGCATCCAGCACCTCCTGCGGGTCGTTGACGAAGTCGAGGACGAACGTCTTGTCTTTGCCCGGATACGTCCGGTTCAGCCGGGACAGGGTCTGCACGGCCTGGACGCCGCCGAGCTTCTTGTCGACGTACATAGCGACCAGCCGGGGCTGGTCGAACCCGGTCTGGAACTTTTCCGCCACGATCATCACGTTGAACGTCGCCGGCTTGAACGCCTCCGCGAGATCCGATGGCACCCCCGGATTCTGGGTGCGCTCCGTCAGTCCCTCACCGACACCCTCCGGATCCTCGACCGTGCCCGAGAACGCGACCAGGGATCGCACACCCTGCACTCCGGCATCGGCGATGTAGTTGTCGAGGTACTTCTTCCATCGCACGGCCTCCACCCGCGACCCTGTGACCACCATCGCCTTCGCCTTGCCGTCCAACAGTGGCTGCACGAAGGTGCGGAAATGGTCGACGACGATCTTCGCCTTCTGGCTGATGTTTGTCGGATGCAGCCGCACGTACTGCACGAGCGCCTTCACCGCCGTCGACTCGTCGACATCACCGCCATCGTCGTAGTCGGCATCAGGATGCTGCAGCTTCCACGCCACCTTGTACGGCGTGTAGTTCTGCAACACGTCGAGGATGAAGCCCTCTTCGATCGCCTGCTGCATCGAGTACAGATCGAACGGCTCCGGAGTCGCATCCGGCCCCGCACCCTCCGGGACCCGCCCGAACAGTTCGAGAGTCTTTGCCTTCGGGGTCGCGGTGAACGCGAAGTAGGAGATGTTGGGAGCAGCTGCGGTGACCTCCATCGCCCACTGCAGGTAC
This sequence comes from Microbacterium sp. BG28, assembly GCF_034044005.1. Lineage (NCBI taxonomy): Bacteria > Bacillati > Actinomycetota > Actinomycetes > Micrococcales > Microbacteriaceae > Microbacterium > Microbacterium sp. BG28. The sequence continues at coordinate 965,221 of NZ_JAXCHA010000001.1, read as the reverse complement.
GCCTCCGAGTTGATCGGGGCGCCTTCCGCGACGGCGGCCTGCTCGTCCGGTGAGAGCACCTTGGTCAGTGCGCCGGCGGTCGACCCGGTCTGAGACGAGTGGGCCTCGTCCGCGATCACCGCGAATCGACGCCCCTGCAACTCCGGCAGGGTCTGGATCGCGGTGATGAGTGCCTCGAACGACTGAATCGTCACGATCACGATGTTCTTGCCACCGGTCAACGCTGCGGCGAGCTGCTTCGACTTCGACTCGCCCGCATCCTTCGTGATCGACTGCACCACCCCGGCCTGCTTCTCGAACTGGCCGATCGCGTCCTGCAGTTGCTTGTCCAGCACCGTCCGGTCAGTGACCACCACGACCGTGTCGAACACCCGCGCATTGTGGCCGTCGTGGAGCTGGGAGAGACGATGCGCGAGCCACGAGATCGAGTTCGTCTTTCCCGATCCCGCCGAATGTTGCACGAGGTACCGACTCCCCGCGCCCTCCGTCCGCGCCGCCGCGACAAGCCGCGTCACGGCGCGCCACTGGTGGTACCGGGGGAACAGCACCTTCTCCGACTTCGACTTCTTGCCCGTGTCGGGGTCGACATCGACCTCGACCTGCAGGTGAACGAAAGAACCCAGCAGCTGCAACCACGTGTCGCGCTGCAGGATCTCCTCCCAGAAGTACGAAGATGCCGACCCGTTCGGGTTTGCCGGGTTCCCTGCTCCCTCGTCAGCGCCCTTGTTGAAGGGCAGGAACCGAGTGGCAGAACCCGCGAGGCGCGTCGTCATCCGCACCTCGGAGTTCGACACCACGAAATGCACCAGAGACCGCTTTGCGAAGCCGAACAACGGCTCACCCGCCGGGGATCGGTCGAAACGGTACTGATCCACCGCGTTGCCGATCGCCTGAGTGAAGTCTGTCTTCAACTCGACGGTTGCGACCGGGATCCCGTTCACGAACAGCACTAAATCCAACGCTTTGTTCGGATACTTCGCCGAGTAATGCACCTGACGCATCACCCGCATCCGCATCTTCGCGTAGGTCTCGAGCGTTTCAGGGTTGTTGGTCGTCGCCGGCCGGAATTGCGCCAGACGGAACTTCACTGCACCACCATGCAGCGGCACCATCGAGAAGCCCTCGTGCAGAATCCGGATCGTCCCCCCGTTCTTCAACGGATCCAGATCCAGCGACTTCGCGAGGCGATTCAGGATGCTGTCGCCCGCGGCCTTCCGCTGTGCCTCGGTGTCTTCGGGGCGGACGACCTTCGCGAACTCGGTCGGCTGCGAATCCTCAAGCCAGCCGAGCACGTCTTCTCGGAACAGCGCGAGCTCACGGTCGTAGCCGGCGTCCGTCGGCGAGTACAGCCAGCCGTTCGCGGCAAGGTGCTCGGCGATCTCGTTCTCCAGCACCGACTCCAGATGCGCCCCCGCAACACCACTCATGCACCCACCCCCACATCGATCTTGCCCGTCACCGCCGCCGAAATCAGCGCGGCACGACGCTCGCGCGCGAGTTCGATACCTCTCCCGGCGGCTGCGATCGCGCGGTCGATGCCCGCGACTCGCGCGCGTAGGTACTGCACGATGGTTCGTTGCTCCTTGAAGTCGGGCACCGGAATCCTGAACGCGCGCACCGTTTCCTGGTTGATGTTGGGCTGACCTCCACCGACAGCAGCGAGAAGCAGTCGCTCGCGAGCCGCGAGCATGGCGTACTCAACGAACTCAACCAAGCAGCCCACCGGGTTGGAGAGCGCGCATACTGCTTGGTTGCTCGCCGCAGGGACCCCGAGAATGCCCGTGCGCCCGATCGTTGCGCCGTACATCGCAATCAGGAGCGACCCGGAAGGATGGATCTTAAGCGCGGATGTCGTCGCCAGCGTGTCGAAGCTGACCCCTTTGCTTGTCGACATGATCGTCCGTTCCCGGAGTTCCCCGGTCGTGACCCACCAGACATCGGCCTCATCGCCATCGAGCATGAATTCTGAGGACGGTGTGGTCCCACTCCCGGTTCCGCGGAACAGCCACGAGAGGCGCATGACGCGCCAATCGCTCGGGATTGGTCCGACGCCGTCCAATCCGCTCTCGACAAGCTCGGTCTTCGTCTCCAACCCAACCGTGGTGGCCTCACGGATGACCGAAGTGCGGCGTTCGGTGAGGAGGGTGATGAGTTCCTCGTTCTTCGCGATGAACGCGTCGATCTGCGCTGTCTCCCGATCCAGATAGTCCGCAATCGCCCGCTGCTCACTTGGAGGCGGCATGTGTACCACCAAGCGTTCCAACTTCTCCGCGGTGAGATGCTGAATCGTCGAGACGTTGGCAATCATGTCGAAGGCACCCCCCGCACGGAGCGCGTCTATTTGATAGCCGAGGAACGCCGTCGAAGCATCGGACTTCGCTCGCACTCGATTCACCGTCTTCTGGTACCCCCAGCCAGGCATGTCCTGGGTTATACGAGCGTTGACGCCGATCGAGCCGCCTTCTACCACCACGAGGTCACCGGCTCGCAGAGAGAAGCGGGCTCGGTCCCGCGCGCTGAATGGCATCGACTTGACATTCGCGAGATCGAGCGATCCCATTCGAACGTTGCCAGCGCGAATGTACGGCAGCATCTCCCCTTCGGCCGTAGCGAACTTCGACTCATCTAGCATCTTGCCGAGCGAGACCGAGTACCACCGCGAGAGTCGAGAGGCTTGCCAATGCGGCGGCGCCTCACCAAACCACGGTGAACTCACTTCTCCACCTCGACGAGCATTGCGCGGAGCTGGCCCATCACCGCGTCGAGGTCGCGGTCGATCTCTTCGAGCGGGCGGGGTGGGATGTACTTGTAGAAGTGGCGGGTGAAGGGGAACTCCGCGCCTTCCTTGGTCTTGGTGTGGTCGACCCACGCGTCTGGCACGTACGGGAGGACTTCGCGGGCGACGTAGGCGTCGACGTCCTCGTCCCACGGCACGTTCTCGGTATCGCGGAGCGATGCATCCGGCTCCGGGTTGCCCTTCGCATCCGTGCAGGTGTCCGCGGTGTCGTCTTGCTCGCCGAGCTCGATCGTTACCGTCTTCAGCAACGGCGCCGCGAGGTTGAGGCCTTCGGCTCTGGCGGCATTCTTCAGCGCCTCCTGGAACTCAGCGCGGTTCTTCCAGACGGTGCCGGCGCCGAGCCTTTCGAGGGCGGAGCGGAGAGCTGCAGCATCCGTCGCGTTCAGCTTCTGGATGGCCTTGGCTTCGAGCACGGCGTCGATGCGTTCGGGGCTGACGTGCCAGTTCAGCTTGAGGGGGCGTTCGACCGTGATGGTGCGGTACAGGAAGTCCTCATTGCGGTAGATCTTCGAGTGCTCGCCGCCCTTGAATCCGGCGTACAGCCCGACGATGGTCTCGATGTCCTTTGCGGAAAGTTCGTTGCGCTTGGAGCCGAGACCCTTGCGAAGCTTGGTGAACATCTCACGACCGTCGATGAGCTGAACGCGGCCCTTGCGGATCTCGTCTTTGCGGTTGGTGAGCACCCAGATGTAGGTAGAGATGCCAGTGTTGTAGAACATGTCCTTCGGTAGCGCGATGATGGCCTCGACTAGGTCGTTGTCGAGCAACCATTTACGGATGTTCGACTCGCCGCCGCCAGCGCCGCCCGAGAACAAGGGTGACCCGTTGAGGACGATCGCCATGCGGGAGCCGCCATCTTCGCGCTTGCGCATCTTCGACACCAGGTGCAGCAAGAACAGCATCGCCCCATCGCTGACGGCGGGAGTTCCAGGCCCGAAGCGTCCGTTGAAGCCGAGCTTGGCGTGTTCGTCGTCGACATAGCTGCGCTGGTCCTTCCAGTCGACTCCGAAGGGCGGGTTCGAGAGACCGTAGTCGAACTTCTTGTCGTCGAAGGCGTCTTCAGTGAGGGTGTCGCCCAGGGCGATGTTGTCGACATCCTGGCCCTTGATGACCATGTCGGCCTTGCAGATCGCGTACGAGGCGTCGTTGTAGTCCTGCCCGTACAGGCTCAATTGGATGCCCGGGTTCAGCGTACGGAGATACTCGTCGGCGACGGAGAGCATGCCGCCGGTGCCGGCAGTGGGGTCGTAGATGGAGCGGACCACTCCCGACTTGGAGAGGGCGTCGTCGTCGAGCGCGAACAACAGCTCGACCATGAGCTTGATCACCTCGCGCGGGGTGTAGTGGTCACCGGCTGTCTCGTTCGACTTCTCGTTCGCGAACCGAATCAGCTCTTCGAACACCAGACCCATCTGAATGTTGCTGACCGTACGCGGGTGGAAGTCTGCCTGCGCGAACTTCTCGGTGACGGCGAACAGCTTGTTCTTCTCGGCCAGTTTGTTGAGCGTCTTGTCGAACTCGAAACGCTCGAAGATGTCCCGAACACTCGGGGAGAACCCCGCGAGGTACGCGCCGAGGTTCGCGCGAAGATCCTGCGGGTCGGCGACGAGCTTGGCGAAGTCGAATGGGGACGTGTTGTAGAACTGGTGCCCCGAGGCCTCCTGGAGCTTGATCGCCTGCAGCATCTCGGGGAGCGATTCGATGCCCTTCGCGGCCTCGAGTACGGCTGGCTTCGTGTCTGCGAGGACGGCATCGAGGCGGCGGAGCACGGTGAAAGGCAGGACGACCGACCCGTACTCGGAGGGCTTGAACGGGCCGCGAAGAGACTCCGCGATGTTCCAGATGAAGGCGACGTGATTCACCACAGGTGGGCACTCCTGCTGTAGAGCGAGCGAACAGGTGGCAGTGACGCCACCAACACTCCCATCCTCGCCCATGCCCCGCGGCGTTAAGGGCCTTCTGGGCCGTTGATGGGTCCCGAGTGACAGCGAACCCGCTACATCCCCGCGGCCATGTCGGTGAAGCGGGAGAAGTGACCCTGGAAGGCGATCTCGATCGTCGCGGTCGGGCCGTTACGGTGCTTCGCGATGATGAGGTCGGCCTCGCCGGGGCGCACGTCTTTGTCATACACCGAGTCGCGGTGCAGCAGCATGACCATGTCGGCGTCCTGCTCGATCGAGCCGGACTCACGCAGGTCGCTCACCTGGGGGCGCTTGTCTTGGCGCTGCTCGGATCCACGGTTCAGCTGCGACAGCGCGATGACGGGAACCTGAAGCTCCTTCGCGAGCAGCTTGAGCGCACGCGAAAACTCGCTGACCTCCTGCTGGCGCGACTCGACCTTCTTGCCGCTGGTCATCAGCTGCAGGTAGTCGATGATCACCATCTTGAGCCCGACGCGCTGCTTGAGCCGACGGCACTTGGCTCGAATCTCGACGAGCGTCATGTTGGGGCTGTCGTCGATGTACAGCGGGGCGTCGTTGATGCGGCCGCGGGTGGCGGCGACGGTGGTCCAGTCGCGCTGGTCGAGGGTCCCCTTGCGCATGTTCTGCAGCGGGATGGCGCCCTCGGCGCTCATGAGACGCATGGCGATCTCGCTGCGGCCCATTTCGAGCGAGAAGAAGATCGCGGGCATGTTGTGCTTGATCGCGGCGGCGCGGGCGAAGTCGAGCGCGAGGGTCGACTTACCCATGGCGGGACGGGCGGCGACGACGATCATCTGCCCGCCATGCAGGCCGTTGGTCAGCTCGTCGAGCTGAGCGAAGCCGGTGGGCACGCCCGTCATCGAACCGTCACGACCGCGAGCGGCCTCGATCTCCTCGACGGCCGCATCCACCGCCGTCGTGAGCGGCACGTAATCCTCGGTGGTCTCTGCTCCCGTCACCGAGTAGATCTCGGCCTGGGCCGAGTTCACGATCTCGGTCGCCTCACCCTGACCGGCGTAGCCCATCTGCACGATGCGCGTCCCGGCCTCGACGAGGCGGCGCAGCAGCGCACGCTCGGAGACGATCGAGGCGTAGTAGCCGGCGTTCGCCGCCGTCGGAACGATCGAGGTGAGCGTGTGCAGGTAGTCGGCACCACCCGCGCGCTGCAGGTCACCGGTCTTGATGAGCTCATCGGTGACGGCGATGACGTCGGTCGGCTCGCCGTGCGAGTAGAGCGTGAGGATGGCCTCGAAGATCAGCTCATGCTTCGGTACGTAGAAGTCCGCACCGCGCAGGCTCTCGATGACATCGGCCACCGCATCCTTCGACAGAAGCATGCCGCCCAGGGTGCTCTGCTCGGCGAGCACGTCGTGCGGGGGCGTTCGTTCGTACTCGCGTCGGGGCTCGAGGCGGTCCGCTGGGATATCGGCGATGGACACGAGTGTCCACACTCCCCTCTGGCGCCGGAAGGCGTCGCTGTTCGAACGTGATCGACCCGCGTTCCGCGCGCCCGCGCACGCGAAAACGGACGATGCGTAAGCACATCACCCGCCTCCGACATCGCGTCTCCCCTGACGCACGCGGGCCCTTTTCTCGGGCCGGCTCTGAAGCCTCCCCCACGCTAAAGTCGGCTCATTCGACACGCAAACAGGCCTGTGGATAACCCTGTGGGTAAATTGCGCGAAACGCCGCGCACCCTGTGGACGAACACTGTGGATAAGTGGATAACCCTTGTGTTGTGACCGGAGTTTTCTTGCCTCTGAACGGGTCTTTTCCGTTACCCACACCTGCGGAATGTCATGTGGTTGAAGTGCTGCTTTAAGGTTGCGAATCGACCCGAGTTGTGCACAGGTAGACACTCCGGCCGGCCGGTTCAGTATGAGGGCTCGTGCCACGTTTCCCGCCATTGCGCAAGCCCCCCTGCGACACGCCCAGGAGAGCAGTAAGTTGCCGGGCACAACTGACCTGCCAGTGACGCACAGGGGGTGACGTGGACGAGTCAGTGAACGGATCATCGCGACGCGCGGGCCGGATCCTCCTGCTCGCCGCCGGCGTCGGCCTGCTCTGGGCGGGCATTTCCGTGCTGACCTCCACCACCCCCGCGCACGCTGACGACGACGACCGCGGTGGGCTCATCGGACTGGTCGGCGGCGTCACAGGCGCAGCGTCAGACCTCGTCGGCGCGACCACGGGCGCCGTCGGCGACATCCTTCCGCCCGTCGCCCCCGTGACGGATGCGGCCTCGCAGACGGTCTCGACCGTGACGACCACCGTGTCGGACACCGTCGCCTACGTGCCCGAGGTCGTCCCGGAGCTTCACCCCGTCGTCGAGCCCGTCGTCACGGAGATCGTGCAGCCCGTCGTCACCGACGTCGTGCAGCCGATCGTCAACGGGGTGGGCGCACTCGTGGAGCCCGTACCCATCGTCTCCGACGTCGTCGGCGCCATCGACCTTCCGACCGCCGTCGGAGCCGTTCCCGGCGTGGTTGGTTCGGTAGACGACACCGTCGGCTCCGTCATCGGCACGCCCGGTCACCCGACGAGCGGGGGAGTCGTCCCCTCCGTGCCCCTTCCCGGCACCGACAGCGTGGCACCGCCGAGCACGAACCCGCTCACGACGCAGGATGCGGCGAACGCAGCCCTCGTGGCCACGCTGACGGCGGAGGCGCGCCATGCGACCCTCGCGCGAGCGGGCGGAACAGCGTTCGCTACGCCGAACACGGCCGCACCCGTCAACAGCATCGACCTCTTCGGCGCCCCGCCGCTGCCCGGACATTCGGCTCCGTGGGAGAGCTCTGCACCCTCCGGCTCGTCTTCTTCAGGCTCCTCGTCCGGCTCGCCGAGCTTCGCCCTCGGATGGGTGGACAGCTCCGCGTGGCCTGGTGCTGCAGGCTCGGCCGTCGCTCCCCGCGACGGCGACGATGATCTTCCCTCCTCTCCGGTCTTCGACACCGACGTCGCCCCCGACTGACCGATTCGGGTCGCGTCTCGCACGGGACACATCCCCGGCACGCTCGCGTGCATCCGCGCTTCCGCGCGGTCCGAATCGATCAATCAGGAGACAGAATCATGCGTACATTCGCAAAGCGAGTGCTCCTCGGAGCGCTCATCGGCGGCGGCATCGCCATCGCCGGAGCAACGGTCGCCAATGCGGCCGAGACAGACGGGCAGGACGGCCTGCTCTCGGGCACCCAAGGCCTGATCAACGTGGCGGTCCCCGTCACGGTCAGCGGCAACGCCATCTCGCTGCTGGGCGACTCGACGTCGCAGGATGCAGCGACCGAAGTGGCTGCGCCGACGCCCAGCACGGGGTCGAACGAGACATCCGGCGCCGACGGGATCGCCAGCGGCACCCAGGCGCTGGTCGACGTGACGATCCCCGTCACCGTCAGCGGCACGAGCATCTCGCTCACCGGCGACAGCACGTCGTCCGGCGCCGAGACCGCTCCCGTCGCACCGACGCCGGATGCGGGTGCGCCGGCGACCACGGACGGCACCGACGGCGTCGCCGGCGGCACCCAGGTCGTCGCCCCCGTCACCGCCCCGGTCACCGTCAGCGGGAACGCCATCTCGCTGCTCGGCGACAGCGAGACCACGGACGCCGCCACCGCCGCGGGAACCACCGGATCCGGCAGCACGGACGGCGCGATGACGGGAGGGTCCGACGGCACCGCCAGCGGCACCCAGGTCGTCGCACCCGTCACCGCCCCGGTGACGGTCGGCGGCAACGCCATCTCGCTGCTCGGCGACAGCACGACCAGCGACGCCGCCACCGCGCCCGCATCCACCGGTTCGGGTAGCACCGACGGCGCCATGACGGACGGCACCGACGGCATCCTCGGCGGCACGCAGGCGATCGCCCCGATCGCCGCTCCCGTGACCGTCGGCGGCAACGCCATCTCCCTCACCGGAGACAGCACCACCACCGACGCCACCACCGCGGCCGGCACCTCCGGCTCCGGCGGCACCGACGGCGCGATGACGAACGGCACCGACGGCGTCCTCGGCGGCACGCAGGTGCTCGCACCGATCACCGCGCCGATCACCGCGGGCGGCAACGCGATCTCGGTGACCGGCGACAGCACGTCCACCGACGCCGCGACGGTCGCTCCGGCCGACAGCGGAACGGTCCCGGTGCTGACCTCGGGTGAGGACGGCATCCTCGGCGGCACGCAGCTGGGTCTTCCCCTCACCCCGCCGATCACCCTCGGCGGCAACGCCATCTCGGTGACCGGCGACTCGACCACCGAGAACCCGGGAACCACGCCGGGAACCCCCGGTGAGCCCGGTACGCCTGGTGAGCCGGGCACGCCCGGTGAGCCCGGAACGCCCGGTGAGCCCGGAACGCCCGGTGAGCCCGGTGAGCCCGGTACCCCCGGTACTCCCGGAACGCCTGGGACTCCCGGCACCCCGGGGACGCCCGGTGCCAACGGAAGCCCTGCCGTCGTGACCGGCGTCGTGAGCGCCGATGCACGTGCGGCCGACGGCTCGCTCGCGATGACCGGCGGAGCGGATGTGGCGGGCCTCGCGCTCGGCGCCTTCCTCCTGGCAGGGCTCGGCGCGCTCATCGCGCTCATCGCCCGCCGCCGTCACGCTCACATCTGAGGGTGGAAACGGCGGATGGCGGGGAGTCTCATCGACTCCCCGCCATCCGGCATGCCTGAAGGCGTTACTTCGCGGCGACCACCTGGAGGGAGATCACGGCGGTCACGTCGTCGCGCAGACGAACCGTGGCCTCGTGCACACCCACCGACTTGATCGGCGACGTGAACTGCACCTTGCGCTTGTCGATCTCGCCGATGCCGGCGGTCTTGACGGCGTTGGCGACGTCTTCGGTCTTGACCGAGCCGAACAGACGACCCTCAGCGCCCGCCTTGACGGTGAGCTTGACCTTGTCGGCCTCGAGAGCGTTCTTCAGTGCGACGGCGTCCTCGTGGTCGTGGATCGCGCGAGCCTCGCGGGCGGCGCGGATCGACGCGACCTGCTTCTCGCCACCACGGGTCCACGCGACAGCGAAGCCCTGGGGGATGAGGTAGTTGCGGGCGTACCCGTTCTTGACCTCGACCACGTCACCGGCGCTACCGAGCCCGGTGACCTCGTTCGTGAGAATCAGCTTTGCCATGTCGGTACCCCTTACCGGCCTGCGCCAGCGTAGGGCAGGAGCGCCATTTCACGGGCGTTCTTGATCGCACGGGCGATCAGACGCTGCTCCTGCACCGAGACACCGGTGATACGACGGGCGCGGATCTTTCCACGCTCCGAGATGAACTTGCGAAGCGTGGCGACGTCCTTGTAGTCAATGACGCCGACGCGGATCGCCTTCGCGGGAGCAGCGTTCTTCGCGCCCTTCCGCGGCTTGCGGCGGTCGCCGCTCGACTTTCCAGCCATGTTGTTTCCTTAAAAAGAAGTGTGTTGTCAGAACGGGGTGTCGTCGCCGTAGGCGCCGGGGGCACCCCATGCGTCGGCACCGTTCGCCGTGTTGTTGCCGCCTGCGGGCGAGCCGGGGGTCGCCCACGGCTCGTCGGCGACCTGGGCACGCGACTGTCCGCCGCCACCACCGCTGTTGCCACCGGCTGCGCGCGTCACCTGAGCGGTGGCGTAGCGCAGGCTCGGGCCGATCTCGTCGACCTCGAGCTCGATGGAGGTGCGGTTGTTGCCCTCACGGTCCTGGTAGGAGCGCTGCTTCAGGCGGCCGGTCGCGATGACGCGGCTTCCCTTCGTCAGCGAACCCGCAACGTGCTCGGCGAACTCACGCCACACCGATGCACGAAGGAACAGCGCTTCGCCGTCCTTCCATTCACCCGACGCGCGATCGAAGTTGCGCGGCGTGGAGGCGATCGTGAAGTTCGCGACGGGGAGCCCGTTCTGCGTGTAACGCAGTTCGGGATCGGCCGTGAGGTTACCCACGACGGTGATGACGGTTTCGCCGGCCATGAGCCTTAGGCCTTTGCTGCCTTCGCGGGAGCGGCGGCCTTGCGGGCTGCCTTCTCCTCGGAGCGCTTGGCTTCGGCGGCGACCTGAGCGATCGCCTCTTCGGCGCGGAGGACCTTGGTACGCAGGATCGACTCGTTCAGCTTCAGCTGACGGTCGAGCTCCTGGGTGGCCTCGCTCGTGGCGACGAAGTTGACGACGGCGTAGATGCCCTCGGACTTCTTCTGGATCTCGTACGCGAGACGACGACGGCCCCAGACATCGACCTTGTCCACCGAACCGCCATCGTTGGTGATGACCTTCAGGAACTTGTCGAGGTTGGGGGCAACCTGACGCTCGTCGATCTCGGGGTCGAAGATGACCATGAGCTCGTACTGGTGCGAGTGCGTCACTAACCCACCTCCTTCGGACTAGAACGGCTGCCGGGCACTTCCCGGTAGCAGGAGGGTGTAATGCACGTGCCGGGACACAGACGTATCCAGACAACCTCAGAAGTCTAGCGGATGCGGCTCGCCGCCGCATCCGGGTCCGATCGCGGCCGGTAGCGTGGCCGCATGGAGTGGACCCCGGACGTCTCTGTCGGCGATTGGCTGCGCGAGCGGACGGACGATCCCTGGCAGGGCACGATGCACGATGTCGTCCCCCGCGGCTTCCCGGCCTATGCCCGCGTGTTCCACCCGACGACCCGGTCTCGTCCGGTCGGGATGGCGTGGCCGCCTCTCCCGCAGGACGAGCACCGCCGCGCGTGGGACGCCTTTGCCGACGCCCGGCCCGAGATCGACACCGAGGTCGCGCGGTGGCGCGACGCGGCCGCATCCTTCGGCACCGAGCTGCACCCGACGGCGCAGTGGGGCGCGCTGGTCGGCCGCGCGCCGGTGGACGGCCCCGTCTACGGCGCACGCTCGCGCTCCGACGACGGGTGGGAGTACGACGCCCCCCGCGAGGGCGAGCTGGATGCGGCGACCCTCGCTGCGATCGGCCGGCACCTCGCCGCGCGCGGCACCGCGGTCGGATACGCGGCCGTGTGGGAGGGCTGGGGCGGCCTCGTCGGCCATCTCGGGATCGCGCCGTCGCGGGCGTTCCTCTCCTTCGCGTCCGACGAGCCGGACCTCGAGCGTCACCAGGAGATGCTCGCCCACGCGATGCAGGACCCGTTCAACCGCCCGTACGCGAAGGAGAGCTGGCAGCCCGGCATCCTCGACGACGCCGTCTCGCGCGGACCGCGGCTGTCGCTGCCCGGCCGCGACTACGTGCTGTTCTGGGGACCGCTCGACGTCTTCGCCGATCCGATGTGGCCGCACGAGGCCCCCTGGCGCGACGCGGAGATGGAGCGTGCCGGATTCGCCCAGTTCGCCGCATCCCCGTCACTCATGTGGCCGTCGGACCGGTCGTGGGTGCTGGCCACCGAGGTGGACTTCGACTCCACGATCGTCGGCGGCGACACGGCGCTGATCGAAGCCCTGTGCGCGGACCCCGCGCTCGAGGCCCTCCCGCTGCCCGCGGGATCGTCGCTGCAGTGGGATGCGGACGCGGTGAACCGATGACGCTCGACACGACCCCGCTCACCGCCCCGATCGACCCCGCCGAGCTGAAGGCGTTCACCCGGAGGAACCGCACGACGGACACGCCCCGCGCCGCACTCATCGGCAGCCTCGTGGCGATGGGGGCCGCGTTCTGCTCCGTCCTCTGCGTCGTGGTCGCAGCCATCGCCTTCCTCCTCGGCGCGCTGGCGACCCCGACTCCGCTGGACCTGCTGGCCGTCGCGTCGCTGGCGCTGGTGGCAGTCGGTGGCTACGCCGCGGCCACTCGGGCCTTGCGCGCGCAAGAGGAGTACATCTACCGGACCGCGATGTTCGCTCGCGCGAACGGGTTGGTCAACGAAGGGAAGGAGCTCGACCGCGACCTTCCCGGTGTCATCTTCCACCTGGGCCGCTTCCGCGCATCCTTTCCCGTCCTGCGTCGCACCGGTGGGCGATTCGTCGAGTTCGCGAACTATCGCTACACGACGGGCGACAGATCGTACGACGCGTACCGATGGGGGTACGTGGCCATCAAGCTCGACGCGCAACTGCCGAACATCGTGCTCGATGCTCGAGAGAACAACGGCGTGATGGGGCAGTCGAACCTGCCGGTGACCATCGATCGGGCGCAGCGGCTGAGCCTCGAGGGTGACTTCGACCGGTACTTCGCGCTGTACTGCCCGGCGGGCTACGAGCGCGACGCGCTCTACCTGTTCACGCCCGACATCATGGCCCGGTTCATCGACAACGCCGCCCAGCTCGACGTCGAGATCATCGACGACTGGTTGTTCCTGTACGCGAAGCGTCCCCTGGTCACGACAGACCCGGAGACCTGGATGTGGCTCATGACCACCGTTGATGCCCTCACGCAGAAGCTCGACCAGTGGACGCGGTGGCGCGACGACAAGCTGCCCGAGACCGCATCCGCCGAGCCGCTGCCTCCGCTGGTCACCCCGCCGCCCGCAGTCGCCGCCGGCGGCCAGCGCTTGCAGCGAAAGCGGAAGCTCCTGAAGGGCCTGCTCGCCCTGTTCGCGCTCGTGGCCGTCTTCGTGCTCGAGCTCGTCTTCGTGTTCTCCCTCGCCCGCTGACCCCGAGTCCGCAACACGCGCCCCTCGAACCCGCCCTCTACCTGTTCGAGGGACCCGAAGTGCGGGCTTTCCGGCCTCGGGACCGCAAGACGCGTCCCTTCAACACACCCACCCCCTGTTCAAGGGACCCGAAGTGCGGGCTTTCCGGTCCCGGGACAGCAAGACGCGTCCCTCGAACAGAAGAGTCGGTCCCTCGAACGCACGTCGGTCCCCCGAGCGGAGGCGATCTCCTCCAGCGCACTCAAGTCCCGCGCGGAGTCCGGCGCGGGTCAGGCGAGGGCGCCGCCGCGGCGTTCGCGCTCGAGGAACCGGATCGTCTCCGGATGCTGGGGGGCGTCGAACACCTGCGCGGGCGTTCCCTGCTCGATGATCGTGCCGCCCTGCATGAACACGATGCGGTCGGCCACCTCCCGCGCGAACGACATCTCGTGCGTCGCCATGAGGATGGTGGAGCCGCCGGTCTTGAGCTCGCGCACCAGATCGAGCACCTCGCCGACGAGCTGCGGGTCGAGCGCGCTCGTGATCTCGTCGAGCAACAGCAGCTCGGGATCGGTCATGATCGCGCGCACGATCGCGACGCGCTGCTGCTGCCCGCCCGAGAGGCGGTCGGGGAACTCACGCGCCTTCGCACCGAGGCCCAGCGTCTCGAGCAGCTCCATGCCGCGCGCACGCGCCTGCTCACGCGGCACCCCGTGCACGCGGCGCGCCGCCAGGGTGACGTTGTCGATCACGCGCAGATGCGGGAAGAGATTGAAGTGCTGGAACACGACGCCGATGCGAGCGCGCACCGCATCCTGATCGACCGTGGGGTCGGTGATGTCGTCGCCGCTGAGCAGGATGCGGCCGTCATCGACCCGCTCGATGAGGTTGATCGTGCGCAGCAGCGTCGACTTGCCGGAGCCGGAGGCGCCGATGAGCACCACGACCTCGTGCTTGGCCAGGCTCAGGTCGATGCCGCGCAGCACCTGGTGGTCGCCGAAGTCCTTGCGCACGCCGATGACGTCGAGAACGCTCACACGACACCCCCGGTCTGCTCGCGGCGGGCGAGGCGGGCCGAGACCCAGTCGGTGAGCCGGATCATCGGCAGGCTCATGGCGACGAAGAGGAGCCCCGCGACGATGTACGGGGTGAAGTTGTAGGTGGCGGCGACCTGGATCTGGGCGGCGCGCACGGCGTCGACGGCACCGAGGACGGAGATGAGTCCCACATCCTTCTGCATCGACACGAAATCGTTCATGAGGGCGGGCACGACCTTGCGCACGCCCTGCGGGATGACGACGATGCGCAGGGTCTGCGCGTGGCTGAGTCCGAGCGAGCGGGCGGCGATCCGCTGCGAGGGGTGCACCGCCTCCATGCCCGCGCGCAGCACCTCGGCGACATACGCCGAGTAGGTGAGCACGATCGCGATGGTGCCCCACAGCACCACCGGCACGCGGCCGAAGATGCCGAGCGCGGGGATGCCGAACCCGACCAGATACAGCACGATCAGCAGCGGCATCCCGCGGAAGAGGTCGGTGTAGACGGTCGCGAGGGCGCGGAGCGGGAAGAACACCGGGCCGCGCAGCGAACGCATCACCGCGAGCAGCGTGCCGATCACGGCGACGGCGAGCGCGGCCACCAGCAGCACCTGGATGTTGACCCACAGCCCGGCGAGCACCGAGGGAAAGGCGGCGAGCGCGATGTCGATGTCGAAGAAGCTGCGGCGCACGTCCTCCCAGCCGGGGCTGGAGACGATCGCGTAGCCGACGACGCCCACGAAGACGACGGTGCTGGCCAGGGCGATCAGCACCGATCTCGTGGACTGCCGGCGCCGCGTGGCGCGCCGGGCGAGCTCGAGCTCGCTCGGCTGCCACGCGGCGTCGGTCGTGGTCATGTTCAGCCGAGGACCGGAACGTCGACGGCTTCGCTGAGCCAGGTCTTCTGCAGCTCGTCGAGAGTGCCGTCCGCGCGGAGCTCGTCGAGCGCCTTCGAGACCGGGTCGGTCAGCTCGGAGCCCTTGGGCAGCACGTAGGCGAGCTGGTCGCCACCGGTGGTGTCGGCGAACTGGCCGAGGATCTTGCCGCCGTCGAGCTCCGCGTTCGCGAGGTAGAAGGCGGTGGGCAGGTCGATCACGAACGCGTCGATCTGGCCGGACTGGAACGCGAGCACGACGTCGTCGTTGTTGTTGAAGACGCTGAGCTTGTCGGTGCCGAGCTCCTCGGCGGCGACGGTGTAGCTGGTCGTGCCGCTCATGACGCCCACCGTGTACCCCTTGAGCTCGTCGATCGTGGTCGCGTTCGCCGCGGCCGAGCTGTCGGAGGTGACCACTGCCTGCGAGGTCGTGTAGTACGGCGACGAGAAGTCGACGGCCTGCTTGCGCTCGTCGGTCACCGAGAACTGCTGGATGTTGAGGTCCCAGTCCTTGGGTCCGGGCGCGATCGCGCTGTCGAACGTGGAACGCACCCACACGACGTCGTCGGCCGAGAAGCCGAGCTTCTCCGCCAGCGCATAGGAGACGGCCGACTCGAAGCCCTTCTGGTTGGAGGGGTCGTTGTCGACGATCCAGGGGTCGTATGCCGGCTCGCCCGTGGCGATGGTGAGCTTGCCCGCGGTGAGGGTCGGAAGCGATCCGTCCTCGGATGCGGCGGGCGCGGACTCCCCCGCGAAGGCACAGGCGGTCAGGGCGAGCGCTGCGACGGCGCCGAGGGCGGCGCCGACGGTCAGGCGCCGGAGGCGGGAGGTCGTGGTCACGGGGACTCCAAGCAGGAAGAGGGGGTGTCGGGTCGGGCGTCGGCGGTTGCTGTGTCCGACGCCGCGCTCAGCCTAAATCACGCGCGAGACGCCAGTCTTCGAAGCTGAAACCTGGCGAAACGACACAGCTGACCAGCACTTCGGCGTCGCCTCCGAGACGGGCCGATTGCCACACCCCGGCCGGCACCGTCACCTGCGCGAGGTGTCCGGCGGGGAGGTCGGGGCCCAGGGTCACGGTGCGGTCGGTGATCGGCTCCTCGCCGTCGCCCCCGAGAGTCAGCTCGAGGGTGCCGGGTCCGTGCCAGAGCCAGATCTCGTCGCTCGTGACGACGTGCCATGCGCTGTGCTCGCCGGGGGTGAGCAGGTAGTGGATGCAGGTCGCCGCCGGCCTCGGGCCCGCAGGCGTCTCCACGCCCGCGGTGGCTGTCCACATCCGGCGGAACCAGCCGCCCTCGGGATGCGGGGCGAGATCGAGGGTGACGGCGGTGGCGGGACGGCTGCTCATGCGCGGACTCCGGTGTGCTCGGTGAACGACGGTGTCGTGTGCCGGAAGGCGCCGCTGATCACGGTCGCCGCGGCGCTTCCCGCGCCGTCGGTGGCGAGGTGCTCGATCGTGTCGTCGGTCGTCGTGACGGGGATGTCGAAGAAGGCGAGGTCGGCGAGGGCTCCGACCGCGAGATAGCCGGTGCGATCGGGACCCGTGTCGATGCCCATCGCGTGGGCCCCGCCCAGCGTCGCCGCCCGCAGCAGCTGCGCCGCGAGAGCGCGGTCGGAGTAGCCCTGCGTCCTGGCGATGCGGTGCAGTGCCGCCACGTCGGCGAGCAGGTCGAGCGAGGGGCTGGAGGAGAGGGAGTCGGTGCCGACGGCGATGCCGTTGCCCTCCGCGAGGTAGGCGGCGACGGGTGGTTCGTCGAGCCCGATGACCGCGTTGGAGCGGGGACAGAGCGCCACCGAGGTGCCTCGGGCGCGCAGCAGGGCACGGTCGCGCGCGGTCATGTACACGCCGTGCGCGACGTGGCAATCGGGCCCGAGCACACCGAGCTGATCGACGAACTCGGTCGCCCCGGTGCCGAAGCCGTCGCCGCGCAACTCGCGGAAGCTGCCGGCGCGACGCTCCTGCCACGGCGTCGGATGCGGAGCGCCCGACTCGCGCTCGAAGGCGGCCTCGCCGAGGTGCAGATGGATGCGGCCGCCGCGCTCGCGCACGATGTCGGGGATCTCCAGCAGGGGCTCGACGTCCAGCGAGTACGGCGCGTGGGGCGAGAGCCCGGTGCCGGGCGGCGAGGGGAGCGCGTCCAGCGCCGCCTCGACCTGCGCTCTGCCGGTCGCCGCCCAGTCGGCGTTGGTCCAGCTCATCACCTCCCAGTAGGTGATGCCGTGAAGGCCCGCGTCGTGGAGCACCCCGGCGGCGGGCGCATCGGTGACGATGTCGGCGACCGCGGTCGTGCCCGCCTCGATCACCGCGCGCGCTCCGGCGTCCGCATCCGCCTTCCAGTCGTGTCCGCGCTCGTAGACCGGGTCGAACGCGGCGGCCCAGTCTTCGAAGCCGCGGTAGCTGCCGCGTCCCACCTCGGCCATGCCCGTGTACTGCAGGTGCGAATGCGCATTGACGAGCCCCGGCAGGAGCACGCCCGGCCAGTGCACCTCGGTGAAGGAGGCGCCGCGGGCGGTGAGCTCGCGGCGCACCCAGTCGCGGTCGCCGACGTGGCGGATGCGGCCGCCGCTGACCGCGATCGCCCCCTGCGGGATCGGCGGCGCTGTGATGGGCAGCACCAGGTCGGCCGAGTACAGCACGACGCTCATCCGCGAGTCCCCTCGTAGCGGGCCGAGCGCCAGTCCTCATCCGTACCCGCGGTCGCGGCGGACTCGTCGATTCGCACGCCGCGCGCGGCGAGCGCCGCCAGGCCCACACGCTCGTCGATCTCGGGCGGGAGGGCGTGCACGCCGACGCCCGGGCGGGTGCGCAGCAGGTGGTCGAGGGCGGCCAGCTGCACCGCGAACGAGAGGTCCATGATCTCGATCGGGTTGCCCTCGGCGGCCGTGATGTTCACTGCTCCGCCGTCACCGAGCACGAGCGCGGCGGATGCGGCGGCCTCCGCCGTCACCTCGCCCGGCACGCCGCCCGCGACGGCGATCGCCGCCGCACGCCCGGCGATCGCCGCATCGATCGTGCCCGCGACGCCCGTGGCCGAGACGACGAGCGCGCCGTTCGCCAGCTCGGAGGCGGGGCCGACGGCATAGCCGTCGTGGCGCGCGGTGAGGGCCCGCACCGGGTCGACCTCGGCCACGGCGACGGTCGCACCCAGGGCGCGCAGGTATGCCGCGACGCCCTCGCCGACGGGGCCGTAGCCGATGACGAGAGCCGGTTGATCGCGAACCGTCAGAGAGTGATCTTCGAGAAGGTCCGCGATCGCCAGAACGCAGGAGAACCCGGTGCCGTAGCGGTTGTCGAACCGGGTCTTGGCGGCGGCGTCGTTGACGGCCATGACCGGGGTGCGCAGCAGCCTCGCCGCATCCATCCGCCGCAGCGGCGTGAGCCCCGAGGTCGTCTCCTCGTTCGCGCCGATCCAGGATTCGGCGATCACGGGGTCGGTCTCGTGGGCGAGGCGGATGAGGTGCGAGCCGTCGTCGATGAGAATGTCGAGGCCGCGGCGCAGGAAGCCCTCGGCCGCCGAGCGCTCCTCGAGACCCGACAGATCGGCGCCGCCGTCGACGGGGATGCCCATCGACGCGAGCGCCGCGGCGACGGCCGCATCCGTCTCGTCGGGGTGCCCGTAGACCGCGACGTCGGCTCCGCGAGAGCGCAGCAGAAGCGCCAGCTGGGCCGTCTTCGGCTCGAGCACCATGCACACGCCGATGCGGAGGCCGGTGAGGTCGATCTGATCGGCGAGGACGGCGGAGACCGGCATGTGGGCCGCGGCGAAGGCGATGCGTGCGGCGGCATCGGGCCGTTCGGGCAGCGGCGCACCGCCCAGGAGCACGGGCACGTCCGTGGGGTCCGCGTCGGCGGCGAGCGCCGTGAAGTCGAACCGCAGCATCCCCGCATCCGAGGCCGGCCCTGTCGTGACGACCGCACCCAGGTCGTGCAACAGAGTCGTGAGTCGCTCGGCGACGGCGCGATGTGCGGGCGAGGCGTCGACCCGCACGGTGCGCGAGGCGATCATGAGATTCGTGCGGCGGGCGAAGCGACGCACGATCGCCTCCGCGATGCGCGTCGTATCCACCGCCATAGCCTACGTCGATCCTTAGCACAGAATGAGATCCCTCTCACGGGGGGACTTCGGGCAGGGGCGCCCCTCTAGCGTGAAGAGCGGGGGCGTCTTCCGTGATGGAGGCGGACCCACGTCCGCACACGCAGCACTCGGAGGATCCTCATGCGCAAACTCGCACCCATCGCCCTTTCGGCCATCGCCCTTCTCGCCCTCGCCGGTTGCGCGGGTGGCGGCAACGGCGGCGGAGATGCCGGCGCCTCGTCGCAGTCCGTCCAGGAGGCGTGCTCCATCGCCCAGGACAAGCTCAGCGACGCCCAGAGCAAGCTGACCGACTCGATGTCGGCCGCGGCTTCGGGCGACAGCGACGCCACGACCGACCTGTTCGAGACGGTGCAGAAGGGGCTCGACGATGCCCTCGCCGAGGTCACGAACCCCGACGTGAAGAAGCCGCTGCAGGCCGTGTCCGACGAGTACAAGACGATCGGTGAGTCGATGTCGGCTCTCGCCGCCGCGGGGTCCGATCCCTCCAAGATCGACGAACTCACCAAGATCAACGACGACGTGCAGGCCTCGAGCGAGCGCCTCAAGACGGCGTCCGACGAGCTCACGAAGCTCTGCGCCTGAGTCTCGCGCTCCACACGAACGAAGGGATGCGGTCCGCAGGGGTCGCATCCCTTCGTCGTTGTCGTCGGTGACCGTTCGTGCGGCCGAACCGACAGATTCTGCGCTCGTCGAGGTCGGAGGCTCTCCGGCCTGATGGACTCCCTGCGGCTTCGTCGCGCGAGACCGGGATGCAGGTGCGCGGCGGAGCCAGCGGAAGGAGCCACGGATGTTCGCAGGAATCCGACGGGGATGGACCCGTTTCGCCGACGCCCACCCCACCTGGGCGCAGCTGATCGTGTTCTCGCTGCTCAACGTCGGGATGACCGTGCTCCAGCTCGTGCTGATGCCGGTGTTCAAGGCCGTCTTCGCCCTCACACCGCTCGTCGACACCGGCTTCCAGGCACTGCCGATCGGGTCCGACTACTTCATCTTCGACTACGCCGCCGGGGCTCTTCCGGCGGGCGGAGGTGGCCTGGCCTACTTCCTCGCGGTGCAGCTCACGCTCGCGATCGCGCAGGTCGTGAACTTCTTCGCTCAGCGCACCATCACCTTCAAGTCCAACAGCAACCCGTGGTGGGCGGCGCTCTGGTACACGCTCGCCTACGTCGTGATCACGTTCGGCGCCGCCGCGCTGCAGGGCTTCTACAAGGCGCCGGTATACGACCTGTTCATCACCGTGTGGGCGATGGGAGCGACCGGCGAGGCGATGGCTGACGTCGTCACGATGCTCATCAACGCGCTCATCTCGTGCGCCGTGTTCTTCCCGATCTTCAAGATCATCTTCCGCCGCGATCCCGACCCGGCGGTCGTCGTGGCGCCCGCGCCGGTGCGCGAGCGGGTCGGCGTCTGATCACCTCGTCGCGAGACCGAAGGCCTCCAGTTCGGCGGGCTCCAGCATCCGGGAGCGGATGAGGAACCGCATCCCCGTCGGCGCCTCCACGCTGAACCCAGCGCCGCGTCCCGGCACGGCGTCGATCGTCAGATGCGTGTACTTCCAGTACTCGAACTGCGATTCGGACATGAAGACCTCGATGGGCGCGAGATCGGCGACCCGCAGCGCGCCGAGGCGCACGTCACTCGGACCGGTGAGGAACATGCCGACGGGATAGCACATGGGTGCGGAGCCGTCGCAGCATCCGCCCGACTGATGGAACATGAGCGGTCCGTGCTGCGCGGTCAGCTCCACCAGCAGGGATGCGGCCGCATCCGTCACCGCGACGCGTTGCGCCGTCCGCTCGATCGGTGGCTCGTTCATCCCTCTCCCCTTCCTTCCATGTCCCACTTCGCGCACCCCGTGTCCCACTTGCCGCAGGTTTCACCCCCTGATTTCTGCAGCAAGTGGGACACGGATGCGGCGAGCTTGCGCGAAGGGGGACACGCCCCTGCGCGGCGGGCCTGACTCAGAAGAAGCCCATCGGCCCGTCGGCGTAGGAGACGAGCAGGTTCTTCGTCTGCTGGTAGTGATCGAGCATCTTCAGGTGGTTCTCGCGGCCGATGCCCGACTGCTTGTAGCCGCCGAAGGCCGCGTGCGCCGGGTACTGGTGGTACGTGTTCGTCCACACGCGGCCGGCTTCGATGCCGCGCCCGGCGCGGTACATCGTGTCGGCCGATCGGCTCCAGACTCCGGCGCCGAGTCCGTAGAGGGTGTCGTTCGCGGTGTGGATGGCGTCGTCGAAGCCCTCGAAGCTCGTGACCGAGACGACCGGACCGAAGATCTCCTCCTGGAAGATGCGCATGCTGTTCTGGCCCTCGAACACGGTGGGCGCCACGTAGTAGCCCTCCGACAGGTCACCGCCCAGGTCGACGCGCTCCCCTCCGGCCAGCAGCTTCGCGCCCTCCGCCTTGCCGATCTCGATGTACGACAGGATCTTCTCGAGCTGGTCGTTCGAGGCCTGTGCACCGATCATCGTCGCGGGATCCAGCGGGTTGCCCTGCACGATCTTGCCGACGCGCTCCAGGCCGTCGCCGAGGAACTGGTCGTAGATCGAACGCTGGATGAGGGCGCGGCTCGGACACGTGCAGACCTCACCCTGGTTCAGCGCGAAGAACGTGAAGCCCTCCAGCGCCTTGTCGTAGTACGCGTCGCGGTCGCGGGCCACATCTTCGAAGAAGATGTTCGCGCTCTTGCCGCCGAGCTCCAGCGTCACCGGGATGAGGTTCTGCGAGGCGTACTGCATGATGAGCCGGCCCGTCGTGGTCTCGCCCGTGAACGCGACCTTGCGGATGCGCTTATGCTGCGCCAGCGGCGCCCCCGCCTCGATGCCGAAGCCATTGACGATGTTCACGACGCCGGCCGGCAGCAGATCGCCGATGAGGTCGAAGAGGAAGAGGATGGATGCCGGCGTCTGCTCGGCGGGCTTGAGCACGACGCAGTTGCCGGCGGCGAGTGCGGGAGCGAGCTTCCACGTGGCCATGAGGATCGGGAAGTTCCACGGGATGATCTGGCCCACCACGCCCAGCGGCTCGTGGAAGTGGTACGCGACGGTGTCCTCGTCGATCTGGCTGAGCGAGCCCTCCTGCGCCCGCAGGACTCCGGCGAAGTAGCGGAAGTGATCGACGGCGAGGGGGATGTCGGCGGCGAGCGTCTCGCGCACCGGCTTGCCGTTCTCCCACGTCTCGGCGACGGCGATCTTCTCAAGGTTCGCCTCGATGCGATCGGCGATCTTGTTGAGGATGTTCGCGCGGTCGGCCGGTGTCGTCTTCTTCCAGCTCTCGAACGCCTGCCACGCCACATCCACGGCGCGGTCGATGTCCTCGCTCGTTCCTCGACCGACCTCGCAGAACGGCTTGCCCGTGACGGGGGTGATGTTCTCGAAGTACTGGCCCTTGATCGGCTCGACGAACTCGCCGCCGATGTAGTGGCCGTAGCGGCTGCGGTACTCGGCGACCGATCCGCGGGATCCGGGGGCGGCGTAGACGCTCGAGACGCCGTCTTCAACGATGGTCATGTCATCTCCTTCGACGATCAGGACGGAGGCGGCATCGGCGCCGCGCTCGTTGCCCGACACCGTAAGCACCCCCGGGTTGCATCGGGTTGCGCGTGGAGACGACTAGGCGCCGAGCTGCTCCAGGCGAGCGACGATCGGCGCGCGGCGCGGCGAGCGCGGGGCGAGCATCTCGAGGCAGAGGCGGAGCGCGTCCGCATCCTCGCGTCCCTCGTCCGTGTCGACGTAGGCCAGCAGCACGTCGAGCCCCGCCCCGGCGAGGAGCGACTCGCGCAGCGCCGCCTGCACGCTCTGCCGGAGCTCCTCCACCCCCGGCGCGCGGGAGTCCGGCAGCACGGGGCCGCGATACGCCGTGAGGGCCACGCGGTGCGCGCCGCGATCGAGCAGCGACACGACGTGATCGGCGTCGGTCTGCAGGGGGCTCGTCAGTCGATAGGGACGGGATGCGGGGATCAGCGCGGGCGCGACCGCGTCGAGCACCCGGCGCAGGCGCACCATCTCGGGGCGCAGGGTCTCCACCGGCGCGGCCTCGCCGTACACGAGGGCGGCCAGTCGCTCCGCGGAGAGTCCCTGCTGGTGCACCGCCAGCATGAGCAGGATCTCCGCGTGCCGCGCACTCAGCTCGGTCACGGTGGCGCCCCGGTCGTCGACGACGTCGAGCACGGCGAGGTCGCGTCCGAGCACCCGGAGGGTGGCGTGCTCGGTGGCGCCGCGCGGACGCCGCGGGGAGTGGCTCTTCAGGGACGGTTCGGCGCGCGCCCGCAGCCTGGCCACCAGCAGCTCCCCCTCGATCGCCCGTGCCGTCGCGTCGACGAGCAACTGGGCCTGCGGCGTGGTGACCTCGGCGCCCCCGGTCACATCGATGACCCCGAGCACGCGCCGACTCTCGGGGTCGCGCACGGGAGCCGCCGTGCACGACCACGGCTGCACGAGCCGGTTGAAGTGCTCGGCGCCGCGGATCTGGACGGAGGTGTCGAGGGCGAGGGCCGTGCCCGGCGCCGAGGTGCCCACGGCCTGCTCCGACCAGTTCGCCCCCGCGACGAATCCCATGTCGCCGGTGAGGTCGCGGATGCGGCGATCGCCCTCGACCCACAGCAGGCGCCCCGCCGCATCCCCCACCGCGACGACGACGCCCGACTCGTCCTCGTCGCCGGGCAGCAGCAGCTGGCGGATCATGTCCATGACGCTCGCGAGGGGATGCGTGCGCCGGTACTCGTCGAGCTCGTCCGAGATGAGATCCAGGGGCGGCACGGCCTCCACGCCGACCAGGCTCCGGGCCGAGCGCTGCCAGCTCTCGCGGACCAGACCCCGCACGGCGGTGACCCGCGGATCCTGCGCGTTGCCGCCGACGAACTCCTCGTGCGCACGCTCGATCAGCAGGCGCGAGCTCTCGGCCGACGCCTCGCGACGCAGAGACCAGGGCGAGGGCACAACGACTCCGATCGACGGTGATCAGGTTGCTTCAGTGTAGGCACGCCGCGCAGGAGACGACAGGGCGGTTGTGCGACACACGGTACCGTACTGCTCGCACTACTGTGCAGTGCGTGGTACCTTGCTTCGCAGACGAGAGAGGGGCGCGGATGGACACCACGCAGCTGTTGAAGGGGGTGCTGGATGCCGCCGTGCTCGCGGTCGTCCAGCATGAGGACGCCTACGGGTACGACATCGTGCGGCGCCTGCGCGACGCCGGCCTCGGAGAGGTGGGAGACGCATCCGTCTACGGCACGCTCCGCCGGCTCTACAGCGCCGGGTCGCTCTCGAGCTACGTGGTGCCCTCCGACGGCGGTCCGCACCGCAAGTACTACGCCATCAACCCGCAGGGGCGCGCAGCGCTCGACGCGCAGCGCGAGGACTGGGCCTCGTTCTCGCTCGCGCTGAGCACGCTGCTCGATGCCTCTCGCAAACCCGCCGCGCTGCGCACGATCGGAGAAGGACGATGAACGCCACGACCGAGCCCCGCACCGACATCGCGGCCTTCGCCGCAGCCGTCCGCGCGGAACTGAACGACCTGCCCGCCGATGAGGTCGATGACCTGCTCGACGGGCTCGAAGCCGACCTCTCCGAACAGGCCGAAGACAGCGGCGAGGCGTTCTCCCTCCCGGATGCGGCCACCTACGCCGCGGAACTCCGCGCCGCAGCAGGGCTTCCCGAGCGCAACGGGCGGGCCGCCAAGGTACCGGTGCGAGAGCAGCTGGAACGCGCCCGGCAGGCGGCGGCCACCCGCATCCGCTCGTCCCGGTTCGGATCCGCGACGCTGGACCTGCTCGTTTCGCTGCGCCCGGTCTGGTGGATCGCACGCGGGGTGGCGTTCTACCTCTTGCTGGTGTTCTTGACCGTGCCGTTCACCGGCCGCGTCGACTACGCGCCCACGAACGTCGTGGCCTGGGCGATCCTCGCCGCCCTGGTGCTCCTCAGCATCCAGTGGGGGCGCGGGAAGTGGCTGCCTCGCCGCTGGATGCGGGGCCTGCGGAGCGTGCTCAATGTGGTGGCGACGATCGTCGCGGCGATCGCGCTGATCGCGGCGCCCACCGTGTTGCCGCAGTACTTCGCCTCGCAGTCGGCGTACGCGAACGACATCCCCGCAGACACGAGCCAGCCCGGCCTCGTGCTGGACGGCGAGCGCGTGCGCAACATCTACGCGTACGACGTGGAGGGCAACCCGCTCGAGAACGTGCAGCTGTACACCGACCAGGGAACCCCGCTGACGACCGTCGGCACCGAGGGTCGCACGAACGGATGGTGGTGGGACGAGTACTTCCTGGGCGGTGGCGGCCCGGTCACCACGGCCTACGAGGGCACGGGGCGCTCCCCGCTGTGGAACGTGTTCCCGCTGCGCGAAGCGACCGGCGTGAGCACCTGGGATGTGGACGCCGCCGTCCCGACCCTGCCCCGGGCGCCGTTCGCGCAGGTTCCTGCCGTACCCGTGCAGTCCGGGGCGGGCGCGGAGCCGACGCCGACGCCGAGTCCGACGCTCGGGTCTGGAACCGGGACGGATACGGCACCGCTTCCCGAGCCCGCGCCCGAGATGGAGGTGACGCCGTGAGCATGATCGGCCAGGGACGTCCAGATGCGTCCGCCAACGGCGACGCCCCCGCGGCTCCGCCTCCCGCATCCGCCGGGCCCTCACGGATCGTGAGCATCGACATCAGTCACCTCGTGCGTGAGGCCCTCGACTCGTCGCCCCGCGACTGAGAACCCCCGCGGGGGCCCCGTTGAGAACCCTCCCGCCCGGGGCCCCCTCCGCCGCTGAGCGACCCTCTTCCCGGTCCCACCACCCCTGTTCCCCTGTCACAGATCGACGTCCACGCGTCGATCTGTGACAGGGGAACGTTGGTGTGCGCGGGGTCGCCGACGACCATGTCCCACTTTCCGCAGTGTCGAGTCCGGATTCTTGCGCCAAGTGGGACATGCCCTGCGGGACGTGGGACACGCTGACAGGCAGGCCTACTCGGGGGGAGCCGGCGTAGGCGCACCGGCGAGAAACGCGCGCGGGGCCGGGGTCAGCGGGTGGCGGAGAGGTTGCCGTCGGCCCAGGCGCCCAACTGCGCGAGGATCGGCACGAGGCGGGCGCCCGCATCCGTCAGCGTGTAGGACACCGCGACCGGGGGGCCCGCATCCACATCGCGCACGACCAGGCCGGCGTCGGCGAGCTCGACGAGGCGATCCGAGAGCACGGCGTCGCTGATGCCGGTGACGGCTCGACGCAGCCCTACGAACGACAGAGCCCCCTCGCCGAGCACGTCGAGGATCATGCCGTTCCAGCGCTTGCCCAGAACAGAGAAGGCGCGCGACACGGCGGCGTCGCACTGACGCTCGTCATGCTGCTCTGCGGTCATGCCTCCGAGTCTAGCCGTGCTAGCGTTCACGTAGCCACTCTCTTTTTCATAGCCGCTAGGTCGATTGGAGCACCATGTCCCTCTTCCGTCTGGATGCGAGCATCCTTCCCCCTACCTCCGCCAGCCGCGCTCTCGGCGACATCGTCGAGACGGAGTGGCTCGCCACCCACGCCGACCCGACCGTCATCCGCCGCGATCTGGCCGTCGAGCCGATTCCCGCCACCGCGTGGGCGGCCGCCGTCACCGGGAGGAACCTCCCCGAAGCCGACCGCACCGCCGAGCAGCGGGAGGCGCTGGCCCTGGCGACGCGCCTCGCCGACGAGCTCATCGACGCCGACGCCCTCCTGCTCACGATCCCCCTCTACAACTACGGTGTCTCGCAGCACGCGAAGACGTGGTTCGACCTGGCCTACACCGACCCGCGCATCGACCCGCAGGGCACGGCGCTGCGCGGCAAGCCCGCCGTGCTGGTCACGGTGCTCGGCGGCAATTACGACGCCGGCACACCCAAGGAAGGCTGGGACCACTCGACCGCGTGGCTGCGCCGCGTGCTCGAAGACGTGTGGGGCCTCGACCTGCGCGTCGTGCAGCGCTCGTTCACGCTCGTGGGGGTGAACCCCGCGCTGGATCAGTTCTCCGAGATCGCCGCCGACATCAAATCCGCCGCCGAGGAGGCTGCGCGCGAGGGCGGTCGCTCGATCGCCGAGGCCGCGTCCGCCACGGTCTGAGCCGGCACCGCATCCCTCCGGCAGGAAATATCCGCCCATCAGGACGTTTCGCGTCAGATCGTCCTGATGGGCGGATTCTCCCTGTTGAGCGGATGCGGCCACTGACCGGGTGCGGCCACGCACCGGCCGGCGGGGGTCAGCCCCGCGCGGCCCACCACTCGCGCAGGCGGCGCTCGCTCTCGTCGGGCCCCAGAACGCCCTCGTCCAGCCGCAGATCGAGCAGGAACCGGTACGCCTCGCCCACCTCGCGGCCGGGCGGGATGCCGAGGATCTGCTGGATCTGGTTGCCGTCGAGCTCCGGACGGATGGCGTCCAGCTCCTCCTGCGCGCGCAACTCGTCGATGCGCCGCTCGATGTCGTCGTAGGCCAGACGCAGCCGCGTCGCCTTGCGCTTGTTGCGCGTGGTCACGTCGGCGCGGGTCAGGATGTGCAGGCGCTCCAGCTCGTCGCCGGCATCCCGCACGTAACGGCGCACCGCCGCATCCGTCCACGCGCCCTCGGCGTAGCCGAAGAAGCGCAGGTGCAACTCGATCAGCAGCGCGACGGACTCGATCGTCGCCGAGTCGAACCGCAGCTCGCGAAGGCGCTTGCGCGCCATCCGCGATCCCTTCACGTCGTGGTGGTGGAAGGTGACCGCGCCGCCCGGCTCGAGCCGGCGCGTGGCGGGTTTGCCGATGTCGTGGAGGAGCGCCGCGAGGCGCAGCGGCACGTCAGGAGCGGAGTCCGGGTGCCGGGTACGCTCGAGCTCGATCGCCTGCCGCAGCACGGTGAGCGAGTGCTCGTAGACGTCCTTGTGGTGATGATGCTCGTCGACCTCGAGACGCAGCGCCGGCACCTCGGGGAGGAACTGGTCGATCAGCCCGGTCTCGACCAGAAGCCGCAGGCCGCGCACGGGGTCATCGGTCTGCAGCAGACGCACGAGCTCGCCCTGGATGCGCTCCGGGCTCACGATCCCGAGCGTCTCGCGCAGCTCGGCGATCGCCGCGACCGCGTCGGCGTCGACCGCGAAACCGAGTTGAGAAGAGAAACGCGCCGCGCGCAGCATCCGCAGGGGGTCGTCACCGAAGCTGATCCGCGCATCGGTCGGGGTGCGCAGCACACCCGCGACGAGATCCTCGATGCCGCCGTGCGGATCGACGAGCTGCGGGCCCGGCACGCGGAGCGCCATCGCGTTGACGGTGAAGTCGCGGCGCACGAGGTCGGACTCGAGCGAATCGCCGAACGCGACGACGGGTTTGCGGGTCTCGCCGTCGTAGGCGTCCGCGCGGTACGTGGTGATCTCGACCTGCTCGCCGCGGATGCGGGCGCCGATCGTGCCGAACGCCCGGCCGATGTCCCACTGCGCGGTCGAGATCGGCGTGACGATGCGCAGGATCTCGTCGGGATCCGCATCCGTCGTGAAGTCCAGGTCGTGCGTGGTCCGCCCCAGCAGCGCATCGCGCACCGGGCCGCCGACGACCGCCAGTTCGTGCCCTGCGGCCGCGAAAGCGTCCGCGAGAACGACCACGACGGGTGAGGAGGCGAGGGTGCCCAGGCGCGAGAGACCGTCGGCCATGTTGAGCATGCAACGAGCCTAATCGGCCGCGCGGTGCGGCACCTCCAGCATCCCGGTCAGCACCAGCTCCCTCACCCTCGGGAGCAGGTCGGATCGGAGCGATGCGGCATCCACCTCGAGCAGGTCGGCGATCGCATCGATGAGCACGCCGACGGGCAGCTCCCCGTCGCTCGCGCCGACGAGTGCGGCCAGCGCCGGGTCCGCGGACACGGTGCGGGCGAGCCCGCCGCCCTGTCGCAGCTCGATCACGCTGGGCGCTTCCGCACCGGGAAGGTGGTGCCGCGCCTCAGTGACGTCGGCGGCGACCCGCAGCACGGATGCGGCGAGCACCATGTCGTCGGTCCGGTCCAGCCACGCCGCCGCTTGCCACACCGCGGCGGTGTGCGCGGCGAGGACAGCGGAGTCGACCCCCTGCGCCACCCGCTCGAAGCGCCGCAGCCCCGAACCACGCATGAGCTGCACCCAGCCGAGTCCGATGCCCGTGACGCCGCGGGACTCGAAATCGTCGAGCCAGGCACCGATCAGCGCCTCGTACTCGTCGCTGCCGGGCCTCGTGCCGCCGTCGCGCACCCAGAGCTCCGCGTACCGGTCCGGATCGAGCTGCTCGCGCTCGATCACCCACGCGCCGATGCCCTCCGTCCACCCGCGCGTTCGCTCCAGCCCTGCCAGAGCACCACGGTCCTCCCAGTTGCCCAGCATGATCGCGCGGCCACCCTCGACAAGGTGGGATGCGGCGCCGGTCACGACCTCGCGCATCAGTTCGTCCCCCGCCCGGCCGCCGTCGCGGTATTCGTAGGCGGGCACGCCGGCGACGCGCGGGGTGATGACGAAGGGCGGGTTCGAGGCGATCAGCTCGAAGCGCTCGTCGCCGACGGGTTCGTAGAGACTCCCCTCGCGGACGTCGATGCCCGCCAGGTCGTTGAGTGCCGCGCCCAATCGCGTGAACCACAGTGCGCGCGGCGAGATGTCGGTCGCGACGACCTCGAATCCCCTCCGGTGCAACTCGAACGCCACCAGACCGCAGCCGCATCCGAGGTCGAGGGCACGGCCGCCCCCGGACGGCGGCAGCAGAGAGACGAGTGTCCTGCCGGCGCCGCCGACGCCGAGCACGTGGTCCGCACGCAACGGGAAGACGCCGGCCAGTTCGTCCAGGTCGCTCGCGATCCAGCCGTCGCCGCCGTCGGCGAACACGTGCGGGCGCACCGCCACCGCGGGCGCCACACTGTCGCCGCGCCGTTCGATCACGCCGAGCCGCTCGGCATCACCGAGTCCCGTGCCGGGCAGTGCCGCGGCCACGGATGCGGAATCGACGACATCCCCCAGCACGAACAGGCGTGCGAGCACGGCGACGGCATCGTGCGGGTTCCGTGCGAGGGCGCGTCGGGCCGGAGCGGCGACGGCCCGCGTGAGCGCCGACTCCGCGGCGTCGCCGATGAGCGCGTGGACGGCCGCGGTCGTGAAGCCCGCGGCGCGCAGATCGTCGGCGAGGCGGCGGGCGATGGCGGTGTGCATGAGTCCATTCAACCCGGGCGCGCGCTCGGTGAATCCCAGGCCCGGGCCCGTAGACTCGCTCCCGACCCTGCGGACTCTCCGCACAGGAGCCTGCTCAGCTACGAATGATTCCGACTTCGGCCCGCACGGGCATCCCCGCATTCCGGCGGCGACGACTTCTGCTCGCGCCGCTCATTGCCGTCGCGATCGTGCTGGGGATCGCCGCCCCCGCAGTGGCCGCCACGCCGACGCCCTCGCCGTCCGCGACGGGAACCGTCGAGGTCTCGGTGGCGCCCCTGTCCGGTGGTGTGCTGGCCGCGGGCGAGGCGCTCACGGCGCTCGTGTCCCTCGAGAACGGCACGACCGCCCTGGCCCCCGGTTCGACGGCGGAACTGCTGCTCGCCGATGCACCACTGGACGGGTCGGCCGCTCTCGACGCGTGGCTTTCGGGATCGTCCGAGCTCCCGGCAGGGCGCGTCGTGGGATCCAGCGCGGTCGAAGAGACCGCACCCGGGCAGTCGAGCTCGGCGAGTGTGATCCTCGCGGCCGACGACCCCGCTCTGGCAGGCCGTGGCGCGGGTGTGTACCCGCTGTGGGTCAGCCTCGCCGGCGAGACGGCCCGCTCCGTGGTCACGATCGGCACCGGCCCCACGGGAACCGTCGCGGTCATCGTGCCGATCACCGCGCCGGCGCTGACGGCGGGGATGCTGTCGACCGACCAGCTGGCCTCCCTCACCGCTGCCGACGGCGCGCTGACCGCACAGCTCGATGCCGTCGTGGGAACCTCGGCGATCCTCGCGGTCGATCCCGCGATCGCGGCCTCGATCCGGGCGCGCGGCACATCTGCTCCGGAGTCCGCGCGGGCATGGCTGCAGCGGCTCATGGACCTGTCCAACCCGCGGTTCGCGCTGCAGTACGGCGACGCCGATGTGAGCACGCAGTTCGCGGCCGGGCTCGGCGCGCCGCTCGCGCCGACGTCGTTGAGTGCGTACGTGGATCTGAAGGCGCAGCCGGTCGCGCCCACGCCTGCTCCGACGGACGCGCAGCAGTCCGACCGTACACCGCCGACTCTCGACGCGCTCCTCGACGTGGGCACCGGTGGAAGCCCGGCCGTCTACTGGCCGCCGTCGGGCACCGCCTCACCGGAACTCGTCGGATGGCTCACCGCGGCGACGCCCGGCGCGATCACGATCGTCGACAGCACGCAGGTGTCCGGCGCATCCACCGCGCACGCGCGGACCGGCGGCGGTGAGCTGCTCGTCGCGTCGGCGGGCGCATCCGCTGCACTGCAGGCCGCATCCGCCGCCACCCAGCCCACCAGGCGTGCGGCGGATGCGGCTGCCGCGGCCGCGCATCTGACCTTCGCATCTGCGTCGGCACAGGGCTCCCCCGTTCTCGTCAGCCTCGGCAGATCGGCCGTCCGCGATGCGCAGGGCCTGCGCGGGGCGATCTCCGCGGCGACGACGGGCATGACCGCCGTGGGGCTGTCGAGCCTGCTCGGCACGTCCCCGACGGAGGTTCAGGTCTCGGCGGGCACGGTCGACCCCTCGCGTCCGGCGGCGCTGACGAGCATGCTCGCCGGAGCCGCGCAGATCGACAGCTTCGCCACGATCCTCGACGACCCGTCGCTGCTCACCGGACGCGAGCGTGCCGCCATCCTCCAGATTCTGGGCGGCGCATGGCTCGGCGATCCGTCGGGCTGGCAGAGCGCCGTCACAGCGCACGCCGAGGCCACCACGACGACACTCGACTCGGTGTCGATCGTGCCCTCGACGGCTCTCAACCTGCTGACGGCGGGCACCAACCTGCGTTTCTGGGTGCGCAACGACCTTCCGTATCCGGTGAACGTCGTGCTCGTCGCTTCCCCGGATGATCTCCGCGTCGACATCGAGCGCGAGAACGCGGTGGTCGCCGCCGCATCCGCCAATACGCTCGTCGAGGTTCCCGTGAACGCACGGATCGGCAACGGTGACGTCAAGATCGATCTCAGCCTGCGCAGCCCCGTGTACGTTCCCATCGGCCAGACACAGACGGTGGATGTCAACGTGCGAGCCGACTGGGAGGGCATCGGCCTTGCCGCGCTCGTCGTGGTCGCGGCCGCATTCCTCACGATCGGCGCCATCCGCACCGTCCGGCGCCGTAAGCGCGACAAGGCGGATGCGGCCCGCACCGACGACGACATCGAGGAGAACGCGTGAGCGGATTGGGCCGGGCGAGCGTGCTGCTGGGAGCGGGAACGCTCGTCTCCCGGATCACGGGCCTCATCCGCACCATCGTGCTGGTGGCGGTGCTCGGCACCATGTCCTCGCGGGCGGGCGACGCCTTCGCGCAGGCCAACCAGCTGCCGAACAACGTCTATGCGATCATCTCGGCGGGCGTACTCACCGCGGTGATCGTTCCACAGATCGTACGCGCGAGCGCGAGGGAGGACAGGGGCCAGCGTTTCATCTCCGCGCTGTTCACCGCGGGGATCGTCGTCCTCCTCGCCGTCACGGCTGTGGCGATGCTGCTCGCCCCCGTGCTCATCACCCTCTACGCTCCCGCCTACAGCCCTGAGCAGCACGCCCTGGCGACCGCGTTCGCGTACTGGTGCCTGCCCCAGATCTTCTTCTACGGTCTGTACTCCCTCCTGGGAGAGACGCTCAACGCCCGCCGCATCTTCGGACCGTTCACCTGGGCACCCGTGCTCAACAACGTCATCTCCATCGCCGGGTTCCTGCTGCTGATGCTCGTCATCGGAGGAGACCGTTCTGCGGTGTCGGACTGGAATGCCGCATCCATCGCCGCTCTGGGCGGCACGGCAACCTTCGGCATCGCGGTACAGGCACTCATCCTGCTCGTCTCCTGGCGACGCACGGGGCTTCGTTTGCGCCCCGACTTCCACTGGCGCGGACTGGGCTTTCGCAACATGGGGCGCCTGGCCGGCTGGACCGCGGCGATGGTCGTCGTCGGACAGATCGCGGGCCTCATCCAGAGCCGGGTCATCTCCGAGGCGACCGGCGACGGGGCCTCGACGCTCGCGACGCAGACCGCGTGGCTCATCTTCATGCTCCCCTACTCGGTGATCGTGCTCTCGATCGGAACGCCGTACTTCACGCAGATCAGCGAGCACGCCTCGGCGGGCCGGGACGACGAGGTGCGCGGCGACGTGTCGCGCAGCATCCGCATCATCAGCCTCCTGATCGTCGTGGCGACGGCGGCGCTCGTGGTCGCGGCGGTGCCGGCGTCGCGCATCATCGTGAACAACGCGGCGGATGCGGCCGGGCTCGCACCCGTGCTCATCGCCTACCTCGTGAGCCTGCTGCCTCTCTCGGTGCTCTTCGTGCTGCAGCGCACCTTCTACGCCTACGACGACACCCGTACCCCGTTCGTCTTCACGACCGTGCAAGCGGTTCTCGTGATCGTCACCGCTCTGGCCGCCGCTTGGCTCGCCCCGACGCCGTGGCTCGCGGCCGCCGTCGCCCTCGGTCAGTCGATCGCCATCACCGTGCAGGCCGTGCTCGCCGCCATCCTGCTGCGTCGGCGGATCGGTTCTCTCGGCATCCGCTCATGGTTCGTCGCGATCGCGCGCTACACGGTCGCCGCCCTCCCGGCTGCGGCGGCCGGATGGGGGGTCTACCTCCTCCTCGGCGGCGACACCGGTTGGACGACGTCCGACAAGATCTACGGCGCCATCGGAACCGGCATCATCGGCGCAGTCACCCTGGTCGTCTACCTGGTCGTGCTCGCGGCGCTGCGCACGCCCGAACTGGCCCCGGCGCTGCGACCGCTTCGCCGCATCCTTTCCAGACGCTGACAAACGGACCGCGGGAATGTCCCGCGGATACCATATGTTGAGCACTTTGAAACCACGAGGGAGAACGCACGTGCGTCAGCTCATCATCATCGGCTCCGGCCCCGCGGGCTACACCGCCGCCATCTATGCGGCCCGGGCCAACCTCAAGCCGCTGGTCATCGCCAGCTCCGTCGAGGTCGGCGGTGAGCTCATGAACACCACCGAGGTGGAGAACTTCCCCGGCTTCCCCGAGGGGATCCAGGGTCCCGAGCTCATGACCAAGATGGAGGAGCAGGCTCGCAAGTTCGGCGCCGAGATCCTCTATCAGGACGTCACCGAGCTCGACCTCTCCGGTCCCGTCAAGCGGGTGCAGCTCGGCTCCGGCTCGGTCGAAGAGGCCGCAGCCGTGATCTTCGCGACGGGTTCCGCTTATCGCAAGATCGGCCTGCCGAAGGAAGAGCACCTCTCCGGCCGCGGTGTGTCGTGGTGCGCGACCTGCGACGGTTTCTTCTTCCGCGAGCGCACGATCGCCGTCGTCGGCGGTGGCGACTCCGCGATGGAGGAAGCCACCTTCCTCACGCGCTTCGCGACGAAGGTCTACGTCATCCACCGTCGCGACGAGCTGCGTGCATCAAAGATCATGCAGGAGCGCGCGATCGCGAACGAGAAGATCGAGTTCGTGTGGAACAGCGAGGTCGTCGACATCCTCGGTGACGAGGCGGTAACCGGTGTCGTCCTGAAGGACACGGTCGACGGTTCGACGCGCGAGCTCGACCTGCAAGGGGTGTTCGTCGCCATCGGCAACGACCCGCGCACGAAGCTCGTCCACGGCCAGCTCGACCTGACCCCCGAAGGAACGATCTGGGTCGACGGCCGGTCGTCGCGCACGTCGATGCCCGGTGTCTTCGCCGCGGGCGACGTCATCGACCCCACCTACCGCCAGGCGGTGACCGCCGCCGCATCCGGAACGATCGCGGCCCTGGACGCGGAGCACTTCCTCGCGGCGCTCGACGAAGCGGGCGCACCGGAGCCCAACGCCGACCAGATCGAGGGTCTGCCGGTCATCTGAGGGAACATCCGAACCCCGTCGGGTGTTCGGTATGAGTAAGGCTTACGAAGGGAAATGACTATGAGCGCGAAGGCGACCAGCTCGAGCACGTGGAACCAGGACGTCCTCGAAGCAGACGGTCCCGTCCTGGTGGACTTCTGGGCGGAGTGGTGCGGCCCGTGTCGCATGGTGGCCCCGGTTCTCGATGAGATCCAGGCGGAGAACCCCGAGAAGATCACGGTGCTCAAGCTCAATGTGGACGAGAACCCCGATCTCGCGATGAAGTACCAGATCACCTCCATCCCGGCGATGAAGGTGTTCCAGGGCGGCGAGGTGAAGACCACGATCATCGGCGCGAAGCCGAAGTTCGCGCTCGAGCAGGATCTGGCCGCGTTCATCGGCTGATCCGCTTCCCCGAATACGACAGAAGCCCCCGGAGATTCTCCGGGGGCTTCTTCTCTGCGCTGTTCAGGATGCTTCGGGTCGCACGGTGGCGTCCCATCGACGTGAGGTGTTCGTCTCGCCGAGCAGACGCCAGACGGCACGGGTCAACGGCGGATAGTCCAGGGCGATCTGACGGAGCACGCGGTAGTGGCGCGCCTCGGACGGCTTGCTGCCGCCGGCTTCGGCGATGTTCTCTGCGCGCAGGAGGAACACGACGAGCTCATCGACCGTAGGGAGGTCTTCCATGAAGTCCCACGGGTCCTCCCCCTCGCGGAGTCGTTCGTGGATGAGGGCGGCCAGTTCGTCGGCGGCTTCCGCCCGCAGCAGTTCGAGACTCGCTCGACGGCGTGGGGATTCGGAGGTCATGATTCCAGCCTACGTTTTGTGTGACGCGTCGGGGCCCCAGCGTCGGTCCGTCTCCTCGCTGCGCTCCTTGCTCAACGACCAGGGTCCGCCACCGGTCGTTGGGCGAGCGAAGTGAGTCGAAACGCAGAGTCGGGGCGCGACTTTCACCCGTGAAACGACCGATTTCGGTTCGTCAGGAGCGATTCTCCGCTTCGATCAGCGCGATGCGCCGAGCTCTTCCTCGCCGAGCTCGCTGAGGATGCGATTCAGATCCTGGATGGTGGCGAAATCGATCGCGATCTGGCCTTTTCGTGCAGAGATGGAGATCTTCACACGCGTGTTGAGGCGATCCCCCAGGCGTTCTGCGATCTCGTCGAGATGTGCGCGTCGTGCCCCGGCCTTCGGCGCCGGACGCTTCACCGCGGCAGCTCCCTTCGCCGCGGCTTCCGCCGCCCGCACCGACAAGTCCTCGTTCACGATCTTGTCGGCGAGACGCTGCATGCTCTCGCCGTCCTCGACGGAGAGGATCGCGCGGGCGTGGCCTGCCGAGAGCACACCGGCGGCGACGCGCTGCTGCACCGGGACTGGCAGACGGAGCAGGCGAATGGTGTTGGAGATCTGGGGACGCGACCGGCCGATGCGTGTCGCGAGCTGCTCCTGGGTGATGCCGAAGTCCTCGAGCAGCTGCTGATAGGCGGAGGCCTCCTCGAGCGGGTTCAGCTGCGACCGGTGCAGGTTCTCGAGGAGCGCGTCGCGGAGGAGGTCTTCGTCCGCGGTCTCACGGAGAATGGCGGGGATCGTTTCCAGTCCCGCCTCACGTGCAGCGCGGGTGCGGCGCTCTCCCATGATCAGTTCGTAAGTACCCTCGCCGGTGTCGCGCACGACGACCGGCTGCAGCACACCGAATTCGCGTACGGAGTGCACCAGTTCCGCGAGGTCTTCCGGGTCGAAGTTCGTCCGGGGCTGACGAGGGTTGGGAACGATCGCGTGCGGATCCACCTGGATCAGGCGGGCGCCCGGAACAGCGAGCAGCTCCTCCTGCGGAGCATCGTCCGTCACCGCATCCGTCTTCGGCGCCGGCGCACCGGGGAAGAACACGTCGACCGGACGCGCCTCGGAACCCTCCGACGTCGGAATGAGAGCTCCGATCCCCCGACCGAGTCCCGTTCGCTTGGCCATCAGTGTTCTCCTTCGTTCATGGTCGACACGGCCCCATCGGCCTGGCGAGCCAGCAGTTCGACAGCAGCTTCACGGTAGGCGACCGCGCCTGCCGATTGGCCGTCGTAGGCAATGACGGTCTGACCGAAGCTCGGCGCCTCAGACACACGAACCGAGCGCGGGATCACCGTGTTCAACACTTCTTTCGGAAAGTGCGTGCGCACTTCGTCAGCGACCTGCTGTGCGAGCCGGGTGCGCCCGTCATACATCGTCAGCAGGATGGACGACACATGAAGCGGGGGATTCAAATGCTTCTGGATCATCTGCACACTCCCGAGGAGCTGACTGAGGCCCTCGAGAGCGTAGTACTCACACTGAATGGGGATGAGAACCTCGTCCGCGGCGGTGAACGCGTTGATTGTGAGCAAGCCCAGCGATGGCGGGCAGTCGATGAGAACGACGTGCGGCGGCTCTTCAGATGCCGCCAGATACTCTTCGAGAGCGCGGCGAAGCCGGTGCTCACGGGCGACCTGCGACACCAGCTCGATCTCCGCGCCGGCGAGGTGGATCGTGCTCGGCGCGCAGGTGAGCAACGGGGACTCAGGGCTCGTCTGCACGATGTCAGCGAGCGGGAACTCATCGATCAGCACGTCATAGACGCTGGGGATGTCTGCCGTGTGCGGTACACCGAGGGCAGTGGACGCATTGCCCTGCGGGTCGAGGTCAATCACCAGCACACGAGCGCCGACGCTCGCGAGCGCCGCCGCTAGGTTGACGGTGGTCGTCGTCTTGCCGACGCCGCCCTTCTGGTTCGAGACGGTGAGGGTGCGAGTCCCGGTCGGAAGCGTCACGGTGGAGTCCTCGAGAGCGCGTCGCCGCGCGCGGAGGTCCGCGAGCTCGCGGGCGAGGGGGGTGTCGTCACCGAAGTCCGTCGCGGTGTCGTCGGATTGTTTCACGTGAAACACTTCGCCTTTCGCCAGCATCGAACCTTGTCCACTCTAATCGTCGCCATCGACAGCCACGCCGTGATGTTTCACGTGAAACACCACCTCAGGAGCGCACCACACGTCCACGAACCACGCGGGTCGGCGTCTCCAGAACGCCCGCTCCCACGACCTCGACACGCAGATCCACGACACGGTGGACTCGAGCCTGCTTCGCGGCCTTCTCGATCTCCGCATCAGCGGCAGCGCCCTTGAGAAGGATGAGTTCTCCCCCATCGCGCACGAGAGGTGCGGTGATCGGAAGAAGTGTGCGCAGAGCACTCACTGCGCGGGCGGTCACCGCGTCGAGGCTCGCGCCGCCGGTCCAGTCCTGCGATCGACCACGGAAGACATCCACGTTCTCCAGCGCGAGTTCATCGACCTGCTCCTGCAGCCACTGGGTGCGTCGCTCCATCGGCTCGATCAGCACCCATTGGACGTCGGGGCGCGCGATCGCACCGACGATGCCTGGCAGCCCCGCGCCGGATCCGACATCGCCGATACGGCCGACGGGAACAAGCGGTGCCATCACCGCGCTGTTCAGGATGTGTCGTGTCCACAGCCGTGGTAGCTCCAGTGGACCGATCAGTCCGCGCAACTCGCCTTCCCTGGCGAGGTTGCGGGTGAACGCGCGGGCACGATCGATTCGATCTCCGAAGATCGTCGGCGCCGCTTCCGGCTCCTGCTCGAGTTCGTCTATCAATGTTTCACGTGAAACAGTCACGCGCGCCGGAGCACGGTGTGACGCTGAGCGCCCTCGCCGTATGACTCCGAAACGAGCCCACGCTCGGCCGCGATGTCATGCACGACCTTGCGCTCGTAGCTGGACATGGCCGGGAGCGACGCCTGCGACGCGCCGTCCTCCAGACGTGAGGCGGCACGGTCGACAAGAGCTTCGAGTTCACGGCGACGCGCATCACGTGATCCGCTGACATCGAGGATGAGGCGGGAGAATCGACCGGTGCGGTTCTGCACCGCGAGGCGCGTGAGGTCCTGCAGTGCACTGACCGTGTCGGGGTCGGACAGCACGCGGAGGGAATCGTCGCCATCCGACTCGATCGACACGTACGCACGGTCGTTGCGGACATCCAGCGCCAAGTCGCCGCCGATGTCAGCGATGTCGAGGAGCCCCTCGAGGAAGTCGGCGGCGACGTCGCCTTCCTGCTCGAGCTGCTCGACGGTGTCGGTCGCGGTGGGGGAGAGTTCAGAGGTCATGACGGTCTCTCAGCTGGAGGGTTCGGAGTCGGAAGCACCGCTCTTGGCGGCGGGTGGCTGCTTGCCGGACTGCTTCTTGGCGCGCTGCTTACCGACGGGCTGCTGGCGCTTCGGGGCTGCGGCCCGCTTACGCTCGGCCTCCTCGAGAAGACGCTGCTGCTCCGCCTGGTACTTCTCGATCGGAACGACCTTGCCGCTGCTGTCGATGGCCTTGCCCCGCCGAGCGAGACGCTCCTCGCGGGCCTTCGCCGCCTCAGAGCCCGGGGTCGGCAGGTTCCGGATGACGAGGAACTGCTGGACCATCGTCCAGATGTTGCTGATGAACCAGTAGACGACGACGCCGAGCGGGAAGAAGATACCGGAGAAGACGAAGGCCAGCGGGAGGATGTAGAGCATGATGCGCTGCATCTGGTAGGCCTGGCCGGTCTTGGCCTCGGGGGACAGGTTCTTCGAGATGATCTGCAGCTGGGTGAAGAACTGCGACGCGATCATCAGGACGACGAGGACCAGCAGGATGATCACCGTCACCGTGCCGTCAGGACGTCCCCAGGCGCCGACAAGGGTGTCATGCAGCGACGCGCCGAACAGGTTGGCGTTGTAGAACTCTGACGTCAGGTTCGCATCGAGGAATCCAACACCACCGATCCCGGCAGCCGCGTGCTTCGCGACATCGTTCAGCACGCTGTACAGCGAGAAGAAGATCGGCATCTGCACGAGCAGCGGCAAGCAGCCCGAGATGGGCGTCGTGCCGTGCTTCTTGTACAGCGCCATCGTCTCGCGACTCATGGCCTCGCGTGAGAGCTGGTCGCGCTTGCCGCGGTACTTCTCCTGCACCTTGCGCAGTTCCGGAGCGATCTCCATCATCTTGCGCTGGCTCTTGATCTGCTTGACGAAGAGCGGGATGAGGGCCGCGCGCACGACGATCACGAGACCGACGATCGACAGCACCCAGGCAAGGCCCGAGTCGCCGGGCAGACCAAGGAACGTCCAGATCGCATGCCAGGCGACCAGCACCATCTCGACGACCCATTTGAGCGGCCACAGGATCGTCCCGATCAGGTCGAAGCCGCCCGATGATTGCGTCGCGGTCGCAAGTACCAGATCCACGGGGATCAGTCCTTTCTCAGTGGCACGACGAATCCGTGCCGGGTCAGTGCGTGGGAGAAGTCCTTGTGGGCGGGCGGATCATCGATCCCGCCCTCGGCCCAGGGGTGGCACCGTGCGATCCGAGCGGCGGTCAGCGCCGCGCCCTTCACCGCACCGTGCTGCTGAACCGCCCCGACCGCGTACGCGGAGCAGGACGGGTAGTACTTGCAGACATCGCCGTACGTATGCGAGATCGTCGCACGGTAACCATGAAGAAGACCGAGCATGATGTTGCGCGGCAGCAGCGGAATGGCGCGGAACCAGCCGTGCTCGGGCATCGTCGCCTCGCCCACCGACGCCATGGGCAGCGTCGAGGTGCTCACGACGCCCTCCGGGCCAGGCATCGCTTCACTTCGGCGTCGAGATCGGCGAATGAGGCGTCGGCTCCGCCGGGCAGCACACGCACGACAACGTCCGCGCCCCTGACCATGGTCGGGAGCGCGGACGCGCAGATTGCTTTGAGTCGCCGGCGGACGCGATTGCGAACGACCGCTGTGCCGACCTTCTTGCTCACGATGAACCCGAACCGTGCGGCGCGGTCGTCACCGGATACCACCACGTACGTGACGGTGTGAGGACCGGAACATCGCACGCCGCGGCGGACGACAGCCTTGTACTCGGCGCCGTCGGTCAGTCGGTTCGGCCGCGAGAGCAACGGAAAGGGTCAGGCCGAGAGCTCGGTGCGGCCCTTTGCGCGGCGTGCCGAGAGGATGGCGCGGCCGGCGCGGGTGCGCATGCGAGCGCGGAAGCCGTGCTTCTTGGCGCGACGGCGGTTGTTGGGCTGGAACGTACGCTTGCTCATGGGATCTCTCCGGGAAACGGTTGCCACCCGAAGGCGAAGCCTTCAGACGTGGTCGGGGACTGCCTCGAGGGCATAAGTCAACCGACTAAGACTAAGGCCCGAACCCCGAGAACTCAAACCGCGCAGCTCAACCCGCCATTATCCACAGCACTGTCCCCGACCCCCTGAATCGACACACCCCCGGAACGACGCCGGAGTTTGCTCTCTGGAGCCTCGCTGACTAGCGTGGCTCGCGCAGTTATCCACAGGTGTCGCGCACCGGCGCGTTCTCGCCGGGCCAAGAAGGGGACCATGACCGCGCAAGACACTCCCGACGTCCCGGTGTGGTCGGCGGCTCTCGAGATTCTCGGCACCGACGCCCGGGTCTCGCCGCAGATGCACGGCTTCCTCAACCTTGCGGTCGCCCAGGGCGTGATGTCGGGGTTCCTGTACCTCGATGTCCCCAACGATCTCACCGCCGCGCAGCTCAACAAGCGACTTCGTCCCATGATCCTGGAAGCTCTCGCGCAGGCATCGACGAACGAGGTCACCGGGTTCCGGGTCGTCGTCAACCCGGAGCTGATCGACGCGCACCTGACGGCAGAGGTGCCGGTGCAGACCATGGTGATCGAGCAGCCCGTCGCCGCACCCGCGCCGGCCGCGGAGGCCCCGGATCCCGCATCCGCCCGGGCGGATACCCGACTCAACCCGAAGTACACCTTCGACCGGTTCGTCATCGGCCAGTCCAACCGCTTCGCCCACGCGGCCGCGGTCGCCGTCGCCGAAGCACCCGCCAAGGCGTACAACCCGCTCTTCATCTACGGCGACTCGGGTCTGGGAAAGACACACCTGCTGCATGCGATCGGCGACTACGCGCTGAGTCTGTATCCCGGCATCCGCGTGCGCTACGTCTCCAGCGAAGAGTTCACGAACGACTTCATCAACTCCATCGCCAACAACCGAGGCTCCGCGTTCCAGGCGCGCTACCGCGACGTCGACATCCTTCTGATCGACGACATCCAGTTCCTCCAGGGACGCGCCGAGACCCAGGAAGCCTTCTTCCACACCTTCAACACACTCCACGACCACGACAAGCAGGTCGTGATCACCAGCGATGTCCCGCCGAAACACCTCACGGGTTTCGAGGATCGGATGCGGAGCCGCTTCGAGTGGGGTCTGATCACCGATGTCCAAGCGCCGGACCTCGAGACCCGCATCGCCATCCTCCGCAAGAAGGCGCAGAACGAGCGGCTCCAGATCCCACCCGAGGTCATGGAGTACATCGCGACCGTCGTCTCCAGCAACATCCGCGAGCTCGAGGGCGCCCTCATCCGCGTCTCGGCCTTCGCCAGTCTGAATCGCTCGACGCTCGACATGTCGCTCGCGCAGCAGGTGCTGCGAGACATCGTCGACCAGGACGACACCAACGTCATCTCGCCGACGGACATCATCACGGCCACGGCGCAGTACTTCAAACTGTCGGTCGATGACCTCTACGGGTCGAGCCGTTCGCAGGCCATCGCGACCGCACGCCAGATCGCCATGTATCTCTGCCGGGAGCGCACCAACCTCTCGCTTCCGAAGATCGGCCAGCTCTTCGGCAACCGCGACCACACGACCGTCATGTACGCGTACAAGAAGATCAGCGACCTGATGAAGGAGCGCCGCTCGATCTACAACCAGGTCTCGGAGATCACCACCCAGCTCGGCAGAGCGGGTCGCTGACACCACTCGAACCCCACCGCCTCATGCCGTGGGGTTCGTCGTTTCCGGCGGGCGAAGACTCTCATTTGACAATCGCCTCGCGCGGCCTCATCCTCCGCTTTCACACATGTGGACAAGTTGTGGATAACTGTGCGAAACGCCGACGAGCGATGTGAACGACACGGCGAACACGTGTGGAGAACGCTCGAGCTCGACGAATCACCGCATCCGTGTTCGACAGCTCCGTCCGCAGCGCGTCCACATCTCACACGCGTGTAGTTCCCATGAGCCGAGAGTCATCCACCGACTTATCCACAGTTTGCACAGCTGTTAACAAGATGACTCTCACATCACTCTTCATTGGCGTG
Organism: Microbacterium sp. BG28; assembly: GCF_034044005.1. Taxonomy (NCBI): domain Bacteria; kingdom Bacillati; phylum Actinomycetota; class Actinomycetes; order Micrococcales; family Microbacteriaceae; genus Microbacterium; species Microbacterium sp. BG28. Next base: position 921,896 of record NZ_JAXCHA010000001.1, on the reverse strand, counting down.
CGATCACCTTTGGGACCGGGAAGCGTGTTCTTCGTCTGGACCGATCGCAGCACTAGCATGGGTAAGCCCAGCCCGCCGGAGAGGGAGCACTGTGAAGTTCCAGGTCAATCGCGACGTTTTCAGCGAAGCCGTATCGTTCGTCGTCAAGCTCCTGCCCCAGCGCAACCCGCAGCCGATCCTGGCGGGCGTGCTCATCGAAGCCGGTTCCGAGGGACTCTCCCTGTCGGCCTTCGACTACGAGGCATCCGCGCGCACCACGATCGAGGCCTCGGTGGAAGCGCCCGGCACGATCCTCGTGCACGGTCGTCTGCTCTCCGACATCGCCAGTCGCCTGCCCAACGCTCCCATTCAGATCGAGGTGGACGACGACGGCATCCTGCTCACCTGCGGATCGGCGCGCTTCACGCTCGCATCGATGCCGGTGCAGGAGTACCCGGCCATCCCCGAGGTGACGGGCGAGTCCGGTCTCGTTCCCGCCGAGGAGTTCGCGACCGCGATCGCGCAGGTCGCCTTCGCCGCATCGCGCGACGACGTGACCCCTGTGCTCACGGGTGTCCAGCTCGAAGTGAGCGGAACGCAGCTCAGCCTCGTCGCGACCGACCGCTACCGTGTCGCGCTGCGAGAGATCCCCTGGGACGGTCCCGCCACCACCGATGGCGAGAGCACCACGGCTCTCGTTCCGGCGCGCACCTTGCAGGAGGTCGGCAAGACCTTCTCGCACGGCGAGAACATCTCGATCGCGTTCTCCGGTTCGGGCGACCGCGAGATCATCGCGTTCACCTCGGGCAACAAGACCGTGACCTCGCTGCTGATCAAGGGCAACTTCCCTCCCGTGCGTCGTCTGTTCCCCGAGCAGACCGCGCATCACGCCGTCGTGAACACTGCAGACCTCGCCGAGGCGGTACGTCGTGTCGCGCTCGTTCTCGACCGCTCCGCGCCGCTGCGCTTCACGTTCACCGCGGAGGGCGTTGCGATGGAGGCGTCGGGAACCGAGCAGGCGCGTGCTTCCGAGTCGGTCGACGCGACGCTGACCGGCGACGATGTGACCCTCGGGCTCAACCCGCAGTACCTGCTCGAGTCGCTGTCGGCCGTGCGCAGCGAGTTCTCCCGCATCACCTTCACCTCCAGCGACAACGCGAACAAGCTCAGCCCGATCCTCGTGACGCCGCAGACCTCGGTGGAGCGCGCCGGCGAGGGCGAGTTCAAGTACCTGCTGCAGCCGAACCTGCTGCTGCGCTGATCACGTCGCACCGTCGCCGTAGGGTTGTCCGGTGATCGTGGAACGCCTGAGTCTCGTCGACTTCCGTAACTACGAACACGCCGACCTCGAGTTCACGCGCGGGGCCAACCTGCTCGTCGGACGCAACGGCCAGGGCAAGACCAACCTCGCCGAGGCTGTGACCTACCTCGCGACGCTCGGCTCGCATCGCGTGTCGGCGGACGCACCGCTGGTGCGTTCGGGAGCGGATGCGGCGTTCGTCCGCGCACGCCTCGGTCACGGTGAGCGCCACATCCAGCTCGAGATCCAGATCAACAAGCAGGGATCGAACAAGGCGCGTGTCGGCGGGGCTCCGGTGCGTTCCGCGGAACTGCCGCGCTACGCGCAGGTCGTGCTGTTCGCCCCCGAGGATCTGCAGATCGTGCGCGGAGACCCCTCCGCCCGGCGGCGGTTCGCCGACCAACTGCTCGTGCAACTCTCCCCCCGGCTCGCCGGCGTCATCGCCGACTACGACCGCGTGCTCAAGCAGCGCACCGCACTGCTCAAGTCGGCGCGCGCCCGGGGCTTGCGCGGCGACGCGCTTCCCACCCTTGATGTCTGGGACGACAAGCTCATCGCCCTCGGCACCGAGATCATCGAGGCACGTGCTCGGCTCGCCGCCGACCTGCATCCGCACCTCGTCGCCGCCTATGCGGCGATCGCCGGCGCTGATCACTCTCCCGAGCTCGAGTGGGCGAACTCCATCGCCGGCTTCGATCCGGAGGACGGTGACGATCAGCGCGTCGCGTCCGGGGCGGTGACCGCCGAGGCCTTCCGCGCCGCCCTCGCGGCGAAGCGGGCCGCGGAATTCGACCGCGGCGTGACGCTGGTCGGTCCTCACCGTGACGACCTCATGCTCCGCATCCGCTCTCTTCCGGTGAAGGGATACGCCTCGCACGGCGAGTCGTGGTCCGTGGCGCTCGCACTGCGCCTGGCTTCCGCGCAGCTGCTGCGCGCGGACTCGCTGCTGGGAGATCCCATCGTCATCCTCGATGACGTCTTCGCCGAACTCGACGCCGACCGGCGGATGCGGCTCGCCTCGCTCGTCGCGGACTTCGAGCAGGTCGTGGTGACCGCCGCGGTCGAGGCGGACGTTCCCGAAGAGCTCCGCGGGCGCACGGTGCGCGTCGAGGCCGGCCGCATCCTCGAGGTCAGTGACGATGAGTGATGAAGACGAGGTCCCCGAGACCCTCGGCACCTACCTGCGTCTGCGAGGACTCGAACCGACGTCGCGTCGCGGTGCGAAAAAGCGCACGCGTCGCGGCACCGAAGACGAGGGCGCGCCATTCACACCCGGTCGCGATCCGCATGGCGTCGGGGACGTGCTCGCCCACTGGACGAAACAGGCCGGATGGGACCCGCTTCTCGCCCGCGCGGACCTGGTGCGGCAGTGGGAGGTCGTCGCCGGCGAGGAGACCGCCCGGCACACGCGTCCTGTGGGATTGGATGCGGGAGTGCTGACCGTGCAGTGCGACTCGACCGCGTGGGCGAAGCAGCTGCGGCTCATGCGAACGCACATCGTCACGACCATCGCCCAGCGTTTCCCGGATGCGGGCGTCCAGAACGTCCGCTTCGTCGGCCCGGACGTCCCCTCCTGGAAATGGGGTCCCAGAGCCGTTCCAGGGCGCGGTCCCCGGGATACCTACGGATAAGGCATGTACGGACGTATCTTGCGTCCGTTTACGACGGCACACGGGCGTACACGCCCCGTGATGACCCTCCGCTTGATAGACTGGGACGGTCCGTCTACTAGAACCGGAGCGCTCGAAACCTATGACGTCCCCCACCCCCTCCAGCGTTCCCCACGACGGACAGAACACCCCCGAACCGGTCCGGAACGAGTACGGGGCAGACGAGATCCAGGTTCTCGAGGGACTCGAGGCCGTTCGCAAGCGCCCCGGCATGTACATCGGTTCCACCGGCCCGCGTGGACTCCACCACCTGGTGTACGAGATCGTCGACAACTCCGTCGATGAGGCGCTCGCGGGATACTGCGACCGCATCGAGGTGACGATCCTCGCGGATGGCGGCGTGCGTGTCGTCGACAACGGTCGCGGCATCCCCGTCGACATCCACAAGACCGAGGGCAAGTCCACGGTCGAGGTGGTTCTCACCGTCCTGCACGCCGGCGGAAAGTTCGGCGGCGGCGGCTACGCCGTCTCCGGTGGTCTGCACGGCGTCGGCTCGTCCGTCGTGAACGCGCTGTCGACGCGACTCGAGGTCGCCGTCAAGCGCCAGGGCTACGAGTGGAACCAGTTGTACGCCAACGGCGGCGTCCCCCAGGCCCCGCTCGCTCAGGGCGTGCCGACCGACGAAACCGGAACGACCATCACCTTCTGGCCGGACCCGGCGATCTTCGAGACGGTCGACTTCGACTACGACACCCTGCGCACCCGTTTCCAGCAGATGGCGTTCCTCAACAAGGGACTCGCGATCACGGTGCGCGACGAGCGGCCCGACCACACGGTCGACGAAGAGGTCGACGGCAAGGTGACGGCCGTGCAGCCCCACGACGAGTTCCTCTATGAGCGCGGACTGGTCGACTACGTGGAGTACCTCAATCGGGTGCGCAAGGCGGACGTCGTCAACGACGAGATCATCGATTTCGAGTCGGAGGACACCGACCGCCACATCGCGCTCGAACTCGCGATGCAGTGGACCACGTCCTACACGGAGAACGTGTTCACCTACGCGAACACGATCAACACGCACGAGGGCGGAACCCACGAGGAGGGCTTCCGCGCGGCGCTCACGACGCTGGTGAACAAGTACGCGCGCGCGCAGAACCTGCTCAAGGAGAAGGACGACAACCTCTCCGGTGACGATGTGCGCGAGGGCCTGACCGCCGTCATCTCCGTCAAGCTCTCCGAACCGCAGTTCGAGGGTCAGACCAAGACGAAGCTCGGCAACACCGAGGCGAAAGCGTTCGTCCAGAAGGTCGTCGGCGATCAGCTCGGCGATTGGTTCGACCGCAACCCGCAACAGGCGAAGAACATCGTCCGCAAGGCCATCGACGCGGCGACCGCCCGGATGGCGGCGCGCAAGGCCCGTGAGACCGCGCGCCGCAAGAGCGTGTTCGAGTCAGCCTCCATGCCCGACAAGCTCAAGGACTGCACGAGCAAGGACCCCTCGATCAGCGAGATCTTCCTCGTGGAGGGAGACTCGGCCGGCGGTTCCGCCGTTCAGGGGCGCGACCCGCATACGCAGGCGATCCTGGCGCTGCGCGGCAAGATCCTCAACGTCGAGCGCGCCCGGCTCGACCGCGCCCTCGGCAACAACGAGGTGCAGGCGATGATCCAGGCCTTCGGCACGGGCATCGGCGAGGACTTCTCGATCGAGAAGGCGCGGTATCACAAGATCGTGCTGATGGCCGATGCCGACGTCGACGGCCAGCACATCACGACGCTGCTGCTCACGCTGCTGTTCCGCTACATGCGCGGACTCATCGAAGCCGGGTACGTGTACCTCGCGCAGCCGCCGCTCTACCGTCTGAAGTGGTCGAACTCGCCGCACGAGTACGTCTACAGCGACATCGAGCGCGACGCGCTGCTGGCCGAGGGACTCGCGGCAGGCCGCCGCATCCCGAAGGACAACGGCATCCAGCGCTACAAGGGTCTGGGCGAGATGAACGCCAAGGAGCTGTGGGAGACCACGATGGACCCGACCACCCGCACCCTGCTGCAGGTGACGATCGACGACGCCGCTGCGGCCGACGAGATCTTCTCCACCCTCATGGGGGAAGACGTCGAATCCCGCCGCCACTTCATCCAGCGCAACGCCAAGGACGTCCGGTTCCTCGACATCTGATCGCACCGGATGCGGCGCAAGCCGCATCCCTCAGATGACACGACACCGACGTAGAGAAGAAGAGACGAATGACTGACGAAGAGCGTCCGACGACGGAGCCCGCCGAACACGACCACGGTCGCATCGACCAGGTCGACCTGCAGTCCGAGATGCAGCGCAGCTACCTCGACTACGCGATGAGCGTGATCGTCGGCCGGGCGCTGCCGCGCGTGGAAGACGGCCTCAAGCCCGTGCACCGCCGTGTGATCTACGGCATGTACGACGGCGGCTTCCGACCCGACAAGTCCTTCTCGAAGTGCGCCCGCGTCGTCGGCGAGGTCATGGGTCAGTACCACCCGCACGGCGACTCGCCCATCTACGAGGCGCTCGTCCGGCTCGTTCAGCCGTGGTCGCTGCGCTACCCGCTGGCCCTCGGCCAGGGCAACTTCGGCTCCCCCGGCAACCAGGGCGCCGCAGCCCCCCGGTACACCGAGACCAAGATGGCCCCGCTCGCGCTGGAGATGGTGCGCGACATCGAGGAAGACACCGTCGACTTCGTCGACAACTACGACGGGCAGACGCAGGAGCCCGTCGTGCTGCCGGCGCGCTTCCCGAACCTGCTCGTCAACGGATCCGTCGGTATTGCCGTCGGCATGGCCACCAACATCCCCCCGCACAACCTCCGCGAGGTCGCGGACGGCGTGCTGTGGGCGCTGGACCACCCCGAGGCGACGCAGGAGGAGCTGCTCGAGGCGCTCATCCAGCGCATCAAGGGTCCCGACTTCCCGACCTCGGCACAGATTCTCGGCACGCGCGGCATCATCGAGGCGTACCGTACCGGTCGCGGTTCGATCACGATGCGTGCCGTCGTCAACATCGAAGAGATCCAGGGCCGTACGTGCCTCGTGATCACCGAGCTGCCGTACCAGGTCAACCCCGACAACGTCGCGGTCAAGATCCGCGACCTCGCCCGTGACGGCAAGATCACCGGCATCGCCGACATCCGCGACGAGTCGAGCGACCGCACCGGTCAGCGACTGGTCGTCGTCCTCAAGCGGGATGCGGTCGCCAAGGTCGTTCTGAACAACCTGTACAAGCACACGCAGCTGCAGGACAACTTCGGCGCCAACATGCTGGCGATCGTCGACGGCGTGCCGCGCACGCTGTCGCTCGACGGGTTCGTCTCGTACTGGATCACCCACCAGATCGATGTGATCGTGCGTCGCACGGCGTACCGCCTGCGCAAGGCCGAAGAGCGCATGCACATCCTGCGCGGCTACCTGAAGGCGCTCGACGCACTGGACGAAGTGATCGCCCTCATCCGTGCGTCCGCGACGGTCGACGATGCACGCGGCGGACTGAAGAAGCTGCTGGACATCGACGACATCCAGGCCGATGCCATCCTCCAGATGCAGCTGCGCCGCCTGGCCGCTCTCGAGCGGCAGAAGATCATCGACGAGGCCGAGGAGCTGCAGGCCCAGATCACGGACTACCAGGACATCCTGGCCACGCCCGCGCGTCAGCGCACCATCGTGCGCGAGGAGCTGACCGAGATCGTCGCGAAGTACGGCGACGAGCGTCGCACGCAGATCCTCTATGGGTTCGACGGCGACATGTCGGTGGAAGACCTCATCCCGGAAGAGGAGATGGTGCTCACCATCACCCGCGCCGGCTACATCAAGCGCACACGCAGCGACAACTACCGCTCGCAGCATCGGGGCGGCAAGGGCGTCAAGGGTGCACAGCTGCGCGCCGACGACGTGGTCGAGCACTTCTTCGTCACCACGACGCACCACTGGCTCCTGTTCTTCACGAATAAGGGCCGCGTCTACCGCGCCAAGGCCTACGAGGTGCCCGAGGCCGGCCGCGATGCGAAGGGTCAGCACGTCGCTAACCTGCTCGCGCTGCAGCCGGATGAGGAGATCGCACAGATCCTCGACATCCGTGACTATGCGGTCGCGACGTACCTCGTGCTCGCCACCCGCGGCGGACTCGTGAAGAAGACGCGCCTGACGGAGTACGACACGAACCGTCAGGGCGGCGTCATCGCGATCCGTCTGCGCGAGGAGGACGAGCTCGTCAGCGCGCTGCTGGTCGACGAGAGTGATGACATCCTGCTCGTCAGCCGTCACGGCATGTCGCTGCGGTTCACGGCGACGGATGCGTCGCTGCGGCCGATGGGCCGCTCCACGGAGGGCGTCAAGGGAATGTCGTTCCGCGGCACCGACAGCTTGCTGTCGGCATCCGTCGCCTCTGTCGACGGCGACGTGTTCGTCGTCACCGAGGGCGGGTACGCGAAGCGCACGGATGTGGATCAGTACCGCGTCCAGAGCCGCGGCGGATTGGGCATCAAGGTGGCCAAACTGCACGAGGATCGGGGCGACCTGGCCGGCGCTCTGATCGTCGGAGACGACGATGAGGTCCTTGTGGTTCTTGCCAGTGGCAAGGTGGTACGCTCTGCCGTGGCCGAGGTCCCTGCGAAGGGTCGCGACACCATGGGCGTCGTTTTCGCCCGACCGGATGATGACGACCGGATCATCGCGATCGCCCGCAACAGCGAGCGACGCCTTGCGGATGTGGCAGATGCCGATGCATCCCAGGAGACCGAGCCGGCCGCCACCGTTCCCGAGGAGAGTACTGACGCATGAGCACGGTAGCCGACAAGCTCGCCAAGAAGTCGAGCAGCAAGACGAGCGCCAAGCAGGTTCGTCTCCGCCTCGTCTACGTCGACTTCTGGTCGGCGGTGAAGCTGTCGTTCCTGGCGGCCGTCGCCCTGGCGATCGTCACGGTCGTGTCGTTCCTTCTGGTCTACCTGGTCGTGCAGACGACCGGTCTGATCGGCCAGGCCGATGAGTTCTTCAAGTCGTTCTCGGATGGTTCGCTCTCGCTCAGCCAGTTCGTCGGGCTCCCGCAGGTCATGGCTTTCGCGGCCGTTGTCGCCATCCTGAACCTCATCGTCGTGACGGTTCTGGGAGCGGTCATCGCGGGCATCTACAACCTCGCGGTCAAGGTCACCGGCGGTCTGCTGGTGGGCTTCACCTCCAACTGACCGCGATTGGTCAAACCGGTCCGCATCCGGTAAAGTCTTGGAGGTTGGCGCCGCGAGGTGCCGAACGGGGCTATAGCTCAGGCGGTTAGAGCGCTTCACTGATAATGAAGAGGTCCCAGGTTCAAGTCCTGGTAGCCCCACCACCCTTCTCACGGGGCCTTAGCTCAGTTGGTAGAGCGCCTGCTTTGCAAGCAGGATGTCAGGAGTTCGAATCTCCTAGGCTCCACAGTTTCTCCCTCTCCGAGATCAGCGGATGCACATCCGTTTCCGACGGTCCGGAGCACGGCAACGACGAGTGCCCCGCACCTTCCGGCACGGGGCACTCGTGGCGTCCGTCAGTCGCGCTCTGCGGTGGCGAGCTCGTCCTCGCCCGCATCCGCCTCGATGACGATCTCACGCACCACCTGACGGATGCCGAGACCGCTGCGCTGCCCGCCGTCGCGGCTGGCGCCGCCCATCATGCCGCCGGGGGTCATCATCCGCGAGCCGGCGGTCGCGGCGTGAGAGCTGCCGACGCTCGCCGCGGTGGCGGCGGATGCCGCGGCGCCCGTCCCCATGATCGACGACGGGGTGCCCGTGCCGGCACTGGAGCCGGAGGCGCCGCCGCCGGTTCCGTACGCACCACCCGCACCGATGCCGCCGCCGTCGACGGAACCGTGCACGCCGGCGGCGGAGACTGCTGCCATGCCCGCAGTGCCGATGGTCGATCCGTCGGCGGTGAGGGTGCCTTCCGCTCCGACGCCCGTTGAGACGACAGCGGTCGGCGTGAAGTGCCAGTCATCGGCCTTCTGCCCGGCGCTGACGAGATTCGCCTGGGCGGTGTTGCCGAGCCGAGTGGCGCCGGAAGCGTCGACCACGGCGCCCGCAGTGATCGTTGCGGACTTCGCCCCGCCACCCAGGATGGTCGAACTCAACCGCTCGGTGCTCTTGAACAGCGAGCCGAGCTGCTGCACGAAGCCCACGAGCGACTTCACCGAGCGCACGACCTGCGTGAGGGGGCGCACCACCTTGTTGACCAGCTGGTTGACCTTGGTGACGACGCGGGCGATCGCGTAGCCGATGCCGAGGCCGAAGGATGCGGCGACGACCGCCATGGCTTCGATCGCCGTGGCGACGACCTGCGAGATGGCGTTCTTCACGACACCCTGCATCTTCGCGACGAGCGACGAGGCGTTGCGCAGCCCACCGGCCGCGGCATCGGCCCAGTCGCCGGATGCGGCGATGTGCTGGGCGGTGTCCTGCGCGAAGCGCACGTAGGTGCGCACCGTGTCACCGCTGAGCCCGTCGAGATCCGACAGGCGGGTCACAAGTGTGTTGCCCGTCTCGCGCAGCGCGCTGCCGGCGTTGGTCCACTGCTGTGCGACGGCCGCGACGTTGGCCTCACTGCCGGCGAGCTGATCGAGCCAGGTGCTCAATGGCTTGAGGTACTTCATCACCCAGCCGAGGCCGATGCTCGCGAGCGTTCCGATGGGATCCGCGAGGGCGGCCGCGGCGTTGCCCAGCGTGTCGAGGAAAGCGAGTCCGCCCTCGAGCCAGTCGCCGTTGCGTACGGCCTGCGAGAGGGCATGGCCGGAATCGAGGAGCTTGCTGCCGGAGTACGGGGAGGCGAAGGAGGAGCCGGATGCGGCGAGGGCGGCGGGAGTGGTCATCACAGGCCCAGCGCATTCTCGAGGTCGCGGAGGGTGTTGACCGTGTCGTCCTCGAACTGCTCCCATTGCGCGGCGGTGCTGCGCAACTCGCCCGCCGTGCGAAGCAGCAGCGACTGATCCGCGCCGAAGAGGCCGGTCGCCGCCGCGGACATCGCCATCGAGGGGGGAACGAGGAAGGCGCACAGGATACCGAAGGCGTTGGAGGCGAGATCGCCTCCCTTCAGCATCGAGATGGCGCCGGTGACGTCATCGGCAAGCGAGGTGACCAGCGCGGCATGCTGCCGGAGCCGATCGAAATCAAGGGCGATGTTCTCGGTCATTCGAGGCTCTCTCGGACGTATCAGGGGGTGTCGGTGGAGCGGAGCTGTTCGGTGATGGGGTCGTCGTCGCCCAGGAGCTCGGCAACGGCGTCGATCGTGGCTGCGTGGGCGTTCTTCTCCGCGGCCACGATCGTGGCGAGGATGTCGGAGGCGAGTCGTTGTGCGCCGCGGGCGAGGGCCGTTTCGCCCAGACGGAGTGTCTGGACGCGGCCCGTCGAGTCGACCTGCACGTAGACGTCGCGCGCGGTGGACCAGGCGGCCCCGCGGATCGCGGACACGGTGGCTTCGAATGCGGGCATCTTGGCGGCGCGGTCACCGCTTTGACGGACGTCGCGCTCGATCTGCGCGAGGGATTCTTCGGGGTCCAGAGGCACGCGGTCACGCTAGCGAAGCGCGGTGAACGACAGCGGGAGTTATCCACACCCCGGTAAAGTCACGCCATGGATATGCGTGTCGCCGCCTACGCGATCATCACCGATGACACCGGGCGCATCCTGTTGGCCCACTGGAACGAGGGCCGTCGGAGTGCGTGGACGCTGCCGGGCGGGGGTCTCGAGGAGGGCGAGGACCCCGAGCGCGCCGTGCGACGCGAAGTGCGTGAGGAGACCGGTTACCGCGTGGCCGTCGATGAGCTGCTCGGGATCGACTCGAGGGTGATCCCCGCGACGAAACGCCTCTCGGAGACCGCATCCGCGTTGCACACCCTGCGCATCGTGTACCGCGCTCACATCACGGGCGGACGCCTGCGCAACGAGGTAAGCGGTTCCACCGACCGCGCCGACTGGTTCACGCCGGAGGAGGCGGCCGCACTCCGCCGCGTACGGCTGGTCGACATCGGACGCCGGATGGCCGGAGGGGATGCGGCGCCGACGCAGCTGTGACCTTCGGCACGTATGATCGCCGGACGTGCAGTGAGGATGATCAGTGGTGCGATGGCGTGTTCTGTCCGCGGTGGCCGTGATGGTCGCAGCTCTCGGAATCGGCGGGTGCGCGGCGAGCGATTCGCAGCCGTCTGTCCCGGGCGGTGAGACCGCGGTGCCGACTGCTCCGCCCAACAGCCTCGCCGCCGAGGACCTCCAGACGATCGTCGACCGCTGTGCGACACCGCTGGCGACCGACGACGCGTCTCTGGGCGCCGAGCTCTCAGCGGCGGGCCAGTCGGCGGCCGAGGCCGCGCTCTTCTTCGCGACGTCGAATCAGTGTGCAGACATCCCGGCGGCTCTGCAGCGCACGGATGTCTCCTCCTTCACCTCACCCCTGAGCTTCGTCGAGCAGCCCTGCGAGGGTCGCACCGTCGTCTCCTTCTGGGCCCATTACGACGATGACCTGATCTTCGGCAACCCGGTGATCGATGAGGAGCTGGGCAGCGGCGCCTGCGTCCGCACCTTCTTCTTCACGTACTCGGATGCGGGAGAGGGGGAATCCACCTACGCCAGCGAACGCGAGAAGGGGATCCGGGCGGCATACGACGCCATGCTCGGGCGGAGTGGCGCATGGGTCGACCGATCGGTGACGCTGGTCAGCGGCATGACGGTCACGATGACCAAGCCGAACGACGATGATCGCGTCTCCCTTCTCTTCCTGCGTCTTCCTGATGGCGGACTCAGCGGTACCACGTTCATCTACACCGGGCAGCAGACGCTCGAGAAGCTCCTGAGCGGAGCGCTCCCGTCGCTGCGCACGATCGACGCGGGGCGATCGGTGTCGGTCGCGACGCTGGAGAAGTCGATCGCCGAGATCCTCGCCGGATACGTGCCGGATCGTGTTCTCACGCACCTGCCCAAGGAGTCGGCGGAGTCGGCGGGCGACCACCCCGACCACTCGTCCGTCGGAACGCTCGTCTCGCGCGCGGTGGATGCGGGAGCCGCGCCCAGCGCGCAGGTCGAGTACGCAATCGGGTACCCGTCGGCCGAGCGAGCGGCGAACATCACCGGGACCCAACTGGAGCGCAAGGCGTCCCTGTTCGCCGTGTACGCGGCACACGACCCCGTGATCGGTTGTTCTTCGGCCCAGACGTGCCTCGCCCGGGCGCACTTCGGCGACTGGCTGCAGCGCGAGTATCTGGTCGCGCAGGCGGATCTGCGTCGATGAGGGATGCTGCGCTCGCTCAGAGGGGCTGGGAGATGTCCGCTACAGTCGCGTCGAGCGCCTGCAGCAGGGCGTCGGCATCTACGAACAGACTGAACCCGTGGGCGCCGGCGCCGAGCGCGATGCGGCGTCCGCGGATCGACTCGTCGGCGAAGACCGGCCAGGCGGTCGTGCTGCCGAGGGGCACGATGGTGCCGCGCTCGTAGCCGGTCGCGGCGAGAGCGACATCGGGGTCCGGCAGCTTCAGCTTGTTGACCCCCACGAGTTGGCGCAGTTTCGGCCAGGCGATGGCCCGATCGCCCGGGACGAGGGCGAAGAGGAACGTGTCGTCACTGCGTTTGACCACCAGCGTCTTGACGATGTCGACGGGCGAGATCCCGAGGAGCTCGGCCGCCTTGGGGAGGCTCCGGGCTTCGGGGCGCTCCCGCACCTCCACAGAAAGACCGAGGGCGGATGCGGCTTCCCGCACCCGCCTCGTCGGATCCTCGTTCACGCGTCAGGCGCGCTCAGCGGGTCGTCCGCGACCCACAGCTCGTCGTCGGCGCGCAGCGTCTGCCAGGCGGCGTAGAGCACACCCGCTGCCGCGGCGACACCGAAGATGAGGGCGATGACGCCGCCGGCGCCCATACCCCGCTTCTTCGGAGACTCGACGGCGAGGCGCTTGGCAAGCTTCTTCGACGCCTTGGCGCCGTACTTGGCGGCCTTCTTCTTGTACGTTGCGGGGTCGAGGTCGATGCCGCGTCCGGCGGCGATGCGCGCACGGGTGTCGCCCGCCGCATCCCACACCGAAAGGGCGCCGCCCACGAGCGCACCGGCGGCCGGAACGACCTTGTCGCTCAGCACGTGCTTCGAGATGTTGACGCCGCGGTCCACGTACGGGGCCGCGTAGCGGTCGTACCCTTCGCGCACCGCGGGCACCACGTGCTCGCGGTTGTAGTTGCCGAGCTGGCGGCCGGCTTCGCGGGCGATGTCCGCCGCTTCACCGACGAGCACCTGCTGCGATTCCCACACCTTGTTGGCGTGGCCTTGGAGCTTCCGGAGCTCCTTCTTACGCTTGCGGCTGAGGCTCATGCGAGATCCCCCTAATCCGTGGGTAGTCGTGAGCCCATCTTGCCAGAGGGATCGGCCGCGCACGGCAGGGCTTGCAGCGAACTCTGAGACAATGACAACATGCCTCAGCACACCGCCGTCGCCACCATTCACACCAACCACGGCGACATCGTCGTCAACCTGTTCGGGGACCACGCGCCCCGCACGGTCCAGAACTTCGTCGGCCTCGCCGACGGCACCGGAGAGTGGACCGACCCCTCCACCGGTCAGCCCGGTAGCGGCCCCCTCTACAACGGGGTCATCTTCCACCGCATCATCCCCGGTTTCATGATCCAGGGCGGCGACCCGCTCGGTCAGGGCGTGGGCGGTCCCGGCTACACGTTCAACGATGAGATCAACCCCGAGCTCACCTTCCAGAAGCCCTATCTGCTGGCCATGGCCAACGCGGGTCAGCGCCGCAACGCCATCACCGGCGCCGTGGAGGGCACGAACGGATCGCAGTTCTTCATCACGACCGACCCCACCCCGTGGCTCCAGGGCAAGCACTCGATCTTCGGCGAGGTCGCGGACGACGCGTCGCGCCAGGTCGTCGATGCCATCGCCCAGGTGCCCACCGGCGCCGGTGACCGACCGGTCGAGCCCGTCGTGATCGAGTCGATCGACATCGCGCAGGTCTGACACCCGCATCCCGTGACGAGCGAGAGCTTCGCGAGCAACCGCGAGAACTTCTGCTACCGGCATCCCGACCGCCAGAGCTTCGTGCTCTGTCAACGGTGCCTGCGAACCATCTGTCCTGAGTGTCAGACGCAGGCACCGGTCGGGGTGATCTGTCCGGAGTGCATGGCCGAGCAGCGACGTGCGGCCACACCCGCGCAGAAGAAGGCGCAGCGTCGGTGGGGCCGGTCGGCGCCCGTGGCGCTCGCCGCGGGCGGCGGTCGACCGATGGTGACGTACACGATCATCGCCCTGTGCGCCGCGGTGTTCGTGCTCTCGTTCGGACTCCCGCTCACCGAGTGGCTCGGGTTCAGCGCGGGCTATCTCTATCCGCAGTTCACGGGCGAGTTCCAGCCGTGGCGACTGCTCACGGCGAGCCTCGTGCATTCGGGCTTCTGGCACGTCGGTCTGAACATGCTTACCTTGTGGATGATCGGACGCATCCTCGAGCCCGTGCTCGGCAGCGCCCGATTCCTCACGCTGTATCTGATCAGCGCACTCGGCGGGTCCGTCCTCGTCGACCTCATCGCTCGCGACTCCTTCGTGGTGGGCGCATCGGGGGCGATCTTCGGGCTCTTCGGCGCACTGATGGTCATCGCGCGCCGGTTGGGCAACGACATCACCGGCATCATCATCGTGCTGGCGATCAACCTGGTGATCGGGTTCGTGCCGGGCTTCAACATCTCGTGGCAGGCGCACGTCGGCGGGCTGGTCGCCGGAGCGGTCGTCGGGCTCATCTACGTCACGACGCGGGAGCGTCGCCGTCGCGCACTTCAGATCGCGCTGCTGAGCGGATGGAGCGTCGTCCTCATCGGACTGCTCGCCCTCGCGCCCGTGATCTGGGCGTGAACGGGAAAGTTATCCACAGGTTCATCCACACGTGGGGATGAATCACACGGATGTAATTCTTCGGCCTTGAGCCGTCAGCGCCACCGAGTGGTCATGAGGAAGCCGACGAAGGCGATCCCGAAACCGATGACGAGGTTCCAGGCCTCGATGCCCGGGATGGGGAACTGCATCCCGCTGAGGTAGAACACGAGAACCCACACGAGTCCCACGAGCATGAGACCGATCATGATGGGCTTGAACCACACGGGGTTGGGAGCGGGCTCACCGGCGCCAGCGGGGGTGAGGTCCTCGTCGTTGTCGGAGCGTGCCATGTGCACATTCTAGGGGTCAGGCTTCTGCGTCACCTGCGACAGTTAGACTCCCCTTGTGACCGACACCCCGCCCGCCGCCACGCGGCGCTCGCGCCGGAGCGCCGCCACGCCGCCGCGCCGGCGGATCAGCGTGCTCGGGGTGATCGGAGAGATCTTCATCACCGTCGGTGTGCTGGCGTTCCTCTACGTCGGCTGGCAGCTGTGGGTCGGCGACTGGATTCAGGGACAGCAGAACAACGCTGCCGGCCAGGCGATCGCCGAAGAGTGGGCGCAGAACTACGAGTCGTCGACACCCTCCCCGTCGGCGAGCGAGTCGAGCACCCCCGCGGCGGAGGCACCGCCGGTGAGCAGCGCCGAGCCGATCGTCCTCCCGGACGCCGCCAGCGGTGAAGTCTTCGGCATCATGCACATCCCGCGCTTCGGACCGGACTACGCCGTGCAGATCGCGGGAGGGGTCGGCCGCTCGGAGAGCCTGGACCTCGGCGCGATCGGTCACTACTCCAGCACGCAGATGCCGGGGGCTGTCGGCAACTTCGCCGTCGCGGCCCACCGCGGCAGCCACGGGGCTCCCTTCATGAATCTGCCGGACCTGCACGTGGGCGATGCGATCGTGATCCAGACGCAGGACGGCTGGTACACCTATCGCTACCGCAGCATGGAGTACGTGACCCCCGATTCCGTCGACGTGCTGCTGCCCGTGCCGCGGGAGCAGGGCATCGAGGCGAACGGACGCTATCTGACCATGACCACCTGCAGTCCGCGCTACGGATTCTCGGAGCGTCTCGTCGCGTACGCCGTCTTCGAGTCCTTCACTCCCGGAGCCGACGGTGCGCCGGCATCCCTGAGCGAGGCGGTGACCTGATGTACGCAGCATTCTGGCGCATCCTTCCCGGCCCCTGGTGGGTTCGACTGCTCATCGTCCTGGTCGTTGCGGCGGCTGTCCTCTACGGGCTGTTCTGGTACGTCTTCCCGTGGATCTCGTCGATCGTCGACCCGCAGGAGTCGACCGTCCAGTGACGGCGGTACGCGTGCTGGTCGTGGACAACCACGACAGTTTCGTGCACACGCTCGTGGGCTACCTGCGTGAGCTCGGGGCCGATACCGTGATGCGCGAGGCCGACGAGATCGACCCGGATGCGGCGACCGCCGCTGTCGCGGGGTTCGACGGAGTCTTGGTCTCACCCGGGCCCGGAACACCTCAGCGTGCCGGCTCCTCGCTCGCGGTCGTGGCTGCGGCGGCCGAGACGCGCACGCCGCTGCTGGGCGTCTGTCTCGGACACCAGGCGCTGGCGGTGGCATTCGGTGCCCGAGTGGCGCAGGCCCCTGAGCTCATGCACGGCATGACGTCGCCGATCATCCATGACGGGAGCGGCATCCTCCGGGGTCTGCCTTCTCCCTTCTCCGCCGCCCGGTATCACTCCCTCGCCGTCGCGGTGGAGACGATCCCGGACGTGCTGCGCGTGACCGCTCGCACCCCGGAGGGCACGGTCATGGCGATCGAACACCGCCATCTACCCCTCAGCGGGGTGCAGTTCCATCCGGAGAGCGTGCTGACCGAGCACGGCTATCGGATGCTCGCCACGTGGCTGGCGGCACTCGGCGCAGAAGACGCTCCAGCGCGCGCACTGACGCTCACGCCTCATCGCGGAGCGAGCACTCAGCCCGCGCAGTAGGTGAGGGTGATCTCGGAGCGGATCGGCACTTCACCCGGGGCGAGCGACATGACGCGGACGGTCGGGGTCGTCCCCGTCGCCTTGCAGCCGGGATCGGCGCTCGGCACGACGGTCAGCCCCAGCGCCTCGAGGTCGCGCGTGGCGGCCTCGATCGTGTAGCCGGTGACGTCGTTCAGAACGACGCGACCGCTCGCGACGCGCAGGTTGACGGTCGTTCCGACCGGGATCTCGGCCCCCGCTGTCACCTCCCCGGATGCGGTGCTCGCGCTGAGCACTTCGCCGGCGGGGGCCTTCGCGTCGTTCACCGGGGTGATCGTCCCGACGGCGAGACCCGCTGCGGTGAGTGCTTGGCGGGCGTCGGTCTCGTTGAGGCCGACGATCGTCGGAACGGCCACGCTCTCCTTGCCGGTCGAGACATAGAGCTTGATGGTCTGCCCGACCTGCACCGAGTTGCCCGCTGCGGGCTCGCTGCGCACGACGCTGCCTTCGGCGATCCGATCGTCGGCCACGGGCACACGATCCGACAGGAGATCTTGCTCCTCGAGCACGTCGACGGCCTGGTCGTAGGTCATCGTCGTCAGATCCGGCACGATGCGCGCGCTGTCGGGCACCGCATCACCGGGGCGGATGGTCACGACCCAGAACAGGACGGAGACGAGCAGAACGGCGAGCACGGCGACGCCGGACCATATCCAGGCGACGGGTGGGCCGGCTTGCGTGCGGCGCATCGTCGTGTCGGTCGACAGCTGCCGGAGCGACCGCGCGGTATCTGCGGCCTGACGGGGGTTCGCGCCGTACAGCTCGCTCGTGAGGGCTCCGAGCTGCCGCCTGCTGGGAGCCTTGCCGCCCACGGCCTCCGAAAGCGCCGCGCGGAACGAGGCCGCATCCTGGAACCGCTGGAACGGATCCTTCGCGAGGGCGCGCATCACGAGGGCATCGAGGCCGCGAGGGATGCTCTCGGTGTGCTCGCTGGGCGGGACCGGGGTTTCGCTCACGTGCTGGTAGGCGACGGCGACCGGGGTCTCGCCGCGGAACGGAGGTCGACCCGTCAGAAGCTCGTACAGGACGACACCTGTCGAGTAGAGGTCGGCGCGCGCATCCACCGGCTCGCCCTTGGCCTGCTCGGGAGAGAAGTAGGCAGCGGTGCCGATGATGGCGGTCGTCTCCGCGACCGTCGATGAGGAGTCGGACACCGCGCGCGCGATACCGAAGTCCATGACCTTGACCTGGCCCGCGGCCGTGACCATGACGTTGCCGGGCTTGATGTCGCGGTGCACGACGCCCGCGCGGTGCGAGTACTCCAGCGCCTCGAGGATGCCGTCGACGTAGCGCACCGCATCGGTCACGGGCACATCGCCGGCGGCGATGATGTCCTTCAGCAACTCGCCGTTGACGAGCTCCATGACGATGAACGGAACGGGGTGCACGACGCCGTCGGGGGTCGTCTCCGTGTCCTCGCCGGCATCGAAGACGCGCACGATGGTCGGGTGCGACATCCGCGAGGCGGCCTGCGCCTCCAAACGGAAACGCGTACGGAAAGCGGCGTCGTCGGCGAGTTCGCGCCGCAGGATCTTCAGCGCGACCTCGCGGTCGAGGGTCAGGTCGTAGCCTCGGTACACACTCGCCATGCCCCCGCGACCGATGAGCTCATCGATGCGATAGCGACCGGCGAGCACGCGTGGATCATCTGACACGGCGACTCCCTGGGTGCAACAGATGAAAGCCTAACCGACCCGCCCTGGCAGAACCCGGGGCGAGTCGGCGGCTCGTGCTCAGTTCCCGCCCAGGAGGGGATTGGGGCTGGCCGACGGCGACGGTGACGAGGACTGCACGTTGGCCTGGGCCTGCGGCGACGTCTCGGAGTTGCGTGTCGTGCCGTCGCCCGAGCCGGAGCAGGTCACGGTGTAGCTGACGATGAGTGCCTGACCCGTGTTCGTCCCGACCTCGAGGGGGATCGGACGCTGGTTGGGACCGGCGGCGGCCGTGGACTGACCGGTCGAGGTGAAGATGCCGTTCACCGCGGTGAAGTTGTAACTGACCACGGATCCCGTGCCCGACGGGCAGGTGAAGCCGTCCCAGTTGATCTGCACGGTGGAACCGGGGGCTACCGTCGCGGCCTTCGCGCCGTTGACCTCGATGCGGGGTTCGGTCGGGGCGCCGATCGGAGTCTGATCGGCGTAGACGGACAGAGTGAGCTGCGAACCCTCGGGCGCGTTGCCGGTCGGGCTGACGCTGTAGACCACGCCGACCTGGTCGGGGCTCGGGGCGGGGTTGCCAGGGGTACAGGTGACCAGCAGTCCAGCTTCCTGAGCGATCCGCGTCGCCTCTTCGCACGTCCTTCCCACCAGATCCAGCGCGGCGACATCCACGGTCGTGGTGGTCGGCGTGGGAGTCGACGGCGGGGTGGAAACGGTCGTGCGCGTACTCGTGCCGGTCGGGCCGGGATCGGAGTTCTGATTGCCGAAGATGGCCCAGAGGGTGCCGCCCAGCACGATCAGCAAGAGCACGATGAGGGCGACGAGCGGCCACGTCCAGGGACTGCGCTTGCGCCCGGCCGGCTCGGCAACGGGCGATGCCGCCGTCGAGGCGCTCAGCAGTTGCGTGGCGGCCTGCGTCTCTCCGACGCCCAGCAGCTGGGTCGCGTCGTCCGCGCCCACGGTGCCGCCGATGGCAGGCACCGCCACGGTCGCGGCCGTCACGTCGCCGCGGCGCAGGGCGCTGGCGGCACGGGCGACCGCTGCGGCGGACGCCGGGCGCTCTTCGGGCTTCTTGGCGATCATCGCCATGACGAGGTTCTGCACCGGAACCGCCACGGTGGGCGGCAGCGGCGGCGGCTGCTCGTTGATCTGCGCCATCGCGATCGCCACCTGGGACTCGCCCGTGAAGGGGCGCTTGCCGGCGAGGCATTCGTAGGCGACGATGCCGAGCGAGTAGATGTCGGTCGCGGGGGATGCGGGGTGCCCCGACGCCTGCTCGGGCGAGAGGTACTGCACGGTACCCATCACCTGACCGGTCGCCGTCAGCGGAACCTGGTCGGCGATGCGCGCGATTCCGAAGTCGGTGATCTTCACGCGACCGTCGGGCGTGATGAGCAGGTTGCCCGGCTTGATGTCGCGGTGCACAAGGCCTGCGGCGTGCGCGGCCTGCAGGGCGGAGGCCGTCTGCGCCACGATGTCGAGCGTCTTGTCCGTGGACAGCGACCCCTCGCGCTCGAGGATCGTGGAGAGGGCCTCGCCGGGGACGAGCTCCATGACGAGGAACGCGGATCCGTTCTCCTCGCCGTAGTCGAACACGCTGGCGATCCCCTCGTGGTTCACGAGTGCGGCGTGGCGCGCCTCCGCGCGGAACCGCTCGAGGAACCCGGGGTCCCCCATGTACTCGTCCTTGAGGATCTTGATCGCCACCGTGCGCCCGATGACGTGGTCAGTGGCTTCCCAGACCTCGCCCATACCGCCGATGGCGATGCGCGAATCCAGCTCGTAACGCCCACCGAACGTCGCTCCCTGTGTCGGCCTCATCGTCCCAGCACCGCCTCCATGACCTTCTTTGCAATGGGCGCTGCGATGGAGTTACCGCTGCCCGACTGACCTTGCCCGCCGCCGTTCTCGACGACCACTGCGACCGCGACCTCGGGGTCTTCTGCGGGCGCGAATCCGGTGAACCAGAGCGTGTACGGGTTGGACCCGCCGTTCTCCGCCGTCCCCGTCTTACCGCCCACGTCGACTCCGTCTATTCTTGCATTCGACGCCACGCCGTCACTGACATTGGCGACCATCGCGCTCGCCAGCTGATTGGCGAGATCCTCATTCAGCGCACGCCCGAACTCGGTCGGCTCGAACTGCTGCTGGACCGACAGATCCGGTCCGATGACCTGGTCCACCATCTGAGGATTCATGACCATCCCGCCGTTCACGATGCCGGCCGAGACCATGGCCATCTGCAGCGGGGTCGCCCGGACATCTCCCTGACCGAAACCGGTGAGGGCGGTCCTGTCGTCGCTGAGTGCGGCGGTGGGGTAGACCGACGGTGCGGAGTCCACGGGCGTCGCGAACGAGGTGTTGAAGCCGTACTTCTCCGCCTCGGCACGGATGGCGTCGTCACCGAGCTGAACGGCGAGCTCCGCCATGGGGATGTTGCAGCTGAGCCGCAGGGCGTCGGCGAGGGTCACCGTCTCGCCCGGGCCGCACGCGCCGCCGCCGGCGTTGCTGATCGAGGTCGAGGTGCCGGGGAGCGTGTAGCTGGCGACATTCGGCAGCGTCGATTGGAGGGTCCAGTCGCCCGAGGCGAGAGCCGCGGAGGCGACGACGAGCTTGAACGTGGATCCCGGGGGATTCATCTTGCCTGCGATGGCGCGGTTCGACATCGGCTGCAGGGCGTTGTTGATGAGGTCGTTGTACGACGCCTGCACCGCGGCGAGGTCGTGCGAGGCGAGCAGGTTGGTGTCGTAACCCGGCTTGGACACCATGGCGAGGATGCGGCCGGTCTTCGGCTCGATGGCCACGACGGCGCCCTGCAGGTCGCCGAGCGCGTCGTAGGCGACCTTCTGCACGTTCGCGTCGACCGAGAGCACCACGTTGGAGCCCTGCGGGGGCTGCCCGGTGAAGATCTGCTCGACGCGGGAGAAGAACTGCCCGCCGCCGGTTCCGGAGAGCTCCCGGTTCATGGCCTGCTCGATGCCGGTCGCCGATCCCAGCGCCGCGTTGATGTATCCCGTCACGGGCGACCACATGTCGGCATCGGCGTAGCTGCGCTGCCAGCTGTACACGTCATCGCTCGGGCTCGAGGAGGCGATCGCCGCACCGCTGGCGATGATCGAGCCGCGCTGGATCTCGTAGGAGTCGTAGAGCGCTCGCCGGTTCTCGCCGTTCTCGGCGAGCGTCGACGCCTGGAACACCTGGATGACGCTGGTCGAACCGAACAGCACCAGGAACATGGCCAGCATCACGAAGCTGAGCCGGCGGACTTCGCGGGTCATCCGATCACCACCCGGGGCTGATTGCGCACCGCATCCGAGATGCGCAGGATGAGCGCGACGATGATCCAGTTCGCCACGAGCGAGGAACCGCCGGCGGCGAGGAAGGGCGTCGTCAGGCCGGTGAGCGGGATGACGCGCGTCACACCGCCGACCATGATGAACACCTGCAGGGCGATCGTGAACGACAGCCCCGTCGCGAGGAGCTTGCCGAAGTCGTCCTGCCCGGCGACGCCGACGCGGAGCCCGCGGCTCGTGAAGACCATGTAGAGACAGAGGATCGCGAAGACGCCGATGAGTCCGATCTCTTCGCCGAGGCTCGGGAAGATGTAGTCGCTCTGCGCGAGCGGCGTGATCGAGGGGCGGCCCTGCCCCAGCCCCGTGCCGAGAAGACCGCCGTGCGCGAGACCGAAGATCCCCTGCACGAGCTGGTAGCTGCCGCCCGTGCGGTCGATGATGTCGGGGTTGAAGGCATCGAGCCAGTTGGCGAAGCGCCATCCCACGTACGTCAGTACCTGGGATGCCGCGACGGCGCCCGCGACGGCGAGCCCCACCCCCAGCAGCACCCACCCTGTCTTGCCGGTGGCGACGTAGAGCATCGCGACGAACATGCCGAAGATCAGCAGGCCGGTGCCGAGGTCGCGCTGGAGCACGATGATGCCGAGCGAGATCAGCCAGACCACCAGGATGGGGCCCAGGTCGCGGGCTCGCGGCCAGGTGATCCCGAGGAACTTCCTGCCCACGGACGTGAGGCTCTCGCGCGTGCGCACCAGATACCCGGCGAAGAAGATGGCCAGTGCGAGCTTGGCCAGCTCACCCGGTTGGAACGAGAAGAAACCGAGTCGGACCCAGACATCGGCGTTCTGGTTGGTGCCCAGGCCCGGAACGAACGGCAGAAGCAGGAGGGCGACACCGATGAAGCCGGACACGTAGGTGTAGCGGAACAGCACGCGATAGTTCCGCAGAAAGAGGACGACGGCGATGGCCGCGGCGATCGCGATCGCCGCCCAGACGATCTGCCGCGTGGAGGCGGCGGCCCATCCTTCGCTGTCGATCTCGATGTCGATGCGGTAGATCATCGCGAGACCGAGCCCCGTCAACACGGTCGCGATGGGGACCACGAACGGATCGGCGTCGTGAGCGACGAAGCGCAGCACGATGTGCAGGGCGAGGGCGAGCACGCCGAGCCCGCCGGAGTAGTAGAGGAAGCTCGGGTCGATCGCCCCCTTCGCCCCCAGCTGCACGAGTGCCACGGCACCGCCGTTGATCGCCAGCGCGAACAGCAGCAGTCCGAGCTCGCGGTTGCGCTGCTTCTGCGGCATCCGGATGCGGCGGAGAGCCCGCATCACGGACGTGTCGGTTGCGGGGGCCTCGGCTGTCATCACTGCCCCTCTGCCGGTCGGAGTCGGTCGACGATCAACTGGGCGTCGGCCAGGGAACGCGCCGAGATGGTGGATTCCACGCTCTGACGGTCGAATGGGCTGAGATCCGCCAGAGCGATGTCGGTGTCCTCGTAGACGCTGGACAGCGAGATGGGTCCGATGCCCTGCTGCACGCCCTGGTAGATCACGACAGAGTCGTCGTCGGCGCCGACGTAGTAGCGCGTCTGCGTCCAGCTGTAGCCCGCGAACGCGGCGCCGGCGAGGGCGGCGAGCACGAGCAGCAGCCCGACGAGCCAGCCGATGCGGCGGCGACGTGCGCGGCGGCGGTCCTCCTCGATGAGCTCCTCGAGGAACTCCGGCGCCGGCTCGAAGTGGGTGGGCTCGTTCGCCGCCTGGCGCCCCGGATGCAGCCACGACGAGCGGCCCGGGCGGGCGGCCGGCACGACGACGCCGGTGGGGTTCGAGGCGGAGCCGACGATGGTGGGCGTTCCCGAGAAGACCGGATGGTGGCCCCCGATGTCGACGATGACGACCGTCACGTTGTCGGGAGCCCCCGCATCCAGAGCCTGCTTCAGCAGCAGATCCGCGGTGCGGGCGGGCGCCTGCCCTGCGGCGAGGGCCTTCTGCGTGTGCGCGTCGTCGACGACGCCCGACAGCCCGTCCGAGCACAGCAGCCACCGGTCACCCGGACGCGTCGGCATGATGAACGTGTCGATTTCGGGATCGGGATCCATGTCGCCGAGCACTCGCATGAGCACCGAGCGTCGGGGGTGGTAACGGGCCTCTTCCGGCGTGATGCGGCCGGAGTCGACGAGGCGCTGGACGAACGTGTGGTCCGTCGTGATCTGCGTCATCGCGCCGTCACGGAACAGGTAGATGCGGGAGTCGCCGATGTGGGCGATGACGGCGTAGTCGTCGACCATCAGCAGCGCGCTGACGGTCGTGCCCATACCGGCGAGGGCAGGGCGCACGCGCACAGTGTCGATGATGTCGCCGGCGGTGTCGGTCACGGCCTGCTGCAGGGCGCGCTCGGCGTCGACGGTCGAGGCGAAGGGGCGATCGAGCTGGGCGATGCGTGCGATGGCCAGGCTGGAGGCGACGTCACCGCCGGCGTGGCCGCCCATGCCGTCCGCCACCACGAACAGGTTGGAACCCGAGTACCCGGAGTCCTGATTGTTCGAGCGCACCTTTCCGGTGTGCGAGAGTGCGGCGCTCGAGCCCTGGAAGACCATCTCGACGGATCAGCCCTGGAGCTCGAAGGTCGTGGCGCCGACCTTGATCGGGGCGCCCACCAGAACCGGCACGGGGCTCGCGACGCGTTCGCCGTCGTGCCAGGTGCCGTTCGTGGAGTCGAGGTCCTGGATCATCCACTGATCGCCCCAGAGCATGAGGCGCGCGTGGTGGCTCGAGGTGTAGTCGTCGCGGATGACGAGACCCGACTCGCTCGAGCGGCCGATCGTCAGGGGCTCCGTGCCGAGCGGGAGTTCGAGGCCCGCCTTCGGTCCGCTCGTGATGACGATGCGGGAGACCGCCTCCGTCGTCGCCTTCTGACCCTTCGAGGACTTGCGCGGCGAGGCCTTCGGAGCAGCCGGCGCGGTGGCGGCCGCAGCGGGCGCCGCAGCGGCGGCGGCGGCCTGCTCGGGCATCTTGCGCACGCGCACGCCGAAGAGGTCGGCGCGCAGCGAGTACACGACCGCGAAGACGAAGAACCACAGCAGCAGCAGGAAGCCGATCTGCAGCAACAGAAGCGGAAGCTCGTTCATCAGGCCTTCCCCCAGCGGTCGATGTCGTCGAGCGAGAAGGCACGTGTCGCGTCGTCGTCGACGGGCGCCGCGCGGCCCCCCGTGGCCTGGGCGACGATGCGGAAGACGATGTCCGTTCGCCCGATGGAGACGGTCGCGTCGGGGGGCAGAGGGGCCTCGTCGATCTTCCGACCGTTGAGCTTCGTGCCGTTCGTCGAGCCGAGGTCGCGCACCATCGCCCGCTCGCCGTCCCAGAGGATCTCGACGTGCTTGCGGCTCGTGCCGGAGTCGGCGATCGTGATGTCGGCATCGCTGCCGCGGCCGATGACGGTGCGGGATGCCGTGAGTGGATGCCGCTTGCCGGCGATGTCGAGCACGGCGCTCCAGGCGACACGGCCCGCGGCGGTCGAGGACTCGACGCGCACCTGACCGGTCGACAGGCTCGCGCTGCTCGACAGCGAGATCGAGAGGGGGCCGGCGAAGGTGTAGCCCTGAGCGCGGGCGTGCTTGTTCACGAGCGCGTCGAGCTCGTCGGTCAGCGAGGCGCCGAGGGCCCGCATCCGCTCGTAGTCCGCGGGCGCCAGCTGCACCGTGAGGGTGTTGGGTGCCAGGATGCGCTCGCGCGAGACGACGGCGGCCTTCGTGTCGAGCTCGCTGCGCAGGGCCGAGGCGATGTCGACCGGCTGGACGCCGCTGCGGAAGGTCTTGGCGAACGCGCCGTTCACGGCGCGCTCGAGACCTCTCTCGAAGCTGTCAAGTAGTCCCACGCGACTCCTCAGGCGGCTGGACGGGTGGCACCATCGTAGTTGTACCCGCTGAACAGGCCATGCAGGACTTCCGCAGGAGGCCTCCGCGGCCGACTTCTTGGGGCGCCATCGGGCGTGATACGATCGGCAGGTTGAGTTCGCACATCTGTGATGAGCGACTCGCGCGAGTGGCGGAATAGGCAGACGCGCTGGCTTCAGGTGCCAGTGCCCGAAAGGGCGTGGGGGTTCAACTCCCCCCTCGCGCACAGACAGAACCGGCCGGGAATCATCCCGGCCGGTTCTTGCGTTCACGGGCGCGTTCTGTCGCCGTGCCGCGCACGCCGCCGGTTCGTGGGTTCTGTGGGATCGTTCGCATTCCGTCGGCGCGGCTCGAGGAATCTCGCGCGTCGCATTCGGGTGGATGCGGCGCGTTGCTGCTCGAGGGACGCCCATCGCTGCCGTGAAGGCTCGAAGCCGAAGCTCAGGTCTCTCGAACAGTGTCTCCGCCGGGAGTGACGGGTCGATGGGCCGGCGGCGGCACATCCCGCGCTTCGCCAGGCAGCCACGTCCCGTCAGGATGCGTTCTGGCGGCAGCGCAGCGGTACCTCGAGCTCGACGACGTCGCCGGTCAGCGGCGGGAGGCCTTCGGCCATCTCGATCTCGTCGCCGACCAGCGCGGCGATCGCGGCGTGGAGTGCGGCGGGTACGTCCTCGGCTCGGGTCGCCTCGAGTTCCACCTCGCGGCGGGCGACGGCGTCGCCGTCGCCGTTGATGAAGCGGAGCGTCGCCCGCCAGGCGGCTCCCGCGCCAGATGGTGCGCTCAGGCGCGCACGGATGTAGCCGGTTTCCTCCACGATGTCCCCCTGATGTCGTGAGAGTGCGTTGCTCCTCTTTCCTACACTGCCGACGTTTCGCGCAGCAGCGGCGGTAGCTGGCAGTGCGCTGGGTGTCCGGTCATGTCGTGCCGGCTCATCCCACTCTGTCCGTTCAACGGATCGACGGCGGCGCCGAGGCGTCGAGACGGTTGCGCACACCCCAGAGGGCGAGCTGAGTACGATCCTGCGTGCCGGTCTTGCGCATGGCGGACTGGAGGTGCGAGCGCACTGTGTGCACCGAAAGATGCAGGTGCGCGGCGATGGCGTCGCTGCCCGTGACACCCACCGCCAGAGCCGCGACGACCCGCCTTTCGGCGGGTGACAGGGACTGGAGCGCATCCGCATCCGCGGCGGCGGGACGGCGGCGCACGAGCTCCTTGAGGATGGATGCGGTCACGCGCGAGGACACGAGCGCCTCGCCGCGTGCGGCGGCGAGGATGGCCGGCACGAGCTGATCCGAGTCGTGGCTCTTCAGGAGGTATCCGACCGCACCGGAGTCCAGCGCCTCCAGGACGAGCTGATCGACCGCGAAGCTCGTCATGACGATGATCGCCGGCGTCGCCTCGTGCGCTTCGCGGCGCAGGATGCGGGTGGCCTCCAAGCCGTTCATCGCGGGCATCTGCAGGTCCATCAGCACGACGTCCGCGCGCTCCGAACGGGCGAGGGCGACCGCATCCTCTCCCGTCGCCACCTCGCCGACGACGTGGATCTGGGCGGTCTGCTCGAGCTGCAGCCGGAGGCCCCGGCGGACCGCGCGGTTGTCGTCCGCGATGAGGACGCGGATGGGGTGCCGGTGCGTGTCCACGTCAGGCCTCTGCCATCGCGACGGGCAGGCGGGTGTGCACGCGCCAACCTCCGTCCGGAGTCGCCGTCGCCGTGAGCGAGCCGCCGAGCAGCTCGGCGCGGTCGCCCAGTGCGGTGAGCCCCCATCCGAGCCCGATACCCGGATGGCGCTCGGCGTCGTGCTGCCCGGGGGCGTTCGCGACGCTGACCTCGAGTGCACCCTCGGAAAGCCCCACCGCCACGTCCACGCGCGCGCCGGGCGCGTACTTGGCTGCGTTCGTCAGGGACTCCGCGATCACGCGGTACGCCGTCGTGGAGACGACGGCCGGCAGATCGTCCGGCGCCGCCGCGCTCACGAGCCGAACATCCGCACCGCGCGCCCGCCAGAACTCGACGAGCTCCGCAGTCTGGCGCAGGTCCCGGGTGACTTCGGCCGGCTCGGAGTCCACCGCCCGCAGATCCTGCAGCGCGCTGGAGAGGCTGGCAGCCGCGAACCTGCCCTCGGCACGCACCTCTTCCACGAGTTCGAGCGCATCGGCAGGATGGGCAGGCGCCATCTTCAGCGCAGCATCGGCGAGGGTGATGAGTCCCGCGAGGTGCTGTCCGGCCACATCGTGGAGCTCCTGGGCGATGCGCGCGCGTTCGGCCGCCCGCGCCTGCTCGACGCGCTCCTCGTGCTCGCGCTCGACGGCTTCGGCACTTCGTCGAGCCCGCTCTGCGCGTGAGACGACGACGTGCCACCAGATGCCGAGGGCGGCGGCCGAGAAGGCGAGGAGGGCGAAGCGGGTGATCTCCGCGATCAGGAAGGCGACGATGTGCCCGGGGTTCTCGCCGAGTGTCGACGTCCATCCGACCCAGACGAGCGCGATCGCTGAGGTGACCAGCGCCGCCCACCCGAGAGCGATGACCGGCGTTGCACGCGCGGTCACCAGGAAGAGAGCCAGCACGATCACCAGTTGCATGGCGGCGAGCCACGTCGGGGCATCGGTGACGAAGAGCAGTGCCACGTAGGCGGCCATCGTCGCCGTGAGTGCCAGGACCGGATGCCGAGCGCTGAGCGCGAGGCTGGCCGATTGGAGCAGGCACCCGGCCGTGAGCGCCGTGATCATGACTGCGGGGCTCAGCGGAAGGGTCCAGGTCATGCCGGCGTCGACGAGAGCGGAGATGGGCGTGACCAGCACCTGCGCCAGCGTCGCGACGCACATGATGGCCGCAAAGATCACTCCCGTGCGCCAGCGGTCGAGAAGGCCGAATGGTCCGGACGACGCGACCGACGCGGCGGCGGATGGGGGGACTGGTCGCATCCGTTGCCGGCCTTCTCGTCTCGTCGGGATGGGGCTTCTCCGCCGCCGATCCTATGGTGGACCGTCGCCGGCACGCGGCGGCAGGATCCGACCGCAGGACGACGGCATTTCATCCATACGGATGATGACGGCCCGCCTCCGATCGGGTTGTCTGGAATCGTTGCCGCGTATGCGGTGGTGTCCCTTGGGGGGAGAGCCCGTCATCAGGCCGCGTCGGGCGGTCGTGACGGGATCGCTGACACCGCTGCCCGCGGCCTCGGTGGGCGCCGCTCGGGTGGCGGCGCCCACCACACCTCTCGCGCCGCATCCGATACTGGAGACAGTGACGCGGAGGAGGGGCACATGCAGGAGTCAGCGCACACGGCGGAACTCGGTTTCGGTCTCGCGGCCGTGGGGCGACCCGCCTACATCACGAGCGATCGCGAACACGATCTCGGATCCCCCGCGGCCCGCTCTGTCGCCGCGCTTCAGAGCCGGGTCCATGCGCTGCTGGACACCGCCTGGGCGCTCGGCGTCCGCTACCTGGATGCGGCGCGCTCCTATGGTCGAGCCGAGGAGTTCCTCGGCTCCTGGCTCGCCGCGAACCCCGATCGCCGATCCTCGCTGACGATCGGCTCCAAGTGGGGTTACGAGTACGTCGGCGGCTGGGATCCGGCGGCGGCGATCCATGAGCGCAAGGAGCACACGCTCGCGATGCTCGACCGGCAGTGGCCCGAGACGCTCGCCGCCCTCGGCGGACCACCGGACTTCTACCTCATCCACTCAGTCACCCCCGACTCCCCCGCGCTCGCCGACACGGCGCTGCTCGAGCGGATCGGCGAGATCCGCGACGCGGGCGTGCGAGTGGGGATCTCCACGAGCGGGCCCCGTCAGGCCGAGGTCATCGACCGGGCGAGAGCGGAGCACGGCGACCTCTTCTCCGTGGTGCAGTCCACGTGGAACGTGTTCGAGGCGTCGGCAGGCCCCGCTCTCGCGCGGGCGCACGAGGCGGGGTGGACCGTCGTGCTGAAGGAAGTGCTGGCCAACGGCTGGCTGAGCGACGCCCACGCGCCGACAGTGGTCCGGGATGCGGCGCGCACCGCATCCCTCACCGTCGACGAGTACGCATTCGCGGTGGCCCGTCGTCAGGAGTGGGCCGACATCGTGCTCAGCGGCGCCGCCACCGACGACCAGCTGCGTCGCGGCGCCGAGCGCAGTGCGCCCGCCGACGACGTGCCGATGCCGTTGTTCGCCGTCGATCCGGAGAGCTACTGGCACAGGCGGTCCGCGCTCGACTGGGCGTGATGGCTCCTGCAGGAGAAGCTGAGTGTTGCTTATGCGATGACACCGATTTGTCCCCCATATGGGGGACAGGGGTACTCTGGTTGCACGAGCCCTTCACCTCCCCCAATCGAAGGGCTCCACGGCCCCCTCCGCTCCCCCCAGCAGGAGGGGGCCTTTCTCATTGGCCGCGTTCGCGGTGGTAGGCGCGCAGGATCGCGTCGCCACGCGCGGCATTGCGGGTGACAAGCGCGCCGCGCAGAGCTTCACCGGCTCGGTGACCCGTGTCGGACGCGACGTCGATGAACGCCCAGCCCTGGAGATTCCGCTCGAGTGTGAGCGACGTCTCACGGATGAAACGGCCCAGCACGACGTTGCCGGTCGCCATCGAGAGCGCCCGGAAGAAGGCCGTCGACGCCTCGGTGTGCCCGCCTGTTCCGGCGGGAGTGGCGAGCATGCGGTCGTAAGCGGCGACGAGGAGGGTCAGCTGTTCGTCCGAGCACGTCGGCAGTGCGGCCCGCAGCGCCTCCGCCGTGAAGCCGACGATGAAGGCGCGGGTGTCCGCGATGAGGCGCTCGGTGGGCACGGTGACGCGGGTGAATCGGTTCGCGGAGATCTCCACGAGACCGATGCGCTCCAGCCGTTGCAGCGCCTCGCGCACCGGTGTGCGCGAGATGCCGAAGCGTTCGGCCAGCTCCACGTCGCGCAAGGACTGTCCGGGGGCGAGCTTTCCGTCGCGGATGGCGCGACCGAGCAGCTCGAAGACCTCGTCTCCGAGCATCCGGCGACGGCGCGGCGGCCGCGATGTCGGGTGGTCGGCCATGGCGCGACCAGTCTACGGCGCGGGCCGCCGAGCGACCGCGGAGTTTTGCCCTGTCGCCGGGGAATCTCTGTGGTGATTCGGCGGCGACACAGTAGAGTGATCGCTGTCGCGCTCCGCGCGACGTATCCGGGGGGATCCGTCGACGCCCGGGCCTATGAGCGCAGCTCGGCCCGGGCGTCGAATGGTTAACGGCCCGCGTCGCCCGTGCAACGATTTCGTCACCATCTGCAACTCTTCCCCACTGACCACTCCGCGCCGCTACGGTGGGAGGTCACTGGCGCAGAGGGTGCCGGACGCACAAGAAGGCAAGGCATGAGCACGACGGGTACGGTCAAGTGGTTCAACTCCGAGAAGGGTTTCGGGTTCATCGCTCCCGATGAGGGGGGCGCGGACGTCTTCGCTCACTTCAGCGCGATCGACGGCAACGGATACCGCTCGCTCGAGGAGAACCAGCGGGTCGAGTTCGAGGTCGAGCAGGGCCCCAAGGGTCTGCAGGCAGCGAAGATCCGCGCTCTCTGAGGCGCGAATCGACAAGAGGGACGGGATGCCAGGCATCCCGTCCCTCTTGCGTTCGCGTCAGGACGTACCGCGGGCGAGCTCGAGACCCGCACCGGCGAACTGACGCAGGGTCGCCGTCGGCAGGAAGGCTCTCGTGAGCCCGAGGCCGATGCGGGTGAGGTCGCTCTCGTCGCGATAGAGCAGGTACATGGTCTCGTACCGCGGGTGGAACTTCTCCTTGAAGCGGTGCAGCGACTGGAACCCGTAGACGGGCTCCAGCGCCTCGGCGAGCTTGCCGCTCAACTCGGCGATCAGTCCGGCGTCCGGCGGGTAGTCGTGGGCGAGCGGCGCTCCCGACAGCGACATGATCTGCGCGCCCTCCTCGGAGAAGGCCTTGGCGGACGAGCCGATGAGGAACTCCATGACGGGGCCGAAGCCTCCCTCGCGTCGACGCATGAGATCCAGCGTCCAGCCGTGGATACCGCCGCCCGGAGCGTAGACGGGCAGCCACGACAGGAACCCGTCCACATCGCCCGCGGGTGAGATCGCGAGCGCGAGACGCACCTCCGGGTCGGCGGCCTCGGTCAGGGTGCCGAGGGTGAAGCTCATCTCGGGGAGGCCTTTGTCGCCTACCCAACTCTCGGAGATCGCTCGCAGTTGCGCGCGGATACCCCACGGTTCGTCGGCGAGCCGCGTGAGTCGGAACGTCATGTCCTCGCGCCCGGCGCGGTTGAAGGCGGTGCGAACGGCGTTCCAGGCCTTGCCGGTGAACTCCAATCCGGGAAGGTCCACGATCGTGTCGTCGGCCACCACGAGGCTGCGCCAGCTCTCGGGCACCGCGTCACGGGTTCGTTCGCTCGCGCTGAAGAAACAGGGAACGAGACCGGCGCGCTCCGCCGAGTCGATGAAGGTCGACACGGCGGAGCGCGTGTCGGCCTCCGGGCCGATCGGGTCGGCCAGCACCAGCGCGACGGAAGCGCGGCTCTGGAATGCGACGATGCTCTCCGACACCCGGGCGTAGTGGTTGCCCTCCCACGTCGTCATCCACGACAGCGTCCCCCCGCCGAAGCGGTGCAACTGCTCGCGCAACGCTGCCGGGTCCGGCGCGGGTGGCTGCCCGATGCGGGTGCGCCGGCGGGCGCGGAAGGCGCCGCGCACCCAGACGAGATAGATGAGAACGAGCAGCCAGAGCACGCCGGTCGCGAGTGACAGCGAGGGATCGCCCGAGAGGACGTCGGCGGCCTCGGCCCACCCCGCCAGAGCGATGAGCAGGGCGAGGGCGACGAACAGCAGCAGATTGATCGCGGTGATGATCAGCCCCAGGACCCACGCCCATCGGCGACCGCGCCGCAGCCCGTCGGCGATCAGCGCGACGACCGCCACGTCGACCACCACATCCCAGACCGACCCGGACCCGGGCGTGGTCGACCCGAAGGGGCCGCTGGTCGGAACCACGAAGACGATGATCTCGAGGACCGCGAGGATGGCCAGTGCGAGGAAGGCGACGAGCCGCTGCTCCCGCACGGTCGTGCGCTGCGGGCGCAGTGAGCGGTCCACGAAGAGCACCAGGACCACCGCCAGCAGGTGCTCGATGTCGTCGAGATTGCCCCAGAACAGCATCGTGACGAAGACGTAGCCGAGAAGCAGCAGCCAGATGCGCATACGCCACGGTGCGCGAAGCAGCCCCACGGCCGCGGCGATGGCGGCGAAGGCGCCGCCGGAGGGTCCGACATCCAGCGCACCCGCCTGCGTCATGGCCCAGGGCCAGCCGGTGAGCGAAAGGGCCCAGACGAGCAGGGCCGCCGCCAGCACCGAGAACAGCTGCCCGACGGTGAAGTAGGCGAGCGCCACGCGGGTGCCGCGGCGGAACTCGAGGTACGCCATCCCCGCGAAGCTTGCCACCGCGAACAGGTACAGGCCCGGGTGGCCGATGAGGAACGTCCCGGTGACCGGCGTCCACCAGCGGCCGGCCTCGAGGGCGGGCCAGCCGTAGGCCCACAGCTCCATGCCGGGGTTGCGGTGGAAGGGATGCCAGAGCGCACCGGTGGCGATCCCGGTCACCAGAAGCGCGGCGACCAGGACGAGAGTCGCGGGCACGCGCTGCGCGACCCGCATCGCCGCGCGGGGCCTCGGCCGGCTGGCGGCGTCGTGCGTCGTCATGCGCTCACGATAGCGACGCGCAGGGCTCAGGCGTCGGAGTCGACCAGCAGCAGTGCGTGGAGTTCGGCGGCATTGTCGACGACGGCTTGGGCGCCCTCGGCCTCGTGCGGCCAGCTGAAGCCCCACCGCACGAAGATCACCGGTACGCCGTTGGCCGTCGCGCCGTCCACGTCATGGTGCCGGTCGCCGATCAGCACGGGACGCGAGGTGTCGACCCCGGCCGCCCGCATCCGCCGCAGGGCCTCGGCGACGATGTCTGCCTTCGTCGCGAGCGTCTTCTCGTCGGGGGTCGCCCCCGTGATGGCCGTCATGTGCTCCGCGAGGTCGAAGTGCAGCATCAGTGCCTGCACCTGGTTCTCGGGCTTGGAGCTGGCCGTGCCCTGGGGCACTCCCGCGGCGGCGAGGTCGTCGACGATCTGTTTGACCCCCGGGTACAGCTTCACGTCGGTCGTGTAGCCGTCGGCCTTGCCGAGCTCGCGATAGAAGGTGACCGCGTCCGTGGCGCCCTCCGGCGTCATCCCGGCGTGGTGCTGGAAGGACTCGTACAGGGGAGGACCGATCCAGTGCACCAGCTCGGCGCGCGTCGGCGCCGGCAGACCGAAGTGCTCGAGGGTGATCGTCAGGCGGCGCAGGATCCCGTCGGACGCGTCGACGAGCGTGCCGTCGACGTCCCAGAGGATGCAGGAGAAAGGGGATCCGACGGACATGGTTCCCACGCTATCGTGCGCCGGGCGGCGGGTCGTCGCCGCAGCGGGCGCTCCGACTCAGAAGAGTGTCGGCAGGCCGCTGTCGATGCCCTTCATGGCCTCGTAATCGAGCACGACGCAATCGATGCCGCGGTCGGTGGCGAGGGTGCGTGCCTGCGGCGCAAACGCCTGGGCGGCCAGCACCCCGCGTACCGGGCGCAGGTGCGAATCCCGGTTGAGGAGGTCAAGGTAGCGCGTGAGCTGCTCGACCGCGTCGATCCCCGCTCGGCGCTTCACCTCGACGGCCACGTGGAGCGCGCGCGGCGTCTCGTCTTCCAGGGCGACGACCGTGGCCGCATCCGGATCGCGCAGCATGAGATCCACCGGCCCGATGGCAGTGGGGAACTCGCGGCGCACGAGGGTGAGGTGCTCGCCGATGACCCCCACCTGCTCGGCCAGCAGGCGCTGCAGGTCGGCCTCGACGCCGTCCTTCTGCAGACCGGGGTCGACGCCGAGCTCGTGGCTGGAGTCGTGGATCACCTCGTAGAGGCGCACGAGCAGCGCGTCACCGGTCTTGGCGTGAGTGACCCGCCACTGCTCGATGACGCCGGCGCTCGCCGCATCCTCGTCGGGCTCTTCGACGGCAAGCGAGCATGGCGGGCTCATCCAGTTGAGGGGCTTGTAGGAGCCGCCGTCGGAGTGCACGAGGAGACTGCCGTCGCCCTTGTGGACGAGGAGGCGGGTCGCGAGGGGCAGATGGGCGTTGAGGCGGCCGGTGTAGTCCACGGAGCAGCGGGCGATGACGAGACGCACCCGAAGAGCCTAGTTGCCGCGGAGGCCGTCTTCGACGCTCACAGCAGATCGAACAGGCCGAGCTCGGTCGCCGCCGCACGCGCGAGCAGGAAGCCGATGATGCCGAGGATCCACGACGTGGTCTCGCCGGCCGTGCGCGAGAGCCATCCCGCGAGACGCTCGAGGGGGCGCTCGATCAGGCGCGCCGCGACGATCCGTAGACCCAGCAGCACGAGCGTCGGCAGGATCATGACGAGGCAGTAGGCGGCCAGTGCCCCCACCTGCACCGGGAGTGTGAGCGGCGACTCCGCGAGCAGCGTCATGCCGATCAGGTACGGGAGCATGGTCGCCAGCTCGACGATCCCCGCCGCGATCGCGACGGCGATGACGGTGCGCGCCGGCACGCCGTCGGCGACCAGCCGGTCGCGCCACCGGACGATGCGCCCTGGGCCGGCGTCGGGGCGCTCCCGCATCCGTTTCTCGTGCGTCGGGATCGCGAAGGCGGCGATCAGCAGTGCGGCGCCGACGATCAGGCGCACGACGGCCCCGGCGGTGGAGGAGAAGAAGTCGCCGACCACGTCGATGACGTTCATGAGCCCGAGCAGGAACAGCACGCCGACCGCGAGGTAGAAGAGCGAGATCGTCGAGAGGTAGAGCAGGTGGCGCCCGACGCGCACCTTGCCCGGCACGATCATGAGCAGAAGCGGGATGACGAGGGTGCCGACGCTCAGTCCGTCGACGAGGGCGAGCACGAACAGGGTGAGCGGCAGTGCGGCGCCGGGAATGAGGTCCACGCTCCGAGTCTTCGATGCGGACGGCTTGCGCACATCGGGCGAAGGACGCACCCTCTCCCCGGCGCCTCCGTCCTTCGACGGATGCCGCAGACGCATGCCTGTGCTTGCATGAACGCATGGGCGAAGCAGAGGTCTCCCGGCTGCGTGACTGGGTGCGCCGGCACCGGGGGCCCGCCGACGCGCTCATCTATCTGCTGATCGCGCTCGCCGCCGGCGCGCTGGGGCTCACGGTGTCGGGTGCCATCGTGCCGAGTGTGTTCGCCGCCGCGTCCCCGTGGTGGGCGTTGATCCCCGCGCTCGCCGCCGTGGCACTCGTTCTCGTGCGCGACCGGTGGCCGATCCCCGCCCTGATCGCCGCGGCGACGGTCATGGCCGTCGACGTCTTCGCCTTCGGCGGACTCGTGCCCCTGATCGTCGCCGTGGACGTGTTGTACGTGGCCGCCCGCGAGACCGAGCACCGCCGCCGCATCCTCCTCGGCATGATCGCCGTCGTCGCGGTCATGGCGATCGCGGCGGGGTGGATCACCGGTGACGCGCGCGCGGCATTCCTCGTCGCCCTGCAGCTGGGGGCCTTGGGAGGGTTGGGGTACTGGTACGGCACCGCGGTGGCACAGTCGCGGGAGCTCGTCGCGCTGCATCGGCAGCAGGCGGAGGACGCGCGACACGAGGGTGCGCGGCAGCGGGATGCGGCGGTGCAGCGCGAACGCGACGCGATGGCGCGAGAGCTGCACGACGTCGTCGCCGGTCACGTTGCGGCGATGGCGATCCGTTCCGAGGCGGTGCTGTCGATGCCGCCGGATCCGGATGCCGATCGGGCCGCACTCCGGGCGGTGCGCGACTCGTCGCGAGAGGCGCACGACACGCTGCGCACGATGATCGCGGTGCTCCGCGACGGCGGCACGCAGATCGCGGCGCCCGCGGGCGTCGCGTCGATCGACGACCTCGCCGAGGCCGCGCGCCGCTCCGGACTGGAGGTGTCGCTGGAGAACGACCTCGCCGCCGACCTCAGCACGCCCGTGGACCAGGCGGTCGCCCGCATCGTGCAGGAGTCGCTGGCGAACTGCGTCCGTCACGCACCCGGGGCCGAGGTGCGCATCCGGCTCGTCGAGGAGTCCGGGGAGGTGTCCGTGCGGGTGGACTCCCGCGGAGCATCCGCGCCACCCGCTCAGCTCGTGGGCAACGGGTGGGGCCTCGAGCTGCTCCGTGAACGCGCGAAGGCCCTGGGCGGGCGGCTGGATGCCGGCCCCCGTGCCGATGGATGGCGCGTCGAGGCTCGCATCCCCGCGGCGGTGCCGGCATGAGCGCGCCACGGGTGCTCCTGGCAGACGACCACGCCGCCATCCGTGAGGGACTGCGCATCCTGCTCGTCGCCCACGGCGTCGAGGTGGTCGGCGAGGCCGCGGACGGCACGGTGGCGGTGCGCAACGCGCGGGCCCTGCGGCCGGACGTCGTGCTGATGGACCTGCGGATGCCGGGCATGGACGGCGTGGAGGCGACCCGTCGCATCCGCGAGGACGACACGAGCGACGTGCTCGTGCTGACGAGCTTCGACGAGGACGAGCTGGTGGACGCGGCGCTCGACGCCGGGGCCGTCGGATTCCTTCTGAAGACGGTGTCGGCGGCGGCCCTCGTGGATGCGGTGCACAGCGTCGCCCGCGGCGACGGGGTCCTCGACCCGCGGGTCACCCGCCGGGTGCTGGCGCGACGCACGGGGCCTGCGGAGCGCTCCCCCGCTCCCCCGGTGCTCGACGCGCTGACGCCGCGCGAGCGCGAGGTGCTCGCCGCCCTCTCGGAAGGGCGCTCCAACCATCAGATCGCCGCGCTGCTGGAGATCTCCGTGCCGACGGTGAAGACGCACGTGTCGAGTGTGTTGACGAAGCTGGGTGCGGAGAGCCGTTCGCACGCCGTGGCGATCGCCCGGGGTGACGCCGGGCGCTGATTCGCGCTGACACTTGCTCTCAGCTGATGCACAGGTATAGGTTCTGATCACGCCGCCTACCTGGGGGAATGGTGCGTTCGACTCCGGCGCGCGGGATGCCCGCGCAGGGTTCCGTCGCGCGTTGGATCGATGTGGGGATCGCTTTGGCGACCTCAGAACCGGAGCAGGGTTGATCCGCTTGAGCCGTTCGGCCGTCGTTGCCGTTTTCGCCACGCTCTGATGGCGAACAACAACGTGCGCAACCGGCTCGACGAATTCCGTTCGCTTCGCCACTTCGACTTCGTCGCACCGGCGGAGGTGGTGGAGTGGGCACGTGAGCAGACGGAGACCGGCGAGTTCACCCCGGCGATGTTCGAACTATCAGAGCTAGCACCGCCCTCGGCGGCTGATGTGGACGAGTATCTCGCACGGATCGCCGAGCAAGAAGGGTTACCCGAACTGGCCGAGATCCGAGCAGCGGCCCGCGTCGTCAGCGCCACGGCTGATTCCCTCAGCGCTGGGACGATAGCGCCACGGGCTGCGGCACGGCGCCTGTGCGATCTCAGGATGAGGGTGCCCCTCCTGACCGCGCGGCTGAGCGCTTTCGTTTCGCTCGCCGACGACTGGGATGAAGCGCCGGAGCGACGATCTGAGTTTGATGCGGCGATCACGGCCGAGGTCCGACGTGTGGCGCTCGACATGGATCACGTGATCGACAGTGGGAGCGCTGGCGACGGGCACAATCTCGTCCTTACCGAACCCCCGCCTCGATCCGGAGCCCGGTACCCGGACAAGGGAACCCACACCCTGACGTTGGCTCAGGACATCGCCCGGGCGGTGCGGGGAGAGAAGCCTGCCACCGGTCTTGACGGGCGTCCCGTCGTGCAGCCCTGGGCTGTCGGGCCGGGTCGCATCATCGCGATCGTGTGCGCGGTCGTGGGCCTGGGGCTCGTGTTCTTCTTCCCGCCGCTGTCGATCGCGCTCGGCGCGCTCGCATTCACTCTCGCCAACACCGCGTGGGCGCACCTCACACCCGTTGATCCCCGTCGGCCCCTGACGGTGTGGGGCCAGATCCTCGCGGGAGCGTCCGTGATCGGCGGAGTCATCGGCGTGATCATCTGGTTCTCGCTGCGGTGATCCGGAGAACGGCAGGCCGGATGAGCCCGCCGCATCCGCTCAGTGACCGCGCGGCGCCTTCTCGTCGGAGGAGGTGACCAGCGGGCGCGCGGCGCCGGAGAAGAAGCCCGACGCCACGATCAGCCCCACGATGATCAGCAGCGTGTTCAGCAGGCCGATGTGCTCGCTGATGAAGCCGAGGATCGGCGGCCCGCAGAGGAACGCGACGTAGCCGATCGTCGCCGCCGCGCTCACCCGCGCCGCCGCGTGCTGCGGGTCGTCGGCCGCGGCCGACATGCCCAGCGGGAAGCCGAGGGATGCACCCATCCCCCACAGCGCCGCGCCGACGAACACGAGCGGCATGTTCGGCGCGAAGATGAACAGCACGAGTCCGACCGCCGCCGTCACGGCGAGCGAGCGCAGCACGACGACGCGGCCGAAACGATCGACGAGCGGTCCGCCGAAGACGCGCACCACGGTCATGGCCACCGAGAACACCGTCAGCGCCGCGGGTCCGAGCGCCGGGTCGGCTCCGTGATCGTCGACGACCGCGAGGGAGAGCCAGTCGTTCGCGCCGCCCTCGGCGAAGGCCATGCCCAGAATGATGACGCCCAGCGTGTAGGTGCGGGGCTCCTTCCACGCGCTCAGCGCGAGACGGATGCGTTCGCCCCATCCCTTCGGGGCATCCTCCGCGTCGACGTCCATCGCGACGTCGCGCACCGGCACGTTGGAGGCCGCCACGACGGCCAGCACGGCGATGACGACGGCGACGATGGCCGTGTGCCCCACGACGCTGAACGCTATGGCGGCCGCCGCGGTACCGAGGCCCGCGCCGATCACCGTGCCGAAACTAAAGAAGGCGTGGAACAGCGGCAGGATCGTCTTGCCGGTCTGCTTCTCGATCGCGGCACCCTCGACGTTCATCATCACGTCGAGCGAGCCGTTGCCGAAGCCGAAGAGCGCGAGCCCCGCGAGCACGACGCCGTACGTGTGCAGGTAGTCGGTGCCGACGCCGATGAGCACGAGGCCGAGCACGACGAAGAAGAGTGCCCCGAGCATGCCCTTTCGCGCACCGAAGCGCGCCAGGATCGCGGAGCTCGCGGTCAGCCCGAGGATGGAGGCGACTCCCATACCCAGCAGCAGCATGCCGACCTGGATGTTGTCGATGCCCAGCGCCACCTTGATCGCCGGCACGCGGGAGGCCCAGGTGGCGATGCTCAGACCGCTCGCGAGGAAGATCGCGAAGACGGCTGTGCGCCACCGCACGACCTGGGAGCGAGACAGCACTGTTTCCATGCGCTCACCCTACCGAATCGATTCGATCCTTGTCGCGGCGCGGGGGGTTAGCATCGAGGGACCATGAACGCACGCCGTGCCACCATCGCCGACGTCGCCCGTCAGGCGGGAGTCGCCGCCTCGACCGCGTCGGTGGTGTTCAGCGGCAAGACCGCGGTCTCCGACGCGACCCGCTCGCGCGTGCTCGCCGCTGCCGCCGAACTCGGCTACTCCGGGCCCGACCCGAGGGCTGCGTCGCTCCGTCTCGGACGCTCCGGCGTCGTGGGCGTCGTCATCGGCGACCGGCTGCGCGCGGCCTTCCGCGACCCCGTCACGACGATCATGCTCGACGGCCTCGCCGAGGGTGTCGCCGAGCGCGGGAGCGGCCTGCTGCTGCTCCGCGATGACGAGTCGGGAGGCGCCGCCCTCCCCGCCGCACCTGCGGACGCCTTCGTGCTCATCGGCTGCAGCACGCGGTTGCGTGCCGACCTGGAGGTGCTGCAGCGGCGCGGTGTCCCCGTCGTCGTCATGGAAGGGGATGCGGGCGAGGGGATCCCCCGCATCCGCCTGGACAATCGCGACGCGCAGGCCGTCATCGCCCGCCACGTGCGAGAGCTCGGCCACCGACACGTCGTGGTGGTCGCTCTTCCCGTCGGCGGGGGGCGCGGCACGGGATGGTTCGATCCGGAATCCGTGTCGCAGATCGCCGTCGACGTCACCCGCGAGCGTCTCGAAGGCGCCCTCGATGTGTTCCAGGATGCCCGCGTGTACGCGGCGGGGGCGAGCCTCATCGACGAGGGTTACTCCGCCGGCCGCGCCATCCTGACGGCACCGGGTGAGCGACCCACGGCGATCCTCGCCCAGAGCGACGTGTTGGCGGCGGGCATCATCCGTGCCGTCCACGATGCCGGGCTGCGCGTGCCCGAAGACGTGAGCGTCACCGGGTTCGACGGCGTCTCGGTCGACGGTGTCGCGCCCCTCACCCTGACCACGATGGTGCAGCCGGCGGCCGAGAAGGGGCGCGCCGCGGGGATCGCCGTCTCGGCGATGCTCGAGGGCGTCGTTCCCCCCGACATCCTGCTGACCTCTGTGTTCCGCCCGGGTAATACGACGGGCCCTGTTTCGGCGTCCGTGGTGCCAGGTGCCTCATCCGGCCCGTAGAATAGAGAGCGACACCCCGATCGCCTGGGTGGTTCCGCCTGCCACGGAGCCCCGACGACCACGAGGAGGCCGCGTTTGCTGGTACTCCTCGCTGCGTTTGCACTCGTCCCTCTGCTGCTGCCCTGGCTGGTCTCCCGTCTCGGGGCTCGTGCGTTCGTGGTTGCGGCCCTCCTGCCGATCATCGCCTTCGGGCACACCCTGTGGCTCGCGCCGCAGGTGCTGACGGGGAGCATTCCTTTCGAGACATACGAATGGATGCCCTCGCTCGGTATCCAGCTCTCGATGCGCATGGACATCCTCAGCTGGGTGCTGACGCTCGTTGTGACCGGCGTCGGCGCCCTGGTGAT
The DNA here is from genome assembly GCF_034044005.1 of Microbacterium sp. BG28. NCBI lineage: Bacteria > Bacillati > Actinomycetota > Actinomycetes > Micrococcales > Microbacteriaceae > Microbacterium > Microbacterium sp. BG28. The sequence continues at coordinate 880,515 of NZ_JAXCHA010000001.1, read as the reverse complement.
GCTCTACTGCCGGTGGTACTTCGCGGGCAAACGAGAGGGCCTCGGTCAGTTCTCCGCCGTGCTCCTCGCCTTCGCCGGAGCCATGTACGGGCTCGTTCTCACCGACGACATCGTCGTGCTGGTCATGCTGTGGGAGATCACGAGCGTTCTCTCCTACCTGCTCATCGGCTACTACCACGCGCGTGGCGTCAGCCGCCGTGCAGCACTGCAGGCGCTGCTCGTCACGACGCTCGGCGGGCTGGTCATGCTGATCGGCGTCGTCCTGTTCGTCGTGGAGGCCGGAACGACCAGCATCTCCACGATCCTCGCCGAGGCTCCCACCGGCCCCGTCGTCAACGCCGCCCTCGTCCTGCTCCTGGTCGGAGCGCTCAGCAAATCGGCGATCTTCCCGTTCCACTTCTGGCTCCCCGGCGCCATGGCCGCGCCCACACCCGTCAGCGCTTACCTCCACGCTGCGGCGATGGTCAAGGCCGGGATTTATCTGATCGCCCGCTTCGCGCCCGTCTACGCGGAGGCCGATCCGTGGCGTCCGATCATCGTGTGCCTCGGTGTGTTCACGATGCTGCTCGGCGGTGTGCAGGCCCTGCGCGAGTCCGACCTCAAGCGCATCCTCGCCTTCGGCACGGTGAGCCAGCTCGGGTTCCTGACGGTCGTCCTCGGCTTCGGCACGAGGGAGGCAGCCCTCGCGGGCCTCGCGCTCCTGCTGAGCCACGCTCTCTTCAAGTCCTCGCTGTTCCTCGTCGTGGGCGTCATCGACCGCCAGCTTTCCACCCGTGACATCAACGAGCTCTCCGGCGTGGGCCGGCAGGCGCCGACACTCGCGACCTTCTCGATCATCGCGGTCGCCTCCATGGCCGGTGTGATCCCCACCATCGGGTTCGTCGCGAAGGAGTCCGCGCTCGCGGCGTTCCTCGACGATGGATCGGTGTGGGCGACGGTCTCACTCATCGGCATCCTCATCGGTTCGGCGCTGACGGCCGCGTACGGCATCCGCTTCATCTGGGGTGCCTTCTGGACCAAGAAGGATGCGGACGGCACCGCGCGAGAGCGCACCGAATGGCCCGACCCGCCGGTCGGCTTCCTCGCGGCACCCGTCATCCTCTCCGGCCTCACGCTCGTGTCGGGGCTCGCCGCACCCTGGGTCGACACCGCGTTCGCGAGATACGCCGAGCTCGCCCCGCCCGCAGGAGAAAAGGCCACGCACCTGGCGCTGTGGCACGGGTTCGAGCCGGCGCTGTTCCTCTCGCTCGGCACGCTGGCGGTGGGCGCTCTCCTGTTCTGGTTCGCTCTGAAGGTGCGCTGGTCCGAGCGTCGCCGTGTGCTCCCGTTCACCGCCGCCGACGCGTACAACGCCGTCCTGCGTCTGATCGCACGCATCTCGGTGTGGACGACGACGCTCACCCAGCGCGGTTCGCTGCCCGTCTACGTCGGCACGATCTTCGTCGTCTTCGTCGTGTCTCAGGGCGTCACCCTGTTCGCCGCTCCCGAGTGGCGCGCGCAGCTGGATGCCTGGCAGTCCCCCACCCAGGTCTTCGTCGCCCCCATCATGATCGTCGCGGGCATCATCGCGGTGCGAGCCCGCAAGCGCTACACGGGCGTCGTGCTCGTCTCGGTCACGGGACTGGGCATGGTGGTGCTCTTCGCCACGAGCGGCGCCCCCGATCTGGCGCTGACGCAGATCCTCATCGAGACCGTCACGCTCGTCGCCTTCGCGCTCGTGCTGCGACGGATCCCTGCCCGAATGGGCGACCACAACGCCTCCGTCGCACCGCTCGCGCGCGCGGTGCTCGCCGGCGCCGTCGGTCTCACGATGGCTTTCGTCGCGGTCGTCGCGACCTCCGCGCGCGTGGAGTCGCCCATCTCGCTCGCCTTCCCGGAACTCGCCTATGACAAGGGCCACGGGCGCAACGTCGTCAACGTCGCCCTGGTCGATCTCCGCGGCTGGGACACGATGGGCGAGCTGTCGGTGCTCATCCTCGCGGCCACCGGTGTCGCTTCACTCGTCTTCGTCACCCACCGCTCCGACACGCTCTCCGACTTCACCAAGCCGCTTCCCCGCATCCCCCGCCGTCGTCCGCTGCTCGAGACGTCGGAGGGTCTGCGCCCGCAGGGCGCGGGCGAGAGCGGCCGTCGTGCCTGGCTCGTGGGCGGAGCCAAGGTCAAGCCGGAGAACCGCTCGATCCTGCTCGAGGTGGTCGTGCGGATCCTGTTCCACTCGATCATCATCGTGTCGCTGTACGTGCTGTTCGCCGGCCACAACCTTCCCGGCGGCGGGTTCGCGGGCGGTCTCATCGCGGGCATGGCGCTCGTCATGCGCTACGTCGCCGGCGGCCGTTACGAGCTCGGCGCCGCGGCCCCGACGGATGCGGGGCGCCTGCTCGGCGTGGGCATGCTCCTCGCCGTCGGCACCGCCGTGGTGCCGCTGTTCTTCGGCGTCGACCCCCTCACGAGCACCTGGTTCAACGCCGAGCTCCCGGTGCTCGGACACGTGGAGTTCGTGACGTCGACGATCTTCGACATCGGTGTGTACCTCGTCGTCATCGGACTCGTCCTCGACGTGCTCCGCAGCCTCGGCGCCGAGGTCGATCGCCAGAAGCTCCAGCTGGAGCAGCAGGGGGCGGGTGCCCGGTGAGTGTCTCCGTCGTCCTGATCGCCGTGATGGCCGTGCTCTTCGCGTGCGGCGTCTACGCGATGCTCGAGCGGAGTCTCACGCGGGTGCTGATCGGCTTCCTGCTGCTGGGCAACGCCGCGAACCTGCTCCTTCTCATCGTGATGGGCTTCCCCGGAACGGCGCCCTTCTTCGTGGAAGGGGCCGACTCGGCCCAGTTCTCCGATCCGCTCCCCCAGGCGCTCACGCTGACGGCGATCGTGATCACGTTCGCGGTCTCGGCGTTCCTGCTCGCGCTCATCTACCGCTCCTGGCAGCTGGGCCAGGCCGACACGGTCGAGGACGACATCGAGGACATCGCCCTTCGCGGTCGCGCCGCGGAAGACGAGGAGGCGATGGAGGACGAGTTCACCGCCGACGATGCGACGACGGACTTCGTGGATGCGGCGAGCGTGCCCATCACGGTGCTCGGCAGCCTCGACCTGCCCGGTATTCGAGACGATGCGCCGACCGACCGACCGACCAGCAGGCGCGATGAGAACGAGGAGGGCGAGCGATGAACGCATTGGTTCCTCTCCTGGTCACCCTGCCGCTCATCGGCGCGGCCGTCGCCCTCGTGTTCGGCCGGCGCCGGCGCGTGCAGGTCGCGGTCTCGATCACGACCCTCACGGCCGTGCTCGCCATCGCGGCCGTGCTTCTCGTGGTCGTCGACTCGGGGCAGCCGCTCGCGGTCGCGGTGGGCGGCTGGCCCATCCCGTTCGGGATCGTGCTGTACGTCGACCGCCTGGCCGCGCTGCTCGTGGTGGTCTCGAGCGTCGTGCTGCTCGCGGTCCTGCTCTTCTCGGTCGGCCAGGGCGCTGCCGACGGAGACGACGAGACCCCCGTCTCGATCTTCCACCCGTCCTACCTCATCCTCGCGGCGGGCATCTTCAACGCGTTCATCGCGGGCGACCTCTTCAACCTGTACGTGGGTTTCGAGATCCTGCTCGTCGCGTCCTATGTGCTGATCACCCTCGGCGGCACCGAGTCCCGCATCCGCGCCGGCATCGTCTACATCGTCGTCTCGCTCGTCTCCTCGATCCTCTTCCTCGCCTCGATCGCCATGATCTACGGTGCCCTCGGTACCGTGAACATGGCGCAGATCGCCGAGCGGATGGGGGAGCTGCCGCAACACGTCCAGCTCACGCTGCACCTCATGCTGCTGCTGGCCTTCAGCATCAAGGCTGCCGTTTTCCCGCTGTCGTTCTGGCTGCCCGACTCCTACCCCACCGCCCCCGCACCGGTGACGGCGGTGTTCGCGGGGTTGCTGACCAAAGTCGGCGTCTACGCGCTCATCCGCACCGAGACGCAGCTGTTCCCCGACAGCAACGTCAACGTCCTCCTGCTGATCGTCGCCCTCGCCACGATGATCGTCGGCGTGCTCGGCGCCGTCGCCCAGGCGGAGCTCAAGAGAATCCTCTCGTTCACGCTCGTGAGCCACGTGGGCTACATGGTGTTCGGGCTCGCGATCGCGACCCCCGCGGCGATCGGCGCGACGATCTACTACATGGTCCACCACATCGTGGTGCAGACCACCCTGTTCCTCGCCGTCGGGCTCATCGAGCGTCGCGCCGGCAGCACCTCGATCCTCAAGCTCAAGGGACTCATGCGCGCCGCTCCCGTGATCGCGGTGCTGTACTTCATCCCCGCGGTGAATCTCGGCGGCCTGCCCCCGTTCTCGGGCTTCATCGGCAAGTACGGGCTCTTCGACGCCGCAGCCCAGGTCGGCACACCGCTCATGATGGTCCTGATCGTGGCCGGTATCGTCACCTCGTTGCTCACGCTCTACGCGCTCATGCGCGCCTGGAACCTCGGCTTCTGGCGCGAGGACGACGCGGAGGAGCCCGAAGTCGAGGCACGCGTCGAGTACCTCGGCAACGCCCCGGCCGCCGGTATCCAGACCGAACGCCGCGTCATCCCCCGCGTCATGACCGCGGCGACCGCGGGCATGGTCGCCATCACCGTGGCCCTCACCGTGTTCGCCGGACCCCTCTACGACATGTGCACCCGCATCGGTGACGCGCTGCTGCAGCCGGTCCAGCTCGTGCAGTTGGAGACGCAGTCCGGGGAGGTCGATCAGTGATCCGACACCTCCGCGGCCCCAAAGGACTCATCGCCCAGACGTGGCGGCAGTTGCCGTTCTTCCTGTGGCTTGTCGCCCTGTGGATGCTGCTGTGGGGTCAGTTCACGGTCGTCGCGTTCCTGACCGGACTCGTGGCGGCGGTCCTCGTCACGCGGGTCTTCCGACTGCCGCCGGTGGAACTCTCCGGGCGCGTCAACCTCTGGTACGGCCTCGTCTTCGTGCTCGCCTTCCTCGGCGCGCTCGTCAAGGGTTCGCTTCTCGTCGCCTGGCAGGTCGTGAACCCCCGGCGCTATCCGGGTGTCGCGGTGATCGCCGTGCCCCTCGCCACGAACGACGAGCTGATCCTGGCGCACACCGCCGTCACCGCATCCCTCATCCCCGGGTCGCTCGTGATCGACATCGACCGTGACGAGAGCGTGCTGTACCTGCACGTCATCGGCGTGAACTCGGACGCGGACGTCGAGGCGCAGCGGCGCCAGGTGCAGCGGTGGGAGCGGCGGATCGTGCGCGCGGTCGGCTCGCGCGCGCAGCTTGCGCAGGTCGCGCCCACCCGCACGCGCGGCGCCCAGGCGAAGGAGGCCAGCCGATGAATCCGCTGCTCGTGGCGATCTACCTCGTCTTCGCCGTGGCCGCCCTGCTCACGCTCTGGCGCGTCATCAAGGGGCCCTCGATCCTCGACCGGGCCGTCGCGAGTGACGTGCTGCTGACCGAGGTCATGTGCGTGCTGGGCGCCGAGATGGCGATCAACCACCACACCCGCACGCTGCCCGTGCTGCTCGTGATCGCCGCGATCGGCGTTTTCGGATCCATCTCGATCGCGCGGTTCGTCGCGAGGAAGGACGCGAACCAGCGATGATCGCTCACGTCCAGGCGGATGCGGGATTCCCGATCGATGCCGTCCTCGACACCACGGCTCTCGTGTTGATCCTCATCGGCGCGCTGCTGTGCCTGACGGCGGCGATCGGCCTCCTGCGCTTCCACGACGTCCCCACGCGCCTGCACGCCGCGACCAAGCCGCAGGTGCTCGGCTTCCTGCTCATCTGCCTGGCGATCGCGTTGTCGGTTCGCAGCTGGGCCGCAGTGGCCTTCCTCGTCCCGATCGCTCTCATCCAGCTCGCGACGGCACCCCTGTCGGCGCACATGGTGGGGCGGCAGGCCTACCGCAACCGCACGCTGGACGAAGAGGCCATGTACGTCGACGAGCTGCGCGACAAGGACCCCGACCCGCGTTGATCGTTGCGGGCTACGCCGTGGCCGGCCCCGACTCCCCCGCGACGATGTCGTCGGCGTTCGTCGCGATCCACTCCAATAGCGGCAGCATGCGCGCCATGAGGTCACGACCCCGGTCGGTCAGCCGGTACTCCACGTGGGGCGGCACCGTGGGAAACGACTCCCTCTCGACGAAGCCGTCCGCGGTGAGCTGCCGCAGCGTCGATGCGAGCATCTTCTCGCTGATGCCGTCCACGGCACGGCGAAGCTCGCTCCAGCGGAGCGTTCCGCGCACGAGCGCCGAGAGCACGAGAACACCCCAGCGACTCATCACGTGGTCGAGAACCGTTCTCGTGGGGCAGGCGTGGGTGAACAATCCCTCGGGCAGGGCCTGCAATTTCACAAAACTCACCATGACGTGGGTACCTTACTCCAAAGTGGGTACCTGACAAAGGGAATGTCGCAGGCGGAAGGTGGGCTTACCCCCACGTACCGGATCGAAAGGACATCCCCATGACCGTTCTCGTCACCGCCGCCAGCGGACACCTCGGCCGCCTCATCGTCGAAAGCCTGCTCGCCCGCGGCGTCGCCGCATCCGACGTCGTCGCAGGCGCCCGCAGCCTCGACAAGGTCGCCGACCTCGCCGAGCGTGGCGTGCGCACGGCCGTCGTCGACTACGACGCGCCCGAAACCCTCGACGCCGCCTTCGCCGGGATCGACCGCGTCGTGCTCGTCTCGGGCTCCGAGGTCGGCAAGCGTCTGGCCCAGCACCAGGCGGTCATCGACGCGGCCGTGGCCGCGAACGTCGGGGGACTGGTCTACACGAGCCTCTACCACGCCACCACGAGCCCACTGCCCCTGGCCGCCGAGCACGTCGCGACGGAGGAGGCGCTCGCCGCATCCGGCCTGCCCCACACGATCCTTCGCAACAACTGGTATATCGAGAACTACGCGCAGGATGTGGCCCGCGCCGCCGAATCCGGCGTGATCGCCGCCGCCGTCGCAGACGGGAAGGTCGCGGCTGCCGCCCGCGCGGACTTCGCCGAGGCGGCCGCGGTCGTCGCGACCGACGATGCGTACCTCGGGCGCGTGCTCGAGCTCGCCGGTGATGCGGCGTTCGGCTACGCCGATCTCGCCGCTGTCGCAGCCGAGATCCAGGGACGCGACGTGACGTACGTGGCGCTGTCCGAGGAGCACCTGCTCGAGGCCCTGCGGGGTGCGGGGCTGGATGAGGGCACGGCCGGCTTCGTCGCCGCGCTGGATGCGGGGATCGCCGCCGGCGCCCTGGATTCCGAGGACCACACGCTGTCGCAGCTCATCGGCCGTCCGACCACGTCGCTCATCGACGCGCTGCGCGCCGCGCTCTGACGGCGGAACGACGAAGGGGCACCAGCATCATGCGGGTGCCCCTTCGTCATGAGCGTTCTCAGTACCAGCTAGTGGCCTGCGAGTGCCCCCATGCCGCGCACGGCGTGCCGTAGGCGCGGTCGATGTAGTCCAAGCCCCAGCGGATCTGGGTGATCGCATTGGTCTGCCAGTCGTCGCCGGCCGAGGCCATCTTCGATCCGGGCAGCGCCTGCGGGATGCCGGTCGCACCACTGCCGTCGTTGTACGCCTGGTAGTTCCAGCTCGACTCGCGCTGCCACAGCGACTCGAGGCACGAGAACTGATCGTCACCCCAGCCGTAGTTCTCGGCTGCCATCGTGCGGGCCGCAGCACGAGCGCCGTCGGGCGTGTTGGCCTGCGCGATCGCGGCTGCTGCCGCTTCGGCCGCCGCCTGCTGCTCCGCGGCCACGCGGGCGTCGTACGCGTCCCTCTCGGCGGTGACGCGAGACGTCGCATCGCGCAGCACGGTGATGGACGCTTCGGCCACCGCATCCGAGAGCTCGGTGGACGAGCTCAATCGGGCGATCTCCTTGTCGAGCGTCGTGGTGTCGGCCTTCCCGGCCGCGGAAGCGGAGACGGATCGCGCCAGTGTGAGGTACAGCGACGCGTCGAGGTCGATCGTGCGGGGTGCGGGGTCGGCGGGAGGCGTGGAGACCGACGGGGTCGGCGTGGGAGCCGCGTCGTCGGAGGCTGCGAACGCTGCCGTGGGAAGGAGGAGGGGGACGGCCACCACGAGGGCGGCAGCGCTCAACAGGGCGCGACGAAGGCGGGGCATAGGGCTCCAGGGTCAAGCGGCCTGCCTGACGCGGGGCACGGAGAACGCGCGGGCGCGAGGGACGTCGGGGACGATCACGCGCTGCGCCAGCAGGGTGGACAGGCCCCGTCGTCGGGGCTGCCGCCGTACGAGTTCGGGCTCGCGGGCGACCTGCACACGGTAGGGGGGCTTTCTGGACGAACCGTGGCAGGACCCTGGGCGTGCGGTGTATGCACCCGCATCCCTCCCGCGTCGCGGGGCGCGCTGTGGTGGCGCTCTGCGGCATCCACGACATCCCACATCCCACATCCCACGAGACTGCATTCTGAGCACGAGATCACGGGTAATGACAGTGATCTCGTGATCGAAATGCAGTCTCGCGGCCCTGAGGGCGGGGCCGCGGGACTAGCCGATGAGGGAGGGGGCCAGGTCGCGGAGGGTGCGCTTGTGCGTCATCCGTGTGACGCCCAGCGCGGCGAGCACCAGGGCGCCCAGCATCCAGGTGACGAGCACCGTGATGTCGCTGCCGATCCGGGCGATATCGCCGCCGTACATGAGCTGTCTCATCGCATCGACGACGAAGCCCATCGGCAGCACGTGATGCAGCCCCGTCAGCGGTGCCGGGAGCGTCTGCCACGGGAACGTCCCGCCCGCTGTCACGAGCTGCAGGACCATGAGCACGAGACCCAGGAACTGACCGACCGATCCGAACCACACGTTCAGCGCGAGGATGATCGCCGCGTACGTCAGCGACGCGAGCACCATGATGCCGAGCGTCGAGAGCGGATTCGCGAACGTGAAGCCGAGCGCGAGCGAAAGGACGCCGAACAACGCGATCATCTGGATGCCCCCCAGAAGCCCCGGCGTCAGCCACCCCGCCAGGGTGATGCGGACGGGCGAGTGCAGCGCCGTGATCGCGCGGCGCGAGATGGGCTTCACGATCAGGAACAGCGCGTAGATGCCGATCCAGCCCGCGAGCGAGGCGAAGAAGGGAGCGAGACCCGCGCCGTAGTCCGCCGCGGAGGCGACCTTGCTCGATTCCACATCCACCGGATCGGCGATCGTGTCGGCCTGCTGCTCCCGCAGCGCCGCGTCGGAGTCGGGGATCTGCGCCACGCCGTCGGCGAGTCCGCTCGAGAGCTGCTTCGCGCCGTCGTCCAGCTGGGACAGACCCGAGGTGAGCGTGCCGGTGCCGTCGCGGAGCGCCGCCGCGCCGGTGGCCGCGGATGCGGCGCCGTCGGCCAGCTGCGCCGAACCGCTCGCGAGACTCGCTGCTCCCTGCGACACCTGGGCTGCGCCGGCGTTGAGCCGGTCGACTTGGCCGACCGCGGACTGCACGCGATCGTTCACAGTGCGCACGTCGCCGCCGAGGGTGTCGAGGCGCGCGAGCACGGCGTTGATCTCGTCGGGAGTGAGCCCGCGCGCGGCGAGCTCGTCGGCGATCGCGGAACGGATGGCGGGCAGATCGTTCACCACGCCCTGCGCTGCCGTGGCCGCACGGTCGGCGTATCCGTCGAGCGTGGCCGTGCCCGCCGCCACCTGGCTCGCGCCGTCGGCGAGCTGCGACGCGCCGCCGGCGAGCTGGGAGGCGCCGGAGGAGAGCTGGGCCGTCCCGTCGGCGAGCTGGGAGGCGCCGTCGCGGAGCTTCTGGGATCCTGCCAGAGCGGATGCTGCGCCGTCGGCGAGCTGGGAGGCGCCGTCGGCCGCGGTGACGAGATTGCCACGGATGTCGCTGATCGCCGTCAGCAGGCGGTTCGCGGCTTGGGTGCCGACCAGCTTGGCCACCGAGGCGCGGATCTTCTCGATCGCCTGGGAGCCGATCGTGGAGGCCAGGTAGTTGTTCGCGTCGTTGGTCGACAGCTCCAGTCCCGCCTGGCGCGGCGAGGTCCCGGCAGCCGACTGAAGGGCGTCGGAGAAGTCGGCGGGGATCGTGACGGTGAAGTCCACTGCGCCGTGCTTCAGGGCGTCCTGGGCGCCGTCGGCACTCATCCGCTGCCAGTCGAACGTGCCGTCCTTCACGAGGTTGTCGGCGACCTGGTCACCGTAGTTCGTGGTCTCGCCGTTCTCGGTCACGCCCGCATCCAGCACGACGAGGCCGACCGGCACCTGGTCGAGGCGGCCGTACGGATCCTGATTGGCCCACAGGTACAGCCCGCCGTAGAGCACCGGCACGCACATGAGGGCGATCAGGGCGATGACCGACATCTTCGTGGACGTCAGTCGGCGCAGCTCCGCCGTGATCATCGCGGGAACCTTCATCGCGCCACCTCCGCCTCATCCATCTCGGCCCTCTCGGCACGGCCCGCGAGGACCGCACCGGCCGCCTGTCCGGCGATCACCAGCACCGCGAGCCCGCGGCCGGCGAACTCCTCCGCCAGCTCCCACCACACGTGCGGGTCGCCGCCGTGTCTGTCGGGGGAGACCAGCACGAGGGCCTCGACATCCGGACGCAGCACGCTGAGCTCGAGCAGGATGCGCAACCGATCCGCCGGAGCGACGTCGGCGATGGGCGTGCGCGAGATCTCCAGCAGGCCCGCCTCGGTGAGCCACGCCTTGGTGGCGATCGGGTTCGAGGGACGCCCCGCGAACATGAGCTCCTCGGAGACGACCGTGAACACCGTGACGTTGGGGGCGGGATCGGACACGTCGGGCGCATCGACGAGCGCGACCTTGCGACGCACCGCGGAGTTGTCCTCCGCGCCGCCGATCAGGACCACACCGGTGTCGGGCCGCATCCGCCCGCTCGCGATGAGTCCGAGAACCGTCGGGCGCTGTTCGGTCTCCGCGGTCGCGAGCCTCGCGGTCCCGCTCTCGTAGGCGAGCGACACCGGCGCCAGTGCCTGGCCGCCGCGCCCCTTGCTGACGGTGATCGCCTCGACGCGCATCAGTCCTCCTCCGCCAGCTCGGGGTGGGCCTCGAGCAGGGCGTCCGTCTCGCGCCAGGAGAGTCCGGCGATACTGAGCACGGTACGCACCGCGAGCCCGCGGGCGTGCGAACTCGCCGCGTCGATACGGGTGATCACCATGCGCGCCGCCTCCTCGATGAGTCGCGCGAGCGTCGCCGCGGTCAGGTCGGTGCGCAGCGTCCCGGCATCCTGTCCCTCGCGGACGATCGTCATCAGGCGGCGCCGGACGGGAGCGAGGATGTAGGCGGTCTGCTCGATGTGCGCGTCGTCGAGCGCGAGGGATGCGGCGACCTGCACCTGCGCGGCCTCATCCCACAGGCGAGCCGTCAGCCGAGCGAGGGCGAGAGGTGCCGGCTCGTCGGTGGTCGTCTCGGCGGCGAGGGCGTTGAAGCGCTCGGCCCCGGAACGGACGAGTTCGGCAACCAGGGCGCCCCGGTCGGGGAAGTGGCCGTACACCGCGCGGCGGCTGACGCCCGCGGCCTCGGCGATCGAGGCGATGGATGCGTGCGGGTCGCGCGCGATCAGAGAAGTGGCGGCCTCGACGAGCGCCGCGCGGTTGCGCAGGGCGTCAGGGCGCGACGAAACAGCGGTGGGCATGACGGGAAGTCTACGCCTAAAACTGCACACTCATGTGCAGTTTTTCGCTCAGTCGGTTCCAGAGTCGAAAGCCGAGGCCTCGTTGACCGCATCCGTCGCCTCGGCGAGATCCTCGCGCTCGGCGTCGTACGGCTCGGCGTGCTCGACGATCTCCTCAGAGGCGCCGCGTCGCAGCTCGCCCATGAGTGCGCCGGTCGCGCCGCCGATGAGTCCCAGACCCGCATACTGCTCGAGACGTGCGCGCGAGTCCTGGATGTCGAGGTTGCGCATCGTGAGCTGGCCGATGCGGTCGGTCGGCCCGAACGCCGCGTCGCCCACGCGCTCCATCGACAGCTTCTCCGGGCCGTAGGACATGTGGGGAGCGGTCGTGTCGAGCACCGAGTAGTCCTCGCCGCGACGCAGACGCAGGGTCACCTCGCCCGTGATGGAGGAGCCGACCCACTTCTGGATCGATTCGCGCAGCATGAGCGACTGCGGCTCCAGCCAGCGCCCCTCGTACATGAGGCGGCCGAGCCGGCGCCCCTGCTCGTGATAGGTCGCAAGGGTGTCCTCGTTGAGGATCGCGTTGACGAGGCGCTCGTAGGCGATGAACAGCAGCGCCATGCCGGGCGCCTCGTAGATGCCGCGGGACTTGGCCTCGATGATGCGGTTCTCGATCTGGTCGCTCATGCCCAGACCGTGACGTCCGCCGATACGGTTCGCCTCGAACACGAGCTGGACCGGGTCCGTGTACTCGACGCCGTTGAGGGCGACGGGGCGGCCACGCTCGAAGGTGACCGTCACGTCCTCCGTGGCGATCTCGACAGCCGGGTCCCAGAACCGCACGCCCATGATGGGCTCCACGGTCTCCAGCGACACGTCGAGGTGCTCGAGCGTCTTGGCCTCGTGGGTCGCGCCCCAGATGTTCGCGTCGGTCGAGTAGGCCTTCTCGGCGCTGTCGCGGTACGGAAAGTCATGCGCGACGAGCCACTCGCTCATCTCCTTGCGACCACCGAGCTCGGTCACGAAGTCCGCATCCAGCCAGGGCTTGTAGATGCGCAGTGCGGGGTTGGCGAGCAGACCGTAGCGGTAGAACCGCTCGATGTCGTTGCCCTTGTAGGTGGAGCCGTCTCCCCAGATGTCGACGCCGTCCTCCTTCATGGCGCGCACGAGGAGCGTCCCCGTCACCGCGCGGCCGAGGGGCGTCGTGTTGAAGTAGGTGCGTCCGCCGCTGCGGATGTGGAAGGCACCGCAGGCGAGGGCGACGAAGCCCTCTTCGACCAGCGCGGTCTTGCAGTCGACCAGACGCGAGACCTCCGCGCCGTACTGCAGCGCACGGCCGGGGATCGAGGCGATGTCGTCTTCGTCGGGCTGGCCGAGGTCTCCCGTGTAGGTGCAGGGCACGGCGCCCTTGTCGCGCATCCACGCGACGGCGACGGAGGTGTCGAGGCCCCCGGAGAACGCGATGCCGACACGCTCGCCGACGGGCAGGGACTGCAGGACCTTGGACATGCTCTCGATTCTACTGAGCCGACGGATGCGGCCCGTGCCGCCCGGTGCTGTGGACAACTCGTCCGGCGCTGCGGCGAGGGGAAGACTGGGCGGCGAGGATGAGGGGGAGCCCATGTCGTTCGATATCGCCGTGTTCGATCCGGCGGGTGCGCCGCGGGATGTCTACCGGTTGCAGGAGTGGTTCGACGCGCAGATCGGTGCGGTCCCCAGCGCATCGATCGCCGCCTGGGAACGGGAGATGCGACAGAGCTTCCGCGGTTACGAGGAAGCACCGGAGGAGCTGCCTCCCGGCGGCCGCTACGCCGACTACGGATCGGCAGGGCAGACGGCGATCGTGCACTGCGCCTGGGATGCCGCCGATCAGTTCGAACCGCTCGTCTGGGCGAGTGCGGCACGCCACTCGCTGGCCGTCTGGGCGTACAGCACCGCGGCCGACCGGGTCTGGTGGCCGCCGACCGAGAGCTTCGAGGACGCGCCGCATCCAGGACTCGCTCTGCGCACCGAGACGCTCGGCACGCACGAGGAGCCGTCGGACGCGCTCATCGCCGCCGCCGTGAGCTGGATCGACGACGTCAACGGCCCCGGCTACGTCATCCTCGAGTCGTCGTCCGACGACTACGCGCAGACGGCCGGCGGCCGCGCCGGGCTGACGGTCGAGTGGCGGCGTCGTCGGCGGGGCCTGGCCCGCATCCGCGGCTTCTGGCACGGCGTGGCGGCGACGGATCCCGACATGTCGGGACCCGATGTGCAGCTGGCGCGGTTCCGGGCGAGCCAGACGATCCTCGCGAACGAGCTGCTCGGCGTCGATGACGCCCGCCGCATCCTCATCGACTTCGCGCACGGCGAGCAGCCCACTGCCGTGTACGCCTGGCACGACATCACCGACACGTTCACGAAGCGCTGATCGCGCGCGTCACTCCGGTGACGGATTGCGCGGTCCGCCGGTGATGAATGCGGCCGGGCTCAGCCGACGGTCACGCCCGTGATGGTGACCGGCGTCTTGGGTTTTCCGTCGCCACCGCCGCTGTCGGTCCCGGCCGCGGCGATCTGCTGCACGACGGCGATGCCCGCCGCATCCATGTGACCGAACACCGTGTAGTCCGGATTCAGCTGGGTGTCCTGGTAGACGAGGAAGAACTGCGAGCCGTTCGTGCCGGGGCCGGCATTGGCCATCGCGACGGTTCCGGCGGGGTACGTCTCGGATCCGTCGAGCTCGTCCGCATAGCGGTAGCCGGGTCCGCCCATTCCGGTCGCGGTGGGGTCGCCGCACTGCAGCACGAAGATGCCGGAGGTCGTGAGCCGGTGGCAGTTCGTGTCGGTGTAGTAGCCCTGGGTGGCGAGGGAGACGAAGCTGTTCACCGTGCAGGGGGTGCGGTCCGCATCCATGCTGATCGGGATGTCGCCGGCCGAGGTCTGCAGCGTCACCGCGACGGTGCCGGTGACCGCGGGCTCGGTGGGCGGAGCGGTCACGTCGCGCGCAGCAGCGCCACCGGAGGAGTAGGTGCAGGTACCGGCCGTCGCTGTCGCAGCGGCCGGGGCCGTGCTCTGAGCGGTGCGGGCGGGGGCGGGAGCCGCGCTCGCGCACCCGGCAAGGAGGGCGAGGGCGGCGACGGCGAGGGGGAGAGCGAGGAGTCGGGCACGCATGCAGTCAGCGTATCCGTGTGCATGGGATTCGCGGTGTGGCTCCGGCTCCGCGACTCGGGCAAGAGCACGGAGCGGATGCGGGCTCGGGGCGCGTCAGCGGGGGAGGCGGGGCACCGCGGCGACCAGTTCGCGCGCGTAGGGGGTCTCGGCGGCGCTGAGGATGCGGGCGGTCGGCGCTTCCTCCACGACGCGGCCGTGCTGCAGCACCACCGTCCGCTCGCACAGGGCGGCGACGGCACCGAGATCGTGCGAGACCATCACCAGCGCGAGGCCCGTCTCGTCGCGCAGGCGTGCGAGCAGCTCGATGACCTGCACGCGCGTGGTCACATCCAGCGCGCTCACGGGCTCGTCGGCGAGGAGCACGCGCGGGCGCGACACGATCGCTCGCGCGATCGCGATGCGCTGGCGCTGACCGCCCGAGAATTCGTGCGGGTACCGCTCGAGGGTGTCCGGCGCCAGCCCCACGGCGGTGACCGCCTCGGCGACGCGGGCCGCCGCATCCGCTCCCGACGCGAGGCCCAGCGAGCGCAGCGGTTCGCTGACGATGCGATCGATGCGCTGACGCGGATCGAGCGAGGAGTACGGATCCTGGAAGACGGGCTGCACGCTGGCGCGGAACCGCCGCATGAGCGCGCGATCGCGCAGGGCCAGGGGTGCGCCGTCGAAGCGCACCTCGCCGTCGCGCGGACGTGACAGCCCCAGCAGCAGGCGCAGGATCGTGGACTTGCCCGCACCCGACTCGCCCACCAGGCCGACGGACTCACCGGCCCCGACCGTGAGCGACACGTCCTCGAGAACCGTCTGCGACCCGTACGCGAACCCCGCCGCGCGAAGCTCCAGCACGCTCATCGCGCACCCCCTCCGTCCTGCGCACCCGCGTCGAGGGCAGCGTCGAGGATCCGTGCGCTGCCGATCAGCTGCGCCGTGTACGGGTGCGCGGGCGCGGTGAGCACCGAGGCCACCGTGCCCTGCTCGATCATCGAGCCCTGGCGCAGCACGATCACGCGCTCGGCCATGCGGGAGATCACCGCGAGGTCGTGGCTGATGAACAGCAGAGCCATCCCGCGTTCGGCGACCAGACGCTCGAGCAGCGCGAGCACGCCGTCCTGCACCGTGACGTCCAGCGCCGTGGTCGGCTCGTCCGCGATCAGCAGACGCGGCTGGGCCGCCAGCGCGATGGCGATGGCGATGCGCTGGCGCTGTCCGCCGGACAGCTCGTGCGGATAGGCCCGGGCGATCCGGGGGTCGGGCAGGGCGACCTCCGCCAGCGCTGCGGCGACGGCTTCGCGCAGCGGCGTGCCGCGCAGCCCGCGCCAGCGCCGCAGCGGCTCGGCGATCTGATTGCCCACCCGCATCAGCGGGTCGAGGGCCGTCAGCGGCTCCTGGAACACGATCTGCGCGACGGGCCCCCGCAGGGCGCGAAGGTCCGCATCCCGCGTGCCCACGACCTCCCGGTCGTCGAGCCGGATCGAACCGGATGCGGACAGCGCCTGCGGCAGCAGACCCAGCACCGCGAGGGCGGTCAGCGACTTGCCGGATCCGGACTCGCCGATCACCCCGACGCGCTCGCCGGGCGCGACCTCGAACGAGATGTCGCGTACGGGCGTCGCACCGCCGGCGCGCACCGAGAGGCCGGTCACCGAGAGAAGGCTCATCGCGACCTCCGACGGGTCGGGTCTGTCCACTCGCGCAGTCCGTCGGCGAGGAAGTTGATGCCCAGCACGAGAGCAACGATCGCGATGCCGGGGGCGATGGCGCCCACGGGTGCGGTCAGCACGGTTCCCTGCGCCTCCTGCAGCATGCGCCCCCACGACGCGTTGGGCGGCGGTGCGCCCAGCCCGAGGTACGACAGGCTCGCCTCCGCGAGCACCGCGATGCCGAACTGCAGCGCGAGGCTCACGAGAAGCGTCGGGGCGATGTTGGGCAGCACGTGCTGCCGGATGATGCCGCCCAGGCGCGTCCCGCTGGTGCGCGCGGCGATCACGTACTGCTCGCCGAGAACGCGGCGCGCCAGGATGCGGGTGAGCCGTGCGACCACGGCCGACATCGCCAGCCCGATCGCGAGGATCGCCGAGAACAGCGACGGACCCTGCACGGCGACCACGAGCATCGCCAGCAGGAGCACGGGGAAGGCGATCAGCACGTCGAGCGCGGCCGAGAGCGTGTCGTCGAGCCAGGGCCGTGCGAAGGCGGCCACCAACCCCAGCGAGATCCCGATCACGGCCGCGATCAGCACCGCGCCCGCCCCGACCGTCAGAGCGATCCGCGCGCCCACCATGAGCTGACTCAGCAGGTCACGCCCCAGGCGGTCCGTGCCGAGCAGGTGCGCGGGGCCCGGCGGTTCGAGCCGGTCGCCGCTGATGTCGCTCAGCGGATACGGCAGCCAGACGAGCGAGACGATCGCGGTGAGCACGACGAGTCCCACCAGCACGCTCCCGATGATCAGGGTGGCGTGCGGTCGGCGCCGCCCGACGGATGCGGTGGCGACCGCATCCGTCTGCGCCTTCAGCGCCGCGCCGCTCATCGGTTGCCCGAGACGCTCGTGCGCAGGCGCGGGTCGATCAGACGCTGCACCACGTCGGCGGCGAAACCGACGAGCAGCACGAACAGGGTGCTGACCACGAGGACGCCCTGGATGTTGGCGAAGTCGTGCTGCTCGATGCCGGTGAGCAGCATGCTGCCGAGCCCCGGCAGCGTGAACACGCTCTCCACGACGACGGCGCCCAGCAGCGTCGTCGACAGCTCGATGCCGAGGACGGCGACGACCGGTACGGCGCCGTTTCGCACCCCGTGACGCAGCAGCGCCTCGGCGCGGGAGGCGCCGCCGGCGCGGGCGGTACGGAGGTAGTCGCTGCCGAGGACGTCGAGGGTCGCGGCGCGCACATAGCGACTGAGCGACGCGCTCATCACGATCGCGATCGTGATGACGGGCAGGGTCAGCGAACGAAGAGCGTCGGCGGGATCCTCCCAGTCGTGCCGAGGGAACCCGCCCGAGGGCAGCAGGCCCAGTTGGAGCGCGAAGATCCACACCAGGATGACGCCGACCCAGAACACCGGAACCGCCACCCCGAGCTGCGCGAACCCCGACAGCAGGATGCCGTACCAGCGGTCAGCCTTCACCGCGGCGGTGATCCCCACGATGAGCGAGACGACGAGCGCGAGGCCGAACGCGAGCAGGGTGAGCGGAAGCGTGATCGCCAGACGCGCCGCGACCTCGTCGCCGACCGACCGGGAGGAGATGTATGACTCTCCGAGGTCGAAGCGCAGCAGCTGCGCGGCCCAGGCCGCGAACTGCTGGACCAGCGGCTGGTCGGACCCGACCTGGGCGCGGGCCGCCGCGATCTGCTCCGGCGTCGCATCCACCGAGAGCAGGGCGTTGGCGGGATCGCCCGGCAGCAGCCGCAGCAGGACGAAGATGACGACCATGGCGACGACGAGGGAGACCGCGAGGAACGCGGCCCGACGCAGCAGATAGACGACCATGGGGTTCACCGGGAATGGATGATGCCGCCGACCCGGTCGGTCGGCGGCATCATCCGTCGATCAGGACTTGACGATGTCGTAGGCGAAGAACTGCGAGTTCAAGCCGTTGACCGGGTACCCGCTGACGTCGCTGGAGGCGACGACGATCTGCGGGTAGAGGTACAGCCACACGCTAGCCGCATCGGCCGCGATCTGCTCGTTGACCTGCTTGAGCAGCGAGGTCTGCTCGTCGACGGTCGTGGCCTGCTCGGCCTCGGACACCCACTGGGTCACCTGCGGGTTGTTGTAGCCCCAGTAGAAGTCGGGGTTGCCGTACCAGACCACGTCGCGGTCGTTCACGTGCTCCTGCAGGGTGGCGGTGAAGTCGCGGTCCTTGAAGACCTTCGTGTACCACTCGTCCGCGCTGATCGTGTTGATCTCGACCGTGATCCCGACCTCGGCCAGCTGCGACTGCAGGAACTCCGCCACGGCGGGATGCGGGTCGTAGCTCGGGGTGTCGAGGGTGAACGTGAACCCGTCGGCGTAGCCGGCCTGTGCCAGCAGCTGCATAGAGAGCGCCGGGTCGTAGGGGTTCACCCCGGTGAGGTCCTCGTACCAGGGGTCGGTGGGCGGCACCATCGAACCGATGAGGGTGCCGTAGTCGCCCCAGATCGAGCTCAGCAGCTTCTTCGTGTCGATCGCCGAGTAGACGGCCTTGCGCACGTCGACGTTGTCGAACGGGGCGACGCGGTCGTTGAAGGCGAGCAGCTCCTTCGTGGTCGAGGTGCCCTCGCTCACGACATAGTCGCTGTTGCCGTCGAACTGCGCCAGCTGGTCGGGGCCCTGGATGCTGGTGATGAGGTCGATCTCACCTGTCAGCAGCGCGTTGTTCTCGGCCGTCGCGTCGGTGAAGTACGTGAAGACGACCTCGGCGTTCTTGGCGGGGCTGCCCCAGTAGCCGTCGAAGCGCTTCAGGGTCAGCGTGCTGCCCTGCTTCCACTCGTCGAGCGTGTACGGGCCGGTGCCGTCCTCTGTCGTGGTCAGATCGCCCGCCTCGGTGTTCACGATCCACACGTAGCTGAGGTTGTAGAGGAACGAGATCGAGCGCTGCGAGAGGGTGAACACGACCGTGTTCTCGTCGGGGGTCGCGATGTCCGCGATCGGGCCGAAGCTCGACTTGCGGGCCGACTTCGAATCGTCGGCGAGGACCGCCTCGACGCTCGCCTTGACGTCGGCGGAGGTCAGCTTCTTGCCGGAGTGGAACTCGACGCCGTCGCGCAGCGTGATCGTGTAGGTCAGGCCGTCGTCGCTGACCTGTTCGGACTGGGCGAGCAGCGGCTCGACCTCGCCGTCATCGGTGAGCTTGTAGAGGCCCTCGTAGACGTTGCCGTTGAAGGCCTCGGTCACGCCCTGACCGCCGCCCTGCGTGTTGCTCAGGTTCTGCGGCTCGTACAGCGAGCCGATCACGATCGTGGCGTCGTCGGCGTTCTGGGCCGTGCCGGAGCCGGCGGCGCAGCCGGCCAGCAGCAGGGCTGCGGCAGCGGCGGCCGTCACGGCGAGCAGAGGTCTTCTCATGCGGGGATACTCCAGGGTGCTGTGGGTGGGGTCGGGATGCTGTGCGTCGCCGCGTCAGGCGGCGTAGATGTCGAAGCCGTCGCGGAAGACGACGGACTTCTCGCCCGCGCGCACCGGAACCTCGAAACGGTTGGATGCGGGAGGAAGCGGGCAGTTGTACTGTGCGGAGAATGCGCACGGCGGCACGAAGGCGCGGTTGAAGTCGAGCACGACCCGGTGCGGGTCGCCCTCGACGTGCTGCACGAAAAGGAACCGGCCGGGCCCGTAGGTCTCGACGCCGTTGGTGGTGTCGCCGAACACGAGCAGCAGCTTCCCGCCGTCGTCGAAGGCGGCGAGGGTGCGCTCCACCCCGCCGATCGTCGCGGTGATGTCGCCGGGAACGATGAGATCGCGGGTGCCGCCGTTGTCGCGGATGTGCTCGAACGGCACGGTGCGCGAGGCCTGGACGGGGCGGAACGTGCCGTCGATGACCCAGGCGGGGTCGTAGTCGTAGGTATCGATCCGCTCGAACGCGCCGATCGCGGGCGAGGCCGCATCCCAGAAGCGCAGGCCGTGCTGCGGCTCGCCCGAGTCGATGTCGGTGCGCTCGATCTCGGTGACCTGCACCGTGGGTGCGGCCGAGGCCTGCGCGGCGCCGAGATCGGCGCGGGCGCCGGTCCAGCGCGTCTCGACGAGGGCGAGGTTGCCGGTGGGGGAGGCGACGGCGCGTTCGCGCGCGGCGTGCCAGCGGGCGTGGTCTTCACGGGCGGACATGATGCGTCCATTCTCGGAACTCGGGGGCGTGGTGCCCAATCGGGCGTCACGGAAGGCAATGCGCCGGGCGATCGGGATATTCCCCGCGCGCTCGCGCGAGACCGGCTCGATAGACTGCCCGAAGACCTCCCGCTCGACGGGTTCACGTCTTCCGGTGCCGTCAGGCGCCGCCATCAGCCACCCGACTCGAGGGAGCCACCCATGCCAGGCATCGTGATCGTCGGCGTCCAGTGGGGCGACGAGGGCAAGGGCAAGGCCACCGATCTGCTCGGCTCGCGCACCGACTGGGTCGTCAAGTTCAACGGCGGCAACAACGCCGGGCACACGGTGGTGATCGGCGACGAGAAGTACGCCCTGCACCTGCTGCCCTCCGGCATCCTCTCGCCCGGTGTGAACGCCGTCATCGGCAACGGGGTCGTCGTCGACCTCGAGGTGCTCTTCTACGAGCTCGAGGCGCTCCAGGCCCGCGGCGTCGACACCTCGCGCCTGCGGGTCAGCGCCAACGCGCACGTGATCACGCAGTACCACCGCACGCTCGACAAGGTCACCGAGCGCTTCCTCGGCAAGCGTCAGATCGGCACCACCGGCCGCGGGATCGGCCCCGCCTACGCCGACAAGATCAACCGCGTCGGCATCCGCATCCAGGACCTGTTCGACGAGAACATCCTGCGCCAGAAGGTCGAGGGCGCCCTCGATCAGAAGAACCACCTGCTCGTAAAGGTCTTCAACCGCCGCGCCATCACGGTCGACGAGATCGTGGAGGACCTCCTCTCGTACGCGGAGCGGCTGCGCCCGATGGTCTGCGACACCGGGCTGCTGCTGAACGACGCGCTGGATGCCGGAGATGTCGTCGTCTTCGAGGGCGGCCAGGCCACGATGCTCGACGTCGACCACGGCACCTACCCGTTCGTCACCTCCTCATCGGCGACCGCCGGCGGCGCCGCGACCGGCTCGGGGGTCGGCCCCAACCGCCTCGACCGGATCGTCGGCATCGTCAAGGCGTACACGACGCGCGTCGGCTCCGGGCCCTTCCCGACCGAGCTGTTCGACGAGCAGGGCGAGTGGCTGCGTTCGCGCGGATTCGAGTTCGGCACCACGACGGGCCGTCCGCGCCGCGTCGGCTGGTACGACGCTCCCATCACCCGCTACGCCACGCGCATCAACGGCATCACCGACCTCGTGCTCACCAAGCTCGACATCCTGACCGGGCTCGAGCAGATCCCGGTGTGCGTCGCCTACGACGTCGACGGTGTGCGGTTCGACGAGGTCCCGGTGAACCAGACCGAGTTCCATCACGCCAAGCCGATCCTCGAGTACTTGCCGGGCTGGTCGGAGGACATCTCGACCGCGCGTACGTTCGACGAGCTTCCCCAGACGGCGCAGGACTACGTGCTGGCACTCGAGCGCCTGAGCGGCACCCGCATCTCGGTGATCGGCGTGGGCGCCGCCCGCGACGCCGTCATCGTGCGCCACGACCTCGTCGACTGACGTGCGGCTGCTCACCGGCGGCTACGGCGCCGAGATGGACGGCATCGGCGAGGGCATCGGCGAGCTGCACGCCGGTGCCGCCGACCAGTCGCTCGCGGGATCTGCTCTCGCCTTCTCCGGCGTGGTCGCCCCCGTCGACGGCTCGCCCTCATGGGTCGCGCGCCATCCCACCCTCGACGTGATCTACGCGGCTCTCGAGTCGGCGGGCGCGGTACAGGCCTTCCGCCGCACGGGCGAGTCACGCTACGAGCGCCTCGGCCCGGCGATCCCTGCGGGCGAGGCGGTCTGCCACATCGCCGTCGCACCCGACGGCGCCTGGCTCATGGCGACGTGCTGGGGAGACGGCCGCGTCGTGCGGATGACGCTGGACGCCGCCGGGCGTCCGTCGCGGCCTTCACTCGCGCCGGCTCCTGTCGATCCGTATGCCGGTTCGGGAATGTCGGTGTCCACTGCCGTCGCCGAGGCGGCCGACGTCAGCCTCGAAGCGGCCGCCCGCGCACTACGGGACGCGGCGGGCGAGGAGTACGCGCACCTCATCCCGCACCTGGGGGACGCCCAGGCGCCTCTCGCTCCGGAGCTCGAGCCCCCCGTGTTGGAGCGCACCCCCCACGCCCACCAGAGCATCCTTCTTCCCGGCGGCGCCGTCGCCACGACCGACATGGGCTTCGATCTCGTGCGGTTCTGGCGCCCGTCCGGCGACGGGCTGCGCGCGGCGGGCCAGGTCGTGCTGCCCCGCGGCAGCGGCCCGCGCCACGGCGTATGGCATCCGAGCGGTCATCTGTATGTCGTGGCGGAGCTCTCGCGTGAGGTGTTCGTGCTGGCGCCGGACGCGTCGGGCGCGTGGCGCCTGATCGGCGGCGTGCAGTTGGCGGGAACCCTCGACGGCGATACCGCGGCGGAGCTCGCGGCATCCTCCGACGGCTCGTTCCTCGTTGCCGGCGTGCGCGGCAGCAACACCCTCGCCACCGTGCGGGTCGCGGGCGCGGGGGAGCAACTGCAGTTCGTCGCGCTGGCCGACAGCGGCGTGGACTGGCCCCGCCATCACGTCGTCTCCCGCGACACGGTGCTGGTGGCCGGTCAGCGATCGGACGAGGTCGCGGCCGTGTCGCTGGATCTTCGCACCGGCATCGCGGAGCGTGTGCGCTCGCGCGTGGCCGTGCCGTCACCGACCTGCCTGATGCCCATCCGCTGACGACGGAATTGCCGGCCTCAGGCGTCGGGATGCAGTTTCGCGTCCTGTTTCGGGATGATGACCTGCTTCACGATGAGCAGCACCGAGGCAGTGACGGGGATCGCGACGAGCGCTCCCAGCAGCCCGAGCAGCGTGCCGCCGACGAGCGCGCCGATCACGACGAGTGATCCCGGGATCGAGATCGTGCGGTTCATGACGCGAGGCGTCAGCAGGTATGCCTCGAGTTGCATGTAGACGAGATAGGCGATCGCGAACACCAGAGCGCCCATCGGGCTCGCGAACAGGGCGAAGACGGAGCCGATCACCCAGAACAGCACCGTTCCGACGAGAGGGATGAGGGTGACGCAGAAGGCGACGACGGCGAACAGCTGCGGGAATGGCAGTCCGAGCACGAGGAACATGATCAGCACGAACACGGCGTTGCACAGGGCCAGCACGACCATGCCGCGCAGGTATCCGCCGATGGAATCTGCGATCTCCTCGGTGAGGGAGGCGACCTTCGTACGCGCGTACGCCGGAGCGAGCGAGAGGAGCGACTTCTTCATCGTCGGCAGCGAGGCCGTGAAGTAGAGACTCAGAACCAGAATGATGATCCCCCCGGAGATCCCCGTGACGATCGAGACGCCGACCTTGAGCACGCCGCCGCTGATGGAGGCGATGTTCGTCGGGTTGGTGAGGAAGTCCTGCACGTGCGAGAGGATGTCGGGCAGCGCGCTGCCGAAGGTGTCGTGGAGCGTGCGATAGAGGTCGCTCTGCTGGAACGTCGTGAACAGCTGGGGCACGCTGTTGAAGAACTCCGCGATCTGCTGGACCACCGTCGGGATGATCAGCAGCAGCACCCCGACGAGCACGATCGCGAACCCGACGAAGACGATCACGATGCCCCAGACGCGTGCGACGCCGCGCTTCTCGAAGAAGCGCACGAGGGGGTCGAGGCCGAGGGCGGCGAACAGCGCGAAAGCGACGTAGATGAGCACTGTGGACAGGTTCGAGACCGCGAGTCCCAGCACCAGTGCGAGCAGACCGCCGAGGGTCACGAAGAACCCGAGGGCGAACGGGTGGTGCACGGCGCGCCAGCGAAGGCCCGTAGCGGTGGGCGGGGCGGATGCGGGATCGACGGACCCAGCCGATTCATCGGTCATGACCACACTCTAGGGCGCGGCCCGCGCGGTAGTGTCGAGCGCGAGGAGGACGCCATGACCGAGCCCATCGACCCGATCTCCACCCTCCAGGGGCTGCGCGCCAGCATCGACAACATCGATGCGGCGCTGACCTTCATGCTGGCGGAGCGTTTCCGCTGCACGAAGGCCGTCGGAGCGCTGAAGGCGGAGCACGGCCTGCCTCCCTCCGACCCTGCTCGCGAAGAACGACAGCTCGCGCGGCTGCGGAGTCTCGCCGAGCAGGCGGATCTCGACCCCGCGTTCGCCGAGAAGTGGTTCAACTTCGTCGTGGCCGAGGTGATCCGTCACCACGAGGCCGCCGCATCCGCCACCGACTGATCCCGCTCGGTGAGGGGCGGTCAGCCCCGACCCTCACGCCGTCGGAAGCGTTCGGAGCGAGGCGCCGAGGCGGCGGACGACCTCTTCGAGGACCGGTGTCGGGGTCGCGAAGATGAGTCGTGCGAACCCGGTGCCGGCGACACCGCACATGGTCCCCTCCGTGAGCTGGACAGACGCCTCCCGGTGGAAGAACTCGGCGGGCGTGTCTCCGAGGCCGGCGTCTCGGAAGTCGATCCACCCGACGTAGGTTCCTTCGGGTCTCGGCATCCAAGCCCCGGGGATCTCCTCGGCGATGAGGTCTCGCAGGACGTCCCGATTGTGTTCGAGGTAGGGCACGAGCTCGGCGAGCCAGCTGTCACCGTCGCGGTAGGCCACCGCGTTGGCGACGGCGCCGAGGTTGCTGGTGCCGTGCCCGGCGAACGGGCCGATCTTCGCCCACCTCTCCCGGTCGGCGTCGCTCGTGAGCACGAGCTGCGCGCACTTGAGTCCGGGCAGGTTCCAGGCCTTGGACGCGCTCATTGCCGTGATCGTGTGCTGAGCGGCCGCGTCGGAGATCGACGCGTACGGGATGTGGGTCGACCCGGTGAAGACGAGCGGAGCCCAGATTTCGTCGGAGAACACGCGTCCCCCGTTGCGCTGCACGACCTCCGAGACGGCGACGAGCTCTTCGCGGCTGAACACGCGGCCCACCGGGTTGTACGGATTGCACAACAGCAACAGGTTGCCGCCGTCGTCGAACGCGCGCTGCAGGGCGTCGAGGTCGAACTCGTAACGGCCGTCACGCACGGCGAGCGGCACTTCGATGACCTCGCGTCCACGCATCGGCGGGACGAAGAGGAACGGCATGTACGACGGCGTCGGCACGATGATCTTGGAACCCGGCGCCGAGCAGTGCTCCATCGCGAGCTCCAGGCCCACGATGACATCTGGGACGCCCCAGACATCCGATGCCGCAACCTGCCACCCGTAGCGGCGACCGACGAACTCCGCCGTCGCCGCGGAGAGGTCGGCGGCCATCCCCCGGGGCATGTAGCCGAACGCCCCTGCGTCGACGGCGCGGTGGAGCGCCTCGGTGATCCTCCGGTCGATGCCGAAGTCCATCTCCGCGACGAACGCGCCCAGGGTGCCGTCCTCCGCCGACCACTTGGTGGCCCCGGTGGATCGCAGCTGATCGACGGTGATGGCATCGATGCGTCGTGCGAAATCGCTCATGCTGTGCTCCTTGTCGACGGCGCGATCCGGTATCGGTCCGAGATTGCGCCCCCCTCCATCATCCGTCGTCAGGGGGTGGTGCGGCGCAGCGTCGGGAAGGCGATGGCGGCGAGCACCGCTGCGATCCCCGCGACCAGGAGCGTGATGCCGCCGAATCCGATCGATGCGAACCAGTCGATGACCGACGGCCAGGCGTCCATGCGCGTGACGGCGAACAGGGCGAGCACGATGACCGCAGCGATCCCAACGAGGGTGACGACCAGCCACAGCGTGCCGAAGCGCTTGAAGATCGTCGCGCCCCAGAAGCCGGAGACGAAGAACAGCATGGCGAGCACGAAGTAGAAGAGTCCCGCCAACACCGGTCCGGACTCCCAGATGACCCCGACGGCGAAGAAGTAGCCGTGGAGACCCCAGCCTCCGGTCGCTGTCTCGATGAGCCCGCCGATGACGAAGATCACGGCGAGCATGGCGGCGGTGAGCACGGCCGTGAGCATCGTGCCGAGGAAGAACTCGCGTCGCGTCACGCTCATGGCCTGCGAGAACGGGAACGTCATGGTCAATGCCTGGGCGCCGATGACCGCGAAGTACCAGAGGGGCGCCTGGGCCCCACCGCCGTAGAAGGCACCGGTCACCCCGGCGCTGTAGAGGATGCCGTAGACCGCGAGGCTGAGGCCGAAGGCGCCGCCCAGGACGATCAGCGGAACCCAGAGGAAGGTCTGCCTGTTGGTCAGCTGCATGCGCACGACCTTCTGGATGCGGTTCATCGCACGACTCCGTTCTCGAGAGCGGGGGATTCGACGCGCTGCGTGAGGCGCACGACGAGCTGTTGGAGGGAGACGGGAGCGAGTTCCAGGCCCGCATCCCGCATGCGCGCGCGCTCGTCGGGGGTGAGCGCGCCGAGGACGGTGACGGATGCGACGCGGCCGAGGCTCTCGCGGTGCAGCACCTCGCGCCCGACGACGAAGGCGTCGACCGCGTCGGCGTCGCCGACCACGCTCGTCGCGCGCTCGCGCAGCGCCTCGGTGTCCTCGTCCAGCAGCACGCGTCCGCCCTCGACGACGATCACCTTCTCGAGGAGGTTCGACACCTCGTCGATCAGGTGGCTCGACAGGATGATGGTGCGGGGGTGCTCGGCGTAGTCCTCGAGGAGGCGGTCGTAGAAGATCTGACGGGCGACCGCATCCAGTCCGAGGTACGGCTCGTCGAAGAAGGTGATCTCGGCGCGCGAGGCGATGCCGATGATGACGCCGACCGCGGAGAGCTGTCCGCGGGAGAGCTTCTTGATGCGCGTCTTCATCGGCAGGCGGAAGTCGGCGATGAGCCGTTCGGCGAGATCCTGGTCCCAGTTCGGGAAGAAGAGCCGGGCGATGCGGAACGCGTGAACGGGCAGGGCGTCGTCGGGGTAGCGCTGGCTCTCGCGGACGAAGCAGACGCGCGAGAGCACACGGGCGTTCTCGTAGGGGTCCTCGCCGAACACGCGCACCTGTCCGGAGGTGGCGAAGTTCTGCGCGGTGAGGATCGACATGATCGTCGTCTTGCCGGCTCCGTTGCGTCCGAGGAGGCCGTAGATGGCGTCCTTCTCGATGCGGAAGCTGACGTCGTCGATCGCGACGGTGTCGCGGTATCGCTTGGTCAGTGCGCTGACCTCGATCACGGCGGTCACTTGTTCGCTCCTTCGTTGGTGTTGGTGTCGGTGTCGGCGGCGGCGCGGTCCTCGATGAGATGAGTGATGTCTTCTGGAGCGAGTCCGAGCCTGCGGGCCTCGGCCAGCAGCGGCTCGACGAAGCGGTCGGCGAACGCTGTGCGGCGCTCGCTCAGCAGCACCTCACGGGCGCCGGGGGCGACGAACATGCCCACGCCGCGGCGCTTGTAGAGCACTCCCTTGTCGACGAGCATGTTGACTCCTTTTGCCGCGGTGGCGGGGTTGATGCGGTGGAACGCGGCGAGCTCGTTCGTCGACGGCGCCTGGTCCTCCTCGCGGAGGCTGCCGTCGACGATCGCGTCCTCGACGCTCTCTGCGATCTGCAGGAAGAGCGGTCTGCCCTCTTCGATCACTGGATCCCCGTTCGGTGGTTCATTACTTGACTAACTAACCATGCAACGGTGGATACCGTGATGTCAAGCGAGAGATCCGGCACCGCGCGTGCGCCCGCGCGCGACGTTTGATATCACGCGGGCGCGGTAGCGCGATCGGCCGGATGCGGCAACCGTCGAGGCCGACTTGCGAACCCCGAGAACGCATGACACGTTGGAAGAGGCCCGTCGCCGGGCCCCACGACCAGTCCGCGGTCGCCTGATGCCCCTTCGGGAGCGCGTCGGCGAGCGTACGGTCGGCGACCGTGCCCGGGCCCTATGCCCGGAGCCCGTGCGTGTTGCGCCTCCCGACGCGACCGCCCGTGGTCGTCCACCCGGGCGTGACCGATGCAGTCTGTGCACCGGACTGCCGAGGTGCAATCCACGTGAGTGTCGAACATGCCATTGAGGCGCGGAACCTGTTCAAGGTCTTCGGCAAGAACCCCAAGTCCGTCATCGAGCAGCTGCGCGCGGGCAAGACCCGTGCCGAGGTGTCGGACCGCGGTACGGCCGCGGTGATCGACGCGAGCTTCACCGTCGACCCGGGCGAGATCTTCGTGATCATGGGCCTCTCCGGCTCAGGCAAGTCCACCATCATCCGGATGCTCAACGGTCTGCTGCCCCCGAGCGCCGGCGAGGTGCTCGTGCAGGGCCAGAACGTGACGACAGCCTCGGCCGCGCAGCTGCGCCGCATCCGACGCTCGTCGATCTCGATGGTGTTCCAGCACTTCGCGCTCCTGCCGCACCGCACGGTGCTCGACAACGCCGCGTACGCGCTGGAGATCCAGGGCGTCGGCACGCAGGAGCGACGTGAGCGCGCCCGCGAGATCCTCGACAAGGTCGGCCTCGGCGACCGCGTCGACGCCATGCCCGGGGAGCTCTCCGGCGGAATGCGTCAGCGCGTCGGCCTCGCCCGCGCCCTCACTTCCGGCACCGACATCCTGCTCATGGACGAGGCGTTCTCGGCCCTCGACCCCCTCATCCGCCGCGAGATGCAGGAGCAGCTCATCGAACTGCAGCAGGAGCTCGGCCGCACGATCGTCTTCATCACCCACGACCTCAACGAGGCCATGTTCCTCGGCGACCGCATCGCCGTCATGCGCGACGGGCGCATCGTGCAGAACGGCACCCCGGAGGAGATCCTCACCGACCCGGCGAACGACTACGTCGCCCAGTTCGTGCAGGACGTCGACCGGGCCCGCGTACTGACCGCATCGTCCGTGATGGCCCCGCCGCAGGCGACGACGCCCGTGTCTGCCGGGATGCGGGGCGCCCTGCGCGTCATGCGCGATCTGCAGGCGGGAGCCGTGGCGGTCGTCGAGAACCGCCGTTACATCGGCGCCGTGACCGACCGCGCCGTGATCCGCGCGGTCAAGGCGGGCGAGACCGACCTCCGCCGCATCGTGCAGCGCGCGCAGCAGGTCGTCGGACCCGACGACCCGCTGACGGACGTCGTCGAGCACTCGGTCGAGTCGCCCTACCCCGTCGCCGTGGTCGACGAGCGTCAGCGCCTCGTCGGGGTGATCCCCCGCGTCACCCTCCTCGCCGCGCTCGGTAACGTCCCCGCCGTCACGCGGGAGAACCCGATCATCGAGGTGCCCGCATCCGTGCCGGCGAGCGTGCTCACCGAGACGCTGGCCGTCGTCGACCAACCCGCCGCCACGAGCACGGGAGGTGCCCGATGAACGATCTCTTCCGCCTCCCCCTCGGCGACGTCGTCGAGAGCGCCGTCCGCTGGATCATCAAGACGTTCTCCTGGCTCTTCGACGGGATCAGCGTCGCCTTCCGTGCCCTCTACGACGGGCTCGACACGGTGCTGTCCAGCCCGCCGTTCTGGGTGATCATCGCCGTTTTCGTCGCGCTCGCCTTCTTCGCGAAGGGGTGGAAGCTCGCCCTGGGCACGGCGATCGGGCTCCTGCTGATCGTCACGATCGACCAGTGGGATGCGGCCATGGACACCCTCGCGCTCGTGATCATCGCCGCGGTCATCGCGGTCGCGATCGCCCTTCCTCTGGGGATCTGGGCCGCTCGCAGTGACCGCGTCTCCGCCGTCGTGCGGCCCGTGCTCGACTTCCTGCAGACGATGCCCGCCTTCGTCTACCTGATCCCCGCCCTCATCATGTTCAGCGTGGGACCCGTGCCGGGCATCGTCGCCACCATCGTCTTCGCGATGTCTCCGGGTGTGCGACTGACGGAGCTCGGCATCCGCGGTGTGGACACCGAGGTCGTGGAGGCCGGCCACGCCTTCGGCGCGTCGCCCGGCCGCATCCTTCGCCAGATCCAGCTGCCCCTCGCTCTTCCGAGCATCATGGCCGGCGTGAACCAGGTCATCATGCTCAGCCTGTCGATGGTCGTCATCGCCGGCATGGTCGGAGCAGGCGGCCTCGGCGGACAGATCGTACAGGCGCTGAGCCGGATCGACATCGCGCTGGGCGTGGAGGCGGGTCTCGCCGTCGTCATCATCGCGATGATCCTCGACCGTGTCACCTCGAGCTTCGCGGGCCCCCGCCCGAAGCGCGCGCTCCTCGGACGACGCCGCGAGCTGGCCCGCGCGGCCTGAGCGCGCGCCGGCCCACCCGAAACTTGCGAGCTCATCACTCGCGAGCGGCCGTCGACACTCGACGTGCCGTACCGACCTTGTCCGCGACAGCACGCGGACGGAGAGGACTGCAGATGACTGTCACCAAGAAGAACCTGACCGTGGGCATCGCCCTCGCGGGCGTCGCCGCCCTCGCCCTGACCGGCTGCTCGGCTGCCGGCGATGCGGGCGAAGCGGGCGAAGGATCTGGCGACCGGCCCATCACGATCGCCGTGTTCAACGGCTGGGACGAGGGCATCGCCGCATCCGAGCTGTGGAAGAACGTGCTCGAGGAGCAGGGCTACGAGGTCGAGCTGGAGTACGCGGACCCCGCAGCGGTCTACACCGGCATCGCGAACGGCGACTACGACCTGACGCTGGACACCTGGCTGCCGCTGACCCACGCCCAGTACATGGAGACCTACGGCGACGACCTCGTCGATCTCGGCGCCTGGAACGACGAGGCCAAGCTGACGATCGCCGTCAACGAGGACGCTCCCATCGACTCGCTCACCGAGCTCGCCGACAACGCCGATGTCTTCGGCAACCGTCTCGTCGGCATCGAGGCGGGATCGGGTCTCGTGACCGTGACGCAGGACGAAGTCATCCCCGGCTACGGCC
Source organism: Microbacterium sp. BG28 (assembly GCF_034044005.1). NCBI lineage: Bacteria > Bacillati > Actinomycetota > Actinomycetes > Micrococcales > Microbacteriaceae > Microbacterium > Microbacterium sp. BG28. The sequence continues at coordinate 849,346 of NZ_JAXCHA010000001.1, read as the reverse complement.
TGGAAGGACTCGACTTCGTGACGTCCTCGACGCCGGCGATGCTCACGGAGCTTCAGGCGGCGACGGATGCGGGCAAGGACATCGCCGTGACCCTGTGGCGTCCGCACTGGGCCTACAACGCCTTCCCGCTCAAGGACCTCGACGACCCGGACGGTCTGCTCGGCGACGCCGAGGGCATCCACACGGTGACGTCGTCGAACTTCAAGGAGGACTTCCCGGAGGTGAACGACTGGCTCTCGTCGTTCAAGATGGACAACGACACCCTGTACTCGCTCGAGGATGCGATGTTCAACTCCGGCGGCAGCGGCAACGACTACGCGCCGGCGGTCGCCGACTGGATCGCCGAGAACCAGGCGTGGGTGGACGCACTGACGTCCTGACGCCCCCTCGCAGAACGCGCCGCATCCTCCGGGATGCGGCGCGTTCTGGCGTTCAGTGCGCGCTCGCCTCGGCGAGCAGAGCGAGCTTGCGGACGGAATCGCGGAATGCCGCCTCGGTGGCTTCCACGTCGCCCGTTCCGGTCATGTCGGAGATGAGCGACTGGAATGCACTGACGGCGACGAGCACCGTCAGTGAGGCCTCGCGCATGATCGACGTATCTGCGTCGGCGAGCCTCCGGCGCTGCGGATGCGCGGCGAGCCACGTCGCGAGGAAAGCCGTGAGCTCCGTGGTCAGCGAGAGGAAGGGCGCGAGGATCGCGGCTTGCGTGTCGGGCTGTTCCAGCAGCATCCGATTGCGCCCCTCCGCCACCACCGCGTTGATCCGCGCATGGCCGATCGAGGCGATGATGAGACGGAAGACCGCGGTGGTGAGCGGGACGTCCGCCGACATCTCGATGATGACCGCGGCCTGTTCAGCCGGCAGCAGATGGAGCGAGCGACCGAAGAGCGCGGTCTCGCGGGAGCTCATGTAGTTGAAGAACGTGCTGCGCGACACGTCGGCGCGCGTACAGATGTCGGCGACCGTGACATTCGCGTGGCCGCGCTCGAGGGCGAGCTGGACGGCCGCGATCTCGATCGCGTTCTCGGTATCGCGCTTCTTGCGTGCGCGCAGTGACTCGGGCATGGATCCTGAAGTGAAAGGTGGACGTGGTATATCTTTGGACTGCGTCCACGTTAGGCGTTCTGCCTGAGACGACGTGGCCTGCGTTACGGACGTGAATGTTGCTGGGGGGCGTCGCGGGGGCCCCGGGGCATCGGCGGTTCGCGTCGGTGCCCCGCTTCATCCGACCCGGTCGCGGATGACGTCGGACCGGCCTCCGAAGCGTCTGGCTCGCTCGGGGCAACGGTCGCCGGCAGCTCGAGGGCGACGCGTCGCTCGAGCTCGTCGATCGCCGCATCGGAGAGGGAGATCAATCCGTCGAGCTCTTCGCGCACCCGGCGGTACGCGAGCTGTCGCTCGGCGGGAGTGGCCGCCTCGTCGATCGCGACCGAGAGCAGTTGCTGAGCGGTGTCCAGGCGCTTGCGCTCGGACGGCGTGAACCCGGCATCCCGTACCCGTCGCGCCTCGCGTTCGGCGACGTCGAAGGCCACCTCGTAGTCCGTCACGGCGTTCTGGTACGCCGTGAGCTCGGCCGCGGTGACCCTGGCATCCGCCGATGCCGGCCGCATCCGATCCGCGACACGTTTGGCGCGTAGGAACGCGGCGGTGAGCTCCTGGCGCCCGTCGCTCATGGCGGGGTAGGCGATCATCTTCGCGACGTCGAGCTCGTACTCGAGCCAGCGCGCCGTGGTCGCGTCGTGTTCGGAGAGGGTGCGTTCGAGCGCGGATGCCGTCGGTTGCGGACGCGGCTCGACGGGCGCCGGTGCGATCACGCCGCTCTTCGCCCGGATCAGCTCCAGTCGCCTCTCGTGCCGCCGCTTCGCGCCTCGCTCCCACGCCCGGGCGGCGCCACCGGCGACGCCGATGAGAGGGAAGGCGAGCCACCAGTTGTGCTGGAGGAACGCAAACAGCTGATCCACTTCTCCATGTTAGGAGCCGCGGCGCGCCGATCGCGGGCCACGAGGCCGGAGTTCACCGTGTCCCGGCCGCTGCGCCGGCCGCATCCGTCCAGAGCTCGTCGCGCGAAAGGGCGAGAACCGAGGCCACGCGATGACCATGGAGAATGGTTGTTGTCATGATCGAGATCTTCACGCCCGCCGAGGTCGACCGCGCACGCCGGACAGGGGCCCTCGTCGGCCGGATCCTCGACACGATCCGTTCGCGCGTCGTGCCGGGAACGAACCTGCTCGAGATCGATGCCTGGGCGAAGGAGATGATCCTCGGCGCCGGTGCGGTCTCGTGCTACGTCGACTACGCCCCCTCCTTCGGTCGTGGGCCGTTCGGCCACTACATCTGCACCGCCGTCAACGACGCCGTCCTGCACGGCATGCCGCATGACGAGCGCGTCGCCGACGGCGATCTGCTGACTCTCGACCTCGCCGTCACGCTCGACGGCATCTCCGCGGATGCGGCGGTGAGCTTCATCGTCGGCGAGGCCCGCCCCGCCGAGAGCGTCGCGCTGATCGACGCGACCGAGCGTGCGCTCGCCGCGGGTATCGCGGCCGCGAAGCCGGGCGCCAAGGTGGGCGATCTGTCCCGCGCGATCGGCACCGTGCTCAAGCAGGCCGGCTACTCCGTGAACGTCGAGTTCGGCGGCCACGGCATCGGGACCACGATGCACCAGGACCCGCACGTTCCCAACGCCGGGCGCCCGGGGCGCGGCTTCGTGCTGCGCCCGGGCCTGCTGCTCGCGCTCGAGCCGTGGGTCATGGTCGACACGGATCAGCTGGTGACCGATGAGGACGGCTGGACGCTGCGCAGCGCCACCGGATGCCGCACGGCCCACACCGAGCACACGATCGCCATCACGGAGACCGGCGCGGAGATCCTGACGCTTCCGCGCTGACGAGGCCGGATCTGACCCTCACTGGGGGTCGTGCCTGGAGCGGCGCGGCACGGGCCACACCGCACGAACCACGCGCTCGGCCGGCCCCGATGTCTGCGGCGCTGGCGGCGCGGGCTCGGTGCGGATGATGCGAGGCGGGTCGGCGCGGGTCGCGCTCTCGCGCGGGGGAACCTCCGGTCGCCGACGCCCCCGTTCCGCGGAGGCCCGCAGGGCCGCGGCCTCCGCGGCGGCGAACGCCTCGTTCAGCTCGCGGACCGCCGCGGCGTAGGCCACGAAATCCGCGGGATCCATCCGCGTCGCACCGCTCGGCGGGCGCAGCCATTGCGCCCGCTGCATCGCCTGCAGGTAGGCGGCCGTCGTCGGATGGTGGGGGTCGCTCATCTGGGGCACCGCGATCGCCAGCTCGACGTCGGTCTCGTACTCGAGCCATCGTGCGGCGATCGCGTCGTGCTCGCGCACGATCCGCGCGAGCGGCAGTTCGGCGTCGCGGGCCGCCAGCTGCGCGCGTTCCGCCTTCACCCGCGTGCGCGCGGCGCGCAGAAGCAGGGTCGCGGTGCGCTGCGCCTCGCGCGCCTGGTTCAGCGCGCGGCGCGCCTCGGAGTGCGAGGCGCTGCGGGTGGCACGAGCCGCCTGTACCTCGGCCTGCGCGGCACGCGTGCGCGCCCGGGCGCTGAGCAGCTCGCGGACCGCATGCTGCTCCTGGTGTCGGGCCGCATCCAGCGCCAGACGACGCGCCCGGCGCCGCCCGGTCGTCGCCGCGACGTATCCGACGGTGCCGGCGCCCGCCGCAGCGGGGGCGGCCCACCACCAGACCGCGAGGAACTCGAGCAGGGGTCCCACATCCCCATCGTACGGCGCGGTGGGTTGGGCGGCAGATGGGACGCCGCGGATGCCGAACGGGTCGGCAAGGGCGGCGAGGCAGGGCGACGTCTGCACGGTGGACGGCGCTGAGCCGCCTCAGGCGTCTCTCGGGTTCACCACCAGCACCACGGATCGTGCAGACATCGCAGCAGGGTCTCGAACAGCCCCGCCGGAAGGCGATTGCGTCGGGGGGCTCAGCCGAAGAGCAGGGCGAGGACGGTCGAGCCGCCGCCGACGAGCACGAGGGCGATGATGACCACCCAGGCGATGACCTTCATGCGCATCTGGCGCTTGTCGGCGAAGCCCTCGTACTCCTCGTCGTCGTTCATCAGGCGTCCTCGGTCACCGTCGGACCGAACGCGGCGGGCAGCGTCGCGCGCGAGCGCTCCCGCAGCTCGGGCACCGACAGGGTGAACACGTCCTGCACCTCGAGCACCGACTCGCCGTCGCCGGAATCGGTGACACCGATGCGCAGCACGGGGTAGTCGCGTCCCGCGCACAGGCCTCGGAACTTCACGTCCTCCTCGCGCGGCACGCTGACGATCACGCGACCGGTCGACTCGGAGAAGAGGGCGGATGCGGCGTCCACCCCGTCGCGTTCCATGAGCTCGGTGAGCCAGACGCGCGCGCCCACGCCGAAACGCATGACGCCCTCGGCGAGGGCCTGTCCGAGACCGCCCTCCGAGAGGTCGTGGGCGCTGGAGATGAGTCCCTGATCGCCGGCGGCGCGCAGCAGCTGGGCCAGGCGCTTCTCGGCGGCGAGGTCGACCGCCGGCGGACGGCCCCCGAGGTGGTCGTGCACGACCTGGGCCCATGCCGAACCGCTCAGCTCATTGGCCGTCACGCCCAACAGGTACAGGTTCTCGCCCGCATCCTGCCAACCGCTCGGGATGCGGCGGGCGACGTCGTCGATGATGCCCATGACGCCCACCACGGGGGTCGGGTGGATCGGGACGTCGCCGGTCTGGTTGTAGAAGCTGACATTGCCGCCGGTCACGGGGATGCCGAGCTCGAGGCACGCGTCGGAGAGACCCTCGACCGCCTGCGAGAACTGCCACATGACCTCGGGGTTCTCCGGGCTGCCGAAGTTGAGGCAGTCGGTGACGGCGGTCGGGATGGCGCCGGTGACGGCGACGTTGCGGTACGCCTCGGCGAGGGCCAGCTTCGCGCCCTGGTACGGGTCGAGCTGGCAGAATCGGCCGTTCGCATCCGTCGCGATCGCGAAGCCGAGGCCGGACTCCTCGTCGACGCGGATCATGCCGGCGTCATCGGGGAAGCTCAGCGCCGTGTTACCCAGCACGTAGTAGTCGTACTGGTTCGTGATCCACGAGGTGTCGGCGAGGTTGGGGCTGCCGAGCAGCTGCAGGAACTGTTCGCGCAACGCCTCCGTATCCGTCGGGCGCGGGAGCGCGGATGCGGAATCCGCCTGCAGGGCGTCGATCCACGTCGGGTAGGCGACGGGACGCTCGTAGACGGGGCCGTCGACGGCGACGGTCGAGGGGTCCACGTCGACGATCTGCTCGCCGTGCCAGAAGATCGCGAGGCGCCCGTCGCCGGTGACCTCGCCGAGCACGCTCGTCTCGACCTCCCACTTGTCGACGACGGCGAGGAATGCGTCGAGCTTCTCGGGAGCGACGATCGCCATCATCCGCTCCTGCGACTCCGACATGAGGATCTCTTCGGGAGTCAGCGACGGGTCGCGCAGCAGCACCTTCTCGAGGTCGACCCGCATCCCGGATCCGCCGTTGGCGGCCAGCTCGCTCGTGGCGCATGAGATGCCGGCGGCGCCCAGGTCCTGGATGGCCTCGACGAGCTCGTCGCGGTAGAGCTCGAGGCAGCACTCGATGAGCACCTTCTCGGCGAAGGGGTCGCCCACCTGCACCGCGGGGCGCTTGGTGGGGCCGCCGTCGGCGAACGTGTCCGAGGCGAGGATGGAGGCACCGCCGATACCGTCGCCGCCGGTGCGGGCACCGAACAGCACCACCTTGTTGCCGGGGCCGGTGGCGTCGGCGAGCTTGAGGTCCTCGTGGCGCAGTACTCCGACCGCGAGGGCGTTCACGAGGGGGTTGCCCTGGTACACGCTGTCGAAGACCGTCTCGCCGCCGATGTTCGGCAGGCCCAGGCAATTGCCGTAGAAGGAGATGCCGCTGGTGACGCCGTGGACGACGCGGGCGGTGTCGGGGTTGTCGATCGCGCCGAAGCGGAGCTGGTCCATGACGGCGACGGGGCGCGCGCCCATCGAGATGATGTCGCGCACGATGCCGCCGACGCCGGTGGCGGCGCCCTGGAAGGGCTCGATGTAGCTGGGGTGGTTGTGGGACTCGACCTTGAAGGTCACCGCCCATCCCTCGCCCACATCCACCACGCCGGCGTTCTGACCCATGCCGACCATGAGCCGCTCGCGCATCTCGTCGGTGACCTTCTGGCCGAACTGGCGGAGGTAGATCTTGCTCGACTTGTACGAGCAGTGCTCGCTCCACATCACCGAGTACATGGCGAGCTCACCGCTGGTGGGGCGACGGCCGAGGATCTCACGGATGCGGTCGTACTCGTCGGGCTTGAGTCCGAGAGCGGCGTACGGCTGCTCGCGCTCGGGAGTGGCCCGAGCGTTCTCGACGGTATCGGCGGCAGGACGCGAGGCGGTGGCGGAAGTGGTCACGCGGCTGAGCTCCAGGGATCGGGGTGCCGGACCTGCTCAGTCTAGTTGCGGGCGCGGCTCGCCGGGGTGCGGGCTCGGCGACCGGCTTCTCGGACGTTCAGACTCCTTCCGGGTCGGAGAGAAGGACGCAGCGGGTGATGGCGAGGGTGAAATTCCCCGCAGGTGAGGGTGAAAGCCCTGCACGCGCCGTGCTGCTCGCCTACGGTCTGCCTGCCGGTATATCGCGGAGGACTCGGAAGAGCGCGACGGATCGGTTGCGCGCGCATCGGCATCCGAGAGATGCGCGTGACGTCGGGCGATCCGTGGTCTCCAGGAGGGAGGCATTGCGGAGACGCCGCCCACGCATACCAGGGAGCGCTTATGAGCATCAAGAAACTGTCGGCAGCGGCCGGCGCAGCAGCACTGCTGGCCGCCGTCTTCACGGGGATGGCGGCGGTCCCGGCCACCGCCGCCCCGATCGAGGGGAGTTGCGGGTACGCGAACTCCGACGGGGGAGGGAAGTTCCCCGACTCCATCTGTTGGCTCGATTTCGCCGGCTACGACTCCAGCGTCGGTCTGAGTGGCGCGGGCCAGGAGTTCGAGCTGTCGCTCGGCGCGTACGACGTGTCCTATACCGTCACCGAGCGACCGATATCCGGATACACGGCACGCTCCGTCGCTGCCCTTCCCGCGACCAACCCGCCATTCGTCATCGGCGTCCCCGGATACTACGAGGGCATCCCCGGCAAGCCGTTCCTCTACGCGTCCACGGGCCAGCCCTTCGGGGCGGTGGAGATCTCGATCTCCGACTTCGAGGTCTCGATCGGCGGCACCCCTGTGACGGGGTACGAACTCGTCGCGGCCGCGCCGGAGACACAGGACGCGATCTCGGGGAACCTGGGCGAGTGGATCAACATGAGGTCGGACGCCCCGCTGACATTGATCGACCACAGCTGGGAGGCCACGACCGGAGGGTGCGCACTGCCGCCCGTCGGCGACGGCACGACCAACCTCTGGTGCAACGCCATCTCTGCGGGCGGGACCGGCGCGTACGGCTCCATCTTCTCGGCTCCGTCGGCGACGAGGATCTCCGGCGCGTTGTACATGAACTCCCGCGGTGAGCGCGAAGGCCTCGGCTTCGGCATCCGCACCGCCCGCGTGTCCGTCGACAAGCAGGTCGACAGCCGTGTTGCTTCCGACGACGCCTTCGACATCAGCGTGGCATCGAGCGAGGGGCCGTTGCTCGCCTCTGCGACCACGGGCGCCACGGATGCGGCGTCGACCGGCCTCGTGCCGGTCATCCCCAGCGGCGCGGTCACCCTCGCTGAGGCTTCGAGCACCGGCGCGCAGAGCCCGATCGACTACTACGACGCCGATTGGTCGTGCACCAACGCGAACGCGACGAGTACGACCGTGCTGCCGGAGGGCTCCGGGGCGAGCCAGCCGCTCTCCCTGGTCGCCGGTGACGCCGTCAGCTGCACGGTCACGAACACTGCGAAGGCGGCGGCGCTCTCCCTCGAGAAGTCCGTCTCGCCCGCCACCGCTGCCGTCGGCGACACCGTCATCTACGACTTCGCCGTCACGAACGACGGCGACCTGCCCGTCGAGGCGCTGGCGATCGACGAGACCGCATTCTCGGGCTCGGGGCAGCTCGGGCAGATCGTGTGCCCGGTCACCGAGCTCGCCGTGGGGGCGTCGACCACCTGTCAGGCGCCGTACGTGGTGACGCAGGCCGATGTGGATGCCGGCGGGGTGAGCAATGAGGCCGTGGCGACGGCGTTGATCGCCGAAACGACGGTGGAGTCGACATCCGCATCCTCGAAGGCGCTCCTCGCCGTCGAGGGCGAGTCCGCTCTCGCGGTGACGAAGACGGCGTCGGTCTCGCAGGCGGTGGTCGGCGACACCGTGGACTACACGCTCACGGCGACGAACACCGGCGCGCTGACGCTCTCGAACGTGACGCTCGCCGACACGGACTTCTCGGGCTCCGCGGAGCTCGGGGAGCTCACGTGCGACAAGGCCGCGCCCGTGATGCTCGCCCCCGGCGATGTGCTCACGTGCACGGTGTCGTACGAGACCCGCGCCGCTGATGTGGGCACGCTCAGCAACGGTGCCGCCGGCTCCGCAGTCGACCCGCGCGACAACGTGCTCACTGACTCGGCCACCGCCGCGGTGACGGTCGTCGCGCCGGCGGTGGTGCCTGTGGTGACACCTCCCGCCGCAACCGCCAGCCACCTGGCGATCACCGGGACCGACCTGCCCGGATATGCGGCCGGATTCGGTGCGATGCTGCTGCTCGCGGGCGCGGTGATGATGATCGTCCGCCGTACGCGCCGCAGCTGACGCTCGGCGCCCTTCCCCGGCGCTGGTTTCCTCCACGCAGGCTCGCCTGTCACAGATCGCGCGTTGCGCATCGATCTGTGACAGGCGAGCGGGGTGTTCCGGGGTCAGTCGCCCTTCACGTTGACGAGCTGGCGCAGCGAGTGTCGGATCGACACGAGATCCTCCGCATCCGTCATCACCCGGTCGATCGGCTTGTACGCCTGCGGGATCTCGTCGACGAAGGCGTCCGTGTCGCGGAACTCGATGCCGACCATCGCCTCCCGGAGCTGCTCGTGCGAGAACGTGCGCCGCGCGGCGGAACGGGAGTACTCGCGACCGGCGCCATGGGGCGACGAGTTGAGCGAGACCGGGTTGCCGAGCCCCTCCACGACGTACGACGCCGTGCCCATTGACCCCGGGATGAGGCCGGGACGGCCCGCATCCGCCTGGATCGCACCCTTGCGCGACACCCACACCTCTTTACCGAAGTGGCGCTCGGGCTGCGTGAAGTTGTGGTGGCAGTTGATCCGCTCGTGCTCGACGACGTCCTCGCCCAGGAACTCGGCGAGCTGGCGCGCGACACGGTCCATCATCTCCTCGCGGTTCAGCAGTGCGAAGTGCTGCGCCCACTGCAGCTCACGGATGTACCGCGCGAACTCGGGCGTGCCTTCCACGAGGTAGGCGAGGTCGGGGTCGGGCAGATCGATCCACCACTGCTTCGCCAGCCGCTGCGCGACGGCGATGTGGTGGGTGGCGATCTTGTTGCCGATGCCGCGCGAGCCGGAGTGCAGGAACATCCAGACGCGGTCGAGCTCGTCGACCGACACCTCGATGAAGTGGTTGCCCGATCCGAGCGAGCCGAGCTGGAGTCGCCAGTGACCGACGTAGGAGGCCGGGTCGAAGCCGGATGCGGCGGCTTTCGCCTCGAGCTCCGCGATCCGCGGCGCGGCGGTGGCGACGACCGTGCGGTTGTCGTGGCCGGCCGAGAGGGGGATCGCGCGCTCGATCGCCTCGCGAAGCGGTGCGAGGTCTCGCTTCGCGAGCTGCGAGAGCTCGAACTGGGTGCGGACGGCGATCATGCCGCATCCGATGTCGACGCCGACGGCCGCCGGCATGATCGCGCCGAGCGTCGGGATGACCGAGCCGACCGTCGCGCCCTTGCCCAGGTGCGCGTCGGGCATCAGCGCGATGTGCGGGTAGATGAACGGCATCCGTGCCGAGGTGCGCGCCTGATCGAGGGTCTTGTCGTCGATCAGACTCGCCCACGACACGAGCCGTGCGGAGAGCTTCTCCATGATTCCTTCCTTGCGTGGGGTGGACCAGCCGGTCCGGGTGCTCTCCCCGCGGAAAGAAAACGCCCCGGACCTTTCGGTGCGGGGCGTGGGACGAAACTCGTCACATGCTGCGCGCCGGAGGGTACGACTCATAGCGGCCGCTGCGCTTCGAGAGAAGCTGCAGGGCCGCGTTCTGACGCAGGCCGTCGCGTGCGTGCATGGGTCGGTCTCCTCGGCTGATGCCGCGCCGGATGAGGCACAGCCCTCCGAGGCTAGGGCTGTGGCGGATGCGGCGTCAACCGCGCGGGGACATCGGCCCTCCCGGCGCGATCCCGCGCGTCCGCGCCCGGGTCTATCGTCGGAGCGTGAACCGGACCGATCGGCTCTACTCCCTCGTGGAGGAGCTGCGCGCCGTGGCGCCGCGCCCGCGCAGTGCACGATGGCTGGCCGCGCGGTTCGAGGTCAGCGCGCGAACCATCGAGCGTGACATCAGCGCGCTGCAGCAGAGCGGCGTGCCGATCTGGGCCGAACCGGGACGCACCGGCGGCTATTGCGTCTCGCGCGAGCACACCCTGCCGCCGGTGAACTTCACGCCGCAAGAGGCGATGGCGATGGCCGTCGCACTGCAGTCGATGGGGGCGGCACCGTTCCGGTCGGCCGCTGAAACAGCCATGCGCAAGCTGGTCTTCGCGATGCGCGGCGACGACGCGCAGGCGGCCAGAGGTCTTGCGGAGCGCGTGCACTTCCTCCGCGACGACGCCATCGTCGATCGTGTGCCTCGCATCCTCGCCGACGCGCTCGCCGATCCACGCGTGCTGCGGATCGGCTATGGCGACCGCGCCGGCGCTCGGACGGACCGGGAGATCGAGCCCCTCGGCTACGTCGAGTCCGGTGGGGCGTGGTACCTGATCGCATGGTGCCGTCTGCGCGACGGGATCCGTGCGTTCCGTGTCGACCGCATCCGCGAGGTCGTGATCACCTCCGAGATGCCCGAGAGGCGAAAGCTGGCGGCGGGCGACATCGAGATCGTCCACGGGACGCTGGAGCAGCTGACGCTCTGACATCCGCGGGGAAACTCCGACAGGACGCTGTCGCGCACGCCGGTCAGACTCGCGAGGTCGAGAAGGTCTCGGCAGATCACCCCGGGAGATTCCATGAACTTCGTTTCCGTCCGCATCATCACCGACGACGTCGCCCGACTGGCCGACTTCTACGAGCTGATCACGGGTGGTACCGCCTCGCACACCGGCGATGTCTTCGCCGAGGTGGCCACCTCGTGCGCAACGCTCGCGATCGGTAGCTCTCGCACTGTCCCGGCCTTCGCCCCGGGCGCCGCGGAGGCGGGTCGCAACCGGTCGGCGATCATCGAGTTCCTCACGCCCGACGTCGACGCCGAATACGCGCGACTGCGGGGCGTCGTGGACACGTGGGTCACGGAGCCCGCGCTCATGCCGTGGGGAAACCGCTCCGTGCTGCTGCGCGACCCCGACGGCAACCTCGTGAACCTCTTCACACCCGTGACCGCGGAGGCGATCGCGAAGTTCGCGCCGTTCGCGGTCTGATCACCGTCGGCTCCGTCGCGGATTCTGTCTCGAACTCCTGCAGAATCGCGCGAGGGCCGCGGCCACATGGCCGAAACGCGGATTCTGCAGGAGTTCGGGCGGTCGGATGCGGCGTCCGCTGCCGTGCGCGATCTGCCCGAGCCACGCGGCCGTGCTGCACGATCTTCCCCCCACGGGCCCGGAGAATGGGTGCGTGGACATCGCCGACATCCTCGACCGAGCAAGGGCGCACACGGACTGTGTTGTGCTGCCGCCCGTCGCGCTCCCGGTCGTCCGGCGCGACGACGAGCGCCTGCCCGACGGCGTGAGGGAGTTCTACGAGAGATGCGGGGGAGCCGTGCTCTTCGCGGGCCAGGCGCGCGAGGTCACCGTTCTTCCGCCGGATGAGGTCGTTCAGGCCAATCCGGTGCTCGTCGGCGCTGCGGGCGAAGAGGATGCGGTGAGCCGAGCGGCCTACCTGATCGCTCGCACGCCGGGCGGCGACCACCTCACCATCGACATGTCGGCGCGACGCGGGGGGCGTGTCTACGACAGCTTCCACGAGCTCCACGGTGTTGCGGGCAGCTGGCCGATGATCGCGCCGACGTTCGAGGGCTTTCTGACCGAGGTGTGGGAGTCGCAGGGTGCGCTGCCCTACTGGCTGGCGGAGTTCCGGGCATCCAAGCGCGTCTTTCCGGACGCGTACGGCGACCTGTAGGAGCGGACCGTCTCGCGATCGGGTGGGGGCGTTCCTGGCAGTTCGACCCCAATGTTCGCCGTTCTGCCCTTTCTGCGGGTGAGGGGTGCACACTCGGAAGACCGGAGATCATGTGCGCGTCGTCGACGTTCGCCTTGTGCCTCTCCCACTCAGACAGGGGCCTCCCATGGCCATGTCCCGTTCTTCCCGCTCCTTTCTCGTCGCCCTCACGGGTCTCGGGCTCGCTGCTTGCCTGGCGGTGGTCGCCACCTCGTCCGCATCCGCGGCGACAGTGATTGACGGCCCCGTCGACCTCGGCACCGCAGCGACCTACGGTGTGCTCGGCGCCAGCGCCGTCACGAACACCGGGCCCACCGTGGTCAACGGCGACCTGGGCGTCTCGCCGGGCACCTCCATCACCGGATTCGGGGCCGCGCCGGACGGCGTCGTCAACGGAACCACTCATCAGACCGACGCGGGCGCGGCTCAGGCCCAGCTCGACACGACCACGGCCTACGACGTCGCGGCGTCGTTGACGCCCACTCAGACGGGACTCGCCGAACTCAACGGGCTCTCGCTCAGCCCGGGCGTCTATTCGGGCGGAGCGCTGGCCCTCGCGAACACGGGCGCCCTCACTCTCGCGGGGAGCGTGGACTCGGTCTGGGTGTTCCAGGCCGCATCCACACTCACGATCGGCTCCGGCGCTCGGATCACGATCACCGGAGGAGCAAGCTCCTGCAACGTGTTCTGGCAGGTCGGCAGCTCCGCGACGATCGGCACCGCCGCGCAGTTCCAGGGCACCGTGCTCGCTGCGGAGTCCGTCACCGCGACCACCGGCGCCACGGTCGTCGGGCGACTGCTCGCCCGCACCGGCGCGGTGACACTCGACACGAACACCATCACCGCGTCGAGCGGCTGCCCGAGCTCGGGAACGCCGTCGCAGACGACCGCGCCGGTCATCACCTCGGGCGCGCCCACCGGAGCCACCGCGGGGACCCCGTACTCCTTCACCATCACCGCCTCCGGCACGCCGGCGCCGACGTTCACCGCGTCGGGGCTCCCCGCGGGCCTCTCGCTGGACGGTGTCACCGGGGTCATCTCCGGTACGCCGACGACACCCGGCAGCTCGACGGTCACGATCACGGCCGCGAACGGAACGACACCGGACGCCGCGGCGGTCGTGCAGATCGACGTCGCGCCGCCCGTGCCGGCTCCCTCACCCTCTGCCAGCCCGCCGTCGGTGACGACTCCGCCCGCGGGCCCGGCCGGAGAACGGCTCCCCGAGGAGCTGGCCGTCACCGGTGCCGACTCCACTGTTCCGGCCATCATCGCGGGCGTGCTGTTCGCGGCGGGAGTCGGGTTCGTGATGATCGCCCGCCGTCGCCGGGCTCGTCGCGTCTGACCCCGGTCCTCACCCCGCACCCGTCTCGGCGCGCGCGTCGCGCCCCTGTCCCCTGTCGTCCGCCTGCGCGCAGCGCGTCTGCGGCACCCCATCTCGAAGGAACCCCATGAAGACCGTCATCGTCCTCCTCGCCCTCTGGCTCATCCTCTCCATCGTCGGTTTCGCCATCGAGGGGCTCCTCTGGCTCGGCATCATCGGCATCGTCCTCTTCCTCGCCACCGCCACCTTCGGGGCCGTGCGCCGCGCCACGGGCAAGTCCAAGCGCCGCACCTCGTAACCGTCCGCCGGCGTCGAACCGTTCACGCCGGCGCGCTATCCGCCCGAGGGAGGGCCCGTGTACTACGGAACGCGTCTGGGTGAGCACACGCTCGTCCTCCTCGACTATCTGATGGAACACCCTCGAGTCCCCCGGCACAGCGCCGACGAGGAGGCGCGGATGAGCTGGGCGATGTGCGAGCTCGGTGAGCTCGTGGCTGTCGCGACATCGGGCGAAGGCTCCAGAGTCACGATGGCGGAGGCAGACCGGGCGTTGCAGGACCGTGACCTGCGCGACCGCGTCTGGGCGGCGGTGCTGGTCGGGCCTCCGAAGAAGGCCTCCCCGTTCACGGCTCTCTTGCACGTGATCCGCCGCCCCCACGGCGGGACGGTGCTGCGCGCGCCGTCCCGGACGCGTGGCCGCCATCCTGTGGGCACGTTGCTCGCCGGCATGGGCGGGAGGCGCCCGGCGTGACGGGCGCTCGTATCGAGCGGATGGCGTGGTCGGCGCCGCGAAGGCACTGTCTCGCCTCGTAGGGCTCGCCTCCGGCGATCCGATGCCATCGCGACGGAGTGCCCGCCTCGCCCCTCTTGTGCCGCCCGCACCGACGCGCTAACGTGCAACCAAATGGTTGTACAAACGGAACTCAGCGACGCCGAGGTGGACCGGATCTTCCGGGCCCTCGCCGATCGCACGCGCCGCGACATCCTGCGGCGCACGATCGAGGCCGAGCAGTCGGTCTCCGCCCTCGCGGCCGTGTACGACGTGTCGTTCGCGGCCGTTCAGAAGCACGTCGCCGTGCTCGAGACGGCGCGCCTGGTCACCAAGCGCGCCGAAGGAAGGGAGCGGCTCGTGAGCGCCGATCCCGCAACGATCGCGCGCGCCCGCCTGCTGCTCGCCGAGTACGAGCAGCTCTGGCGATCGCGCATCTCCCGCCTCGACGATCTGCTCGCCGAAGAGCCCTGACCCGGATGCGGCGCCGGCCGCATCCGCCGAACCCACCTGGAGATCCCCATGCCCGTCACCGCCGTCACGCACGATCCCGAAGCGCTCACCATGACGCTCATCGCCGACGTCGACGCCCCCGTCGAACGCCTGTGGCGTGCCCTCACCGACCCGCGTCAGCTGGAGCGCTTCTGGGGGCCGCCCGGATATCCCGCATCCTTCAGCGTGTTCGACTTCACCGTCGGCGGGGCTGCGCGCTACGCGATGACGAGCCCGCAGGGTGAGCGCTACAGCGGGGCGTGGGAGTTCGTGGCGATCGATGAGCCGACGATGTTCGAGGTGCGTGACATGTTCACGGATGCGGAAGGCGTCCCCGTCGAGGGGATGCCGGTGCAGCACATGACGTTCACCTTCGCGCCGACGGAGACCGGCTCCCGGCTCACGAACGTCTCGCACTTCGAGTCGATCGAGGCGCTCGAGCAGGTCATCGCGATGGGCGCCGTCGAGGGCTCGACCCTCGCCTTCAACCAGCTCGACGCGGTGCTGCAGGAACTGCGCGCCTACGCCGAGGGCAAGGGCACGCGCACCGAGATCCTCGGTGACCAGCACGTGCGCATCACCCGGCTCATCAACGGCCCGCGCGATGTCGTCTGGCGCGCGCACACCGAGCCCGAGCTCGTGCGTCGGTGGCTGCTCGGCCCCGACGGCTGGTCGATGACGACGTGCGAGATCGACCTCGTCGCCGGTGGTGACTACCTCTACGCGTGGGCGCCGGGCGCGGGCGTCGTCGGCGAGCCGTTCGGCTTCGACGGGCAGACGCAGCTCGTCGTGCCCGAGCGGCGCTGGGTGACGACGGAGCACATGACCGGAACCGACTTCCCCTCGACCACCAACGACCTGTCGCTCTACGAAGAGGACGGCGCGACGCTGCTCACGCTGCTCATCGAGTATCCGGATGCGGCCACGCGCGACATGGTGCTCGCGACCGGTATGACCGAGGGCATGGAGGCCAGCTACGCCCGCCTCGAGCGCGAGGTGCTGGGCGGCTGAGCCTGCGGGCGACGGACCGGGCTGCGCGGCTTCGGCCGCCGACCCGGTCCTGTCTTCGGGGTGGGGGACGGCGCGGGTCATCGGCCGGTCCACCGGACGTCACCGGCTCGTGCCGGAACAGGTACCGGGGCCGTCGGCCGCCCTCGCGAAGAGCGGGTCTCGCCGAATCCGGAATGCACCCGCATCCGCCGGTGTTAGGGTTGTGTGTCGCCTTCGGGCGGCTGCGTCGTCGATACGCGTGCTCCGCCTCCGGGCGCTGGGCCCTCTTCTCGAGCGGCGAACCGATGCGCGAATCCGCGCCGTCGCCCCGTCTTGCGATCACGATCGATCGCCTCATCCGAAAGCACTTTCTTCATGCCTTCTTTCCTTGATCTCGGCGTACCCGCGCCGCTGGCCTCCGTCCTCGCCGCCTCCGGTAAGACCGAGCCCTTCCCCATCCAGCAGGACACCCTGCCCGACGCGCTCGCCGGTCGCGACGTGCTCGGCCGCGGCCGCACCGGCAGCGGCAAGACCATCGCGTTCTCGCTGCCGATGGTGGCGCGCCTCACGGGCGTCTCGCGCACCGCCGGTCGCCCGACCGGCCTGGTGCTCGCACCCACACGTGAGCTCGCGACGCAGATCGCCGCGACCCTCGCGCCCCTCGCCGCCGCCGTGGGCCTGAACGTCACCACGATCTTCGGCGGCGTCAGCCAGAAGCCGCAGGAGCAGGCGCTGCGCGCCGGCGTCGACATCGTCGTGGCCTGCCCGGGCCGCCTCGAAGACCTCATGAAGCAGGGCGTCATCCGCCTCGATCGCGTGCAGGTCGCCGTGCTCGACGAGGCCGACCACATGGCCGACCTCGGCTTCCTGCCGGGCGTCACCCGCATCCTCGGCGCGACGCCGACCGGCGGCCAGCGGCTGCTCTTCAGCGCGACGCTCGACCGCGGCGTC
This sequence comes from Microbacterium sp. BG28, assembly GCF_034044005.1. NCBI lineage: Bacteria > Bacillati > Actinomycetota > Actinomycetes > Micrococcales > Microbacteriaceae > Microbacterium > Microbacterium sp. BG28. The sequence continues at coordinate 832,543 of NZ_JAXCHA010000001.1, read as the reverse complement.
GACACGCTGGTGCGCAAGTTCCTCCAGAACGAGGTGCGCCACGAGGTCGACGAGTCCAGCGTTCCCGCAGCTGCGATGACCCACCGTGTCTTCCACGTCTCCGACGACGACAAGAACGATCTCGTCGAGCGCCTCGCGTCCGGCAACGGCCGCCGCATCCTCTTCACGCGCACCAAGCACCAGGCCAAGAAGCTCGCCAAGAAGCTGACATCGGCCGGCATCCCCTCGGTCGATCTGCACGGCAACCTCTCGCAGAACGCGCGTGAGCGCAACCTCGCCGCCTTCGGCGCTGCTCCGGAGGCGGGCGGCGTGCGCGTGCTCGTGGCCACCGATGTCGCCGCCCGCGGTGTGCACGTCGACAACGTCGAGCTCGTCGTGCACGTCGACCCGCCCGCCGAGCACAAGGCGTACCTGCACCGCTCCGGCCGCACCGCGCGCGCCGGCGCCGAGGGCACGGTCGTCACCGTCGTGCTCGACTCGCAGCGTCGCGACCTCGCCGATCTGCTGCGCAAGGCCTCGATCTCCGCTCCCCTCGAGCGTGTGGATGCGGCGCACGCGGCCGTTTCCGAACTCGTCGGGACGCCGGCGCCGCTCGTGAAGCCGTCGCCCGTCGCCGCGCCCGCTCAGGGCGGCCGCTCCGGCGGTTCGCGCTCGGGTGCGGCGTCAGGACGCTCGGGTGGTGCGGGCCGCGCGGGTGCCGCATCCGGTCGTTCAGCCGGCGCGGGCCGTTCGGGTTCTGCGGCCGGTCGCTCCGCGGGCGCGGCTGCCGGTTCGGGTCGTTCCGGCGGCGCCGCGCGTTCGGGTGGTGCCGGTCGCTCCGGCGGCCGCACGGATGCTCCTGTCCGGGGTGCTGCTCCCGTCGAGGCGCGTCACAGTGCCGCGGCCGAGCGCACGCCGAACCGTCGCGCCGGACGCCCCCAGGGCCACACTGCCGAGAATGTGGCGCCGCGCGGCGGCCGTACGATCGGCGACTCCGTGAGTGACCAGCAGCGCGCGTGGGTGGAGTCGCTCGCGCGGGGCGGCGATGCCGCATCCGGTCGTTCGGGTTCGGAGCGCTCCGCCGCCGGTGCGGGTGCCGGTTCGGGTTCCGGTGACGCGTCGCGTCGGCGCCGTCGCGGCGGCCGTGGCCGCTCCGGAGGCTCCGCCGCCTGAGCCGCGGGCCACTCTTCAGGGCTTGCCGGACTCGCCCGAGCGTCGAGCTGCTTCAGGGCGCACGCCGGGGCAGGTCAGTCTCTTCGCGACCGCGCCACTTTCCCGCATCCGCCACAGTCATCGACTGTCGCGGTTGCGGAGAAGTGGCGCGGTTACGCATATGTGGCGCGGTTCACCACCCAGGAGGCCACCGGAAGGGTTGGGGCTCGGCCCCACGCCCCGCTCAGCCGGGCCCCGTCTGCCACACCCTTCCGCATCCACATCCGCATCCGCCACCGTCGTCGACTGTCGCTGCTGCGCAAACGTGCGGCGGTTGCGCACGTGCGTCGCAACTCGGGCAGCGAGGGCGTCGGGCGCGGGATCAGGCGCGGGCGAGGGTGTCCTCGAGCGCGACCCAGGCGAGCATCGCGCACTTCACGCGGGCGGTGAACTTCGACACCCCGGACAGCGCCGCGGCGTCGCCGAAGGTCTCCTCGTCGAGCGCGACGGTGCCGCGCGAACGCAGCGCCGTGCGGAACCGCTCGATGCGCTCGCGGGCCGCATCCGCCGTGAGCGAGCCTTCCTCGTCGATGATGTCGTCGACGAGGGACGCCAGCATGGATGCGGAGGCCTGCGAGATCGAGCACCCGGCGCCGGTGAACGTCACGTCGCGCACCGTGCCGTCGTCGTGCAGACGCACCCGCAGTTCGATCTCGTCGCCGCAGATCGGGTTGCGCTGGTGCGATGTCGCCGTGCGCCCCTCGGCTTCCGCCATGGGCATGCCATGCGGATGCTTGGAGTGGTCGAGGATGAGTTCCTGGTACAGGCCGTCGAGTCCGCTCATGCGTCCGCTCCGAAGTAGGCGCGCACGTCGCCGACCGCACCCAGCAGGGCCTCGACGTCGGCCTCGGTCGTGAACACCGAGGCGGACGCCCGCACGGATGCGGTGAGCCCGAACCGCGCGTGCAGCGGCTTGGCGCAGTGGTGCCCGACGCGCACCGCGATACCGCGCGCGTCGAGGAACTGACCGACGTCGTGCGCGTGAACGCCGCTGACCGCGAAGGCCGCGAGGCCGATCCGGTCGGCGTGTGAGGTGTCGCCGAGCAGCCGGATGCCGGGGATGTCTCGGAGACCGGCCATCATGCGCCGCCCGATGACGCGCTCGTGCTCGTGGACGGCGTCCATCCCGAGGGCGTCGAGGTAGTCGACAGCGGCCGCGAGGGCGACAGTCTGCGACACGGGCTGCGTACCGGCCTCGAACTTCTGCGGCGGAGGAAGGAACTCGGCTGCATCCTTCGTCACGGTCGTGACCATCGACCCGCCGGTGAGGAACGGTGGCAGCGCTTCGAGCACCTCGCGTCGCCCGTAGAGCGCACCGATGCCGTACGGGCCGAGCATCTTGTGGCCGGAGAAGGCGGCGAGGTCGACCCCCAGCGCCGGGAGGTCGAGCGCCAGATGGGGCGCGGACTGGCAGGCGTCCATGACGGTGAGCGCGCCGACCTCGCGCGCCAGTGCCACGAGTTCGGCGACCGGGTTCACGATGCCCAGCACATTCGACACGTGCGTGAACGCGACGACGCGTGTGCGATCGCCGATCAGCGCGGCCGCCGCATCCAGGTCGAGGGTGCCGTCGTCGTGGACGGGGATGTGGCGCAGCACGGCGCCGGTGCGCGCCGCGAGCTCCTGCCAGGGGATCAGGTTCGCGTGGTGCTCGATCTCGGTCACGACGATCTCGTCACCCGGGCGCAGCGCGAGGGCGGCGGATGCGGCGGATCCGCGCCCCGCGGTCGCATTGCCGATCGAGTAAGCGATGAGGTTCAGGGCGAGGGTCGCCCCGCCGGTCCACACCAGCGTCTCCTCGTCGGCGCCGACGAAGCTCGCGACCCGGGCGCGCGCGTCCTCGTACAGCTCGGTCGCTTCGGCGGCGAGAGTGTGCGCCCCCCGGTGCACGGCGGAGTTGGCGCGCAGCAGGAAGTCGACCTCTGCGTCGATCACGGCGCGGGGCTTCTGGCTGGTCGCACCGGAGTCGAGGTAGACGAGCGGCGCGTCGCCGATCTTCTGCTCGAGGATCGGGAAGTCGGCGCGCAGGGCGGCGGCGTCGAGGGGGGAGGAGCTCACCCCTCCAGGCTAGTTGCGCCGCGGCCGCCCGGCTCCGTGCCGGACGTCCTGTGGCCCCGGCATCCACGTCCCGCGCGTCGGAGAAACATGCGTATGTCGGAGGATTCGGCGTCGAACCTCCGACATCCGGTCGATTCTCCGACCGGAGCGATGCGGATGCGGATGCGGGCGCTGATGCGGGCGCGCGCGAGGGCGAGACGCGAACCCCGCCCTGCGCGTCAGTTCCGGCTCTGGCCTTCGCCGTGACGCGCGACGCTGACGGTGCGGGTGGTGGGGCGTCCCGCACGCTCCTGACCGGGGAGCGGGCGGGAGCGGCGGCCGTAGATGACTTCGGACGAGTCCAGCAGCCACGGCACGAGGGTGATCGTGACGCCGTGCACGAGCATGAGCTGTTGCGCGATGCGGCGGGCACGGCGGTTGTGCAGGAAGCTCTCCCACCAGTGGCCGACGATGTACTGCGGCAGGTAGACCGTGACGACCGCCGGTCCGTGCTTCTCGCGATACTTCTCGATGAAGGCGATCACCGGCTGGGCGTACGTGCGGTACGGCGACTCGACGATCACGAGCGGCACGGGAGGGCGGTGGTCCTCCCACTCCTTCTGCACCGCATCCGCCGACTCCTTGGTGACGGCGACGTGCAGGGCGATCGTCTTGTCGTGCCGCGCGGCGAGGGCGTAGTCGATGGCCTTCGCGACGGGCTTCTGCAGACGGCCCACCAGCACGATGGCGATGTCGCCGGCGGCGCCGAAGTGTGTGGAGTCGTCGAACGTGATCTCGTGCTCGACGTCGCGGTAGTAGCGGTGCACGCCGATCATCAGCACAGACAGCACGGGAATGGCGAGGAAGACGAGCCACGCGCCATGCGTGAACTTCGTGATGGTGACGATGATGAACACCGCCGCGGTCAGCCCCGCGCCGAGCGAGTTGATGACCAGACCCGAGATGATCTCGCGCCGCTCGAAGCGACCCGAGTGCTGCTGCCGGGCGTCGGCCGGCAGCTGGTTGAGCGAGCGGAGTTCGCGCCGCCAGTGGCGCACCATTCCGATCTGTCCGAGTGAGAACGACACGAACACGCCGATGATATAGAGCTGGATCAGGGTGGTCAGGTTCGCCTGTGAGGCGATGAGCACCACGATCGCCGCAAGCCCGAGCAGGATCATGCCGTTCGAGAACACGAGGCGGTCGCCGCGGGTGTTCATGGCCTTCGGGGCGTATCCGTCGCGTGCGAGAACCGCGCCCAGCAGCGGGAAGCCGTTGAACGCGGTGTTGGCTGCGAGCAGCAGCACGCAGGCGGTGGCTGCCTGGATGATGAAGAAGGGGATCGAGTTCATCCCGAACGTGGCGGCCGCGACCTGCGCCATGAGGCTCGGCTGGGGCTGCGTGCAGTCGAACCCGATGAGGTGGCAGGGGTTCTCCGCGTAATGCACGCCCGAGACGAGCGCGAGAACGGTCAGGCCGGAGAAGAGGAGGATCGCGACGGCGCCCATCGCGACGAGGGTGCGCTGCGCGTTCTGGACCTTGGGGCGGCGGAAGGCAGGCACGCCGTTCGAGACCGCCTCGACACCGGTGAGGGCGGAACATCCGCTGGAGAACGCACGAAGGATCAGCAGGATGACGGCGGCCTGCGTGAGGCTCTCGGCCTGCACGGAGAATGCGGCGCTGGAGGCGACGGGCGGGTCGCCGAGGATCATGCGGACGATGCCGGTCACGATCATGAGCGCGACGGATCCGATGAAGATGTACGTCGGCAGTGCGAAGGCACGCGAGGCCTCGCGCACACCGCGCAGGTTGACGATGACGATGAGGATGACGAAGCCGACCGCCAACTCGATGCGCCAGGGGTTGAGGCCGGGCAGCGCGGAGATGATGTTGTCGACACCGGATGCGACCGACACGGCGACGGTGAGGATGTAGTCGACCAGTAGGGCCGAGGCGACGATGACGCCGGGGATCTCGCCCAGGTTCGTGCGCGCGACTTCGTAGTCGCCGCCCCCGGACGGGTACGCCTTGATGAGCTGGCGGTACGAGAGCACCACCACGATGAGCAGCACGACGACCGCCGCCGCGATCCACGGGCTGAAGGCCAGGAATGACAGCCCGCCGATCATCAGGATCATGAGCAGTTCCTGCGGCGCGTAGGCCACAGAGCTCAGTGCGTCGGACGCGAAGATCGGCAGCGCCATGCGCTTGCGCAGAAGATGATCGTCCGCATCCGTGGACGCGAGAGGGTCCCCGATCAGCAGGCGTTTCGCGATCGGAGTCTCGGGCGCCGGCTCGGCGCTGTCGTTTGCCACGACGCGCGACACTACGCCGATCGTTCAGACCGCGCAACGCGAGCGGGGGGTGTTTGCCATGCCGTCATCGTTCCGTGATCATCTGCATCTCGTGCGTCGACCTACGATGTAGCGCATGCATGCGCCCGATCGCCGCGTCGCCCTCGCCTATCGCCTCATCGCGGCGGTGGTCATGGCGTGGGGGATCGGAAGGGTCACCGGCATCCTGGACGGACGGCCCAGCCTCGTCGAATTCCTGTACTACACGGTGCTCAGCAACCTGCTCTGCCTCGTCTGGATGGCGGTGCTCGCCGTTCGCACGGTCGCCGACCTTCGCGCGGATGGACCGCGCGGCGCGTCGACGCCCTCGGCGCGGTTCTCGCTCGCCGTGGCCTTCGCGATCACGGTGACGATGCTGATCTACCTGGTCGTGCTCGTGCCCGAGACGTTCACTCAGGGCAACGGGTATCAGCCGTTCACGCTGACCGACAACCTGATCCACATCATCACGCCCTCGCTGGCGATCGCGGACTGGCTGCTGTTCGTGCCCAAGGGGCGCAGCCGTTGGTTCGATCCGCCCCTGTGGACGTTGATCCCGTACGCATACCTCGCCTTCGCGTTCGTCTACGGCGCTGTCGGCGGTCGATTCGCCGGCGGGGGTCAGTATCCGTACCCGTTCATGAACGTGGACCGCAACGGGCTGGACGGGGTCGTGCTCTGGATCGTCGGCCTCACCCTCGCACTCGAGGTCGTCGCGTACGTCTACATCCTCATCGACAAGGCGCTCGGCGCACTGGACCGTCGGATGCGCCCCGCGTCCGCCGTCCGGGCCACGGCGGACGCGGGGGCCGGGCGTCGCTGATCGGCGCGATGCGGCGAAGATGTCGATGCGCCTCCCGCCACGACGCCGCCGCGCAGGACCAGAGTCCACACCACCCAGGTGCGCCGAGAACGGACGGCGCGTTCGTTCGAGCGCACGGCCAGTGGCGCCGTCAGCGAGAGAGGGTTGCTCGCACGCCGCTCAGTCGAGCCACTCTCGCGCGGCGATGACGAGGTTCTCGACGCCGCGCTCGATCGTGGGATGCAGCACCGGAGCGAAGAAGGGCGAGTGGTTCGTCGGCACGTCGCGGTCGATCGTCCCCTCGGCGCTCGCGCGGGCGAACAGCTCCGGGTCGATGCCGCCCCAGAACCAGAACACGAGCGGTACCCCGGCCTCGCGCGCGAACCAGGAGACGTCCTCGCTGCCGGTGAACATGCCCGGGTCGACGACCGCCGCGTCGCCGTAGGCGCGGCGGAAGGCCGCCGCCAGCCGGGCGGTCGCGTCGGAATCGTTGATCGTGGGCGGCAGCGTGTGGTCGTTGACGATCGTGGGCGGCATTTCTGCGCCGGAGGCGTCGGCTTCGGCGCGGATGATCCGCTCCACTCGGTCGAGCACGCGCTCCCGCATCCCGTCGTCCGCGTAGCGGAGGCTGAGTTGCAGCGTCGCCTCGGCGGGGATGATGTTGTGCTTGAGGCCGGCGTGGATCGATCCGACCGTCACCACGGCGACCTCACGCGGGTCGACCTCGCGCGAGGCGACCGTCTGCAGGCGCATGATGGCGGCGGCGGCCATGACGATCGGGTCGATCGTGGCGTGGGGGCGCGAACCGTGGCCGCCGCGTCCGTGCAGGGTGACGGTCAGCCCGTCCGACGCAGCCATCTGGGTTCCGGGCCGTACACCGATCGTCCCCGCCGGCAGCGGAGTGACGTGCTGACCGAGCACGATGTCGGGCCGCGGGAAGCGATCCAGCACGCCGTCGGCGATCATCGCCTTCGAGCCCGCCCCGAACTCCTCGGCGGGCTGGAAGACGGCGACGACCGTTCCCGACCATTCGGATGCGGTCGCCACGAGCCGTTCGAGTGCACCCAGGAGGGCGGTCACGTGCATGTCGTGGCCGCACGCGTGCATCACCGGCACGTCAGCGCCCTGCGGGTCGACGCCGCGCGCTGTGCTCGCGTACGCGAGGCCGGTGCGCTCGGCGACGGGCAGGCCGTCCATGTCGGCACGCAGCCAGACGACCGGCCCGGCTCCGTTGGCGAGCGTCGCCATGACGCCGGTGCGGCCGACACCCTCGGTGAACGGGATTCCCAGCGTCTCCAGCGTGCGGGCGATCACGCCCGCGGTGCGCGTCTCCTGGAACGACAGTTCGGGGTGGCGGTGCAGGTCGGTGTACAGCGCTTCGAGGTCGAGAGCCATGTCCCGACCCTACTCGCGGGCGCTGAGCGGGGAAGTCTCCGCAGACGCCAGCACGCCGGCGGCCGATGAGGGCGCGCCGGCGTGCTCGGGTTCGACGATCAGGCGTCGGCGAGCCACACGGCCGTATCGGCCGGAAGCCTCCGTCCCTCGAGCGGCTCGCTCGAGACGAGGACATCCCCGGCGGGCAGTTCGATCGCGTCGGCGCCGAGGTTGGCGATCACGGTGACGTCACCGCTGCGGAACGCGAGCACCGTCTCGGGGTAGCCGTCGAGCCACGTGAAGGGGGCGGCGCCGAGGCCGTGCGCCTTCCGCGCCTGCAGCAAGTGCGTGTAGAGCGCCAGCGTCGAGTCGGGGTCGCGCTGCTCGACATCGCGGGCGTGCTGCGCCCACTCCGTGGGCTGAGGCAGCCACGACGCGCCCGTGCCGTTGAACCCGTAGGCGGGGGATGCGGCCTCCCACGGGATCGGGACGCGGCAGCCGTCGCGGCCGTACTTCTCGTGGTTCGTGCGGAACCACGTCGGGTCCTGGCGTGCGTCGTCGGGGATGTCGATGACCTCGGGGAGCCCGAGCTCTTCGCCCTGGTAGATGTAGGCGGAGCCGGGCAGGGCGAGCATCACCGCGGTCGCCGCGCGGGCGCGGCGCAGGCCGAGCTCGGGGATCGGCTGCGCTTCGGAGCGCGGGCCGATGCCCTCGCCCTGCGGGCTCTCAGCCGAGAGGGCGAGGCGCGAGGCGTGACGGATCACGTCGTGGTTCGAGAGCACCCAGGTGGCCGGGGCGCCGACCGCGGGGAAGGCGCGCAGCGAGTCGCTGATGACCGTGCGGAGCGCGTCCGCATCCCACGCCGTCGTCAGGTACGGGAAGTTGAACGCCTGGTGCATCTCGTCGGGGCGCACCCACAGCGCGGTCTTGTCGGGCGTGGGTAGCCACGCCTCGGCGCACAGGGCGCGGTCGCCGTCATACTCGGCGAGCACCTTGTGCCAGTCGCGGTAGATCTCGTGGACGCCGGGCTGTCCCCAGTACGGGACGTCGTCCGCGTCGCCGCCCATCGAGTCGCCGTCGGCGGGAGGCGTGTAGTCCGGCAGGCCGTCCTTCTTGATCATGCCGTGAGCGACGTCCACCCGGAATCCGTCGACGCCGCGGTCGAGCCAGAACCGCAGCACGCCGCGGAAGTACTCCTGCACCTCGGGGTTCGTCCAGTCGAAGTCCGCCTGGCTCACGTCGAAGATGTGCAGGTACCACTGGCCCGGCGTGCCGTCGGCCTCGACGACGCGCTCCCACATCCCGCCGCCGAACACGGACTCCCAGTTGTTGGGCGGCAGCTCGCCGTTCTCGCCCTTGCCGTCGCGGAAGATGTACCGCGCGCGCTCGGGACTGCCGGGGGCGGCGGCGAGGGCCTGCTGGAACCAGACGTGCTGGTCGGATGAGTGGTTGGGCACGAGGTCGACGATCACGCGGATGCCGAGGCCGTGCGCCTTGGCCAGCATGGCGTCGAAATCGGCGAGGGTGCCGAAGAGCGGGTCGACGTCGCAGTAGTCGGCGACGTCGTAGCCGGCGTCGTTCTGGGGCGAGACCATGAAAGGGCTCAGCCAGATCGCGTCGATGCCCAGCGTGGCGAGCGCGTCGAGGCGGGCGGTGATGCCGGGCAGGTCGCCGATGCCGTCGCCGTTGGCGTCCGCGAACGAGCGCGGATAGATCTGGTAGATCACGGCGGTGCGCCACCATTCGGATCCGGGCGCGGCGATCAAGGTCGAGGCATCGTGCGTCGAGGTCATGCATCCGATGGTACCGGGTGCGATCGTATCGATTCGAAGCCCGGTTTTCCGTGGGCGGCTCCTGGTTTGCCCGGTTCTGATCGAGGCGATGCTCACGGTGCGCCGACTACCATCGACGGGTGACCCCCTCGAATTCCGCCGCACTCGAGCGCGCCGAAAAGCTCATCGCCGTCATTCCCGACTACCCCGAGCCCGGCGTGCTCTTCCGCGACATCGCGCCGTTGCTCGCCGACGGTGAGGGTCTTCGTGTGGTCATCGACGCGATGCTCGAGCCGTTCGCCGGAACCTACGACGTGGTGGCCGGTATCGAGGCGCGAGGGTTCCTGCTGGCCGGCGCCGCCGCCATCGCCGCGGGTGTGGGTCTCGTGCCGATCCGTAAGGCGGGCAAGTTGCCGCGCCCGGCCGCATCCGTCGACTACGCGCTCGAGTACGGCACCGCGACGATCGAGATGCACGACGACATCGCCCCGGGAACGCGGGTGCTGCTGCTGGACGACGTCCTCGCGACGGGCGGCACGATCGCCGCGGCGCGCGACCTGGTCGAGCGGATCGGGTGCTCGGTGGCCGGCGTTGCCGTTCTCATGGAGCTCGACGCGCTGGGCGGCCGCTCGGTGGCCGGACACGACGACCTGCACTCGGTCTTCCACGCCTGATGACGCGTCGGGCGGCGTGTGATCAGAACGCGGGGCGTGGTCAGGCTGCGTAGACGACGCTGCGGAACAGCAGATAGCCGGCGACGATGACGGCGCTGCCGACGGCCGGCGCCCACGATGATGCGCGTTGCCGGATGTAGCCGGTCGCGACCCCGACCAGCGTGATCCCCCAGCCCAGGATCAACGCTCCGGTGAGCATCCAGCGCGCGTCCTGCACCGTCGGGAAGCACTCCGCGCAGTCGATCTGGGAGAACGCGTCCCAGAATGCGAACAGCAGGACGAGGCCGGTCACGACGACCTGCAGGAGTGCGAGGCCGAGGGCGGGTGCGACGACGCGGATGTCACGGGAGTGGTCGGTCTGCGTCATGGTGCAGAGTATGGGCCCTCGCATCCGGTGCGCGCAGCATCCGTCCCCCCCGCGTTGCTGGGGCGCTCGTGTGAACCTCGTCGCGAACACTCCGTTCCGACTTACCTTCGGAATATGGCTTCCGCTTCGACCGACGTGCCCGCGTGGCTCCGTGTCGTGGTCTGGTCGCTCGCTCTCGGACTCGCCGTGCTCGGCGTCGCGCTCGCTCTGACCGCTGCGAGTTGGTGGCCGCTCGTCGCTTTCCTCGGTCTTGCCATCCCGCTCCTCCCGATCTCGAGACGCACGGCTACGGGCCGCTGACGTGCCTGGCTTCTCGCTGACGCGTCGGGCTCCTCGCTGACGCGCGCGGTTCCGTGCCGCCGCGTGGGCGCGGAGTGGCCGTGTGCACGCCGAGTACCTGCGTCGTCACTGAGTAACCGCATCGGCGCGAGGCCCGCGGCGACTCGGGCTCAGAACGGCGGCGGTGGTCCCGGGGGTGGAGGGTCGGGCTCCGGTGGCACGAACTCGGGCACGAAATGCACGCTCGGTGATGGCGGTTCGTCGATGTACGTGTAGCCCAGCGGCGAGGTCCAGGCGAGGACGCCCGCGTGGACTTGTTTCACGCGCCAACCGGTGAACTGCTTCATGGAGTGGTGGCGTTGACACAGGCCCTCGAGATTCTCGAGCGTGGTGGGCCCGCCCAGGGCGTGGTCGTGCGTGTGGTCGTGCTCGAGGCGGATGGCGGGCACGCGGCATCCGGGGAACCGGCAATGCGCGTCGCGGGCGCGCAGCCGACGTCGAAGATCGGGCGTGGGCTGGTAGCGGTCGGTGGCGAGAACCTGGCCGGACGCGGGGTGGGTCAGCAGGCGGTCCCAGCTCGGCGCGGCCCCGGCCAGGAGTCGGGCGGTGTCGGCGTCGATCGGAGCGCGTCCGGCGAGGTCGCCCGGGTGCTCGGATGCGTGCAGCAGAGTGAGCGCGGGCACGACGACCTGCACGTGAGCGCGAATGGCGCCGAGCGTGCCGGGCTGCTCATCGCTGGCGGTGGGATCTGCCACCGGGGCCGCGCTCAGGAGGAGGTCGGTGAAGACATCCGCACGCACCTGATCCATGGTCCGCGCGTCTGACGCCACGATCTCGTCTGTTCGGTCGCCGCCCGTACGCAGTCGCTGCGTTGCGGCCCCGCGGGCGTCGTGGATGATGGTGGCCATTCGGGTGAGGCGGTCGTGGATGGCGTCGCCCAGCAGCAGGGGGATGGTGGCGGTCAGCTCGCACATCCCGTCGTCGAGGGGCTGAACGGTCACGGCGCGCATCTCGGCCGCATCTCGGTGTCGCTCGGTGAGGGTGCGCGGGTGCAGTCGCTCGGCGATCATCTGCACGCTGGTGCGCACGCGGCCGGCGGTGTCTTCCTCGCACCGCACGAGCGCGTGCTGCTCGAACTCCGCCCGCGTGTGCGCGGGCAGCCCGCCGCCGCTCTCGCTGATCACGCGGACATGTGCCTGGGTGATCTGCCCCGCCTCCCATGCGTCGACGGTGGCCGGATAGCTCGTCACGAGATCGGCGGCCTCGACCATCCGACGCTGCATCGTGCGGTCGGAGATCCGCAGCGGAACGGCCAGTTCGCTTGCGATCGCGCGGTGGGCCATATCCGCGCCGCGCGCCGAACGATGCTGGCCGTCGCTCATCCGGCACGCGAGCTCCTCCGCGCGCGCGAGAGCGCGCACCAGACGTGCCTGCGCCGCGGCGAGGTCGGCCTGCGCCGCATCCACCTGGTGTGCGATGGATGCGAGCGCAGCCGCATCCGCGTCGGAGAGACCGACGACGCTCGCAACCTTCGAAGACATGTTCTAAGAGTAGGAAAGGCCTCGGACATCGCCGTCTGACCTCGGGTGGGGTGTTTCGTCGCTCACGCGGCTCGCTCGACGACCGACGCTCCGTGGTTGTCGCCCGCGTGGCCGCCGTTCGCCCACCGCTGGCCCAGCGCGGTGCAGGCTCGAGGGCCGGACAATTGAGAATCGATCTCGGATCGTTGTCTCCGAGGCGGGCGTAGCCTGACCATGCGCACGGTTACATACGTGCGCATTGAGTTTTCTCAGGAGGTTTGCCATGTCCACCACCGCCCGCGCAGCCGTGCTCAACGGAGTCGACGAGTCGTTCGTTTTCGAAGACGTCGTGCTCCAGGATCCCCGTCCCGACGAGCTGCTCGTCCGCATCGTCGCGGCCGGCCTCTGCCACACCGACCTCGCCGTGCAGCACGGCCACATCCCGAGCGCCTTCCCGCGCGTGCTGGGCCATGAGGGCGCCGGCATCGTCGAGCGCGTCGGCGCCGACGTGACGGGCTTCGCCGAGGGCGACCACGTCGCCGTCTCGTTCGCCTCGTGCGGCCGATGCGAGAACTGTCTCGCGGGACGCCCCGCCTACTGCCTGCAGTTCATGCTCCTCAACATCGGGGGCGTGCGCGCCGACGGAACCGGCACGATGGCGCTCCCCGACGGCGGCGAGGTCGTCGGCAGCTTCTTCGGACAGTCGTCGTTCGCGACGCACGCCCTTGTCGCGGCGCGCAACGCGGTCAAGATCGACAAGGACGTCCCCCTCGAGCTCGTGGGTCCGCTCGGATGCGGCATCCAGACGGGCGCGGGAACCGTGCTCAACTCGCTCGGCGTCGGCGCGGGTGACGCGCTCGTGGTCAGCGGAACCGGTGCCGTCGGGCTGTCGGCCATCATGGCCGCCAAGGCCGCCGGCGCGACGACGATCGTCGCCGTCGACGTCCTCCCCGAGCGCCTCGAGGCGGCCAAGCGCCTCGGTGCCACGCACCTCGTCGACGGTAAGGTGGACGACGTCGTCGACCAGATCAAGGCGGCCACGGGCGGCGTCGGCGCCGAGTATGCGCTCGACACCACGGCGATCCCTGCCGTCATCGGCAATCTCGTCGCTTCGGCGCGCTTCGGCGCGAAGGTCGCCACCGTCGGCGTTCCGAAGCCGGATGCGGTCGCGCCCGTCGGCCTGTTCTCCGGCTCCGGCGTGACCCTCGTCGGCGCGATCGAAGGCGACGCCGTGCCGCAGACCTTCATCCCGAAGCTGCTCGCCATGTACAAGGCGGGCGAGTTCCCCTTCGACACCCTTGTGACGACCTACCCGTTCGACGAGATCGAGAAGGCGATCGCCGACACGCAGTCCGGCGCGGCCGTCAAGGCCGTCCTGGTCATGCCCTGACCGGCCTGTGCACCCGCGGGTCCCGACCACAACCGGGCAACCCGCGGGTGCGCGCGTGCGGACGTCTCACGCATCCACAGTCGCGCTTGTGTTGCGACAGAGTCGGCGCTGTTCGCTGCACAATGGTCAGGCGATCATCTGCGGCGGTCTCGGAGGGCCCTTTGCCTTGTTCATTTGCCGTCGTCCGCGTGGCTGGCGCGAGAACGCTCATGGCCTGCATCACGAGCGTCCCCGGGGTGACGCTCTCACGCGGCGACCTCCACAATCTCGTTCCGGTGGAATGACCCGATGACGCGCCCGCAGCCGAAGAGAGGCCGCATCCTTCACCGACTCATCAGAGCCGCCGTGCTGCTCAGCGCCGCCGCCGCCGTGGCCGTGCTGTTCGCGCTGATGACGGACGCGATCGAGGTGGAGCAGGCGATACCGGCGAACATCGTGCTGGGCATCGCCGCCGGTCTCATCTCCAGCATCCGGTACTTCACGGTGCGGCTTCCCATCGCGATGGATCCCACCACGATCGAAGCGGGGAGCGAGACGTGGGGTCGCCTGCGCGGACTCACGGGCGACATCGGCTTCGCGCTTCTGGTCGGCGTCGCCGGGTGGATCGCCGTCTGGATCGTCCGCGGGCTCTCGCTGCAGCCCGATCAGTCCTCGGTCGGCGACGGGCTCGCGCTCTTCTTCGTCGGTGCGGCGTGGTCTGCGGGATGGCTGCTGACCACCGTCGCGGCGTTCCTGGTGTGGATGCCGGCGGCCGCGTTCATCGGGATGCGACGAGCTCGCCGCCGGGGTGCGACCCCGAGCAGCGGCTGGCGCATCCTCACGTGGGCGCTCGTCGGCCTGGACATCGTCGTCCTCGTGATGATCGCGGATGCGGTCTTCGTTCCGAGCGACCACGCCGGCCCCCTGGCGTGGTGGCAGATCATTCTGTCGGTACTCGCCGGGATCGTGGGCCTGCTCTTGGTCCTCGTGGCGCTCGCCGCCGTGTCGTGGCGTTGGTGGCCGAAAAGGTGGCGCCGCGGCAGGAAGGCGCCGACCGCGGTGGCCGAGCCTCCGCCCGGGTCCCACGAACTCGAGCGCTGAACCGTCGCGTCGGTGCCCGCTGGCATGGTGGCGGCATGGTCGCACTGTTCGAGTTCCGGCGCGCGCCCACGCCCGCCGACGTGAAGGCATACAGGTCTCTGTCCGAAGAGGAACGTCTGCAGGCGCGCATCGCGCTCGCGGGTAAGGCGCAGGTCAACACGGCGGTCGCCGTCTCCGCCACCGCGCTCGTGGTGGCCACCATGAGCTTCGTCCCCCGGCTCACCGAAGGCTGGTCCCTGCCGAACCTGGCGTTCATCCTGCTCTTCTGCGTCGCGGTCATCTCCTTCGCGGGTATGGCGGTCGTGTTCGCGGGTCTCGACCCCCAGCGCACGCGTCGCGCATGGTGGGAGGTCTTCGACTACGTCGACACCCACCATCCACCGGCCCCGGACACGGATCAGGAATGCTCGATCCTCGCGCGATGGCGGGGACGCCTCTCTTCGATGCGCGCTCGCTGAACGAGCCGCACGCGCACGCGGCGACCAGGGCGGGGTGCTCAGTCGACGCGGCCGAACTCCTGGATCCCGACCACGTCCAGCAGCCGCAGCTTCTCCTCGTCGGTCGAACCGGGCTCCGCGGTGAGCACGAGGAGGGCCTGCGACTGGTCCTCGGTGAACAGCACCTGGCAGTCCACCTCGATGGGGCCGATCTCCGGGTGCAGGAGCACCTTGTGATCGCTGAACCGGCGCGCGACCTCCTGCCTCTCCCACAGCGCCGCGAACTCGTCGCTGATCCGCAGCAGCTCGTCGACGAGCGCCTGCGCGCGCGTCCCCTCGACGGCGAGCACGGCGCGAAGCCCCGAGACGAGAGCACGCGACTGCCGTTCTCGGTCATCACCCGGATAGCGGGCGCGTGCCGCATCCGGATGCGCGAACCAGCGGTACGCCTCGTAGCGTTCCCACCCTCTCGCTCCCGCGTGATCGCCGAGCAGCGCCGCGCCCATCCGGTTCTGCAGCAGCGTCTCGCCCAGTGACGAGATGATCACCGCCGGCGTATCCGCGAGACGATCGAAGACGCGCTGGAGAGCAGGGGCCACGTGGTCGCGGGCCAGGATGCGGTCGGGAGCGTTGTGCCCGGCGACGCGGAAGAGGTAGTCGCGCTCGTCCGCAGACAGCCGCAGCGCCCGCGCGAGTGAGGCGAGCATCTGCGTGCTCGGCTGCGGGCCGCGCTGCTGCTCGAGGCGTGTGTAGTAGTCGGTGGACATCGCCGCGAGCTGCGCGACCTCCTCGCGGCGCAGACCGCTCGCCCGCCGGCGGGGCCCCGCCGACAGCCCCACATCGCCCGGCCGCAGCTGTTCGCGACGAGAGCGGAGGAAGTCGGCAAGGGCGGCGCGATCCATGCGTCCATTGTGTGCGGCGCGCCGCATCCGGAACCAGGGACCCGCGATCCGCCCGTGACGCGGCAGTGTGGGAGTGACGCGACGAGAACAGGGGTGGGATGCGCAGACTGTTCGCCGCCGTGGCGCTCCTCGCTGCCGCGATCGCGCTCGCCGGATGCACCTCCGTCGCGTGCGGCGAGTCCGCCGGCTCCCGCGCCACGCTCTACGACTCGATCGAGGCGCTCGCGGCGGACAGTTCACTCGTCGCCGTCGCCGTCGTCACGATCACCGAGCGTTCGGCCGCCGACTGCGACACGACGGTCACCGCCCGCATCGACCGGCGATTCGAGCCCGCAGCGCTCGGCGGCACCCCCACCGCCGAGCGGAACGACGTGGTCGTTCGCCACACGGGGCCGAGCGACACGCTCGTCGAGGGCCGCTCCTACCTGCTCTTTCTCACACCCACGATGCTCCAGGGCTCGGCCGCCGACGACTACTTCGTGACGGGCGTGACGGCCGGCATCTACCGCGTGGAGGGCGATCACTTCGTGCACGTCCCCTCGGAGGGAGACGACCTGCCGGCGACGTTGACGCCCGCCGACCTGCAGGGATGATCGCGCGAGAGCTTGAGTGGAGGGGACCTCGCGGTTAGGGTCCGACGCATGACCGACCGCGCGGTTCCCCACCTCCCGTCCCGCGACTTCGATGCCAGCGTCGTGTTCTATGGCGGCTTCGGGTTCGCGACCACGTATCACGACCGCGAGTGGCTGATCATGGAACGCGGCGGCCTGCAGCTCGAGTTCTTTCCTGCCGCCGAGCTGGATCCGACGCAGAGCCCCTTCATGTGCGGACTCCGCGTCGACGATCTCGATGCGCTCTACGCCGCTATCCGGGCGAGCGGAGTCGCCGAACGGACGAAGGGGCACCCGCGGCTGCACGCCCCGGTCCTTCAGCCCTGGGGACGTCGTGTCGCGCACCTCATCGATCTCGACGGCACGCAGGTGAACCTCATCGAGAACGAGCTCTAGGCGGAGACCTCCGTGCGTGCGAGCAGACGCCACACCCTCGCGCCGAGAAGGATCGCGGTGACCGCCATAACGGCTCATCCAGAGACCGCCGATCCCCCGATGAGCGATCCCTTCCGGGACTCGGCCACGCCGGCGACGCTCGAGAGATGGACATCACCGGAAACACCGTCTTCATCCCCGGCGCGACCAGCGGCATCGGCCTGGCGCTCGCGCTCCGCCTGCAGCAGGCGGGTAACACCGTGATCGTCGGCGGCCGGCGCCGGGGGCTCCTCGAGACGATCGCCGCAGAGCACCCCGGCATCGACACCGTCGAGATCGACACGGCGGATGCGGCATCCGTGCGCACCGCCACCGCATCCGTCATCGAACGCCACCCCGCCCTGAACGTGCTCGTCACGATGGCGGGCATCATGCACGTCGAGGACTGGACGACGCCCGACGGCTTCCTCGCCTCGGCCGAGCAGACCGTCACCACCAACGTGCTCGGTCCCATCCGCCTCATCGCCGCGGTCATCGATCAGCTGCGCGCACAGCCGGCTTCGACGATCATCACGGTCTCGTCCGGCCTCGCCTTCGCGCCGCTCGCCGCGACCCCCAGCTACAACGCGTCGAAGGCGGCCATCCACATGCTCAGCGAGTCGCTGCGCCTGCAGCTGGCGGGAACGTCTGTCGCGGTGAAAGAGCTCGAACCACCCTCCGTCGCGACCGACCTTCTGCCGGGTCAGCGCGACAGCGCATTCGCGATGCCCCTCGATGCGTTCGCCGATGAGGTCATGCGCCTGCTGCGCGATCAGCCCGATGCGCCGGAGATCCAGGTCGAGCGCGTCAAGTTCCTCCGGTACGGCGAGGCACGCGGCGACTACGACCAGGTGGTCGCGACGCTCAACCGGTCCGACCCGCACGGCAAGGGGTGATGCCGCGACATGTGCACGGTCCCTGGTGCGGATGCGGCTGCCGTGACCGCGGGCGCAACACCTGCCCCGCCGATCGTGCACATGTCGCAGCACACCGCTGCGGCGAGCGGGGCGGGTGGACCGCGTCGCTACCCGCGCGACGCGGTCTCGTCGCGCACGAGACCGATGATCCCGCGGAGGGTCAGCACCACGCCGAGCACGAGCGAGAACCAGAGCCAGCCGGTCGGTTCGATGATGAGGCCCGCGACGGAGACGCCGAGGGCGAGCAGTCCGAAGACGAGCATGAAGATCGCGACGCCGCGAGAGATGGTCCCCAACATGCGGTGAGCGTAGCGCGCGGCGAGTGCCCGTGGGGCGTCTCTGTTCGAAAGGAGCCCGGGGGCTGTCCGGGTTCGTTCGGGATGCGGGGACGACCGCGTCGCGGGCTCTGGTCCGACCGTACGCTCGGGCCAGAGCCCCGAGGAGCACCGTGATCCGATTCGCCGACGTCATGCCCGTGCCCGCACCAGCGCGCACGAAGGTGAAGTTCAACATCCGTGCGGGCGTGGGCGGCGCGGCCGCCTACGACCTGCTGATGGCCGACGATCCCGAGCCCTGGCTGGCGATGACGAGATACCGCTCACGACAGCAGAACAACAATATGGGCCGCGCGGAATATGTCCTGGCGTTCGCGCAGTACTACCCCTACGGCCCGGAGTACTTCATGTTCGGCGGCTTCTTCCGCGTCGAACCGACCGTGCCCGAGACGCTCGGCGACGACGGCTATCGGCTCACGCCGCTCGATCGGTACGCGGAGTACGTCAAGCGCCTCATCGTGAAGCTGAACGAGCCCATCGGCCGCAACCTCTACCTCCGCTCCTACGACAACCTGCAGGACGGCCCGCTCGGCCCTGAGGTGTACGAGCTGGCACCGGATGTGAAACTCGGGGCCTTCCCCGGCTACCAGAACGTGCGACTGCGTCACCGTGATCTGCAGCGCATCATCGCGAACGACGAACCGAGCTGGAAGGACGCCCTCTCCAGCGTCAAGGGCGTATACGTCATCACCGACCTCAGCGACGGGCGACTCTACGTCGGCTCGGCGTCGGGCGAGGCGAACGGTCTCTGGCAGCGGTGGGCGGGCTACGCGCACCTCGCCGACCTCTCCGGAGGCAACCGCGATCTCGAGCTGCTCAAGCTCACGCGCGGTGACGGCCACATCGTCGAACACTTCCAGTACTCGATCCTCGAGATCTTCGATCCCAAGACCCGCGCGGAGACCATCCTGGCGCGCGAGTCGTTCTGGAAGCTCGCTCTCGACAGCCGTGCTCACGGGCTCAACGCCAACTGAGCGGGCGCCCGCGCCGTGTCCGGATTCGTCCGGGAGTGGCCTCCCGGGCCCGACCTGACACTCCGCGGCACCTAGCGTCGAGGCGTCATGACGCACGGCGAGAGGACACAGGCATGCCGGACGGGAACGTCGACTGGGACTTCTGGGCGCAGATCGCGACGGTGATCGCGGCGTTCGCCGTGCCGATCGCTGTGCTCGCTCTCGTTCTCGAGATGCGTCGGACGGCGGTCGCCCAGGCGGCTCGCGTGGTGGCGTGGACCGTGGTGCCGCACGACCGCATCCGCTCCGCCGGGGTGCGCGGGATCGTCATCGTGAACGAGTCCGAACAGGTCGCCCGCGACGTGCGCATCGACGTGCACGCGGAGGGAACGGATGCGGTGACCGCCGTCTATCCGATCGTTCCACCCGGAGCGCACTTCCTCACCCTCCAGGAGCGCCAGACGTCCGACGCCGCAGGGGAGGCGCCGTGGGTAGGCGACGGCAACGACTACGTGCTGCTGCCCGTGAACCAGAAGGACGGCGCGCTCACCATCAGCCTTCGTCACGCGCAGACCTCCCCCGGCGACGAGATGCGCGAGTACGAACTCCTGCCGTGGACACAAGCGGGCGCCCGGGCGGACTCGAGCTTCGCCGCCGCGGTCTTCGAGTACTCCCTCGGGAACACGCGCTGGCGCCGTCGGTCGGACCTCAGCATCCGTCGCCGCCGTCCGGCGCGAACCCGGGCGTGGCAGCTGTGGCGCCCGCGCCTGGCGGGGCAGCCGGAGGTGGGAGAGCGCCGGTTCCCGGAAGTCTCGCTCAACAGCGAGCAGGCGAGGCTCGTGATCGCCGACACGGAGGACACGTACCAGCAGTCACGAACGCTGATGGATGCGGTGGGCCAGCGACTCGCCGGCGGCATCGATCCGGCCGAGTCGAAGCCGGTGGTCGACCCTCGGCTGCGAGGCGCGGGCATCGTCGAGATGCGCCGTACGCGCGAGTCGACGCGGCAGGGAGAGGTCGGTCGCGGCGCCCTGGCGTTCGAGTTCTCCTACGCGCCGGCGGGAGGGGAGGCTGTCGCCGCCTATTCGTTCGGCGCGTCGCAGTACGGCGATGTGCCCGCCTGGTTCGGGCGCAAGACCGCCAAGGGGGCCGAGTCCGTGTCGTTCAAGAAGCGCGGATGGCATCCGAAGCGCCGCAAGGCCTCCGACTGGCCTGCGGACGGTGCGGAACTCGCTACGGCCATCGTCGACGCGATCGTGGAAGACCTGCGCGAGCACGCCCCCTCGATCACCGCGGCCGCACCCGCTGACGCTCGCTGATGGATTCCCTGTACCGCCCGCATCCGTCCTGGCTGCCGGCGACCTATCTGCTGCTGGCGACGATCGGGCTCATCGCCCTTCCGCTCGCCGTCATGGGGAGGGTGGACGAGTCGACCGTCGTGCTCGTCGGCCTCGTCTACGTGCCGCTCGGCTGGGTGGCGATCACGGTCGCTGCGGCCGTGCGGATCCGTCCGCGGGTGCGATTCGACGCGCGGCGGTGGGTGGGCCTGGTGGCGCTGCCCGCCTGGGGCTGGTCCTGGCTGTGAACGAGATTCATGCGCCTCGTGGCCACGCATTTCCTGCGCACCGTCATCATCACGTCGCTGATCGTGTGCGTCGGGGTCGTCGTCGGCCTGCTCGCCGGCGGAGTCAGTGGATGGATCGTCCTCGTGGTCGGCATCCTCGCGCTCGGCGTGCAGATCGGTGGCGTGCGATGGGCGAACGGCTACGCCTCGGGCTACACGGGGGGCGTCAGCGTCTTCGCGCTCGCGGCGGCCGGCATGTTCGTCATCGGATGCCTCGGGTGGGTGTTCGCGCTGGCCGCCGGTGTGTTCTTCCTCGCCCTTCCGGCGCTGCTCGCGTGGTTCGTCCTCGGTGTCCTGGGCGCGCCGGTGTGGCTCGTGATCACGGCCATCGCGAGGGCGCTCGCGAGCTTCGTCGTGCCCTTCATCCTCGAGCTGCGCTCTGGCGAGCGCTTGGGTCAGCTGCCGCGGTAGGTGGAGTACGCGAACGGGCTCAGCAACAGCGGCACGTGGTAGTGAGGCCGGTCGGCGACCGTGAAGGTCACCGTCGCGAGGGGATAGAAGGTATCGATGCCGCGGTCGGCGAAGTACGCGCCGGTCGCGAACGTCAGTGCGTACATGCCCGCCTCGAGAAGATCCGGGCCGAGAGCGAGCCGGCCGTCCGCATCCGTGAATCCCTCGGCGACGCTCTCGATCGCGCCGCCCTCGTGATGCCGGTGCAGGGCGACCGCGACGTTCGGCGCCGGGGTGCCGGCGGTCGCGTCGAGGATGTGGGTGGTCAGGTGGCTCACTCCGCCTCCTCCGGTTCGATCTCGTCGGCGACGATCGCCGATTCCAGGCGCAGCATCGCGATCTCGGCGAGCTGCGCGGTCGCCTCGCGGGCCTCGGCGTCGTCGTCGTTGTCGAGCCTGCGGTGAAGCTCGGCGAGCATCTCCTGGGGGCTGCGACCCGCGGCGCGGATGAGGAAGACGCGACCGAAGCGCTCCTCGTACGCCCGGTTGCCCGCGGAGATCGCGGCGGCCACATCGTCCGCCGCGGTCGACATGGCTGCCTGCTCGTTGCGAGACGCGTCGGCCTCGGCCCCCGTGCCCGTCGGCTTCTCACCGATCCGCGGATGGTGGGCGAGGGCCGCATCCAGGTCGGCGCGCGACCAGACCCCGGCGAGATCGCCGGCGTAGGAGCGGAGGGCGTCGATCGAGGAGTAGGGGCGCGCGGCGACGATCGCGTCGACCCAGCCGGGTACCGCCGCCCACACCGACACGACCAGCGACGCCTCGGCGGCGTCGAGGGCGTTGAACTCGTCCAGTTGCATGCGCGCCACCCTACCCAGCCCGCATTGCCGCCGCGTGACCTGCCGGGCACGTGAGCACGGAATGTTGGTAACAGTTACATTTGCGAAATGTGGAGCACTTAGCGTTGTCGGCATGACGACCCCCGCACCCACCGTCATCGCGGCGCGACGTGTGTTCCTGGACGGGGCGTTCCGCCCCGCGACCGTGACCGTGACCGACGGGCGCGTCAGCGCGATCGGCGCTTTCGACCCGGATGCGGACCGCGTTCTGCCGGACGAGCTCGTGCTGCTGCCGGGCCTCGTCGACTCCCACGTGCATTTGAACGACCCGGGTCGTGCGAGCTGGGAGGGCTTCGACACGGGGACGGCGGCGGCCGCCGCAGGCGGAGTCACGACCGTGCTCGACATGCCTCTCAACAGCATTCCGGTCACCACGACCCCTGCGGCCCTGGCGGAGAAGCGGGCTGCCGCGAGCGGGCGCATCGCCGTCGACGTGGGCTACTGGGGTGGCGCGGTGCCGGAGAACATCGGCCGCCTGCGGGAGCTCGCCGACGCGGGCGTCGTCGGGTTCAAGTGCTTCCTCTCGCCGTCGGGCATCGACGAGTTCGGCCATCTCAGCGCCGAGCAGCTCGATGAGGTGCTCACCGAGCTCGCCGCCTTCGACGGACTGCTCATCGTCCACGCGGAGCATCCCGCGCATCTGCACGCCGACGGCGCTCTCGGTGTGCACTACGCGGACTTCCTCGCCTCCCGGCCGCCCGCCAGCGAGCGGGCAGCGATCCAGCTCGTGATCGAGACCGCCCGGCGCACGGGGGCGCGCGTGCACATCGTGCACGTCTCCGACGGTACGGCGCTCGACGACGTACGGGCGGCCAAAGCCGAGGGCGTGCGGATCACGGTCGAGACGTGCCCGCACTACCTGACCCTGGATGCGGCATCCGTTCCCGACGGCGCCGCATCCTTCAAGTGCTGCCCGCCGATCCGCGACCTCGCCAATCAGGACCTGCTCTGGCAGGGCGTCCTCGACGGCACGATCGACGCGATCGTCAGCGACCACTCGCCCGCGACCCCGGAGCTCAAGGGCGAGCCGGACTTCGGCCTCGCGTGGGGCGGGATCTCCGGCCTGCAGACGGGGCTGTCGAGCGTGCACACGAGAGCGCGCGAGCGCGGTATCCCGCTCGAGGCGTTCCTGCCGCTCATGACGACGGGGCCGGCGCGTGTCGGCGGACTCGGCTCCCGCGGCACCATCGCGGTCGGCGAGCCCGCTCATCTGACCGTCTTCGCACCCGACGAGACGTTCACGGTGGATGCGGCGGCTCTCGAGTACCGCAATCCGCTCTCGCCGTGGGATGGGGCGAGGCTCACGGGCGTTGTGGCCGAGACGTGGCTTCACGGCGAGCCGGTGTACCGTCGCGGCGAGGGTCTGCTCGCGCGCACCGGGCGCGAGCTGATCGCGGCAATCGACGAGGAGCGCCAGTGAGCACACCGATCCTGCAGCCGGGCGTCGGCGACGTCACGGGCGAGCACTACCTTCCCGCCGCCGTCGAGAACATCTTCTGGGGCCGGCTGCCCTGCGCGACCGACGCGCCGGTGCTCCGGATCGAGCCCGGAGCCACCGTCACCATCGACACCGTCAGTCACGAGGGGATCCTCGAGGACCAGGGCAAGGACCCCCGCGCCTTCTTCGGCGCGCACGGTGTCGCGCCCGAGCAGGTGCTCGAGGATGCGGTGGCGATCGCCGCATCCCTCTCGCGCGACGTGATGGCCGACGGCCCGCACGTGGTGACCGGGCCCATCCATGTCGCCGGCGCCCAGCCGGGCGATCTGCTGCAGATCACGGTCGTGCGGCTCGAGCCGCGGGTGCCCTACGGCGTGATCAGCAACCGTCACGGCAAGGGAGCGCTCGTGGGCGAGCTGCCCCGCGGAGAGCACAACGTGAGTGTGTTCACCCCCGTCGTGGAGCAGGAGGGCGCGCTCGTTGGCGCGTTGCCTCTCGTCGAGGGGGGGCCGGCGGCGGTGACCTTCCCGCTCGCGCCGTTCCTCGGCACGATGGGCGTGGCCGTCGCCGGCTCCGACCGCCCGCACTCGGTGCCCCCGGGTGCGCACGGCGGCAACATCGACATCAAGCTGCTGACCGAGGGTGCCGTGCTGTACCTGCCGGTGCAGGTCGCGGGCGCGCTCGCGTACGTCGGCGATCCGCATTTCGCGCAGGGCGACGGCGAGGTCGCCCTCACCGCGCTCGAGGCGTCGCTGCGGGCCACGTTGCGGTTCGACGTCGTGCCGCGCGCGGTCGCGCTGGCGGAGTTCGGCGAGCTCCTCGGCCCTCTCGTGCGCACCGACGAGTACCTCGTTCCGACGGGGCTCGACCCCGACCTCGGCGAGGCGATGCGTCGCTGCGTGCGCGCGGCTCTCACCCTGCTCCAGGCGCGGTACGGCATGGCCGAGCATCTCGCCTACGCGTATCTCTCGGCCGCGACCGACTTCGACATCTCGCAGGTGGTGGACATCGTCTGCGGTGTGCACGCCCGCATCCGCGAGGCCGACTTCGTGAATGCACCTTCCGCGACGGATGCGGAGGGCCGGGCATGAGCGAGATCCCCGCCGACCTCCGTGCCGCCTTCGACCGCTACGAGCGCGCGATCGGTGACAACGACCTCGCGGTGCTCGACGAGATGTTCGCGCCCGGTGACGAGACGCTGCGCGGGGATGCGGCGGGCCTGCTCGTCGGCCACGACGTGATCAGCGCCTTCCGGGGCGTGCGTGGCGGGGTCGCACCCCGCACGATTCAGCGCATCGAGTACCGTCCGCTCGCCGACGACCTCGCCCTGCTCGTCTCGGTGTCGCGGTTCACCGGCGGCGGCACGGGGCTGCAGACCCAGCTGTGGCGCCGCGGCGAGAGCGGATGGGTCATCGAGGCAGCCCACGTGACGGGCAAGGCGCAGGCGCTCGACCGGTCGGTCTGGCGCACGGTGGGCGACCCGCTGTGGCAGGGCGCGTGGGAGGGGCCGCTCGAGGGCCTCAACGTCGCCGTCAAGGACCTCTTCGCCATCAAGGGCTACCGCATCGGCGCGGGCAACCCGACCTTCCTCGAGACCGCGAGGCCGGAGTCCACCACGGCTCCCGCCGTCGCCGATCTGCTGCGCGGCGGGGCGTCACTGCGCGGTATCGCGCGCACCGACGAGTTCGCGTACTCGATCGCGGGGGACAACGCGCACTACGGCACCCCTCCCAACGGCGCGCTCCCGGGTGCGCTACCGGGCGGATCGTCGAGCGGACCCGCATCCGCCGTCGCGACAGGGCAGGCGGAGGTGGGACTCGCCACCGACACCGCGGGATCCGTGCGCGTGCCCGCCTCGTACCAGGGTCTGTGGGGCTTGCGAACGACCCACAACCTCGTGCCGCGGCAGGGGATGCTGCCCCTCGCGCAGTCCTTCGACACGATCGGCTGGCTCACGCGCGACGGCAACACCCTCCAGCGGGTGGTCGACTGGTGCCTGAGCTACGACGGCTCGGAGTCGACCGAGAGCGTCTTCGGCGAATCCGCGGGCGACCTGCCCTGGCGCTTCGTCATCCCCGAGGACGTGCTGACCCACGTCGAGCCCGACACCCGTGCGGCATTCGACGCCTACGTGGAGCGGCTCGCCGCATCCGAGGGCGCGCCGGAGGTCGAGACGGCCTCGATCGGCGATCTCGACGAGTACTTCGAACCGTTCCGCACCGTGCAGGCGGCGGAAGCGTGGCGCAACAACCGCGAGTGGCTCCGTGCCCACCCGGGCTCCACCGGCGCGGCGGTCGCCGAGCGGTTCCGTATCGCCAGCGAGGTCACGGCCGAGGCGGAGCGCGTCGCGCGCCAGGCGCTCGAGCCGCTCCGCGAGCGCGTGCATTCCCTCCTGCAGAACGCCGTGCTGCTGCTGCCCACGGTGCCCGGCCCCGCGCCCATGCGCACGTCGGATCCGGCGAAGGTGGATGCGGTGCGCCAGGCGACGCTGCGCATGACGACGCCCGCGGCCGTCGCCGGCACCCCCGCCCTCTCGATCCCGCTGCTCACCGTCCGTTCGCAGCTCGGACCCGCGCCCGTCGGGGTCTGTCTCGTCTCGCGCAGCGGCACCGACATCGCCCTCGTCCGTCTCGGACGCCGCCTCGCCGCGCTCTGACCGCGATCCCCAGGAAGCACTCATGACCGACACCCTCCCCATCGACCCGCCTGCCCGCCTCCTCATGGGACCGGGCCCCATCTCCGCCTACCCGTCCGTGCTGCGCGCCATGTCGGCACCGCTCGTGGGCCAGTACGACCCGTTCATGACCCACACGATGAACGAGACGCAGGAGCTGTACCGGCAGGTGTGGGCCACCGAGAACGAGGCGACCCTGCTCGTCGACGGCACGTCCCGCGCCGGCATCGAAGCCGCGATCGTCAGCCTCGTGCGCCCCGGCGACCGTGTGCTCGTGCCGGTGTTCGGACGCTTCGGCCACCTGCTCGCCGAGATCGCCGAGCGCGCGCTCGCCGAGGTGCACACGATCGAGACCGAGTGGGGTCAGGTGTTCACCCCCGCGGCGATCGAAGAGGCCGTCGTGCGCGTCAAGCCGACGCTGCTCGCGCTCGTGCAGGGCGACACCTCGACCACGATGCTGCAGCCCCTGGAGGAGATCGGCGAGATCTGCCGCGCGCACGGCGTGCTCTTCTACTCCGACGCCACCGCATCCCTGGGCGGCAACGCGTTCGAGGCCGACGCGTGGGGACTGGATGCGGCGACCGCCGGTCTGCAGAAGTGCCTGGGCGGCCCGAGCGGCTCCGCTCCTCTCACGCTGAGCGAGCGCGCCGTCGAGGTCATCCGCTCCCGTAAGCGGATCGAGGCCGGCATCCGCGAGGCGGGCGACGAGGACGCGCCCGATTTCGTCCGCTCCAACTACTTCGACCTCGGCATGATCCTGGATTACTGGGGTCCGCGCCGGCTCAACCACCACACCGAGGCGACGAGCATGCTCTACGGCGCTCGCGAGTGCGCGCGTCTGCTGCTGATCGAGGGTCGCGACGCGGTGATCGCCCGGCACGAGCTCGCCGGCCGTGCGATGCTCGCCGGCGTCGAGGCGCTCGGCTTGGCCGTGTTCGGCGACGTGGCGCACAAGATGAGCAACGTCGTGGCCGTGCACATCCCCGAGGGCGTTCCGGGCGATGAGGCACGCACCGCGATGCTCGAGGACTTCGGTATCGAGATCGGCACGTCGTTCGGCCCGCTGCACGGCAAGGTGTGGCGCATCGGCACGATGGGCTACAACGCCCGCAAGGACACCGTCCTCACGACCCTCGCCGCCCTCGAGGCGGTGCTGCGCCGCCACGGCGCCGCCGTTCCCGCCGGCGGCGGAGTCGAGGCCGCATCCGACGTCTTCGCGGGGCGCGCATGATGTTGGAGGTCTCGCCCGACCGCATCGCGGCCGCCGCGCGGCGCGTGATGGCGCGGTGCGACGAGCTCGCGCGCGTCACGGCGACCCCGGGCCGCATCGAGCGGGTCTACCTCTCGCCGGAGCACGCCCGGGTGAACCGCCTCGCGGCGGAGTGGATGCGCGAGCTCGGCATGCGCACGCGACAGGATGCGGCGGGCAACCAGATCGGCCGGCTCGACCGCATCGTCGGCGACACGCTCGACCCGGACGCGCCCGCGCTGATCATCGGCTCGCACCTGGACACCGTGCTGGATGCGGGACGCTTCGACGGGATCGTGGGCGTGCTGATGGGGCTCGAGATCGCCCGGCTCCTGCGGGCGCCGGCCGGTGACGGGCGCTTCGGCGTCGCGCTCCCGTTCGCACTCGAGGTCGTCGCGTTCTCGGATGAGGAGGGCACGCGGTTCGGCAAGGCCCTGCTCGGCTCCTCGGCGGTCGCTGGACTGTGGGACGAGGACTGGTGGGCGCTGACGGATGCCGACGGCACGAGCCTGCGGCAGGCCTTCCTCGAGTTCGGGCTCGACCCGGCGCGCATCGGCGAGGCCGCCCGACGACCCGACGAGCTGATCGGGTATCTCGAGGCGCACATCGAGCAGGGACCGGAGCTCGACCGGCGCGGTGAGCCGCTCGCGGTGGTCTCCTCGATCGCCTCTGCGCGCCGCTTCCAGCTCGTCGTCGAGGGCGAGGCCCGCCATGCCGGTGGCACGCCGTACGACATGCGCCGCGACGCGCTGCTGGGTGCGAGCGAGGCGGCGCTGGCGGTCGAGCGCATCTGCCGCGACGAGCACCACATCATCGGCACCGTCGGCCAGCTCGAGGCGTACCCGGGTGCGGTCAACGTCGTGCCCGGCGAGGCGCGCTTCTCCCTCGACCTCCGCGGCGAGTTCGACGAGACCCGCGACCACGTGTGGGACGAGCTCTCCCGCGAACTCGACGCGATCATGGGGCGCCGCGGGCTGCGCTGGAGCTCACGCGAGGTGCACAGCGCCGCCGCCGTCATGTGCGCGCCGCTCCTGCAGGACGTCGTGCGCGAGGGCATCGGCGCCACCGACGCGCTTGGCGGCACCGACCCGGCCGTGATCTTCAGCCGCGCCGGCCACGATGCGATGTCGATCGGCGCGATCACCGACGTCGGGATGCTGTTCCTCCGCAACCCCGACGGCATCAGCCACCATCCGGGGGAGTCCGTCTCGGCGCCGGATGTGGCTCTCGGCATCCGTGCCCTCGCCGAGTCCGTGCTGGCGCTCGCCGCCGACGTCCGCGTGCGCTGACGGCTCGAGAGTGCGGGCCCGGGTCGTTGCCGGGCCCGGCCGGGGTCGTGGCGGCTGTGGCATCCTGTGACGCCTGCATCCGCGACACTTCGGGGAGCTTCGCAGGGCACCGCGCCACGGATTCAGCGGGGGCGCGGAACGCTCGTGACGAAGAGGGCGACGACCCGCTCCTCGCCGACGAGACGCCAGCGGTCCCGGGCGCCCGCGGGGAAGCGGATGAAGTCGCCCGGCTCGAGCGCATGGGTGCCGGCGCCGAGCACATCCACCTCGAGGCGCCCTGAGACCAGATACAGACCGCTCTCGCCCGGCGACTCGAACCACTCGGCGATGTACTCGTCGGGGCCGAAGGCGTACTCGACGACCTCGAGCGCCGAGCTCTCGCGCAGCAGCAGCGCGCGTCCAAGGGCGGCGTCGTCTCGCTCCGCGACGGGGATGCGGCGCCCCTCGCCGGCGCGGACGACATCGACCTCGTCGGCGCCCACAGCGGGCAGCAGGTCGCCGGGCCGCACTCCGAGCGCACGGGCGAGACGGTAGACCGATGCCATCGACGGCGCGCTCGCGCCGCGCTCGATCTGGCTCAGGAACGGCTGGCTCATCCCCGCCGCAGCGGCCAGTTCGCGCGTCGAGAGTCCGGCCGCATCCCGGAGCCGTCGGATCTCGGCGCCGATGACCGAGCCGAGGTCGGCATCGAGGGAGGGGTCGCTCAATTTACGCTCCGGAAACGTTCGCCGAATGCTCTCGTCATCGCATTCATCGAATATGAATGCTGTCACTTATCGCCGAGGGCGTCTCCCTCAGTTTAGAAGAGCACGGAGAGCCGCATGAGCGCATCGGCCGACATCGAGCGGATCGTGCGGGGCCTGCCCAAGGTCAGCCTGCACTGCCACCTCATCGGCTCGGTACAGGCGACAACCCTCGTCGAACTGGCCGCCAAGCACGGCGTCGCGCTCGACGGCGGACGCACCGCCGAGAACCTCTTCGACCACGCCAGTTACGAGGATCTCGACGAGTTCCTCCGCGTGCTGGATGTGGCGGGCTCCGTCATCCGCGACGTCGACGACTTCCATCGCGTCACCTACGAGTCGCTGACCGCGGGAGGCGCCGCGCACAACGTGCTCTACCGCGAGATCTTCCTCAGCCCTCCCGGCCACCCCGGCATCGGCTACCGCACGATCATCGACGGCGTCCGCGCCGGGATGCGCGACGCCGAGACCGACACCGGCATCCGCAGCAACCTCATCGTCGGCCTCAACCGTAACGACACCCCGCGCGCCGCCACCGAGCTGGTCGAGACGATGATCGCCAACCCGTACGACGAGGTCATCGGGATCGGGCTCGACTACTCGGAGATGATCGGACCGCCCGAGAAGTTCTGGAAGGCCTTCCGGCTCGCCGGCGAGGCCGGTCTGCAGCGCACCGCGCATTCCGAATCGGGGCCGCCGCACAACATCGAGACCATCCTCGACTTGCTCGGGTGCAGCCGCGTCGACCACGGCTACCACGTCGTCGACGACCCCGACATCACGCGCCGCTGCGTCGAGGAGCGCATCCCCTTCACCTGCACCCCCGTCTCCAGCGACATCGGCCGCTACTCCGGCAGCGGCGACGGCAGTCACCTCCGCATCAAGCAGATGGTGGATGCGGGGCTGCTCGTGACCATCGACTCCGACGACCCGCCGATGTTCGGCACCGACCCCACCCACGACTACCGCGCCCTCGCTCACGCGCTCGGCTACGGCCTCGACACCCTCGCCTCCTTCACCGACAACGCGATCGAGGCGAGCTGGCTCGATGCGGACAGCAAGCGCG
This sequence comes from Microbacterium sp. BG28, assembly GCF_034044005.1. Taxonomy (NCBI): domain Bacteria; kingdom Bacillati; phylum Actinomycetota; class Actinomycetes; order Micrococcales; family Microbacteriaceae; genus Microbacterium; species Microbacterium sp. BG28. Next base: position 801,784 of record NZ_JAXCHA010000001.1, on the reverse strand, counting down.
ACCTGCGCCAGCGCGCCGACCGCATGGTCGCCCAGCTCGCGGCGCCGCCCGTGAAGACCCCCTGACCCACCTCATCCATCACCAGGAGCACCCATGTCACGCAGCCACCGAACCCGCCTGGGAGTCGCCCTCGCAGGCCTCGTCGTCTCGGCCGCCGCCCTCACCGCCTGCGCCGGCGGGTCGGGGGAGCCGGCCGCATCCGGATCGTCCGACGGAGCCGGCCTGGGCGACGTCACCCTTCAGCTCAGCTGGATCCTCAACGAGGAGTTCGCCGGTGAGTATTTCGCCGACGCGAAGGGCTACTACGAACAGGCCGGCCTCGGGAAGGTGCAGCTGATCCCCGGCCCCTCGACCGGTGTCGCGGAGCTGCTCAGCGGCACGACCGACATCGCGATCAACGACGCCGTGTCGGCCGGCACGGCGGTGGCCACCGAGGGTGCGCCCATCAAGATCATCGGCGCGACGCTGCAGAAGAATCCCTTCACCATCCTGTCGCTGGCCGACGGCGGCAACATCCTGAAGCCCGCCGACATGATCGGCAAGCGCATCGGCGTGCAGGACTCCAACCGGGCGCTCTTCTCGGCGCTGCTCGCCGCGAACGACATCGACGCCTCCCAGGTCGACATCGTCCCCGTGCAGTACGACCCGGCGCCGCTGACCAACGGCGAGGTCGACGGCTTCACTGCCTACCTCACGAACGAGGCCATCACGGTGGAGATGGCCGGGTTCACGACGGCCAACCTGCCGCTCGCCGAGAACGGCCTGCCGTTCGTGGCGGAGACGTTCTCGGTGACCGACGACACCCTCAAGAACCGCCGCGAGATGCTGAAGGCCTTCCTCGTGGCCGAGATCCGCGGGTGGACCGATGCACTCGCCGACCCCGACGAGGGCGCGCGTCTCGCGAAGGACGTCTACGGCACCGACCTGAACCTCGATCCCGCCAAGACGATCGCCGGTCTGCTGGCCACCAACGCGCTCATCACCACGGACGAGACCGCCGAGAACGGCCTGTTCACCATCTCTGACGCCCTGCAGAAGCAGACGATCGCCAGCCTCGCCGGCGCCGGCATCACGCTGGAGGCGTCCGACCTGTTCGACATGAGCCTCCTCGACGAGGTCTACCAGGAGAACCCTGACCTCATCGCGTACGCCGGCTGAGTCATCCATGGCGCCGCCCCGCATCCCCGCCGGATGCGGGGCGGCGCGGTGCGGGGCGCCATGTGCGCGAAACATCGCAGTGTTAGCGTCACCAACATCCGTGTCGTCCGCCCCGAACCGAACTGGAGCCCCATGAGCCTGCTGATCACGCACGCCCGCCTCATCACCGTGCCCGCCGGCACCGAGGACGCCGGCTACATCGAGGACGGTTGGATGCTCGTCGAGGACGGACGGATCGCCGCCCTCGGGTCGGGCGTTCCCACGGTCACCGCCGACGAGGTCCTCGACGTCGACGGCGCATTCGTCGCCCCCGGGTTCGTGTCGAGCCACTCGCACCTGTTCACGAGCGGGCTGCGCGGTCTGGGCGTGGGCGAGACGCTCTACGGATGGTGCGACTCGATGCTCGGCATGACCTCCGCAGCGACGCCGGAGGACATCTACTGGTCGACCCTGCACGGCGCCCTCGACTTCCTCGGCAACGGCGTCACCACCGCCTACAACTTCACCGACCCGCTGCAGGCGTGGGAATCGATGGTCGACGGCAAGCGCGTCGGCAACGCCGCGATGCGCCCTCTCGAGTATCACACGCGCCAGGCCGACGGCTGCCTCGACGCCGGCATCCGCTTCGTCGATGCGATCGGCATGGACGCGACGGTGGGCAGCGACGACGAGATCTTCGACCGGTTCGCCGCAGAAGTCGCGCACTCCCGCGCGATGGACCCGGCATTCGCGCTGGGCGCGTCGATCATGGGCCAGGTGCAGTGGTCGCCGCGGCCGGATGCGGCCGAGGTCGAGGTGGAGGCGATGCGCCGCTTCGGGGTGACCAACCAGGCCCACTTCCTCGAGTCCCCCGAGGCCGTGCCGCTGCAGCAGTCGAAGTTCGCGATGTACCGGGATGCGGGAGCCCTCGGCCCGGGCATGATGTTCGGGCATTTCATCCAGACCACGCCCGAGATCATCGAGCAGACCGCCGCCGGCGGCGCCTCCATGTCGTGGCAGCCCGCATCCAACGGGCGCCTCGCGTCAGGGGTGGCCCTCGTGCCGGAGATGATGGCGATGGGGATGAAGGTGGGGATGGGCCTCGACGACCAGGCCTGCACCGACGTCTCCGACCCGTGGCAGAACATGCGCGCGGGCATCTTCATGCAGCGCGCCCGCACGAAGGACCCGCTGTCGATGATGCCGGAGCGTGTCCTGCGCCTGCACACCCTGGGGGGAGCTGCGATCCTGGGTGTCGACGACCGCGTGGGCAGCCTCGAGGTCGGTAAGTTCGCCGACTTCGTCGTGGTCGACCCGCGCAAGCCCGATGTGGGTCCGCTCTGGCACCCCGTCCGCAGTTACGTGCTGTCGATGACGCCCCGCAACCTCAAGCGGGTCTACGTGGGCGGCCGTCTCGTCAGCGAGGAGGGTGTCTCGACGAACCCGCTCGCGCCGGAGGCGACCATCCGCGTGCACGAGGACCTGCCCCGCGTTGCCGAGCGCCTGGGGCGCCACCCCGCCTGACACCGTGAACGTCGAAGGGGGCCGGGATGACCCGGCCCCCTTCGTGTGCGATCCGTCAGCGCGCCGCGCCCGCAAGCGTGCCGGTGACCTGCTCGGCCGTGTCGACGACGAGGCAGGAGACCAGACGGTCGTCGCCCTGGTCCCAGCTCTGCTGGGTGGGCGCGAAGTACGAGAACTCGAGGGTCGACTCCTCGTAGGCGATACCGACGAAGTTGGAGAACTCGGTGTAGCAGCCCTGCTCGGCAGCGGAGTACACCTCGTCCTTGCCGGGGTACTCGCCGTCCGGCAGCGAGAACTCGTAGTAGACCTCGGTGTCGTGCGGGTCGCTGCAGGGCACGACCGGGACGTCGGTGACCTCCTCGCTGGAGGTGTTGTTCATGCAGTCGCCCACGGAGAGGGTGAAGACGTCGGCCTTGCCGGCGTCGGTGATCTCGCCCGTGTCGGAGTCGCGCACCGCCTCGGGGCCGCCCCCGAGGTCGCTGATCTGGAAACAGCCGCCGAGGAAGAGGGCGGCCCCCATGACGGCGGTAGCGGTAAGGAGGCGGGAGGTACGCATGGGGCACTCGCTTTCGGGCGCGCTCGGACGGCTGTGCCGTCGGAGGAGGCTGAAGGGGACGTGTTCGCTGTGGTGAACGGCCGCCAGGCTATCGGTCCACGCGTGGGCCCATGAGTCTCTTGACTCCGACCTGTGGATAGGTCAGGTGTAACGGTGCGGAAACACGACCGCCAGTGTTCGTGAAATCTACATCGCTTAGCGTCGGACTCGTCACGCAGACCGCTGCCGCCGGGATGAACCCGAGCACGGGAGGCGCCGGCATCCCAACCACCCGAAGTGCACCACCCGACAAACCGGGAGACAGCTTATGTCCCGCTTCACCGCACGCCGCACGCGCGTCGCCGTGTCCATCGCCGCCGTTGCTCTCTCCGCTCTCGCGCTCAGCGCGTGTGCCGGATCCAGCGACCCCGCATCCTCGTCCTCCTCCGGAGGCGACGCCGCCGGCCCCGGCGACATCACGGTCCAGCTCAGCTGGATCAAGAACGAGGAGTTCTGCGGCGAGTTCTTCGCCGACTCGAAGGGCTACTACACCGACGCGGGCTTCAGCTCGGTCGAACTGGTCCCCGGTCCGTCCACCGGAGCCTCGGAGCTCATCTCCGGCACCGCCGACTTCGCGATGAGCGACGCCGTCTCGACCGGTTCGGTCGTGGCGAGCGAGGGCGCGCCGCTGAAGATCATCGGCACCACCTACCAGAAGAACCCCTTCACGGTCCTCTCGCTGAAGGACGGCGGCAACATCGCCACGGTCGCCGACCTCAAGGGCAAGCGCATCGGTGTGCAGGACTCCAACACCGCGCTGTTCAACGCGTTCCTCGCCGCCAACGGCATGAGCGCCAGCGACCTGACGATCGTGCCCGTGCAGTACGACCCGGCGCCCCTCATCAACGGTGAGGTCGACGGCTTCATCGCCTACCTGACCAACGAGGCGATCATCGTCCAGAACGAGGGCCACGACACCGTCAACCTGCCCTTCGCGGACAACGGTCTGCCGTTCCCGGCCGAGACGCTGGTCACGACCGACGACATGATCAAGAACCACCCGGACACCGTCAAGGCGTTCCTGAAGGCCGAGATCCAGGGCTGGACCGCCGCCGTCGCCGACCCCGCCGGCTGCGCGAGCCTCGCGTACGACGACTACGGCAAGGACCTCAACCTCGACCCGAAGAACTCCGAGGCGGGCGCCGTCGCCCAGCTCAGCGACCTCGTCGTCTCGGACGAGACCGAGACCAACGGTCTCTTCTCGATCTCGGACGACCTCAAGGAGGCCACCGTCAAGAGCCTCGGCGAGGCCGGCATCGACGTCACCGCCGACCAGCTGTTCGACACCTCGCTGCTCGAGGAGCTCTACAGCGAGAACCCCGACCTGGTGAAGTACGCAGGTTGACACCGTGAGGGCGCCCCGCCGTGGGCGCCCTCACCCCCTCCCGGTCGGTGCGATCACCGACCCTGACCGAAAGCAGCCATCGACGTGACCCACACAGTCGTCGAGACCGGTGCGACCGATGCCGCACTCGGCACCGGCCTTCAGATCACCGGCCTGAACAAGGTCTTCACCACCGGTCGGAAGTCGGTGGTCGCCCTGCAGGACGCGAACCTCCACACCGACCAGGGCACGTTCCTGTCGCTGCTCGGACCGTCGGGATGCGGCAAGTCCACCATCCTGCGCATCCTCGCCGGCCTCGAGCAGCCCACGAGCGGCACGACCCGCGTCGACGGCAAGAGCCCGAAGGAGATGCGTCGCGAGAACAAACTCGGCATCGCCTTCCAGGATTCGGCACTGCTGCCCTGGCGCAGTGTCTACGCCAACATCCGGCTGCCGTTCGAGATCGCGGGTAAGAGCGCCGATAAGGCCTACATCGACGAGATGATCGCCCTGGTGGGTCTGCGCGGCTTCGAGAAGGCCAAACCGGCGCAGCTGTCGGGCGGGATGCGGCAGCGCGTGTCGATCGCGCGCTCGCTCATCATGCGACCCGAGGTGCTGCTGTTCGACGAGCCGTTCGGCGCCCTCGACGACATGACCCGCCAGAAGCTCAACCTGGAGCTGCTGCGGATCTGGACGGAGAAGCCCGCCACGACCCTGCTCGTGACGCACGGCATCTCCGAGGCGATCTTCCTCTCCGACCAGGTCGCGGTCATGAGCCCGCGCCCCGGCCGTATCAAGGAGGTCATGACCATCGACCTTCCCCGCCCGCGCATGCCCGAGATGATGCGCAGCCCGGAGTTCCACTCCTACGTGGACCAGGCATCCGAACTGCTCTTCGGCGCCGGAGGCGCTGCCGCCGATGACCACTGACACAGCCAAGGCGCGCACCATCCAGTGGGAGGACATCCGTCTTCCCGCGTGGGTCACCGGAGTGATCGGCGGCATCGGACTCATCGCCGCCTGGTGGATCATCTCCGCGATCTTCATCGCGCCCTCGGGGGCGCACGTCATCCCGAGCCCGCTGGAGGTCATCGCCAGCTATATCGATACGGGCTGGGACTACTACTGGCGCAACTTCTCGGTGACCCTCGTCGAGAGCGGCATCGGCTACCTGTGGGGCAACGGACTGGCCCTGGCCCTCGCGTTCCTCGTGCTGCTCGTGCCGCGCCTGGAGGGCGTCGCGATGCAGATCGCGATCCTCACCTACTGCGTACCGATCGTCGCGATCGGAATGCTGGCGGTCGTGCTGTTCGGCGCACCGCCGCGCGGCGCGCCCAGCGGCACCGCGGTCTTCCTCGCCGCCCTTTCGGTCTTCTTCACGACCGTCGTGGGTGCTCTGCTCGGCCTCAAGTCCGCCGACAAGTCCAGCCTCGACCTCGTCACGGTCTACGGCGGCAGCAAGCTCACCCAGCTGCGCAAAGTGCGCCTCATCGCGGCGCTTCCCGCCATCCTCAACGCGCTGCAGATCGCGGTGCCCGCGGCCTTCCTCGGCGCTGTGCTCGGTGAGTTCTTCGGAAAGATCGAGGCCGGAGTCGGGCTCGCGATGATCCTCGCGCAGCAGAACTCCAACGCGCCGCTCGTCTGGGCCCTGGCCCTCGCCTCGGGCGCGGTCGCGCTCGCCGGCTACGTGCTGGTGGGCTTCATCGCCCGACTCATCGCGCCCTGGTCGAAGGGAGCCCAGAAGTGACCACCATGATGACTGCCCAGCCGCCGGTCGCGGGCCCCGGTTCCGCAGCGAACGCCGACCTCGAGGTGACGGTGCGCAAGCAGGCCGCCTCCGGCGCGCTGAAGGCGTTCGCCTGGGGCATGGTGACCTTCATCGGCACGCTCGTGGGCGTGCTCGCACTGTGGGTCGGCGTGCTCGCCGTCTTCAACATCTCGCCGCTCATCGCCAAGGGCCCGGTGGATGTCTGGAATTACCTGTTCACGGTGCCGGCCGCCGAGGCCAACCGCGAGCTCATGTTCGGCAACCTGGCCGTCACCCTCGGTCACTCGGTCATCGGTTTCGTCTCCGGTCTCGTGGTCGCCATCCTCGGCGCCTCGCTCTTCCAGCTGAGCAAGGGGGCCGAGCACGCCCTCATGCCCGTCGCGATGCTGCTGCGCTCGGTGCCGCTGATCGCGATGGCGCCGGTGATCATCATGATCTTCGGCCGCGACATCGCGACCGTCGCCGTCATCGGCGGCATCGTGGTGCTCTTCCCCGCGCTCGTGAACATCTCGTTCGGCCTGAAGTCGGCCTCCGCGCAGATGAACGACCTCGTCGAGGTGTACGGCGGCGGGTCATGGGCGAAGTTGCGCAAGGTCGCGATGCCCTCCTCGCTGCCGGCGTTCTTCGCCGCCGTGCGCATCTCCGTGCCCGGTGCGATCACCGGCGCGCTGCTCGCCGAGTGGCTCGCCGTCGGCGGCGGCATCGGCGGCTCGATCGCCGGCTACATCCCGCAGGCGCAGTTCAGCGCCCTGTGGACCTCGGTCGTGCTGGTCACCGCCGTCTCGCTCATTCTGTACAACGTGATCCAGATCGTGGAGGACGTCGTCCTCGCACGCATGGGCATGCACTCGCAGAAGGGCGTCTGACCCTCGCGGCGACTCGCGCCGCATCCGCCGATTCCAGGAAGATCTTCGGTATGACCGATCTCACCGCGTTCGCGCACGGCCTGCCCAAGGCAGAGCTCCACCTGCACCTCGAGGGCACTCTCGAGCCCGACCTCAAGTTCGCGCTCGCCGAGCGCAACGGCATCGAGCTCGCCGAGAAGACCGTCGAGGAGGTCAAGGCCACCTACGACTTCACCGACCTCACGAGCTTCCTCGCGGTGTACTACCCGGCGATGCGGGTGCTGGTCACGGCCGACGACTTCCACGACCTCGCCTGGGCCTACCTCCAGCGGGCGGCGGCGCAGGGCGTCGTGCACGTCGAGATGTTCTTCGACCCGCAGGCGCACACCGGTCGCGGAGTGCCGTTCGCCGACGTGATCGGCGGGTACCGCCGCGCCGTGGTGCGCGCGGAACGCGAACTCGGCATCTCGGCCGAGCTCATCATGTGCTTCCTGCGCGACTACTCCGCCGAGTTCGCCTACGCGACGCTCATGGAGGCGCTGCCCTACAAGCAGTGGATCCTCGGAATCGGCCTGGACTCCGACGAACGCGGCAACCCCCCGGAGAAGTTCGCCGAGGTCTTCGCCCGGGCGCGCGCCGAGGGCTTCCTGCTCACGATGCACTGCGACATCGACCAGCCCGGCTCCATCGACAACATCCGAACCGTGCTCGATACGATCCAGGTCGACCGCATCGACCATGGCACCAACATCGTCGAAGACCCGGCGCTCGTCGCCCTCGCCATCGAGCGCGGGCTCGGTTTCACGACGTGCCCGGTGTCGAACTCCTTCGTGACCGAGCAGATGAAGGCGGACGAGATCGTGGGGCTGCTCCGGCAGGGCGCAAAGGTCACGCTGAACTCCGACGACCCGGCGTACTTCGGTGCGTACGTCGGCGACACGTACGTCGCGCTCGCCGAGCAGGCGGGGCTGACCGAGACCGATCTGGTGCAGTTCGCGATCAACTCGTTCGAAGCCTCGTGGCTGACACCGTCCCGCCGCTCCGGCTACCTCGCGGCCATCGCCGACTATGCCGCGCGCCACGGTGTCGCGATGCCCGCCGCATAACCTCGGACCATGACCGACCCTGTCGCCACGATCGCCGCGGACGAGGATGCGGCCGGCCAGCGTCTGGGCGCCCGCATCCGCGAACTGCGGCAGGCGCGCGGACTGACCCTCGTGCGCCTGGCCGCGGCCACCGAGCTGTCGCATCCGTTCCTGAGCCAGCTGGAGCGCGGGCTCGCCCAGCCGAGCCTGGCGTCGCTGCGGCGCATCGCCGTGGCGCTGGAGACGAGTCCGATCGAGCTCATCGCCGCCTCCGACGAGCCGCGCGAGGCCGCATCCGCGATCGAGATCCAGCGCGCCGGATCCGGCGCGGTGCCCGAGGGTTTCGCATCCGGCACCGCGCGGATGCTGGCGCACGATGCGCGCGCCTTCCACCCGGTAGAGGTCGCAGCCGACGCCCTCGTGCCCGGTGAGAGCTTCACCCACGAGGAGGAGGAGTTCCTCTACGTGGTGGCCGGCGGCATCCGGATCGAACTCGACGGCGAGGCGCACGATCTGACCGCCGGCGACTCGGTGCACTTCCCCGGGGGCGTCGTGCACCGCTGGTGGTCGCTGGACGGGGAGCCGTACCGGCTTCTCGTCGTCAAGAGCGCGGGCGTTCTCAGGCCCCGCACACCCGGAGGAACGCCGTGATCTCATACGCCGACTACCTGCAGCTGCTGCCCAAGACCGAACTGCACTGCCACTTCGCCTCGACCATGACGGCGAAGACCTTCATCGAACTGGCCGCGCGCTACGGCGTGGAGCTGTGGGGCGACGACCCCGAGACGCTCTTCGACTTCGCCGACCTGCCCGAGTTCCTCGTCGCCTTCCGCGCCGCGCACGACGTGCTGCGCGAGCCGGCGGACTTCGAGCGCGTCGCCTGGGAGGGCGTGCGGGCCGCCGTCGCCGAGGGCAACCTCCGCTACCGCGAGTACTACGTGAACCCGCAGTACTTCGCCGCCCGCGGGATCGGCTACCGGGACGTGATGGACCCGATCATCGCGGGCCTGCGCCGTGCCGAGGCCGACTTCGGTGTCGGGTTCCGCATCGTGGCCGCGATCAACCGTCGCGACAGCCCCGAGTCCGCGGTCGCGATGGTGCGCGAGGTCATCGAGCACGGCATTCCGGAGGTCGTGGGCATCGGCCAGGACGACCTGACCCCGGAGAACACCGAGGATCCCACCCGCTTCGCCGCCGCGTATCGGCTCGCCGCATCCGCCGGGCTGAAGCTGACGGCGCACGTGGGGGAGACGCCGACGGCGACCCCGGATGCGGTGCGCGAGGCGATCGAGGTGCTGGGGTGCGACCGTCTGGATCACGGCTACCGCATCGTCGACGATCCTGCGGTGGTGGCGCTCGCGCTCGAGCGCGGTATCGGCTTCGCGACGACCCCCGTCTCGACGACCATCTGCTCGGGATGGACGCTGGACGAGGGGCACCGACTGCGCGCCATGATCGACGCGGGTCTCACGATCAGCGTGTCGACGGACGATGCGATGTTCTTCCGCACCGACATCGGCAAGGAGTACCGCGAGGGACTCGTGGCGTTGGGTGTCGACGCCGCCGCGGCGAAGCGGATCGCCCTCGCCGGCATCGACATCTCGTTCGCGGACGCGGCCACGAAGGCGCGCCTGCGCGGTGAGTTCGAGGGCGCCTTCATCGCCCTCGACGCCCTCCTCGAGCCCTGACTCCCGGTCCCATTCGGTTCGAGGGACGCGTGTCGCTCTCTTTTCCGTGGTTTGGCCGCGTTTCGGGTCCCTTGAACAAGGCTTACCGCGGTCAGGCGGCCGCGGGACGACGGCGGAAGTACGGGTTCGACGTCGGCAGGTACATCAGCACGGCCGCGGCGAGGACCACGACGACGATGAGGATGTCCACGATGTTGGCCGCGGCGAAGGCCGGTAGCCCCGCCAGCACCGCGATGATCGCCAGGATGAGCAGCACGATGCGCGCCCAGTTGCGTCCGCGCAGCATGTAGACGGCGAACAGGATGCGCAGCGCCGCCCCGACGGCGAGGCCGATGATCGTCGCGGCAGGGCCCACGGCGGCGGCGACCTGCGGGTTGTCACCGACGTCGACGAAGGCGTAGCTCCCGTTCGCGAGCGACGTGAGGATCGAGATCGCCGAGAGGACGACGCTCGCTATCCAGAGCCAGAAGGATGCCGTGACGGTCGTCGGGCGGGCGGTGTTGTCCATGATCGTTCCCCCTTCGAGGCGCCCACGATGGGTGCTCTGGCTCAGACCATAGGGCACGCACGGGCGCGCCGGCGGGGTGTGCGCGTTGCGGACCGGGCGTATCGCGCATCCTCCGGGCGTATCGCGCCTCCTCGGGGCGGATCGCGCACGTGCGTCGCCGCATCCGGTCGGTCGCCGCATCCCGTGTTCGGAGGACCCGTGTTGTTGCGCCGGGGGCGTGCGGTGGGCGTTTCGGGTCTCTCGAACAGAACTCAGGCGAAGAAGCCCGGAGCCGAGCCGCAGCCGGAGCGGAGCCGAGCCGCAGCCGGAGCGGAGCCGAGCCGGAGCCGGAGCGGTGGCCGGAGCGGGCGCGGGCGGGCGGGAGGTCAGCGAGCGGCGGCGACGAGCTCGGCGCCGCGCTCGGCGATCGCCACCGTCGGGGCCTGCGTGTTGCACGTGGGGATCGAGGGCATCACCGACGCGTCCGCCACCCAGAGTCCCTCGAGGCCCCTCACCCGCAGCGCGGGATCGACGACCGCGAGCTCGTCCGTGCCGATGCGCGCGGTGCCCGAGCAGTGGAAGAACGTGCCGATGTTCTCGCGCACGAATCGCACCTTGTCCGCGTGCGCGAGTCCCGCGGCCGGCGTGAGCGGGCCCTCCGCGATGTCGGCGTAGGCGGATGCGGCGACGAGATCCTGCACGGCGTCGAGCGCTTCGACCATCGCGGCGAGGTCCGTCGGATCGGCGAGGTAGTTCGGATGGATGTCGGCGGCCGCATCCGGATCCGCGGAGCGCACCCGCACCCAGCCCACGCTGCGTGAGCGGTACAGACCGGGGACCAGGGCGAAGACGCGGTTCCCGGAGAGGTCGTGCCGCGCGTGCAGCACGTCGTCGCCGCGGGAACCGTGCGCGACGACGGTGTGGAGGTCGGGGCCGGTCTCGGCGTAGGAGCTGCGCCAATTGAGCATCGCACCGCCCCCGTTGCCGATCACGGGACCGAGGTCGTGCCGGGCGCGGAAGTTCATGCCCAGGATCAGCGGGTGGTCCTGGAAGTTCTCGCCGACCCCCGGCAGATGGTGCGCCGCGCGGATGCCGGATGCGGCGAGCCGGCCGGCGTCGCCGATGCCCGACAGCTGCAGGAGCCGCGGGGTGTCGAGCGCCCCGGCCGCCAGCACGATGCGCGCGGCGCTGGTCTCCACGGCCACCCGGCCGACCGTGTGCCGCACGCCGGTGACACGGTCTCCGGTCAGCACGAGCCCGTGCACCCGGCTGTCGACGAGCACGTCGAGATTCGCTCGCCCGAGCGCGGGTTCGAGGTAGCCGCGCGCCGTGCTCCAGCGCTCGAAGGATCCGTCGTCCCCCTCGATCGCGTTGTAGTCCGGGTAGGTCGCGCCCTCGTTGGACGCCGCATTCGCGTCGTCGATCACGGGCAGGCCGCGTTCGGCGGAGGCGGCGATGAGCGCGTGCGCGATCGGGTGCACGTGCGCGAGGGGTCCGACCCGCATCGGCCCCGCGAGCCCGCGGTAGGCGGGGTCGCCGCCCGCGCGGGCCTCGGACCGGCGGAAGTACGGCAGCAGATCGTCGTAGCCCCAGCCGGTGGCGCCCGCATCCGCCCACGCGTCGTAGTCCGCACGGTTGCCGCGGTACCACAGCATGGCATTGGTCGAGGATGACCCTCCGAGCACCTTGCCGCGCGGCATCGCGAGCGCACGTCCGAGAACGTGCGGCGTGGGCGTCGACCGATAGCCGTGGTCGTACTCGCCGCCGATGAGGGCGTCCCAGTGCGCGGCCTCGAGGATCTCGCGCACACCGCGGTGGTCGCCCCCCGCTTCGATGAGGAGCACGCGGGCCGCGGGATCCTCGGACAGGCGCGCAGCCAGCACGCATCCGGCCGCCCCGCCGCCGACCACGATCTCGTCGTAGCCGGCGGCGGGGGTGCGAACGAGCGGCATCAGTTGTGCTCGCTCGGACCCATGATGCTGATGCCCTCCGTGGCCTCGACGTGGCGCACGAAGATGTACTTGTCCTCGCGTCCGTCGGAGTGCTTGCGCTTGATCCCGGGCTCGAGGATCCCGTCGGTCTTCGCGACGACGATGTACGGCTCGGATGCGGCGAGTCCCGCCGCGCAGTGCGCGTCGAACTCTTCGAGCGTCTCGGCGGTGAACGCCTTCTCGACACCGGCGCCGCGGGCGATCGCGGCAAGGTCGACGTGACCCTTCGCCGTGTGCGTGGCCGGACCCCCGATCGACTGGTACTGCTCGTTGTCCCACACGACGATGAACAGGTTCTCCGGGCGCTCGTTGCCGAGGGTCGCGAGGATGCCGAGGTTGAACAGCAGGCCGCCGTCGGTGTCGAGCGAGACGATGCGGCGGTGCGGCAGACCCACGGCGAGACCGAACGCCTCCGGCGTCACGCATCCGAGCTGCTGCTGGAACAGGCTCGCCTCGCGCATGTGCGGGGCGGCGTTGTACCACTCGTCGACGGCGCCGCCGAGGGAGAGGACGACCAGCTCGTCCGCGAGACGCGCGGCGAGCAGCTTCATGGCTTCGAATCGGGAGTAGCTCATCGGACCAGATCCCCTCCGAGGACGATGGCGGCGTGGTAGTACGACGCATAGGCGGTGTCGTAGGCGCGGACGATCGCCGTCTCGAGCTGGTCGACGTCGCGGACGATCGTGTACGGCGTGCGCAGTGCCTGCAGCAGCGGCTCCATCGTGATGCCGTGCGGGATGGCCCACCAGTTGTTCTCGCCCATCTCGCCCCGGTAGCTCATGATCATGACGACGGGGATGCCGGCGCCGAGTCCCATGCGGGCGAGGTGTTCGGTCGCGGCGCGGAGCCCCGAGTTCTCCATGACCAGCACGGCGCGCTTGCCCGAGAGGAACACGCCGCCGGCGATCGCGGCGCCCTCGCCCTCGTTGGTGACCGGGATGGTGCGGATGTCGGGGTCCGCGTCCAGAGCCGGGTACAGCTCCTTCAGCAGCGAGTCGGGCAGGTACGTGGCGACGGAGACGCCGGCTCGCTTGAGCCCGCGGATCACCGCCTCGACGGCGTCGGCTCTCATGTGCTCTCTCTTTCTTGCGGGTGGGCGCAGTCTCTTCCGGGTTTGGCGCGCTCTTCGTGCTTTGGGGCGGACATGTCGCGCCCCGAAGCAGGAACCGCGCCCCGAACCCCGGGACGAGTGTGGATCAGGACGGAACGGATGCGGCTTCGCGCGCCGCGAGCCGATGCGCGCGGTGCGTGGCGGCGAGGCGGGGGCCGCCGCCGAAGTGCTCGCGCAGCGTGGCGCCGGCGGGCGGGCTGACCCTGCCCCGCTCGGCCAGCACGGGCACCACGAGGTCGATGAACGCGCGGTAGGCGGCGGGGCCCCCGAACGTCGGCTCCAGCATGAGACCGTCGAGTCCGGAGCCGTCGACGATCGCTTCGATCTCGTCGGCGACCTGCTCGGGGGACCCGGTGATCTGGAACCCTCGGATGGCCTTGGTACGGAACTGGTCGAGGATCTCGCCCACCCGCATCTCGGCGTTCTGACGTGCATAGCGCTGGATGAGGGTCTGGCCGAGATCGGTGCGCAGGTCCACGACCCTGGTGTCGGGATCGATGCCGGTGAGGTCGAGTCCGGTGATCCCGGCGAACATGACCGCCGCATCCGCGCGCTGCAGCACGGCTTCGTACTCGTCCCGCAGGGCGCGTGCCTCGGCCTCGGTCGCGGCCACCGTCACGGTCATGCCCGAGATCACGGCGATGTCGTGCGGGTCGCGCCCGTGGGTCACGGCCTGCGCCCGGATGTCGTCGACGTGCGCCTTGGCGGCGGCGATCGACTGGCCCTGGATGAACACGGCCTCGGCGTTGCGGGCGGCGTAGGCACGGCCGCGATCCGAGGTGCCGGCCTGGAAGAGCACCGGTGTGCGCTGCGGGGTGGGCGGCACCGCGAAGATCCCGGCGGCGCGCTGGTACGTGCCCGCGACCTCCACGCGGTGCAGCTTCGCCGGGTCGGCGTACACGCCCCGCGCGCGGTCGCGCAGCTCGGCGTCGTCGTCCCAGCTGTGCTCCCACAGACGCAGGCACGTGTCGAGGAACTCGTCGGCGGCGTCGTAGCGCTGGTCGTGGTCGAGCGTCTCGGTCACCCCGAACAACTGGTCCGTCGTGGCCTGCGAGCTGCCGGTCACGACGTTCCAGCCGATGCGTCCGTCGGTGAAGCGGTCGAGCGTCGCGAAGCGGCGGGCTGTCCCGTAGGGCTTCTCCACGGTCGTGGGCGAGGTGACGACGAAACCCAGGCGCTCGGTCGCCCGCGCGAGCGTCGCGATGGCGAGCATCGGGTCCAGCGCGGGGAACTGGATGCCGTGAGCCGCCACCTCGTCGGGCATCCGCCCCTCGAGCGTCGCGTAGCCGTAGGTGTCGGCGAAGAACAGGAAGTCGAAGCCGGCCGCATCCAGTTCGCGCGCCAGATCGATCCAGTAGTCGAGGCGGTCCCAGTCGTCGCCGCGGCCCTGCGGATGCGTCCACGTCGGCATCCCGTTGGAGGGGTTCATCATCTCGAAGACCCCGAGCGCGATCCTTGTCATACGACCATCACCACCGACTTCGTCTCGAGGTAGTTCTCCAACCCCTGCGCTCCGTTCTCGTATCCCCAGCCGGACTCCTTGTGCCCGCCCTTGGGGAGCTCGGGACCCAGGAAGGAGTGGCAGTTGACCCACACGGTCCCCGCCGCGAGGCGCGCGGCGACACGGTGGGCGTTGCTCAGGCCCTCGGTCCAGATGCTCGCGGCGAGCCCGTAGTCGCTGTCGTTCGCCCAGCCGACGACCTCGTCGAGATCGTCGAACGGGGTCACGACGGCGACGGGGCCGAAGATCTCCTCGCGCATGAGTCGCGCGTACGGCGGGACGTCGGTCAGCACCGTCGGCGTGAAGAAGGTGCCGGCGCTTCCGGTACGCTCGCCGCCGGTGACCACGGTGACCCCGTCGGCCGCACCCTCGTCGACGTAGGCGGCGACGCGCCTGGCCTGCGTCTCGCTCACGAGGGGGCCGAGATCCGTGCCGGGCGCGAGCCCGTGACCGAGTCGCAGGGAGTCGCCGGCGGCCGCCATGCCGGCGACGACGTCGTCGTACACGTCGCGGTGCGCGTAGATGCGTGCGCTCGCGACGCACACCTGGCCGCCGTTGTCGAAGATGCCGCGCGAGACGCCCGCGACGGCGGCGGACAGATCCGCATCCGGCAGGATGATCGACGGCGACTTGCCGCCGAGCTCGAGCGTGAGGCGGGCGAGGCGATCGGATGCGGTCGCCACCAGTTTCTTGCCGACCGCGGTGGAACCCGTGAAGGCGATCTTCGCGACGCCGCGGTGCTCGACGAGCGCCTGACCCGTCTCGTGCCCGTAGCCGGTGACGATGTTGACCACGCCGTCGGGCAGCCCCGCCTCCTGCAGGAGGCGACCGAGATAGAGCGCGCTGAGCGAGGTGTTCTCGGCGGGCTTGAGCACGATCGTGCAGCCGGCGGCCAGAGCGGGGGCCAGCTTCATCGCCGTCATGATGAGCGGCGAGTTCCACGGCACGATCGCTGCGACCACGCCCACGGGTTCCCGCCGCGTGTAGGCGAACACGTCCTTGCCCTCGGGGGTGCGGGTGAGCGAGGTGGGGATCGTCTCGCCCGTGATCTTCGTGGGCCAGCCCGCGTAGTAGCGGAACTGCGAGATCGCGGCGGGGACCTCGCCGAAGCGGGCCGTACCGAGGCTCTTGCCCTGGTCGAGGGTCTCGAGCTCGGCGAGATCGTCGAGGTGCTCCTCCATGACGTCGGCGATGCGCCACAGCAGCTTCGAACGGTCGGCCGGCCGCATCCGCGCCCAGGCGGGGCCCTCCAGCGCGGCGGCCGCCGCGCGGACGGCGGCATCGACGTCGGCGGCGGAGGCGCGAGCCACCTCCGCGAGTGTCTCACCGGTCGCCGGGTCGAGCGAGGCGAACGTGTCGGATGCGGCGACCCAGCGTCCGCCGATGAGCAGGCGTCCGGGATCGTCGGCGAGGAAGCGGGCGACCCGCTCGCGGAGCGGCCCGTGATCGAGCGCGATGGTCATGGCGTGGCCTTTCAGTGGAACAGTCCGTCGAGCTCGCCCTGCGCCTCGATCCAGGCGGAGCGGCGGGCGAAGAGATCGGGAACCAGGGCGCGCACGCGGTCGATCAGTTCGCCGAGGTCGGCGTTCACGAGGCGGCCGTCCCGCACCACGATCGCGCCGTCGACGACCGTCATGTCGACGTCGGAGCCGCGCACCGCGTGCACGAGGTTGTGGTGGATGTTGGGATATGCACCGTCGGGCATGAAAGGGGTCATGCGGGGAGTGTCGGTGCGCACGGCCACGAAGTCGGCCTTCCGGCCCGGCGTCAGGGCGCCGAGCTCGTCGCCGCGACCGATCGCCGCCGCGCCGCCTCGGGTCGCCATGCCCAGCACCTGCCACGAGTCCATCGCGGCTGCATCCATCGTGCGGAGTTTGCCGAGCAGGGAGGCGACCTTCATCTCCTCGAACATGTCGAGGTTGTTGTTCTCCTTCTCGCCGTCGGTGCCGAGTCCCACGTTGACACCCGCGGCGAGCATCTCGGCCACGGGCGCCATTCCGCTGGCGAGCTTCATGTTGGAGACCGGGTTGTGCGAGACGCCGACGCCGCGCGCGGCGATGAGCTCGACCTCGGCCTGATCCAGCCACACGGCGTGGGCGATCATCGCGCGCGGCACATCGAAGAAGCCGAGCTCCTCGAGCGCGAACATCGGCCGGGCGCCGTGGCGGGCGGCGAAATCGGCCAGCTCGATCTCCGACTCGCTGCAGTGCGTGTAGAGACCGGTGCCGTAGGCGTTGGCCAGTGCGATCGCGCGGCGCTGACCTGCCGCATCCGCGTAGAACGGGTGCTCGAGTCCGACCCAGGGCATGACGCGCCCGTTGGCTGCGCCCGCCCACTCCGCCAGCATCCGCTCGTTGTCGTCGAGGGTGTCGAAGTAGTCGAAGTCGGGGTGCTCGCCGACGTAGTTGACCGTCACGACCCGGTTGCCGAGCACGGATGCGGCGCGCGCTGCGCCGTCCATGTAGCGCCACATGTCGACGACGGTCGTGGTGCCGGCCAGCAGCCCCTCGGCGTAGCAGAGCCACGCGGCGGCCTCGGCCTCGTCGGGGCGGAGCACGCGGTGCATCGGGTCGATGTGCAGTCGCAGCCACTCCCAGACCGGCAGGTGCTCGGCGGTGCCGCGCAGCATCCCGGAGTGGTGGTGGGCGTTGATCAGGCCCGGCATGAGCAGGCGGTCGGGCAGCTCGATGCGCTCGGCGTCGGGATGCGCGGCGATCAGCTCCGCGCGGGGCGCGATGTCGGTGATCGTGTCGCCGGTGACGAGGACGCCCGCATCCGTGAGGACGCGGCGCTCGTCATCCATCGTGACGACGACATCGGGCAGGAAGAGGCGCGCGGTGGGAGGCACGCTGCCGATCGTAGGTACCTATCGTTGATTACACATACCAATCACGTTTCGCGCGCGTTACCTCTCGGCCGAGCCGAGTGCCGGAACTCCAGAACTGCGAGCCGGGGAGGGGGTGCGAGCCGGCGCGGGCGCGGGTGAGGACCTCAAGCGCGGCGCTCAGCGCTCGGCGACGTGCACGAGCAGCAGCACGGCGGGCTCCGCGCCGTCGATGCGCCAGCGGTTGCGCAGTGCGCCGGGGTGCGAGAGGGCGTCGCCCGCGGCGAGCGTCCACGACCCCCGGTCCTCGAGCTCGACCGTGAGGGCCCCCGAGACGAGGTAGATCGTGTTCTCGCCGTCGGACTCGAACCACTCGCCCACATACGGCGCGCGAGCGATGCGGTACTCCTGCACGGTCGCACCGCGGGTGGCGGCCGAGGAGATGATCCGGCTGATGGCGCCGTCGTCGCTCTCGGAGACGGGAACGAGCTCGCCCTCGCCGCGGCGGACGACGTGGACCGGCTCCGGCTCCTCGTTCGCCGGCAGCAGCTCCGACGGGGAGATGTCGAGCACCTTCGCGAGCTTGAAGAGCGTGAGGATCGACGGCATCGTCCGGCCGCCCTCGATCTGGCTCAGGAAGGGCTGACTGATCTCCGCCGCGCCCGCCAGCGCCCGCATCGACAGCTTCTTGGCCGTGCGGGCGGCACGGATGCGGCGGCCGAGCGAGACGCCGATGTACGCCTCCGCGCCGGCGGGGCTCGCCGCATCCGGCGCGGTCAGGGCGTCGGTCGTCATCGACCCAGGATCGCACCGGCTCCGCCGGGCCACAAACCACCCGGCACCGGAGAGTGTTCGACGGACGCGATTCGTCGTGTCTCGGGCCTCGGGGCCGCGTTTCGGGTCCCTTGAGCCGGGGGAATCAGCACCCGACAGTGTTCGAGGGACGCGAATCGTCGTGCTTCCGGGGCGTGGGACAGCGTTCCGGGTCCCTCGAACAAGGGATGCCGCGCGCCGGGCGCGCGTTCCGGGGTCCTCGAAGCGGGATGCTGCTCACCGCTGTGCGAGGCGCCAGACGCGCTCGCGGGTGAACGGCTGCTGGTACGGGCGCACGCCCAATGCGCGGGCGATGGCGTTGCCGATCGCCGGGGCGACCGGGTTGTAGGGCGACTCGCTCATCGACTTCGCGCCGAACGGACCGAGGTCATCACGGGTTTCGGCGAAGTACACCTCGGTGTCGACGATGTCGGCGAACTGGGGCACCCGGTAGGTGCGGAACACCGGGTTCTCCACGCGGCCGTCCTCGTCGATCAGCACTTCTTCGTAGAGCGCGCTGCCGATGCCCTGCGCCGCACCGCCCTCGACCTGGCCCCGGCACTGCGCGGGGTTGAGGACCGTGCCCGCATCCGCGGACTGGATGGACTGGAGGATGCGGACGATGCCGGTCGAGGGGTCGACGGCCACGCGTACGGCGTGCACGTTGAACGCGAGAGAGCGCACCTCGCCGAGTTCCGCGCCCGTGGCCGTGAGGCCGTCCGGCGTCGCGTCGGATGCGGCCGTCACGATCTCCGCGAAGGAGAGCAGCCGGTCACCGGCGCGCACGCCGTCGGGGGTGAGTTCGGGTTCCGCATCCGGGACGAGCTCGCGGGCGATATGCAGCACCCGCTGCTCGAGGGCGAGGCACGCCGCGTAGAGCGCTTTGCCGGCCACCGTCACACCGGCCGAAGCGAACGCGCCCGTGTCGTGGCTGACGAGGTCCGTGTCAGCGGTCTTGAGGTCGAGCCGGTCGACGCCGACGCCGAAGACGGATGCGGCGATCTGGCGCAGCACCACCGTGGTGCCGTTGCCGAACTCGCTCGTGCCGGCGCGCAGTGCGTAGGTGCCGTCGGGGCGCAGGGTGGCGGTGGTGTGGGAGATGTGGCCGAACGGGGCCATCGTGGCGATCATCGCGACCGCCATGCCCTCGCCGACCGCCCAGCCTTCCGGCGCTTCGACGCCGTTGCCGCGCCGCAGCGCGGTCTCTGCCAGATCCAGGCACTGGTCGAGGCCGTACGAGCCCCAGCGCAGGTCGGGTTCGTGCAGCTCGTCGCCCGGACGGATGACGTTGCGTCGCCGGAGCTCGAACGGGTCCATGCCGAGGGTGAGGGCGAGCTCGTCCATCGCCGACTCGACCCCCAGGATCACCTGGCCGAGCCCGTAGCCGCGGAAGGCGCCGGAGGGGACGTTGTTCGTGTAGACGACCTCCGCATGGATGTCACGCACCGGCGAGCGGTACACCGTCATCGCGTCGGCGCACGCGTGGAACAGCACGCCCCGCGAGTGGTTGCCGTAGGCGCCGGTGTCGCTCAGCAGGTCGAGCTTCATCGCGGTCAGCACGCCGTCGCGGGTCGCGCCGAGCGTCACGGCGACGCGCATCGGATGACGCAACGCGGCGCGCTGGAACTCGTCGGTACGCGAGAACTCGTACGAGACCGGGCGGCCGGTGTCGAGCACCGCGAGGGCCACGAGGTCCTCCGTGAAGATCTCCTGCTTGCCGCCGAAGCCGCCACCGACGCGCGCAGCGAAGACCCGCACCTCGGCGGGGTCCCGACCGAAGATCCGCGCGATCTCGTCGCGCACGAGGAACGGCACCTGGGTGCTGGAGCGGATGACGAGCCGCCCGTCGTCGTCGATCCACCCGATCGAGCCGTGCGTCTCGAGCTGTGCGTGCGTCACACGACCGGTCTGCCAGGTTCCCGTGACGGTGACCTCGCTCGCGGCCAGCGCTTCCTCGACGTCACCGCCGTGATTCTCCTGCAGTGAGAGCACCGTGTTGCGATCGGCGTGTTCGACGCGGTCCTGCGGCGTGCGGTCGGGATGCAGCAGCGGCGCACCCGGGGTGCGGGCGGCCTCCGGGTCGAAGACGGCGGGCAGCACCTCGTAGTCCACCCGGATGGCGCGGCAGGCCGCATCCGCCGCCGCAGTCGTCTCCGCCACGACGGCAGCGACCCGCTGACCCACGTGGCGCACCACCGAGTCGAGCATGCGGGTGTCGTCGGGGTCGTCCGTGCGGTGCTCGTGCCGGCCGGTCGAGTACAGGACGTCGGGTACGTCCTCGTGCGTGTAGACGGCCACGACACCCGCGATCGCGCGCGCGGCGGTCGTGTCGATCGAGCGGATGCGGGCGTGCGCGTGCGGCGACGACAGCACACGCAGCACGAGGGTGCCGACGACGGGCTCATCGAAGGTGTAGGGCTCGAGCCCCTGCACGATCCGGCGCGCGGCGGGCGGGACGAGCGAGGTCCCGACGGCGCCGGTGGGCGCGGGTCCGGTCTCGCGCACGGGGCCCAGCACCGACGAGCGGATGGCCTCGCGGATGGGGCGATACCCGGTGCAGCGGCACAGGTTGCCCTTCATCTTGCGGTCGAGGTCGTCGAGATCGTGCTCGCAGACGGTGGATGCGGTCACGCTCATTCCGGGCGTGCAGAATCCGCACTGGAACCCGAAGTTCTCGGCGATCGCCTCCTGCACGGGGTGCAGCTCCTCGCCCGGGGCGAGGCCCGCGGCGGTCGTGACCGAGCGGCCCTCCACCCGCACGGCCGGGATGATGCAGGAGTGCACGGGCTCGCCGTCCAGCAGAACCGAGCACGCGCCGCAGTCGCCGGCGTCGCACCCCTTCTTGACCTCGGTGTGTCCGTGCTCGCGCAGAAGCGTGCGCAGGCACTGACCGGGCGCAGGCTCGGCCTCGACGCCGGTGCCGTTGACCTCGAACCTCATGCGGCCTCCTCCAGCTCGGCCCGGATCCGCTCCGCGAACTCGATGCTCACTCCGCGCCGCCAGTCCGCAGACCCGAGGGGATCGGTGTAGTACCCCGACACGGAACCGACGGATGCGGCGAGGGTCGCCGCATCCGGAAGCTCGGCGAAGCGCAGCACGGTGGGGACCGCGGTCGCGGCGGTGAGGGTGAACACGCTCGTGCCGTCCTCGTCGACGCGGCCGGTGACCACCGCCCCGGAGCGGCCCAGCTCGGCGAGGGCGATCTTGCGCAGGCGCACGGTGGAGCGCAGCGCGGATGCGGGGAACTCGAGCGCGCGCAGGATTTCATCGCGGGCCAGCACGTTGGTGCCGTTGCCGGTGGGCACCTCGGCCACGGGCATGCGGCGCTCGCCGCCGTCCGCCGTCCAGATGACGGCCGTCGCGTCCAGGGCCGCGGCGAGCGAGATCATGGCGCCCGCGGCGAACGAGCGGCACACGTTGCCGCCGACGGTGGCGGTGTTCCAGATCTTGAACGAGGCGAGGAGGGCGTGCGCCGCATCCGCGACCAGGTGCGCGGCGGTCCACTCGGAGGGCACCGGCGGCAGGTCGGCCGCGCGCCCCTCGGACCAGGCGAGGAAACGGGCGATCGTGCAGGTCGCCCCGACCCGCAGGCCGTCGTCGGTGAGCTCGATCTCGGGCCAGTCGAGGGTCGTGAGATCGACGAAGCCCGTCGTGCCCGGCAGGGGCTCGCTCATGAGCCAGGTGCCGCCGGCGATGAAGACCTCGCCCTCGTTCAGGCGCAGGTCGGACCGGCTTCGCGCCGGGCGGAAACTCGTGATGGTCGTGATGTCCACGGCTGCCTCGGGATGTTGGTCACATGAACAGCCCTCAGTGAACCAGGGCGGCGTTTCGTGGGTGTTTCGCGGGCGTGAGCCCGCGGTCCCCGGCGAGCAGGCTACGCCCGGACGCGAGCACAACTCCTGCAAAACCGTCGTGCCGTACTCTGCCTGGCCGTGAAGCGGCGGTTCTGCAGGAGTTCGCGCACGCGGATGTCGCAGGAGCCGTGCGGGCGCGGGCCGCATCCGCCCCGTCCCGGCGACGCAACTCCTGCAGAGCCGTATGTCGACACCGCCGCAGGCTCCGCCCGGCCGGTTATGCAGGAGTTCGGGCACCGTGGCGGTGCGGACGGTGGTCACCCGGTCAGCGCGGTGTCCACCCCGCGACCAGGATGCGGGCATTGTCCACGAGGTCCGCCGCCGCGGCGGGCTGAGCGCGCACGATGGCCATGGCCGAGAGCACGTGCGCGGTGCACGAGCGGGTGAGTACGGCGTGGTCCTCCGCATCCAGATCGGGGCGTCGGGCGGCGACGCCGGCGGCGAAGGCCGTCGTCAATTCGTTGCGGTACTGGCCGACTGCCCGCTTGACGTGCTCGTCGTCGGCGAGGGTGCCGCGCACGGTGTTCATCAGGAGGCAGCCGTGTTCGGCCAGATGTGTCCGAGGGGCTTGCAGTGCGGCGGCAAGACCGGTGAGGTAGGTCTCGAGCGCATCGGCGCTCACGTCGGGTCCCAGGAGAGGGGCGAGTCGTGGCCGGATCACCTCGTCGAGGTAGCTCTCGATCGCCGCGTCGAACAGCTCACGCTTGCTGCCGAACGAGTGGTACAGGCTCGAGCGGCCGAGCCCGGTGGCCGCCTCGAGGTCCGGAACGGATGCCTCGGCGTAACCGTGCTGCCAGAACACGTCGCGCGCCGCGCGTACGACCGCGTCTTCGTCGAAGGTGCGAGTGCGACCCATTCCGACCACCGCCTTTACTAGAACGTCCATTGCAGTATATATTGAAACGACCGTTGCAATAACAGGAGGATTCCATGCTCATCGTCGGACTCGTGCTCGCGGGCCTCGCGGCCGTGCTGCACGTCTACATCTTCTGGATGGAATCGTTCGCGTGGGATCGTCCCCGCACCCGTCAGACTTTCGGTCTGGGCAGCGACGAGCAGGTGCAGATGACGAAGCCGATGGCGTACAACCAGGGCTTCTACAACCTGTTCCTCGCCCTCGCGGTCTTCGTCGGCATCGTCGGCGTCGCGGCGGGAGCGACGGCTGTGGGCGGGGCGCTCGTGCTGACCGGCACCGGCTCGATGCTGGCGGCGGCCCTGGTGCTGCTGCTCTCGGATCGCACCAAGGCCCGCGCCGCGATCACGCAGGGCACGCTGCCGCTGCTCGCCGTCATCGCGACGACGATCGGCCTGCTGCTGCAGTCGAACCTGGCCGCCTGACCGCAACGACCCCGGGGACATCCACCCGATGCCCCCGCTTCCCTCACCCCACGAGAAAGAGGAACAACATGCGCGCCATCGTGCACTCCGCCTTCGGCGATCCCGCCGAGGTCCTTCACGTCGAGGATGCTCCGCTCCCCGAGCCCGGCGCAGGACAGGTCCGCGTGCGGACGCTGCTCTCGCCCATCCACAACCACGACCTGTGGACCGTGCGCGGCACCTACGGCTTCAAGCCCGAGCTTCCAGCGCGCGCCGGGACCGAGGCCGTCGGCGTCGTGGATGCGGTCGGTGAGGGCGTCGAGAACCTGAGCGTGGGTCAGCGCGTCGCCACCGGCGGCACCTTCGGCGTGTGGGCCGAGTACTTCATCGGCCACGCGGCCGCGATGATCCCGGTGCCCGACGCGATGGACGACGTCACCGCCTCCCAGCTCGTCTCCATGCCCTTCAGCGCCCTGAGCCTCATCGAGTTCCTCGAGCTCGAGCGCGGCGATTGGCTCGTGCAGAACGCGGCGAACGGCGCCGTCGGTCGCCTCGTCGCTCAGCTCGCGGTGGCCCGCGGCCTGAACGTGCTCGGACTCGTCCGCCGTGACGCGGGCGTGGCGGAGCTCGAGGGCCTCGGCATCGGCAACGTCGTCTCCACCGAGGGCGAGAACTGGCGCGAGCGCGTCGCCGAGATCACCGGTGGCGCCTCGATCGTCGCCGGAGTGGACTCTGTCGGCGGTGCCGCATCCGGCGAGGTGCTCTCGCTGCTGGCCGAGAACGGCACGCTGGTCGCGTTCGGTGCGATGGCCTCGCCGATCATGGAGATCGCCTCGGGCGACGTGATCTTCAAGCAGGCCACGGTCAAGGGTTTCTGGGGCAGCAAGGTCAGCTCGGCGATGGCGCCCGCGCGCCGCGGCGAGCTGCTGCGCGAGCTCGTGACCCGCATCGGCGAGGGCGTTCTCACCCTCCCGGCGTCGCACACCTTCAGCTTCGACGAGATCTCGGATGCGGCCCGCGCCAACTTCGAGCCCGGCCGCATCGGCAAGGTGCTGCTCAAGCCCTGACCGCGCGTCCTCTCACCGAGCGAGCACCCGTTCGCCGGGCGAGCATCCGATGGGGTGCTCACTCGGCGGACGGGTGCTCGTTCGCGCGTGGGCGGCAGGTCCGTGTTTCTCCTGCGTTACAAGAGTCGAGGCCACCATAAATGGCGAGTTACGGCGATGGCGTTCGGGGTGTGACGAGGCGGGCTCCGGCATAGATTCCGAGACGTACCGACCCGCAGACCGTTTCTCTGACTGCGTGATCGGTCCCCAGCCCCGTCCTGGTCGCCCGAGCGGGCGTCTTCCCGAAGGAGAATCACATGGCCGAAGCAGCCGTCAGGCCGCAAGAGCTGACCGAAACGATCGGAATCTTCCAGTCGATGAACCGGGCGAGGTGGATCGGATTCCTCGTCACCATCTTCGCGACGACATATGTCCTCTTCTCGGCCATGATCGTCATTCCCGTCATCTACAACTTCTACATCGTCTTCGCGGATGATCTCGGCGTCGTGAACTACATCGTTTCAGGCGGGCTGCTCATCGCCATCCTTGCGAATCTCGTCGGCGCCCGGCTCATGCGACGGGTGCGCAAGCGCACCTTGATGCTCGTGGGGATAGCGGTGTTCACGTTGGCCTCGACGTTCCAGGTCGCGATCCTCGATGTGACGTACGTCGCGATCATGGCGACCCTGGCGGGCGTCGGATGCGGGCTCGTCGTCGTCGCAGCCCCTGCTCTCCTGTCGGAGGCGTACCCGGACGAGAAGAAGCGCGGCACGATGCTCGGCTGGTACAACTCGCTCGGCTCGATCGTGGGCGCGTTGCTGAGTGCGGTGGCGGGCTTCGTCGCCGCCAATGTGAGCTCGTGGACCTCCGTCTACTGGCTGTACGCGTTCTCGGCCGTCATCTTCGTGCTGGCATTCGTCTTCCTCCCGAAGACGCCGACCGACACCGAGAAAGCGCAGGCAGCGGGAACGACGACCAGCGCCGACCGTATCCCCCTGCTCCCCATGGCCTCGCTGAGCCTCGCTGGATTCGCGCTGAGCCTTGTCTACATGGTTCCCGTGTACTTCATCTCGCTGATGGTGCTGCAGAACGGCTTGGGCGACGAGTCCGCGTCGGGTCTCCTGTCCTCTGCGACCACGATCGGCTCCGCCGTCGGGTGCGCCGTCTTCGGGGTGCTCTTCCGCTTCGTCGGTCGGGTGACGCCAGCCATCTCCTTCGGGCTGATGACCGTCTCCCTGTTGCTCCTCGGGACGGCGAACGTCGCCCTGGTGACGGCCGGATGCGTGATGATCGGTGTCTCCTACGGACTCGGTTTCGTCTATTGCACCGTTCGCGCCACAACGATCGTCGCACCGTCCAAGGTTGCGGTCGGTCTCTCCATCTCCTGGGCGGCGATCAATCTCGGGGGCTTCGCGACGACGTACCTGGTGAGCTTTCTCCAAGGAGCGTTCGGCTTGGATCCGGCCGGCCAGATCGTCGAGATCTTCCCGGTGCTGCTGTTGATCACCTCGATGGGCACGGTCCTCTCGCTCGGATCCCTCTTGGTCGCCAAGCTCTCGAAGGCTGGGGTGTCGGACGCCGCCGATCCGGTGTCCTGAGTCTCCGTGGCTGACGGCGTCCGCTTTCGGCGGGCGCCGTCAGCCACGGGGAAGCCGACGCGTCGGTTCTGCGGCTCGCTTCCAACGGGCGCCGTGACGGCTCAGCGTGATCCGGGTGCGTGCAGCGACGAAGTAGTCGTGGGCGAACTCGAACGGGACACCATGCTGCGAGTAGGTGACGCGCCGAATGTCCAGAAGCGGGTCGCCCGTGGTGATCCCGAGGACCTCCGCCTGCTCGGGAGTGGCCGGGCTGATGTCGATCGTCTCGTTCGCTTCGGAGGCTTCGATCTCGTAGTCCTCGAGGAGCGTGCGATAGACGCTCTGGGTGTGCGTGATGTTCTGGAATCCCGGCAGCATCCGGATGGGGAGGGTCATCGAGTCCAGTGAGAGGGGCGCATCGTCGGCGTCGCGGCGCCGCAGCAGACGGAACACCGGTTCACCCGCCTCGATCCGGAGGGCGCGGCACTCTACTGGCGTGGCGACCGCGATGCCCGAATGCAGCACGGTCGTCGTGACGCGGAAGCCCTGCTGACGCAGCATGTCGGGCACGCCCTCGATCGTGTTCAGGTGCCGTTCGATCTTGCCGTCCCAGCAGAAGACCCCTCCGCTCCTGCCGATCGTCCGGCGGATGCGGTGGTGCCGCTCAAGGACCTCGAGGGCGGCGCGTAGCTCCGATCTCGAGACCTCGAACTGCTCGGCGAGCGCTCTCTCCGCCCCGATACGCTCACCCGCGCCGAACCCCTGGACCTCGATGAAGCGCGAGATGCGATCGACGAGAGAGTCGTCCGGAGTGTTCATGGGGCCTTTCGGTGTCCTGCCTCGAATCAGCGCGCTGCCTCGGAGAGAACCGAGTCCAACGCGTCGACCGCTCTCGGGATGTCGCCGGCGGCGAACGCGAGCGGGGGACGCAGCTTGAGGATATTGTTGCCCGGACCGCACACGCTCGTGAGGACGCCGCGTCGCCGGAGTCCCTCGATGACGGCGAGGCCCAGCGCCGTGGCAGGGGTCTTGGTGTCGGCGTCAGTGACGAGCTCCAGAGCCGTGTAGAGGCCGGATCCGCGCACATCGCCGATGGCGGGGTGTGCGGATGCGAGTTCGGTCAACGCCGCCCGGAACGCGCTCCCCACCTCGAGGGCGTGCTGCTGCAGCCCCTCGGCGCGGATCGTGTCGAGCACCGCTTGTGCCGCTGCGATCGCCACGGGGCTGCCGCCGAAGGTGTTGAAGTAGGGGCGCGTGGAGCTGAACGGATCGAGCACGTGGCGGCGGGCGATCATGCCAGCTACAGGGAAGCCGTTGCCCATGGGCTTTCCCGTCGTGACGATGTCCGGGATCACTCCGTGACGCGCGAACCCCCAGAAGGACTCACCCGTACGGGCGAAGCCCGGCTGCACCTCGTCGGCGATGAAGACTCCGCCGTGTTCGTGGACGAGATCGATGGCGGCGGTGATCATCCCCCTCTCGCCGGTGAAGACACCATCCGAGGAGAACGAAGAATCGGCGATGATGCCGGCGAAGCCATCGCCAGAGCTCTCGATGTCTTGGATGGCGCGTTGCACCTGTGCGAGGAATGCGGCGCCTGCTTGCTCCGAGGAGCCGTGACGGTAGGTGTCCGGGGGGTCGATCACACGCAGCGTCGGGTCCATCGGTTCGGCACCCGCGAGTGAAGGCGAGTGTGCGGTGACCAGTGCCGTGTTCCCATGGTAGGCCTCGCTCGTCGCTATCCAGGCCCGTCCGCCGGTGAAGGTCCGACCGACCCGCAGAGCCAGGTCATTCGCCTCGGAACCGGTGCAGACGAACATCGTCTGGTAGTCATCGCCCGGCAGCGTTGCGCAGAGATCGTCCGAGTAATCGAGGATCGCGGTGTGGAGGTAGCGGGTATGGGTGTTCAGAGTCGACATCTGCCGGGAGACCGCCTCGACGACAGCGGGATGCGCGTGCCCGAGCGTCGGCACGTTGTTGTAGAGGTCGAGGTACTCATCCCCCGCCGCATCCCACACGTGGGCTCCGCGCCCCCGCACGAGTTCGACCGGCTTCTTGTAGAAGAGCCGGTATGCCGATCCCAGTCGCTCGTCGCGGCGAGCGACGAGCGAGCGCTCGCGTTCGGGGAGATCGGCCGCATCTGCGGCTTTGAAGCTGTTTCCCTCGAGGATGCTGGCGTTTCCGGTGGCGGCTGCGGCGTTGTCATGTATCACCCCTCTATCGTCCGCCGGACCTGTGCTTCGGAGGAGGGGCCGTGTTTCGGACGCGTTACAGGATCGCGGCGTCGCATAAATGGCGCGTAACGGATGACCCGGACCTTCCGTTCCACCCGATTCCGGCCCGTAATTTCGATGCCATGCCAGCTGTGGAACCCCCTCCCGCCCTTGATCTCTTCGACGGCGTCGCGCGCGGCGACGTCGCGCCAGATTGGGTGCGATCCGGCATCGTCCACGCCTGGGGGATCGAGCCCGCCGCGGTCGTGACGCTCATCGTGCTCTCAGAGAACGTGACTTTCAGGGTAGAACTCGGTGGCGTCGCGTTGATGGTCGTCCGGTTGGGTCGACCGGGGTACGCGGCGGGACCTGACCACATCCGCAGTGAACTCGTCTGGGTGGAGGCACTCAGGAGAGACGCCGCCATCCCCACACCCGAACCGCGACGCGGAGTCGACGGGGACTTCGTTCAGTTCCTGCACGATGAGGCAGGAGCTCTCTGGTCGGCCGTGGCGTTCGATTACGTCACCGGACACATGCTTGAGGACGAGCCGGTCGCGAGAGTGGCGGCTCGCTACGGCGAGATCGGTCGGCTCACCGCACTGTTGCACGCACACGCGCGGAACTGGCGGCCGAGCGGCAGCTTCGCCCGGTTCTCTTGGGACGTTCCCGACATGGTGGGAACCGCCGCCCGATGGGGCGACTGGCGGGGAGCAGCCTTGTCGGCGACGCAGACACGCACACTCGAGCGTGCGGAAGCGGCGGCACGCGCGACTCTCGATGAGCTGCGGATCGATCGGTCACCGGTCCACTTCGGGCTGATCCACGGGGATCTGCGCCCGTCGAACGTCATGGTGACGGAGGACGTGAGCGACCCGCTGACGATCATCGACTTCGATGACTGCGGGTATGGCTATTACCTGTACGACTTCGCTGCGGCGATCACGTTCTATGAGCACCGTCCCGAAGCTCTGCGTATGGCATCGAGCTGGATCGAGGGGTATCGGCAACTGATGCCCCTCTCATCCGCCGATCTGCGTGGGGCGGGCGCGTTCTCGATGCTTCGTCGACTCACCATGCTCGGCTGGGCGACCACGCACCGCTCCGATGCGCTCCCGCCCGCCCTGTGGGAGGAGAACCTGCCGGGCACCGTCGAGGTCGCCGAACGGTTCCTCGTCGATCGCAGCTGGCTCACTCGCGGCTGAAGACGCCGTTCTCCGCAGAACCATCCGAACACTCGAGGACCTTCCATGAATCTCAGAGACCTTGAACGCGACCCCAATCCGCTCGTCCAGTTCGCGAAGCCGCCGTGCTACGAGCTCGTTGGCGAGTCATTCTTCCTGGTCATGGACGGCGGCATCGACTACGAACTGCGCTTCACCGGCCGCCGCACGCTCGAGTGGAACGCGCACGGCGAGGAAGCGCGCGCGGTCGAGTACGACGCGATGAAGGCGGATGAGCAGACCTACCTCGTCACCTTTCGCGTGGAGGAGCCGATGCTGGCATCGCACAGCTATGTGATCGATCTCGAACAGCGTCTGGTCACGCGACACGTGTCGACCGTCGGGGAGAATCCGCGGCATCCGCTGCTGCAGAGGAACCACTTCGATTTCGGTGCGATCCGAACGGAGGGTTATGCGCTGCCCTACAAGCGCCATTACTACACCGATGATCTCCTGGGGACCCGCGCCGAATGGCATTGGTCGACCGATCTGGTCTCCCGCCACGCGTACGTGGACACGAACTTCTACCGCGTCACGTGGGAGGAAGGCTCCGCGATGGAGGACTCCTTCGAGGAGGAGTTCGACAAGATCCCCGCCACCGACGAGCTCGCGACGTTCATCCGAATCAAAGAGAACATGTACGTCTTCGTCGTCGTGGAGGAGAAAGTGGAACGACTGCTCGGTGACGATCAGCCCTTCCGCAGCGACAGCATGTTCTTCATCGAGAACTTCGATCGCTGCTTCCACGTCGGTCGCGCCTTCGGGCACATGATGGTCGACGGTGTCGCCGAGCCCATCTGGATGATCTACGGCGCGTTCGGCAACACGCTCGAGCTCCCCGAATCTCTGCTGACCCAGCCGAATCGCTACACCGCGTGATCGGGAAAGGACCCCAGGACATGACCATCGATCGCGCCCACCATGGACGCCGCTACGGCATCGCCCAGTACCGTTACCCGCTCAGCTACGTCCTGGCCGGTATGACCCTCGATCTGCGGTCGGCGGCGGGGGACGCGATGCGGTGGGACTTCACCGGCCCGGATCGCGTCACGCTGACTCGCGGCGAGCACTCCGAGGTGTCCGTCTACGAATGCCTGCCGGTCGCCGAGGACATCTACCTGGTCAGCTTTGAGATCGCGCCTCTGTTCGCAGTTGTCGACCTCGTTCGCGGTCGGGTTCTCGAGGTGGATGTCGCCGCGGACGCCGAGACCGCCTACGCGATCGAGGGCGCGTTAGATCCCGGCGCCGCGCCGATAGAGGCCACCGATGACATGACGGGAACGTCGGTCAGCTGGATCCTGGGAGACGGACGT
This sequence comes from Microbacterium sp. BG28, assembly GCF_034044005.1. Classification (NCBI taxonomy): domain Bacteria; kingdom Bacillati; phylum Actinomycetota; class Actinomycetes; order Micrococcales; family Microbacteriaceae; genus Microbacterium; species Microbacterium sp. BG28. Next base: position 770,548 of record NZ_JAXCHA010000001.1, on the reverse strand, counting down.
GATCTGCGCTTCGACTACGTGAGCGCGAACGAGAGTCGGCAGAGCTGGAGCCCGCGTCACGACCGCGTCCACGATCTTCCAGCGCGCTACTACACCCTCGCCGAGGGGTTGTACGTCGTCGTCGCCCGGACCGCGGCCCCTCCCGGGATCGACCTGCCGCAGGGGCTGAACCGGCTCGTCATGGTTCAGGACTTCCGCAAGGTGGTCCTGGGCGGCGTCGCGGTGTCCGCGGTCTTCAATGAGAGGGTGTTGTTCTCCGGCTACGGGACGTTCCGCGACGCGAGCTGACGGCTCGTTCGCGTCGGGGCCTACAGCTCCAGTTCGACCGCGGTCTCGAGAGCGGCTTCGATCGAGCGCATCCACCCGTCCTTGAGCGCGGTGTTCTTCTCGTCGTACAGCGATGCGCCGTCGACGAGGTTGCTTGAGCAGGCGCACACCATGCCGGCGCGCAGTCCCCGCATCCGCGCGACGATGTAGAGCGCCGATGCCTCCATCTCGACGTTGAGGATGCCCATGCGGTTCAGCTGGCCGATCCACTCCGGCGTCTCGGCGTAGAACGCGTCGTCGCTCACGCTGATGCCGCTGTGCGAGCGCGTGCCGGATGCGGCGGCCAACCGCTCGGAGTGCCGCTGCAGAGCGAGCGTGAGCGCGAGGTCCGGTACGGCAGGAAAGCCCTTGGGTAGGTACGCATCCGTCGTGCCGTCGTTGCGGAAGCTTCCCTCGCTCACGAGCAGATCGCCGGGTTCGATGCCCGGTTGGAGTCCGGCGGAGCTGCCGACGCGGATGAACGAGGTCACGCCGACGCGGGCGAGCTCTTCCACAGCGATCGCGGTCGAGGGGCAGCCCATTCCGGTGGAGGTCGCGGTGATGTGGCGCCCCTTGTACCAGCCGGTCATCGTGCGGTGCTCGCGGTTGTGCGCGACCTCGCGCACGTCGGTCAGGAACTCCGCGACCAGCGGTACGCGGAACGGGTCGCCCGGCAGGAGAGCCACGGACGACACCTCTCCCGGTGCGATGCCGATGTGGTACTGCCGGGCGGTGAGACCGGCCTGGGACTTGTCGACGGGCTGAGACATGCTTGCTCCTCGGGTGCTGAGACGAACGGTTCGTCGCAGTCCCCGCCCTGGCTGCCGCCATGGTTGTTAGGACGCGCGGTCAGGCTAGCACCGTGTGCGCGCCTGCTTCGCCGAGCGCGCACTCATTCGTCGAGCGAGCACCCGATCGCATGCTCGCTCGGCGAGAGAATGCTCACGTGCGAGGCGGAGGCGGCTGCGCGCGGGTGCAGGGCACCCGTGCCGGTGCGCAGGGGCAGGCCCGACCCGCCGCGACGTGCGGCGACGATCTCGGCCAGCACGGCGATCGCCGTCTCCGCGGGCGTGACGCCGGCCAGATCCAGCCCGAGCGGCGAGTGCAGGCGGGCGAGATCGGCCTCGGCGACGCCCGCCTCGCGCAGCAGGTCCGCCCGTCGGGCCACCGTGCGCCGGGCACCCATCGCGCCCACGAAGCCGACGGGAAGCGCCAGCGCGGTCTGCAGCGCCGGGATGTCGAGGCGCAGGTCGTGGGTGAGCACGCAGACCGCGGTGCGCTCGTCGATCTCGCCCCGCTCGTGCAGCTGCTGCAGGTACTCGTGGGGGAGGGCGCACACCCGCTCGTCGGCCTCCGGGAACCGCTCCGCGGTGACGAGGGTGTCCCACACGTCGCACACTGCGACGGCGAAGCCGGATGCGGCGGCCACCCGGCTGAGGGCTGCGGCGTGCTCGCCGGCGCCGAGGATCACGAGGCGCGGGCGGCGCGGGGCGGCCACGACGAGCAGGTCGTCGTGCAGGGCGCTCTCGGTCACCGGGTCGTGCGGCACGAGCGTGCCGGCGCCGGGCCCCGACGCGACGATGCCGATGGCTGCCGAGCGATCCGCCGCGGCCCGCTCGAGCGCATCGAGGGCGACCGCGTCCGCGGGGGAGACGACGCTGATCACGGCGTCGATCGTGCCGCCGCAGGCGAGCCCCGCGGCGAACGCCTGATCGTCGGTGAACCCGAACCGCGCCGCGTCGCCGGTGCCGCGGGCGAGGGATGCGAGGGCGACCGCGACCGCGTCGCCCTCCACGCATCCGCCCGAGATCGAGCCGATCACCCGGGCGTCGCGCGTGACGGCCATCGCCGAGCCGACGCCGCGGGGCGCGGAGCGGGCGACTCCCGCGACGGTGATGGTCGCCACGGTCTGCCCCGCGCGCAGCAGCGGCAACAGGTCGGCGGCGAGTTCGAGCATCCTCCCACGCTAACCAGCGCGTGTTTCGTGCGCGATACGCTGACCTGATCATGCCCCAGCCATCCGTCGCCGGCCTCGTGCTCGCCGCGGGTGAGGGGCGCCGGTTCGGCTCTCCCAAGGCGCTCGCCCGCACCGCCGACGGACGCTCGTGGCTGGCGCTCGCCGTCGGAGCGCTCCGGGATGCGGGCTGCTCGCCGATCTACGTCGCGGTGAGCGCGACCCTCGACGAGGTGCTGCCGCTCGTGCCCGCCGACGCGGAGCCCGTTGTCGTCCCCGATCCGTCGGAGGGGATGAGCGCATCGCTGCGTGCCGGGCTCGCCGCCGCGCAGGCCTCGGATGCGGTGGCTCTCGGGATCATCACGGTGGACACCCCAGATCTCCCGGCCGCCGCGGTGCAGCGGGTCATGGGCGCGGTGGATGCCGCCTCGCTCGTGCAGGCGGTGTACGGCGACCGCCCGGGGCATCCCGTGGTGATCGGCCGGGACCACTGGACGGCGCTGGCCGCATCCGTCGTGGGCGATCGGGGAGCGCGGGACTATCTGCGTGCCCACGGCGCGGAGCGGATCGACTGCGCCGACCTCTGGTCCGGGGAGGACCGCGACACCCGTTGATGCGCCCTGGCGCCTCCGCGGCCCAGAATGGGCGTATGCCGGACGACACCGACGACGAGCTGGCGCGTCTGCAGGCGCGTGCGTACGGTCCCGCCGCCGACATCGATGCGGAAGGCCTCGCTCGGCTCGCCGCGCTCCAGGAGAGCAGGGCCGCTGCCATGCCCAACGCTGGGCATACGGCGGATGCCGCGGACGCGTTGGCGGCGCTCTTCGGACCGCCGGCGGAACCTGAGGGCCCCGCATCCGACGTCGCGGCCCCGACGCGCCGCGGGTTGCGTGCCGGACTCCGTGAGGAAGACCTCGCGCCCGCACCCGAGCCCGAGGTCGTCTTCGAGCCGCTGCCCGATGCCGCGTCGGAGGCCGCCGAGGAGGAACTCGCTGCGCCCGCGCGATCGAGCTCAGCCACGCGGATCGCCGCGTGGCTGCCGAGCGGACGGATGCGGTGGGCCTGGATCGCGAGTCTCGTGGTGGCAGTGGTCGTCACGGCGCTCGTCGCGGCGTGGCTGCGCCCCTCGGACGGCGCGGGACGCGCTGCGACGTTGACACTGCGGACCGACACCGCGACGGGCGACCGCATGCGCGGGTCGATGTCGATGGAAGACGGTGTGCGTTACTTCGGCGAGTACCTCGGGCTTCACATCTACTCGGTCGACTCCTGCCTCGAGGCATCCGTGGGCGATGCCCGGCGGCCCGTGTGGCGTACCTGCGCCAGCGAGGAACTCACCCCGATCATGGACGTCTACTTCTCCGGTGCGAACGACGAAGGCGGACTACCGGTACCGGATGCGGTGTCGGAGCGTTTCCCGGAGGGGGCCGTCATCCGCTTCACCCTTCGCGGTGACACCGTGCTCGTCGACGAGGGTCCCCTGCCCAGCCGCGGCTGAGCGTCGTCCACCGAGATCCGGCCGAACAAAGGAGGAGCATGCCCGACTCGACCGAGGAAGAGCTCGCTCGCCTGCGTGCCCGCGCCTACGGCCCGCATGCCGATCTCGACGAGGCGGGGCTCGCGCGGCTCGCCGAGCTCGAGGCCACGCTCTCGCCGCGGCGCCCGAGCGCCGCACGCACCCCGGAGCCGGAACAGGAACCCGCGCTGGAAGCGGAGCCGAAACCGGCGCCGTCACCGGTCGACGCGGCGGAGGCCCTTCCTGCGGACGAGCCGGAGCCGATCCCGCTCATCGCTCCGGTCTCGTTGACCGCGGAGCCGGCGCCGCGGACGCTCGATCGCCGTCTGCGCGTGGCGTGGGTCCTCAGCATCCTCCTGACGGCCGCCGTCGCCGCAGGACTCACCGCATGGACGCTCCCGTGGGGTGTGCGCGACGATCAGCAGCACGCCGCGCGGCTCACCGAGCAGCCGGGTGAGGTCCCAGCCATGACCGAGTGGGACATCCCGGGGCTCGATCAGGACGACCTGCGCTCATACGGCTCCTACCGAGGTCTGGAGGTCTATGCGACCGACGCGTGCATCATCGTCAGGGCCACGATGTCTGATGCGGGAGGTTCGAGCTCCGGCACGTGCACGGGCGCGGGGCTCGAACCCGCCATCGACTTCTACGTCATGCGCGCGCCGCGAGCCGGCGAGGGCGGGATGCGGTATCCCGACGAGACGCGTGCGCGCTTCCCCGACGGGGGTGTCGTGCGTTTCGCTCGCCACGGTGACAGCATCCTCGTCGACGAGGGAGAGCTGCCTCCCGGGTTCTGAGCTTCAGGTGCGGATGACCACGTTCTCGGGCTCCTCGTCCGCGAGCAGGTGGGCGATCTGGCGGCGCACGAGGGCCACCATCCGCGGCTGCATCGCGGTGGATGCGCCGCCCACGTGGGGCGAGATGAGCACGCCCGGCAGCTCCCAGAGCGGGTGATCCGCCGGGAGCGGCTCGGGGTCGGTGACGTCGAGTCCGGCGCGGATGCGGCCGCGGCGCACGTGGTCGACCAGCGCATCCGTGTCGATGAGCGTGCCGCGTCCGACGTTGACCACGAGCGCACCATCCGGCAGGGCGGCCAGCTCCGCGTCGCCGATGATCCCGCGGGTGCGCTCGGATGCGGGGAGCGCGAGGATCAGCACCTCGGTCTCGGCGAGCACCGCGTGCAGGTCCTCAAGGGCCGCCACCTCGACGCCGTCCTCGGTGCGCGCATGCGTGGCGACGGCGCGCAGCTTCACCTCGAAGGGGCGCAGGCGCGCGGCGATCGCCTTGCCGACGCCGCCGAAGCCGAGCACGGTGGTGCGGCGGTCGGCGAGGCTCTGCGCGAAAGCGCGCGTCCAGTCGTGCTGACGGGCGAAGACATCGAGTTGGCGCTGGACGGCGAGCGTCAGCGCGAGAGCCAGCTCTGCCGTCGAGGTCTCGTGCACGGTCGCGGCGTTGGCGAACACGATCCCCGGGGGCAGCAGTTCCTCCGTCCCCTCGTAGCCGATCGACTGGCTCTGCACGAGGCGGGTCTCGACGCCCTCGAGCCGCGCGACGACGTCACGCGCGCTCATGTACGGCGGCACGACCAGGTCGATCCGGTCCGTCTCGGAGGCCGCATCCATGGTCCAGACGATCACCTCCACGCGTTCACCGAGGTCGGCCAGCTCGGCGGCGAAGGCGGGATCGGGCACGGACACGACGAGGCGGGAGGGCGTCATGCTGCGAGCGTAGCCACCGTGCCGATGAGCACCCCGAGCGTTGCGCTCCCACATCCGTTGCGGGTCGTACCCGCGTCCGCATCCGCGTCCGCGTCCGCTCGGCAGGAGATCTCCGTCATTCAGGACGATTCCGCGCGAATCGTCCTGTGGAAGGGATTTATCCTGCGCACGGGATGCGGCCGCCGCCCGTGCCCGCCCTAGCCTGGCGCCATGTCCGCCATCCGGGTCGTGCGTCCGACGCGCTCGCGCGCTCGCGCGGCGGTGTGGGTCGCCGTCGTCGTGGTCCTCGTCGGGATCGTGGGGGCCGTCGCCGCGCTGCTCTACTCGGTGGTCTCGGGGGTCGGGGGACGTCTCGCCGTCTTCTTCGGGATCTACCTCGCAATGGCGGCGCTCGTCCTTCTCGCGCACCGCTTCGACGGCCTGCGGAAGCAGATCCCGCTCGGCTTCACCCGCGCGCGGCCCGCACGGCAGGTCATCGCCGGCATCCTGCTCGCGGTCCTGTTGCTGATGTTGGTCGTCGGCGTTCCCGCGCTGGCGGGTGCGGAGGTGGGCGGCATCGTCGGCGCGGGGCAGAACACCCTGTGGTTCGCGCTCGTCTCCTCGCTCACGGTGGGTGTCGCCGAGGAGCTGATGTTCCGGGGGTATCTGCTGGGGCGGCTGCGGATCGCCCTCGCATCACGCGTGGGCGCGATCATCGTCTCCTCCGTGCTGTTCGGGCTTCTCCACCTTGTCAGCGGCGACATCGTGCAAGTGCTGGTGACCGCCTGTATCGGCGCCCTGCTCGCGACAGCCCGGGTGGTCTTGCCGAGCTGCTCACTCGCCTCGGTCATCGTCGCCCACGTCCTCTACGACGCGAGTCTGGCCGTCATCGGCGCGTCGATCGCCGGCTGACAGACCCCTCAGCGGGAACGGTCGCCCCACTCCTTCTCCGACACGACCCGGGCGACCGTGAGCCCGATCGCGAGTGCCGCCACGACGAACAGCGCCTGCACGCTGTTCTGCACCGCCGCGAGGGTGTCGCCGTCGATGGTGGCGACGATGGCGCGATACGCGGCAGCGCCGGGGACCATGATCACCACCGCCGGCACCGTCAGCGCCACCCGCGGTGCGTCGAGGCGGCGGTAGCAGACGAAAGCGCCGAGGCCCACGAGCACCCCCGCGGCCATCGCCGCGACGGCGGGCATGAGTCCCGCATCCACCGCCGTCAGGCGTGCGGTGTTCGCGATCGCGCCCACGGCGGCCGAGGCGATCGCGATGCGCCAGGGGGTGGCGAACAGCAGGGCGAAGCCGAGCACGCCGATGAATCCGGCCACGAGGCGCATCACGGCGAGCACGGGTTCGTCCAGCAGGGGTGTCGCCACGGCGCCGGGCGACGTGGCGAACAGCGCCGCCACGGCCCAGACCGCGGAGCCGGCGGTGAGCAGGATGAGGCAGGCGTAGACCACGCGCGCGATCCCCGCGTTCAGGTCGAGGCGGGCGAGGTCCATGGCGCCGGTGACCAGGGGGAAGCCGGGCACGAGGAAGAGCACCGCGCTGGTGAGGGCCGCGTCGTGCGCGAAGGGCTGGCCCAGCACCTCGAGGAACTGGGCGGCGCCGAGGTAGATCAGCAGCGCCGTCGCCGCAGCGAGGAACACGGTGAGGAACTCGTTCAGCCGCGCGCGGCCGAGCAGCATCCGGATCGTCTGCCCTGCCGCGGCACCGACTCCGACGGCGACGGCGGCCGCCCACCCGCCGTTGTTGAGCAGGGCGAAGGCGGCGCAGGCAGCGCCGGCGGCAACCACGCGCAGCAGCATCCCGTACCGCGCCGGACGCGCGGCGATCGCATCCAGACGCGCGGCGAAGTCCTCGACGCTTCCGCCCGCCTCGGCCTCGACCTCGTGGGAGAGCCGCTGCAGGGCGGCGATGCGCTCGGCGTTGACGACGGGGCGCGCGACCTCGGCCACGCGGGTGCGCACGAGCTGGCCGCGGCTGACGGTGAGCACGATCTCGAGCATGCCGACGCGGGCGTTCATGGTCTCGATGCCCCATGCGCGGCCGACGCGCTCCATCGTGGTGCGCACGCGCGCGGAGGAGGCGCCCGCGCCGAGCATGAGGATTCCCAGGCGCAGCACCGCGTCGGTGAGGGCGACGAACCGCACGGGTTCCAGTCGTGCCTCATCGAGGGGGGTGGCGTCGCCGTCGTCCGCCGGGATCATACGGGCGCCGGCCATGCGGCCATCCTCCCACCTCTACGCCCTCGGATGCGGGACCAAGGCCCCGCCGCGCTCGCGCCGCCTTGCCCACCCCCCCGGCGCCGCCTCGCCCCCCGCGCCGCCTCGCCCCCGGCGCCGCCTCGCCTGTCCGCCTGTCACAGATCGACGCGTTCCGCGCGATCTGTGACAGGCGAACAGGGGTTGCGGCGGCCTAGGAGACGGCGACCTCGTTCGGGGTGACGGCGAGCGTCGTGCTCGCGAGCACCTCGCCGGTGGTCAGGTCGACCGCGTGAACCTTCTTCGCGGCGGGCTCGGTCACGTAGGCGATGTCGCCCGATACGACGATGGCCGGATGCGGGTCCTGCCACTCGAGCGGACCCTCCCACGCCGCGATGACCGGGAACTCGTCCACGAGCTCGCCGCTCGCGGGATCGATCACGTGGATCGAGCCGTCGGTGGCGAGGATGTAGCCGAGGTCCTTCGGACCCCGGGCGAGGTCGCGGAACGTGTACGAGACGCCCTCCGGCAGCGGCACGACCTTCATGCTCGCCTTCCGGGTATCGATCAACGCGACGCTCGAGAGCAGGTAGCCCTCCGCATCCGGGTCGTTCTTGTAGTCGCCGACGACGAGCGGGCTCGTGTCGGTGACGAAGATGTTGCCGGTGCGGCCGTACGTGTCGGGTGCCGTGACCTTCGCGATCTCGCCGTCGCGGTAGATCAGCGCGCCGTTCTCGCATCCGAACACGAGGACCTCGTCGGCGGCCGTGCCCTCGCCGTGCACGCCGGGGCAGTCGGCGTTCGAGGTGATCTCGGTGCCGTCCTCGTCGCGCACCGTGATGCCGGTGCGGCCGTTTGCCGAGCCCACGGTGGTCACGAAGGTGCCGTCCTCGAGCACGATCGACACGCCGTGGTGCGCCTCGGTGCCGGGGATCGTCGTCGAGGCGGGAAGGGCGTCGCCGAGCGAGGCGAACGCATCCGTGTCGATGATCGTCGTGTCGCTCGTGCCGTCGGCGTAGAGCACCGTCTTGCCCGCGTGTCGCACGACGTGCCCGGGAGCGTCCGCGGGGAACACGAGGCCGGTCAGCGCGGGCTCGGACCCGGATGCGGCACCGGTGTCGAGAATCTGGAAGCCCTCGCTCATCGTGACCAGCACATGCGAGCCGTCGCCGGCCCGGTTGAGCCGGGTGAACTCCTCGGAGGCGAGGTCTCCGACCGTCTCCAGCGTCGTGCCGTCGAGCACGAGGATGCCGCCCTCGTAGCTGATCGCGACGCGCTCGCCGACGGGTGCGTCGGCGGAGGTCGAGGATGCGGGCGCGGTGCCGGCGCAGGCGGTCAGCGTCGCGGCGGCGACGAGTCCGAGCGCGAGCAGCGCGGGACGTCTCAGGTGCATGTGGTGCCTCTTTCTGTGGTTTCGCGGGCGGGGCCCGCCGGCCGGTGCGGCCGTATGGATGGGCTCAGGAGAGCCCGGCGACGATGCGCTGCGTGTTGACGCGCATCATGGTCAGGTAGTCGCCGGCCGGGCCGTCGGCGGCCGTGAGCGACTCGGTGAACAGTTCCTCGACCCGCACGTCGATGCCGGCCTCCTCGGCCAGCGCGCGCATGAGCCGATCGGGTGAGGAGGACTCGGCGAAGATCGTGCGCACGCCGGCCTCCCGGATGGCGGAGACGAGCTCCGCGAGGTCGGCGGCGCTCGGTGCGGCGAGCGTCGTGCCGCCGGGGATCGCGGCACCCACGAGACGCACGTCGAAGCGGTCGGCAAGGTAACCGAAGACGTGGTGATTGGTCACGAGTGCACGCCGCTCGGCGGGGATGGCGGCGAGGGCCTTGCTCATCTGGGTGTCCAGAGCCGCAAGCTCGGTGCGATACGCGGCGGTGTCGGCGCGAAGAGTCGTCGCATCCACCCCGTCGATGGCCGCGAGGGTCGGCTCCAGCGCGTCGACGACCTGCAGCATCCGCGCGGGATCGGTCCAGAAGTGCGGGTCGGCGGCGCCGTGCGCCTCCTCGCTCGCGTACGGCAGGACGCCGATGACGTCACCCGCGACGAACTGCGCGACGCCCTCGTCCGCCGCTGCCTCGAGGTGCTGACCGAGCCCCTCTTCGAGCCCGAGACCGTTCGAGACCACGAGGTCGGCCGAGCGCAGCCGCGCCGCCTCCTGGGCCGAGATCTCGAAGGAGTGCGGATCCGAGTCCGGCTTCATGAGGGTCACGACCTCGGCCTGATCGCCGACCAGCTCGGTCACGACGTCGCCCAGGATGTTGGTGGAGACCACGACGAGAGGTCGATCCTCGACCGTCGGCGCGCAGGCCGACAGCGCGCCCGCGACCACGAGCGCGGCGGCGAACGCGGCGAGGCGCCGCCCGGCGGTCATCGGCCGGTCTCCGCGACGAAGGCCGGCTCATCGATCGTGGCGAACGTGCGGGCGATGCGCCCCGCATCCGCGAAGTCGATTTCGAAGAGCACGCGTTCGGCGATCCCGTTGAGATAGGCGCGCCGGTCGTCCGCGATGAGGGTGGGTGTCCGTCCCGCCGCGAGCGAGGCGGCGACGAGCGGTTCGGTGAGGGCGAGTTCGGCACCCGTCGCGCCGTCGATCACGCTCACCCTTCCCTCGACCGTGAGCCCGAGCACGTGCTCGGATGCGTCGTCGACGGCCGTGACGGCGATGAGCGGTCGCGGGGCGGCGAGCGCCGTCGCCGTGCGTTCGCGCGTGTCGAGCAGGACGATCGACCCGTCCGGGCTGAGGCCTGCGGCCGTCGGGCGACCCTCCCGGTTGGCCCAGACGCGGGGCGCCGCGACCCCCTCGGGCAGCGCGATGCGTTCGACGGCGGTGCCCGCATCCGCGGCGACGGCCAGCAGCACGCTGTCCCGGCATCCGAGGACGGCGCCCACACGCGTGGTGAGGGTCCCGGCAGGATCCGTGCACGCCACCGGGTCGCCGTTCACCGTGCCGTCGCGGTCGCGCACCTGGACGGCGCCCTCGCCTGTCGTGACGAGGGCGTGGTCACCCACAGGCACGATGTAGCCGTCGTGCTCGGGTATCCGCACGCGGAACCGCTCGACGACCTCGCCCCTCGAGAGGGCCTCGGTGTCCAGCAGCACGGCCTCGCCGTCGGCGAAGAAGATCCCGGTGCCGCCCGTCGTCGATGAGTTGGTCGTGGCGACACGGGCCGTGCCGTGGCCGGGGACCCTCTCGAGCACACGCGGCTCGGCACGGTAGTAGTGGAAGTGGTCGATGTGATCCCAGGTCCACATCCCGCTGTCGACGATCTCGACGCCGTCGCCCGTGTCGGCGAAGAGGTAGCGACCGTCGGTGGCGGTCGTGAGCGGCGCGTCGATGCGGCCGAGGCCCGAGGCCTCCTCGGAGAGCAGGTCGAGCAGCGTCAGTCGGCCGTCGGTGGTCGCGGTCAGCAGGTGAAGGGGCGGCTCGCTCACCTCGGCGGCGCCGGCGACCTGCCCGTGGCCGGCGCCCGCGGTCGGCTCGGGTTCTGGCTGCGGAGGGCTCGCGCAGGCGGCGAGCAGGAGAGTGGATGCGGTGATGACGGTGAGGGCGAGGGGATGACGCACACGGAGCTTTCTAGAGGGGAGCCGGCACCGCGGTCGCGGAGCGGCGGGAGACGAACAGGGAGCGCAGCAGCGCGGACAGCGCGGCCGCGGCGATGGCGGATGCGGCGATCGATGCTCCGGCGGCCGTGCCGAGGTGCCACGAGAGCGAGAGTCCGGCGGTGACGGCGGCGATTCCGACGACGGCGGCGAGGATCATGGCGGCGGCGACCCCGCGCACCCACGGCCGGGCGGCCACAGCCGGGGCGAGCAGCATCCCGACCACGAGGAGCGAGCCGACGGCCTGGTACGAGGCGACGACGGCGAGCGTCACGAGGCCGGTGAGCGTGGCCTCGGCCCACGCCGGACGCACGCCCAGCACCCGGGCGACGCGCGCGTCCACGGCCACTGCCACCAGCGCCCGGTGCGCGACGACCGCGAGCACCAGCCCGAGCCCCGTCGCGACGGCCAGCACTGCGAGATCCTCGGCCGAGATCGCCAGCACGTCGCCGAAGAGGATCGCGGTCGCATCCGTCGCGAAGCTGCCGGAGTGCGAGATGACGATGACGCCGATGGCGAGCATCGCGACGAACAGGAGCCCGATGCTCGTGTCGTACGCGAGACGCCCGCGCCGGCGGAGCGCCCCGATCCCGATCGTCATCGCCACGGCGCTCGCGGCGCCGCCGAGGAGAACGGGGGCGCCTGTCACGGTGGCGAGGGCGACGCCGGGGAGCATCCCGTGCGCCAGCGCCTCGCCGAGGAACGCCATGCCGCGGATGACGACCCAGGTGCCCACGACCGCGCACAGCACGGCCACGAGCGAGCCGCCGACGAGTGCGCGCAGCAGGAACCCGTGCTCGAGGGGCAGGAGAAGGGTCACGACACCCGACCGTAGCGATAATGAGAACCGTTCTCAACTCGATTAGGGTGGTCGGATGTTCCTCTCCGATTCGCCGCCGGCTCGCGCACCGACGCCCCTGTGCGCGGCGGGGCTGCGCGTCGACGCGAGGGGGCGGACGCTGCTGCATCCACTCGATCTGCGCCTCGATCCGGGTGTGATGACCGTCATCGCGGGGCCGAACGGCGCGGGAAAGACCACGCTTCTCGAGGCGCTCGCCGGGGTGCGGCCCGGCCGGACCGGCGTCGTCGACGGGGCCGGGCGGATCGCCTTCGTCCCCCAGCATTCAGCCATCGCCGAGCAGCTGCCGCTCACGGTGGCGCAACTGGTGCGGATCGGGGCCTGGCGGCGCCGGCTCCCGCTGCCCTCCCGCGCGGAGCGGACGGATGCGGCGGAGGCGATGGCCGCGCTCGAGATCACCGACCTCGCCTCCCGGCCCGTGGCGACGCTCTCCGGCGGTCAGCGCCAGCGTGCGCTGCTGGCTGCGGCGCTCGCCCGCCGCGCCGACGTGCTGCTGCTCGACGAGCCGACGACGGGGCTGGATGCGGCCAGCAGCTCCCGCATCCTCGCCGCCGTCGAGCGGGAGCGACGGCGCGGCGCCGTGGTCGTGTGCGTGAGCCACGACCCGGTGCTCATCGCCGCCGCCGGGCGCGTGCTCCGCCTCGAGGGCGGCCGCCTCGTGTGACCCCTCGCCGCCGCCCCTGTTGAAGGGACCCCTCTTGCGGGGCGGAGCGCCCGGACGCGACATCACGCGTCCCTTGAACAGAGCCGCCGTCGCGGAGGGTGACGATCGCTCCCCGGACACCGCGCGCCAGCGCGCTTGCGCTAGATCCAGCCCTTCTCGCGAGCGACCTGCGCGGCCTGCGAGCGGTTCTCGGTGCCCGTCTTGCCGATCGCCGACGAGAGGTGATTGCGCACGGTGCCCGCCGAGAGGAACATCTCCGCGGCGATCTGCGCGACCGCCCGGCCGTCGGCCGACAGGCGCAGCGCCTGCTGCTCGCGCTCGGTCAAGGGGCTCTGACCCTCGAACAGCGATGCCTCGGCGAGTTCGGGATCGACCACGCGGAGCCCCGCGTGCACACGCCGCACCGCGTCGGCCAGGCGATCCGCCGGCGCATCCTTCACGATGAAGCCGCTGGCTCCCGCATCCAGCGCTTGGCGGAGGTAGCCGGGTCTGGCGAACGTCGTCACCACGAGCACGCGTGTCGCCGGACTCGCCTCGCGCACCTGACGCGTGGCGGTGATCCCGTCGACCCCGGGCATCTGGATGTCCATGAGGCAGACGTCGGGCGTCGTGTCGGCGGCGAGGGATGCGGCCTGCGCACCGTCGGCGGCCTCGGCCACCACGACGAGATCGCCCTCCAGCTCGAGCAGGGCTCCCATCGCACCGCGGACGAGTGCCTGGTCGTCGACGAGCATCAGCCGGATCGGTGCGGTCACCATGTCATGCTCACTCTCGTTCCGCCGCTGGGCGCCGGAGCGACCTCGAGCACGGCTCCGGCCGCGGCCGCCCGCTCCTGCATGCCCCGTATGCCGTTGCCCGCGCGCTGGCGCACCCCTTCGCCGTCGTCGTCGACCGTCACGACGCCCGGTGCGACCGAGATGCGCACCGTGCGGGCGTGCGCATGGCGCAGGATGTTGGTCGTCGCCTCCCGGACGATCCACCCCGCCGGCAGCGACTGCGCGGGAGAGAGGGATGCGGCGTCGCCGCTGACCTCGACGGTCATCCCCGCCGACTCGAGCGCCGCACGGCTCGCGACGAGCTGCTCCGCGAACGCCCGGCCGCGGATGCCGGTCACGGTGCTGCGCACGCCCGTGATCGCCTCGCCCGTGAGGCGAACGATGTCGGCGAGTTCGGCCTTCGCACGCTCGGGGTCGCGATCGACGAGCCGCTCGGCGAGCTCGGCCTTCAGCTTCACCGCCGTCAGCGTGTGCCCGAGGAGGTCGTGCACGTCGCGGGCGATCGCCGTGCGCTCGTCGCTGGCGGCGAGCTCCAGACGGATCCGATCCGTGTCGACGGAGCGGCCGATGAGCCAGCTGGTCACGGTGTTGACGACGGCGATCATGACGACCACCGACAGGATCTGGATGTTGTCATCGATCGAGCCCGTGGCGACGATCACGACGACGACGAGTCCGATGCCGGCGGCCGTCGTCGCCCAGTGCCACATGCGCCGGAGACCGTAGCTCGCGTACGACATCACGAACGGCACGAAACTCAGAGCGCCGTCGCCGATCGCGGGCACCGTGGCTGCGGCGCAGGCGATCTGCACCCAGAAGAGCGTCCTCACGAGTGTGCTGGGCGTCCCCCAGGCCGACCGCATGCCGGAGACGAAACCGACCACGTAGGCCACGGCGAACCCCGCCAGCGCAGCCCACCCGAGCACGAGGAGGCCCAGAGGGGCCGTCGACGCCAGCAGCGAGAGGATCGGGAAGACCAGGAAGACCATCCACACGATGGCCATGAGCCAACCCCAGCGCTGCCACGGATCCTGTGGCACGCGCGGGGGCACGGAGGGGCTCGTCACCGCTCGAGCCTAACGACGGCGACGCGAACGCACGACGCCGAAGCGCACCAGCAGGGCGAACAGCGCACCCCAGACGACCACGTTGAGAACGACGGCCCAGAGCGGGTCGGAGCCGCCGGCGACGAGCGCCCCGCCCGTCGCCGGCCAGCGCACGAGGGCGGCGTAGCCGTACATCGGCGTCCACTTCGCGATGTCGAGCATGACACCGCTCAGGGGAACGAACACGTTGCCGAAGAAGCCGAAGAAGGTGATCGAGATCGACGCGAGGGCTGCCGCCGAGTCCGAGTTGAACGCGAGACCGACACCCAGACCGAACAGGCCGTAGACCAGGCCGAGGACCAGCGTGATCGCCGCCGACGCGAACCAACGCCACATGTCGTCGGCGGCGGCTCCCGTCACGTACCCCGCGATGTAGACGATGAGCACCGACAGTGCGGCGAACGACACCGCCGACAGCACCTTCGTCAGGGCGTATCCGGCGGTCGAGAGCGGCGTGAGCGCGAGCTGGCGCCCCCAGCCCTGACCGACCTCGGATGCGGCGAGCGAGCACAGCGAGCTCATCGCCGTCGCGGTGCCGTACGCGCCCATCGAGACCATGACGTAGAACGAGGCGTTCGCGTGACCGACATTCTGCGAGGCGTAGTCCATGCTGGCGCCGAACAGCAGGTACATCGCGAACGGCATCGCCAGCGTGAACGCGAGCGTGTAGGGGTTCCGCAGCTGACGCAGACCCTCGATGCGGTACATCGCGGGCGAGACGAGCGTGCTCATGAGGGCTCCTCGGTGAGTCGGGTGAAGGCGGATTCCAGAGTCGGGGCGGTGATCTCGAGGTCGCTCGCGCCCGCGGCGAGCAGGCGCGCGGCCAGAGCGTCGGATGCGGCGGTGCGCACCGTGAGCCGTGACGCGTCCACCGAGACCTCGGCGGCGGACTCGTCGCCCACGAGCTCGGCGGCGAAGGCCGTGGCCAGCGCCTCGTCGGCGAGCGTCGCCGAGACGAGGCGGCCCCCGAGGGAGGCGCGCAGGTGCGCGGTGGCGGCGTCCGCCACGATGCGGCCGCGGGTCATCACGACGGTGCGCCGGGCGAACTGCTCGGCCTCCTCGAGGTAGTGCGTGGCGAAGACGATCGTTCGTCCCGCATCCGCGTCGGCGCGCATCGCCTGCCAGAACCGGCGACGGGCCGTGACGTCCATGCCCGCGGTGGGCTCATCGAGCACCAGCACGTCGGGGTCGGGAAGGAGGGCGAGCGCGAACTTCACGCGCTGCTTCTCGCCGCCGGAGCACTTGCCCACCCGGCGGCGGGCGATCTCGGTGAGATCGGCGCGCTCCATCACCTCGGCGACGCGGGAACCCGCACCGTACAGGTCCGCGATGACGGTGACCGTCTCCCGCACGGTGAGATCCGACAGCAGGCCGCCGGTCTGCAGCACCGCGGCGAGCCGGCCGGCCGCCACCGCGCGGTGCGGGTGGGCGCCGAAGACGAGCGCGCTGCCCTCATCCGGCTCCGCGAGTCCGAGCAGCACGTCGATCGTGGTGGTCTTGCCCGCCCCGTTCGGGCCGAGCAGCGCCACGATCTCGCCGCGCTCGATGCGCAGGTCGATGCCGTCGACGGCCGTGAAGCGCTGACCGGCGCGCCCGAAGCGGCGCACGATACCGCGCAGTTCGACGGCGGCCGCATCCGGGGCGAGGGGGGTGTCGGGTATCTGCACGCGCGGTTCGCTCATGCCTTCAGCCAACCGCGCGGCATCCTTCGGCGCCGGAGGCTTCTGTCACGTCCGCGGCATGACACGTGTCATGCCCGGTGGGACGCGGGCCGATGCTCGCGCGCGCCACGGCGCTCGCTCCCGCGTTCGCCTGTCAGAGATCGATGCGCGGGGCTTGATCTGTGACAGGCGGGGAAGGGGGAGTCCGCTCCCGCGTCAGGCGGCGGCGGAGACGACGGCCGCGATGGCCGAGCTGAAGAAGCCGAGACCGTCGACGCCCGAGCGCATGGCGGCGGAGGTGTCGGGGCCGAAGCCAGGCTCGACCGCGTGCTCGGGATGCGGCATGAGTCCGACGACGTTGCCGCGTTCGTTGGTGAGCCCGGCGATGTCGTCCAGCGAGCCGTTGGGGTTCACGCCGAGGTAGCGGAACGCCACGAGACCCTCGCCCTCGACGCGCGCGAGCGTCTCGGCGTCGGCGATGTAGCCGCCGTCGGCGTTCTTCAACGGGATGACGATCTCCTGGCCCGCGCCGAAATCGCTCGTCCACGCGGTATCGGCGTTCTCGACGCGCAGACGCTGGTCGCGACGCACGAACTGCTGGTGGGCGTTGCGGATCAGTCCGCCGGGGAGCAGGTGCGCCTCGACGAGCATCTGGAAGCCGTTGCAGATGCCGAGGATCGGCATACCGGCGGCGGCCGCATCCTTCACCTCGGACATGATCGGCGCGAGGGCCGCGATCGCACCCGCTCGGAGGTAGTCGCCGTAGCTGAAGCCGCCGGGCAGAACCAGGGCGTCGACGCCCTGAAGGTCGTGATCGCCGTGCCAGAGCGCGACGGGCTCGGCTCCGGCGACGCGGATGGCGCGCTGCGCGTCGCGGTCGTCGAGCGAACCGGGGAAGGTGATGACCCCGATGCGTACGCTCATTCGACGACCTCGATGCCGACGACGTCCTCGATGACGGCGTTGGAGAGCACGTCGTCGGCGATCTGGCGCACCTTCTCGAGCAGCGCCTCATCGACGGCGCCCTCGACGGTCAGCTCGAACCGCTTCCCGATCCGGACGGAGCCGAAGTCCTCGACGCCGAGGCGGTGGAGGGCGTTCTGGACCGCCTTGCCCTGCGGGTCGAGCAGTTCGGCCTTGGGCATGACATCGACGACGATCGTGGGCATAACGGCTCCGAGGGTGCGCGGGAGATGATCTGCTCCCAGTCTAGAGGCGGGCGGGAGGCTCGCGCTGCCGGCGCGTTATCGAACCGTTACTCGAACACTGGGAGCGCTCTCTTGACCTCGCGGGAGCGCTCCCATACTGTGAGTCGCGTCCGATGAGAGCGCTCCCAGTCCTGGGGACAGCGGAGAGCTTTCTGGCACCGAACCGCATCCACAAAGGAGTGTCCCGTGAAATCACGCGCCCTGCGACCGCTCGGCCTCGCCGCCGGCATCGCAACCGCAGCCATCGTCCTCGCCGGTTGTTCGACCGGTGGCGGAGAGCAGTCCGACCCGAACGCGCCGGTCACGCTCACCATCGCCACCTTCAACGACTTCGGCTACACCGATGCACTCCTGCAGGAGTACATGGACGAGAACCCGAACGTGAAGATCGTTCACAACAAGGCCGCGACGTCGAATGACGCCCGGGCCAACTACTTCCAGAAGCTCGGCAAGACCGGCCTCGCCGACATCGAGGCGATCGAGGTCGACTGGCTTCCCGAGGTCATGCAGTACTCCGACATGCTCGCCCCGGTCCCCACCGATCTGACCGACCGCTGGCTGGACTGGAAGGTCAAGGCGGCCACCGACGCCGACGGCAACCTCATCGGCTACGGCACCGACATCGGCCCCGAGGCCGTCTGCTACCGCTCCGACCTGTTCCAGGCCGCCGGTCTTCCGACCGACCGCGCCGAGGTCGGCAAGCTCTTCGACGGCGACTGGGCCAACTACTTCAAGGTCGGCGACCAGTACGTCGCAGCGACCGGCAAGGCCTTCTTCGATTCGGCCGGCGGCACCTACCAGGGCATGATCAACCAGGTCGAGGCGGCCTACGAGAACCCCTCGGACGGCAAGATCACGGCGACGACCAACCCCGAGGTCAAGGACATCTACAACCAGGTCACCGCGGCCAGCGCGACGCAGTCGGCGCACTTCAGCCAGTGGTCCGACGACTGGTTCGCCGGTCTCAGCAACGGCGACTTCGCCACGATGCTCTGCCCCGGGTGGATGCTCGGTGTCATCTCCGGCAACGCGAAGGACGTCACCGGCTGGGATGTCGCGCCGATGTTCCCCAACGGCGGCGGCAACTGGGGCGGTTCGTACCTGACCATCCCCGCCAACGGCAAGAACGTCGCGGCGGCGCAGAAGCTGGCCGACTGGCTGACCGACGCGAAGACCCAGGTCAAGGCGTTCGAGAACGCCGGCACCTTCCCGAGCCAGAACGACGCGCTCACCGACTCCACGCTGCTGGACTCGACCAACGAGTACTTCAACAACGCTCCGGTCGGCCAGATCTTCTCCGAGCGGGCCAAGGCTGTGACGGTCAGCCCCTTCAAGGGCGAGTTCTACTTCCAGGTCAACGACGCGATGCAGAAGGCGCTCACGCGCGTCGAGGACGGCACGCAGGACGCGAAGGCTTCGTGGGACCAGTGGGTCTCTGAGGTCGAGGCCATCAAGTAATCCCGCAGTGGGACGGGCCCGCAGGGCCGACCCTGCGGGCCCGTCCCACGCTCAACGAAACGAAGGAACGACGTGAGCGCCTCGTCCACGACGGCCAGATCCCCCAAGCGCATCGGCTTCGGTGGCAAGAGCCTCAGCTCCTGGGACCTCAAGCTGTCCCCCTATCTGTACATCTCCCCCTTCTTCATCCTGTTCCTGATCGTCGGGCTGTTCCCGATCGCCTACACGGCGTACATCTCGTTCCAGGACTGGGACCTCGTGCGCGGCACGGGCACCTTCGTCGGCTTCGACCAGTACGCGACGGTCATCAACGACCCGAAGTTCTGGACCGCGCTGCGCAACTCGTTCTCGATCTTCCTGCTCTCCACCGTCCCGCAGCTGATCCTCGCTGTCTTCATCGCGGTGCTGCTGGACCAGAACATCCGCGCCAAGACCTTCTGGCGCATGGGCGTGCTGCTGCCCTACGTCATGGCCCCCGTCGCCGTCGCGCTCATCTTCTCCAACATGTTCGGCGACCAGTACGGTCTCGTGAACTCGATCCTGACCGACCTCGGTATCCCCGCCATCAAGTGGCACTCGGATGCGTTCGCCAGCCACATCGCGATCGCCACGATGGTCAACTTCCGCTGGACCGGGTACAACACCCTCATCCTGCTCGCGGCCATGCAGGCCATCCCGCGCGACTTCTACGAGGCCGCGACGGTCGACGGCGCCGGCAAGGTCCGCCAGTTCTTCTCCATCACGCTGCCGAGCCTCAAGCCCACCCTGATCTTCGTCATCATCACCTCGACGATCGGCGGCTTGCAGATCTTCGACGAGCCGCGCATGTACGACCAGACCGGAACGGGCGGCGCCGACAACCAGTGGCTCACGATCACCCTGTGGCTCTACGACCTCGGATGGGGCCAGTGGAACTTCGGTCGCGCCGCCGCCCTCGCGTGGATCCTGTTCCTCATCATCCTCGCGATCGGCGCGATCAACCTCTTCGTCACCCGTGGACTCGTGCGTGACGAAGGCAAGAAGTCCGACATGAGCCGAGCCCAGATGCGCGCCGCCCGACGCGCCGCCAAGGAAGCGGTCGAAGCGTCCCGCACCGCGTCCCAGAAGACGGAGGTCCTCCGATGACCACTCTGCAGAACCCGCCCGTCGCGGCGGAGGAAGCGCTGCTGGAGCCCGGCCGCAAGCCGGTGCGCAGGCGCCGTCCCGTGCGCGGGTCGCGTCCGGGCTGGTTCGTGTACGCCGCCCTCGGCGTCGTGCTCCTCAGCGCCGCATTCCCGTTCTACTGGTCGCTGCTCATCGGCTCCGGCGATTCGTACACCATCCGCGACCCCAACATGTCGTGGATCCCCGGCGGCAACTTCATCGCCAACGCCGCGAAGGTCATCAACGACCCGGCCGTCAACTTCTGGCCGGCGCTGTGGAACTCGATCTTCAGCTCGGCGCTCATCGCCGCATCCGTCGTGTTCTTCTCGACGCTGGCCGGATGGGCCTTCGCGAAGCTGAAGTTCCGCGGCTCGAGCTGGCTGCTCGTGTTCGTCATCGCCACGATGGCCGTGCCGACCCAGCTCGGCGTCGTGCCGCTGTACCTCCTGTTCAGCGAGATCGGATGGACGGGTCAGATCGGCGCGATCATCATCCCCGCCCTGGTCAGCGCCTTCGGCGTGTTCTGGATGACGCAGTACATCCGCCAGGCCGTGCCGGACGAGCTGATCGAGGCTGCCCGCGTCGACGGGGCGAGCTCGTTCCGCACCTTCCTCACGGTGGGTGTGCCCGCCGCGCGTCCCGCGGCGGCCATGCTGGCCCTGTTCACGTTCGTGACGGCCTGGAACAACTTCTTCTGGCCGTTCATCGTGCTCGACCGGCAGAACCCGACCCTTCCGGTCGCGCTGTCGCTGCTGCAGTCCAACTACTTCGTCGACTACTCGATCGTCCTCGCGGGCGTGCTGCTGTCGACGATCCCGCTCCTGGTCCTCTTCGTCTTCGCCGGCAAGCAGCTGGTGAGCGGAATCATGCAAGGCGCCGTCAAGGGCTGAGGCCCGGGCGCGAGAAAGGTACATCGATGAGCGACGCTCTGCGCGCGTTCCCGCGGAACTTCCTGTTCGGAGCGGCCACCGCGGCCTTCCAGATCGAGGGTGCAGCCTTCGAGGATGGGCGGACCGCATCCATCTGGGACGCGTTCTGCCGCGAGCCCGGTGCCGTCATCAACGGCGACAACGGTGACGTGGCATGCGACCACTATCACCGCTACGGCGACGACGTCGCACTGATGAAGGGCCTGGGGCTGGACACCTACCGGTTCTCGGTGTCGTGGTCGCGCGTGCGCCCGGACGCCGGCCCCCTCAATCAGAAGGGGCTGGACTTCTACAAGCGTCTGGTTGACGAACTGCGCGACGCCGACATCCTGCCGTGGCTCACGCTCTACCACTGGGACATGCCGCAGGCGCTTCAGGAGCGCGGTGGCTGGACGGTGCGGGAGTCGAGCGACCTGTTCACGGCGTACGCGCTGGACGTGTACGACGCGCTGGGCGACAGGGTCGACATCTGGACCACCCTCAACGAGCCGTGGTGCTCGTCGTTCCTGAGCTACACCGCCGGCATCCATGCCCCCGGCCACTACTCCATCGCCGAGGGAATGCTGGCCTCGCACCATCTCCTGCTCGGTCACGGACAGGTCGTGCGGGAGCTCCGAGGACGCGACGCGGGCAAGAACCTCGGCATCACGTTGAACCTCACCGTTCCCGACCCGGTGGACCCCCAGAACGAGGGTGACCGGGATGCGGCGCGCCGCATCGACGGCCAGTTCAACCGCTGGTTCCTCGACCCGATCTTCCGCGGCTCGTACCCGCAGGACGTGATCGATGACATCCGCGTCGTGGACCCGGCGGCGGTCGAGACGTGGCAGGCCGCCATCCGTCCGGGTGACCTCGAGCTCATCGCGCAGCCCATCGACAGCCTGGGTGTGAACTACTACCACGGCGAGTTCGTGGGCGCCCAGCCCGACCCGAACCCGCCGCTTCCCGGCGAGGCGCCCACCGATCGCCCGGGCCGCTCGCCGTTCCCGGCGGCGGAGGGGATCTACTGGCACGACCGCGGCCTGCCGCGCACCTCGATGAACTGGGAAGTGCAGCCGGAGGGCCTGACCAGGCTCCTCCGTCGTGTCTCGGACGAGTACGCCGCCCCCGCGGGCACCGTGCTCTACGTCACCGAGAACGGCGCGGCCTACGACGACGAGCTCGTCGTCGAGGGCGGCATCGCCCGGGTGAAGGATGTGGAGCGCACCGCGTTCCTGCGCGCGCACCTGTCGGCGGTGCTGGATGCGGCCGACGCGGGCGTCGACGTGCGCGGCTACTTCTATTGGTCCCTGCTCGACAACTTCGAGTGGGCCTGGGGCTACGAGAAGCGGTTCGGAATCGTCCACGTCGACTACGACACCCAGGTGCGTACGTTGAAGGACAGCGCTCTGGAGTATCGTCGGGTGATCGCCGCCCGTGCGATCGATAACGCGCCCGAGGGCGCCGTCCTGCAGAGGTAGAGAACCGTGACCAGCGACCCTCGTCGTGCCACCGCCACCATCGAGGACGTCGCCGCGATGGCCGGGGTCTCCCGGTCCACGGTCTCCCGAGTCGTCAACGGCGCCACCGCAGTGAGTCCCGCTGCGGTGGCCGCCGTCGAACTCGCCATCAACGAGCTGAATTACGTGCCCAACCGCGCCGCCCGCTCGTTGGCGAGCCGCGCGACGATGGCGATCGCGTTGATCGTGCCGGAAGACACGAACAGGTTCTTCGGCGACCCGTTCTTCGCGTCGATCGTGTCGGGCATCAACGCTCGGCTCAGCAGATCCGACTACGTGCTGAACCTCATCATCGCGAGCAACGATCCTCGGGACAAGACGGCGGCGTATCTGCGCAGCGGTGCCGTCGACGGAGCGATCGTCGTCTCGCACCACACGACCGACACGTTCGTCGACCGGATCGCCGCGGCGGTCCCCGTGGTCTACGGCGGCCGGCCCGCCCACGGCCGCCCCGGTGCGTACTTCGTCGACATCGACAACGTCGACGGCGGCCGCACGGCGACTCGGCACCTCGTCGAGGCGGGCCGCACCCGTATCGGCACGATCTCGGGCCCCATCGACATGCCCGCGGGCATCGACCGTCTCACCGGCTACCGTGAGGTGCTTCAGGATGCGGGCCTGCAGGTCGGCCCGATCGAGGACGGTGGCTTCAGCTCGGCCGGCGGTTACGCGGCGATGGAACGCATCCTCGCCTCCGGCGCCGAGATCGATGCCCTGTTCATCGCGAGCGACCTCATGGCGCGCGGCGCGCTGGCGGCGCTGGAGCGTACGGAGCTGAGCGTGCCGGACGACATCGCCATCGTCGGCTTCGACGACTCGCCGGTCGCCACCGCGGTGACCCCCGCGCTGACGACCGTGCGCCAGCCGTCGCAGCAGCAGGGCGAGCAGATGGTCGACGTGCTGCTGGCGCTGCTCGCGGGGCAGGAGCCCCCGCACGCCACGATCCTGTCGTCCGAGCTGATTCGGCGCGAGTCCGCCTGAGTCGCCGCATCCGGTTCGATCGGATGCGGGGCGTCGCGAGCGGACGAATCCCACCCGCGACGCCCGCGCGTCACTCGGGGTCGCCGCCCAGCGGGCCCACCGCCGGGATCGGGCCGCCGTCGTCGGCGCCCGTGTTGCGCCAGCGCGCGATGGCGTTGCCGAGGTGGTAGATCACCAGGGCCGCCGCGGTGGCCACCACGATCGCGCCCAGCTGGAAGTCGCCCCACGACATCGAGAACCCGGCGATCGCCATGACGAGGGCCACGGCGGCGGTGTACTGGTTCACCGGACGAGAGAAGTCCACGCGGTTGTCGACCCAGATCTTGATGCCGATGATGCCGATGAGACCGTAGAGCGCGGTCGTCACCCCGCCCAGCACACCCGCGGGAACGGAGTTGATGACGGCGCCGATCTTGGGTGACAGGCTCAGCAGGATCGCGACGATGCCGGCGACCCAGTACGCGGCCGTCGAGTACACGCGGGTCGCGGCCATCACGCCGATGTTCTCGCCGTAGGTCGTGGTGCCCGAGCCGCCGAAGAAGCCGGCGACGGTGGTGGCGGCGCCGTCGGCGATGAGGGCGCGCCCGGTGGAGCGGTTGACGGACGCATCCGTCATCGTGGCGACGCCGCGCACGTGGCCGACGTTCTCGGCTACCAGCACGAGCACGACCGGCAGGAACATCGCGATCGCGCTCCAGGTCCCGGGGTTACCGAAATCGGCGATGTGGAAGGTGGGCAGGCCGATCCAGGCCGCATCCGCCACGCTGCTGAAGTCGAGCTCGCCGGCGATCGCGGCCGCGATGTAGCCGACGACGACGCCGAGGAAGATCGAGATCCGGCCGAGGAAGCCGCGGAAGAGCACGCTGAAGAGGATGACGGCGGCGAGGGTGATCGAGGCGATCACGGGCGCCTGCTGGAAGTTGTTCCAGGCCGCAGGGGCCAGGTTGAAGCCGATCAGCGCGACGATGGCGCCGGCGACGACCGGGGGCATGAGCTTGTCGACCCAACCGAGGCCGGCGAGCTGCACGACCACACCGATGATCGCGAGCAGTACGCCCACGGCGACGATGCCGGCCAGTGCGGAACCCATGCCGGCGGATGCGGTCGCCGCCGTCACCGGCGCGATGAAGGCGAACGAGGAGCCCAGGTAGCTCGGGAGCTTGTTCTTCGTGACCACGAGGAACAGCAGCGTGCCGACGCCGGAGAACAGCAGCGTCGTGGCGACGGGGAATCCGGTCAGGATCGGCACGAGGAAGGTGGCGCCGAACATGGCGATGACGTGTTGGGCGCCGATCGCGATCGTCGCGGGCCAGTTCAGGCGCTCATCGGGGGCGACGACGTCGCCGGGGGCGACGGTGCGGCCGTTTCCGTGGATCTTCCACAGGGGCATGGGGGGTCCTTTCCGGGGTGTTCGTCCCGCGAGACTGCATCTCCCGCACGAGATCACGGGTATCACCCGTGATCTCGTCGCGAAAGTGCAGTCTCGCGGGAAAGTCTGGCGTGCCGAGGGGCGCGGCGGTAGTGTCCTCCGACCCGCGGCGACGCGGATGCGGCGAGGGTCAGACGGTGGTGAGACGGCGCAGCAGCTCGGCGTAGCGCGCGGAGGTCTGTGCCGCGATCTCGTCGGGCAGTCGAGGCGGCTCGCCCTCGCGGGGGACCCAGGCGGCGGCGAGCCAGTTGCGCACGATCTGCTTGTCGAAGCTCGCCATCCGCTCGGCGGGCGTCGTGCCGGTGCGCCACGCCTGCGCGTCCCAGTACCGGGACGAGTCGGGGGTCAGCACCTCGTCCGCGAGGGTGAGGACGCCCTGGTCATCGAGGCCGAACTCGAACTTCGTGTCGGCGAGGATGAGCCCGCGCTCCTCGGCGGTGGCCGCGGCGCGCGCGTAGATCTCCAGCGAGAGCTCGCGCACACGCTCGGCCATCTCGCTCCCCACGATCTCGGCCGTGCGCTCGAACGAGATGTTCTCGTCGTGCTCGCCCATCGGCGCCTTGTATGCCGGGGTGAAGATCGGCTCCGGCAGGCGGTCGCCGTCGGCAAGACCCGGGGCGATCGGGATGCCGCAGACCGTTCCCGTGCTCTGGTACTCGAGCCAGCCGGAGCCGGTGAGATAGCCGCGAACGACGCACTCGATGGGCTGCATCTCGAGCGCGCGCACGAGCATGGCGCGGCCGGCGACCGCATCCGGGATCAGTTCGTGCGCCGTGTCGTCGGAGCCGAGAACGTGGTCTGCGACGAGATGGTTCGGGATGCGGCGGCCGCCGTCACCGCCCGCGAGGCGGTCGAACCACCACAGGCTCAGGGCCGTTAGCAGCACGCCCTTGTCGGGGATGCCCGGCTCGAGCACGTGGTCGAAGGAGCTCACGCGGTCGCTCGCAACGACGAGCATGCGCTCGCCGGAAGCGCCTTCGGGGGTGTCGTCGGGAACGTAGAGGTCCCGGACCTTCCCGGAGTACACGTGCCGCCAGCCGTCGAGGAGCGCAGGGTCGTTCACCCGCCCATTATCCCGTGCGGCGCCGGGACGCCCGTTCGCGTTCGTCCGGGCGTGATCTCGTCGAGGACGACGTACCCGCCGCAGGTGTATAGTCCATGTGGACTAATCGACCTGGAGTATCGGATGACGGCTCGGATCACCCCGCTGGGGATCATGGTGCTCGCGCTGCTGCGCGAAGACCCCATGCATCCCTACGAGATGCTGCGGCTCATGCGGCTGCGGCACGACGACCGCATCCTGAACGTCACGGGCGGCACCGTCTATCACACAGTCGCCCGGCTGGAGAAGGCGGGGCTGATCGCCGAGGCGGGCACCGAGCGCGAGGGGAATCGTCCCGAGCGCACGACCTACGCGCTGACGGATGCCGGGCTGGCCTCGCTGGACGAGTGGATCCGCACCGAGCTCGTGCGCATCGACCGCCCTGTCGAGTACCGCGTCGCGCTCGCCGAGGCGCACAACCTCGACCGCGACGACGTCGGTGCGCTGCTCGATCTGCGCCGCGCCGCGCTGACGGCGCAGATCGCCGACCTCCGCGCCCGGTTGGGCAAGGCCCGACCGGGAGGGGTCTCCGAGCAGTACCTCATCGAGGTCGACCGCTCCCATGCTCTCGCCGAGGCCGACCTGGCCTGGCTCGACATCTTCCTCGGGCGCCTCGGCGACCCGAGTTTCGCCTGGGGACCGGATGCGCACGACCGCACCAGCGACCGGTACCTCACTCAGAGAAAGGCTGCTCGCGAATGAGCGCACCCACCACCGCCACCACACCCACCCGCAGTCCCTGGCCCGCCCTGTGGGCCCTCGTCATCGGGTTCTTCATGATCCTCGTCGACACCACGATCGTCTCGGTCGCCAACCCGGCGATCAAGGCCGCGCTGGATCCGAGCACGAACAACCTCGACAACGTCGTGTGGGTGACCAGCGCCTACCTGCTCGCCTACGCCGTTCCGCTGCTGATCACCGGCCGCCTCGGTGACCGGTTCGGTCCGAAGAACATCTACCTCATCGGCCTCGCGCTGTTCACCCTCGCCTCGCTGGGATGCGGGCTCTCGTCCAGTCTCGGCATGCTGGTCGCCATGCGCGCCGTGCAGGGGATCGGTGCCGCGCTCGTCACGCCGCAGACGATGGCCGTGATCACGCGCACCTTCCCGCCCGCGCAGCGCGGTGCCGCCATGGGGCTGTGGGGGGCGACCGCCGGTGTCGCGATGCTCGTCGGCCCCCTTGCCGGCGGGCTGCTCGTGGACGGTCTCGGCTGGGAGTGGATCTTCTTCATCAACGTGCCGGTCGGCATCATCGGACTGGTCCTCGCCTGGGTCCTGGTGCCGCAGCTCGAGACGCACCGTCACCGCTTCGACATGGTCGGCGTCTTCCTCTCCGCCCTGGCGCTGTTCCTCATCGTCTTCGGTCTTCAGGAGGGTGAGCACTTCGACTGGGCGCCATGGGTGTGGCTCATGATCGCCGCGGGTGTGCTGGTTCTCGCCGTGTTCATCTGGACGCAGGCGCGCACCCGCAGCGAGCCGCTCGTCCCGCTCGACCTGTTCCGCGAGCGCAACTTCTCCGCCGCGAACGTCGGAATCGCCGCAGTGGGCTTCGCGGTGACGGCCATGTCGCTGCCGTTCATGTTCGCGCTGCAGCTCGCGCGCGGACTCACGCCCACCGAGGCCGCGTTGCTGATGATCCCCATGGCCGTGCTCTCGGGTGTGCTCGCGCCACTGGCCGGTCGCCTGCTCGACCGCGTGGATCCGCGCGTCATCCTCGTGCCCGGGCTCGTGCTGGTGGGTGGCTCGCTCGTGTTCAACGCGGTCCTGATCGCCGATCCCGCGACACCGATCCTGATGTTCCTGCTCCCCTCGGCGCTGCAGGGAATCGGCAACGCCGGGATGTGGGGGCCGCTCGCCACCACCGCGACCCGCGGACTTCCGCCGCGTCAGGCCGGCGCGGGCGCGGGTATCTACAACACCACGCGCGTCGTCGGCTCGGTCATCGGATCGGCCGCGATCGCCGCGGTGATGCAGGCCCGCCTCGAGGCGAACCTCCCGGGTGCGGCGGACGCCACTTCCGGGTTCGGCACCGGAACCCTCCCCGAGCCCGTGATCGCGGGGTTCTCCACCGCGATGGCGCAGGCCACGCTGCTTCCCGCGGGGATCGTCCTCGTGGGGCTCGTCGCCGTGCTGTTCATGCGGCGCCCGAAGGAGGTCGTGCGCCGCTGAGCGCCGGTCCGAACTCCTGCAGAAGGAGGCCGCCAAGAGCTTTCGGGCCACGGCCGAGCGAATCTGCAGGAGTTCGGAGGGGATGAGGGCGCCCACCGTAGACGCCGCGCCGCCCAGAAGCAACAGGCTGTGCGGCCGCGTTGGGCGCTTTCTACCGTGGAGGCATGAGCAGCCGCATCCGTCCCCTCCTCCTCGGTGGTGTGGTCCTCGCCGCTCTCGGTATCGCCGGGTGCACGGCGGGTGCCGTCGACAGCGACCCGACCACCTCCGTCACGCCCCCCGCGCCGTCCGGCGAGCAGACGCCGACGGGCGACGCCTCCTCGCGGCCAACGCCGAGCCACACGCCGGATGTCGACGATCCGAGCCAGATCGCCCTCTTTCTGCTCAACCCGGATCAGCGGGAGGATTACAACGAGTCCACGGCCGGGCCCGGGGCGATCGAGGCCGGACAGGGCCTGCGCATCGAGGGCTGGTGCGAAGGGGGCCGCGTGTCGTACGACCTGATGACGGCGGGTGTCGGCGACGACAAGCGTTCCATCGCGGCCGGCACGTTCGTCTGCGGCGACGCGGTCGTGTCGAACGAATGGGCCCCGATCGATTACACCGGTCCCGTTCAGCTCCAGATCACCACCACCGACGACATCTCGACCGGATGGGTGCAGGCCCGCGTGCAGTGACCTCGACCCCCAGGCCAGAACTCCTGCAGAATCCGCCGCGGCGGTGCTCGTAGGCGCGAGCCACGCGCGCGTGCAGGAGTTCGGGCTGCGTCGAGGACGGTGAGAGGATGCCGGGACTCAGCCGGCGACGCGTGCCGCGATGTCGGTGCGGTACTGCCCGCCCGCCAGCTCGATCGCATCGAGCGCCTGATAGGCGCGGTCGCGGGCGGTGGCGAAATCGGCGGCCAGGGCGACCACGTTCAGCACGCGCCCGCCCGTCGCGATGAGCTCACCGTCCTGGTCCCGGGTGGCGGCGTGGGCGATGTGCACGCCCTCGACGGATGCGGCCGCATCCAGCCCCGCGAGGGCCCGGCCTGTGACCGGCGCCGCCGGGTAGCCCTCGCTCGCGAGCACGACGGTCACCGCCGCCGCATCGGAGAACTCCGGCCGCGGCTCGTCCTCGAGCGTCCCGGATGCGGCCGACAGGAGCAGCTGCGAGAGGGGGGTGACCAGGCGCGGCAGCACGACCTGCGTCTCCGGGTCGCCGAACCGGGCGTTGAACTCGATGACCTTGACGCCGGTGTCGGTGAGGATGAGGCCGGCGTAGAGCAGACCGATGAAGGGCGTGCCTTCGCGATCGAGTTCGCGGATGACGGGGAGGGCGACGGTCTCGGTCACGAGATCGACGAATGCACGTTCGTCGCCGAAGCTCTCGGCGAGCCAGGGGAGCGGGGAGTACGCGCCCATGCCGCCCGTGTTGGGGCCGCTGTCGCCGTCGCCCAGGCGCTTGAAGTCCTGCGCCGGGCTGAGCGGGCGCACGGTGTCGCCGTCGCTGAGGAAGAAGAGCGACACCTCGGGGCCGGAGAGGAACTCCTCGATGAGCACCGCCCCCGTCGGGAGGAACTCGGCCGCATGGGCGAGGGCGGCGTCGCGGTCCTCGGTGACGATGACGCCCTTGCCGGCGGCGAGTCCGTCAGCCTTGACGACGTGCGGAGCGCCGAGGTCGTCGAGCGCAGTGCGCACCTCGTCGATCGTCTGCGCGCGCACCGCGCGGCCGGTGGGAACCCCCGCCGCATCCATGATCCGCTTCGCGAAGGTCTTGGAGCCCTCGAGCTGTGCGGCGGCACGGCCGGGTCCGAAGACCGGTATGCCGCGCTCGCGCAGCGCGTCCGCGACACCGGCGACGAGAGGGGCTTCGGGGCCGATGACCACGAGATCGATCGCGTGGGCGTTGGCGTACTCGGTGACGGCGGTGGGGTCCTCGGGGTTCAGCACTCCGCCGTCGGGCATGCGGGCGATGGCTGCGTCCCGAGCGATTCCGGCGTTGCCCGGCGCTGCGAGGATCTCGTGGTGCGCCTGTTCGGAGGCGAGCGCGAGGATGATGGCGTGCTCGCGCGCGCCGGAGCCGAGAACGAGGATCTTCACCTGCCCCACCCTACCGAGAGCCGCTCGCGGACGCCGGGGTAGCGTGGGCGTCATGCCGCGCATCACCACCGACGCCGGCCGGGCCGCGCTCGCCGCAGTGGCGGCGGCCGAATCGCCCGCTCGCCCCGATCTCGCCACGGCCGTGCGGTACCTCCTGCAGCTGCTCGCGGAGAAGGCGCCGGGCCACACGGTCGAGGTGCGTGTGCCTCCCTTCGGTGCCGTGCAGATCATCGAGGGCCCGCGTCACACTCGTGGCACGCCGCCGAACGTCGTGGAGACCGACGCGCGCACGTGGATCGCCCTCGCGACGGGGAGCGAGTCGTGGTCGGATGCGGCGGCCGCCGGCCGCATCCGCGCCTCCGGTACCCGGTCGGATGTCTCCGACCTGCTTCCGTTGCGCCCGTAACCGCCACGGAGGCCGGCGCGACCATCCGCTAGGGTAGGCAAGGCTTACCTCACTTCACCCCGGAATGGTCCCGCCATGCTCTTTCGTTCCGCTGCGTCCGCGATCGCCCTGGCCGCCTCTCTGCTCGCCGTGCCCACCGGTGCTGGCGCGACGGAGCGCACGGACGAGACGTGCGCGGTGACCGGCGGCTCGTTGACGTGGGGCTTCAAGGAGTCGTTCCGCTCCTACATCTCCGGCACGATCGCGAAGGGCTCGTGGGAGCCCATCGGCGGGGCGTCCTACGCGACGCCGGTCTTCAGCTGGCCGGCGACGGGCGGAAGCGTCGACCCGGTCACGGGCGAGGGCTCGGTGTCCTTCGGCGGTGGCGTCCGCTTCACCGGGCACAACGGGCTGCTCGACACCACGATCGCCCAGCCGACCCTCGTCTCGGACTCCGCGGGCGCGCACCTCTTGCTCGACGTCAGCGGCCTCTCGATGGACGATGCGCTGGCCGGAGCGACGGACCAGGTGCACACCGCTACGCAGGTCGACTTCGTCGCACTGGACCTCGCAGCCGTCGCGCCCACGACGACCGCCACCGGGATGTCCGCGACGGAGGTGCCCACCGCCATCACCGCGGACGGATACGCGCAGTTCGGGAACTATGAGACCGGCGCGGCGTTCGACCCGATCTCGTTCGATCTGACGCTCGAATGCGCCGATCCCGAGCCATCGGCCGCCGCATCGCCCGACCCCTCGCCGACCGCCGTGGCGGCGGAGTCCGCCGAGGAGGCGTCGACGCCCGCCTGGGGATGGGGCATCGGCGCTGCTGTCGCCGTCGCCGCCGCTGCCGCGACAGTGATCATCGCCGCGGTCCGGCGCGGCGCGCGCGGAGGGAAGTCATGAGGCGCCGGCTGCTCGTCGTCGCGGTGGCGACCGCCGTCGCGCTCCTGGCAGGTTGCGCCGCACACGACCCGTCGGCGCCATCGACCGCGATCGCCTCGGCGGCGCAGTCCCGGCCGATCGCCGAGCTCGACGTCCTGGAGGATCCGCGCGCATACGAGGGACCGTCGACCGCCCTCCTGCCCGATGCGGCGATCGACCCGGTCGTCGACGAGCCTGCGCAGTCGCTACCCACGACGGCGCTCTCCCACGATCTCGGCGGGGTGAGCGAGGTGACGGTCGCCGACACCTCTCGTGTCGTCACGATGGACCTCGCCGGTTCGCTGGCGGCCACGGTGTGGGGGCTCGGCTTCGGCGACTCCCTCGTCGGACGCGACGTGTCGACCGTCTTCCCGGGCGTCGAAGATCTGCCCGTCATCACGTCGGGCGGGCATACCGTCAGCTCCGAGGCGGTCATCGCCCTTCGCCCCACGCTGGTCATCACGGACGGCTCGATCGGGCCGAGGGACGTGGTCGAACAGCTGAGGGATGTGGGCATCCCCGTCGTTTTCGTCGAGAACGAGGCGTCCTTCGCCGGGGCGCAGCAGCTGGCCAGAGACGTCGCGGCCGTGTTCGGTGCGCCCGCGGCGGGGGAAGCCCTCGCCGCGCGCATCGGCGACGAGGTGGAGCGTGCGCGAGCCGACATCGCCGCGATCGCTCCCGCGAGCGACGCGGGTCGGCTGCGCATGGTCTTTCTCTACCTGCGGGGCACGGCCGGGGTGTACTACCTCTTCGGCGAAGAGTCCGGCGCGGACGAGATCATCCGCGCGCTGGGCGGCGTAGACGTCGCCGGTGAGCTCGGATGGGACGGGATGCGGCCCCTCACCGACGAGGCGATGGTCGCGGCGAATCCCGACCTCATCCTGGTCATGTCCGGCGGCATCGAGTCCGTCGGGGGTGTCGACGGGCTGCTCGCGGCGAAGCCGGCGATCGCCATCACGACGGCGGGAGCCCACCGCCGCTTCGTCGACATGGCAGATGGCCAGATCCTCTCGTTCGGTCCGCGATCGGCCGAGGTGCTCGAGGCGCTGGCGCGCGCCGTGTACGCGCCGGCCGCGTCGTGAGCGCGCGTGCGCTGCGGACCCGTCGGATGCTGGTGGGCGCCACGGCTGCCGTCCTTCTGGTGGTCGGGGTGCTCCTCTCGGCGGGCGTCGGGCAGCTTCCCATTCCCGCATCCGAGGTCGTCGGGTCCCTGCTGCGAGCGATCGGAATCGCGAACCCGTGGGCGCCGGCCGATCCGCTCGTCGAGCAGACCCTGTGGCAGATCCGCTTCCCCCGCGTCGTCATGTCGCTGTTGGTGGGTGCGCTGCTGGCTGCGGCCGGGGCCGTGATGCAGTCGATCTTCGGCAACCCGCTCGCCG
This sequence comes from Microbacterium sp. BG28, assembly GCF_034044005.1. NCBI lineage: Bacteria > Bacillati > Actinomycetota > Actinomycetes > Micrococcales > Microbacteriaceae > Microbacterium > Microbacterium sp. BG28. The sequence continues at coordinate 737,512 of NZ_JAXCHA010000001.1, read as the reverse complement.
AGCCGGGCGTCGTCGGCGTCTCCTCGGGTGCCGCGGTCGGCGCCGCCGCATCCATCACGCTGGGCCTTGCCGCCTTCGGCGGGTGGACGACCGCGGTGTTCGCCTTTCTCGGCGGCCTCGCCGCGACAGGCATCGTCTACGCGACCGCGCGGACCCAGGGGCGCACCGAGTCGGTCGCGCTGATCCTCACGGGCATCGCCGTGAACGCCTTCGCGGGAGCGGCCCTCGCCGTGTTCATGTTCGTCGGGGATACCGCCTCTCGGGAACAGATCGTCTTCTGGCAGCTCGGGTCCATGAACGGCTCGCGGTGGGACGAGGTCTCCGTCGTCACGGTCGTCGGCGTGCTCTCCGCCGTCGGTGCTGTGGCGCTGGCGCGCAGGTACGACCTGCTGGCGCTGGGAGAACGGACGGCGGCGCATCTCGGCGTGCGTGTGGAGCGGCTGCGGATCGTCTCCATCGTCCTGGTGGCTTCCATGACCGGTGTCGCCGTCGCGTTCGTGGGGATCATCGCGTTCGTCGGGCTCGTCGTGCCTCATCTCGTGCGGATGATGCTCGGCCCGGCGAACCGTCCGCTGCTGGTCGCGTCGTTGCTCGGCGGCGCCGTGCTCCTCGTCTATGCCGACCTGCTGGCCCGCACGCTCGTCCCTGCGGCCGACCTGCCCATCGGCATCCTCACGTCGCTGATCGGCGGCCCGTTCTTCTACTGGCTCATCCGGCGCAGTCGCCGCCGGAGCGGAGGGTGGGCATGAGTGCCACGGCCATCAGGCTCGACGCGGTCGGTCTGCACCTGGGTGGTGCCGACATCCTGAGCGACATCAGCCTGGACATCGGGTTCGGTCGGGTCGTCGCGCTCGTGGGCCCCAACGGAGCAGGCAAGTCCAGTCTGATGGGGATCATGGCGGGGGATGTGCGGCCCGCCTCCGGCCAGGTGCTGCTGGACGGGCGACCCATCGGCGCCCTCCGCCCCTCGGAGCTGGCGCGGATGCGGTCGGTGCTGCTGCAGGAGAACCGCGTGGCCTTCGCATTCACCGCGCGTGACGTGGTGGAGATGGGGCGCGCTCCGTGGCGGGGGGAGGGGCTTGGCAGCGACGACGTCGCGATCTCCGACGCCATGGCGGCCGCGGATGTCGCGCATCTCGCCGAGCGGACCTATGCCTCGCTCTCAGGCGGCGAGAAGGCTCGTGTCTCGCTCGCGCGGGTGCTCGCTCAGGAGACGCCCGTGGTGCTCCTCGACGAGCCGACCGCGGCGCTGGATCTCCGGCACCAGGAGGACGTCCTGCGCATCGCCCGCGGACTCGCCGCCGCCGGTCGAGCGGTCGTCGTGGTGCTGCACGATCTGTCGCTGGCGGCCGCGTACGCGGACGACGCGGCGATGGTCGCCGCCGGATCGCTCGCCGCCTTCGGCGCCCCCGCCGAGGTGATCACGGCCGAACGCGTCGAGTCCGTGTACGCCACCCCGGTGCGCATCCTCACCGACCCCGACACCGGCCGACCGATCGTGCTGCCGCGGCGGTCCGCGTAACGAGCGCATATCGAATTCCCAGATTGAAGTTTGGTAAGGCTAAGCTAACTCACGGATCTCGGAGTGACCCACCCCCGCGATCATCGACCCGCCTTCCGCAAGGAGTTACCCGTGCACAGATCACCTCGAGCGTCGCTGCGGCGCCTGATGGCGAGCGCGACGGCGACCGCCCTGGTCGTCTCCGCCGCCGTCTTCGGCGCCGCCGTCCCCGCCCAGGCCGCCAGCTACGCCCTCTCGGCGACCGCAGCCGTCGACCCCGGCGCGTCCGTCAGCGTCTCCGTCACGGGAGGGGGTTACGGAAGTGTCCCGCTCCTGCCCGGCCAGTCGCAGCGCTCGCTGTACATCGCGCTCATCCCCGCCGACACCGACCTGGGCAGCATCCAGCTCGGCGGCAGCATTCCCGCCGCGGCGGTCTATCCAGACGGCTCCGGCGCCATCTCCGGCTCGCTCGAGCAGTCGGCCGCGACGCTGGATCGCACGAAGTCCTACGACGTGATCGCTTGGCCGTCCCGATCGAACCCCAGCGAGACCAACCTCTACGCGCGCACCGGCGTTGCGATCGACTGGGCGGCGCTGTTCCCTGCGACGGCGACGACCACCACGCTCGCGGCGGCTCCCGCATCCGCCGTGACCGGTACCGAGGTGGCGTTGACGGCGACCGTCGCGCCCGCCGCGGCGGGTTCGGTCGAATTCTTCGACGGCGCTGCATCGCTCGGCAGTGCGCCCCTGGATGCCGGGACCGCGGTGCTGCGCACCTCGTCGCTGAGCGTCGCCGACCACACCCTGAAGGCGGCCTTCACGCCCGCCGACACGTCGGCATACGCGGCGTCGACCTCGACCGCGATCACGGTGTCGATCACCGCGCCCCCCGCGGAGCGCACCCCGACCCTCACGCTCTCGAAGTCGACCGGGCTGAACCCCGCCGGCGAGGAGATCACCGTCACCGGAATCGGGTACAACCCGAACCAGCCGATCTACCTCACAACATGCGTCGACGTGCCGCTTGGCGAGGTGTCGTTCACCTTCATCACATCGAACCGATGCACGAGCGGCGCCAAGCAGATCACCTCGAACCCCACCACGCCCACGATGGTGAAGTTCCAGGAGGACGGTTCGTTCACGACGACGTTCACGGTGCAGCCGAAGGACGGCTCCACCGCCGTATACACGCTCGCCAACCACACTGCGATGAACGATCGCTCCCAGGACGCCAAGGCGGTCGTCTCCTTCGCCGCCGTGCAGCCCGAGCCCGAGCCCGAACCGGAGGGCGAGCCCGCCGTCACCGTATCGCCGAGCATGCCGCTGGACCCCTCGGTGCAGAACGTGCTCACCGTCGCCGGTACCGGCTTCGTCGGAGCGGGTGCCGCGAACGGAGCCTATGTCCTGTTCGGGGAGAGCTCCGTCTGGAGCGGCGGGGCGCCGCTGCCGGCCGAGGGCTGGATCGCCCAGGCGTGGGTTCCGTCGTCGGCCATCGTCGACGGCGCCTTCTCGGTGCAGCTGACGGTGCCCGAGGGTCGGCTCGACCCGTCGAAGAGCTACCAGGTCGCGACCTCCGCGGCGCACGGCCTGTCGATCACCGACCGCTCGCTCGACACCTTCACACCCGTGGCGGTCGCCGCGCCGGTCACTCCCTTCGTCGGATTCCCGGTCGGCGCGAGCGCGCAGCAGGGCGGCGTCCTCACGGTCACCGGAGGCGGCTTCCAGCCGGGTGACGCCGTGACCGCCGTCGCTCACTCGGAGCCCGTGACCATCGGGACCGTGCCGGCGAGCGGCAGCGGTACCGTCACGTTCAGTTGGAACGTCCCGGCGGACTTCCCGACGGGCGCCCACACGGTCGAGCTCAGCGTCAACGGTGCGGTCGCCGCATCCGCTCCCTTCTCCGTCACCGCCGCGGCCGTCGTCCCTGCTGTCGAGCAGGTCGCGGCGCCCGTCTGCGTCGCGCGCGCCGTGTCGGGCGCGAGCATCGACTGGGGGGTCAAGGCGTCGTTCCGCTCCTATGTCACCGGCACGGTGGCGAACGGGGCGATCGACGGTGGCTGGGGATCGGGTTCGGGGGCGTTCAACACCGAGGCCGACCGCGGACGGGTGAGCTTCGGCGGATCCGTCCACTACACCGGCCACGGCGGCGCGCTCGACATGACGCTGTCCAACCCCCGCATCCAGCTCAACGGGACGGGTTCCGCCTCGCTCATCCTGAACGTGCAGTCGAAGGGCTTCAACGGCTCACCCGACACGAACGCATCGGGCATCGTCTTCGCGACGCTGTCCCTGCCTCAGGCTCAGGAGTCGGCGAACCGTGTGACCTTCTCCGGGGCGTCGGCCACGCTCACCTCGGCGGGTGCGCAGGCCTTCGCCGGCTTCTACGAGGCGGGCACGGCGCTGGACGCCGTCACCTTCTCACTGCCGCTCGGCGCCGAGGTGCCGTGCGATGCCGCGACCGACAGCGCCCTGGCGTCCACGGGCAACGCGGCACCGATGGATGCGCTGTGGCTCGGCGTCGGCGTCATCGCCTTCGGCGGGATGCTGCTGATCGCCGTGCGACGGCGCCAGCGAGCCTGACAGACTCGGCCCCCGCGAACGGCTTCCGCGGGGCGTCGAAACCCGAAGCGCCGGTCCTGGGGGCCGGCGCTTCGGCGCGCCGCGGGGCCCTGTCACTCGTGGAGGATGACCTGGTACAGGTTGTGGTCCTGCCAGCGGCCCTCGATCTCGAGGTAGCGCGGAGCCATGCCGATCTGCTCGAAGCCGGCCTTGCGCAGCACGCTCTGCGACGCGAGATTGTGCGTCAGAGTGCTCGCCTCCACGCGGTGCAGTCCGAGCTCGCCGCGCGCGGCGGACACGATCGTCTTCACCGCAGCCGTCGCCAGTCCCCGCCCCGCGACGTCGCGATCGACCCAGTAGCCGAGCCCTCCGCTCTGGAACGGACCACGGACGATCCCCGCCAGGTTGAACCTCCCCACGATGCGCGGGCCATGAAGCAGTCCCAGGGAGTACCCGGTGCCGGCCGCGCTCGCCGCCAGCCGGATCGCGAGGTCCTCCTCCTGGCCGGCTTCCGTGAAGAAGCGATCCGTTCGCCGCGGCTCCCACGGGGCGAGGTGCGCCGTGTTGCGGCGGTACGCCGCGGCCAGCTCGCGCGCATCGTTCAACGTCAGAGGGCGGAGGGTGAAACCCTCCATCAGATCGACCGCTGCTCTCACTCGAACCACGATAGGAGCGATGCGGCAGCGGAGCGGCCCGGCCGTGTGCGCCGTGGATGAGACAATGGAGGCATGGCCCCCGAGCCGCAGGACCCCCAGACCCCCCGCACGGTCACCGATGAACACGTCGAGACCCTGCGGGTGCGTCGCGCACCCAAGTACGGTGTCTTCCTCGTTCTGGGTGCGGCCGTGGGTGTGCTCGTCGCGATGATCCTGACCTTCGTGTTCCACGGCACCGATGAGCCGAGCGCTGCGGGCGTGCAGTACACCCAGATGCAGGTCTTCGGCTTCCTCGCCCTCGTCTGCGCCGTGGTAGGCCTCACCGTCGGCGGGGTCATAGCCCTCCTCTTCGACCGGGCGATGGCGCGACGCGCCCGCGACGTCTCGGTCGAGGTGGCCCACGTCCGCCGCGACGAGGACTGAGCTCAGGCCAGTTCCGCGATGATCGGGTGGATCGCTGCGTCGAAGGCCACCACATCCCCGCGCAGCCCGTCGGTCACGGCGATCGTGAGGGAACCGATCCACCAGAGCCCGCGCTGCGCGAGCGGCAGCACCTGCACGTTCAATTCGAACGAGTGCGCGCGCCGACCCACCTCGCGCTCGTGTACCGCGATCGCGCTCGCGTACGCGCGGTAGGACGAGCCGCGCACGCGATCGGTGTGCAAGGCGCTCGCGGACCGGGCGAAGGCGAGCGCAGCGCCCGCGTGCGGGACGATCGCCGCCCGCAACTCGTCGGCGCCGTCGGCGGGGAGCGCGAGCAGCGTGTCCATGCCCGCGATGAGCTCCAACGGCACCTCGGAGGGGTGCGCCAGCGGCTCCACGGTCATCGCCCACAGCGCCCGCCACTGCCGCTCCAGCACCGCATCCGCCTCGGGCGCGTCGGTGGGCACGCCACGAAGCCCAGGCAGTTCCTCGGGACTGCGGATGCCGAGCATCTGCCGCAGGTAGAGCGCGGCGAGCACGCTCGGCCCCGCGTCTTCACGGACCACCCACTGCGGCCTCTCGGCGCTCGGCATGCCGACATTGTAGGGGCGGCCCGACCCTCACCGGGGTGAGTTGCGCCCCGACGCGCAGCTCACCCGCATCCGTGCGCCGACGTGTGCACGACCGATCGCATCCCGGTCGGCTCACGCGCCTCGTGCGTAGACGTGCGCCCCACCGATCCTGCGGATGTCGCACCGCCCTCCCGCCGCGGAGCGACGGTGCGCTCGGCCGGGTAGGCTGAGGGTGTGGCTCCCGATCCCTATGCCGCCGCGGGTGTAGACACCGCCGCGGGTGATCTGGCCGTCGAACTCATGAAGTCGGCCGTGCGTCGCACTCAGGGCCCCGAGGTCCTGGGCGGCGTCGGCGGATTCGCAGGACTGTTCGACGCCTCCGCTCTTCTCGGCTACCGCCGGCCGCTACTGGCCTCCAGCACCGACGGCGTGGGCACCAAGGTCGCCATCGCACAGGCGATCGACAAGCACGACACGATCGGTCAGGATCTGGTCGGCATGGTCGTCGACGACATCGTCGTGGTCGGCGCCAAGCCGCTTTTCATGACGGACTACATCGCGTGCGGCAAGGTCGTCCCCGAGCGCATCGCCGCCATCGTGCGCGGCATCGCCGGGGGCTGCGAGGCCACCGGAACGGCGCTCGTGGGCGGCGAGACGGCAGAGCACCCCGGGCTCCTCGGGGTCGCGGACTACGACGTCGCGGGTGCCGCGACCGGCGTGGTCGAGGCCGACCGTGTGCTGGGCGCCGACCGCGTCCGCCCCGGCGACGCCGTGATCGCCCTGGCCTCGAGCGGACTCCACGCCAACGGCTACTCGCTCGTGCGTCACATCGTCGCGCGAGCGGGCGTGCAGTACGGGGACCATGCCGCAGATTTCGGTCGCACGTGGGGCGAGACCCTCCTTGAGCCCACCCGTCTCTACACGACGCCGATCCTCACCCTCATCGACGAGCTCGGCGCGGACGTGCACAGCCTCAGCCACGTGACCGGCGGAGGCATCGGTGCGAACCTCGCCCGCGTCCTCGCGCCCGGCAGCTGGGTCGAGGTCGACCGCTCCACGTGGTCGCCCGCTCCGGTGTTCCGGGTTCTCGCCGATCTCGGCGACCTGGAGCTGGAGGCCACCGAGGGCACGTGGAACCTGGGAGTCGGATTCTTCGCGGTCGTCTCCGCCGAGCGTGTGGATGCGGCCGCATCCGTCCTCGCCCGGTACGGGATCGATGCGTGGCAGGTCGGTGTCGTGGGTGAGGGAGCCCGGGCCGAGGGCGAATGGATCGAGGGCGCCAAGGGCGTCGACGGCGGTGCCGTGCGCCTGGTGGGCGCCTACGGTGACAGCACGCGAGACGGAGCGAAGTAACACCTCATGTGCGGCATCGTGGGAATGGTCGGGCAGGGTCCGATCAATCAGGACATCTACGACTCCCTCCTGCTGCTGCAGCACCGCGGACAGGACTCCACCGGCATCGCGACCGCCGAGGGCACGGGCGTCTTCCACATCGCCAAGGCGAAGGGTCAGGTGCGCGAGGCGTTCCGCACCCGTGACATGAGGGCCCTGCTCGGTGAGATCGGGCTCGGTCATGTGCGCTACGCCACGAAGGGCACGGCGTCGAACGAAGAAGAGGCGCAGCCTTTCTACGTGAACGCCCCCTACGGCATCGTCCTGGTGCATAACGGCAACCTGACCAACACGCGAGAGCTCACCGAGGAGCTGTTCCGCAAGGACCGCCGCCACCTCAACACGAGCTCCGACACCGAACTGCTCGTGAACGTGCTCGCCGGTGAACTGCAGGCCGAGATCCCCGGTCTCGAGCTGGACGCCGAGCAGGTCTTCCGCGCCGTCGCGCGGGTGCACGAGCGGGTCGAGGGCTCGTACGCCGCGATCGCCCTGATCGCCGGTCATGGTCTGCTGGCCTTCCGGGATCCGTTCGGCATCCGCCCGCTGATCCTCGGTCGCCGGTCCAACCCCGAAGGTCAAGACGAGTGGGTCGTGGCCTCAGAGTCGCTCGTGCTCGACAACGCCGGCTTCGAGGTCGTCCGCGACGTCGCTCCCGGCGAGGCCGTGTTCGTCGCTCTCGACGGCACGCTGCACGCGCGTCAGTGCGCGAGCGACACGACGCTCGCCCCGTGCTCGTTCGAGTACGTGTACCTCGCTCGTCCCGACTCGGTCATGAACGGCATCTCCGTGTACGAGACGCGGCTGCGCATGGGCGACCGCCTCGCCGACACGATCGCGAAGTACACCCCGCAGGGCAAGATCGACGTGGTCATGCCGATCCCGGACTCGTCGCGTCCGGCGGCGATGCAGGTCGCCCGCAAGCTCGGCATCGAGTACCGCGAGGGCTTCTACAAGAACCGCTACGTGGGCCGGACGTTCATCATGCCCGGTCAGGCCGTGCGCAAGAAGAGCGTCCGCCAGAAGCTCAACGCCATGCCGAGCGAGTTCAAGGGCAAGAACGTGCTGCTGGTCGACGACTCGATCGTGCGCGGCACGACGAGCAAGGAGATCATCCAGATGGCGCGGGACGCCGGTGCCCTCTCGGTGACGTTCGCCTCGGCCGCACCGCCCGTGCGGTTCCCGCACGTGTACGGCATCAACATGCCCTCGCGGCATGAGCTGGTCGCGCACGGCCGAACGATCCCCGAGATCGCCGAGGAGCTCGGCGCCGACTACATGGTGTACCAGGAGATCGACGACCTGAAGGCGGCGATCCTCGAGGGCTCGGACATCGCCGATCTCGACATGAGCTGCTTCGACGGTCGGTATGTGACCGGGACCGTCAGCGACGAGTACCTCGCCTGGGTCGAGGGCACGCAGACGTCCTGACGTCACACAGCAGCCGCACGGGCACCGATGCGGTGCGCCGTGCGGCTTGGCTGTGACGACGAGCGGGCGAGGTGCCGCTGCGGGGGCGCCGGTGGATTACCGGGCACCCTCGAGCGAGTCTTCGTCCTCGTCTTCGTCCTCGTACTGGTCGGCCCACTTGTCGACGTACTCGTTCTCGTCACTCGGGTGACCGAGTTCGCGCTCGAGCGCCGCGTAGTTCACCGACGGGCTGAATGACTTCAGCTCACGGGCGATCTTCGTGTGCTTCGCCTTCTGACGGCCACGCCCCATGCGAGACCCCCTCATATTCTGACGGCGAGGGCTGCAGCTGGCGCCCATCGCATCCGCGTAGTCCGGTTTCTGAACCGGGAAGAGTAGCATTAACAATAACACGGTGGTTCGCGGGGTCTCTCCCGCGGCCGCCCGCGGAGGAGTCATGGGCGAAGAAGCTGTCGGGCCGGTCGTGCTGGGAGCGACCGCGGACCTTCCCGATCGAGTGTGGAACGAGGCCGCCCGTTACGCGCGGCTCCTCGGGCGAGATCTCATCGTGGCGTACGTGGATGTGACCCGGTTCGTCACCTATGCCGACCCCGATGGAGTCGAGCACAGCGCGCCCATCGATATGAACCTGGCGGCGGGTCAGGCGCAGGCGGACGCAGTGCGTGATCGAGCCGAGAAGCTCCTCGCGCCGGATGCGTGGACGATGCGCTCGCTCGTGGGCGACCCCGCCATGGCGCTGAAGGATCTGGCCGATCAGGTGGACGCCGTGATGATCGTGGTCGGCACGCGCCGGCGCGGATTCGGTGAGACCCTGCGTGAGTTCTTCACCGGCTCCGTCGCCGCGCGCCTGGCGCACCGACAGCACCGGCCGGTGCTCGTCGTTCCCCTCGAGGAGCCCCTGGCCGATGCGGACGATCCCTGGGTCGAGTAGCACCTAACCGCGCAGTCCGCGGGTGAGCTCGCGCGCCGCCGCATCCATCGCCTGGATGAAGGCGTCGACCGCGGATGCGGAGAGCTGTCCACCGCGGGCCACATGCGTACGCATGTCGGCGCGCACCTGCGTGCGGAAGTCGGTGACGGCTGCCTCTGCGCGGCGCAGCTGCTCGCGCGCCGCGCTGCGCTCGTCGTCCTCGCGGGGGCGAGCGGGCGCATCCCGGTCGGCCTTCGACGCCGCAGCGAGGTCGGCCCGCAGGCTCCGCATCGCCTCGCGCACACTGCCGCGCACCTCCTGCGCGATGAGGCGCACGGAGTCGGCCAGATCGGACTGGATGCCCTCGAGCTCGCCTCGACGGGATGCGACTTCGGCGCGCCCCGCATCCGTGAGCGCGTAGACCGTTTTGCGACCGTCGACCGTCTTGGTGACCAGGCCCTCCTCCTCCAGCTTCGCGAGGCGGGGATAGATCGTGCCGGCGCTCGGCGTGTAGGTGCCGCCCGTGCGGTCGGCGAGTGCCTGCATGAGGTCGTAGCCGTGGCGCGGCGACTCGTCGAGAAGGCTCAGCAGGTACAGGCGCAGGTCGCCGTGCGAGAACACCGGGGCCATCACTCGTCCTCTCCGGTGGGGCGGCGCAGGACCGTGATGTCGCCCGAGACCGAGTTCGCCCGCACGTCGACGAAGCTGCCGCTGAGCTCGCCGATCGAGCCGGAGTAGTTCGTGGTCGGTCCGCTGCCCCGGCCGGAGTGCGGCACCCCGTCGATCTGGACGCGTCCGCTGACGCTGCGTACGACGTAGTTGGCGGGCAGTCCCGCATCCAGGCGGATGGTGGTGCCGCCGGCGACGGTGTTCAGACCGATCTGGTGCACCGGGCCTATCGCGTCGATCATCATGCTGCCGGACACCGTGTCGACCGTCGCCTTCGTGATGCGGCCCGTCGCCGTCACGTCGCCCGAGACGCTGTTCGCGTTGAGCGCGCCGTCGAGTCCGCGGCTCTGGACGTCGCCCGAGACCGCGTTCACGGTCAGGTCGCCGCTCAGCCCGTCCACGATCACATCGCCCGAGACCGTGTTGACGCGCGCGTCCGCGGCGAGGCCGGAGACGAGAGCGCTGGCATTCACGACGCCGAGGGTGAGCGCGATGTCCGCGGGGACCGCGACGCTGATCTCAGCCTTGGGGCCTCCGGAGCCGAAGTTGCGGAACACCTCGAGGAAGTTGTCCCACCGCAGCTGCGGGTGGTCGATCTCGATGCGGCCGTCCTCGGCGGAGATGCGCAGATCCTTGGTCGTCACGGCATGCACCTCGATGCGCACGCCGGGTTCGTCGTGGGCGACGATGTCGATCTCACCGCCGACCAGGCCCACCTTCAGGTGCGTGATGTCGTCCAGGTCGATCACGCGCGTCTCGCCGGGGTGGATGAGCCACTTTTCCGGTGCCATGTCGGTTCTCCTCGTCTATCGAGATATATCGCGTTGTGAAGATAACACGATATATCTCGATTCGGAAGGCCCGAACTCCTGCACATCGGCTGACTGCGGGCGCCGCGCCAGCCGACGTGGCGGAGTTGCAGGAGTTCGGCGCGACGGAGGCGCCGGTGAGGGACCGGGGGACTCAAGCGAGAGGAGTGCCCCGGCGCACGACCGAAGCTCAGGCCGGCTTGGTGGCGCGGATCGTGTAGGTGAGCGGCATGACGCCGGCGAACCGGCCGCCCAGCACCCACTCACCGTCGGTAGCCCGGTGCGTCATCCGGCCGGGCAGCGCCTCCCACGGCACGCTGTCGTGCTCGACGAGCGCGTCGATGCGCAGGCCCGCATCCAGCAGGGCGGTCACGATCTCGCCCAGGGCGTGGTTCCACTCGTACGTCTTGGTCGCCGTCAGCGGACGGGTCGTCGGCACGTAGGTGGAGTCGTCATCCCACTCGAGCGGCTCGGCGGGTTCGAAGTAGGAGAAGCGGAGGTGGATGTCGTCCTCGAGCGTCTCGTTGACCGACCACAGGATGGGGTGACCCTCGCGGATGAACAACGACCCGCCGGGGGCGAGCAGCGCCGAGACGACCCGCGCCCACTCGTCGACCCGCGGCAGCCAGCACAGCGCGCCGATACCGGTGTAGACGAGGTCGAAGGATGCGGGCTGCAGCACCGATGCCGCATCCCTCACGTCGGAGCGCACGAAGTCGACGTCGGCACCGGCCTCGGCGACGAGCCGTCGGGCCTCGGTGATCGCGGTCTCCGAGAAATCCAGCCCGGTGACGCGCGCGCCGAGGCGGGCGAGGGAGAGCGTGTCGGTGCCGATGTGGCACTGCAGGTGCACAGCGCGCTTGCCGCGGATGTCGCCGAGCAGAGGCAGATCGAAGCGGACGACGTCGGAGAGCGCCTCCTGGTCGTCGATGAAGCGTTCGATCCCGTAACCCGATCCGTCGCGGGCGGCATGGAGCTCGGCGCGCTCGTCCCAGTTGGCGCGGTTCGCCTCGACGAACGGGGTGGGATCGATGTGCTCGCGCGCGGAGACCATGCGCTCACGCTACCCGCGGACGGCCGGACACGAAAAAGGGGCACCCGTCGGCGACGGATGCCCCTTTCTCGAGGTGTCAGACCTTGCTGCCGCCTCGAATGACTCGGAGCAGGAATGCGATCAGCGCGATGACGCCGACAATGAGGGCCACCCACAGCAGCCAGTTCAGCGCTGTGTTGAGGCCTCCGACGATCGCCAGCACGATGGCGACGACGATGATGATGAGCAGTGCGATGTTCATCTGGACTCTCCTCGTTCTCGCCGGGACGCCGCGCGACCCGGATGCCTCGTGGGCACATGCCAACATTCCCACTGCGCACTCACAGCGTCAGAGGGGTTGACGCTCGAAAGCGCCCGGTGCTAGTCGCGTAGGCGCGCGTCCTCTCACATGTCAAGCCCGCTGCTGTGCGGATGCGGCGCACTCTAGCGTCGGGGAGACGCTTCGCGAGCGCGGGGCGGGAGAGGTCGACATGCCGGGTGGACGCGGGGCGAACAGCCTCAAGGATCCGAAGCTGTACGAGGAGTTGCGTGACGAGGGCGCCTCGAAGGAGAAGGCCGCGCGAATCTCCAACGCGGCGGCGCGCGACGGGCGTTCGACCGTCGGCGCGCGCGGCGGTCGCTCCGGAGACTACGAGGACTGGACGGTATCCGAACTGCGGAAGCGGGCGAAGGAACTCGGCCTCACCGGATACTCCGGCAAGCGCAAGGCGGAGCTGATCTCGGCTCTGCGCAACCACTGACGTGGCGCGACTGGCCCGGGTAGATCCCGGATCGGATGCGGGGATCTCCCGCACACGCAGTGGAACGGGGTTCAGCTACACGCGGCCCGACGGCGCGAAGGTCTCGGGGGCGGAGCGTGCCCGCATCGAGGCCCTCGTCATCCCACCGGCGTGGCGGGACGTGTGGATATGCGCGAAGGACAACGGTCACATCCAAGCGGTCGGCACCGATGATGCCGGACGCCGCCAGTACCTGTACCACCGCGACTGGTCGACCAAGCGGGACAAGGGCAAGTACGCCCGTGCCCTCGCCCTGGCGGAATCGCTGCCGCGCGCCCGCGGCCGCGTGACGGCGGCGCTGCGGCGAGCGGACGACTCGCGCGAGGCCGTGCTCGCCGCCGCATTCCGGATGCTGGATGCGGGCGCCATCCGGATCGGCTCCACGAAGTACCTGCGTCGCGGCGGAGGGCGGGGCCTCACGACCCTGCAGCGCCGCGACGTCCACGTGGAGGCCGGGGTGATCGAACTCGACTTCCCCGCCAAGAGCGGGGTGCGCGCCCGCATCCGTATCGAGGATGAGGATCTGGCCGTCGTTCTCGAGCAGCTGACGGCGGGGCGCCCGCGCTCGCCGCTGCTCGCCTACCGGCGCGGCCGACGGCGCGTGGCTCTCACGCCCGGCGAGGTGAACGCCTACATCCGTGTGCTCACCGGCGGCGACTTCACCGCGAAGGACTTCCGGACGCTGCGGGGCACGGTCACCGCGGCGGAGAGCCTTGCGCGTCTCGGACAGGTGGAGACCAAGAAGGCGCGCAAGCTGGCGGAGCGCGACGCCGTCAAGGCGACGGCTGCGGTGCTGTGCAACACGCCGTCCGTCGCTCGGAGCAGCTACATCGACCCGCGCGTGTGGCGTGCGTACGCAAAGGGGCGGCTGCTGGAGTCGGGCGTTTCGCCCGAGACGGCGATCCGGCGTCTCGTCGAAGGCTGAGTCCCCACGGCGAGTGACGAACGGAGCGCGGACGGATGTCGGAACGAGATGCCCGCGGCGAGGGTAGCGTTGCCCCGTGGCAGCAGGCTTCTCGTGGCGGCATCTCGGGCTGATCGTCCTCGGCGGCGCGATCGGTACGGCCGCGCGGGCCGGGCTCCTGCTCATCGACGCCCCGGCCTGGCATCCGATCGCGGTCCCCGTCATCAACGTCACGGGGGCATTCGCGCTGGGTCTGTTGACCGCTGTGCTCACCCGCCGCGCCGAGACCGCGGGCTCCCGAGATCTGCGTCAGCTGCTCGGAACCGGCGTGCTCGGCGGGTACACGACCTACAGCACGTTCGCGGTGCAGGCGGTCGATGGGGCGGCCGTGGCTCTCACCCTCGCCACCGCCGCCGTGGGCCTCGCCGCCGCCTGGGCGGGTCTCGCGCTCGGGCGGAGGGGGGCCGCGTGACGCCGCTCGTCTTCCTCGTCGTCGCCGTCGCCGGTGGCGTCGGTGCGGGTGCGCGCTACGTCGTCGATCTCGCCGTCACGACCCTCGTGGGCGCCCGCTTTCCCTGGGGGACGCTCGTCATCAACGTCACAGGATCGTTCGCGCTCGGCCTTCTGACCGGCGCGATCTCGGATGCGGGGCTGCTCGCCGTGATCGGCACGGGACTCCTGGGGGGCTTCACGACCTTCAGCTCGGTGGCCGCGGTCAGCGCCGTCATGGCGACCGACCGGCGCGGTTGGGCGGCCGCGACCAACACGGTCGGAACACTCATCCTGGCGCTCGCCGCTGCGGCGGTCGGTCTCGCGGTCGGCGGGCTCGTCGCCGGGTAGCGGCACGGGCCCGGCGAAGGCCCGAGAACGCGTGAGATACTGAGCCCGATACAACCCTGTATCGTGCCTCCTCGCCGCTGCACCCTTCTCGAGTCGGCCGTCCTGAAAGCGCTCCCGTGTCACATCTGGCAGTCCTCAGTCTGAAGAACCGCGCCCTCATCGCGCTCATCACGATCGTCGCGGCGATCTTCGGCTCGCTCGCGCTCACGAGCCTCAAGCAGGAGCTCATCCCCTCGGTGGAGTTCCCGCAGCTGTCGATCCTGTCGACGTACCCCGGCGCCTCGCCCGAGGTCGTCTCCAACGACGTGTCGACACCCATCGAGACGGCGATCCAGGGCGTGCCGGGCCTCGAATCCACGACGGCGACGAGCACGACCAACGCCTCGATCGTGCGCGCGTCGTTCACCTACGGCACCGACCTCGCCACCGCCGAGCAGAAGATCAGCCTCGCGATCGGGCGCATCAAGGACCAGCTGCCGACCGGTGTCGAGCCCAACGTCATCTCGGTGTCGATCGACGACCTGCCGGTCATCCAGCTGGCCGTCACCGGCTACGGCGACGCACAGGCGATCCAGGACAAGCTCGAGTCCGCCGTCATCCCCGAGATCCAGGATCTCGCCGGCGTCAACGCCGCCCAGATCGTCGGCGGCATCGGCAAGCGTGTGGTCATCACCCCGGATGCGGCGAAGCTGGCCGCGTCCGGCTTCACGCAGCAGGCGATCACCGACGCCCTCGACAAGAACGGCGTGCTCTTCCCGGGCGGTGCCATCACCGAGGGCGATCAGACCCTGACCGTGCAGACCGGCGCCAAGATCACGTCGGTCGATGAACTCGCGGCGCTTCCGCTCGTGCCCACCGAAGCGGCGCAGTTCGGGGCGGGTACCGTGACGATCGGGCAGGTGGCGACGGTCGCCGAAGCGGCCGACCCCGTCACCTCGCTCTCGCGGGTCAACGGGGAGCCGGCTCTGACGATCGCCGTCACCAAGCTCCCCGCCGCGAACACGGTCGACGTCTCCCGCGCCGTGACCGACGCGCTGCCGCAGCTCAGCGATGCGCTCGGCGGCGATGCCCAGTTCTCCGTGGTCTTCGACCAGGCGCCCTACATCGAGCAGTCGATCGAGGCGCTGGCGCAGGAGGGGCTGCTCGGGCTCGTCTTCGCCGTTCTCGTCATCCTGATCTTCCTGCTGTCGGTACGCGCGACGATCGTCACCGCGATCTCGATCCCGACGAGCGTGCTGATCACCTTCATCGGCATCCAGGCGTTCGGCTACTCGCTCAACATCCTGACCCTCGGCGCTCTGACCATCGCGATCGGCCGGGTCGTCGACGACTCGATCGTCGTCATCGAGAACATCCGCCGCCACTACGTCGGCGACGCCGATAAACGCGCCTCGATCCTGCTCGCCGTGCGCGAGGTGGCGGCGGCGGTGACCGCATCCACGATCACGACCGTCGCGGTGTTCCTGCCGATCGCCTTCGTCGGAGACCTCACGGGCGAGCTGTTCCGTCCGTTCGCGCTGACGGTCACTCTCGCGATGGTCGCATCGCTGTTCGTGTCGCTCACGATCGTGCCCGTGCTCGCGTACTGGTTCCTCAAGCCCGGCAAGCCGGTGGAGGGACCCGACGGCGAGCACATCGATCCGGAGGACCCGTCCGCGCCGCCCTCGCGCCTGCAGAAGGCGTACCTGCCCGTGCTCTCGTGGACGCTCAAGCACTCGTGGGTGACGCTCGGACTCGCCCTGCTCGTCCTGGTCGGCACCGGCGCGCTCGCCCCGCTGATGAAGACGAACTTCCTCGGCGACTCCGGTCAGAACACGCTGACCATCACGCAGACCCTGGGGCCGGCGGCCAGTCTCGATGCGGAGGACGCCGCGGCATCCCGCGTGGAGGAGGCCCTCAAGGGCGTCGACGGCATCGAGACCGTGCAGGTCTCGATCGGCTCGAGCGGCTCCGCCGTGCGCGACGCATTCTCCGGTGGCAGCGGCGGCATCACGTACTCGATCACAACGGATGCCGGAGCCGACCAGCTCGCGCTCCGCGACCGCGTGCAGTCCGCTCTCGCCGATCTCGACGACGTGGGCACCATCGCGCTCGCCTCCTCCGGCGGCGGCTTCGGCTCGAGCGACATCGAGATCGATGTGACCGCGCCGGACCAGCAGACACTGCAGGAAGCGACGGATGCGGTGCAGTCCGGGCTCGAGGGCAAGGACGGCATCTCGCAGGTCACGAGCAACCTCTCCGCGTCCCTGCCCTACATCGCTGTGACGGTGGACCGGGATGCGGCCGCGGCCCGCGGCCTGTCCGAGGTCGCCGTCGGCGGGCTCGTCTCCGGAACCATGCAGCCGCGCCAGGTCGGCTCGGTGGAGATCGACGGCACCTCGCTGACGGTGTACCTCGCCGCATCTCAGGTCCCGGTGACCATCGACGACCTGCGGGCCCTCACCATCCCGAGCGTGGGCGGCGTCGTGCGACTCGACCAGATCGCGACGGTCGAGCAGAGCCAGGGGCCCACCTCGATCACGACCGAACGCGGTCAGCGCACCGCCACGGTCACCGTCACCCCGTCGGGCGACGACCTGACCTCGGCGAACGCGACCGTCAACAAGGCGCTCGCCGACGTATCTCTGCCCACGGGGGCCGACGCCTCTCTGGGCGGCGTCGTCACCCAGCAGACCGACGCGTTCACCCAGCTGGGCCTCGCGATGCTCGCGGCCATCCTGATCGTCTACATCGTCATGGTCGCGACCTTCAAGTCGCTTCGTCAGCCGCTGTTGCTGCTCGTCTCCGTGCCGTTCGCGGCGACCGGCGCCATCCTGTTGCAGATCGCGACGGGGGTACCGCTGGGAGTCGCCTCGCTCATCGGTGTGCTGATGCTCATCGGCATCGTGGTGACGAATGCGATCGTGCTCGTCGACCTGGTCAACCAGTACCGCGAGAAGGGACTGAACGCCCACGACGCCACGGTCGCGGGCGGCTCACGCAGACTCCGTCCCATCCTGATGACGGCGGCGGCGACGATCTTCGCGCTCACGCCGATGGCGTTGGGGATCACGGGCCACGGCGGCTTCATCTCTCAGCCGTTGGCCATCGTGGTCATCGGCGGACTGGTCTCGTCGACGGTGCTGACGCTGCTCGTGCTGCCGACGCTCTACAACCTCGTCGAGGGTGCGAGAGAGCGCCGGCGTGCGCGACGCGCCGCCGACGAACCGGCATCCGGCTCGCCCGAGACCGCCGGGGAACCCGATGCGCCGACGACGCGGCGGGCGCTGCGGGGGTCCTGACCTCGACGGCGCCCGTGCCGGTCGCGCCCTGCGGTTCGGCATCCGAAACCGGGGTGTGGGCGACGACCACCGGCTCCGTCGCCGCGGATGCGGACACCACCGGTTCGGTCTGGGCGGCGGGCGCTGCGCACGCGGCCAGAGCGCTGAGGAAGACACCCGACCACCCGAACATCGCGCTGAAGGCGATGACCTCGAACAGGGCGAGGTTGATCGTGCCCGTGACGAAGACCCAGGCCCCGGCGAACAGGCCGACGAACACGAATCCTGTGGTCAGCACCAGCCGCTTCGGGAAGCGGTGCATCATGAACGGGCTCGTCAGCAGGAGTCCGGCGAAGCCGAGGACCATGGCGGCGGCGACCCGGTCGTGGACGAATCCGTTGGTCGTCAGCGGCACGCATCCCACCAGAGCCAGGTTCGCGCCGACGACCGAGAAGAGGATGCGGGCGGTCGTCGCCGTGCCGCGGCGCACGCGCGTGCCCTCCAGCGGACGGAGCTGACGCGCGGCGGCGCGTGCGAACAGCAGCACGGTGGAGCCGCCGAGGATGAGCGTGCCGTTGAAGAACATCGCGGACGCGTCGCCGTACGTGCCGAGTTCGCTGAAATGCAGTCGCCACCACTGCGGATTCGTCGTCGTCGCGATCGAGATCCCGAGCCCGGTGAGCAGGATCGTCAGCGCCAGCACGGCGAGGCGCAGGGCATCCGCCTGCAGGAGCCCTGTCACCGCGCGCTGCAGGCGCACGCGCGGCGGCGTGGGATCTGCCCCCCTGAGGCTCGAAGCAGGAAACGACGCGAACACGGTACGCAGCATGCGGGTACCCTCCACCCAGACGGACACCGATCCAGCCGGTGGAAACGTGGAGCCCCTTGCACGCACCGGTTGGCGAGCAGCTCAGCCGGTCGGCGTCGCCGCAGCGGCCGAAACCGCATGGGTCAACGATATCCGTCGGAGGTTACCGTCAACCCCGATGCGTGTTACCGGCGGACGCGGAACAGAGCGTGGGGGCCGCGCCGGGTGGAGGCCGGGCGTCTCACGAGTGTGTGAGGGAGATGCCCCACTCGAGCTCCCACGTCTCACCGGGCTCGAGCCAGCGCAGATCGCGGCCCGAGTTCAGAGCGTCGGCGGGGGCGGTCATCGGCTCGATCGCAACAGCGACCTCCTGGCCGGGGTAGCGATCTGTCGTGAAGACCTGCAGGTACTCGAACCCGACGCCGGCCCAGAGCTCGAGGCGGCGACCGTCCGGGGCGTGGAGCATGCCGCGAACGCGACCATCCGCACCGCGGCGGAGCGTCGAGTAGGCGGTATCGAGCGTGAGGTCTCCGACCCGGCGCGGTGCGCGCAGGTCGTGCGCCGCATCCACGGGCTCCTCCGCGATCGGCAGGTTGCGCTCGTCGAGGCGGAACCATGTCGTGGCATCCACTTCGAGCCGGAGCTCTGCGGTGGGCACGTCCGAGATGCAGAGGTACGGATGCGTGCCGAGCGCGACAGGCGCCGCATCCTGGCCGACGTTCGTGATCTGGTGCAGGACGTCGAGGCCGTCGTCGGTCAGGGCGTAGGTGACGCGGGTCGCGAGATGAAAGGGGTAGCCGGTCTGGGGGAAGACGTCGGCCTCGAGCGTCACCGCGTCCGCCTCAGAACCCACCACCCGGTAGGGCGTGAAGCGCAGCAGCCCGTGCGAGGCGTTGCCGAGCTTGGGCTCCGTCAACGCCAGCTGGTAGTCGGTTCCGTGTTGCGACCAGCGTCCGTCGCGCACTCTGTTGGGCCAGGGCACGAGGACGACCCCGGATGCGGCGGGCGTCGGTGCGGTGTCGGCATAGTGCGGGACGAGGTCGACGCCGTCGATCCGCAACGCGCGCAGAGACGCCCCGACCTCGGTGATCTCGGCCGATCCGTTCGACGACGACAGGCGGTGACGGACTCCGGTCGGATCGGCGCTCATCCTCTCAGCGTACTCACGTGAGGCACTTTCCCAGTCGCGTGGGTTACTCTGGAATGTCGGCTCTGGACACCGCGTGGTGCGCGGATGGGTTTGTGAGTCCATGGGGCCGATGGTGAGCGCCGCTCGGCGCACATGACCATCATCGAAAATGGCCCCGGCCGACGGTAGTCCGGGTATGCCCGCGTTCTGAGCGGGTGCTGTTCTCGTGCGAAGAGAACCCAGGAAGAATCACCCATGCCCAAGAACAAGAAGCCCGCCGGCGGACGTCCGGCCAAGAACTTCGAGCCCCGCTACGGCGCGAAGACCTCGTTCCAGGACCGAAAGCGTCGCCCGGGCGAGTCCTCGGCCGGCTCGACCGGCTCCAAGAGCCCGGGCCACCGCGGCTATCGCGAGGATGCCGCGGAGTCGGCACCCAAGCGCCGGTGGACCGCCGCCGAGCGCGCCGGTCGCGACGAGGCCCGTGGTATCCGCGAGGGTCGTCCCACGCGGTCGTTCGACGACCGCCCCGCCCGTCGTGACGGCGACCGCCCCGCGCGTTCGTTCGACGACCGTCCGCGTCGTTCGTTCGATGACCGTCCGGCGCGCTCGTTCGATGACCGTCCGCGTCGTTCGTTCGATGACCGTCCGGCTCGTCGTGACGGCGACCGCCCCGCGCGTTCGTTCGACGACCGTCCGCGTCGCTCGTTCGATGACCGTCCGGCTCGCTCCTTCGACGAGCGTCCCGCTCGCCGTGACGGCGATCGTCCGGCGCGTTCGTTCGATGACCGTCCGCGTCGTTCGTTCGAGGACCGTCCGGCTCGTCGTGACGGTGATCGTCCCGCGCGTTCGTTCGATGACCGTCCTGCCCGTCGTGACGGTGATCGTCCGGCGCGATCGTTCGATGACCGTCCGCGTCGTTCGTTCGATGACCGTCCGGCGCGCTCCTTCGATGACCGTCCGCGTCGTTCGTTCGATGACCGTCCGGCTCGTCGTGACGGCGACCGCCCCGCGCGTTCGTTCGACGACCGTCCGCGTCGTTCGTTCGAGGACCGTCCGGCGCGCTCCTTCGATGACCGTCCGCGCCGCTCCTTCGACGACCGTCCCGCGCGCCGCGAGAGCGGCAACCGCGCGGATTGGAACGCGACGTCCAAGGCGCACGAGCAGCACGTCGACGTCGTGCACGAGCGTCTCGAGGCCGAAGCCGTCCAGGCCGAGACCATCGAGGGCCAGGGCTTCGGTGAGCTCGGCCTCGGTCAGAACATCGTGAAGGTGCTGGCCGAGCTCGGCGCCCCCAGCCCGTTCCCGATCCAGTCCGCGACGATCCCCCCGATCCTCGAGGGACGCGATGTGCTCGCCCGCGGTCGTACCGGCTCCGGCAAGACCATCGCCTTCGGAGCGCCGCTGGTCGAGCGCATCCTGCGCTCGCAGGCGGGTACTCGCCGTGAGTTCGGCCGCCGCCCCAAGGCGCTCATCCTCGCGCCGACGCGTGAGCTCGCGCTCCAGATCGACCGCACCGTGCAGCCGATCGCGCGCAGCGTCGGGCTGTTCACGACGCAGATCTACGGCGGTGTGCCCCAGGCGCGCCAGGTCGGCGCGCTCAAGAAGGGCATCGACATCATCATCGGTACCCCGGGCCGCATCGAGGACCTCATCAACCAGGGCAAGCTCGATCTGTCCGAGGTGCAGGTCTCGGTGCTCGACGAGGCCGACCACATGGCAGAGCTCGGATTCGCCGAGCCCGTGCAGCGCATCCTGCGCCTGACGGGCGAAGGCAGCCAGAAGCTGCTGTTCTCCGCCACGCTCGACCGCGAGGTCGCAGCCCTCGTCGACGAGTTCCTCGTCGACCCGGCCGTCTACGAGGTCGCGGGCGAGACGCAGGAGACCGGAACCATCGATCACCGCGTCTTCGTCGTCGACCACCGCGACAAGGCCGAGCTGCTCGCGTCCCTCGTGGACCGCGACGGCAAGACGCTCGTCTTCTCGCGCACCCGCGCGTTCGCCGAGATGCTCGTCGAGAACTTCGAGGATGCAGGTATCTCCGCCGTCGCCCTGCACGGAGACCTCAACCAGGCCAAGCGCACGCGCAACCTGCAGCGCCTGACCGACGGCAAGGTCAACGTGCTCGTCGCCACCGATGTGGCGGCGCGCGGCATCCACGTCGACGACATCGACCTGGTCATCCAGGCCGATGCTCCCGACGAGTACAAGACGTACCTGCACCGCTCCGGCCGTACCGGTCGTGCCGGTCGCAGCGGTACCGTCGTCACCCTGGTGCCGCGTCAGCGCCGCCGTCGCATGACGGAGCTGCTCTCGCGCGCCGAGATCGACGCGCCGTTCGAAGAGGTCCGCCCCGGCGACGACGTCGTCGAGGAGGTCGCCGGGCGCCAGCTCGCCGACGTCGCCTCCGCCTGACGCCGAGTCACGCAACGCCCCCTCGCTTCGTGCGAGGGGGCGTTGCCGCATCTCGCGTCAGAACAGGCGCGCGGGTTGCGGTGCCGATCCCGTGACGCGCACGGATGCGGCGGCCGCCGCCGCACGCGCGCCGGGTGCGACCGGACGCGCGCGCACCGGCTCCTCCTCGTCGCGGCCGTCGAGTCCGTGCACCCGCAGCAGCGGTCGCACGCGCCGACCGAGCCACTGCCGGTACGCCTTCGGAGCGCTCACCGACGCTCCCGGATACAGCCCCAGGTAGCTCGAGACGAGCTCGGGATGCTCGCGTCGCAGCCACGCCATGAACCAGGGCTTCACGCCCGGGCGCAGATGCAGCGCGCCGTAGACGACGCGGACCGCCCCCGCCGCCTTGATCCGCCGCAACGCATCGTCGAGCGCCGCGATCGAGTCGGTCAAGTGCGGCATCACGGGCATGAGGAAGACCGTGACGCGAAAGCCCGCATCCGTCGCCGCCCGCACCGTGTCGAGGCGGGCTTGGGCCGTCGGCGTGCCCGGCTCGACAGAGCGTTGCAGGTCGTCGTCGAACAGGGCGATCGACAGCGCTATCGACACGGGGACCCGCTCGCGCGCGCGCTGCAGCATCGGCAGATCGCGGCGTAGCAGTGTTCCCTTCGTGAGGAGGGAGAACGGGGTTCCGGATGCGGCCAGGGCGTCGATGATGCCGGGCATGAGTCGGTAGCGTCCCTCCGCGCGCTGGTACGGGTCGGTGTTGGTGCCGAGGGCGACGTGCTCACGACCCCACGAGCTGCGGGCGAGCTCGCGTTCGAGGACTTCAGCGATGTTCACCTTCACCACGACCTGGGTGTCGAAGTCGCGACCCGCGTCGAGGTCGAGGTACGTGTGCGTTCCGCGTGCGAAGCAGTACGTGCAGGCGTGGCTGCACCCCCGGTACGGGTTGATCGTCCAGTCGAAGGGCATCGCGGAAGAGCCGGGGACGTGATTCAACGCGGAGCGCGCCGCCACCTCGTGGAAGGTCATGCCCGCGAACTCCGGCGTCGTCACCGAGCGCACGAGCCCCTCGAGTCGCTCCATCCCGGGCAACGCCGACGCATCCTCCTCGCCCACCTTCTGACCGTTCCATCGCATGACGAAAGTGGAACAAAGATTCGATCGGATGTCAATGTCTGGCGGACGTGATTCGTACAGGAATCTGATCGGACTCGCCGGGTGCGTAGGCGGGAGGCACAATAGAGCGTGATCTCCACCGCGTCACCCGAGACGCTCACGTCGCGCCGCGCTGCGCGCGTCGCGTCCGGGCGCCTCCGCCGCCGCCGCGTCGTGGTCGCGTGCGCCGCGATGGCCGCCATCGTGGTGGGGGTGCTGTGGGTGAGCGCTCTTCTGGGGGGAGTGCCGGTAGCCGCTCCCGGTGCGCCGGCGGCTCCGCCCGCCGCGCAGAGCATCCCCGCGCCGGTCTTCACCCGGGCACCTGCGGCCGCATCCATCTGCGACGACCCGGCTGTCGCCGCGGCGGTCGCGGCCGGCGACGACGAGGCCGTGATCGTGGCCGCCGGCGGGGGGATGTCGTTCCGTGAGGCTGTCGTCTCGGGAACCGCGCCATGCATCTCGCTGTCGGATGCGGCCCGTCGCTGGGTCGTGGTCAACAAGCAGCGCCCTTTGAACCCGCTCGACTACGAGCCGCAGGGCATCGTGCAGGTGCAGGGTTTGAAGACTTTCAACGCCGGAGTGCTCCGCCAGGATGCCGCCGCCGCGCTGCAGCAGATGGCGGAGGCCGTCGAGACGGCCGGCGTCGGCTCCCTCGGACAGCTCAGCGGCTACCGTTCCTACGACACGCAGGTGTCGACCTATCAGGAGAACGTGGCGCGCGGCGGGCAGGCCGAGGCGGAGGTCTCGAGCGCGAGGCCCGGCTTCAGTGAGCACCAGCTCGGGCTCGCGATGGACCTCATGCCCTGCGGGAGCGGATGCGGAACGCTCGACGACTTCGGATCCTCGCCCGAGGGGCAGTGGGTGGCCGCGAACGCCTGGCAGTTCGGGTTCGTCGTCCGTTATGAGCAGGGGTCCACGCCTGTGACGGGGTACGAGGCGGAGCCCTGGCACCTCCGTTACATCGGTCCGGAGCTGGCACGCGCATATCACGAGGGCGGCTGGCACACGCTCGAGGAGTTCTTCGGCCTTCCCGCTGCCCCCTCCTACGCCGGCTGACCCCGACCCGCCGCATCCGGAGCGTTTCCGCGGCTGGTTAGCATGGAAGGGTGATCCGCCTTCTGTTCTTCGTGGGGGCGGGGATGGCCCTCGGTGCCCTCGTCGTCTCGGAGATCGGCCCGCCGGGCGCGGGCGAGATCACTTTCCCGGCCGGAATGGTCCTGGCGATCTTCGGCGGCATCCTGATCCTGATCGCGAGGGCCACGCGAGGAATGCCCGTCGCATCGACCACAGACCTGGACGCGGCGCGATCCGAGGGCAGGATGGCCCTTGCCCGCATCGACGGCGTCACCCAGACCGGCACGCTCATCAACGATCAGCCGGTGTGCGACCTCGATCTCAGCGTCCAGCCGCTGGAGGGTCCCGCGTATCGCACGCGCGTCCGCCAGCTCGTGCGGCTCGTCGACATCCCCGGCGTCCAGCCCGGGAGTCTGCGCGCGGTCGCGCTGCTGAGCGCGGACGGTGCCACCGTGGCGCTCGCCGACGATGACGTCACCCGGGCCCCCTACGCGGGAATCCGCATCCCCGCGCAGGCCGAACTCGGCGATCCCCGCCTGCCCGAGCCGGGGGCGGTCACGATCAAGGGGCGGCGACGCGGGCCCCTGATCGGCATCGGCTCGAAGGGCAGGGGACTGCGGTTCGTGCTGTTCGCCCTTGCGTTCCTCGTCTCCGCCGCAGCGGTGGCCCTGCCCTACCCGACCGCGGTCGCGCAGACCATCACCGCTCTCGGACAGGGGCGGCTCACGGCGGATCTGCGCCAGCCGGCGACGACGGCCGATGCGGTCGCGGCCCTCACCGCGAAGATCGGGCACGACCGGGTCGTCAGTATCTCCGTCAGCGAGGATGTCATCCTCGTCGATGCTCCCGTGACGCCCGGCTCCACCGATACCGACCGCTGGGAGTACCGCCGCGGTGAGGTGGTCCGCGACGGTCCTGCGTCATCGCAGCCGGATTCGGACGCCGAGCAGTTCTCGCTCGACGAGGTGTCCTGGCCCGGGCTGTGGACCGCCATGCAGGCGGCAGCCGACACGGAGGGGGTCGGCAGTCTGAGCGGCGTCGCACTGCGGCTGGAGCGGGCGGTCGACGGCGACATCGATTCGCCGACGTTCGCGCAGCACGCGGGGCCGGTGCGCGCGCGTTTCTGGTTCGACGGCGACTACCGCTCGGTCTTCTACGACGTCGCCCCGGACGGTACGGACCCGGTGCGTACCGAGGGGAACTGACCCGCTGGAGGGCCTCCACAATCACGACACTCGGTTTCGGTGTGCGTGGGATGCGATTCCACAGCGTGGCGTGCTGAGGACGCGTCCGCCGGTCTAGGATCGCGGCAGGCGATGGCGCCGCAGCGTGTCGACGCAGGCGCCCCGAGATGGAGGAGACGTCCGTGGAACGCGACATCTACGACGAGGATCACGAGGCCTTCCGGGAGGTCGTGGTCGAGTTCATCAAGCGCTATGGCACGAACGCTCGGCGCGAAGCATGGGATGCGGCCGGTCAGATCGACCGCGAGACCATGAGGGCCGCCGGCGACGCCGGGATCATCGGACTGTCGGTTCCTGAGGAGTTCGGCGGTGCGGGGATGCTGCAGGACTACCGCTTCCGCGCGGTGGTCAACGAGGAGGTCATCAAGGCCGGGCTCGGGTCGCTGGCCGGTGCCTTCGGCATCCAGGACGATCTCGCCGTCCCGTACCTCGCGCACTTCGGCACGCCGGAGCAGATGCAGAAGTGGCTACCCGGCATGGCCACCGGCGAGGTGATCGGCGCACTGGCCATGACCGAGCCCGGTGCGGGCAGCGACCTGCGCGGCATCTCGACCGTGGCGAAGAAGGTGGACGGCGGCTGGATCCTCAACGGCGCCAAGACGTTCATCTCCTCCGGCGCGACGGCGGACATCGTCGTGACCTTCGTCAAGACGGGTGAGGGCAACCGCCCCGACGCGTTCAGCCTCGTGCTCGTCGAGAACGGCATGGAGGGCTTCGACCACGGCAAGAAGCTGCACAAGATGGGCTTCGCCGGGCACGACACCGCCGAGCTGTCGTTCACCGACGTGTTCATCCCCGACGAGAACCTCATCGGCGGCGAGCCCGGTCACGGCTTCGTCCAGCTCATGCGCAACCTCCCGCTCGAGCGGCTGTCGATCGGCGTGGCCGCGGCCGCGGCGGCCGAGGCGGGCCTGCGCTGGACGCTCGAGTACACGAGCAGCCGCGAGGCGTTCGGCCACGCGATCGCCGACTTCCAGAACACGCGCTTCCGCCTCGCCGACATGGCGACCACCGTCGACGTGCTGTGGGCCTACGTCGACCGCGCCATCGCGCTGTACGGCGAGGGCAAGCTGACGCCGGAGGAGGCCGCCAAGGTCAAGTTCTGGACGACGGAGCGCGAGTGGGAGGTGCTCGACGCCGCCGTTCAGCTGCACGGTGGGTACGGCTACATCCTCGAGTACCCGGTCGCCCGCGCGTTCGTCGACGCCCGCGTGCACCGCATCTACGGCGGCACGAACGAGATCATGCGCGAGATCGTCGCGCGTCAGGTGACCGGACGGAAGTAGCCGCCGCGCCGTCCCGTTCGAGGGACCCGTGATGTCGCCGCGCGAGGGCGCCGGCCGCATCGCGGGTCCCTCGAACATGTGTGAAGCCGCATCCGCCGCGTTCAAGAGACCCAAAACGTCGTGGTTCGGGTTGGTGCGCCGCGTCTCGGGTCCCTCGAACCGTGTGGGTCCGTGTTCGAGGGACGTGAGACGTCGTGCGGTGAGATGCGTGGCGGGGGTCAGCGGGTCTGGCGGCGGGCGAGGCGTGCGACGCCGGCACGCCGGAGGGCGTCGGCGATCACGACGCCGATCGCGGTTCCCGCCAGGCAGCTGGCGATCGTGAGCACGAAGAAGCTGATCATCACGGGCAGCGTCATCGTCCACAGGTCGAAGTACTCGGCTGCGAAGAGCGGATAGACCACGCCGATGACGAGTGCGCCGGCGGCGTGCAGCCAGGTGCCCCAGTAGCGGTACAGCACCAGCAGGAACGGCAGCTCGGCGAAGAACGCCCACCACAGGTTGGTGCCGATGTAGGGCAGCACGACGATCCCCGAGATGAGGCCCACGAGAAGGCCCACGCCCGGGCGCTGCAGCAGTCGCAGCGCGATGGTCGCCGGCAGCAGCCACATCCCCGCCAGCGCCACCGAGGCGAAGGGTGCGACCGCGAACAGCAGGGTGGACAGGGCGGTCACGCCCCACAGCACCACGCCCCCGGCGACGCCGATCGCCGCGCAGGTGAGCAGCACCAGGGTCGGGATGCGGCCGCGTGCCGTTCGCGGCGCCTCGGCGGACGGGGCGCTCATGCGTCGACCTTCGCGGACGGCGACGCGGGCCGGGACGCGCCCACCCGCCAGTAGCCGATGAAGCTGATCGAGGCTTTGTCGAGGCCGCGGGCCACGAGCGCACGGCGGGCGGATGTCGGCAGCGACTGCTCGCCGACGATGAAGGCGTGCGTCCCCTCTGCGGGCAGCGGGACGTCCTCGAGGGCGGCGAGCGCGAGGGTGCCGGGGCGGGTCTGCGCGTCGCGGACGAGCCACCGCACCTCCACGCCGGCGGGGGCCTCGAACGCCAGCGCATCGGCCTCGGACGGCACTTCGATCAGGGCGACGCCCGTCGCGCTCGCCGGCAGCGACGCGCACACCCCGGACACCGCGGGCAGCCCCGTCTCGTCCGCCGCGAGGATGACACGGTCGACGCCGCGTTCCGGATCGAACCCGAGCCCCTCGTCGATGATCACGACGCTGTCGCCCGCGCGTGCGGATGCGGCCCATCGCGATGCCGGGCCCGCGTCGGGCCCTGTGCCGTGCAACACGAAGTCGACGTCGATCTGCGCGCCGGCGTCCGGTGTCGCCGCCCGATAGGCGCGCACGGTGTAGTTGCGCATGACGGGACGCACGCCGTCCGGGATGCGCAGGTATTTCAGGTATCCGAGCAGCTGGTTCGCCTTGGCGGGGATGCGTTCCAGGCCTTCGTCGCCACCCACGGGGAGAAAGAGGCGGAACCACTGGTCGAAGCCGAGCGGGACGAACCGGTCGATCTCCCCCTCGCCGAGCGTCACCCGCATCCAGTGTTCACTGAGGCGTTCGGTGCCGAGCACCCGCAGGTGCAGGAGGTCGGGCGAGGCGGGTTTCACGAGCCGGGAGAACCGAGCCATGCGAAGCCTTTCTGTCGGGTGGGTCAGGCGCCGGCCCACGGGCGCGCGATGAGGAAGACCGCCGCCGAGACGGTCCAGAACGCGAGGACGAAGACGACGTCGCGGATGCGGAAGGGCACCAGGTGACGCTCGGTGCGGTCGGGGTAGGCGCCGAACGCGCGCGCGTCCATCGCGAGGGCGACGCGCTCGGCGTGACGGATCGCGCCCGCCAGGAGAGGGACGATGTACCCGCCCCACCGCGCGATCGCGGCGAAGGGCCCTCGCCCACCGTGCGATCCGCGCACCCGGTGCGCCTGCCGGATCACATCCAGTTCGTGCGCGAACCGCGGCACGAAGCGGAACGCGGCGAGAGCCGTGTAGCCGATGCGGTACGGCACGCGCAGCTGCTGCACGAGTGATCGGGCGAGATCCGCTCCCGAGGTCGTGAATCCCGCGGCCAGGGCGAGTGCGAGGATCGCGATCAGGCGCAGCGCTGTGGCGAAGCCGACCGCGAGGGCGCCGGAGAACAGCCGCCACTCGCCGATCTGCAGCACGAGTGGTGTCGAGTCGACCTGGGCCGCATCCGTCCACAACGCGAAGCCGCATCCGAGCACGAGGGTCGCGGCGGGCAATGCGACCAGCAGGGTGAGCAGCACCTGACGCGTTGCGCGGGCCCCGACGAGCAGCAGCGCATAGGCGAGGGCGAGGAATACAAGCGGAGTGGTCATGTCACGCACGAAGATCAGCCCGAGGCTCGGCGGGATGATGGCGGCGAACTTGGCGAGCGGATTGAGCGCGTACAGGAAGCGTGCCCCGGAGGTCGCCGCGGGAGACGCGAACGGGTCGATCGTCGCCGTCATGGCAGATCCGCCAAGCGCACGACCCCGTCCAGAGCGGGATGCCCGTCCAGCTGCGCGAGGGCGCGCTGCAGCGGCGGCGGACGCAACCCGGCTCGCTCGATGAGTGCCGCGTCGGCGAACACATCGGCCGTGGGGCCGGATGCGGCGACGCGCCCCTCGTGCACGACGACCACGTGATCGGCGTACTCCGTCACGAGCTGCATGTCGTGCGTGACCACGAGCACCGTGGTGCCGGCGGCGTTGAGCTGGGCGAGCAGGGCGAGCAGCTCGTCCGCACGTGCACGGTCCTGCCCGAAGGTCGGCTCGTCGAGTGCGAGCACCGGCGCGCCGGCCACGAGCGCCGTGCCGACGGAGAGGCGCCGCTTCTGGCCCCCCGAGAGCAGGAAGGGATGCGCCCGGGCGCGCTCTGCCAGCCCGAACCGGGCGAGCAGCTCGTCGGTGCGACGGTGGACCTCATCGTCGGCGAGTCGCTGCCGGCGCAAACCGTGCGCGATCTCGTCGGCGACGGTGTGCGCGATGAACTGGTGCTCAGGGTTCTGGAACACGAAGCCGATGCGGGCGGGAAGCATCCGGGCGTCGCCGCGGCCGACGTCGGCCCCGGCAACCGTCACGGTGCCGCGCGGGGGGACGACGACCCCCGCGATCGCCTGCAGCAGGCTCGTCTTCCCGGCGCCGTTGGCTCCGACGATCGCGACGAAGGAGCCGGCGGCGACGCTGAGCGACACATCGTGCAGCACCTCCGTGCGCCCCCGCCGCAGGGTCAGCGATCGCACCTGCACGATCGGCTTGCTGAGTTCTGCCGGCCGGGCATCCGCCCGGACGGCGGGCGCGGCGGATGGGGGTGCCGGCTGCGCTTCGAGCGCCGCGCGCAGCTCGTCCGGGCTCAGGGGCAACGGCTCCATGCGGTAGCCCGCTGCCCGCAGACGCAGTGCGGCGAGGGTGCAGGTCGGCAGCCACACGCCGAGCTCGTGCAACTCCTCCGCGCGCGTGCGCAGTACGTCGTCGGCAGGCCCGTCCGCGACGACCGCGCCGGCGGCATCCAGCACGATGACGCGATCGATCAGCGGCACGGCCGCATCCAGGTTGTGCTCGATCAGCAGGATGGCGCGATCGCCCGCCGCGACGAGTTCGGCGAGCGTCGCGTACACCTCTTCGATGCCCCGCGGATCGAGGTTCGCGGTGGGCTCGTCGAGCACCAGGAGCGGAGAGCCCATCGCGAGAGCGGCGGCGATCGCGAGACGCTGGCGTCCGCCGCCGGACAGGCGGTCCGGGTTCTCGTGCCGGCGGTCCCAGAGCCCGACCCGGCGCAGCGCGTCTTCGGCGCGGCGGAGCACCTCGTCGACGGGAAGGCGCAGGTTCTCGGGGCCGAAGGCGACCTCGTCGAGGAGCGTGCCGGTCACGAGCTGGGCATCAGGATCCTGGAACACCATCGCCACCCGCGAGCTCAGCCGAGCGACCGAGGCGTCACGGGTATCCAGATCGCCGGCCCTCACGCGCCCGGCGACTTCGGCGGGGATGTCGTGCGGGATGAGTCCGTTCAGCGCCAGGGCCAGCGTCGACTTGCCGGAGCCGCTCGGGCCCAGCAGCAGCACGACCTCGCCCGGGTCGATCCGGAACGAGACGGAGGCGGGGGAGGGGCGCGTCGCGCCCTCGTGGGTGATCGAGAGATCCTCGACGTGCAGAAGAGGCGCGTCGACGCCGGATGCGGCGGGCGGGGCGTCGCGATCGGCGGAGGCAGCGGGCACGGGTGTTCCAGGGTTCGGACGGGCGGGTCCTCCCAACTTAGCCTAACCTAACTCGCCTTCTCCAGGAGTTCGTCGATACTGCGTTCGTAGGCCGCCGTCAGCTGCTCCGGTCCCATTCCGCACAGGAGCGCGAACTGCAGACCGCGCCACTCGGCGACGACGCGCGTCGCGGCGAGCTCGGCCGCATCCGGATCCCATCCCTCGGCGACGAACACCGCGCGCACGCGGCCCACCCATCCCGTGCCCAGGTGCGAGAGGAACTCGTTCCAGCGCTCGGGATCCCCGAGAGCGACCGCGAAACGGTGGAAGAACATCACGAGATACGGCCGGTTCTCGGGCGCGCCGATGTCCTGCCACGCCCGCAGCAGTCGCTCTCGCAGCGGGACGTCGTCGGCGGCGAGGCGCTCGAAGACGGCGGCGAGGTGCGGGAAGCGCTCGATCGCGATCTCGGATGCGGCCTCCAGCAGCCGCTCCTTCGAACCGAAGTAGTACAGCAGCATCCGGTTGTTGGAGCCGACCGCACGTGCGATGCCGGACAGGCTCAGGTCGATGAGGCCGTTCTCGAGGATGAGGTCGGCCACGAGCTGCGCGAGGCGGCGGCGTTCCGGGCTGTCGGCGCCGTCGGTCATCGACTCAGCGCCCGCCGCGCACGACGCCCGCCCGGCGCAGTCCGATGCCGACCCACAGACCCACGGCGGTCCACGCGACGGGGGCGAGGACCGAGATGGCGAGGTAGGCGATCTGCGCCCAGATCGGCAGCATTTTCAGGTGTGCGGCGAAGAAGACCGCGGCGGCGATGATGACGCCGATCACGAGGGCCGACACGAAGAAGCGCCATGCGCGCCACGATCGGTACCGGGTCGCGGCGGCGACCACCTCCTGGATGCCGCCGAAGAGCACGGCGGTCCCCAGGAACTGCAGTGCGTACTGCGGTGCGGTGGCGCTGGAGACGAGTGCGGCCAGCAGGTGCGCCAGAAGGGCGACGCCGGGCCGGCGCAGCACCTCCTGCGCGATGATGCCGGGCAGCACGTGCACGCCCAGCAGAAGGCCGTACAGGGGCGGGACGAAACCGAGAAGCGGCACCGTGGCCCAGCCGGCGATGCCGCCGAGGATGCCCGTGGCCACACCGATCGCGGCGCAGACGAGCAGCACGCGCGTCGACAGAACGGAGGTGCGGGCCACCTCCCCAGACTATCGGCGCCAGGACGCCCTGCGGCCCGGCAAGACCGGAAGAACTCCGTCGCTCAGAGCCGGCGCCGGCGACGCGTCAGACGTACGGCCGGGAGGGGAGGTGCGGGGACGCGTTCGTCGCCGTGGCCGACGACGTGCGCGAAGCGTGCCGAGCCCGCCTCCCACTCCTCGCGGGCCGCCACGATCTCGTCGTGATCGCGTCCGACGAAGTTCCACCACATCACGATCTCGTCCTCGAAGGGCGCACCGCCGAGGAGGAAGAGGGTGGCGTCCTCGGCGCTCGAGATCTCCACCTCGCGGCGTCCGCGACCGAGGTACAGCAGCTGCAGTCCGACCAGCTCGGTGTGCTCGGCATCCGCCGTGTGCACACGCGGGGTCCCGGCGACGCCGACCAGCGCGTACTCCCAGTCCTCGCGCAGCGGCAGGGTGATGCGGGATCCTGCGGGCACGCGGATCTCGGCCCCCACGAGCGGCGTGTAGGCGGATGCGGGCGAGCGCACCTCTGCCAGCTCGCCCATGACGACGGTGGCGCTGCCGCCGCCGGCCAGCGCGAGCTCGGGGAGGTCGGTGTGCTGCTCGAAGGCGGGCTCGCCGTGGCGGCGCGAGTCGGGCAGGGCGATCCACAGCTGCAGGGCGTCGAGGGGGATCGGGTCGTCGGTGACCGAGTACTCGGAGTGCGCGATGCCGCGTCCGCTCGTCATGAGGTTGAGCTGGCCGCGGGAGATCAGCACGTCGCTGCCGATGCCGTCGCGGTGGCGCACCTCGCCCACCAGGGGCCACGTGACCGTCTGCAGTCCGATGTGCGGGTGCGGCTCCACCCGCATCCGCACCTGCTGGGGGCCGAAGCGATCGAGGAAGCACCACGCGCCGACCATCGGCAGTTCGCGCTGCGGGAGGGCTCGGTGCACCTGCATCGCGCGCACCCCGCCCAGGGGCACCTCGCGTGCGTCGAGCACGACGGCGCGGGGGCCGTCACACTCGACCGACTGCTCGAGGCTCTCCTCGGCGTGGGCGTCGAGTCGGGTCACGGCCAGGCGACCTTGAGGCCGGGGACCTCGTGCTCGCGCAGGTACTTCGCCACGAACGGGCAGAGCGGCACGATCGTCTCGCCGCGCTTCGCTTCGTCCTCGAGAGCGCGTTGGACCAGGATGCTGGCGACGCCGTGGCCCTTGAACGCGGGGTCCACCTGGGTGTGCGGGAACACCGTGCGACCCTCCTCGTCCGTGTAGAAGGCGGTGAAGCCCGCAGGCACGTCGTCGAGGAAGATCTCGTACCTGTCCTCGCCGCGTTCGACGCGCACGTTCAGCTCGTCCGACATGGCTCTCCTCTGCTCGCGTGCTCCCACGCTAGCCGCGGGAGGGCGGTTGTGGGCTGCGTCATCCGCAGAGGGTGCGTGCGTCGGTTGACGAGCACGACCCGCCCGACGCCGCCGGCTTCGGGCAGACTCGAGGGATGACCGCATCCCTCACCGAGCTCGCCCGCGCCGCCGGGGACGATGCGGATGCGCTGTACGACGCATTCGGAGACTGGGCCACCGGGCGCGGCATCGAGCTGTACCCCGCGCAGGACGAGGCGGTCATCGAGCTCGTCTCCGGCCAGAACGTGATCCTGTCGACGCCGACCGGCACGGGCAAGTCGCTCGTCGCCGTCGCGGCGCACGCCGTGAGCATCGCGCGGGGCGGCCGGAGCTATTACACCGCGCCGATCAAGGCCCTCGTGAGCGAGAAGTTCTTCGCCCTCGTGGAGATCTTCGGGGCGGAGAACGTGGGCATGGTCACGGGCGACTCCTCCGTCAACCCGGACGCGCCGATCGTGTGCTGCACGGCCGAGATCCTGGCGAACCTGGCACTGCGCCACGGAGCGGATGCGGCGGTCGACCAGGTCGTGATGGACGAGTTCCACTTCTACGGCGAGCCCGACCGGGGCTGGGCCTGGCAGGTTCCGCTCCTGCTCCTGCCGCGGGCGCAGTTCCTGCTCATGTCGGCGACCCTCGGCGACGTGACCGGGATCGCCGCCGACCTCACCCGTCGCACCGAGCGCCCGACCGTCGAGGTGACGGGTGTGGAGCGCCCCGTGCCGCTGCACTTCTCCTACGCCCGCATCCCGATCCAGGAGCAGGTCGAGAAGCTGCTGGAGGAGAACGAGGCGCCGGTGTACATCGTGCACTTCTCGCAGGCGCAGGCCATGGAGCGTGCGCAGGCGCTCGCGAGCGTGAAGGTCGCCACCCGCGCGCAGCGCGACGAGATCGCCGAGGCCATCGGCGGTTTCCGGTTCACGACGGCGTTCGGCAAGACCCTCTCGCGTCTGGTCCGGGCGGGCATCGGCGTGCACCACGCCGGAATGCTGCCGCGCTACCGACGTCTCGTCGAGACGCTCGCGCAGCGGGGCCTGCTGCGCGTGATCTGCGGCACCGACACCCTCGGCGTGGGCATCAACGTGCCGATCCGCACCGTGCTCCTGACGGCGCTCACCAAGTTCGACGGCGTCCGGATGCGGCAGATCACCGCACGCGAGTTCCACCAGATCGCGGGCCGCGCCGGCCGTGCGGGCTATGACACGGCCGGAACGGTCGTCGTCATGGCCCCCGAATGGGAGATCGAGAACGAGCAGGCGCTGCGCAAAGCTGCGGGCGACGCCGCCAAGCGCAAGAAGATCGTGCGCAAGAAGGCGCCGGCCGGGGCGGTGAACTGGGGCGAAGGGTCGTTCGAGCGGCTCGTACAGGCGGTGCCCGAACCCCTGGTTCCGCAGATGCAGCTGACGGCGGCCATGCTCATCAACGTCATCGCCCGCGGCGGCGACGTCTTCGCGCACGTGCGCTCGCTCGTGTTCGACAACCACGAGCCCCGCGCCCGGCGGTACGAGCTCGCGCGTCGGGCGCTGGCGATCTTCCGCACCCTCGTCGTCGCCGACGTCGTCGAGGTTGCGGACGGCCGCATCCGGCTGACGGTCGACCTGCAGCCGAACTTCGCGCTCAACCAGCCGCTCTCGCCCTTCGCGCTCGCCGCCATCGAGCTGCTCGATCCGGATGCGGCGCCGCCCGTATCCGCGGCCTCCGCGGTCGGAGAGGGTGACGAAGGTCGGAGGATCGACGGCGAGACCTCCGACATCGGGCCGGATCTCCGACCGGCGCGCACCGCGGGATCGGGTCACTACGCGCTGGATGTGGTCAGCGTCATCGAGGCGACCCTCGACGACCCGCGCCCGGTGCTCGCGCAGCAGGAGTTCAAGGCACGCGGCGAGGCGGTCGCGGCGATGAAGCGCGACGGACTCGACTACGACGAGCGGATGGCGGCGCTCGAGGAGATCACCTACCCAAAGCCCCTCGCGACGCTGCTCGGCGAGGCGTTCGAGGTGTTCGCCTCCAGCCAGCCGTGGGTGCGCGACTTCGAGCTGCGACCCAAATCCGTCGTCCGCGACATGTTCGAGCAGGCGTTCTCCTTCTCGGAGTTCGTCTCCTGGTACCAGCTCGGCCGCAGCGAAGGCCTCGTGCTGCGCTACCTGAGCGACGCGTACCGCGCGATCCGTCAGACCGTGCCCGCCGAAGCGCGCACGGAGGAGCTGCTGGATGTGATCGCCTGGCTCGGCGAACTCGTACGGCAGGTGGACTCGAGCCTCGTCGACGAGTGGGAGCGGCTCGTGAACCCGGCGGATGAGGCGGGCGAGCCCGTCGTTCCTCCCGCACCTCCCTCGGTCGTGGCGAACCGTCGCGCCTTCGTCGTGCTCGTTCGCAACGAGATGTTCCGGCGCGTGCAGCTCGCAGCTCTCCAGCGCGACGACGACCTTGTCGCGCTGGATCCGGATGCGGGCTGGCCCGATGCCTTGGACGCCTACTACGACGAGCACGACGCCGTCCTCACCGACGCCGGTGCGCGCTCGCCCGCGCTCTGCACGATCGACGAGTCGGATACGGCCGGCGGGCTCTGGCGCGTCGAGCAGGTGATCCATGATCCGGAGGGCGACCACGACTGGCGCATCCGCGCGATCGTCGATCTCGCCGCATCCGCGGAGGAGGGTGCCGCGCACGTGAGCGTCACGGAGGTCGTGCGCCTGTAGCGGAGCGCAACCCCGGGCTCGTCCAGGCGGTGTCGGTCACACTGGGATGATGCGCAAGACGATCACGGTTCGCGCGCTCGCCGTTCTCGCCGCGGTGGCGGTGCTCGCGGGATGCTCCACCACGCAGGCGACGCCGACGGCCGCCCCCTCGACCCGGAGCCCCACGCCCACACCGACCCCGACGCCCGACCCGGTCGATGCCCTCACGCTCGAGCAGCGCGTCGGGCAGCTGTTCATGGTCGGAACCCCGGCCGACGCCCCCGACCCCACGGCTCTCGCGGCGATGGTCGACCCGGGTGTGGGCGGGCTCTTCCTCCGCGGACGTTCTTCCGCGGGTGCGGCGGCCACGGCATCGCTCGTCGCGCAGTTCACGGCGGTGGAGCCTGCGAACGGCCCGCGCACCTGGATCGCGACGGACCAGGAGGGCGGCGATGTGCAGGTGCTCTCGGGCGACGGTTTCGAGCCCATGCCGACGGCGCTGACGAGTGCGCAACGCGACGACGCGACCCTGCGCGCGGATGCCGAGCGGTGGGGCACCCAGCTGCGCGCGGCAGGCGTCGACATGAATCTCGCGCCGGTGGCCGACATCGTCACGAGCGCCGACACCGCACGGCTGAACCAGCCCATCGGCATCTACAACCGCCACTACGGCTACGACGAGGCGACCGTCGCCGACAAGGCGGGCGTGGTCGCCCAGGGGATGCGGGAGGCCGGCGTCCTGCCGACGATCAAGCACTTCCCGGGGCTCGGCCGGGTGACCGGCAACACCGACTACGCGGCCGACGTGGTCGACACGGTCGTCGGTGCGGATTCGCCGGACGTGAACGTCTACCGCACCCTTCTCGGCGAGGGTCCGGCCGCGGTCATGATGGCCACCGCCGTCTATCAGCGCATCGATCCCTCGATGCCCGCCGCGTTCTCCGAACCCGTCGTGACGGGCCTGTTGCGCGACGAGCTCGGATTCGACGGCGTCGTGATGACCGACGACATCTCGGCCACGGCGCAGGTGGAGCGCTGGACACCCGCCGACCGAGCGGTGCTCGCCGTCGACGCCGGCGTCGACCTGCTGCTGCTCTCGGCCGACACGTCGGTGTTCCCCGAGATGTACCAGGCCGTGCTGCAGCGGGCCAAGACCGACCCCGCGTTCGCCGCGAAGGTGGATGCGGCGGCCGCCCGCATCCTGAAGCTCAAGGAGACGTTCCCCGGCGAGTGACAGGGGATGCGGGATCGGGCGCAGCGGGCCACAATGGGCCGGGTGCCGACGTATCTCGGGTTTCTCCGCGCCATCAACCTCGGAGCGAAGCGGGTCTTTCCCAAGGACGACATCTGCCGGGTGGTGTCCGAGCTCGGCTTCGAGGACGTGACCACGCACCTCAACACCGGCAACGTGCGATTCTCGACGCGGATGCGCTCGCGCGCCCGGATCGAGTCGGCGCTGGAGCGTGCTTTCCACGCCGACCGTGGCTTCGACGTGCCGACAATCGTCTTCACGACCGAGGAGTTCGCGCGGATCGCCGACGACGCGCGGGCGTTGAACGGAGCCAGGCCCCACCTGGCGCGGCACTACGTCTACCTGCTCAAAGAAGAACTCGCCCCGGAGCAGGCGGCCCTCGTCGAGGCGACCAGCGGCGCCAAGGGCGAGATGGTCGTGTCCGGCCGGGCCGCGCACGCGCTTCTGGGGCCCGGGTACAACGACGGCACGGTCGATCCGCTCTCCGCCGCGAAGATGCTCGGCATCGCGACGAACCGCAACCTCAACGTCGTCGGAGCGCTCGCCGATCGCTGGTGCTGAGCGCGGCTCCTCGCTGCGTGTGGGGAGCTGCGTGTCTCACGTGTGCACGGTTCAGTGCCTCTGGGTGTGAACATGTGGGACACGCAAGGGCGCCTGCGGGATGAGCTTGCGGGCGCGGCGGTTGCGTGTCTCGCTTGTGCACGTTTCGGGGGCTTGGGGCGTGAACCGTTGAGACACGCAGGGATGCGTGTGGTGCGGGGATGTTGCGTGTCTCACTTGTGCGCGTTGCGGGGGCAATGGGCGGGAGCAGGCGCGGCTCGGGAGCAGGCGCGGCGCGGGAGCAGGCGCGGCTCGGGAGCTGGCGCGGCTCGGGAGCTGGCGCGGCGCGGGAGCCGGCAGGGCGGGGGAGGCGGCGCGGGCGGATGCGGCGCGGCGAGTCTGTCGGCGGGGCTGGTTACGCTGGAGGGGTGAGCTCGCCGCATCCGTCCTCGTGGGACGCCCCACCGGATGACTGGGCCCCGCCGGAGGACGAACCGCCCTACGATCCGTACGGCGAGAGCGGGTGGGTGCCGCCCGACGATGGCTGGGTGCCGCCAGAGGATGCTCCCGTGGCTGCGCCGCGCCGCGACTTCACCGGGCAGGACCCGCGTGCCGTGCTGCACGAGGTCTATGGCTACGACGCTTTCCGCGGCGACCAGGCCGACATCGTCGATCAGGTCGTCGGCGGGGGCGACGCGATCGTGCTCATGCCGACCGGCGGCGGAAAGAGCGTCACCTACCAGGTGCCGGCGCTCGTGCGGCCGGGGACGGGCCTCGTCGTGAGCCCCCTCATCGCCCTCATGCACGACCAGGTCGAAGCGCTGCTCGCGAACGGTGTGCGTGCCGCCTACCTCAACTCCACGCAGCTGCCCGGTGAGCGCCAGAGCGTGGAACGCGCGTATGTCGCGGGTGAGATCGATCTGCTGTATGTCGCCCCCGAGCGGCTGAACCTGGCCGCGACCACCGCGCTGCTGAAGCGCGGCCGGCTCAGCGTGATCGCGATCGACGAGGCGCACTGCGTGTCGCAGTGGGGCCACGACTTCCGCCCCGACTACCTCGCCCTCGGCGAGCTGGGCGCCCTGTTCCCCGGCGTTCCGCGCATGGCGCTGACCGCCACGGCGACGCACGCCACCCACCGCGAGATCACGGAGCGGCTGGCGCTCGGCGACGCGCGCCACTTCGTCGCGAGCTTCGACCGGCCCAACATCCAGTACCGCATCGAGCCCAAGGTCGATCCGCGCCGTCAGCTCGTCGCCTTCATCCGGTCGCAGCCGGAGGGCTCGGCCGGCATCGTGTACGCGCTGAGTCGCAAGAGCGTCGAGCAGACGGCCGATTACCTGCGTGCGCAGGGGATCGAGGCGCTGCCGTATCACGCGGGCCTTCCGGCCGAGACGCGGGCGGCGAACCAGTCGCGGTTCCTGCGCGACGACGGCGTCGTGATGGTGGCCACGATCGCCTTCGGCATGGGCATCGACAAGCCGGATGTGCGCTTCGTCGCGCACATCGATCTGCCGAAGTCCGTCGAGGGCTACTACCAGGAGACGGGTCGCGCGGGCCGCGACGGCGATCCCTCGGTCGTCTGGATGGCGTATGGGCTCGGCGACGTCGTGCAGCAGCGTCGGCTCATCGATCAGAGTCCCGGCGACCGCGCGTTCAAGATCCGGATGGGTCAGCACCTCGACGCGATGCTCGCGCTCTGCGAGACCGTCGAGTGCCGTCGGCAGAACCTGCTCAACTACTTCGGCGAGCAGGCCGAGCCCTGCGGCAACTGCGACACCTGCCTCACGCCGCCCGAGATCTTCGACGGCCTCGTGCCGGCGCAGAAGCTCCTGTCGACGGTCGTGCGCCTGCAGCGCGAGCGCAACCAGTCCTTCGGGGCCGGCCAGATCATCGACATCCTGCGCGGCGCCGACACCGACCGCATCCGTCAACAGCGGCACAACGAGCTCGCGACGTACGGCATCGGCGCCGACCTCAGCGACCAGGACTGGCGCAGCATCATCCGGCAGCTCCTCGCGCGCGGCGTGCTCGTCGCGCGGGGCGAGTACGGCACCCTCGCGCTGGGCGAGGAGGCCGGCGGAGTGCTGCGCGGCGAGACTCCCGTACGCCTACGGCGCGACGTGATCGGTCGCCCCGCCGCCGCACCCCGAGCGCGACGGGCCGCCGCATCCGATGCCGTGGCCGAGGGGGATCGCGCACTGTTCGAATCCCTGCGCGAGTGGCGTGCACAGACCGCACGCGAGCAGGGCGTCCCCGCCTACATCGTCTTCGGCGACGCGACGCTGCGTGCGCTCGCCGAGCACCGTCCGGGCTCCCTCGCCGACCTCGACGGCATCACCGGCATCGGCGCCAAGAAGCGCGATGCGTACGGCGAGGCCGTGCTCGAGGTCATCGCCGCTGCCTGACCCGCGCCGTCGCCAGCCGGTTCCGCATCCCTTCCGCAGGAGAGATCCCCCCATCAGGCCGATTCGCCGGGATTGGTCCTGCACAGCGGAGATCACCTGCAGAACGCGCGCGTCGAGCGGGTGCCGTGCGCAGTCGGGCAGGCCTCAGGCCGGCGGGAAGCTGCGCACCCGTTCGACCCGCATCCGGAACGGGTAGGTCGACTCCTCCCGCGGCGCGAGGGGGAGGTCGTAGACGTCGAGCATGAGCTGCACGGGGTAGTCGATCGACTGGTTGACGGTCTTGACCCAGCGTCCGTCGATGAAGAATCGGATGCGGCCGCGCGACCACTCCACCGCGTAGTCATGGGGCTGGGTGAGATCGCCCTCGACGCGGATCTTCTCGACATCGTCGCGCAGTCCCGGGTCGTGCTGCGCCTTGACGCCGACTCCGACCCATCCGCCGTCGTCGTCGAGCTCGTGGCCGAAGATCTCGCACACGCAGATCTCCCCCGAGTGCTCTGGGCGCTCTTCGACGCCGATCGGCCAGAACGCCACCATGGCGCGCGCGTCGCGCACCGCCGTCAACCGCGCCTCGATCACGCCGTACCGAACCAGCCACAGCCCAGCATCCGGCTGCTCCTCGCGCAC
Organism: Microbacterium sp. BG28; assembly: GCF_034044005.1. Lineage (NCBI taxonomy): Bacteria > Bacillati > Actinomycetota > Actinomycetes > Micrococcales > Microbacteriaceae > Microbacterium > Microbacterium sp. BG28. Next base: position 696,396 of record NZ_JAXCHA010000001.1, on the reverse strand, counting down.
GACGAGCCCCTCGCGGAAGCGATGCTGCCCGACCGATGACCCTTCGGGCCCCGAGCGCTGACCCGTCTGCAGATGCGACACGCGGACCTCTCCGTCGATGTCGGGCGCCCACGGTGCGGTGTCGTCATCGATGCGCAGCTCGAGCCCCGCGGGGCCGGTGCGCCACCTGGCGCTCGTCGTCGCACGCGACGCCCAGTGCGGCAGGTAGTACGGCCACCACCGCTCCCGGTCGAGGGCCCCGGAGAACCGTTCGTCGACATTCGCCACGCGGTCGCCGATCTCGAGCGGTGACATGTCGAGCGTCCACGTGGTCACCGTCAGCGATCCACCCCGCCAGGGCTCGGTGAAGGTGTCTCCGGGTGTGAAGCCGACCGCGCGGCAGACGCCCTGGGATGCGGCGTTGTCGGTACCGGGGGAGGCCACGAGCAGCGTGCGGTCGCCGCGTTGCCGCACGCGCGCGACGAGCTGCCGCAAGGCCGAGGACGCGATGCCGCGCCCCTGCCACGCGGGCTCGACGCTCCAGCCGGTCTCGTACGCCGGGACGCCGTCGTGATCGACCTGCCAGAATCCGATCGCACCGACCGGTTCGTGGTCGACGTCGATGCGGTACATCTCCGCCTCGCCGCTCTCGTTCAGGCGCAGATAGCGCTCGTGGCGGGCGATCACCTGCGCCTCGGTTTCGGGGCCCCCGATGAACCGCGTCATCTCCGGCGTGTTCGCACGCTGGAGCACGGGAAGGTCCGCGATGGACCAGGGCGTGAGGGCGAGCATCATGGGCAGACCTCCTGCATCCAGTGTGTCCGAGGGCTGCGACACCCGGTCGTCTTCGTCGGCGATGTCGCCAGCACACAACCGGATGCGGCGACGTGGCCGCATCCGGTTGTAGAGGATCTGCAACCGAGTTGGGCTCCGGTTGTCGTGCTCCTACCGTCGAGATCGTCTTCCTCTGTCCCACCGAAGGGTGATGCCATGACCGACGCCGTCGTCCGTCCCGCCAAGCCTGCGACCAACCGTCGCACTCCCGCCGGGGGTGCGCCCACCGCAGCGCACTCCGCGGCAGAGGCCGCCGAGCCGCGCATCGACCTGCCCGCTGTGACCGAGATGCTGCTCGGTACGTGGGGCAAGACGCGGCGCGAGGCGCGCGAGATGATCAAGGATCCGGCCTTCTGGCGGATCGACGGGCAGACGGTCGCCGAGCACCGTGACCGTGTCTTCGCTCAGCTGGGTCTCATCGTCGAACAGGGCGTCTCGGCGCGCGCGTACCCGGTCGAGTACGGCGGCCTGGGCGACAACGGTGCGAACATCGCCGGGTTCGAGGAGCTCGTGCTCGCCGATCCCAGCCTGCAGATCAAGGCCGGCGTGCAGTGGGGGCTCTTCGGTGCCGCCATCCAGCAACTGGGCACGAAGAAGCACCACGACAAGTGGCTCGCCGACGTCGTCACGCTGAAGCTGCCGGGTGCCTTCGCGATGACCGAGACCGGACACGGATCGGATGTGGCCGCGATCGGCACGACCGCGACGTACGACGCCGACACGGAGGAGTTCGTCATCCACACGCCGTTCCGCGGCGCGTGGAAGGACTACCTCGGCAACGCCGCGGTGCACGGGCGTGCGGCGACCGTCTTCGCGCAGCTGATCACGGGCGGCGTCAACTACGGCGTCCACTGCTTCTTCGTGCCGATCCGCGACGAGGCCGGGGACTTCCTGCCGGGCGTCGGCGGCGAGGACGACGGTGTGAAGGGCGGTCTCAACGGCATCGACAACGGCCGCCTGCACTTCGACCAGGTCCGCGTCCCCCGCGAGAACCTCCTCAACCGTTACGGCGACGTCGCCGCCGACGGCACGTACTCGAGCGAGATCGCGAGCCCCGGCCGCCGCTTCTTCACGATGCTCGGCGCCCTCGTGCAGGGTCGCGTCTCGCTCGACGGCGCCGCCACCACGGCTGCCGCCCTCGGGCTGAAGATCGCCGTCACCTACGCCAACCAGCGGCGTCAGTTCGATTCCGGGTCGGGGACGCCCGAGGTGACCCTGCTCGACTACGGCAAGCACCAGCGCCGTCTCCTGCCGCGCCTGGCCACCGTCTACGCGCAGGCGTTCGCGCACGACGAGTTCCTCAAGAAGTTCGACGGGGTGTTCTCCGGGCGCACCGACACCTCCGAGGAGCGCGAGGACCTCGAGACGCTGGCGGCGGCCCTGAAGCCCCTGTCGACGTGGAACGCGCTCGACATCCTGCAGGAGTGCCGCGAAGCGAGCGGCGGCGCGGGCTTCCTCGCCGAGAACCGGCTCGTCGGGCTGCGCAGCGACCTCGACGTGTACGTGACCTTCGAGGGCGACAACAACGTGCTGCTCCAGCTCGTCGGCAAGCGTCTGCTGTCGGACTACGCCTCGCAGTTCAAGGGCAAGGATGCGGCCGCGCTCGCCCGCTTCGCCGTCGGGAGCACGGCGGGCAAGGTGTTCCACGGCGCGGGCCTGCGTCAGCTCGGACAGTCGCTCACCGACTTCGGCTCGACCGCCCGCTCGGTCGAGCTCGGCCTGCGCGAGGACCAGCAGTACGAGCTGCTGGCGGGGCGCGTGCAGCAGATGGTCGCCGACGTCGCCGCGCGCCTGCGTCCGGCGACGAAGCTGCCCGCCGCGGAGGCCGCCGCGCTGTTCAACGAGTGCCAGTACGACCTGATCGAGGCCGCCCGTGCGCACGGCGAGCTGCTGCAGTGGGAAGCCTTCACCGACGCCGTGCACCGCATCGGTGACGACGGGACGCTGCGGGTGCTCACCTGGCTGCGCGACCTCTTCGGGATGAGCCTCATCGAGAAGCACCTGTCGTGGTACCTCATCAACGGACGCCTCTCGGCTCAGCGCGCCGGTTCCGTGTCGCGCTACATCGGTCGCCTGTCGGCCCGGCTCCGCCCGCACGCCCAGGACCTCGTGGATGCGTGGGGCTTCGAGCCGGAGCACATCCGTGCGAAGATCGCGTCGGGCTCCGAGCAGCAGCGCCAGGATGAGGCGCACGCGTACTACGCGGAGCTCGCCGCATCCGGTGAGGCGCCGATCTCGGAGAAGTCACTGCAGAAGAAGCGGTGAGCGGTGTCGGCGACCGCCGATAGCGTGGGCGGATGACCGACATCCTCGTGGGAGAAGACGGCCGTGCGCGCTGCGCGTGGGCCGGCGCCGATCCCGAGTACCTGCGCTATCACGACGAGGAATGGGGCAGCCCGCTCCGGGGCGACCGAGCGCTGTTCGAGAAGATGAGCCTCGAGGGGTTCCAGGCCGGCCTCAGCTGGATCACGATCCTGCGCAAGCGCCCGCGCTTTCGCGAGGTGTTCGCGCACTTCGAACCGGATGCGGTCGCCGCTTTCGACGAGGCGGACATCGAGCGGTTGATGGGCGACACGGGCATCGTGCGCAATCGGGCCAAGATCGAGGCCGTCATCGGCAACGCGCGTCTCGTCCAGACCATGGCGCCGGGCGAGCTCGACGCCCTGATCTGGTCGTTCTCTCCCGAGGGGCACGTGCCGCCGGCATCCTTCGCGGAGGTTCCGGCCACGACGGCCGAGTCGATCGCGCTCAGTAAGGAGCTGCGCCGGTGGGGGTTCCGTTTCGTCGGCCCCACGACGATGTACGCCCTGATGCAGTCCGCAGGCCTCGTCGACGACCACGTCGCCGGCTGCTGGCGCGCGGCCTGAGCCGGCGTCAGCGGCCGGTGTCGAACAGGTGCCGGCCGGAGTGGCCCAGCACCTTCACCATCACGCCGCGTCGGCGAAGCTCGGCGACCGTGCGGGTCTCCTCGTCGATGTTGCGGCCCAGCGCATGCACGCTCGCCACCACGAGGACGTCGCCGCGGGTGAGGCGCCCGAACAGGCGGCCCAGACGCTCTTCCCACGACTCGAGGATGTCGGGGGCCGGGTGTCGGAAGCCGTCGATGGGCACCCCGAAACGCGTCAGCTCGGCGCGCTGCTCGACGACGGAGGGCATGTCGTCGCGATTGACGACGAGGCCCACGAGGCGGGCGCCGGTCGGCCGGGCACGCCACCAGTTGCGGTCGGACTGCAGCTCCGTGAAGCACTTGGGGCAGTCGGCCGCCGTGTGGGGCAGGTGCAGTGGCGCGGTCGCGGCATCGGCTCCCCCACCGGCGTCGGCGCCCGTCCCCTCGGTGATCATGCGTTCATTGTCCCCCGGATCGGACGACGGTGTCATTCGGCGCCCGTCTCGTCCGACAGACGCAGCTCGAGGCTGATCTGGTCGGCGTCGAGCTCTGCGAGAGCGTGGCGCAGTGCCGCGGTGCTGAACGACCCCGACGATCCCGCTTCGAGCAGGCGCTCGCGCATGGCGTCGATCATCTCGAGGCGCAACTCCAGCACCTCGCGCGCGGCCGCCGTCATCTCGTCGTCGGGTGGGTCCACGAGGCGCGCGCCCACTCTGGTCAGGATGCGTTCGCTGAACGCCGTCCCGTCGCGCCGGCGCAGACCGTCGTCCTGCAGTCGCTCGGATGCGGCCTCGCGCAGCACATCGTCCAGGCGCCGCTGCTCGTCCCGCGTCGGTCCCGCGGACTCCGACGGGATCCGGAGCAGGCGCACCAGTGCGGGCAGGGTGAAGCCCTGCAGGAGCAGGCTGATGATCGCGACCATGAAGGCGACGAAGATGAGCAGCGGACGGTGGTCGGTGCCGCGCGGGAGGGTCTGCGCCGCGGCGAGGGTCACGACACCCCGCATCCCGGCCCAGACGATGATGGTGCCGTGCTTCCACCCGAGGGGGGAGGAGCGGTAGTAGTCCAGGTCGGCCCCGAGGCGCGCGACTCGCTTCCGGATCGACGGGATGCGGCGCATGGCGCGTTCCGGGTTCGACCGCTCGATCGGTACCGTGCCGTCGGCCATCCCTTGAAGTCTGTTGTCGACGCGCTCGATGTCGAAGCCGGCGAATCGCCGCGCTCTGCGCCCCTGCTGCCAGATGAGGAAGGCGACGTACACGCCGCGAACGGCGACGATGATGCCCAGAGCCGACAGGGCGAGCCAGGTTCCGTGCCACAGACCGTCATGCTCGGTCAGGTTCTTGTTGACGACGTCCGTGAGCTCCAGTCCCATCACGAGGAAGACGCCGCCCTCGAGGACGAGCTCGATCGTGCGCCAGTTGGCCTCCTCTGACAATCGTTGCTCGGGCGCGAAGCGTCTCGCCGCGCCTTGCCCTGTGACGATGCCCGCGACCACGGCGGCGACGAGCCCCGAGCCGTTGAGCTCCTCAGTGGGCAGATAGGCGATGAAGGGGATCGCGAAGCTGATGGCGGTGTTCGCCGCCGAGTGACCGACCCACGTGCGCACGCGCAGGTTGACCCAACCGACGAGTCCGCCGATCACGAGAGCGATCAGCACCGCCCAGAGGAACGAAAGGATGGTCTCGCCGAACGAGAAGCTCGCGGCGATCGCGGCGGTCGAGGTGCGCAGCAGCACCAGGGCGGTCGCATCGTTGAGCAGGCTCTCGCCCTCGAGCATCGTCGTGACGCGTGTGGAGATGCCCATCCGTTTCACGATCGAGGTGGCGACCGCATCCGTCGGCGAGAGGATCGCGCCCAGGGCGATGCCGAGGGCGAGGTCGAGGCCCGGGATCACCCAGGTGAAGAAGAACCCGAGCAGCACAGCGCTTCCCACCACGAGCACGACAGACAACCCCGCGATCGGGGTGAAGTCGCGGCGGAACTCGATCGCGGGAAGCTGAACGGCCGACGAGTACAGCAGTGGCGGGAGCACGCCGACGAGGATCCACTCGGGATCGACCTCGGGGATGTCGGGCACGAACGGCAGGGCGGCCAGCACGAGGCCGATGGCGACGAGAACGAGGGGGCCGGCGATGTTGAGCCGCCGGCCCAGGGCCGTCACGATGGCGACGACGATGATGCCGCCGACGATGACGGCCAGATGCTCCACCTCAGATCACCCCCAGCGCCCGCACGGCCTCGCGCTCGTCGGCGAGCTCGGTGACCGAGGCATCCAGACGGCGGCGGATGCGGGCAGGAACCTCCAGACCCTCCACGATGCGGTAACCGCTGCCGTCCGAGCGCACCGGGAAGGAGCTGAAGAGCCCCTCCGGCACGCCGTACTCGCCGTGCGAGACGACCGCGGCGGAGGTCCAGCCGTGCTGCGTGCCTGCGATGTCGTCGCGGATGTGGGCGATCGTCGCGTTCGCCGCGGATGCGACGGAGGAGGATCCGCGCACCTCGATGATCTCCGCTCCGCGCTTCGCCACCCGGGGAGTGAACTCGTCGTCGAGCCAGCGGATCGCCGCATCCTCGTCGCCGAAGCGCGCGGCGAGTACGTCGAGGGCGGGTGCGCCGTCGATCGTCGCGTGGGTCACGTCGGGAACCTGCGTGGCGGAATGATTGCCCCAGATGGTCACGTCGCTCACGGCCGACACGCCGACGCCGACCGCCTCGGCGAGCTGTCCGACGGCGCGGTTGTGGTCGAGGCGCGTGAGCGCCGCGAAGCGCTCGGCGGGCACGTCGGGGGTTGCGGCCGACGCGATCAGCGCGTTCGTGTTGGCGGGGTTGCCGACCACGACGGCGCGGACATCGGATGCGGCGTGCGCCGCGATCGCTGCGCCCTGGGGGCCGAAGATCCCCGCGTTCGCGGCGAGCAGGTCGGCGCGCTCCATGCCGGGGCCGCGCGGACGCGCGCCGACGAGTAGGGCGATGTTGCAACCGTCGAAGGCCACGGCCGGATCCTCCGTGACCTCGACGTCGCGCAGCAGCTCGAACGCGCCGTCCTGCAGCTCGAGGGCGGCACCTTCCGCGGCTCGCAGCCCCTGGCGGATCTCCAAGAGGCGCAGTCGCACCGGCCGGTCGGGGCCCAGCATGTCGCCTGCCGCGATGCGGAACAGCAGCGCGTAGCCGATCTGCCCCCCGGCGCCGGTGATGGTGATCGTGGTGGGCGCAGCTGTGCTCATGCGATGAGCATACGAGCAGCCCCGCGACGGGCACATCCCGGTGAGCCCCATAGCGCATCCGTGGACACGATGGGGTGGCAAGGTACCGTGAGGATATGACGGTCTCCGAGCTCGACGACATCCTGTACCCGCCGATCGAGCCCTACGAGAGCGGAGAGCTGCTGGTCGGCGACGGGCAGCGGATCTACTGGGAGCAGTCCGGCAACCCGGAGGGCAAGCCGGTCGTCTTCCTGCACGGCGGCCCCGGCGGCGGGACCTCGCCCTGGCATCGACGTTTCTTCGACCCTGAGCGCTACCGGATCGTCCTGCTGGATCAGCGCGGATGCGGCAGGTCGACCCCGCACGCGAGCGACCCTGCAGCCGACCTGCGGTTCAACACGACCTGGCACCTGGTCGCCGACCTCGAGCTCCTGCGCCGCAACCTCGGGATCGAGCGCTGGCAGGTGTTCGGCGGCTCCTGGGGGTCGACGCTCGCGCTCTCCTACGCCCAGGCGCACCCCGAGGCGGTCACCGAGCTCGTGCTGCGCGGCATCTTCACCCTCCGTCGGCACGAGCTCGAGTGGTTCTACGAGGGTGGTGCCTCGGCGATCTTCCCCGACCTGTGGGAGGGCTACGTCGCCGAGATCCCGGTGCTCGAGCGCAGCCGCATGATCGAGGCCTACCACCGACGCCTGTTCGACGAGGACCCGGCCGTCCACCGTCCGGCCGCGCTCGCGTGGACGCGGTGGGAGGCGTCGACGCTCACACTGCGTCCCGACCCGGACCTGGTGGCATCGATGACGGATCCGGATGCGGCCACCGCGTTCGCGCGCATCGAGAACCACTATTTCGTGAACCACGGCTGGCTGCGCGAGGGCCAGTTGATCGAGGACGTGGAGCGCATCCGCCACATCCCCGCCGTCATCGTGCAGGGCCGTTACGACGTCTGCACCCCGATCATGACCGCGTGGGACCTGCACCGTGCCTGGCCCGAATCGGAGCTGGTCGTCGTGGACGACGCCTCGCACTCCGCATCCGAGCCCGGTATCGCGGCTGCGCTGCGGGCGGCCACCGACCGGTTCGCGTGAGGCTCAGGCGCCCATCGCTCTGAGGAGAGTGAGGGCGAGTCCGAGCGGATTGCGGTCGACCCGGTAGCGGGTCAGCCCCTCGCTCACCGCCGCCGCCGTGCGTGCGGAGACGAACCACGGCGGCGTGGGCAGCACCGAGAAACGTCCCGGGCCCAGCGAGCGCGGGAACGGGCGGAAGGGGCCTCGCAGCACCGATCGCTCGACGTCGGCCAGCAGCGACGTGTTGTGCACGATGCCGATGCCCGATCCGACCTCTCGCACGTCGGAGCCGGGAAAGGCGCCCCAGCTGAGCACGGGTGTCGCGAACAGGACACCGGTCCACGCGTTGATCGCGATCCCGCCGTAGCGCAGCTCGGCGATCGCCCGCTCGAAGCCCGCCCCCATCGCATCCTCCGCGTCGGGGTCGACGATGACGTTGGCACCCAGCGTGCCCGCGAGTGACGCGTTCGCGTGCGCGACGGCGGCGTCGAGGAACTCCTGACCCGAACCGGGCAGCTCCACGACGCCCAGCACGGGTGCGAAGTACTCGGTCGTCTCCAGCTCCGCGGCATCCTCGCCCTGCGCCACCTGCACGATCGCGCGGCTGTGCCCTGCCGACCATTCGGCGCTCGGATACGTCGCCGCGAGCGCGTGCAGCCGCTCGTCGGCGCGGGGGTACCAGACCGGCCGCGCCGGGGCGTCGCGGTACGCCTCGTGCAGGGCCCGCAGGAACTGCTCCCGCTGCGGCCAGTCCGCGCTCATCAGCACGACCTGCCCTGCGATGCAGTTGTGGCCGCTGTTGTGCAGGCGCATCGTCGCGATGTGGGCCGCCTGGAAACGGAGGTCGGCGTCGGTCCACTCGCCGGGCACCACGATGATCGGAGACACCCCGCCGAGCTCCGCCGTGATGGGGGCTTTCAGCTGCGGTTCGTCGGTCGTGCGATCGCGGTCGCCCCACACGATCGCGTCGAAGGTCGCGGCGGAGCCCGTGATGTGCACGTGCTCGATGCCCTCGTGGGCGGTGAGATAGGCGCCCACATCGCCGCCGCCGCGCACGATCCGCACGAGGCCCCGACCGATCAGCGGCGCGAGCGCGCGCTCGAAGACGGGCACGAGGGCGTCCTGGGTGGGGTTGACCTTGAGCAGGCTCACGCGGTCGAAGGCGAGCAGCTCGTACAGCACGTCCAGGACCGGGATCGCGGAGATGTTGCCCGCGCCGAGGACGAGTCCCACACCCGCGGTGCCGGGGGACACCTGCGCGAGCCCCGCGCGGCGGATCGCCGAGGACGCGTCGGTGCCGGGGCGCAGCCAGATCTCACCCGTGAATCCCGACAGCAGCAGGTTGTCGATGGGTTCGCGGGGGAAGGCGTGCGCGCGGACGCGGTCGCCCGGGGCACGGTCGAGGCGCACCCCGTCGAGCGGGCTGCCGCCGGCGGCGATGCGGCGCAGCGTCGCGAGGTAGCCGTCGAGTGCGCCGAGCACGGCGTAGGGGCCCGAGAGCCACTCCTCGCCGCGGAGCGGGTGGTCGGGCGCGAGCCCCTTCGCGCGCGCGGCGATGCCGGCCCAATCCGCGGCGGCGGTGCCGACCGCATCCCTCGTGGCCGAGAGTGCGCGGATGCGTTCGACGATGCTCGAGCGCGACCAGAGGGCGGCGCCCTGGCGGAGCGCGACGAGGTCGTCGTCGATCGCGGCGCGGAGCCGCGGATCGAGCTCGGGCGCGGACACGGGTGCAGGCGTTGCAGACGACTCGGACGCGGGCACGGCGCTCTCCTTCGGGTGGGCCACCAGGTTAGTGTGCCGCGCCCGGCGTTCCGGCTGCTGTGAACCGGGCCTGGAGCACAATGCGCCGGCCGTCGAGCTCGCGCGCTTTGTTCGCCTGTCACAGATCGCGCCGGCCGGCTCGATCTGTGACAGGCGAGCCGGGTGGGCGGGGCGGTAGTCACGGCGGAGGTCGGAGGGCGCGGGCAGGGGCGGACCTAGACTTGGGCGCGACATCAGGGGAGGGGACCGTGGCCGACATCGAGGCGCGACTGCGCAGTCTGCTCTCGCTCAATCAAGCGATCGTCGGTCACATCCATCTGCACTCCGTGCTGCGCGAGATCGTCGAGTCGGCCGTCGACCTCGTCGGTGCGCGATACGGCGCGATCGGTGTGCTGGGGGCGGATGGCGCGATCGTGGACTTCGTGCACGTCGGCATCGACGAGAGGACGGCGGCGCGGATGGGGCATCCGCCGCGCGGGCGGGGCCTGCTGGGCGCGATCGTGTCCGAGAGCGTTCGGGTCGATCACGTCGCCGCCGACCCGCGATTCACCGGATTCCCCGCGCACCACCCCCACATGGACAGCTTCGTCGGGGTCCCGATCCGTGTGCGCGAGGAGATGTTCGGCAACCTCTACCTGGCCGAGCATCCGGACGGCCACTTCACCGAGGAAGACACCGAACTCCTGCGTTCGCTGGCCGTGACGGCGGGCATCGCGATCGAGAAGGCGCGCCTGTACGAGTCGGCGCGGATGCGGGAGCGCTGGGCCGCGGCGACAGCAGAGGTGCGCGCCGTCTTCCTCGAGGTCGACGACGAGCGACCCTACCGGCTGCTCGCCGAGCATCTGCCGACGCTGACCGGTGCGGCGCTCGTGGCGATCATCACCTCCACCGAGCGCGGCACCGTGCGGCTGCAGATCGTGCGAGGCGACGCGATGGCGCGCCAGCTGGAGAGCGTCGAACTGCCCGGCCATGACCGGGTCGCCCGCGCCCTGTTGTCGACGGGTGCCACCGTCCTCCCCGAGGTGGCACTGCCCACGTTCGAGGGCGAGACCGTGCGATTCGGCGACGCATTCGTGGTGAGTCTCGGCGGCCAGGACGGTGCGGATGTGGGGGTGCTGCTGGCCCGGCACCTGCGCGAACGGCCGTTCAGCGACGACGACATCCGGCGCACGACCGCGTTGGCCTCCGTCGCGGACCTCGCCGGGGAGCTCAGCCGGGCGCGTGCCGACCGTCACCGGCTCGCGCTCCTCGAAGACCGCGGCCGCATCGCCCGCGACCTGCACGACAACGTGATCCAGCGCCTGTTCGCCGCGGGGATGCAGCTACAGGTCGTCTCCGCCGGTGTCGACGACCCGCGCGTGGGCGAGCGTCTCTCGGTCCAGATCGATGCCCTCGACGAGGCGATCGCCGAGATCCGCACGGCGATCTTCGCACTGCAGCACGACGATGTGGGCGGCGTCACGCTGCGCGACCGCATCGTCGATGTCGTCGGAGAGTATCGCGCTCTCCTGGCGGATCCGCCGCGGCTCGTGTTCCGAGGTCCGGTCGACCACGATGTCCCCGCCGACCTCGCCCCGGAGGCCGCGGCCGTCGTGCGCGAGGCGCTCTCGAACGTCGTCCGGCACGCCCGCGCCTCGCACGCCGAAGTGCGGGTGGAGGTGCGTGACGGCCGCATCGTCATCGAGGTCGGCGACGACGGGCGCGGGCTGGACCCGGCCCGCGAGCGGCGCAGCGGCCTCAGCAACCTGCAGGCGCGCGCCGAGGCCCGCGGCGGCACCTTCACACTCACGCCTCGCCCCGGCGGTGGCACCCTCGCCGCCTGGAGCGTGCCGCTCGCAGCTCCGGCGGCCGCATCCGATGACGACACCTCACGGCAGGAGGCCGACACATGATCCGCGTCTTCGTACTCGATGACCACGAACTCGTGCGCCGCGGGGTCGTCGACCTCATCGACGCCGCCCCCGACATGGAGGTCGTCGGCGAGGCGTCGACGGCGGCGCAGACGCTACCGCGGGTGGATGCGGTGCGCCCGGACGTCGCGGTGCTCGACATGCGCCTACCCGACGGCGACGGCATCGATGTCTGCCGTGACGTGCGCTCCGCGCACCCGGAGATCGCGTGCCTCATCCTCACCGCGTTCGACGACGACCGCGCGAGCGAGGCGGCGGTGCTCGCGGGTGCGGCGGGTTACGTGCTCAAGGACATCCGCGCGAACGGCCTGCTCGACAGCATCCGCCAGGTCGCCGCGGGCAAGACCCTCACCGGCACCCGCGCCGCGGAGCTCGTCCGCTCGCGCGCGGATGCCAAGGCCGCCCCCGAGGTCGACCTCACGCTGCGTGAGCGGCAGATCCTGGACCTGATCGCCGACGGGCTGACCAATCGCCAGATCGGCGAGAAGCTCAACCTGGTCGAGAAGACGGTCAAGAACTACGTGTCGGGGCTGCTGCGCAAGCTCGGCATGGAGCGCCGCACCCAGGCCGCGGTCTATCGCGCCGAGCAGCGCCGCTCCTGACCCGCCCTCCTTAGCGCTCTCCGCGTCCGCGCCCCGCCCGTGCCGTGGGCGCGACGTTTCGGTTTCCTCGAACAGGCGGAGACCAGGGTCCCTCGAACACGACGCATCAGGGCCCCGGGGCGCGATTCGCGCGTCGGGGTGCGGAACGTGCGCCCCAACGCACAAAATGCGCCCCGCCCCGAGGTGGACGGAGTTCCGGGGCGGGGCGGGCGAGTGCGGCGAACACGCGGACATGACGATGCGGCGCTCCCCGGGCGAGGAAGCGCCGCACCGTCACGCGGCCAGCAGGTCGGCTAGATGAGCCAGTGGTTCTTCTGCACGATGGGCAGCTTGCGCCACTGGGCGCCGAGGCCCCACGTTTCGCCGGCCGCAAGTGCGACGAAAACGATGAGCATGAGGGCGTAGATGATGTGGTAGTCGACGACAGGGTTGGTGGAACCGGTACCCCAGATCATCGGGAACTCCGCCATCCACATGAAGAGCATGATCGCGCTGCCGGCGACGGCGGCGACCCGCATCCCGATACCGAGCATGACGGCCAGTCCCACGCCGAGCATGCCGGCCATGAACAGGACGTCGGTCAGCGGCGTCGCGATCGCCTGGAAGAGCCCCTTGAACGGGCCGCTCACGGCCTCGCTGTTGAGGAAGCCCTGGGCCGGTGCGCCGCCGTTGATCCAGGCACGCTCGACCGGAGTGGAGAAGCCCAGGCCGAAGGTCTTGTCGAGGAAGGCCCACAGGAAGATGAAGCCGGTCGCGAAACGTGCGATGGCGACGGTGCGTCGAGCCGCGAGGCTGGTGACGACGCTCGCCTCTGCCGTGATCGGCTTGGCAGCGACCTGCGTCCGGACGTTTGCGGTGATGGTGGCCATGAGAGGTGTGCTCCTTTCGATCCCTCGGAGCGGCGGTGTGGGGCCGGAACCTGGGGGCTGTGTGTGTTTGGTGGTTCCACCCTCCTCCGCCCGGACAAGGGTGGATAGGGACCTAGGTCCCACCATCACGGCCGCCGCTCAGAGGAGCCCGGCACCCGCCAGTTCTGCCCGCAGGATCGGCGCGATGTGCTCGGCGAACGGCACGCTGAGGTGCGTCTGGTCGTACTTGACCGGCAGCGTCCCGGCGAACGCGGGGCACACGCCCTCCCAGCAGCTGAACGGCAGCGAGCTGATCGCGTGATCACCGGATGCGGCAGCCGCCCGCTCGGCCAGCGCCTCCATCTGCTGCCAGGTCGGCGACACCGCGCTCGCGCAGTCGTAGGGCGAGGTGAGTGGCGAGTAGCAGCGAGCGAGGTCGGCGCCCTCCGGGGGAGGCGCGAGATGCACGATCCGCCCCGGCGCGCCGTAGCCCGCCGCCTCCGCCCGCTGCGAGGCGATGAGGGTTTCAGCGCTGAGGTCCTGCCCGTCCGGTGTGTGGCCCAGCGTGTAGGCGTCGCTCATCACGACCATGCTCGGGGCGTCGGCCAGCACCATGGCGCGCACGTCGGCTTTGCGCTGCTCGCAGGCCGCCATGACGCCGGCGCCGTCGTTCTGCACCGCCACCTCGGTGAACCGGCAGCCGTACAGTCCGACGGTCGTGACGCGGATGGTGCCGCCACTGTCCTCCGCCATCTTCTTGAAGGCGGGGGCGTAGGCCATGGCGGTCGAGTCGCCGACGAGGTAGATGCGGGTCGCGGCCTGCTCCGCCCCCCAACTGCATCGGCCGGCATCCGGGGTCACGTCGGGAGCGAAGCAGTCCCGTGCCGGATTGTCCGCCGAGCCGCGGGCGATCACGGTGTCCAGCGACGGTGAGAGAGACGGCCACTGCGTGGCGGATGCGGCGGCCGCCAGCTCGCTCTGGATGGCGACGATCGGGTCGTCGCCGCCACCTGCTTGGGCTTCGGCGGGCGGGGAGAGCGGCCCGATCACCGGCGCGCCGAAGATGCTCTGCGCCACCAGCACGGCGGTGAGGACCGCGATGCCGAGCCCGGAGGAGGCGAGGGCCATCTGCGTTCCGAAGCGGGCACGCCAGGCCTTCCACGCGGACCCGCCCGCGTTCTCCTGCTCGGCGGAAGGCTCCTGCGGAGCGACGATCGGTACCACCACTGGTTCCGGATCGGGATCGGCGAGCACCGGCTCGATGACGCGGTCGGCGGTCAGGGGTCGCGGCCGGGGCGAACCCGGGTAGTACCGGGTGCCCGGCGTCCAGCCCGCGGGGCGCGTTGCCACGACACGCGGCTGCGCCGGGGCGGCCGGCACTACCGCGGTGGACGGGGATGCCATCGGCGTCGACGAGGCGGTCTCGATCGCATCCGCCCACCGCGACACCAGCGGCGCGTACCGCAACGGCTGCTCGACGATGAGATACGTCGCCAGCGACAGGACGGCGATCGCCCCCAGGGTGAGCCAGAGCGCTTGATCGCGCCCGGCGAGGACCACCGAGGCGAGCACGATGACCGGGAAGTGCCACAGGTACAGCGAGTAAGACATGTCGCCGACGAAGACGCTGAGGGGATTCGTCAGGGGGAACAGATGACGGTGGCGCGGATCGCCGCCGACCCCTCCGGCCAGCACGAGCGCCGTCGCCGCGACGGGGAGAGCGGCCCAGGGCGCGGGGAAGCCGCCTACGGCCGGATCGATCACCGCGAAGGCGGTGACGATCCCCGCGAGGCCGACCCACGCCATGGTCCCGCCGACCGGCCGCGGGATGCGTGCGAGCAAGGGCGCCGCTGCGGCGAGCACCGCGCCCGCCCCCAGCTCCCACGCCCGGGTGAGCGTGGAGAAGTAGGCCACGGTCGCCTCCGACGCCGTCTGGGATGCGGCCCACAGCGCCGAAGCGAGCACGACCGCCGCCGCGATCCCCGCCACCGTCAGACGGCCGCGCCGCCCGCGTCGCGCCGCCGCGGGCAGCAGCAGGAGGCTCAGCACCACGACGCCGGGCCAGACCAGGTAGAACTGCTCCTCCACCGAGAGCGACCAGAAATGCTGCAGGGCGGATGCCGCATCCGTCGCGTGGAAGTAGTCGGTGCCCTCCGCGGCGAAGTGCCAGTTCGCTGCGAACAGCGCGGACCAGACCGCATCGTGAAGCGTGCGCTCTGCGACGACGGCGTTGAACACGACGAAGCCGGCGCCGACGGTGAGGGTGAGCACGACGACGGCCGCCGGCACCAGGCGTCGCGCACGCCGCCCGTAGAAGCGGGCGAGGCTCACCCGACCCGTCGCCTCGACCTCGCGCAGCAGCAGGCCGGTGATCAGGAAGCCCGAGATGACGAAGAACACGTCGACGCCGACGAACCCGCCGCGGGGCCACCCGACGGCATGGGCGCCGACGACGGCGAGCACAGCGAGGGCGCGCAGGCCCTGGATGTCTCTGCGGGGTGCGGGGGGAGGAGTGCGGTTCACGTGCTGATTCCGGCGAAAGCCGGAATCAGTGTACGGGGAGCGGTCCCACGCTCTGCGGCGTCGGCATCCCGCTCCGTCGCGGGGAGCCGCTCAGATGATCGACAGCTCGCGCAGCTTCGCGTCGACGTCCGCGTTGGACGGCTCGACGTGGTGGGTCGCGTCGGGGTAGACCACGACCGGGATGTTGGTGCGCCCGGAGATCTCGCGGGCGACCTCCGCCGCGGAGGGGTCGGCCTCGAGGTCGACATAGGTGTACCCGACGCCCAGCTCATCGAGCTGAGCCTTCGTGCGGCGGCAGTCGCGGCACCACTCGGCGCCGAACATCGTGATGCCGGATCCCGTTTCGCTCATGGATTCCAGGGTACGGGTAAACGGGCCGTGATCGGGTGGTTACGAGTTGGCTAGCGGATTCCTATGCGGATGCTCAAGCCCAGGGAATTGACATCCGGAGCGTGCCAGGATGGGTAGTGTCGCTCGCATCCGGGCGTTCACAGCTTCCATCAGGCGGTGCACATGCAGGTCACGGTCATCGTCCCCACGTTCAACGAGGCGCCCAATGTGGCGGAGCTCGTGCGTCGGGTCGCCGCAACCGCGAAGGGCTTCAGCGTCGACATCCTCTTCGTCGACGACAGTACAGACGAGACGCCGGACGTCATCCGGCGCGTGGCGGCCACCGCCAGCATCCCCGTTCGTCTCATCCACCGTGACGACCCCGTGGGTGGTCTGAGCGGAGCGGTCGTCGCGGGTCTGGATGCCTCGCCCAGCGACGTCTGCATCGTCATGGACGGCGACCTGCAGCATCCGCCGGAGGACATCGCCCGCCTGGTCGGGCGCTACCTGCACGGTGACGTCGATGTGGTGGTGGCGTCGCGCTACACCGCGGACGGCACCGCGGGCGGGCTCGCCGACCGTTCGCGCGTCATCGTCTCGCGGGGGTCGACCGCCGTGACGAAGGCCATGTTCCCGATCCGCCTGCGCGAGGTCACCGACCCGATGACCGGGTTCTTCCTCGTGGACCGTCGTGCCATCGATCTCGACCAGCTGCGCCCGCGCGGCTTCAAGATCCTGCTCGAGATCCTCGCTCGTCGTTCGCTGCGCGTCGCCGAGATCCCGTTCGCGTTCGCGGACCGCTTCGCGGGCGCCTCGAAGGCGTCGTTCTCGCAGGGCATCTCGTTCCTCGCGCAGCTCGCCATGCTCCGCTTCGGCAAGATGTCCGCCTTCGCGCTCATCGGTGCGCTGGGGGCGGTGGCCAATGTCGCGATCGTGTGGCTGCTCTCGCACGCCGGCGTCACAGACCTCGCGGCGATGATCATCGCCGCCGAGACGACGATCATCGCGAACTTCCTGCTGCAGGAGCGGTTCGTCTTCCAGGACATGCGAGAGCAGGCGTCCGGGATCGGCAGCAGGTTCGCGAAGTCGTTCTCGTTCAACAACGTCGAGCTGTTGATCCGCATCCCGATCACGACGCTGATGATCTCCACGTGGCACATCTCGGTGGTCATCGCCACCGCGGTCACCCTCGTCGCCGCCTTCGTGGTGCGCTTCCTGTTCCACTCGCTGGTGGTCTACGCACCCCGCCGCGCCTCGTCGCCGCGCCCGGCACCCTCGCGCGCCCGGTACTTCGTCGAGGAGATCGACCGTCAGGCGATCTCGCCCGGGGAGATCTGATCCGCCGGATCAGCCGATCAGGTTGATGAGATCCTGCAGGCCCATCCCGTAGTTCATCCGCACGGTGGGAAGCGCGAGCTTGTCGGTGCCGGCGTGCACGTATCCGGGTTCGATGGTGCGAGCCATCTCGTAGCCGGCCTGACGCAGCCCCTCTTTGGCCGTGTCGTTGTAGTGACCGTACGGGTAGGCCATGACCTCCTTCGCACCCAGGATCTCGGCGGAGGTGTTCATGTCGGCGACGATCTGCTCGACCGAGTAATTGACCATCCGCCCCTTGCCGTTGTCGCCCGCCGTGTGCATGTCGTGCGTGTGGGACCGCTGGAGCACATGCAGGCCCGGTGACGGCGCCTGTCGCGCAGCGGTGATCACGAACGACGTCGTCAGCACGCCGTACTTCTCGACCACGGGAACGGCCAGATCCAGCCAGGTCTGGTCCGCATCGTCGTCGGTGACGATCACGGACTGGTGGGGGAGGGAGAGCCGGCCGTCGATGAAGGCGCTGAGCTCGTCCCAGGTCGGTAGGTAGAACTGCTTCTCGGCGATATAGGCCATGTGCGCGTCGAAGTCGTTGATGTACGCGTAATTGCCTTTCAGCCAGCCGTCCTCGCCCTCCGGACGGGTGGTGAACTGGTGGTACATGAGGATCGGGACGCCGACGTCCTCGCTCGCCACCTCGTCGGGGCTCTTCCACGCGCCGTAGAGGGTGATCTCGTCGTCGGTGCACGTGACGACGTCGGCACCGTTCACGCGAGCCGCGATCGTGAAGGCCTGCGCGTCGGCGGGAGTGGCGTACCAGCCCGCGAAGACGGCGCCCTCGCGGCGCGGGATCGGCAGATAGGCGTAGAGCTTGCCCTGCGACTGCAGCTGTGGCTGCTCGGCGATCGCGTCGCCGGCGAAGCTCACGGCGCACGCAGCCGGGTCGTCGCTATCGGCGAGCAGCTGCTGGCTCGCGGTGAGCGGGGTGGGCGTGGGGGTGGGCGTCGGCGTGGGCGGATCTGCCGTCTGGGCCGCCGGTGCGGGCGTCGAGGCCGCTCCGCGCACGACGGCCACGACACCGACGGCGATCAGGACCACGGCGATGACCCCGACGGCCGCGGCGAGCGCTCTGCGTCGGCGCAGCACCGAGCGGCGTCCACGTTGTTCTCGTCTGGTCGTCTCCATGAATCCCCCGGTACCGTGCGGTCGGCTCCCCCTGGCGGCGACGACCGCATCGATGCTATCGGGGGCCGCCCGGGAACGGATGCCGCGGCCCGCACACACGCGGTTCTAGACTGACCGGACGGCGCCAGAGCCCGCTCGCGAGCGCCGCACCCTCTCCCCGTCGAGAACGAAGACACGATGCTCCACTCCGCTGCCGGCCGCGCATTCCGCGAGGCCAGGGACTTCCTGCTCGCCCACTCCCACGACATCGAGGCCGCTCGTGCCGGGTTCGTCTGGCCCGATGTGGGAGACCACTTCAACTGGGCCGTCGACTGGTTCGACGAGATCGCTCTCGGCAACGACCGCCTCGCCCTCCGGGTGCTCGAGGAAGGCGGCACCGAGGCGTCGCGTACCTACGACGAGATGCGGGTGCGCTCCGACCGCGTCGCGAACTGGCTGCGCGATCAGGGCGTGCGCCGCGGTGACGCCGTGATGCTGATGCTCGACAACCGCGTCGAGCTCTGGGAGGCGATGCTCGCGATCATGAAGCTGGGCGCCGTCATCCTGCCGACCTCGGTCGTGCTCGGACCCGATGATCTGGCGGAGCGCATCGATCGCGCGGGCGTCCGTGTCGTGATCGCGGATGCGGCGGATGCAGAGAAGTTCGACGCTCTCGACCCCGGGCTCGTGCGGGTCGTCGTGGGCGGAGACCGAGAGGGTTGGGCTTCATTCGCGGATGCGGACGCCGCATCCGACGAGCGCCCGGGAGTCGTCGTGGACTCCACCGACACGGCGATCGTCTACTTCACCTCCGGCACGACCTCGCGTCCGAAGATGGTCGAGCACACGCACGTCTCCTACCCGGTGGGCCACCTCAGCACGATGTACTGGATCGGTGTGCGTCCCGGCGACGTGCACATGACCATCAGCGCGCCCGGTTGGGGCAAGCACGCCTGGAGTCTGTTCTTCTCGCCGTGGATCGCCGAGGCGACCGTGTTCGTCTACAACTACCGCCGCTTCGACGCGGTGGCGCTCGTCGGCGAGCTCGACCGCGCGGGCGTCAACACGTTCTGTGCGCCGCCGACCGTGTGGCGCATGCTCATCCAGGCCGACCTCGAGCGCAAGCCGCGGGCGCTGCGCGAGCTGCTGTCGGCCGGCGAACCGCTCAATCCCGAGGTGATCGCCACGATCGAGCGCTGGTGGGGCATCCAGATCCGCGACGGCTACGGCCAGACCGAGTTGACGGCCGTCATCGGCAATACGCCGGGCGTTGCGCTCAAGCCCGGATCCATGGGGCGCGCTCTTCCCGGCGTCGAGATCGTGCTGCGGGATCCGGTCACCGGCGAGGTGGCCGACGAGGGCGAGATCTGCCTGCCCACGGCGCCCGTGCGGCCGCTGAATCTCACACCCGGCTACATCGGCGAGCCCGAGCGCACGGCCAAGGTCGAGCATGACGGGTATTACCACACGAGCGATGTCGCCGTCCGTGACGCCGACGGCTTCCTGACCTTCGTCGGGCGCACGGACGACGTGTTCAAGGCCAGCGACTTCAAGGTGTCGCCGTTCGAGGTGGAGTCGATCCTGCTCGAGCACGCGGCCGTCGCCGAGGCCGGTGTCGTCGGTGCTCCGGATGCGGTGCGGCTGAACGTGGTCAAGGCGTACGTCGCGCTCGCCGCGGGCGTGGAGCCGGATGCGGCGACCGCGCGCAGCATCCTCGCCCACGCGCGCGAGCACATGCCGCCCTACATGCGGGTGCGCCGCGTCGAGTTCTTCGAGCTGCCCAAGACGATCTCCGGCAAGATCCGTCGCGTCGAGCTGCGCGAGCGCGAGGAGGCGGCCGGGGCCGAGCGCATCGGCTCCGAGTTCCGCGAGAGCGACTTCCCCGACCTCAAGGGCTGACCTCCGACCGGTCCACGCAGCGCCGGGTGGACCGGGGCCGGTGTGCCCGGGCGTGGGTAGCGTGGCACCGTGAGCGAGATCGAGCACTGGACCGCCTTCTCCGACGACCCCGCAGGCGGCAACCCGGCCGGGGTCGTGCGCTCCGCCGAGGGCTGGAGCGACGAGCGGATGCAGCGCATCGCCGCCGAGCTCGGGTACGCCGAGTCCGCCTTCGCGACCACGGATGCGGACGGAACCCGCCGCATCCGTTACTTCTCTCCGATCGCGGAGGTGCCCTTCTGCGGTCACGCGACGGTCGCCACGGCCGCGGCGCTGGCGGAGAGCGAGGGCGACGGTCGGTTCGTGTTCGAGACCGCGGTGGGCGGGATCGAGATCGTGACGCGTTCCGATGAGCAGGGGCGCATCGTGTCGTTCACGAGCGTCGAACCGGATGCGGCGGAGCTGACGCCGCAGACGCTGGACGAACTCCTCGCGCTGCTGGGGATCGATCGGGGTGCCCTGCATCCCTCGTATCCGCCGGCTCTCGCATACGGCGGCAACTGGCATCCGCTGCTCGTGCTCGCCGAGCGCCCGGTTTTCGACGCGTTCGCCTTCGACCCCGTCGCCGCGCGCCGTCTGCTGGATGCGAACGGCTGGCCGGCCACGATCATCGTGCTCTGGCCCGAGAGCGCTGCGCTCTGGCACGCGCGCAACATCTTCCCCGTCGGCACCGTCACCGAAGACCCCGCCACGGGTGCTGCCGCCGCGGCGACGGGGGGATACCTGCGCAGCCGCGGCCTCGCGCCGCGGCGCATCCGGATCCGCCAGGGCGCACACGTCGGACGGCCGAGCGTGCTCGATGTGGACGTGACCTCCACTGGCGGAATCGTGGTCTCCGGGAGGGCCGCGCGCATCCGCTAGAAATTCTTCCCATCCGTTTCACGGAGCACGCCGAACAGAGGATGTACGCCGCAAGAGTGCGGCTACCTCGCTCCCGGCACCGGGGCGTGTTCTGAACGAGTCGGCACACAGCGACTCTCTGATTCGGAGGACATCATGCGCACCAACAAGAAGCACCTGTTCGGCGGCCTCACCCTTCTCGCCGTCGCCGGGTTCGCACTCGCCGGTTGTGCGGGCGGATCTGCCGGCACGTCCGAGAGCACCATGGCGCCCGAGACCTCGACGGCAGCTCCGATGCCCAGCAAGACGATGGATGCGGCATCCGACCTCGTCGGCGCCGGCTGCGCCGACTACGCCGCGATGGTCCCGAGCGGTGCGGGCTCGGTCGAGGGCATGTCGCTCGACCCGGTCGCCACGGCCGCATCCAACAACCCGCTGCTGACCACGCTCGTGTCGGCCGTCAGCGGCCAGCTGAACCCCGACGTGAACCTCGTCGACACTCTCAACGGCAGCGAGTTCACGGTCTTCGCCCCCGTCGATGAGGCCTTCGGCAAGATCGACGCCGCGACCATCGACTCGCTGAAGACCGACAGCGCGGCGCTGACCAAGATCCTCACCTACCACGTGGTCCCCGGCCAGATCGCGCCGGACGCGATCGACGGCATGCACACCACGGTCGAGGGTCAGGACGTGACGGTGACCGGCAGCGGTGACAACATCATGGTCAACGACGCCAAGGTCATCTGCGGTGGCGTGAAGACCAAGAACGCGACCGTGTACCTCATCGACTCGGTGCTGATGCCCCCCATGTGATCCCCTGAACACTGACGACACTCCGGCGTGACCCGCCGGACCGGCGAGCGGAGACCGACCATGACACGACTGCGGATGCGCACGACGTGGGGTTGGGCTTCGCTCGCCGGTGTCGTCGCGGCGGCGGCCTTCCTCGCGGTGAGCGAGGCTGTCGCCGCCCTCGTCTCCCGGGGCACGAGCCCCCTGATCGCGGTCGGTTCGTTCGTCATCGACATCGTGCCGCGACCGCTCAAGGAGTTCGCGATCTCGACGTTCGGCACCGCCGACAAGCCGGTGCTGCTCGCTTCGCTCGCCGTGGCGGTCGTGATCGCCGCCGCCGTCATCGGCGTCGTCGAGACCATCCGGCCGCTCTGGGGCGTCGTGCTCTTCGCGATCGCCGCCGCTCTGGCGACCGCCGCCGTCGTCACACGCGCGGATGCGGGAGCTCTCGCCGGAGTCGCCTGTGTCGCCGGGGCTGCCGTCGGCATCTGGATGCTGATGCTGCTCACCGCTCGCCTGCGTCGGTGGAAGCTCCACGTCGCCGCCTCATCCGCGGCCACAAGTCCGGCCGCCGCCACAAGCTCTGTTGAAGGGACCCGTGATGCTGCTTCCGGCGGACCGGCGCCGCGTTTCGCGTCCCCCGAACGGCGCTCGAAGTCCGCACCGTCCGAGGCGCAGATGGATCGCCGCGGGTTCTTCATCCTCACCGGCATCGTCGCGGCGTCCGCCGTCGTGGTGGGCCTCGGCGCCCGGGCGCTCAACGCGACGACCGCGTCCATCCGGCAGATCCGTGACGCGCTCCGGCTGCCCTCGCCCAAGACGACGGTTCCCGTCCCGCCGGGCGCAGAGCTCGACGTCGACGGAATCTCCCCCCTCTTCACCCCCAACGCGGACTTCTACCGCGTCGATACCGCGCTGACCGTTCCCACGGTCGACCCGAACACATGGCGTCTCGTCGTCGACGGCATGGTCGACAAGCGCGTCGAGCTGAGCTTCGACGATCTCATCGCCCTCGGTGTCGACGAGTACGTGATCACGCTCACGTGCGTCTCGAACGAGGTCGGCGGCGACCTCGTGGGCAATGCGCGGTGGCTGGGCGTGCCGGTGCGCACTGTGCTGGCCGCAGCCGGCGTGCAGTCCGGCGCCGACATGGTGCTCTCGCGCAGCGTCGACGGCTTCACCGCATCCACTCCGCTGGAGTCGCTCACGGACCCGGGCGTCGACGCCATCTTCGCGGTCGCGATGAACGGCGAGCCGCTGCCGCTCGAGCACGGCTTCCCCGTGCGGATGGTGGTCCCCGGCCTCTACGGCTACGTTTCGGCGACGAAGTGGGTCGAGGAGCTGAAGGTCACGACCTTCGCCGCCGACACCGCCTACTGGACGCCGCGCGGCTACAGCGAACGCGCGCCCATCAAGTTCTCGTCGCGCGTCGACACCCCGAAGATCGGCAAGCCGGTCGCGGCGGGGAAGGTCCCGATCGCCGGCATGGCGTGGGCGCAGGGCGTCGGCATCTCGGCCGTCGAAGTGAGCATCGACAATGGCGAATGGCAGCGCGCGACCCTCTCCTCGCCCATCAACAACGACACCTGGGTGCAGTGGATGCTCGAATGGGACGCCACGCCCGGCTCGCACTACATCGCGGTACGCGCGATCAATGCCGCGGGCGAGCTGCAGATCGAGGAGTCCGCGCCGATCGCCCCCGACGGCTCGTCCGGCTGGCAGCGCACGCTCGTGACGGTGAGCTGACGCCCGCGCTGCCCCCTCATTCCCGCGAGCGTGCGAGCACCCCTCATTCCGCGAGACTGCATTTCGAGCACGAGATCACGGGTATTACCCCTGATCTCGTGCGAAAGATGCAGTCTCGCGGAAGAACGGGTCGCGAGGCGGCCCCGGTAGCACGGCGCACGCCGAAGCGCCATCGGGTGCGCCGGCCGCATCCGTCGCCGTAGCGTCGCGGGCGCGAGGAGGTGGCATGGGTCGCGACGTGCGCGTGGGCATATCCGGGTGGAACTACCCGTCATGGCGGGGCGATTTCTACCCCGCGGGGCTGGCGCACGCACGGGAGCTCGCCTACGTCGGCGAGCGGATGCGGAGCGTCGAGCTCAACGGATCGTTCTACTCGCTGCAGCGGCCCACGAGCTATCAGCGCTGGCGGGATGCGGTGCCGGACGGCTTCGTCTTCGCGATCAAGGGATCGCGGTACATCACCCACATGCTGCGCCTGCGCGATGTCGATCAGGCGCTGGCGAACTTCTTCGCATCGGGGGTGCTGGCGCTCGGGCCGAAGCTCGGACCCGTGCTGTGGCAGCTTCCGGAGCGGGAGGAGTTCGACGCCGATGTGCTCGAGCACTTCCTGTCGCGCCTGCCGAGGTCGACGGGCGCCGCGGTGGAACTTGGCCGGCGTCACGATGCGCGGGTCGAGGGGCGAGCGTGGCTCGAGATCGATGAGGACCGGCCTCTTCGCCACGCCTTGGAGCCGCGTGCCCGGTCGTTCGAGACCCCGGCGCTCGCGCCCGTGCTTCGGGAGCATGACGTCGCGCTGGTCGCCGCCGACTCGGCGGGAACCTGGCCCGGGTTCGACGAGCAGACCGCATCCTTCGCCTACGCACGACTGCACGGGTCGACCGACCTGTACGCGAGCGGCTATTCGGATGCGGAGCTCGACGCGTGGGCGGAGCGGATCTCCGGGTGGTCGGGTGACGTGTACGTCTACTTCGACAACGACGCGCGTGGTCGCGCGCCGCATGACGCTCTTGCGCTCGCCGCGCGCGTATGACGCTTTCGTAAGCCGCGAGACGGCACTTCCGCCACGAGATCACGGGCATTACCCGTGATCTCGTGCGAGAGAAGCAGTCTCGTGGCGCGGGGGCGGTGCGGCGAGCGGCTCAGGCCAGCGAGTAGCCGGCCTCGTCGATCGCGGCGGCGATCGTCTTGGCATCGACGGGGGATGCGGAGCGGAAGGTGACGCGGGAGGCGCCGCCGACCTGCAGGTCGACGGACACATCGGTCACGCCGTCGATCGCGGTGAGCTCCTGGGTGACGGCCGACACGCAATGCGTGCACGTCATCCCGGTGACGAGGATCTCCTGGGCGTCGGCGGCTGCCGGCTCGGATGCGTGATGGTCGCCGTGACCGCCGCAGGCGCAAGCTGCCTTGGGTTCGGTGCGGCCGAACTCGATGCGCTGGATCATATGTGCTCCGTTCCGGCATCAGCATACCCCGAGGGGGTATAGGTGAGCGAGGGTTGGGGCTCACTCTACGGTGGTGTGGATAACGCTCGGCGGATGGGCGGCCGTCTGTAAGCTCCCTCCGTGCCGACCTCCCGCCCGCTCACCCGACTCCTGGCCGCCCTCGCACTCGGATGCGGCGCCGCGCTGCTCGCATCGTGCGCCGCCGCCGCTCCGGCTCCCGCGGAGGGTGACCCCGATTCCAGTGCGGCGCCGGTGAGCGAAGAGCCCTCCTCGCCGCAGAGCACCGGGGGCGGAGGGTCGTTCACGGTCGACGGTGTGCTGTCGCGCTTCCCCTCGTGCGAGGCGATCGGAGCGGTGGTGGCGGCGCAGGTCGCGGGGCTCGAGTTGGCGCAGGAGACGATCGAAGACGGCTCCGTGGAGTGCTACTGGAAGTCACCCATCGGGGCGGAAGCGGTGACCTTCGGGGTCAACGTCGATCCGAACAACGGTGCCGACGATGTGCCGACGACCGACACGATCGAGCTGGCGGGACTGGAGTATGTGCCGGATGCGGGACTCGAAGCCGCAGGGGGGAGGGCGGATCTGGGACGCACGGTCGGCGACCTTCGTGGTTTGACGACCGCGACGACCGTGCCCGGTGTATACGTGACGTTCACGCAGATGAAGCTCGGGGTCGACCCCGACTTCGGCGGGCCCGCGGCCGTCGCCGCCGCGAAGCAGCTGCTCGGCATCGACGGCTGACGTCGCGACGACCCTCGCCGCCGGAGGCGGTTCTACGCTCGAGAGGTGACCTCTCGACAACCCCCGTGGGTGTGCCCCACCTGCGGTGATGCGCTGCGTTTCGAGATCCTGGACGACGAGGCGTTCCTTGTCGCGTGGTCGTGCCTGAACTGCGGCCTCGTCCGCGTGACCGAGCCCGCCTGAGCGTCATCTCCGCACCAGAGGCGCCGTCCCGCGTGCCAAGCCTGTGCCCAGGGCGTCGGGCACGCGAGCGCGATGTGGATAACCCGGGAAGGGCGGAGGGTCGTCCCTAGGCTCCTTTCGTGCCGACCTCCCGCCCGCTCACCCGTTTCCTCGCCGTCCTCGCACTCGGATGCGGCGCCGCTCTCCTCGCATCCTGCGCGGCCGCCGCGCCCGCTCCAGTAGAACAGGAGCCGGATGCGGGCAGCGGACAGTCCTCCGAGCCGGCCGCCGGAGGCTCACACGCGGGCGGCGGTGAGTACACGGTGGCGGATGTCGTCGCACGTTATCCCTCGTGCGCCACGATCGGTGCGCTCGTCTCGGCGCAGATCGAGGGGATGGAGATCGTCGACGACGTCGTGGACGGTGAATCGGTCGACTGCCTCTGGAAATCGCCCACCAATGCCGATGTCATCGCGTCCTTCGGTGCGACCGTCGACGCGAACAACGGCGCGGACGACGTTCCCACCAAGGACATCATCGAGCTGTCCGGACTGGAGTATGTGCCGGATGCGGGACTCGAGGCCGCAGGCGGCATCGCGAACCTGGGCCGCGTCGTCGGAGACCTCCGGAGTCTCACGACGGTCACGAACGTGCCCGGGGTCTACGTCACGCTCACGCAGACGAAGCTTGGGGTCGATCCCGACTTCGGCGGTACTCCGGCCGTCGCCGCCGCGAAGCAGCTTCTCGGCATCGACGGCTGACGCCGCGGCCCTCGCGCGCGGAGCCGATCTCGGCTCTCACGCTGACGTCTCGACACACGTCGTCGCATCGCAATGTCAAGCCCGCTTGACATTGCGATGGCGTAAACCTAGCGTCGCTGGTCAAGAGTCTTTGACATTGCGACCCGGAGGTGGCTCATGTTCTGGAAGTACTTCGCTCTTCTCCTCAGCGGACTCGCCGCCATGGCGATCAGTCTCGGGCTCGCCTACCGTTACGAGCTCGAGTGGCTGCGCGTCGTCGCATTGACCGTCCCTGTGGCCTTCGTCGGACTCGGCGCCATGTTCCTCAAGCGCCGCCGGCAACGGGCTGACCGTACGAGCTCGCCCGACTCCGTCGAGTACGCAGAGGATGTGCGTGCGCGCGCTGGAGCCTACGTGTTCGCTCTGGTGGCGACGGCCATCGCGTTGGCGGTCGGGATGGCGTCACCGTCTGTGCCGAGCTGGATCATCCTTCTCGGGCTGCTCGCGGTGCTGGTAATCGGTTACGGCGTCTCGCGCCTTTGGGTGAACCGCGGTGCTCGTCAGTAACGTCCGCGCGGCCCGCCTCGCCGCCGGCTTGACGCAGGAGGAACTGAGTCGGCGTTGCCACGTGTCTCGCCAGACAATCATCTCGATCGAACGAGGCGCGCACGCGCCGACGCTGATGCTCGCACTGGTTCTCGCGCGGGAGCTGGATCAGCGCGTCGACTCCCTGTTCACGCTGGAGGGCGCCCCGTGAGCGGGATGCCCTCCAGCGGTTCCTACGCCGCCGGGATTCAGGGGTAGCAGCCGACCCGGTTGTACTCCTGGAAGAGGTACACCTTTGCCTGGTCGGGGCACGGCTTCGGCAGCTGCGAGATCCCCGCGCTGGCAACGAGCAGAGCTCCCTGGATGACACCGCACGATACCCAACCGATGCCCGGTAGGGCGCAAGCGGCGAGCCCGATCACCTGGATCGCTCCTCCGGCCAGTAGGTCTTGGTCGAACTTGTTGAGGATGAGAAACGGTCCGCGCGAGTCCTCACCCCACCCGAGCTGCGGGGTGATCTGGCCGGGTGCCGGCGCCGCATTGTCGTCGAGGACGAACGCAGTCAGTGGGTACAGGCCTCCGGGGAGGTCGCGTTTAGGGTCTGCGTTCCCTCTCGTCGAGGGTGCTACCTCCTTTCGCGCGTCCGTGGGAGAGAACGCGGATGCCGCGCCGCGCTCAACCTGCCATCCGCTCCGACACGGGTCGCCGGCGAAGCGCAGCGTCGCCCACCTCCGGTCCTCGGTAGACCATGTCCATCGCGCCGATGCTCTCGCCCGGCGGGACGATCGCGTCGATGCGGTCGAGCACCTCGTCCGACAAGGCGATCTCCGCGCCGGCGAGCGTGGATTCCAGCTGCTCCATCGTTCGTGGTCCGATGATCGCCGACGTCACTCCGGGGTGGGCGAGTGTGAACGCCATCGCCAGGTGGGAGAGCGGGATGCCCACCTCATCCGCCAGCGCGACGAGTTCCTCGATCGTGGCGAGTCGGCGCTCGTTGCGGAAGTGCTGCATGCCGGTGCCGGCACGGAAATTGTCGTTGGTCTGCCCTGCGCGGTACTTGCCGGAGAGGGCGCCACCGGCGAGCGGGCTGTAGACGAGGGTGCCCATTCCGTAGCGCTGCGCGACGGGGAGGATCTCGCGCTCGATCTCCCTGTCGAGGATCGAGTAGTTCGGCTGCTCGGTGCGGAAACGCTCGAAACCGCGCCGTTCGGAGACCCATTGCGCCTCGACGATCTCGGAGCCGCGCATCGACGAGGACCCGATGGCACGCACCTTGCCCTGGCGAACCAGGTCGGTCAGGGCGGAGAGCGTCTCTTCGATGTCCGTGTCGGGGTCGGGGCGGTGGAGCTGATAGAGGTCGATGTAGTCGGTGCCGAGGTTGCGGAGCGAGCGCTCGACCGCATCCATGATCCAGCGGCGGGACGCGCCTCGGTGGTTGATGTCGTCGTCGACCGGACCGTGGAACTTGGTGGCGATGACCAACTGGTCGCGGCGACCGCGGATGGCTTCGCCGACCACCTCTTCGGAGTCGCCGTAGCGATCCGCAGTGTCCACGACGTTGATGCCGGCATCCAGGGCGCGGTGGATGATCCGGACGCCCTCCTGCCGGTCCGGGTTGCCGTAGGAGCCGAGCATCATGGCGCCGAGGGCGTAGGGGGTCACCTTGATGCCGGTGCGGCCGAGAGTGCGGTACTGCATGGGGTCCTCCGCTAGTCTGTGGGATGCGGAACATTGTTCCGGTCTCGCTCACAATACGGAACGCTGTTCCGTTTGGCAAGGAGGTCTCGCCGACGTGTCTGTAGAACCGGCTGCCGTAGCGCCTCGTCGTCCGCGTTCGGATGCGGCCCACAACTCCGCCGCGCTCCTCGCCGCCGCACGGGTCGTGTTCGCCCGCTCGGGCGTCGATGCCCCCGCCCGTGAGATCGCCGCGGAGGCCGGCGTGGGGGTCGGAACCCTCTACCGTCACTTCCCGAACCGCGCCGAACTCGTCGCGGCCGTGTTCACGACCGAGATCGACGCGACGGCCGTGGCTGCCACCGAGCTGCTGAACGAGCTCCCGCCGGGGGAGGCCCTCGACCGGTGGGTGGAGCGGTTCACCCGGTTCGTGGCCACGAAGCAGGGGCTCTCGGCGGCGCTGATCTCCGGAGACCCCGCGTTCGAGTCTTTGCCGGCCCACCTCATCGCGAAGCTGGGGCCGGCGATCCGGATGCTCCTGGATGCAGCAGTGGATGCGGGCGATGTGCGCTCCGGCGTCGATCCGATTCAGCTGCTGCAGGCCATCGGCGATCTGAGCCACCGTGCGCCATCGGCGGACGGCTCGCCGAACGCGATGGTGCGGCTCCTGCTCGACGGGCTGCGGCTGCGTTGACGGCCCGGGTGTTTCGTCTCGCTGCGTTCACGGGGCGACCGAGGAGCGGCGATGCTCCGACAACGCTAGGGCAAAGCAAAACCCCCGCCATGTAGAAGCTAGGCGAGGGTTTCTGGGACCGTTGTAACGACGGTCCGTGTGGCTCCGACGGGCGTCGATCCCGTGACCTCACGATTTTCAGTCGTGCGCTCTACCAACTGAGCTACAGAGCCCCGCGGTATCCGTATCGCGCGAGGCGACGCGATGCCGCGTCCTAAACGAAAGGCCCTTCGAGAAGGGCCCGTCGCTCAGAGCGACCCTGACGGGACTTGAACCCGCGACCTCCGCCGTGACAGGGCGGCACGCTAACCAACTGCGCTACAGGGCCATGCTTGTTTAATTGTATTCGGTTGTGTGACCCCAACGGGATTCGAACCCGTGCTACCGCCGTGAAAGGGCGGCGTCCTAGGCCGCTAAACGATGGGGCCGGATGAACCCTTCGGGCTCACGCTTACCGAAGAGCAAGCATAGGCGAGGTTCCAGCAAATGCGAAATCGGGTCGGAGCGCCCGCGCGCGTCGCTCCAAGCCGGGCCGTCGATGAGGGGAGAGGATGGCGCGGGACCGCCCGCATCCTGCGCTCGAAGAACCCGTTGCGGATGTGACTGATGTTGTTAGTGTTGTCGGTGTTGCGCCGGTGAATGAGGGGCTGTTGTGTCTGCCGAAGATCTGTCCGGAGCGGAAGAGGACTGCGGTTGCGGCCCCACCGCCCAAGAGAAGCGCGCCCTCTGGCCCACGGTGACGCGCCGTGTCGCACTCGGCGCCGGCGCGCTCGGCGTCGTCGGGCTCGCCGCGTTGGCCGGCCCGCTGCAGCCCCGCGCGTTCGCGATCGACGGCTACCCCTCGTGGGACGACGTGCAGAGAGCGAAGAACAACGAGGCCGCCAAGGGCGCCGAGATCCAGCGCATCCAGAACCTCATCGCGCAGCTGCAGGCCGATGTCGTCGCGAAGCAGGCGGTCGCCGACCAGAAGTCGCAGGAGTACTTCACCGCCCAGCAGGCGTACTTCGACGCCGCTGCGCGTGCCGACAATCTGCAGTCGCAGGCCGACGCGCAGGCGGCCGCCGCGACGGAGGCGGCCAACAAGGCCGGTCGCGTCGCCAGTCAGCTCTACAAGGCCGGCGGCGATGACACGTCGCTGCAGCTCTTCTTCGCGGGCTCCGCAGCAGGCGCCGACGACCTGCTCGCCCGCCTCGGCACGATGGACAAACTCCTCGAGCGCAACCAGGACGTGTACGCGGCCGCTGTCTCGGCCAGAAACGCCGCGCAGTCGCTCACCGCGCAGGCCACCTCCGCCCGTGACGAGCGCGACAATCTGCAGAAGGCCGCTGAGCAGGCCATGCAGGAGGCGCAGGCGGCGGCGGATGCGGCGCAGGCCGCCCTCGACGAGCAGAACCAGTACCTCGGCACGCTCCAGGCGCAGCTCGCGGCCCTGCAGGACACCACCGCCAAGACGGTCGCCGACTACCAGGCCGGTGTGGCCGAGCAGAAGCGTCGCGAGGAGGAAGCCCGTAAGGCCGCCGAAGAGGCCGCCCGCCGCGCCGCGGAGGAAGCGGCGAAGAACAACCCCGGCGGCGGCGGCGGTGGGGGCGGCGGTGGCGGTGGCGGCGGTTCAGGCTGGGTGCGCCCCGCCGGCGGCAGCATCACGTCCGAGTACGGCCAGCGCTACGCGCAGTGCGGTCCGAGTTACTGCGCGAGCAGCTTCCACTACGGCACCGACTTCGGCGCCGGATGCTGGGGCAACATCTACGCGGCGTCGTCCGGCACGGTGACCTTCGCCGGCGGCAACGGCGGATACGGCAACTACATCCGCATCGATCACGGTGGCGGCTACGGCACCGGGTACGCCCACATCTCGAACGGCGGCATCTACGTGTCGCGCGGCCAGTGGGTCAATGCGGGCGACGTCATCGCCGGCGTCGGCAACACCGGCAACTCCTTCGGCTGCCACCTGCACTTCGAGGTCTACACCCCGAGCGGAACCGTCAACCCCCGGCCGTTCATGGCTGCGCGCGGCGTCGGCTTCTGAGTCCGCCCAGAGACAGAATGAGAGCGGATGCGGCAGGTGCCGCATCCGCTCTCTTCGTCTGAGAGGTCTCAGAGGGAGTTCGGGGCCTGGCCCTCACCCTGCGTCTTGGTCTGACCCTCGTGCTCCTCGAAGCGCGCGAAGGCCTCCGACACGAGACGCTCGGCCTCGGCCGCGTTCGCCCAATCGTCGACCTTGACCCACTTGCCCGGCTCGAGGTCCTTGTAGTGCTCGAAGAAGTGGCCGATCTCGCCCTTGGTCCATTCGTCGATGTCGTCGACATCCTGGATGTGGGCCCAGCGCGGGTCCTTCGCCAGCACGGCGACGACCTTGTCGTCACCGCCGGCCTCGTCGCTCATCTTCAGCACGGCGACCGGACGCACCTTCGCGAGCACGCCGGGGTAGATGTCGCGGTCGAGCAGCACGAGCACGTCGAGCGGGTCGCCGTCCTCGCCGAGGGTGTTCTCGAAGAAGCCGTAGTTGCTGGGGTAGCCCATGGGCGTGAACAGAACGCGGTCAAGGAAGACCCGGCCCGTGCCGTGGTCGACCTCGTACTTCACGCGGCTGCCGCGCGGGATCTCGATGACGGCGTCGTATGCGCCCATTCCTGTGCTCCTTCGGAAGTTCAGCGGATTCGCCACACAGCCTAGTCGGCCCGTCTCGGCGGCTCCGGGGCAGGACTCAGCCAGAATCCGGCGAAGGGGGCGCGGAGCCGATACGGACGCGCGCTCTGGCCGAGTCGTGCCAGCCGAGCGGCTGCAGCCGCCGCCAGTAGCGTGGTGACATGCGACCCGGACTACACCCCGCCACCGCCGAGGTGCGCCGCGCCGTCCGCACGATGCTCGAGCCCCGGCGCGGACAGACCGTCGTCGTCGGACTCTCGGGTGGCGCAGACTCCCTCGCCCTCACGGCAGCCGTCGCCTTCGAAGCCGTCGCCCTCGACGTGCGGGCGATCACGGTGACGGTCGATCACGGACTCCAGGACGCATCGGATGCGGTCGCCGCACGCGCCGCCGACCTTGCGCGCGGGCTCGGGCTCGCCGCCGAGGTCGTGAGGGTCGACGTGTCGGCTGGGGGAGAGGGACCGGAGGCGGCCGCCCGCAAGGCCCGTCGCGCGGCGCTCGCGGAGGCCGCGTCGCGGCGCGGTGCCTCCGCCGTGCTGCTCGCCCACACCCTCGACGACCAGGCCGAGACCGTGCTGCTCGGACTTGCCCGCGGCTCGGGGGCGACCAGCCTCGCCGGGATGGCGCCGGAGAGCCGGGACGACGCCGGCCTCGCGTGGCTGCGTCCGTTGCTGGGCGTCTCGCGCGCCACGACCCTCGCGGCCTGCGCCGCCGTCGGACTCGAGCCGTGGCACGATCCGCACAACGACGACCCCGCCTTCACCCGCGTGCGGGTGCGTCAGCGGGTGCTGCCGGTGCTCGAGCGCGAGCTGGGTCCTGGCATCGCCGAAGCGCTCGCGCGCACCGCAGAGCAGCTGCGAGAGGATGCGGCGGCCTTCGCCGAGATGATCGACGAGACCATCGAGGACATCGTCGAGCCCGCCGAGGCCGGGATCGCCGTCTCGGTCGCCGCCCTCGCCGCCAACCCGTCGGCGCTGCGTACGCGCATCCTGCGCCACGTCGTGGCCAGCGAGTTCCACGTCTCGCTCACGCACCGCCAGACGCAGGAGGTCGAGCGGCTGGTCACCGACTGGCGTGGCCAGGGCCCCATCGACCTCCCGGCCTGCCGCGCGGCCCGCCTGGGCGGGCGGATCGTGTTCAGCGCCTCGACCTGACCCGGCCGGCGCACAGGGTGCCGCAGAGACCGGCACCTAGAATCGATCCATGCGCGCAGCGGACATCGCAGACGACCTCACGACCGTTCTCGCCACCGAGGAGCAGATCCTCGCCAAGCTCGAGGAGATCGCGGCCCAGGTGGCCGTCGATTACGAGGGCAAGGACCTCGTGCTCGTGGGCGTTCTCAAGGGCGCGATCATGGTCATGGCCGACTTCTCGCGCGCCCTGCCGATCCTTGCGCCGATGGACTGGATGGCCGTCTCCTCATACGGCACCGGCACCCGCTCGAGCGGTGTCGTGCAGATCCGCAAAGACCTCGACACCGACATCCACGACAAGCACGTGCTCATCGTCGAGGACATCATCGACTCGGGCCTCACGCTCAGCTGGCTGCT
Organism: Microbacterium sp. BG28; assembly: GCF_034044005.1. Taxonomy (NCBI): domain Bacteria; kingdom Bacillati; phylum Actinomycetota; class Actinomycetes; order Micrococcales; family Microbacteriaceae; genus Microbacterium; species Microbacterium sp. BG28. The sequence goes on along the minus strand of NZ_JAXCHA010000001.1, from coordinate 662,418 downwards.
GGAGAACTTCGCGGCCCGCGGCGCCGCATCCGTCGAGGTCTTCGCGCTGTTCCGCAAGCCCGAGGCCGCCAAGGTGCAGGTCGACTGCCGCTACGTGGGTTTCGAGATCCCCAACGAGTTCGTCGTCGGCTACGGCCTCGACTACGCCGAGCGCTATCGCAACCTGCGCGATGTCGCGGTGCTCGCCCCGCACGTCTACAGCTGACGAGGGTCAGGGCTGCGTTTCGTCTCGCTGCGCTCGCTCAACGACCGGGAGGCGCTCGACCGACGACCTCCGATGCGCGCCCTGTACGCCGTGGGCGAATGCACAGACCCGGCATAGAGAGCCCGCGCTACCCTGAAACGACCGTCGGGAGGCGGTACGTCGACGAAAGGGCCGGGGTCTCCCCGCGAAATGGACTTCAAGAAGATCACGCGCAACCCGCTCCTGTATGTCTTGGTGATCGGGCTGTTCCTCATCGTTGGTTTCTCGCTCATCTCGAGCCTGGGTGCGGCGAAGCAGATCACGACCCAGCAGGGTCTCGAACTGCTCAGCGGCTCCACGGTCACCGAAGTGACCAACACCGACGGTGACCAGCGCGTCGACCTGAAGCTCTCGGCGCCCTACCAGGGTGCGAACGATGTGCAGTTCTACTACGTCGGTGCCCGCGCCGACGAGGTGGTCAAGGCCATCGACGCTGCCAAGCCGTCCGACGGCTACAACGACGTCGTCCCCCGTGCGACCTGGTTCGACGGGCTCATCTCGCTCCTGCTCCCGATCCTGCTGCTCGGCATCATCTTCTGGTTCCTCATCTCCTCCGCTCAGGGCGGCGGCAGCAAGGTCATGCAGTTCGGAAAGTCCCGCGCGAAGCTCGTGACCAAGGAGTCCCCGACCGTCACGTTCCAGGATGTGGCCGGCTCCGACGAGGCCATCGAAGAGATGCAGGAGATCAAGGACTTCCTGAAGGACCCCACCAAGTTCCAGGCGCTGGGCGCACGCATCCCCAAGGGCGTGCTGCTGTACGGCCCTCCCGGAACCGGTAAGACCCTGCTCGCACGCGCCGTCGCCGGCGAGGCGGGTGTGCCCTTCTACTCGATCTCCGGCTCCGACTTCGTCGAGATGTTCGTGGGTGTCGGCGCCAGCCGCGTGCGCGACCTGTTCAACCAGGCCAAGGAGAGCGCTCCGGCGATCATCTTCATCGACGAGATCGACGCCGTCGGTCGTCACCGCGGTGCCGGTCTGGGCGGCGGTCACGACGAGCGCGAGCAGACCCTGAACCAGATGCTCGTCGAGATGGACGGCTTCGACCCGAAGGCGAACGTCATCGTCATCGCCGCGACGAACCGTCCCGACATCCTCGACCCCGCGCTGCTGCGCCCGGGCCGCTTCGACCGCCAGATCGGCGTCGACGCCCCCGACCTCAAGGGCCGTAAGCAGATCCTCGAGGTGCACGGTCGCGGCAAGCCGCTGGCGGACTCGGTCGACCTCGAGGTCGTCGCCCGCAAGACCCCCGGCTTCACCGGTGCCGACCTCGCCAACGTGCTGAACGAGGCGGCGCTGCTCACGGCGCGCTCCGACGCCCAACTCATCGACAACCGCGCCCTCGACGAGGCGATCGACCGCGTCATCGCGGGCCCGCAGCGTCGCACGCGCGTGATGAAGGACAAGGAGAAGCTCATCACGGCGTATCACGAGGGCGGTCACGCGCTCGCGGCGGCGGCGATGAACCACACCGACCCCGTCACGAAGGTCACGATCCTTCCGCGAGGCAAGGCGCTCGGGTACACGATGGTGCTGCCGTTGGATGACAAGTACTCCGTCACCCGCAACGAACTGCAGGACCAGCTCACCTACGCGATGGGTGGTCGCGTGGCTGAGGAGATCGTCTTCCACGACCCCACAACAGGCGCCTCGAACGACATCGAGAAGGCCACCAACATCGCCCGCAAGATGGTCACCGAGTACGGCATGACCACGGACGTGGGTCCCGTCAAGCTGGGCGGGTCCTCCGGCGAGGTCTTCATGGGCCGAGACATGGGTCACGGCCGTGACTTCAGCGAGCGGGTGGCCGAGCGCGTCGACGTGCAGGTGCGAGCTCTCATCGAGCAGGCCCACAACGAGGCGTACCAGGTCATCAACGACAACCGCGACATCCTCGACAAGCTCGCCCTGGCTCTCCTCGAGAAGGAGACGCTGGATCACATCGAGCTCGCCGAGATCTTCTCCGATGTGAAGCGCCTGCCGCCCCGTCCGCAGTGGCTCTCCAGCTCCGAGCGCCCGGTCTCGCCGCTGCCCCCCGTCGACGTGCCGGTGCGTGCGCCGCAGGTCGGTGTGGCCGCAGCGCAGGAGGCGGGTGCGGCTGCTGCGCCCGCGACGCCGCGCCAGCGTCCGTCGGGTCAGGCTCGTCCCGCGACCGCGTAAGGCCGTCGTGGCCGTCGACCGTGCTCGCGTCGCGGACCTCGTCCGCCAACTGCTCGAGGCGATCGGGGAGGATCCCGACCGCCCCGGGTTGAAGCAGACCCCGCATCGCGTCGCGGAGCTGTACGCCGACTTCTTCGCCGGCGTCGGCGAGGATGCGTCCGAACCGCTCGCGCACACGATCTCGGTGGCGCAGGGGCCGGCGCCGGAGACACTGCCCTCGGGGCCTGTGGTGCTGCGCGATGTGCGCTTCCGCTCGGTGTGCGAGCACCACCTCTTGCCGTTCGCGGGCAAGGCGCACCTCGCCTACCTGCCCGCCGAGCGCGTGGTCGGACTCGGCGCGCTGCCGCGCGTGGTCGACATCCTCGCCTCCCGCCCGCAGGTGCAGGAGCGTCTCGGAGAGCAGATCGCGGACGCGATCTCCCAGGGCGTGGAAGCGCGCGGGGTGCTGGTCGTGCTCGACGCGTCGCACGAGTGCGTCACGATGCGCGGCGGACGCCAGGTGGACGCGACCACGGTGACCATCGCCGCGCGGGGCGAGCTGGCCGAACCCGCGGCGCGTGCCGAACTCATCGCGCTGATCGCAGGAGGAGCCTCGTGAGCTGTCTGATCATGGGGATCGTCAACGTGACGCCGGACTCGTTCAGCGACGGCGGCCGTTTCCTCGCGCACGAGGAGGCGGTGCGACACGCGCTGCGCCTGGTGGGCGAAGGGGCTCAGGTCATCGATGTCGGAGGCGAGTCCACCAGGCCCGGCGCGGAGCGCGTCGGCGTCGAAGTCGAGCAGGAGCGCATCCTGCCGGTGGTGCACGCGCTCAGCGAGTCCGGGGTGGCCGTGAGCGTCGACACGATGAACGCGGCGACCGCCGCCGCCGCCGTGGCAGCGGGTGCTCGGATCATCAACGACGTCTCCGGCGGACTCTCGGATCCCGCGATCCTGGATGTGGCCGCCGACGCGCACGTGGACATGGTGCTCGGGCACTGGCGCGGGCACTCCGACGACATGTACGCCCCGGCGCAGTACCGCGACCTTGCCCGAGAGGTGACGGGAGAGCTCATCGCCCGGATGGAGGCCGCCGCGTCCGCGGGCATCCCGCCTTCTCGTCTGGTGCTCGACCCCGGTGTCGGCTTCGCCAAGCGCGGCGCGCAGAACTGGGAGATGCTGCGGGCTCTGCCGCAGGTGGTCGGGATCGGTCCGCGCGTGCTCGTGGGCACCAGCCGCAAGCGGTTCCTCGGTGAGATGCTCGGCACGGACGACCTCGTCCGCCGCGACCGGGCCACCGCCGTCACCAGTGCTCTGGCCGCTCACGCGGGGGCATGGGGCGTGCGCGTCCACGATGTGCAGGCCACCGCCGACGCCCTCGCGATCGCGGAGGCGTGGCGCTCGGGAGGAGCAGGATGAGCCACGACACGATCACCCTTACGGGCCTGCGAGGCCTCGGCTTCCACGGTGTCTACGCCGATGAGAAGCGCGACGGGCAGGAGTTCGTCGTCGACGTCGTGATGCGCCTCGACCTCGCCCCGGCAGCCGTGAGCGACGACGTCGCCGACACGGTGCACTACGGCGAGATCGCCGAGGAGGTCGTGGCGGTCGTCACGGGCGAGCCGGTCGATCTCATCGAGACGCTCGCCGCGCGCATCGCCGCCGTCGTGCTGGCGCGCCCGCTCGTCGAGGAGGTCACGGTCACCGTGCACAAGCCGCAGGCGCCCATCACGGTCCCGTTCACCGACGCGGCCGTGACGATCGTGCGCGCCCGGGGCGAGCGATGAACCGCCGGCTCGCGCAGGGGTTCCCCGGGTCTGCGGAGCCCGGGGAGGCCGCATCCGTCACGGCGGTGATCGCGCTGGGCTCCAATCTCGGCGACCGTGGCGCGCTGCTGGACGAGGCAGCGGCCGATCTCTCGAGACTGCCGCTGACGACGAACGTGCGCGTCGCCCCCGTCATGGAGACCGTCGCGGTGCGTCCCGACGGCCCCGACCCCGACGCGCCCCGCTACCTGAACACCGTGGCACTGGTGGACACCCGCCTCGCACCGTCCGTGCTGCTGGAGTTCCTCCACCGCATCGAGGCCGACCACGGCAGGCGCCGCCGCGAGCGGTGGGGCGATCGCACGCTCGATCTCGATCTCATCGCCTACGGCGATGTGCGCTCGGCGACGGCGACGCTGGCGCTGCCGCATCCGCGCGCCGCCGAGCGCGATTTCGTCCTGCGGCCCTGGCTCGCCCTCGACGCCGATGCGGTGCTGCCCGGTGTCGGCCGCGTCGCCGACCTCGCTGAGGCTCTGTCATGAAGCGCACCTCGCCCGCATCCCTCGCGATCGCCGTCGTGCTCGGCGCGGGCGTCGGCTTCCTCATCGACCAGGTGCTGACAGCGTCCGGGCAGGCGACGTTCACCCCCGTCCTGACGCTGCCGATCCTTCTGGCGCTGCTCGGCGCGCTCGTGCTCGTGCTCGGCATCGGGGTGCGGCGCGCGACGCGCGGGCGCTCCGCAGGCCCGCTCGATCCGTTCCGCGCGGTGCGCATCGCGATGCTCGCCAAGGCCGCGAGCATCGTCGGCGCGGCGATGGGCGGCGTTGCGATGGGGCTGTCCGTCTTCCTGCTGACGAGACCCGTCATCCCCTCGGTAGGCTCGTTCAGCACCCTGATCGCGACGATCGTGGCCTGCGTCTTCCTCGTCGCGGCCGCCTTGGTGGCCGAGAGTCTGTGCACGATCCGGAAGGACGACGATGACGAACCCGACGCCGGGAGCCCCGGAGGCGACACCCTCTCCCACCTCTGACGAGGCGGTGCTGGATGCGGGCACCTTCGACGAGCTGCTCGAGTCCCGCCGAGAGGGACTCTTCGTGCGCGACGGGTCGTGGCACCAGCTCGCCCGCGCTTACCGGACCGTACAGCTGATCTCGCTCACGGCGGCACTCGTGCTCGTGGCGGTCGCGGCGCCGGTCATCGCGGCGGTCACCGGCACCGGCTGGGTGTGGATCCCCGCCGGCGTGCTGCTGGTCGTGCTGGCGATCACCCTCATCCTCACCCCGCGCCAGATCCGCTCGTTCGGCTACCGGTTGCGCGAGAACGATCTCGTGCTGCGCCGCGGCATCCTGTTCCAGCGCGTCGTCGCCGTTCCCTACGGACGCATGCAGCTCGTCGACATCACCCACGGCCCCCTCGATCGTGCCTTCGGCATCGCACAGCTCAAGCTCGTGACCGCCGCCGCCGCATCCGCCGTCGTGATCCCGGGGCTCACGCAGGATGCTGCGGAGAAGCTGCGCGACGTACTGATCGCGGTGGCGGAATCCCGGCGGACGGGACTGTGACCGAACCGGATGCGGGCCGCTCGGCGCTGAGCGACGGCGAGTGGCATCGGCTGCACCCCCTGACGCCTCTGCTTCGCGGTGGGCTGTTCCTGGTGGTCGTCCTCGGCTTCGTCGTCGCCAACCTGCGCGACCGTCTGATCGAGATCTTCGCGCCCTGGCTGGCTCCCGGTTTCTCGGGTCCGGTCCCGGGGGACCCGGTGGACTACGTGCTCGGCCACGACCTGGTGCTGCTCGCGCTGGGCGTCGTGCTGCTGGTGGTCGTCGCCCTCATCCTCGTCTTCTGGATGTCGTGGCGGTTCCACACCTTCCGCATCACGGGCGACGACGTCGAGGTGCGTTCCGGTGTCGTCTTCCGCACCAACCGCCGGGCGCCCCTCGACCGCGTGCAGGGCGTCAACCTCACGCGTCCTCTGGTTGCGCGCCTGCTCGGCCTTGCCAAGCTCGAGGTCGTCGGCGCCGGCCTCGATGCCAACGTGCGCCTCGAGTACCTCTCGACCTCGAACGCGGAACAGGTGCGTGCCGACATCCTGCGCCTCGCATCCGGCCGCGCGCTCGGCGAGAGCCGTCCGAGCGGCGCCGGCGCCGCGACGTCGTGGCGCTCGGCGGCCGTGCAGACGGCCTCGCAGGCGATGGACTCGCTCGTGGCGGGCACCGACGAGCCCGAGGTGGAACCCGCATCCGTCGTCCGCATCCCGCCCGGGCGCGTCATCGGCTCCATGCTCCTGCGCGACTCGACCGTCGTGGTGTTGGCGATCATGATCGCGCTCGTCGTCTGGGCGGCGACGGGGCCCGGATGGCTCGTGTTCGCCATCCTCCCCACGATGATCGGGTTCGCGACCTACGTCGGACGAGGAACGGTGCGTGCCCTGCGCTACGCGATCGCGCCGACCGACCACGGCGTGCGCATCGTTTTCGGCATCCTCACGACCGTGACCGAGATCCTTCCGCCGGGGCGGGTGCACGCGGTGCGTGTGCACCAGCCGATCCTCTGGCGGCCCGCGGGATGGTGGACGATCACCGTCAACCGGCTGTCCGGCTCGCGCGCGGGCCAGGAGGCGGCTGAGGCGTTCACCCGCGTGCTGCCGGTGGGCACACGCGAGGACGCGGAGCGCGTCGTCGCGCTGCTGCTGCCCTGGCTCGACGACGCCGAACGCGCGCTCCTGTTCGACCGCGGTCTGCTCGGCGCCGACGACGACCACGCCTTCGCGACGACGCCGCGTCGCGCCCGCATCCTGCGCCCCGTGTCGTGGCGGCGCAACGGCTTCGCGGTGACGGATGCGGCGTTGTTCCTGCGACGCGGGAGGTTCTGGCGGTCGCTGGTCGTGGTGCCGCTCGCCCGGCTGCAGTCCATCGCGCTGCAGCAGGGGCCGGTCGACCGCGCGCTGCGGGTGGCCTCGGCTCGCGCGCACACCGTCGCCGGAGCGGTCGACACGAGCCTCGGCGCGATAGACGTCGAGGCGGCGCGGGGGATGTTCGAGGATGTGGCGCGCCGCGCGGTGACGGCGGCGCGCAGTGACAGGTCGCACCGGTGGTTCGTCGAGGACGTAGCGTCCGTCCGACCGAGCGACCGGGGAGATGAGGAGGAGAACGGATGAGGCGTGACGGCCGTCTGGGCGTCGGAGTGATCGGTGCGGGCCGGGTGGGACCCATCATGGCGGCCGCTCTCGGCGGTGCGGGGCACGCGCTCACCGGCATCACCGCCGGCAGCGACCAAGACCGTGTCGAGGCGATCCTGCCCGGAGTGCCGGTGCTGGATGCGGCAGAGGTGCTCCGGCGCAGCGAGCTCGTCGTGCTCGCCGTTCCGCACGAGGAGCTCCCCCCGCTCGTGGCGGGTCTGTCCGAGCTCGGCGCCTGGCAGCCCGGCCAGCTCGTGCTGCACACCGACCCGGGCTACGGCACTGAGGTGCTCGCTCCCGCGCAGCGGCTCGGCGCGATCGGTCTCGCCGTGCATCCCGCCATCACCTTCACGGGTACCACGATCGATCTCCGCCAGCTCGCCGCCTCCTACGCGGCCGTGACCGCGCCGGCCGCCGTTCTGCCGATCGCGCAAGCTCTCGCGGTGGAGATCGGCTGCGAGCCGGTCGTGATCGCCGAGGCTGACCGGCCCGCGTACGCGGAGGCGATCGCGACCGCCACCGAGTTCTCCCGGGTGATCGTGCAGCAGGCGACGGGGCTGCTCGCCGGCATCGGCGTCGAGAATCCCGGCGGGTACCTGTCGGCGCTCGTGCGCTCGACCGTCGACGACGCCCTGACACGTGCGGATCCGCGCGGACCCGTGGGCGATACGATCGACGGATGATCCGCACCATCGCGGAGCTGCGCACCCGACTGGCTGAGGCCAGAGCCGCGGCTCCTGAGGGCACGCGTGTCGCACTCGTCTCGACGATCGGTGCGCTGCACGACGGCCACATCGACCTCATCCGCACCGCGCGCGAGAGCGCCGGGATCGTGGTGGTCTCCTCTTTCGTGAACCCGCTGCGCTTCGCCACGCACGCCGACTACGAGGCCTATCCGCGCACGCCCGAAGCGGATGCCGCGCTGCTCGAGCGCCTCGGCGTGGACCTCGTGTTCGCTCCGGATGCGGCCGAGCTGCTGCCCGCGGGCAAGGCCACGACCAAGGTGAGCGCGGGGGATCTGGGCCTGCGCTACGAGGGGCGGGTGCGCCCGTTCTACTTCGACGGGCTGCTCACCGTCGAGGCGCAGCTGCTCAATCTGGTGCGTCCCGACGTCGCCGTCTACGGCGAGCGTGACCGCCAGCGCGTGTTCCTCGTGCGCCGGATGGTGCGCGAGCTCTTCTTCGACGTCGAGATCGTCGAAGCCGAGACGGTGCGCAGCGACGACGGCGTGCCGGTCTCCACGCGGCTGGCCACGCTCGATGCCGCTGATCGCGCCGCGGCGGCGCTCCTGCCGCGGGCGCTCGAGGCCGCCGCATCCAACGCCGATCGCGACGTCGACGCGTGCATCGCCGCGGCGCAGAGCGCGCTCATGGGCGAGTCCCGCATCCGGCTCGAGTACCTGAACGTCGTCGATCCGGCGACGTTCCTGCCCGTCGATGAGGGTCACCAGGGCCCCGCACTCGCCCTGATCGCCGCATCCGTCGGCGGTCACCGCTTCGTCGACAACGCCGAGATCTTCGTGCGCTGAGCCTCTCCGGGGGCAATCGGGCACCGCAGGCGCCCCGGATAGACTTGACGGCGACTTCCGAGGAGCCCCCACGATGACCTCTCAGCCCGAGAACACCGCGCCCGCCGAGACCCCCGAAGAGGACGTCTTCGAGCAGAAGGCGGTGCGACTGGCCAAGCGCGAGCGACTCATCGCGGAGCGGACGGATGCGGCGGGCGGGGCCTATCCCGTCTCCGTCGCCGTGACCGACACGATCCCCGCGCTGCGCAAGCGTTTCGCGAGCCTGGAGGCGGGGGAGGAGACGGGCGTCATCGCCGGCGTCGCCGGCCGTGTCGTCTTCAGCCGCAACACCGGCAAGCTCTGCTTCGCGTCGTTGCAGTCGGGCGACGGCAGCCGCATCCAGGCCATGGTCTCGCTCGCCGCCGTCGGCGAGGAGTCGTTGCAGCGCTGGAAGGAGCTCGTCGACCTCGGCGACCACGTGTTCGTGCGCGGCCAGGTCATCTCCAGCCGCCGCGGTGAGCTCTCGATCATGGTCGAGGACTGGCAGATCGCGTCGAAGGCGCTGCTACCGCTGCCGAACCTGCACTCCGAGCTCAACGAGGAGACGCGCGTGCGCTCGCGCTTCCTCGATCTCATCGTGCGCGACCAGGCGCGGGCGACCGTGCGCACCCGCGCCGCCGTCAACGCGAGTCTGCGCGAGACCTTCGCGGGACACGAGTTCATCGAGGTCGAGACGCCGATGCTGCAGGTGCAGCACGGGGGCGCTTCGGCACGTCCGTTCGTGACGCACTCCAACGCCTTCGACACGGAGCTCTACCTGCGCATCGCGCCCGAGCTGTTCCTCAAGCGCGCCGTCGTCGGCGGCCTCGACCGGGTGTTCGAGATCAACCGCAACTTCCGCAACGAGGGGGCGGACTCGACCCACAGCCCCGAGTTCGCGATGCTCGAGGCCTACGAGTCGTACAGCGACTACAACGGCATCGCCGACCTCACGCAGGAGCTCATCCAGAACGCGGCGGCGGCCACGAACCGTCTCGCCGGCCGACCGGAAGCCGGCCATGTCGTGACCTGGGCCGACGGTACCGAATACGACCTCGGCGGCAACTGGGACCGCCTCTCGATGTACGACTCGCTCAACGAGGCGCTGGCCGCATCCGATATCGACGCCGTTCCCATCACCCCGCAGACTCCCGTTGCGGAGCTCGCCCGTATCGCCGAGGCCGCCGGAGTCGACGAGCCGCCGCACGCGACGCATGGCAAGTACGTCGAAGAGCTGTGGGAGCACTTCGTCAAGACGCACCTGGTGCGCCCGACGTTCGTCATGGACTTCCCGCTCGACACCAGCCCGCTCGTGCGAGAGCACCGCTCGATCCCGGGCGTCGTGGAGAAGTGGGACCTCTACGTGCGCGGATTCGAGCTCGCCACCGGCTATTCGGAACTCATCGACCCCGTCATCCAGCGCGAGCGCTTCGTCGAGCAGGCGAAGCTGGCGGCGCGCGGCGACGACGAGGCCATGCGCATCGATGAGGAGTTCCTGCGGGCGATGGAGCACGGCATGCCTCCCATGGGCGGCATGGGCATGGGCATCGACCGACTGCTCATGGCCGTCACCGGTCTCGGTATCCGCGAGACCATCCTCTTCCCGCTCGTCAAGTGAGTCAGCCGGGCTGAGCGCGGAACGCCCAGTCGGGCAGATGCCCCGCGTCGACCATCGACAGCACGATGAGCGACAGGCCGTGCTCCGCGTCGATCGCGAGTGCCTGCTCGCAGTAGCGCGCGGCGTGGGTGGAGCGCCCGAGCGCCCAGGAGAGCCAGGCGCCCGCCGCCAGCGCGCCGGGTCGATACGCGGCCGGAGCGGATGCGGCCGCGAGCCGGCACACTTGGAGCGCGCCGGTGAGGCGATCGACGTCGGGGCGCGCGCCCTCGCCCATCATCCAGGCGCCCAGCTCGTCCGGGTACGCGACACCGGCCTCCCACTCCTGCTGCGCGACGAGCGCCGCATCCCCGCCGTTGACGCCGCGCACCCACGTGGCCAGTGCGATGTCGCGGAGGGCAGGGCGCGCCAGACACCAGATCAGAAGCGCGAGATCCTGCGCATCGGCGCGTTCCGCGTCGCCCGGCGGCGGCACCGCACCGTGGGGCGTGATCCAGGTCTCGAAGAACGCGGGCAGATCCTCCAGGGCGAGAGACGCGACGAGGGCGCCGGGGTGGATGCGGGCATCCGCCGGGCGTGATCCATTCAGCACCCACTCCAACGCGCGGGCGCACTCGGTCAACGCCCGGCCGACCCGCTCGCTTCGCGCGAGATCAACGTGCGGCAGGGACGCTCCTGCGCCCTGGTCGGCGGCGGGGCCGTGCGTGCCCGCATCCGGATCGACCGCGATCGTTCCGCCGAGGGCGGGATCGAGATAGGAGCGCCAGCGTCCCGCCGAGATGTGGAGCGCATCGATGCGGCGCAGCCCGCACGCCTGCGCCCTGACCTCCAGCGCCCCCACGAGCTCCGCGTGCGTCGGGGTGTCGGCGTCGTCGTACACGAGCACGGCGTAGGCGTCGGTGTGCTCGACGCGACAGGCGAAGCCGATGAGGGTGGAGGCCACCGCATCCGTGTCGGCCGTGTCGGTCGGCAGGTCGACGCGCAGGCCGCCGCCGGTGCGACCCACGCTGAAGGGGATCAGCACGACGCTGCGTCGCGGCTCGTAGCCGAGCAGCCTGGGAACCAGAGAGAGGAAGTCGGCCGCATCCCGGGCCTTGATGATCGTGGTCATGCATCGAGGCTGGGCGGTCGCCGCCGTCCCGATCCGATCGCACAGGCCGCCGCGCCGAGCCCGGCCGGTGTGGAGGAGCCGTCGCGTACCATGGAGGGGTGGAGAACATCTGGGTCGCGGCGCTGTGGTCGATTCTGCCGACCATCGTCGTGACGGCGACGTTCTTCTTCATCGTGCGTTCGATCCTGCGGATGGACCGCACCGAGCGTCGCGTCTACTCGGAGATCGAGGCCGAAGAACGCGCCAAGCGCGGCCTGCCTCCGATCGCCTCCGACCACTGAGCGCCCGCCACGCGGCTCCGGTGCACCCGGCCGCTACGCTGAGCAGGATGCGGGCGGGGGAGACGACATGATCAACATCGACATCGATCTCGGATCGTGGTGGCTGGTCGCCGTCTTCGTCTTCGATGTCGTGATCCGCATCGCGGCGATCATCATCGTCCCCCGCAACCGGCGCCCCACGGCGGCCATGGCGTGGTTGCTGGCGATCTACTTCATCCCCGTGATCGGTGTCGTGCTGTTCCTGGTGATCGGCACACCGCGCCTGCCGCGCAAGCGCCGCCGCAAGCAGCGCGCGATCAACGAGTACATCCAGCAGGCCACGGCGGGCCTCGATCACGGCACGCTGCGCCCCGGTGCGCCAGGCTGGTTCACCTCGCTCGTGCGGCTGAACACCAACCTCGGGGCCATGCCCCTCTCCGGTGACAACGAGGCTCACCTCATCGCCGACTACCAGGAGAGCCTGGATGCGATGGCCGACGCCATTCGCAGCGCGCGCCGTTATGTGCACGTCGAGTTCTACATCCTGCAGACCGACGCCTCGACCGACAACTTCTTCCGCGCGCTCGAAGAGGTCAGCGAGCGTGGTGTCACCGTACGGGTGCTCCTGGATCACTGGGCTAACAGGGGCAAGCCGTACTACCGGCGCACGCTGAAGCGCCTGGACGCGATGGGGGCGCAGTGGCATCTGATGCTTCCCGTGCAGCCGCTGCGCGGTAAGTACCAGCGTCCCGACCTGCGCAACCACCGCAAGCTCCTCGTCGTCGACGGCGACATCGCCTTCATGGGCTCGCAGAACGTCACCGATTCGACGTACAACCTGCGCAAGAACATCCGCCGCGGCCTGCACTGGGTCGATCTCATGGTGCGCCTCGAGGGACCGGTCGTCGGCAGCGTCAACGCCGTCTTCCTCTCCGACTGGTACAGCGAGACCGACGAGCTGCTGACGGAGGAGGTCGACGAATTCGACCTGCGCCAGGCCACCGGTGATCTCGACTGCCAGATCGTGCCGAGCGGTCCGGGCTTCGAGTTCGAGAACAACCTGCGTCTGTTCCTCGGGCTCATGTACGCCGCGAAGGAGCGGATCATCCTCGTCAGCCCGTACTTCGTGCCGGACGAGTCGATCCTCAACGCCATCACGACCGCCTGCCACCGCGGAGTCGAGGTCGAGCTGTTCGTCTCCGAAGAGGGCGACCAGGCAATGGTCTACCACGCTCAGCGCAGCTACTACGAGGTGCTGCTGCGTGCGGGCGTTCGCATCTGGATGTACCGCAAGCCCTACATCCTGCACACCAAGGCCATGACGATCGACGACGAGGTCGCCGTCATCGGATCGAGCAACATGGACATGCGCTCGTTCGGTCTGAACATGGAGATCTCCATGCTCGTGCGCGGCGAGGAGTTCGTCGAGGAGATGCGGCAGGTCGAAGACCACTACCGCAGCCTCAGCACCGAGCTCACCCTCGAGGAGTGGCTGCGCCAGCCCCTGCGCTCCACCGTGCTCGACAACCTCGCCCGGTTGACGTCGGCGCTGCAGTAGCGGCGATCGGCTCAGGTGCTTTCGTCATAGGCGACTGATAGCATCGAGAGGGAGGCGCGGCCGACGTCGATGCTGAGGGCGGTGCGGAGCCCGTGCGGCGGGATCAGCCCCCTGCGGCTTCTCGTTCGTGCGACATGCCTTTCGCCGCCCGGCTCCGCGTGCGCCATGGCACATCTTCCCATCCTCGAGCACCTGGGTGATCTACGTTGACAGCACAGCAGAATCGATTCGCGATGTACTCCGCCACCCGGCAATGGAACCCGGGGGACGAGTTCATCTTGGCTGGCTCTCGTCGCATCGTGGACACCGCCTTGGGGCCCTTCGATCCTCTGATCTACGACCGCAACCCCGACATCCGTCCGGCGGATGGCTCTACTGTCGCCTTGCGTAACATGCGCCGGCCCGTCGGCGAACATCAGGGCGCGGTCTTCGAGGCGTTGTCGTCGCGCTTGCGGTTGGGATTCTTCAGCAACTCGGTCAAGTTCGACTCCGACCTCTCACATGCGTCCTTGGCCGTGGTCGCCGGTAGTCCCGAGTGGGCGACCCCTCGCTGCTGGAGCTTCTACGATCATGTCTTCCGCAATGGTCTTCCCTTCCTGGGTCTCGGGCTTGGCTCGATGCCCAAGGATCTCCCGCCGTTCCTAGATATTGCGCTGGACAAGGCAGCGGTCGTCACGACCAGAAGTCGCAGGCTCGCCCAGACGGACCTCGCTCGACGCCACGGCATTGACTATCTCCCATGCCCTGCACTGCTGTCGGCGCCCGCAGCGGGACAGGTGCATGATGTAAAGCGCGTGGGCATTGTCGTCGGGGTGCCGTATGCCGACGCCGTATGGGCGAACGGTCTCGACGAGGCGTTCTACGAGAAAGCATGCCGGTCGATCGACGACCTGATCACCCGCTTTTCCGACGAAGTGACCTTCGAGTTCGTTCTGCACTACATCGATGAGATCCCGGTTGTCGCCGAGCGTTTCCCCGGCAGCGCTCTTCGTTACTCCTACGACTCTGCCGACTATGTCGACATCTTTGCGGATTACGACATGGTCATCTCCACCCGGGTCCACGGGTGCGGCATCGCCGCATCCCTGGGGATCCCCAGCATCAGCCTCGGACACGACTTCCGGTCGGACACGACGGATGGGTTCTTGAGCGTTTCGGTCGACCTCGACTCCGCGCCGAACGCATTGACGACCGCGTTCGAGGAGCTCGCCGGTCGCGCTGCTGAAGTGAGTGCAGAACTAGGGCGGCACCGTGCCGCCACCCTCGATTCGTACGTTGACATGTTGCGCGAGAGTCTCGACCCGGATGCGCTGCCCTCGATCGACTACGGCGCGGACGCCGTCGTGCCGATCGCAGACCGGGACGCGGGCGGGCCGCTGGATGAGGCCTATATCGAGTCGGTCATCGAGACAACCTCGGAGGTAGCTGAGGAGCTGGATGAAGCACGGGCATCCAACGGTCAACTCCGCTCGGTGCTGACCGCGGTCGAGGAATCGAAGTCCGCGATGGCGATCGAGCTCGACGCGGCCCGGGAGGCAGTTGTCCGCCTTGAAGCGGAACTTGCGCGGGCTCGGGAGGCAGCGGCCAACCAGCCTCGCATCCTGCGATGGGCCACACGTGGACGGGGCTGAACGGCGATCGTGACCCGGCCGTTACCGGGCTTTCCGGCGATGCGCAGGCCGCTGCGACAGGATGAGAGACCGGAGGCCGCATCGCGGCCGCATCCGCAGATCTCTGAGGGAGCCGCCATGCGCCGCACCACGACCCTGCTCACCATCACCGGCTCGTTGCTCATCGCCGCCGGGATGCTCACCGGATGCGCGGGCGACGCCGCGCCCGGTGAGTCCGCCGTCGCCGACCTGCAGCTGGACGCGGGCTGGGTCGACAGCGGCCGGATGATCGCGGTCGTGACGGAGGGCAGTTCCACCTGTGTGCCGGTCGCCGGGGAGCCCACCTTCGCGGACGGAGTGATCACGGTGAGCTTCGACGACGCTGCCGCTGATGCCGATCGACCCTGCACGAAGGACTTCGTGCCGCGCATCACGCTCGTCGCAGCTCCCGAGGGAATCGATCCTGCGCAGGCGACCCGCGTGGACGTGAGCTACGGCAACGCATCCGGCAGCGTCGAGCTGCCCGGGGTCGAGGGTCTCGCCGGCCCCGCCACGCAGACCGACTTCCTGCCGAGCGCGGGTTGGCTCACCTCCGGTGGGTTCGCGCTCGTGACGTGGGGTTCCTCTTCCTGTGCGCCCGTCGTGGACACGATCAAGAAGACGGCGGACGCCGAGATCACCGTCACCTTCCAGACCCCGCCGGCAGACCGGGCCTGCACGATGGATATGGCGCCGCGGGCGCTGATCGGCTCTGCCGACGGTGTGGCGGAGGGGGCCGGCGTCGAGCTCGTGCTCGTCGGCGACACGTTCGACAACACCCGCGTCCCCGTTCTCTGACCCGCCGCGGTCGCCTGGCCGCGACGGGCTTCTCGAGGGACACGGGCTGTCCCGTCTCTCGCCGAATGGTGGCGTTTCGGGTGTCTCGATGCGGCGTCGGGTGTTGGAGGGACTCGCGACGCGGCGTCTCCCCGGAACAACGACATCTTGGGTCTCTCGAACACGGTGATGGGGTGTTGGAGGGACGCGTGATGCGGTGGTGCGCGCCGAACCACGACATTTCCAGTCCCTCGACCGGGCAGCGACGAGATTCGCGGGACGCTATGCGGTGTGGTCGGAGTGCGCCCGACATCCCGTGGTAGCCGAACGTGGACGGCATCTGTCCTCCGGAGCTGAATCGGGGCGGCGTGTCGTCGCCAAGAGAGGGTCTGCGACCCGCGGCGTCTCCGGATTGGGCACAGGCTGGGGGCATGAGACCTTCCGCGTTGCCCCCGAACCTGGGCCACGCCTTTTCGGTGGCGGAAGCGCGGGATGTCGGCGTCTCGGCGGCTCGGTTGAGACATCGGGATCTCGAGTCGCCCTTTCGCGGAATGAGAGTCGTTGTCGACGAGTCCGCTCAGTCGGCCGGCGAGGATATCGCCGATCTCGCGGAGGATATTCGGCGCACTTGCCGGCAATACGCACTGGTGATGCCACGTGACCAGTTCTTCTCCCACATCGCCGCTGCGGTCCTGTGGAACCTGACACTGCCGCCGGCACTGCTTCTGCGATGCCTTGAACGCGGCATCGATGTCGCCGTCCTTGCCCCGGGCCGCACCCCACGCAGTACCCGCGTGATTGGGCACAACGTGAAGGCGTCCCATGTGTCGGTTCGCGTTCACCGGGGCCTCCGCGTCTCCTCGCCAGCGAGCACCTGGGCTTGCCTGGCGGGGGAGATGACAGACACTCACGAGCTCGTGGCCGTCGGAGACTCCGTGGTTCGCGAGCCGTTGTTCGGTTCCCGGACCGGCGCACTCGCCACGCTGAACGAGCTCGAGGCCGCCGTATCCGCCGGTAGGCGACCCGGCGTGCTCCGCCTTCGCGAGGCGCTACCGCTCGTGCGGACGCGGTCGCTCTCCCGCCCCGAGTCGCTTCTGCGGCTGCTCCTGGTGAGCAACGGGATTCCCGAACCAGAGCTCAATCACCCCATTCGGGATCACGCCGGCGAAGTCATCGCATGGGGTGATCTCGTCTATCCGCGGGAGAGAGTCGTCGTGGAGTTTGAAGGCGACCATCATCGGGTCAACCGCGAACAGTGGACCTCCGACATTCTTCGGCAGGAGAGGCTCGAGCGGTGCGGGTGGCTGGTCGTGCGGGTCACCGGCGTGCAGCTGATGAATCAGGGCGCGGCGGTTGCCGGTCGCGTCCGCCGGGCATTGCGCGAGCGGTCCTGGTGACAGAGTTCGGGAGGGGGACTTGTTCGAGGGATTCTTCTCGCCGTCGCGACGAGGGCGCCATCGCAGTTCGGGTCCCTCGAACATGAAGACACCCTGTTCGAGGGACCCGAACTGCGCGGTTTCGGCCGATTGAGCGACAAGAGGAGTCCCTCGAACTTGGTTAGCCGCGCCGGGGCGGGGCGGGGCGACGCGGGGCGGGCGGCGTGAGGCCCCGGGCCCGTGCGGGAGCCCCCGGGGCGGGGTCAGTCCTGGCGGACGAGCAGGTCGCCGATCTCGCAGTCGAGGGCGCGACAGATCGCCGACAGCGTCGAGTACCGGATGGCGCGGGCCCGGTCGTTCTTCAGCACCGAGAGGTTGACCACCGACACCCCCACCGTGCGCGACAGTTCCGCCAGGGTCATCCCGCGTTCGGTCAGCAGTTCGTCGAGCCGGCAGTGGACGCCGCTCGGGCCGTCGTCCTCGGCGGGGCTCATACGAGGCCCTCGGTGTCGCGCTGCAGTCGGTCGCCGACCGTGAACACCGTGCTGGTCATCGCCACGATGAAGGCGGCGAGGATGACCGGTGGCAGATCCACGCTCATGACGGGGTTGTCGAAGGTGCCCTGCGAGATGTCGCGGAACGCATCGTTGGCGACGATGTTGCCGAAGAAGGGCACGCCGAACAGGCCTGCGAGACCGGATGCGCCCGCGGCGACGACGAGCACCGTGTTGCGCCCGTTGAAGACGCGCCCTCGCATCACCGACAGCGTCACCAGCAGCAGGCACACGACGACCGCGGTGACGGATGCGGCGAGCACGAGCTGCTGGATCACGAGTGCGCCCGTGCCCGCGACCGAGAGCGCGCTGGGCGTGATCCACGCGCGCTCCAACAGGATGTCGCGCATCGTCCCGTCGGGTCCGATGGGGGCAGCGACCGTCGTGTCGGAGAACAGCGCTTCCACCGGGAGCGCCTTGCCGCTGAGCGCATCGACGATCCGCCCGATCGCGAAGAAGAGCGTGACGCCGACGACGGCGATCCCGGCGCCCACGAAGATCCACATCGCGGCGATGTCGCTGCCGCGCAGCACGCGGGACGGAGTGGGGGTGGTCATGAGGTCCTCCCTGGCATATCGAATATCGTTGTTATCGAAAAACGATATGGCATGACGGGTGTGGCCGCAAGCAGCGGATGCGGTGCGCCCACGGCGAACACGGGCTTGCCGCATCCGTGCTCTGGTTAGCCTCGATGTACAGCGCGCCGGAGGGTGCGCCCGATGTTGGCGTCACCTGGCGCCGGAGGAGTAGCCGCGATGTTCGAGAGATTCACCGACCGAGCCCGTCGCGTGGTTGTGCTCGCCCAGGAAGAGGCGAAGATGCTCAACCACAACTACATCGGTACCGAGCACATCCTGCTCGGTCTCATCCATGAGGGCGAGGGCGTCGCCGCCAAGGCGCTTGAGAGCCTGGGCATCTCGCTCGACGCCGTGCGCGAGCAGGTCCAGGACATCATCGGCCAGGGTCAGCAGCAGCCGACCGGCCACATCCCCTTCACGCCGCGCGCGAAGAAGGTGCTGGAGCTGAGCCTTCGCGAGGCGCTGCAGCTGGGCCACAACTACATCGGGACCGAGCACATCCTGCTCGGTCTCATCCGCGAGGGCGAGGGCGTCGCCGCCCAGGTACTCGTCAAGCTCGGCGCCGACCTCAACAAGGTGCGCCAGCAGGTCATCCAGCTGCTGAGCGGCTACCAGGGCAAGGAGCCCGCGGGTGTCGCGACCGGCGCCGGCGAGCAGGCCACGACCGGTGCGCAGGGCGGCTCTGCCGTGCTCGACCAGTTCGGCCGCAACCTCACCCAGGCCGCGCGCGACAACAAGCTCGACCCGGTCATCGGGCGCGAGAAGGAGATCGAGCGCGTGATGCAGATCCTCTCGCGCCGCTCCAAGAACAATCCGGTCCTCATCGGCGAGCCCGGCGTCGGCAAGACCGCCGTCGTCGAGGGCCTCGCGCAGGCGATCGTGAAGGGCGACG
Source organism: Microbacterium sp. BG28 (assembly GCF_034044005.1). Lineage (NCBI taxonomy): Bacteria > Bacillati > Actinomycetota > Actinomycetes > Micrococcales > Microbacteriaceae > Microbacterium > Microbacterium sp. BG28. The sequence continues at coordinate 643,178 of NZ_JAXCHA010000001.1, read as the reverse complement.
TTCCCGAGACGCTGAAGGACAAGCAGGTCTACTCGCTCGACCTCGGCTCGCTCATCGCCGGCTCCCGCTACCGCGGCGACTTCGAGGAGCGCCTGAAGAAGGTCACGAAGGAGATTCGCACCCGCGGCGACATCATCGTCTTCATCGACGAGATCCACACCCTCGTGGGTGCGGGCGCCGCCGAGGGCGCGATCGACGCCGCATCCATCCTCAAGCCGCTGCTCGCGCGCGGCGAACTGCAGACGATCGGTGCGACGACCCTCGACGAGTACCGCAAGCACTTCGAGAAGGATGCGGCCCTCGAGCGCCGCTTCCAGCCGATCCAGGTTGCGGAGCCGAGCCTGCCCCACGCGATCAACATCCTGAAGGGCCTGCGCGACCGCTACGAGGCGCACCACAAGGTGCAGATCACGGACGGCGCGATCGTCGCCGCCGCGAACCTCGCCGACCGGTACATCTCGGACCGCTTCCTGCCCGACAAAGCGATCGACCTGATCGACGAGGCCGGCGCACGCCTGCGCCTGTCGATCCTGTCCAGCCCGCCGGAGCTGCGCGAGTTCGACGAGAAGATCGCCAAGGTGCGCGAGCAGAAGGAAGCCGCATCCGAGGAGCAGGACTTCGAGAAGGCCGCGTCGCTGCGCGACGAGGAGAAGTCGCTGCTGGCTGAGCGCCTGCGTCTCGAGAAGCAGTGGAAGAACGGCGACGTGGCGACCACTGCTGTCGTCGACGAGGGGCTGATCGCCGAGGTGCTGGCCCAGGCCACGGGCATCCCGGTGTTCAAGCTGACCGAGGAGGAGACCAGCCGTCTCGTCTTCATGGAGAAGGCGCTGCACCAGCGCGTCATCGGCCAGGAAGAGGCGATCGCCGCCCTCAGCCGCACGATCCGTCGCCAGCGCGCCGGCCTCAAGGACCCGAAGCGCCCCAGCGGCTCGTTCATCTTCGCCGGCCCGACGGGTGTCGGAAAGACCGAGCTCGCCAAGGCGCTCGCGGAGTTCCTGTTCGACGACGAGGGTGCGCTCATCTCGCTCGACATGAGCGAGTTCGGTGAGAAGCACACCGTGTCGCGGCTGTTCGGTGCCCCTCCCGGGTTCGTCGGCTTCGAAGAGGGCGGTCAGCTCACCGAGAAGGTGCGCCGCAAGCCGTTCTCGGTGGTGCTGTTCGACGAGATCGAGAAGGCGCATCCCGACATCTTCAACTCGCTGCTGCAGATCCTCGAAGAGGGTCGCCTGACCGATGGCCAGGGCCGCGTCGTCGACTTCAAGAACACGGTGATCATCATGACCACCAACCTCGGTTCGCAGGCCATCGCCGGCGGCCCGGTCGGGTTCCAGGTCGAGGGCAACGCGCAGACCACGTACGAGCGGATGAAGGGCAAGGTCGACGAGGAGCTGAAGCGTCACTTCAAGCCCGAGTTCCTCAACCGCGTCGACGACGTCATCGTCTTCCCGCAGCTGAACAAGACGGAACTGCGCCAGATCGTGGGCCTGTTCACCAAGCGTCTCGCCGAGCGCCTGCTCGACCGCGACCTCACGGTGGAGCTGTCGGATGAGGCCAAGGACCGCCTCATCGAGATCGGGTTCGACCCGACGCTCGGTGCGCGCCCGCTGCGCCGTGCGATGCAGCGCGAGGTCGAGGACCAGCTGAGCGAGAGGATCCTCCACGGCGAGCTGAACGCGGGCGACCACGTGAAGGTCGACGCCGAGGGCGGCCGGTTCACGTTCGACATCGCCCCCCGCGGAGACAAGGTCGCGCTGGGCGCGAGCGTCGCGGGCGAGATCTCCGCGACGCCGGACATCGTCGCCGGAAGCTGACACCTCACACGCACGAAGGGCCGGATGCACACCGCATCCGGCCCTTCGGCGTACCTGCCGCATCCCGGCGTAGGGTTGCACCGTGAGCGAGTTCACCGTGCGGCCGGCGCGGACGGCAGATGTGCGTGCGATCCACCGGATGCTGGAGCCCTACGTGCAGCGTCGCATCCTGCTCGGCAAGGACATCGTCGTGCTCTACGAGGCGGTGCAGCAGTTCCTGGTCGCGGAGGACGCGAACGGCGAGCTCATCGGATGCGGCGCCCTGCACGTCATGTGGGACGACCTGGGCGAGATCCGCACCCTGATCGTGGACGACACGTGGCTGCACCGCGGCGTCGGGCGGGCGCTCGTCGAAGGTCTGGAGGAGCAGGCGCGCACGCTCGGGCTCTCGCGGCTGTTCTGCCTCACGTTCGAGGTCGACTTCTTCACCCGACGAGGCTTCGCGCCGATCGGGGAGCACGTCGTCGACCCGGACGTCTACTCGCAGCTGGTGCGCAGTCCCGACGAGGGCATCGCCGAGTTCCTCGACCTCGCGCACGTGAAGCCCAACACCCTCGGCAACACGAGGATGCTCAAGCAGCTCTGAGGTTCGCGCGCGGAGAGCCGCCCGTGCGGGGTGCCGGGTGCGACGTAGCCTGGATGCGTGAGCTCTCCCACCCCGCGTCGTCGCCCGTCGAAGGCCGTGTACCGCCGTCGCCGCCTCGTCGCGCTGATCGGCCTGCTGGTCGTGATCGGCCTGGTGTGGCTGTTCATCGCTCAGCCGTGGAACTCCGCCGCCGCGCCCGCTCCGGCCGCATCCACCCCTGCCGCGACACCGGACCCCTCGACGCCGGCCGCGACCGATGCCCCCGCGACCGATACCCCCGAGGACGAGGCGACGGCCAGCGGTGAGGCGACGGATACGGGCATCCCCACCTGCACCAAGGATGACGTGCGTGTGGAGGCGCTGACCAACCAGTCGACCTACGCCGCCGACGAGAACCCGCAGCTCTCGATCCGGCTCACGAACACCTCGGCCGCGGACTGCACGATCAACGTCGGCACGACGAGCCAGACCTTCACGGTCACGTCCGGCGAGGACACGTGGTGGCGTTCGACCGATTGCCAGAGCGAGCCGAGCGACATGGTCGTGACCCTGACCGCGGGTCAGGAGGTCACGAGCGCGACGCCCATCACGTGGGACCGCACGCGCTCCGCCGTCGACACCTGCCAGAACGCGAACCGGCCCAAGGCGCCGGGCGGCGGTGCGTCGTACCACCTAGCCGTGTCGATCGGTGGCATCCCCTCCGCGCAGTCTGCGCAGTTCCTGCTGAACTAGGCGCCCAGTCCGAACGCCTCCGCGGCGAGGTCGGCGACCGAGATGCTCGTGGCCGTGCGGCCGACCAGGCGCGGGCCGGGCTTGGGCCCGGGGACCGTGTGGCCGCCGCCGTGCACGGTGACGAACGTGACGCTCGGGTGGCCCGCCTCCCGCCAGTCGGTGCGCTCGACGCGCGTGCCGTCGGGGTGGGATGCCGCATCCGCGTGGGTCGTCGGGGGAGTGGCGATGCCGTTGCGGCGCGTGAAGTACGCAGCGGTCTCCGGCGCGGAGAGCGAGGACCCGCCGACGCGGAACACGAGCTGCGCCCATCGCCCCATCCGCCCGCCGGCGTAGGGGACCACCGGATCCGCGGTTCCGTGTACGAGCAGAACCGGAACCGGATGAGGCGCGGGAACGACCTGGGGCAGGACGAAGCTGCCGGGCTCGGGAAGCGTCGCGGCGACGACAGCGCCGCCGGCGAGTGGGGAGGCGTCCTCGTGGAGCAGGCGCAGGACCATCTGACCGCCGTTGGAGTATCCGATCGCGTAGACGCGGTCGGGATCGATTCCGTGCGTGCCGGCCAGCCGCGCGATCACCGCGCGGACGAAAGCGACGTCGTCGATTCCGGCGAGCCGTGCGGGGAACCGGCTCTCGCGGCGGGCGTCGTTCCAGTTGCCGCGGTAGCCGTCGAGGTAGACCACGAGCGCGCCCTTCTCGCCGAGCGTGTCGTACGCTCCGCCCGCGAACCGGCGATGGATCTCTCCCGACTGCCTCGATCCGTGGAAGACGAGCATCAGGGCCTGTCCTGCGCTCCGTTCCCCGACGACAGTGAAGGTACGTATTCGCCCGTCGACCTCGATGTGCTCCGTCATGATTCCGTCTCTCCGGCCCCGCCTTGGTGCCCGACCACACGATATGCTTTGACATCGTGTCAAGGTCAAGTCGAGGGGCAGGCGCATGATCATCGGCGAGCTGAGTGATCGGAGCGGCGTCAGTGCGCGCTCGATCCGGCACTACGAGAAGTTAGGTCTCATCAGCCCGCAGCGCGGCGACAACGGCTACCGTCACTACTCGGATCGGGCGGTTCCGACGGTCGCCACGATCCACGCGATGTTCGAGCTCGGGTTCACGCGCGACGACGTACGAGCCGTCCTTCCCTGCGCCACAGGTGAGAAGTCGCACGGTGACGCGGAACTGCTCGGCCGGGTGGCCGAGATGCGCGAACGGGTCGCGGGCCGCATCCGCACGCTCAGCGAGACGGAGCAGGCGTTGGCCGGCTTCCTCGCCGCCAACCGGGAGCGCTGAGATTCAGGGTCTCATGCCGCGCTTGCCGGCTGTGAAGGCCGCCACCAGCCCCCATCCGCTGAGCGCGCCGGCGATCCAGGTGATGTAGTGCAGCCACGACGGTGCGCCGTTGAGGTCCCAGATCACGAAGAGGGTGGCCAGGATGAGGCCGATGGCAGCGGCGATGATGCCGATGATGCGATCGCGGTTCATGCGCTCACGGTAGCGGCGCAGTCGGTTCCCGTTGCAGGAATGCGTCGACCTCGTCTTCGTGGTACAGCACGAAGCCGTATCGCTCGTACAGGCGCCGCGCGGGAGACCCCTGCAGCACGTTGAGTCGTAGCGGCGCGTCGCCGGTGCTCTCGCCCAGCACGAGGGTCAGCACCTGTGAACCGATCCCACGGCCCTGGTGCGCCGTGGCCAGATAGAAGTGCTCGACCCAGACCCCGTCGGATGCGGGTCGCACCGCGATGCTGCCCGCATCCTGGCCGCCCACGACGATCACGCGGGTGAGGGCGGGGTCGAAGGCCCTCAGGAAGCGCTGTCGCACGTAGACCGGGTCGTACCGGTCGAGCCGCTCGAGGTCGGGCCGCATGACCTCCGCCCGGAGTTCCGCGATCCACGCCGCATCGTCGGGGGTGCTCGCGCGCAGGCTCCAGCTCATCCGTCCATTCTCCCGCGCCGGGGGGTGTGGAATGGAGGGATGAGCCTTGCCGCGGTCCGCATCGCCGTTGCCGGCGACGCCGCAGCGGTGTCCGAACTCCTGCATGCGTACCACGAGAGCACCGAAGCCGAGAAGGTCGCGCACGATCTGCAGGAGTTCGGGCCGCTCGCTCCCGCCTATGCCGCCGAGATCGACGCCGCGGCGTTCCCGGGTGCGGAGGTGTTGCTCGCCGAGGCCGACAGCCGTGTCATCGGGATGGTGGTCGTGCGTGTGGACGGAGCGGATGCGGAGGTCAAGCGGCTCTGGGTCGACCCTGCCGCGCGCGGGGCCGGAGCGGGCAGTGCGCTGATCGCCGAGGCGGCGCGACGCGCGATGGCGGCCGGGGCCGCATCCCTCCGGCTCTCGGTCTGGGACTGGCGGCACGACGCGCTCGGGCTGTACCGGAGCCGCGGCTTCGTCGAGGTTGCGTCATGGGAGATGCGGGAGCGTCTCGTGTGCCTGCGGATGCCGCTTCGCTGATGACACGGCGGATACGCTGGGGGGATGGCCGGTACGCAGAAGCGCGGGAAGAAGCAGCAGCCTCCGCTGGAGTTCCGCAACACCGCGCTGACCGATGCGCTTCAGACGCAGGACATGGCTGCGGTCGCGTTCGCTCTGCGGCACGGCCCCACGGTCGTCCCGCTCATGCGGACCGGTGAGAGCGACAACCCGCTGGATGCCGGCGAGGTGTGGACCTACCGCGACCCGAACACCGGGCAGGTTGCGCTGCTGCTGTTCAGCGATGCCGCGCACAAGCCCGAGACGCTGCCGCCCACGGTCGGGTTGCAGGGCCCGGACTGGCTCCGCAGCTTCCTGGGCGCGCACCGCGAGGAGATCACGACCGTGTTCTTCGACATCGCGGGCCCGCATCCGTTGCAGGCCACTCCCACCGACCTGCTCGCGGCCCTCGAGGTCTGAGCCGCCGGGGCTGCCGGGACCGGGCCCTTTCTCGGGCCGTCGGTCCGGGCCTGGCCTCGCAACTGCCACACTTCTGCGCAGCTGCGGCAGTGATTCTCTGTGGCGGATGCGGAAAAGTGTGGCAGTTGCGCACCTGCGACGCAGTTCGGGGGAAGGGAAACGGGCCGGTGGAGCGGAAGCGGCGCCGTGATCAGCGGCCGGAGGCGGCGGGGGTGGGGATGTGCACCCGGCCGAGGGCGGAGAGCAGATCCTTCGCGCCGGAGTCGATGACCGTCGTGTAGCCGAGACGGCCGGCCTCGGTGCGGCGCTGGGCCAGCTGCGCCACCGGACGCACCTCGCCGGTGAGGCTCAACTCGCCGATCGCGGCCACCTGGTGCCCCACGGGGCGATCGGTCGCGGCGCTCGCGATGGCGAGCGCGATCGCGAGGTCGGTGGCTGGCTCGGTGATCTTCAAGCCGCCGACGGTCGACACGTAGATGTCGCGCTCGCCGACCCGCAGCCCGGTGCGTCGCTCCAGCACGGCGAGGATCATCGCCACCCGTGACGACTCGACGCCGTTCACGACACGGCGCGGGTTAGGCCCGGATGCGGTCACGACGAGCGCCTGGATCTCGACCGGCAGCGCGCGGCGCCCCTCGAGGGCGACCGTCACGCAGGTGCCGCTCACGGGAGCGCCCTTGCTGAGGAACAGGCCCGAGGGATCCGGGACCTCACTGATGCCGTCTCCGGTCATCTCGAAGCAGCCGACCTCGTCGGTGGGGCCGAATCGGTTCTTGAGCGCGCGGACGAACCGCAGCGACGTCTGCCGGTCGCCCTCGAAGTGGCAGACCACGTCGACGAGATGCTCGAGCAGGCGGGGTCCGGCGATCGAGCCGTCTTTGGTCACGTGCCCGACGATGAGCACCGGCAGCGCGCGCTCCTTCGCGATGCGGATGAGGGTCGCCGCCACCTCGCGCACCTGGCTGGGGTGTCCGGCGAGACCCTCGCTGAGCGAGGAGGAGACCGTCTGCACGCTGTCGACGATGAGCAGCGACGGCTCGACGTCGTCGATGTGGCCGATAAGGGTGGCGAGGTCGGTCTCGCTGGCGAGGTACAGCTGATCGTGCAGCGCACCCGTGCGCTCGGCGCGAAGGCGCACCTGCGCTGTCGATTCCTCCGCGCTCACGTAGAGCACACGGTGCCCGTCGCGTGCCGCGCGGGCGGCGACCTCGAGCAGCAGGGTCGACTTGCCCACGCCGGGCTCTCCGGAGAGCAGGATGGCCGCACCGGGCACGATGCCGCCGCCCAGTACCCGGTCGAACTCGGCCACGCCGCTCGCACGCCGGGGAGATTCCGCCGTCGTGAACTCGGTGATCGGACGGGCCGCGCGTGCGGCGGTGGGGCTCACGGGCGTGAGCGAGCGCATCACGCCCGTCGGCTGCGCCGCCTCGACGACGGTTCCCCACTGCTGGCATTCGCCGCAGCGGCCCGCCCACTTCGCCGTCGTCCACCCGCATTCGGTGCAGCGGAAGGGCGCGGGAGCGGGGCGACGGGTGGCCATGGTCTCAGGCTACGCGGCGCCTGGGACATCCCCGCCGCCGCGACGCCTCAGTCGGCCGCGGAGACGGAGACGAAGTCGCCCGGCTTGGTTCCGCCGCTCGGCGAGAAGAGGATGCGCTGGATGTTGCCCGCATCCGCCGGGTCGAAGAGCAGGGGGCGGCGTGAGCCGGTGATGGGAAACTGCTTCGTCGGCGCGACGACGATCGACTTCACCCAGCGGCTCGTTCCCTCGGTGTCCTCGAAACGCAGCGTGACCTCCGCCATCATCCGGGAAGAGTTCGGCTCCCGAAGCGGGGCGTCGGTGACCTCGGCCTCGACTTTCGCGCCGCTGCGGAGCAGCCGCGCGGCGAGCTCGCTGTTGAGGCGGCGGCGCTTCTCGGCGCCCAGTCGGCCGAGCAACGTGAGCAGGGTCAGGAGCGCGAAGATACCGGGCAGCCACCACTGGGCGGCGTACATGATCCATGCGCCCGCATCCCAGCTCTCGTTCTGTCCGAAGGTCGGGTCGACCGCGATGCCCACGGCGTCCGGGTTCGTCCACAGCGTGGTGGCGTACCAGGACCCGAGGGTGAGACCCGCCAGCACGATGGGCAGAGGTCCCAGGAACGCGTAGCCGTCGGTGCGTCCGGAGTAGCGGTGATTCCAGGTGCTGTAGCCGCCGACCATGATGATCGTGGCGACGATGCCGATCGGCAGCGACCAGCTGCGCAGCCAGATCGGGATGGCTGTGTCCCACGTGCTGAAGACGCTGTTGAGGCTCATCACGCGGAACTGGTCGACGAACCCGCCGATACCGAAACCGATGACCGCCGTCGTCGCGAGCGACGCGACACCGAACACGAGCGTCGCGATCAGAGCCGTCGTGCTCCCCCGGTACTTCTCGTTTCGGCGGGCTTCCTTCTCGCGGGGATCGATGAGGCTCATCATTCCAGCGTATCCATGGCCGGGCTCACGACGAGACGGCCGGACGCCGAAGATAAGGATGCGTGGCGACGGCCGCCGGGAACGCCGAGGAGGGGGGTCCTCGGCGTGCCTCGGGCGGATCATCGCCGCCACGCACCCCGACCCGGGCGCCGCTTCGCGGGGCGAAGGCGGCACCCGGGGGTCTCACCCGCTCAGCACCCAGCCTCCGACGAGTTCGGAGCTGAACGGAACGGAGTAGGCCATGAGTGCGCCCGCCTGCGCGTCGCGGAAGATGCGCTGGATGGGGGAGGAGACGAGGAACCCGCCGCCCCCGCCGATGCGCACCGCGAGGGCGGCCGTACGCTTGGCGACCTCGTTGGCCAGCATCTTCGTCTCGGTCGCCGCGGGCATCGCCTCGGGTGAGCGCTGGTCGGCGAGCCACGCCGTGCGCTGGGCCATCAGCGTGGCCGCGGTCAGCTCCGCCCATGCCATGCCGGTCTCCTGGCGGACCCAGGTCGCGTCGGCGAGGCTGGTGCCGCCGCGCACCTTGCCGGCGGTCACAGTGATCGCGTCGATCGCGGATGCGGCGATGCCGAGCGAGAGGAACGCGAAGCCGACCGTGATGAGGTTCGCGTACTCGGGGGCCGGCGGTCCGGTCAACCGTGAGCGCAGCAGGGGCGTGCCCTCGAAGAGGATCGTGCGGCTGCGGGTCGCCCGCATCCCCATCGTCTCCTCGATCGGCGGGAACGAGACGGTGTCGTCGACGGTCACGCCGAAGAAGGCGGGGGCGCCGTCGATCCGGGCGTTGAGGAACAGATGATCGGCCGCCTCGGAGCCCGAGACGAACAGCTTGCGGCCGGTCAGCGACCAGTCCTGGCCCACCGCATCCGCGTCCTGCTGGGACGCCAGGAAGTGATTGCCCCCGGCCGGCTCGCTCAGGGCGTTCGCGAACCGCTTGCTGGCCTTCAGCTCTGCGGCGAAGAAGGCGGCCTGTTCGTCGGAGGAGAGAGTCACGAGGGCGTGCGCCGCTCCGAGGTGCATGAGCCACACGGTGGCCACCGCCGGGTGGGCCGTGGCGAGCGTCTGCACGACGGCGCCGAGCGTGGCGTACGACAGCGCCTCGCCGCCGTGCTCGCGCGGCAGGAACGCGACATCCAGCCCCGAGGCCGCAAGGGCGCGCAGGTGCTCGATCGGCAGGCGCGCCTCGGCGTCGTCGGCGGCGACGGTCGCGGCGAAGCCGGCGGCGAGCTCGCGGGCGGTGTCGACCCAGTGCTGCTCGGCGGCGGGAGGGGCGACGGGGGACGGGCGGGTGAGCATGGACGGGTCCTTTCGGGTCAGGACAGGCGAAGGTGGGACAGCTGACGGCGCAGTTGGGCGCGGGAGGTGAGCACGAGCACGACGAGGGTGACAAGGTACGGCAGCGCCGTGTAGAGCTCGCTGGGAAGCTGGATGCTGGTCGACTGCGAGAGCAACGAGAAGCTCTGGAGGAAGCCGAACAGCAGGGCGCCCAGCGCGATGCCGATCGGGTTCATCCGGCCCATGATGACGATCGCGAGCACGATGTAGCCGCGTCCCGCCGTCATGTTGGGCGTGAACGAGCCGATCGCCCCGACGGCGATCACGGCGCCGGCGAGGCCGGCCGTCGCGCCGCCGATGAGCAGCGCCCGCGCCCCGACGCTGCGCGGGCGTACGCCGCGCAGCGCCGCGGATGCGGGGTCGGAGCCGGTGGCGCGCACCTGCAGGCCGAAGCGGGTGAAGCGCATGACGAGCCAGGCCGCAGCCAGCAGCACGAGTGTCGCGTACACGAGGGGGCTCTGTCCGAACAGCGCCGGTCCGATGAGCGGGATGTCGGTGAGCAGGCCCACATCGATCGACGAGATCGTCGGAACGCTCACGTTCGTGCGGCCGGCGGGGATCCAGAGCTGGAACAGGTAGGTCGACAGTCCGAGGCCCAGCATGGTGATCGCGAGGCCGACGACGATCTCGTTCGCCTTGAGCGTGTAGACCAGCACGTTCATGAGCAGCGCCAGGGCGATGCCGACGACTGCGCCGGCGACGAGGCCGAGCCAGGGGCCGAACGAGCTGCCGACATAGATGGCGGTGAACGCGCCGAGGATCATCATGCCCTCGATGCCGAGGTTGAGTCGTCCCGCGCGTTCGACGAAGCCCTCGCCGATCCCCGCGATCACGAGGGGCGCGGCCAGGGCGATGGCGCCGGCGAGGATCGACGCCCAGAGTGCGATGGTCATCGGGTGCCCTCCTCGGCAGCGGTCCCGGCCTCGACGACCGGTTCACCGGACGCGGCCGCCGCATCCGTGATCTCCTCGGCGGAGAACGCGCCGTCGTCGGGTGCCGGAGCCGGCCCCGGATGCGCGGGGGCGACGAGCCCCGGCCGCGACGCGGCGATCACCGCGACGCCCAGCAGCAGCACGCCCTTGATGACCTCCGCGATGGATGACGGGATCGTTCCGGTCGCCGACTGCATCCCGACCGCGCCGACAGTGAGGGCGGAGAAGAAGACCGCCGCGACGGCGATGCCGGCGGGAAGCAGGCCGCCGAGCAGGGCCACGGCGAGCCCGGAGAACCCGACGCCGCCCGAGACCGAGCCGAGTAGACGCTCGTTGACGCCCGCGATCTGCAGCCATCCGACGACGCCGGCACCCGCGCCGGAGACCAGCATGGTGCCGTAGAGGGTCCGCTGCCGCGTCGCGCCCAGGCGCAGCGCGAGTGCGGGGCGCTCGGCGAAGACGGCGACGCGGGTCGCCTGCCGCGAGCGACGCCACAACTCGAACAGCACCACGGCCACGACGACGAGCAGGATGCCGACGTGCGCGCGGGTGCCGGGGATGAGAGCGGGAAGGGCCGCCGCGTCGGGCAGACGCTCGCTCTGCGGTGTCGCCGTCGCCTCGCCGCTGGCGAGCCACGTGCGCAGTGTCCAGCCGAGGAAGCCGGTGGCGACGTAGTTCAGGAGGAGGGTGGAGAGGATGACGTTGACCCGCCAGCGCACCGCGAGCCAGGCCGGCACCAGCGCGAAGGCCGCTCCGCCGACGGCGCCCGCGACGAACCCGACCAGCGCGTAGACGGCGGCGGGGGCCGCATCCGACGTCGCGTCGCGCACCCAGAGGATGGCGGCGGTCGCGAAGATCGCGCCCATCGTGACCTGGCCCTCGGCGCCGACCGAGAACACGCCCGCCCGGAGCGCGGGGATCAGCGTCAGCGCGACGATCGCCACGGGAGCCGCCCCCACGAGCAACTCGCCCACGCGGTACGGCGAGCTCGAGACCCCCTCCACCAGCCCGCGCAGGCCCGTGAGCGGGTCGGCGCCGGCGAAGAGGATGAGTGCGACCGCCACCAGCACGACCGCGGCGACCACGCCACCGGTGAGGGCGACGGACCGCATCCGGGAGGAACGGATCACGCGTGCTCCTCGGGGTCATGGCCGCAGGCGTCGACGGGGCCGGGCACGAGCACGTCGACGAACTGCTGCGTCGCCGCGTCGATCAGGCCGAGCTCGGTCAGGCCGAGGTCGGGGACCACGTAGAGCCCCACGAACGACAGGATGATGTATGGCGAAGCGATCGTGCAGCCCAGCCCGTGGGTCGCCGCGTGCCCGGCCGCGAGCGCCGCGGCGGTCTCCTCGAACGGGGCGTCGCTCATCATCCCGCCCACCGGCAGCGCGACGCGGGCGAGGACCTCGCCGTCGGCGACCGTCACGAACCCGCCGCCCATGCGGCCCAGTTCCGCCACGGCGAGACGCATGTCGTCGTCATCCGCACCGAGCACCGCGATGTTCATGTTCGGGCAGTTCATCGTGATCGCGATCGCGCCGCGGCCGAGGCCGAAGCCCTTCACGAACCCGTGACCGGCCAGCGCCTCGCCGTGGTGACGGTCGACGACCGCGATCTTGAGCACGTCCTGCGAGGGGTCGGACACGACCTGGCCGTCCACGACCGGCAGGGACGCGGTGAACTCCCGCTTGAAGTAGCCGTTGTACATCTCCATCGCGCGCACGCGCACACGCGTGGTGCCCTCGGGGGCTGCGACGACCAGCAGATCGGCCGGGAGCTCCTCCGGCAGGTGCACCGTGTTGCGCGCCCAGTCCGGCAGGACGTCGGTGTTCTCGAAGAGGGCCACGCCGTCCCTGGCGACGAGGCGTCCGGCGACGACCACGGCCTCCGGTCGCACCTCGGCCAGGTCGCGGACGACCTGGAGGTCCGCGAGGCGGGAGGGGGCGAGCAGGCCGAGCACCTGGTCGAGCCGGTAGTAGTGCGCGGGCTGCGTGGTGGCCATGCGGTACGCGAGCTGCGGATCGACGCCGAAACGGATCGCCTGGCGCACATGGTGGTCGATGTGACCCTGCGTGTGCAGGTCGAGCGCGTGCTTGTCGTCTGCGCAGAAGCTCAGGTGGCGAAGCGCGGGCTCGATCGCGTCGAGATCGGCGAACAGGGGGACCGTGTTGTCGGCCAGCGACGAGCCCATGACGGTGATCATCGCGCCGAGGCGCGTGCGCTCCAGCACCTCGTCGACGGTGGACGCGTTGTGGTCGTCGCTGATGCCCGCCGCCAGGTAGCCCCAGAGCGACTCGTGGGTCTGGGCCGCCGTGTGGCCGGTGAGACGGCGACCCGCGACGAGCGCCTCGCGGAAACGACCGGTGGAGAGCTCGCCGTAGTCGAACGGGTTGGACTCGCCGAGGGTCGCGGTGTTGTCGTCGTAGAGGCGGGCCCGCACGACCTCCTCCGCGATGACCGCGCCGCCGCGCTCCAGCGCGAAAGAGGTGGGGGTGGTCGGCGAGACCTGCTGGAACACGTGCAGTGGCGTCGTCGTGGACAACGCCAGGTCCATTCCTCGCGCGCCCCAGACGTTCGCCGCACCGTTCGGGTCGGTGAGCACGGTGGTCGTGCCGCGGGCGACCGAGAGGCGGGCGAGCTCGCCCGGAGTGAGGTTCGTGTACTCGACGTGCAGGTGGGTGTCGATGAAGCCCGGCACGACGTGGCATCCGCGCGCGTCGATCTCGGCACCCGCCGTCGGCACGTGGTCCCACGGTGTCAGCGTCGCGATGTGCCGCCCCGCGATGAGCACGTCGCGCTCCAGCCACTCCTCGGTGCCGGGCGACTGCACGAGCCCGCCGCGCACGACCAGGTCGGGCGCCGTGTGCCCCGCCGCGACGGCGCGCAGGTGCACGAGCTCCTCGGTCGTCGGCAGCAGGTCGGTGAAGTCGGTCATGAGGGCTCCTCTTCAGGGTCGAGTCCTGCCATCGCGGCGCCGATGCGGGCGGTGGTCGCCGTCGCCGCGGGCAGGTCGGCGACGATACGTCCATCGAAGACGACGACGATGCGGTCGGCGAGGCCGCGGATCTCGTCGAGGTCGTGCGAGGCGACGGCGACGGCCGCGCCCGCCTCCGCGGCCTGGACGAGGCGGTCGCGGACGGCCTGGGCCGCCCGCAGATCCAGACCCTGGGTCGGGCCGTAGGCGAGCACGACGCGCGGAGCGCCCCCGGGCCAGCTGCGACCGAGCTCGCGCGCCGCCAGCAGCTTCTGTTGGTTGCCGCCGGACAGGCCGCCGGCGGCGAGCGTCGCAACGGCGGGGCGCACATCGAACGCGGTGAGGCGTTCGCCGGTCGAGGCGCGTGCTTCGCCGCGGGTGCGGCGATCGGTGCGCATGCCACTGGCAGCCTCGTACAGCGCCAGCGTGTCGCCGAGGGAGAGCGCGGGAACGAGCGCGTCGCTGCGCTCCTCGGGGATCCACGCCACGCCCCCGCGGAGCAGCTCGACGGCGGAGGGCGCCGTGCGTTGCTCGAAGACGAGGGATCCGGATGCGGGTGCCCGCAGCCCCGCCAGCACGTCGATGAGCGTGTTCTGGCCGCTGCCGGCGACGCCCGCGATGCCGACGATCTCGCCGGCGCGCAGTTCGAGCGACACATCCGTCAGGGCCGCATCCGTGTCGGACGAGGCGTGGACGCCGTGCACGGCGAGCACCGTCTCGCCCGGGACGCGGGGTGCGCGCACGGCGGGCTCTTCGAGGTCGCCGACCATGAGTCTGGCGACCTCGGCGGCGGACAGGCCGCGCGCGGGGCCGTGGTGCACGCGGCGTCCGTGCGACAGGACGGTCACCTCGTCGGCGACCGCACGCACCTCCTCGAGGCGGTGCGTGATGAGCACGATCGCCGTACCCAGGCCGCAGAGCGTGCGCAGATGCTCGAACAGGCCCCCCACTTCGCGGGGCCCGAGACTGGCGGTCGGTTCGTCCAGGATGAGGGTCGTCGCGCCCTCGGCGAGGGCCACGACGATCTCGCCGAGCTGGCGGTGCGCCTGGCTCAGTCGCGCGGTGGGAACGTCGAGCTCGACGCTCACGCCGGCGCGCTCGAGGGTGTCGGCCAGGGCCGCGCGCGCGGCACCGCGGCGGGCGATGCGCGTCGAGCCGACGAGCAGCAGGTTCTCCACGAGGCTCAGCTCGCCCACGAGGCTCAATTGCTGCGGGACCATGTTGACGCCGCTCCCCTTGCCGGCCGCGCGGTCGCGGGGCGCATAGGAGGTTCCGTCGAGGGTCATCGTGCCCGCATCCGCCGACTCGATACCGGCGAGGATCTTCGCCAGCGTCGACTTGCCCGCGCCGTTCTCCCCGACGAGGGCGTGCACGGTGCCGGCGCGCACGGCGAAATCGACGGCGTCCAGGGCGTGGACGGCGCCGAAGCTCTTGGAGACCGACCGGGCGACCAGCGCCCGGTCGGTCTCAGGGGTGGGGGTGGTCATCAGGAGATGGTGACACTTCCGTCTTCGAGGCCCGCGATGAGCTCTTCGACCTTCGATGCGACGTCGGACGGCACGGCACCGTCGACGCTGTTGATGTCCTGGTAGACCAGGCCGCCGTTCTCGAGCGTCGAGGTGACGCCCTTGCCCCCGAACTTCTTGTCCGCGACCTCTTCGACCCATGCCTTCACGATCGGGTACATGTCGAGATCGACCGTGGACACGTTGGTCTTGAGCGCCTCGGCGCCGGCGGCGGGCGAGACGCCCACGGAGAGGACGCCCGCCTTAGAGGCCGCAGCGCCGACACCGGCGGCGATGCCGTCACCGGTCGTGTAGACGAGCTTCGCGCCCTGACCGATGAGGCCCGTGGTCGCGGATGCCGCGGCCTCCGCGTCGTCGAAGCTGCCCGCGTAGACGACCGGGAGCAGCTCGGCCGACGGGTTGGCCGCGAGCGCGCCCTGCTGGAAGAACGAGTCCGTCGCCTTCACAAAGTCCAGCTCCAGGCTCTCCACGCGTCCGATCGGCGATGCCTGGGTGAGGCCCGCGATGTAGCCGGAGAGGTAGCCCACCTCGGGCGTGCTGTAGGTCCAGGTCTCGACGTTGTCGGTGTACTTGTCGAGGATGTCGGCGCCGCCCGATGCGGTGAAGTGGGTGTCCGGGAAGTCCTTGGCGACGGAGAAGATCGCGTCGCCGAGTTCGATGCCGTGCCCGATCACCAGGTCGAAGCCCTGGCTGGCGAAATCGGCGACGACAGGCTCGCTGGTGGCGGGGTCGGCCATCTGCTCGCGCAGCTCGTACGTGATGAGTCCCTCGTCTTGGAGCTTGGCGAGGGCGTCGGCCAGCGCCTGGTTGAAGGCGCCGTCGTTCGCGTTGCCGGGGGTGAGGGCGCCGACGCGGATCACGTGATCGGATGCGGCGGAGGACGACGTGGCGTCGGCGGTGCCGGAGCAACCGGCGAGTGCGAGCGCGGCCGTCGCGGCGATGGCCGCGGCGAGGAGGGGGCGAAGACGCATTGCGGTGTCCTTTCGGGTGGGTGTGGCGGGTTCGGGTGGTGCGGGTCAGGAGGTCGAGACGGTGAAGCCGGGGGCGAGGGTGGCGCCCACGAAGGCCGCGCTGTCGGGGGACCAGTGCGCGAGCACGGCTCCGGTGGCGCGGTCGAAGCACGGGTCGAGCCGCACATCGGCGGCGGCCGCATCCGGGTGCAGTGCGGCATCCGCCACGCAGACGACCGGCGTGCCGTGCAGGGTGCGGGCCGTTCCGGTGGCCGGCAGCCGCCCCTGGCGGTCGAGGGAGATGAGGGCGGCGGTCGCGAGGAAGCCGCGCAGTTGCGTGTCGTCGGCGCAGCCGGCGGCGTCCTTGGTGCAGCCCTCGGTCCAGGCGATGGTGCCGGCCGCATCCACCGAGACGGCGCTGCGCTGGGTGCCGAGGGCGGTGTCGCCCTGACCGATGACCTCGATGCGCGCCTGGAACGCGTCGCCGTCGCGGCGCACGTCGATGCGCTCGGTGTACAGCGGCTCCGACTTCGTGCCGGTGACCTGCCAGTGCGCATCCCAGCCGGCGACGAGCGGTGCGAGCTCGACGGAGGCGTCGGAGCGGACGAGGGCCGCGCCCGTCAGTGCCGTCGCCACGACGACCGCTCCTGCGCCGCACGCGGCGGCGAGGAGGGACAGGCGACGGCGACCGCTCATACCGGGGCGACCTCGCTCACGGCCGCGAGCTCGGCGTGCAGCCGGCTCTTCGTGTCGACGTCGGCGAACGACGCGTCGATGGAGCGCGCGGCGAAGCCGACCAGATCGGCGTAGTCGAAGCCGAACTGCTCGGCCGCCACGGCCCAGTCCGCCTCGAGCGTGGTGCCCAGCGGAGCCGGGTCGTCCGTGTTCAGCGTGACCGAGACGCCGGCGGCCAGCAGGCGCGGGAGGGGGTGGGAGTCCCAGTCGGGGTAGATGCCGAGAGTGAGGTTCGAGCGCGGGCACACGCCGAGGCTGATGCCGTCGGTGATGAGCCGGTCGATGAGGGCCGGATCCTCGATGGAGCGCACGCCGTGGTCGACGCGCTCCGCCTGCAGCAGCTCGACCGCATCCCACACGCCCTCGGGGCCGCTCGACTCCCCGGCGTGCACGGTGCGGCGAAGACCCTCGGATGCGGCGAGCGCGAACGCGCCGCGGAACTTCTCGCCGGTGCGGCCGGTGACCTTCTCGTCGCCGTCGACGGATAGGGCGATCACGCGACGCGGCCGGGCAGCGACGAGTTCTCCGACTAGGCGCTCCGCCTCGGCGCCGGACTGGTTGCGCAGCAGGGAGTACGCGACGCCCACCTGGCAGAGGCCGTCCTGCTGCGCCTCGTCGAAGCCGGCACCGAACGCGTCGAGCAGATCGAGCTCGCGTCCGCGCCACGCGTTCCAGTGCGTGGGGTTGACGATGACGTCGCTGTAGCGGATGCCGGAAGCGCTCTGGCGTGCGGCGAACGCGTAGGCCACCCGGGCCGCCTGCGACGGGGTGCGCACCAGCCCGCACTGCCAGTCCAGGAACCGGAGGAAGCCGCTGAGGCCCGCCGAGCCCGCTCCTGCGCCACCGCCGGTGGTGACATCGGGTGCGGCGAACGCGTCGTGCGTGGAGATGTCGAAGAGCGTGGCGGCGGGCCCCGGCAGGGCGACGTCGTTCTCCTTCGCCAGCGTCAGCATGTCGAGCAGCGAGAACGTGCCCTCCAGGTGCACGTGCACCTCGGCCTTGGGCAGCGCGCGGATCGCCGTCTCGTCGATGCGTGCGACGTGGTTCTGCGACATGGGTCCCCTTCGGATGCGGGTGGGAGGTACAGCGGCACGCTATCCGCTTCGCGCAACTTGTCGACAAGTGGAGTGAATCTCGTTCGCGACTTGTAACACCCGCGTAATGCTCACCCCGGATTTTGGCGGATCTGGCCGCTACGGTGAAAGTCGGTTCGTAGCACTTGTTCACAAGGAGAGATTCGTGACGCATCCACTGACAGAGGCCGACCTCGCCCATCTGCGCCAGAGCATCCAGGTCGCCGAGGATGCGGTCGCGCACGGCACGCACCCGTTCGGTTCGATCGTGGTGAGCGCGGCGGGAGAGGTCGTCTCCTCGTGCGGCAACAACTCGCTGCCCCCGGAGGGTGACCCCACTCAGCACGCCGAGCTGCAGGCGGTCGCCGCCGCGTTCCGGGTGCTGGGGGCGGACGGGATGAAGGGCTCGACGCTGTTCACGAGCGCCGAGCCGTGCGCGATGTGCTCCGGTGCCGCGTACTGGTGCGGTATCGACCGTGTGGTCTACGCGCTCAGCGAGCACCGCCTGCTGGAGCTGACGGGCGACCACCCCGAGAACCCGACCTTCTCACTGCCCTGCCGCGAAGTGTTCGCGCGCGGTCAGCGCGAGATCGAGGTCGTCGGACCACTGCTCGAGGACGAGGCCGCGAGGGCGCACGTCGGCTTCTGGGTCTGACCGGGCTCAGACGCCGCCCCAGGGCGGGCGGACGGTGCGCACGAGCGAATACGACACGATGTCGGGCGCGTGGTACTCGAAGCTGTGCATGAGGCGGCGCCCGCTGGCTCCGATCCCCACGATCTCGGAGGTCATGACGGGGGAGCCCTCCGCCCGCTCGAACAGCGCGGCGAGTTCGCCGTGGAGGGTGGTGACGCCCGGCGTCGACACCTCCCAGATCACCGGCTCGCCCCAGACCTTCGCGGCTGCGGTGAAGACGGACTCGTCCGGGTCGAAGCTGCGCTCCGCGCCGTCCAGTGGAAGAAGATCGTCGGCGATCATGGCCACGACGCCGTCGGCGCGCCAACGCTTGCGCACCGCGAGTGCGGGCATTTCGGCCGCGAGCTCCATGAGCGCGCCGGCGTCCGGGCCGAGGGCCCTCGTCCCGCTGGAGAGTGTCTCGACCTCCGACTGGTAGCCGAGGCGGTCGAGCAGGTCGGTGTGCTCGAACTGCTCCTCCAGGCGCACGCTCAACCGCAGCGCGATCGGGTCCACGGTCGTCACCGAACCTTGCCTGCGGCGCACGATCCCCTGCGCCTCAAGGGCGGCCATCGCGTTGCGCAGCTGCTGTCGCGTGCACTCGAGGCGCGCGGTCAACTCCAACTCGCCCGGGAGGGGCGTGCGGCTGGCGGCTGCCTCGCGCACGAAGCGCAACAGGCCGTGCAGAACGCGAAGGTGGGCGCGATCGCCGAGCGGGCGAGGCAGCGGCAGATACGTCACAGCGGGACCTTCCGGGTCGCGAGCACGGCTGAGAACATCATGGCGCAGTCGCGGTGGGGATCTGAAGGATCGGAAGTCCCGCGGATCCCGGATGCGGACGCCGCTCCAGGACGGGCGAGAGGATCTCGTCCAGCACCACCTCGACGACGTAGTGCGTCTCGCCCGAGAGCAGGTGCCCCGCGTAGGCGTGCGCGGCGTCGTCCTTCACCCCGACCGCCACGTGCACGTGGACGACGAGCGCGCCGTCGGATGCGGTCGTGATCGTTCCCGAGCCGAGGCCCTCAGTGTAGGGCACGTCAACGGCCGTCGGCATGGGGGCCTCGGGATCGGCGGCGGGGGTGTGGGCCGCGATGAGACGCACGGTGCGAAACGCTCCGCTGAACGTCGAGATCGCGGCCTGGGCGATGCCGTGCCGACGGCAGGCATCGGCGAGAGAGGTGAGGATCTCGTCCCCGGGCTCGAGCACCACGACGACACGGCGCCCGGTCTGGATCTCGGCGGTCTGCATGGGAGCTCCTCGTGGGCTGCTTGTCGATAAGTGAGCGTTCCCACGGCGCGGGATCGATTGCTCAGATCATGCCGGATGGCGATTTCCTGCGTGTTGCTCGTGTTTCGCTTCGGTAAATATTCCGCCGAATGTCAACACTTGTCGATTTGTTGGCCATGTTCCTCGGTATCGTGACGATCGGTCAGCGTTGCCCACCCCGTCCCCCTTTGCCCTCCTCGCCCCCGGGAGATCGCCGTGTCCACGCCTGTCACCACCCCCGTCCTCCACGTCTGGGACGGCGAACGAGAGGTGGGCGCTGCCCGTCTGTCCTGGCAGGACGGACGCATCACGGCCGTCGAGAGCGCCGAGGGCACTCCCGAATACAGCCTCATCCCGGGCCTGATCGACACGCACGTGCACCTCGACGCGTCCGCCGCCCCCGGCGCCGACTGGCTCACGTGGCCACTCATCACGCCCGCGGCCGAGCGCTCCCTGCACGTCCTCGCCCACACCCGGCGCGCGGCTGCCGCGGGCGTCACGACCCTGCGCGATCTGTCGGGCAGCGAGGTGCAGTACGCCGTGGCCCGCGCTCTGGAGGCCGGCCTCGTCCCGGGGCCCCGTCTGCTCGTGAACGGTCCCGTCGGCATGACGGCCGGCCACGGCGACCTGTTCACGCCGCCGCACTACCCGCACCGTCCGCCGGTGGCCGACTCGCCCGACGAGTGTCGCAAGCTCGTGCGCCAGTGGGCGCGCGCCGGTGCGGACGGCATCAAGATCTACACGAGCGGCGGCGTGCTCTCGATGGGCGACAAGGTCGGCTGGCGCAACCAGACGGATGCGGAGATCGCCGCGACCGTCGACGAGGCGCACGCTCTGGGCATGCTCGTGGCCGCCCACACGCACAGTGCGGAGGGCGTCGACATCGCCCTGCGGTTCGAGGTCGACTCGCTCGAGCACGGCACCGGCATCGAGGAGCGTCACTGGGAGACCCTCATCGAGCGCAACGTACCGATCGCTCCCACCCTGCTCATCAACGACGCGATCGCCGATCGCCGTATCCCGGTCAGCGACGAAGCGGCCGAGAAGGCGCGCGCCGTGGTGATCGAGCGGGACGCGAACTTCACCGGCGCAGCCGCGGCGGGTGTGCGCTTCGTGCTCGGCACCGACGCGAACGGCGTCATGGTGCGCTTCGGCGACCAGCTGGAGGAGCTCCGCCTCATGAAGACGGCCTTCTCGTGGAGCTCCGAGCGCGCGCTCATCGCGGGCACCTCGGATGCCGCGGACGCGGTGCGCCTGACCGGCACCACCGGACGCCTGAAGGCCGGTCTCGGTGCCGACTTCCTCGTGGTCCGCGGCAAGCCCTGGCAGGACATCGAGACCCTGCGCCCCGAGAACCTCGTGGCCGTCGTCGCCCGCGGTGAGCTCGTCGCCGGCGCTCTTCCCCTCTGACCTCCCCCCATGCACCACCCGACCCCTTCCCCGCATCAAGGAGATCCCGTGACCCTCATCCGATCCGGTGGCGCCCGACGCGTCGCCCTCCCGCTTCTCGCGGGACTCGCCGTGGCGACCCTGGCCGGCTGTGCCGCCTCGGCACCCGCCGCCGACTCTGCGACCCCCGCCGCCGATCTGCCGCAGGACATCGTTTTCGCGCTCAAGGAGGACCCGACCTGCCTCGACCCGCAGCAGACGTCGGTGACCACCTCGCTCATCGTCGGCCGTCAGCTGACCGACTCGCTGCTCGACCAGAACCCCGACACCGGTGAGATCGTGCCGTGGCTCGCGAGCGACTGGACCGTCGCGGACGACCTCACCTCCTACAGCTTCACCCTGCGTGACGGCGTCACCTTCAGCGACGGCACCCCGCTGACCTCGGAGGCGGTGGCCGCGAACTTCGACGCGATCAAGGCGCTCGGCGCATCCGCATCCCTCGCCAACGGCTACCTCGCCGGTTACGCGGGGACCGACGTCAAGAGCGACACCGAGTTCACGGTGAACTTCTCCGCTCCCAACGTGCAGTTCCAGCAGGGCGCCACCACGATGTCGCTCGGCATCCTCTCGCCCGCCACGGTCGCCGAGACCGCCGAGGCGCGCTGCCAGGCCGTCGTCGGCACCGGTCCGTTCGTGCTCGACTCGTACGTGCCCAACGACGCCGTGAAGATCGTCAAGCGCGACGGCTACGACTGGGCGTCGTCGCTGCGCGGTCACGAGGGCGAGGCCTACCTCGACTCGGTCACCTTCCCGATCATCACCGAGCCGTCGGTGCGCACCGGTGGCCTCGAGTCCGGTGAATACGACGTCATCCAGGACGTGCCGTACGTCGACGAGGCGCGCTTCGCCGGTGACAAGTACCACCTGTACGCGAAGGCCAACCCCGGCGTTCCCAACTCGCTCGTCGTCAACACCTCGCGCGGCGTGCTCGCCGACGAAGCGGTGCGCCAGGCGGTCACCAAGGGCCTCGATCGCGACAAGATCAACGTGCTCGCCGGCTCCATGAGCGGCAAGGCGCCCACGAGCGTGCTGACCTCCTCGACCCCCGGCTACACCGATCTCGGCGACACCCTGGCCTTCGACGCGGATGCCGCGAAGAAGCTGCTCGAGGACGACGGGTGGACGCTCGGATCCGACGGCATCTACGCGAAGGGCGGCCAGCCGCTCAGCTTCACGGTCACGGCGTTCTACGCGCAGGACGTGCTCGAGGCGGCGCAGATCCAGCTCAAGGAGATCGGCATCGACATGCAGCTGAAGATGGTCTCCTCCGGTGACTTCTTCGGCGCCATCGCCTCCGGCGACTACGACGCCCTCGGCGCGGGTCTGACCCGCACCGACCCCGACGCGCTGCGCACCCTGCTGTCGACGGCATCGCCCTCCCGCTGGGGCATCGTCGACGACGCGGAGCTCGAGGGTCTCCTGCAGAAGCAGTCCCAGACGGCCGACGTCGCCGCCCGTCAGAAGATCGTCGACGAGATCCAGCAGATCGTCGCCGAGCGTGCCTACGTGATCCCGACGCTGGAGACCGTGCAGCTGCACGGCTCGCGCGCCGGCGTCGAGGGCATCACCTTCGACTCGGCTTCGCGTCTGCACCTCTACGACACCGCGGTGGTCTCGAACTGATGACCATCTCCGAGCAGCGCGTGGCCTCAGCGGGAGGGCGGGCACAGTCGATCGCCCGCTTCCTGATCCCGAAGATCGTGCAGTGCCTCTTCGTGATCTGGGCGACCTACACCGTCGCCTTCCTGCTGATCCACGCGCTGCCCGGGGACCCCGTCCTCGCCGCGCTCTCCTTGCGCGGCGGCGACGCCACCACGACCGACCCCGCCCAGCTCGCGGCGCTCCGCGAGCGCTACGGGCTGGACGGGCCGGTCTGGCAGCAGTACATCGTCAACTTCCTCGCCCTCTTCCGCGGCGACCTCGGCATCTCGATCGCGACGGGCCAGCCCGTCGTGGAGATGATCGGCCGGGCTTTCCCGAACACCGCCGCGGTGGCCGTCTTCGCGCTCGTGGTCGGCTTCGTCGCGGCCCTCGCATTCACCGTCTGGGCCTACATCGCGCGCCCCGCGTGGATGCGGGCGTTCGTCACCCAGATCCCGCCGCTCGGCATCGCCATCCCGGCGTTTCTGTCGGGGCTCGTGCTCATCAGCGTGTTCTCGTTCGGACTCGGATGGTTCCCCGCATCCGGCACCAACGGCTTCGTGAGCGTCGTGCTGCCGGGCATCACCCTCGCGCTGCCGACCGGAGCCATCTTCTTCCAGGTCTTCTCGGCCGCGGTCTTCGACGCCGGCGCCAGCCCCTTCGTGTTCACCGCCAACGCGAAGGGCCTCGCCCAGCGCACCGTGGTGGTGCGGCACGTGCTGCGCAACGCCCTGCTGCCCTCGATCACGATCATCGGCCTGCAGATCGGCTACCTCGCCGGCGGCACCGCCGTGGTCGAGACGGTGTTCTCCCGAGACGGCATCGGCCGCCTCACCGTCGACGCCGTGCTCGCCCGCGACGTGAACGTCGTCCTGGGCGTGGTCGTCGTCGTGGCCACCGTGTACGCCATCGTCACCCTCATCGTCGACGGGCTCTACGGCGTGATCGACCCGCGTACCCGAACGCGGCTCGTCGGACGAAAGGCGGGTGCGCGATGAGCATCCTTCGCAGACCCGGCCTCCTGCTCTCCCTCCTCCTTCTGCTGCTGACACTCGTCGCGGTCGTCGCCCCGCAGCTGCTCGCCCCCTACGATCCGTACGACTCGGTGGGAACCGCCCGGCTCGAGCCGCCGAGCGCGGAGCACCTGTTCGGCACCGACCACCTCGCGCGCGACGTCTTCTCGCGCGTGATCTACGGTGCCCAGCTCTCTCTGTCCTCCGCCGTGCTCGCCGTCGTCGCGGGTGTGCTCATCGGTTCCATCGTCGGTCTCGTGTGCGGCTACGTCGGCGGACCGCTCGACTTCGTGGTCATGCGCTTCGTCGACGTGCTCATCGCGATCCCCGGCATCCTGCTCGCGCTGATCGTCGTCGCCTCGCTCGGGTTCGGTCCGCTCTCGATCGCCCTCGGTGTCGGACTCGGCACGGCCGGGTCGTTCGCCCGCGTCATGCGCTCACAGGTGCTGCGCGTGCGCAGCGAGGAGTACGTCGAAGCGGCCCGGACGCTCGGCGCCCGCGGCCCCGCGATCCTCGTGCGTCACGTGATGCCGAACGCGGCGCGGCCCATCATCGCGATGGCCTCGCTCGAGCTCGCCCTCGCCATCCTCTCGGTGTCGGCGCTGAGCTTCCTCGGCTTCGGCGCTCAGCCGCCGGCGCCCGAATGGGGAGCGCTCGTGTCGGCAGGGCGCGACTTCGTCGCCATCGCGCCCTGGCTGAGCCTGCTGCCCGGCGCCGTCATCCTCGCGGTCGTCCTCTCCGTCAACCGCGTCGCCCGCTTCATCGGAGGTGACCGATGACCGCTCCTCTTCTGCGCGTCACGGATCTGCGCGTCGATTACGGCACCGGACGCCGTGCCCACCGTGCGCTGCGCGGCATCGACCTCGAGGTGAACCCCGGCGAGATCGTCGCCGTTGTCGGCGAGTCGGGATCCGGCAAGAGCACGATCGCCCACGCGCTCGTGAAGCTCCTGCCCGCCGAGGCGCATGTGCGCGGCGGATCGATCGCCTTCGACGGCACCGAGATCACCACCGCGTCGGCGTCGGCGCTGCGCCGCATCCGGGGCGGACGGATCGGCTTCGTGCCGCAGGATCCCTCCCACAGCTTGAATCCGCTGATGCGCGTGGGTGAACAGATCGCCGAGACGCTGCGGCGCCACCGCGGCCTGTCGCGGACGGATGCGGCCCGACGCGCCGTGGAGATCATCACCGAGGTGGGCGTGCCCGAGGCCGCGCTGCGCGCGGGCCAGTACCCGCACGAGCTCTCGGGCGGCCTCCGCCAGCGCATCCTCATCGGCATCGCGTGGGCGTGCGAGCCCGCGCTCGTGATCGCGGACGAGCCGACCAGTGCGCTGGATGCGACCGTGCAGCGCCACGTGCTCGATCGGATGCAGGCGCTCGCCGAGGCGCACGGCACCGCCGTGCTGCTGGTGACGCACGACCTGGCGGTCGCCGCCGACCGCGCCGACCGCATCGTCGTGGTCGAGAAGGGCGAGATCGTCGAGAGCGGTCCGGCTGAGCTCGTGCTGGCAGATCCGACGCATCCGTACACGCAGCGCCTGGTCGCCGCAGCCCCCGGCCTCAACGCGCGACGGCTCACCCCGTCGGCGAGCGTCGTGGACCGCGTCGTGCCTGACAGCGGCGCGCCGCTGCTGGAGGTCTCGGGCCTTGGCAAGACGTACGGCGGTAGCCGCGGCAACCGCGCCGTCGAAGCCGTGGACTTCTCCATCGCGCGCGGGACGACGTTCTCGCTCGTCGGCGAGTCGGGTTCGGGCAAGAGCACGACGGCGCGCATGGTCGCCAGGATCATCCCGAGCGACGAGGGTGAGATCCGTTTCGACGGTGAGAACATCACCGATCTCCGGGGCTCGGCGCTGCGCGAGCTTCGCCGCCGCATCCAGGTCGTCTACCAGAACCCCTTCGGCTCGTTGGATCCGCGGATGAGCGTGGCGAAGCTGATCGCGGAGCCGTTGCAGGCGTTCGGCGTTTCCCGCGCGGAGCGCACCTCGATCGTGCGCGACCTGCTCGGGCAGGTGCGCCTGTCGACCGACCTGCTCACCCGGCGTCCCGCCCAGCTCTCCGGCGGACAGCGTCAGCGCGTCGCGATCGCGCGCGCGATCGCCCTGCGTCCGGAGCTCATCGTGCTCGACGAACCGGTGTCCGCGCTCGACGTCTCGGTGCAGGAGCAGGTGCTGCAGCTGCTCGTCGACCTGCAGGCCGAGCACGGGCTGACCTACCTGTTCATCTCGCACGACCTCGGGGTGATCCGCCAGATCTCCGACCGCGTCGCTGTGATGCGTGGCGGACGCATCCTGGAGCAGGCGACGGCCGAGCGGATCTTCGACGCCCCGGCCGACCCGTACACGCGGGAGCTGATCGGCGCGATCCCCGGCGCCGCCGCCGCCGACTGACCGCCCGCGCGGGCGCGGAGCCCGGTGTGGGTGCGCGGGGCCCGCGCGGGGCTGGTGCGGCCCGCGGGGTGTGCAGGCCCGCGGGGCGTGCGGGAGCCGCGCCAGCGTGCGGGAGCGGTGCCAGGGTGCCGGTGTGCGGTGGCGCGGTGTGCGGGGTGTGCAGGCCCGCGGGGCGTGCTCGGGTGCGTGTCTCAAACGTTCACGTCCGGGCGCCGCATTTCGTGCACAACTGAGACACGGATGCGGTGGGTCGGGGCGCGAAGGCGACGCGTGTCTCGGTTGTGCACGTCCGGGCGCCGCATTTCGTGCACAAGTGAGACACGGACACCTCGGTGTCTCAAACGTTCACGTCCGGCGGACGTGTGGAGTGCATGAGTGAGACACGGATGCGGGGTTCGGTGCGCGGGGGTGGTGCGTGTCTCAAACGTTCACGTCAATGTGCGCGGAATCGTGCACAAGTGAGACACGGATGCGGCAAGTGGCGCGGTCGGCGGAAGCCGCGCGGAGAGCCCCGGGAGGCACCCGCCATCGCGCGAGGTTCAGGCGAGGCCGGCGAGCACCCGGCGCACGATGCGCTCGCTCTGCGCGGCGACGTGCGCGAGGATCCGCTCGCCCTTCTCCGCGGTCGAGGGGCGCGGGTCGCCGAAGACCCCGGACGGCGACAGCGGCGCGAGCGGCATCTGCCGCAGGCCGAAGTCCGCAGGCAGCGTGGGGTAGGACGCCTCGTACCGATCCGGGTGGACGAGTGCGGGCGCCACCGCCAGCACCATCGATGTCTCGAGCTCGTCGGCGTGGCAGAGGCCCGGCGCCGCCCACGGCGACTCCTTCACCGCATCCCCGATCTCCGTCAGCCCGGGGTAGTCGAGCACCACGACCGGCATCCGCTGACCGGTCGCGGCGGCGCGCTCGGCCGCCCGGTGCAGGGGCAGGCGGTTGCCGTAGTCGCCGTTGACGACCACGAGCAGCGCGTAGCCGGCGCGATCGAGCGATGCGGCGATGTCCGTGCACAGGGAGGTGACCGTGTCGGCGCCGATCGAGACCGTGCCCGGCAGCGCGTCGTTGCTCCAGGTGTTGCCATACGCGACGGAGGGGAGCAGCGCCGCATCCAGACTCTCGGCGAGGCGGCGGGCGACCGCATCCGCCTGCAGCGTGTCGGTCGACAGGGGCAGATGCGGACCGTGCTGCTCGAGCGCGCCGAAGGGGAGCACCGCGACGCGCGGCCCCGCGGCGAGGAAGTCCGCGACCTCGGTCCACGTGGCGTTCGCCAGCTCGATCATGTGATCAGCGCAGGGATGCGGCGACGTCGCGCAGCGCGTCGGCCGAGCGGCGGAGCAGCCCCAGCTCGTTCGGGCTGAACGCGGTCTCGGGGATCGGGACGGCGCCAGATGCGCTCACGATCGAGGGCACGGAGAGCGCGACGCCGTCGATGCCGTGGTAGCCGTGCAGCACGGTCGACACCGGCATGACCGCGTGCTCGTCCTGCAGGATCGCCTCCACGATGCGGGCGCTCGACAGGCCGATCGCGTAGTTGGTGGCGCCCTTGCCCTGGATCACCTTGTAGGCGGCGTCGCGTACGTCGACGGCGATCTCGTCGAGCTCGTCCACCGTCACTCGGTCGTGCGTCGGCGTCTGCCAGTCGAGGATCGGCACGGTGCCGATGGAAGCGCTCGACCACAGCGGGAACTCGGTGTCGCCGTGCTCGCCGATGATGTAGGCGTGCACGCTCGAGGGTGAGACGCCGGCGCGCTGCGCGAGCTTCCAGCGCAGACGCGAGGTGTCGAGCACGGTGCCGGAGGCGAAGATGCGCTCGACGGGCAGGCCCGTGGCCTCCTGCGCGAGCACGGTGAGCACGTCGCAGGGGTTCGTCACGATCACGTAGATCGCGTTGGGGGCGACCTCGAGCAGCTGCGGCATCATCGACTTGATGATGTTGGCGTTCGTGCCCGCGAGCTCGATGCGCGTCTGACCGGGGCGCTGCTTGGCGCCGGCGGTGATGACGACGACGTGCGAGCCCTCGACGACCGACAGGTCGCTGCCGCCGATGATGTCGCTCGTGCCGGTGAACTGCGTGCCGTGAGCGAGATCGAGCACCTCGGCCTCGGCCTTCTCCGTCGCGATGTCGTAGAGGGCGACGTGGCGTGCGGAGCCGCGGATGAGGGCGGCGTACGCGACGCTGGAGCCGACGCTGCCAGCGCCGACGACGGTGAGCTTCGAGTTCTCGATCGCAGACATGACCCCAGTCTGGCAGGCCCGACGGCCGACGCGCGCGGGTGTGTTCGCCCGGAGAAAACCCGGCGCGTCGAGGTGGCGGCCGCATCCGGTGCTCATCATGTTCCGATGAGTTCACCCGCATCCGCCCACGGGGTGCCGCGGGGGTCGTACCCTGATCGGCGGAGGACGGATGCGGCATTCGTCCGGACGGGACGGGCCCATGGAATTCGGCATCCACATCGCGGACTTCACCTGGAAGAGCGGTCCCGCCCAGTTGGGCCCCGCGCTCGCCGCGCACGTGCGCAACGCGGAGGCCGCCGGCATCCAGCGCATCACCGTCATGGACCACTTCTGGCAGCTGCCGGGCATCGGCCCGGTCGAGCACGAGATGCTCGAGGCGTACGCCACCCTCGGCTTCATCGCCGCGCACACCGAGAAGGCGCTGCTGCACACGCTCGTCACGGGCGTCATCTACCGGCATCCGTCCCTGCTCGCCAAGCAGATCAGCACGCTCAACGTCCTTTCGGGCGGCCGGGTCGGGCTGGGAATCGGCGCCGCATGGAACGAAGAGGAGTGCATGGGGCTCGGATTCCCGTTCCCGCCCGTTGCGCAGCGTTTCCGTGAGCTCGAGGAGACGCTCCAGATCTGTCTGCAGATGTGGTCGGACTCCGAGGAGCCCTATGAGGGCGCGATCTGGCAGCTCGAGCGCACGCTCAACTCGCCGCAGAACGTGACCAAGCCGTACCTCATGATCGGCGGCGGGGGAGAGAAGAAGACCCTCAAGCTCGTCGCGCAGTACGCCGACGCGTGCAACCTGTCGGCGATGGCGGAGGTGCCGACCCACAAGCTCGACGTGCTGCGCGCGCACTGCGAAGACGTCGGACGCGACTACGACGAGATCGAGAAGACCGCGATGATCGCGATCAACCCGACCTCGACGCCGGACGAGGTCGCGACGCGCGTCGACGCGCTCTCGGATGCGGGTTTCGCGGCGACCTATGTCTTCGCGGCCGGCATCGACGAGCCGGCTCGCGCGGTCGAGCTCATCGCAGGCGTTGCCGCCCTCGCCCGCTGAACCGCCGGGGCCTGTGCCCCAGGGCCTGTGCCCCAGGGCCTGTGGCCCAGGGTCCGTGACCCAAGGTCGCGTGGCCCCCGCGTCCGTGTCTCACTTATGCACGCAATCGGCTGGCGGAACGTGCATAAGTGAGACACGCAGGGGTGGGGTGCTTGTCCCGCGGAGGTCCGGACGGCTCGCTCGGTAAGGCGCGGCAGTTCCCCGCATCCGTGTCTCACTTATGCAGACAAACGGCTCCGTGAGCGTGAGTAAGTGAGACGCGGAGGTGCGTGTGGGATGCGGAATCGTGCTGATTGGCGGCTCGGCCCGGCGTGACGTAAGCTGGTCGGCGGTGACGTGTCCGAGCGGCCGAAGGTGCAACTCTCGAAAAGTTGTGTAGGGTAACCCCCTACCGTGGGTTCAAATCCCACCGTCACCGCCATGAAAACCCCCGAGGAATCGGGGGTTTTCGCGTGTGGGGGCGGCGTGATCGTCGTCACGGACAGCGAGAGGGGCCAAGAGCGATGAACGCGATCCTCATGGCACTGGTGTGCGTCCTCCTGCTCAATGCCTACGCGGCATTGCTGATCGTGCTCCGCGCGAAGGTGTACGGCGTCCCGCTGTACCGGCCGATGCTCGTCAACATCGGGTTGTCGCTGGCGCCCGTGGCGCTGGCCGTCATCGGACTCATCGGGTTCCTCCTCGTGACCCCCGCGGCGCTCGGCCTGGGAGCCATATCGGCAGCCCTGCCGGTCACCGCCGTCTGGATCTACCTCGGCATCGCGACACTTGCGTGGCTGGTGTTCTTCCCGAACTCGATCTACCTCATCACCGAACTCAACTTCAGTCACCGCCGCGAACACACCCCCGTCCCGCTCTGGTACGACATCGTGCACACTCTCACGCTCACCGGATCCGGGCTCGCCAACGCGGTGCTCAGCCTCGCGCTCATCCAGTTCGGCCTCATCGTCGTCATCGCTGATCCCGCAGCCGGGTCCGGGCCGCCCGCGTGGAGCTGGATCTTCGCTGCGGCCGCGATCCTGCTCGGCTCCGTCGGCGTCTACCTCGGGCGCTATCTGCGACTGAACAGCTGGGACGTCCGTCATCCCGCGACCCTCATCCGCAAGCTCCGTGAACATTTCGCCGCCCGCGGCAAGGCACTGGAGGGGGTGGCGTTCGTCGCAACCCACACCGTTCTCGTCGCGCTTGTCTACGTGCCGATCTTCGGCCTCGCCTACAACGCGATCCTGAGCTAGTCGTGGGTTCAGCTCCCATCGTCATCGATCCGCGTTGAGGGCGTGTCAGCCGCCCGGTCCGGACGGCTGGATGGGGGCGCCGTCGCCGTTGTCGGGCAGATCGCCGCGCTCCACCGGGGTCGGTGGCGTTCTCGGGGTGTCGGAGAACATTCGGTCGAGTTCCGTCGACGAGGGCACATGAACCGCCTTCGCGGCCGCGTCGATCTCGTCCGCCGTGGCCCCGGCCGACCCGACGATGAGCACCCACGCGCCGTCGCGCACCGCGATGTCCTCGTGAGCGCCGTTGCGCTCTCGGTGCCAGATACCGTCCTGCTCGGTGCAGGTGACGGGAGTCTCGGTGTCGTCCCACATCGGCAGTGTCGCGCAGGTCTCGGCGGTTATGTCGCCTCGCTGCGTGCGCAGGGAGATCATCGCTCCAGACCCGTCGCGCATCCAGGTCGCCGACATGCCCTCGTCGTTCCACACGCCGACCGACTGCGGAGCGAGGGTGTAACCCGTCACCTCGGTCGTGAAGACGAGATCGGTTGAGATGCCGGCCGCGCCGACTCGCTCGGCGATCTCGTCGGCGCTCGCCGGACCGCCGCCCGACGAGGCGCACCCGGCGGCGACCACGGTCACAAGGGCGAGCAGGACGCCGAGGAGGGGGCGGGAGGCGCGCATGACGGCATCATGACGCAGATCGCGCCGAGCGGCAAAGACCGTGACGCACGGGACGATCCGCCCGCATCCGGCGCGACGTCGGGAATCGTCGAGCTTCGCGTCGGGCGACCCGATTTGACCTGGAGCGCGCTCCAGGTGGTTCGCTGCGTACCCATGGACACTCTCAGCAACGGATTCGCCCTCGGAGCGATGTGGTTCGGCACTCGGCTCTCGGAGGAGACGTCGTTCGCGCTGCTCGATCGCTTCGTCTCGCGCGGCGGACGCTGGCTCGACACATCCGACAACTACGCCTTCTGGGCCTCGCCGTCCGGCCGGGGTGGGGCGAGCGAGACGGTGCTGGGCGAATGGCTCCGCCGTCATCCGGGCGTACGGGACGACGTGTCGATCTCGACGAAGGTCGGCGCGAACCCGATACAGCCCGGCGCCGGGGCGGCGTTCCTGGAGGGGCTCGCCCCCGGCGCCATCGCCCAGGCGGTCGCGGGATCGATGGAGCGGCTCGGCGTCGAGACGATCGACCTGCTGTGGGCGCACGTCGAAGACCGCACGGTTCCGCTCGAGGATCAGGTCGAGGCGTTCGGGGCGCTCGTCGCAGACGGGAGGGTCAGGCGGCTGGGTGCGTCCAACCACGCGATGTGGCGCATCGAGAGAGCGCGCGCGGCGGCACGGGCGCGCAACATCGAGCCCTTCCGCTTCGTGCAGTTGCGGCACAGCTACCTCCAGCCGATTCCGTTCGCACCGCTTCCGGACTGGGGCCACGTGGTCGCATCCCCCGAAGCGATCGACTACGTCGCATCCGAGGAGCTCGGGATGTGGGCCTACACGACCTTGCTCGGCGGGGCGTTCGCGCGAGGGGAGCGACTGCAGGAGGCGTATCGGCATCTCGATACGGAGCGTCGCCTCGCCGCACTGGACCGGGTCGCACGGCGGTGGGATGCGACGCGGAACCAAGTCGTGCTGTCATGGTTGCTCGAGGGCTCACCCGCGGTGACCCCGATCATCGGAGTTTCGGGCCTCGCTCAGCTGGATGAGGCGATGGATGCCCTCCAGCTTCACGTGGATGCCGAAGATCGCGCCGAACTCGACGGAAAGCAGGACGCATGACCCGGACGTTCACGATGGGCGAGACCACCGCAGCGACGGGCCTCACCGCGGACACGCTCCGCTACTACGAGGACGAGAGCATCATCGGGCCGTTCGCCCGGGATCACCGCAACCACCGGGTGTTCAGCGACAAGGACATCGCCTGGATCCACGTCGTGACGTGCATGAAGGATGCGGGGCTCGGCATCGACGAACTGCGCACCTTCGCCGATCTGCTGCACGGCACGCATGCCGCCCCCGACCCCGTCGGCTTCCTGCGCGAGCGGCGAGCGGCCTTGGAAGAGCGCCGGCAGGTGCTCGCCCGCGCGATCGCGGTGATGGACGAGAAGATCGCGCACTTCGCGCGCACCGGCACCGAGGAGGATGAACGGTGATCGACGCCCTGACCCTGCCCGCATCCCTCGTCGTACGCGACGCCGGCGTGGTGGTGAGGCGAGCGGCACTGACGGATCTCGACGCGATCATCCGTCTGCTCGCCGACGACGCGATCAGCGCCAGCCGCGGCGACGTGGCGAGCGAGGAGGACGTCGCCGCGTACGCGTCTGCGCTCGAGCGGATCATCCTGGACCCGAGCAATGAGCTCGTGGTCGTGGAGGATGCGGCGGGAACCGTCGTCGGCACGTTGCAGCTGACAATCATCCCCGGGATGGCTCGACGAGGGAGCGACCGGCTGCTCGTCGAGGCCGTCCGTGTGGCGAGTGCGGAGCGCTCAGCCGGCATCGGAAGTGCGTTGATGCGCTGGGTCGTGGATGACGCCGCGATCGAGCTTCGCACTCCGCTCGTGCAGCTCACCTCGGATGCGGCCCGGGTCGATGCTCACCGGTTCTACCGCAGGCTCGGCTTCGTCGACTCGCACGTCGGGTTCAAGCTCGCTGTCGTGCTGCCGGATTCGCCCTGACGACGGGCGCCGCGTCGGGCCTGTGAATGACGCCCGCGGCCGGATCCGTGTTCTCCCTATGCTGTGGCTCGCCGATATCCCGCGCCCGAACGGAGAACACTCATGCCCGATCACGCTGTCCTCGCCGCATCCCTGACGACGCCGGAGGCGTTTCTCGCGCTCACCGATGAGGGTGGTGTCTTCGGCGTGAAGAAGTCGGCGAAGGCCGCGCTCGACATCTGGAACCAGGCCGACGCGCGCTACGTCGGCGTCTACCGGGGCTTCCACGCACCCGGCGGCAAGGGGACCGGGTTCGTCATCCGCACCTACTGGGATCCTGCGCGCGTGAGCCCCGACCTCGATGCCGTCGAGCTCGCGATCCAGACGGCGCTGCCGGTTGCCCTCACTCAGGCTGACGAGAAGGTGACCTGGAAGGCGCGCAACAACAAGCAGGCGAGCTTCTTCGCCTGGCGCATCTCGCAGCAGCAGGCGCTGTCGCTGTGGTTCCAGGAGAGGTTCGGGATCAGCGCGTGTGCCACGCAGCTGTTCGACCGCGCCGACATTCACCAGGATGTCGCCGTGGTCGCCACCTCCGGTGGTGTCGACAACCTCTGGTCGTTCACCTCGAAGGGCTGATCGCGTGCCGGAGGCTCCGGCACGAGGGCGGCCCGTGCGGCGAGCGCTGAGGTCCGTCCTCGGTGCCGTGGCGACCCTCTGCGGCATCGTCGCGATCATGTTCCTCGCCACCGACGCGTCCGCGGGCGGGGCCGTGCGCGCTGCGGTCGTCGCCTTCGCGATCCTGTGCGTCTTCGTTCCGTCGACCGTCGGAGCGGCCTCGCTCTGGCTGCGCGCCCGCAACCGGCGGCAGGAGTCGGATGCGGGCGCCGCTCCTCTCTCGGATCGGGCGGTGCGGGCGCAGCAGCTCCTCGGCAGAGCAGCCGTCCGCCTGGCTCCCGACGGGCGCGCTGAGACTCCGGCGCGAGGCGTCTTGGGTGATGTGTTCCGGATCGCGGAATCCACCGTCCGAGATCTTCCGCCCGACGAGTTGCTCGGCTTCCTGTGGGTGGCGCGGCCGTCGCAGCCCGACGGCTTCCCGGCATCCGCGGAATTCGCCGGATTGCCCGAGCGCGTGCAGGACATGATCGTGCTGCTCGACCTGCGCCGCGAGGTGCAACTGCGAGGCGCCGATGCTGCGCTTCGTGCGACGTCCGGCATCTACCACCACGACCGCGCTCGCACCCTGGCGGCGGCACGACGGACCGGCAGCGCGACGCTGCTGGCACAGATCGAGACCCTTCAACCCGGCACGCACGAGTTGCTCGCCGCGCTGGACGACCCCGCGACATGGGAGCTGCTGCTGCGGGCCGACTCTTGACGTGATCGTTCGCCCTTTGCGAGTGTGTGCGCCATGAGTCTCTTCCTCACCTGCCCGGTCGAAGACGTCGAGCGTGCGACCGCGTTCTACTCCGCTCTTGGATGGACCCTGAATGCGGAGATGTCGAACGACGACGTGTCGTGCTTCGTGATCGCGCCCGATCAGTACGTCATGCTCGGCAGCCGCGAGATGTACGCCAGTGTGGGGGGAACCGAGGATCTCATCGGTGGGCCGGAGACACCCTCGAAGATCACGGTGTCGTTCGACCTCGACAGCCGTGAAGCGGTCGACGACCTCGTCGAGCGGGCTCGCGCCGCGGGCGGCCGGATCGGCGACACCGACGATTACCCGTTCATGTACCAACGACAGTTCGACGATCCCGACGGCTACCACTACTCGCCGTTCTGGATGAAGCCCGAAGCGCCGAACTGAGGACCTCCTGGTCGAACGCCGAATGGTCTGAGCTAACGCAGCGCTTCGAGCACGCGCATCGCGTCGCCGGTCCCGTCCTCTGCCGCCATCGTCGCCGCGACCGTCGCGACACGAGGCCGATAGGGCGCGATCGCGTCCAGCGCGTCACCGAGTCGCTGCGCGGACAACGCGCGCGGTCGGATGGGGGCTGGTGCCAATCCCGCACATCGAAGACGTTCGGCCCAGAACGGCTGATCGGCGATGAACGGGACGATGATCGACGGCGTTCCCGCCAGCATCGTCGCCTGGACGGTCCCGATTCCCCCGTGATGGATGGCGGCGTCCGCTCTCGGGAGTACCGCGTCGTGAGGCACACCGCTCATCTCGAGCACGTCGGGTCCTCGCAGCCTTACGGGAACGTCGATCCCGCCCAGACCCGTCGCGATGAGCACGCGCGCACCGCGCGCCCGCGCCGCCGCCACGATCGCTTCCCCGCGCCCCGACGCGCCGGAAATGCTCATCGAGCCGAAGCCGGCGTACAAGAAAGGACCCTCTGAAATGAATCGTTCCACTCGCGCATCCAGCGTCGGGCGCCGATCCTGACGGCGCCACGGGCCCGTCAGGTGCACTGATTCGGGCCAGTCCACGGGGCGAGCGAGGAGGGCGGGGCTCACGGGCATCAGTGTTGCTGCCGGGGGCGGAGCGCCGGACGCGCCGCCGAGTAGGCTGCGCGCTTCAGCGATCTCCTGACGGAACATGCCAGACGCCGCTCGTCCTGCGCTATAGGTCCACCGGTTCAACGGCCCGAGGTCTCGCGTCGCTGTTCCCGCCGCGGGGAAGGCTCGTGTTGCGGTCAGCGTCGGCGCTGTCTCGACGACGACGTGAGGCACGCCGAGTGCTCCGGCGGCGTCCGGTGCCGAGAGAACCTTGGGGTGGGCGACGACGATGTCGGGTTGAAACTCTGCCGCCGCGCGGGCCGCTCCGACGATGACATTGCGCATGAGCGGCCTCACGACTGATCTGAAGCTGCGCAGAGCGCGCATCGGAGAGACACCCTGTGATTCGACTACGCGGCTGAAATCCGCGCCGAGCGAGACGATATCGATGCCCGCGGCCGCCTCTGCCATTTCGGGAACGGCGAGACGGACTTGGTGCCCGGCGGCGAACGCCCGTTCGGCTAGCGCGACGAACGGCTCGACATCGCCCCGGGACCCCGCGGTGGCCAAGAACATCCGCATGATCAGAGGTACTGCTCGCGGGCGGCCTGGGCGATGTCCTGGGTGCTGATGTCCTCCCAGCGCAGGACGACGACACCGTGGGTTCCCGCCGGATCGGCGGAACGGAGTCGGATGCGGTTGATCAGCAGGTTCGCCCGCGGGCACTCCGAGGCGTCCAGCACGGTCAGTTCGATGTCGCGACCGCTGACGCGCTCGAGCTCCGCGTGAGCACGGGTGGCGACCGCCGAGGCGAGCCGGTCGAAGAACGGGGGCAGCTCCGCATCCGCGACGACGATGACGACGATATGACGCACGCGGGGGTGATGACGCGCGGCGCGCACCGCCTCGAACACGTGGTCGTGGAGCGCCCTCTTGACCATCGCTCTCGTCGGCCGTGACGGCAGGGCCGCGAACTGCGCGATCGCGCGCGGATCGGCGCGCGCTGCTTCGCCCAGGTCCTCGACGGTGACGAAGTCCGGTTCGGCGTCGAGCAGGGGCGTGGTCGGGGCGTCTCCGAGTACCAGGATGCGGTCGGTCATGGCGTGCTCTCTGTTGCGGGGAACGGTCGACGACCGTTGCCGACCAGACTTCCCGGCTCACCGATTGCGAGGGCGACTCTACTCGTCACTGCCGCGCTTCGTGTGCACCGGCTGCTCGTAGACATCGGGCACGTCGTTCGCGTCCATATCGATCTGCTCCTGCCGAGCGAGCTGGGCATAACGTCGGTTCCGAGCAATCAGTACGGACGCGGCGAGCACAGACGCGAGCACCGAGGCCACCATGATGGCGATCTTGGCGTCGGCGTTGTGGGGGGAGCCGTCGGCGAAGCTGAGCTCGGCGATGAGCAGCGAGACGGTGAAGCCGATGCCGGCCAGGAGCCCGACGCCGAGCAGATCGATCCAGCGGAGGGCAGGGTTCAGTCGCACACGGGTGACGAGGGTCAGCAGACGAACGCCCAGGAGGATCCCCAAGGGCTTACCGAGCACCAGCCCCGCGGCGACTCCGATCGTCACCGGGTCGGTGACAGCACGCACGAGACCCTCCCCGCCGCCCACAGCCACGCCCGCGGCGAAGAAAGCGAAGACGGGAACGGCGAAGCCGGCCGACAGCGGCCGGAAGCGATGTTCGAAGGCCTCAGCGAGATCGCTCGCGTCGCCCGCACCGCGTCGGGATGCGCGAACCGGAATCGTGAACGCCAGCGCCACGCCCGCGATCGTGGCGTGCACCCCCGACGCGTGCAGGAACGCCCAGGCCACGAACCCGATCGGCAGCAGAATGAGCCACGCGGCCGAGGGATGCCGAGCGAAGAACGCGCGGCCGCGCTGCGCGATGACACCGTAGACCACGACCAGCGCCGCGAACACGACCAGGGGGACCACCTGGATGTCGCTCGTGTAGAACACGGCGATGATCCCGATCGCGATGAGGTCATCCACCACGGCGAGCGTCAGAAGGAAGATCCGCAGGGGCCCCGGCAGATGAGAGCCCACGAGCGCGAGGATGGCCACCGCGAACGCGATGTCGGTGGCGGTCGGAATCGCCCAGCCCTCCAGGAGCGACGGCTGCGTCCAGACGATGCCCACGTAGATGAGCGCCGGGACGACGACGCCGCCCACGGCGGCGGTGATCGGCACGATGGCGGTGCTGAAACGCCTCAGGTCGCCGGCGACGATCTCCCGCTTCAGCTCCAGGCCCACCATGAAGAAGAAGATCGCGAGCAGGCCGTCGGCGGCCCACGCGCCGACACTGAGCTCGAGATGCCACGGCTCGTACCCGAACCGGAAGTCGCGCAGGGCGAAGTAAGTCTCGGATGCGGGGGAGTTCGCCCAGATGATGGCGGCCGCTGCGGCGAGCACCAGCAGTGCGCCCCCCACCGCCTCTTTTCGCAGCAGGCGGGTCACGCGCTGGACTTCGGCAGCCCCCGGCCAGCGGGGTGCACGGATCGGCGGCTCGGGCGACATGAGGCTCCTCGGGGGTCGTTCGACAGAAGTGTCGACCAGACTTCCCGACGCGCCGTCAACAATTCTACGGGACTGCGACGCCGACTCTTCGCGGCTCGTGTTTCGGGTTTTCCGCGCCCGGTGCTGCGGCTTCCCCCATGTTCGACGGCGCTGCAGCTCTCCTAGCGTCGACGCGTGACCCCTCGACCCCCTGCATCCGCAGATTCCCGACGCCCCCGCATCCTCCCCTTCGTCGCCGCATTCGCCGTCATCGTGATGGGCGCGGTCACGGTCGCCACGCTGCCCGTGTTCGCCGGCGCCGACCCGACGTACCTGACGTGGTCGACGCCGATGCTGCAGTGGATGCCGTTCGCCGCCGTCCTGATCCTGCACGGCATCCACCGCAGACGCCACCGCTCGGCGATCGTTCCCACCGGACATTCCTGGACCATGGCATCCGCGACGGCCGTGGGGCTGCGCGGCAGAGGACCCGCCATCATCCGCACGTCGCTGCTCGCGTTCGCCGCCCTCGTGGTGGTCTGCGTCGTGCCGGTCGTCGTCGCGGGCGCCGCAGGGCTCATCGGACTCCGGTGGGCGGACGGCGCCGCTCTCGCCGTCCTGTTGACGCTGCCCGTCTCGCTGATCTTCATGATTCCCGTTGCGGGGGAGGAGCTGGCCTGGCGTGGATACCTCACCACGCTGCTCGCCCCGAAGGGCTTCGCGTTCACCACGGCTCTGATCGCGGCGCTGTGGGCGCTCTGGCATCTTCCCCTCACGCTCGCGTACGCCTCTGCCGGCGAGCTCGAGGGACGGGACGTCGTGTCGAAGACTGTCGATCTGCTCCTCGCCGCCGTTCTGGTGAGTGCGCTGCGCTATCTGTCGGGCAGCGTCTGGCCGGCGGTGTTCGCGCATGCGCTGTTCAACAATCTCTTCCAGATGGTGCAGTACAACTTCATGGCGCCGCTCTCAGAGGCGAGCAGCGCGGGCTACTGGTCTTACATGGCACTCTCCTGGACAGCGTGGATCGTGGTCGATGCGCTCCTGGTCGCCCTGGTGATGCGCAGGACGCGTGGGGCCCTTCCAGGATGACGACATCGCCCCATAGGCGCTCCACCTCCCAGCGTCAAGGCACTGAGAGGATCACGCCGCGTTCGCGTAGAAACGGGGGATGCGTTTCGTCGTCCCCGTGCAACTGATCGAGCCGATCGCGGGCGAGCGCTACGGGCACGGCGTCGAGGTCGACGCGGAGAACTGGGCGGACGCGATGGCCGATGTCCTGATCGCCGTCGGCCCTGACTGGGAGGTCGCGGAGCCGTTTCGCTCCTGACGTAACCCCGAATCGGCGGGTGGGGTTGCGCACCGGAGCCATCCGGAGGATCGTGGCTCGTCAACCGCCCGCTCGGAGCGTGTCGATTTCTCAGGTCTGAACCATCGTCAAACGGCTGATCGTCGCTCACTTCGCGTTGGCAGGCCGGAGTCCATCATGGGAAAGCTGATCTACGACCAGTACACGAAGGCGGAGTTCGAAGACCGCACCTTGGCTCACCTTCAGCAGGTGATCTTCACCAAACTGCGCCGCAACGAATCGTTCGCGCTCACGTGGAAGGAAGACGTGAGCCTCGGCAGCGGGCGGACCTCGGTCTGGCTGCACCCGAACGCCAACGTGCAGTTCAAGTTCTTCGGCACACGTGAGCCCGCTCTGAATCGGGCATGGCTGGAAGCCCTCGCCTACACCGCAAGCGGGCCGACGGGCCTCTACGTCGTTCCGGAGCCGGCACCGAACGAGTCCCCTGTGCCGACGCCCCACGCAGCATCGCAGCGTTTCGATCTCGTGCCGGCTGACTGAACACCGATCGCGTGCAGGCGCTGCTCCGATCGGCGCGGGCCTGCACGCGGATCAACAGAGGGGAGCCGTGCCGCCCACGAGATCCGCCAGAGCGGACTGGCCCGCGTCGTTCGGGTGCAGATGATCACCCGAGTCGAAGGCGGGAAGGATGCGGGTGGGATCGGCAGGATCGGCGAGCACGGCGTCGAAGTCGATGACATCGACACCTGCGATCCGACCCGAGCGAAGCGCCGCGTTCACATCGACGCGTGTCTGCTCGCCGGCCGGATCCCAACGATCGAACCCGCCGAACGGCGTGAGCGTCGTCACTGCGGTCAGGACGCCCGCAGCATGAGCCTTCTCCGCGAAGTGACGGATGCCGGCGAGGATGTCGTCGGCGCTGTACTCGTGGGGTACCGCTTGGATGTCGTTGATGACGTCGGTCAGGATGACCCTGCGGACGCCGGGGATCGACAATGCGTCCTCTTGCAGGCGGGACAGGCTGCTCGGTAGATCCGGAGAGGACTCGAGCAAGCGGGTGGCGCTGATGCTCCGGTTGACCAGCTGGCAACCGCGGGCCGCAGCGTCGCCTGCTCGTTCGACGAGGCTCGGCCAATCGTGTCCGGCTGTGGCGCGGTAGCCCTGCGAGATCGAGGCGCCGATCACGACGGTCGCGGAGGCGTCTCTGGGCGTCGGGATGCCGGCGATCACCGCCGTCGTCGCGATGGCCGCCGCGGCGCAGACGCTCGCCGCCCACAGGGCCGCGCGAGCGCTTCGTCGCGTCACCGCTCGTCCGACGTCGAGCCGCCGAGGAACCGGAGCGTCACCAGAAGGCCGCCCGACGGTCGAGAACTCAGCGACAGGTCCACCGTGTGCAGCTCGGCGATCCGCTGCGCGATCGACAGGCCCAGCCCGTGCCCCTTCGCGGTGGTGCGCGCGTGCAGCCGGGTGAACGGCTCGGCGAGCGTCTGCAGCTGTTCCGGCGGGATGTGCTCGCCGTCGTTCTCGATGGCCAGCACGGGGATTCCCGCCGCGGTGAGCGAGACGGCCACGGTCCCGCCGTCGCGGTTGTGGAGAACCGCGTTGCGGAGCAGGTTCGACAGCAGCTGCCCGAGCAGCTGCGGGTTCCCGGTGACCTGCACCGGGTCGAGGCGGAGCCTCACCTTGAGGCGACGCTCGCGGATATCGGGTTCGAGTTCGCTGATCTGTCCGGCGACGAGCTCGCGCAGGTCGACGTCCGTCATGTTCAGATGAGCCTCGGCGGACGCGAGCTCCAGCAGGGCGCTCGTGATGGAGATCATACGATCGTTCACCGACAGGAGGCGTCGGAACGTGACCGCTGCCTCATCGGAGGGCTGATCGCGCAGGGCGACCTGGAGCAGGGTGCGAGAGGTCGCGAGCGGTGTACGCAGCTCGTGCGAGGCATTGGCGGCGAAGCGGTTTCCACTCTCCGCGCTGGCCTGCACCTGATCCAGGAGCGTGTTGACGGCGGCGAACAGCTCACGTGTCTCGGCCGGGCCGCTCGGCGGAACAAGTCGTACGTCCAGGACCTGCTCTGCTTCCGCCTCGCTGAGCGTCGCGACGGCATCCGCGTACGGACGGGTCAGGCGACCGAGAAGGAACCACGTCGCGACGCTGACGATGCCGATGAGCAGCAGGCCGACGGGCAGGACCACCCCGAACATGAGCGAGGTCATCTGGCCGACGGTCACGGCGTTGTCGTAGATGACCGAGCCCTCGGACTCCTGGACCGTGCTGGGGACGGCGCGAGTAGTCAGCACTAAGAGCGTCGTCAGCCCGATCAACGCCGCGGCGATGGCCGCCGTGGCGGCAGCGACCAGGGTCAGGACGGTGCGAAGACGAAGCGAGGCGATCATGTCGTGGCCGCTCGCGTCGACGGACGGAGGATGCGGTAACCCGCCCCGGGAACGGTCTCGACGAGAGAGGGGAGTCCGAGCTTCTTGCGAAGGGTCGAGACGGTCACGCGGATCGTGTTCGTGAACGGGTCCGCGTTCTCGTCCCATGCCTGCTCCAGCAACTGTTCTGCGCTCACGACGCCACCATCCGCGCGGACGAGGACTTCCAGCACGGCGAACTCCTTGCGGGCCAGGTGAAGGAACCGCCCGTCTCGGTACGCCTCCCTGCGGAAGGTGTCGACACGGAGGCCGCCCGCTTCCAGTACCGGTGGAAGGGCGGCTCCGGAGCGGCGGTAGAGGGCGGCGATGCGGGCGACGAGCTCGTCGAAGTCGAAGGGCTTGGTCAGATAGTCGTCGGCGCCGATCGCCAGCCCCGCGACCCGCTCGCTGACCGCCGCCGATGCGGTCAGCATGAGGACCTTCGGGGCGTCGCTCATCGTCGTGATCCGGCGGCAGACGTCATCGCCGTGGATGATCGGGATGTCGCGGTCCAGCACGACGACGTCGTACCTCGTCTCGGCGACTGCATCCACTGCGCGGGCGCCGTCCCTGGCGATGTCGGCGGCGATCGCCTCGATACGCAGCCCACGGTGAATCGCATCCGCG
The DNA here is from genome assembly GCF_034044005.1 of Microbacterium sp. BG28. NCBI lineage: Bacteria > Bacillati > Actinomycetota > Actinomycetes > Micrococcales > Microbacteriaceae > Microbacterium > Microbacterium sp. BG28. The sequence goes on along the minus strand of NZ_JAXCHA010000001.1, from coordinate 600,299 downwards.
AGAAGCGGTTCGTCTTCGACGATCAGTACGCGCACCGGCGGTCACCTCCTCGGCAAGTCGAACACAGCCCACCTAAACGCAGCGTAAAGCGGGCGCCGAACGTTCCCGCAACACCCGGACGAGTGGGCTCGTGCCATGACCACGCTGCTCGCTTCCCCCGCGCCCATCGGTGCACCGAGTCGTCCCGTGGCGACCGCGTCGCTCGGATCGCTCACCGGCTTGCGCTGGGTGGCTGCGACGGCGGTCTTCGTCTACCACCTGCGGAACATGCAGTACTTCGACGGGCCTGCGCAGACGCTGCTGTCGGTCTTCTCCGGCGCGGGATCGACGGCCGTGTCGCTGTTCTTCATCCTTTCGGGGTTCGTGCTCGCCTACTCCTACCGCCCGACGGGCATCGGTCGTTACTACCTGCGACGATTCGCGCGGGTCTATCCGCTGCACCTCGTCGGCGTCGCGCTGGCGGTCTGCGTCGGCGCGACGGTGTTCCCTGCCATCCGCACAACTGATCCGCGCTCGTTCGTCGCCAACCTGCTGCTGGTCAACTCCTGGTGGTCGCCCTGGTGGCAAACGGGAAATCCGGTCTCGTGGTCGTTGGCGTGCGAGGTGTTCTTCTACCTCTGTGCGCCCTTCCTGATCCGCGTCATCGCCGCGCGCGGCGTCACCGTGACGCGTACGATCCTCGCGCTCAGTCTCGCCGCGACCTGGGTCGCGCCCGTGGTCGCTCTGGCGGCGCCCGGGATCTCGCCGTACAGCTTTCCACCGGTGCGCCTGGTCGAGTTCATCGCAGGTATCGCTGCGGCATGTCTCGTGCGCGGCCACGGCTGGCGTCTGCGCGGCCTCATCCTCCCGCTGTCGGCAACGCTCGGGGGATACATCGCGGCCTCGTTCCTCGGAGAGACGCCGTTCGGTGCGGCCTCGGCGACCAGTCTCGGCTTCGTGCTCCTCGTCGTGGCGCTCGCCACGGCCGACCTCGACGGGCGAGGCTCCTGGCTCTCGTCGTCGCTTCTGCAGAAGCTCGGTGCGGCATCCTTCGCCTTCTACCTGGTGCATCTTCTGGTACTCCAGTGCGTGCTCGGCTTCTTGACTCCCGAGCGCACGGACGCGGGTGCGCTCGGAGCTGCGGTTCTGGCGTTCGCCGCGGCATCGGCCCTCGCCGTGGTTCTCCACAGGGGCGTCGAGGGGCCCGTGCACGCGCTGCTCACCCGACGCCGATGATCTCCGAGCGGCGCAGGCTCATGAGCCGGCCTGCGGTGTGAGCGTGAGCAGGTACGTGTGGTTGCCGTCGAGCACGAGGTCACCGCGCTGATTGTGGATGGTGGCACGCGTCGTGACCTGTCCCGCGCCGTCGACCTCGGACAGATCGATGATCTCCAGCTGCGGGTAGAGGGTGTCGCCCGCGTGGACCTCGCCCAGGAAGCGCGCGCTCACGCTCGTGAACGCGATGAAGATGTCGCCGATGTAGTGCGGGAAGAGCGTCGCGCCCGGCGCCGTGAAGGCCAGCACCTGAAGGCCGTGCACCACGGGAGCGCTGTGTCCGTGCGCTCTGGCGTACTCCTCGTCGTAGTGGATCGGGTGGTTGTCGGCAGAGACGGCCTGGAACGCCGAGGCGTGGGCGTCCGTCAGCGTGCGGCTGGGGGCGCGGAAGACGTCCCCGACCTCGAGCTGCTCGAACGTCTTGGCGGGAACGATGAGGAAATCGGACGGGTCGAAGGTGGGTGTGCTGCTCATGGCTGTCTCCGTTTCACGCGGTGTCCGCCGGCGGTGAGGGCGGCTTCGCGGCGAGTCAAGCCGAGTTCCCGCATCCGGTCGCCGGACACCTGACGAGATTGCGCTCGACACGTCTCGGGGGACATACACCCTGGCCTTCTGCGCGAGAAGAGAGGCGCGCCGATCGGGGTGGACGCGCTACTCTCAGGCGTTCCGTCGTGGGGACGGAAGCGTTCCGTCGTGGGGACGGGCAGATCGGAGGAGGGGTGGCTTCCGACAGCGCTGCGGCATGGCGCGCGAGGGTGTATCTCTTCGTGCAGACGCAGTCGGCGATCGTCGCGACCTTCGTGCTGCTCGCGGTCGTCGCCGCGATTCTGGGGGTCATGCCCGAGCAGCCGCTGCTGGCGGTCTTCGGCTACCTGCTCGTCGCGGCCGCGACCGCCATGTCTCTCGCGCTGCCGTTCGAGCGGTGGCCCTTCTCGCGGCAGTCGGCGATCGCGGGGGCCGACCTGGTCGCGAGCATCTGCCTCGCCCTGTCCATGTACAACGACGTCCGTGCGATCGCCGCCCTCGCCGCCTTCCCCGCCGTATGGCTCGCGACGATCGGCGGCAGGTGGGGAGCCGGTGCCGGGCTCGTGGGCGTCTACGTCGCGATCCTCGCGCCGCCGCTGCTCACGCAGGTCGCGCTCACCGCGGCCAACTGGGCGAGCGTGCTGCTGTTCGCCATCGTCATGCCTGTCTTCGTGGTCGTCGCCCGCATCCTCGTGGAGACGAATCGACACTTCCAGGCACTGCTGAGCGACGCGCGCGAGCGCGAGAGCGCGAGTGGCAAGCAGATCGAGCGTCTCGGTGCCGTTCTGCGCAGCTATGCCGAGACCGCCGACATCGGCGTCGTCGTGCTGGACGAGAACAGGCGCGCCCTGATCACCAACCGCCGCTCGCGCGCCTTCGCAGAGCTCGCGGGACTGGACTCCACGACGGGCGTCTGTGCACACATGTACGCCGCCGACCGCGTGACTCCCGTCGCCCCCGCCGATCAGGCACTCCGGCGTGCCATCAGCGGAGAGGCGGTCGAGGGAGAACTGCTCTGGATCGGCCCGCCGGGTGAGCAGCTCGCCCTGATCTCCACCGCTCTGCGCCTCACGGCCTCGGACGGGTCGAGTCTGGGGACGATGATCGTCGCCCAGGACATCACCGATCAGTTGCGCCGCGGGCGGGAGAGAGAAGACGCGCTGGCCACGCTGTCGCACGAACTGCGCGCGCCCCTCAACGCGATCATCGGATATGCCGAGCTCCTCCTGTCCGAACCGCTGCCGACCCACTCGCGCGCGCACGTCGATGTCATCGCCCGCAACGCCGACCGACTGCTCGCGCTGTCGAATCGGTTCCTCGACGGCCTTCATTCGTCTGCGCGCCTGGAGATGACGGACATCTCGCTTCGCTCGGTCGTGGCGGAGGTCGTCGACCCGTGCGTGACGCCCGAGCTGGAGCTGCGCACGGTCACGGTCGACATCGAGCAGGATGCGCTCGTGCGGTCGGATCGTGCCGCCCTGGTCGCCATCCTCGGCAACCTCGTCTCGAACGCAGTGAAGTACTCGGGCGAGGGCGACGAGGTGCGCGTGGTCGCGGGCGCAGGAGCGGAGACCGTCTGGATCACCGTCGCGAACACCGGGTCGCACATCGACCGAAGGGATCTGGAACGCATCTTCGACCGGTTCTACCGGGCGTCCGCGGCCCGCGAGAGCGCTGTGCCGGGAACGGGGATCGGGCTCGCGGTGAGTCGCACCCTGGCCGCGGCGCTCGGCGGTTCGCTGACGGCCGACGACGTGGCGGAGGGAGCATCCTTCACCCTTCGCCTGCCGTCGGGGACCGCCGAGGCCGAGCGACCTCCGGAGGCGATGGAGGCGTCGGCGTAGCGTCCTCCTCCCTCGGGCGCGCACCCATAGTTGTTCCGGCAGATACGCGCCAGTGCTCGTGGCGAGCGGGCGGAATCTCTACCGTGGAGGAATGGCGCGCGACGACGACCGACCCGAAGACCTCTACACCGGCCCCATCGACCTGCCCAAGATGGCCGCGGAGGCGGGCGAGGGCGAGCTCGAGGCCGCCGAGATCAGCTACGACGAACAGCGGTATCCGGCTCGTCCGCGGCGGCTTCGCCCGCGTGACCAGTTCCGAGGGGGCAGCGTCCGCCGCATCCGCACCGATCCGCGCACCGCCAACGGCACGAATCCGTCCTACGTCGAGTGGCTCGTGCGGCAGTCGATGCTCAAGGACGCGGACGTTCTCGCTCGACAGCTCTCCGGCCAGCCCGCGATGTGGCGCAATCCTTATGCCCGTCCCGATGCGCGCCGGGCGATCGCCACGAGCGACGTGTGGTTCACGGCCTATCCGATCTCGCTCATCACCCGCCCGGGCCAGTCCTTCCTGGCGGCTCTCGGGGATGAGGAGCTGTGGGCGGTCTTCGAGCGCATCGGGATCACGGCGATCCACACCGGACCCGTCAAGCGCGCCGGAGGCATCGCGGGCTGGGGGGAGACCCCCAGCGTCGACGGCCATTTCGACCGCATCAGCACCGCGATCGACCCCGCCTTCGGAACCGAGGACGAGTTCCGCACGCTCTGCGACGTCGCCGACGCGTACGGCGGCAGCGTCATCGACGACATCGTTCCCGGTCACACGGGCAAGGGAGCCGACTTCCGCCTGGCAGAGATGGGCTTCAAGGACTACCCGGGCATCTATCACATGGTCGAGATCCCGCGGGAGGACTGGTCGCTGCTGCCGGATGTGCCCGACGGCGTCGACAGCGTGAACCTCGACCCCGCCACCGAGCACGAGCTCGCAGAGCGCGGCTACATCATCGGCGCCCTGCAGCGCGTGATCTTCTACACGCCCGGGGTGAAGGAGACCAACTGGAGCACGACCGCGCCCGTCATCGGCCCCGACGGCGCGACCCGCCGCTGGGTGTACCTGCATTACTTCAAGCAGGGACAGCCCTCGATCAACTGGCTGGATCCGACCTTCGCCGGGATGCGGCTGGTGATCGGCGACGCCCTGCACTCGCTCGGGGAGCTCGGCACGAGTGCGCTGCGTCTGGACGCCAACGGTTTCCTCGGCGTGGAGAAGAGCGCGGAAGGGTTGCCGGCATGGTCCGAGGGGCACCCGCTCTCGCACGCGGCGAACCACATCATCGCGGGCATGGTGCGAAAGGTCGGCGGCTTCACCTTCCAGGAGCTGAACCTGACGATCGAGGACATCCGCGACACCGGAGCCGTCGGCGCGGACCTCTCGTACGACTTCATCGGACGGCCCGGTTACCACCATGCGCTCGCCACGGGGCAGACCGAGTTCCTGCGGCTCGCTCTGACCTCGTCGCTCGAGCTGGGTGTCGCGCCGGTGCAGCTCGTCCACGGGCTCCAGAACCACGACGAGCTCACCTACGAGCTGGTCCACTGGGCTACCCGCCACGCCGAAGATCTCTACCGATTCCGCGGACATGAGATCTCAGGCGCCGAGCTCGCGGAACTCGTGCGCGCCGAGCTCACCGAGCACTTGACGGGCACCGCCGACTACAACCGCGTCTTCACGCAGAACGGGATCGCCTGCACCTCGGCGTCGCTGATCGCGGCGACGCAGGGCATCGAGCGGCTCGACGACGTCCGTGACGAGCACGTGCCGGTCATCCGCGACGCCCACCTCCTCCTCTGCGCGTACAACGCGTGGCAGCCCGGTGTCTTCGCCCTCTCCGGTTGGGACCTGGTCGGGATGCTGACCGTCCCCGCCGACGAGGTCGCCGATCTCATCTCGGCCGGTGACACGCGCTGGATCGAGCGGGGTGCGCACGACCTGCTCGATGCCGATCCCGCCGCCACGCGCTCGGCGGCGGGAATGCCGCGCGGCCGAGCCCTCTACGGGCCGTTGCCCGCGCAGCTCGACGACGCCGACTCTTTCGCTAACCGCCTCGCCGGCATCCTGGACCTGCGCCGGGAGTCGGGCATCGCGACGGCGACCCAGGTGGATGTGCCGGAGGTGGCGCACGCGGCGATGCTCGTCCTCGTGCATCGACTCGACAACGGGGATGCGGCCGCCGATGCGCCGATGCAGGTGACCGTGCTGAACTTCTCCGCCGAGCCGATCGTCGGAACGGTGCGTTCGGAGCATCTGCTGCCGCAGAGCGACGTGACGGACGCCGCGACGGGCGAGGATGCGGGGCGTGTGGACGACCTGCAGAGCTTCGCGGTGTCGCTGCCCGCCTATGGCGCGCGGTTCCTGATGCTCCGGGCGCCCGAGGCCGATCCCGAGGTCGACTGAGTCAGCCGGCCAGCGCCGCGTCGATGCCTGCGAGGGGCACCGGAAGCCAGTCGGGGCGGTTTCGCGCCTCGTAGATCGACTCGTAGACGGCCTTGTCGAGCACGAGGGCGCGCAGCAGAACGGGGTCGAGCGCGACGGCGCCCGGCGCGTTCATATACGCATCGAGGAATGCGCTGCGGCAGGCGGCGGACCACGCCGCGGCGTCGGGCGCCTCGCCGACCGCCCCCGCGTAGTCGAAGGAGCGCAGCATGCCCGCCACGTCGCGCGGCGGCAGGTCGGGGATCGCCCGCTCCGTCATCGGTCGCAGCGGCTCCCCCTCGAAGTCGACGAGGCGCCAGCCGCCGTGGGGAACGGCGAGTACCTGTCCAAGATGCAGGTCCCCGTGGATGCGCTGCAGGAGTGGCCATGGTCGCTCGAGTGCGGCGCGATAGACCCCCTCGATCGCGGTGAGCCGGTCGGCGACCGCCGGGACCTCCGTGGCGGCGATCCGGAGTCGCCGCCGCCAGGCGACGCCCACGGCCGCGACCGCATCCGAGTCGGGAGCGGATGCGCCGAGGGTCGCACCGAGAGCGCCGTGCACCCCGGCCACCGCCGTCCCCAGGTCGCGAGCGGCCTCGGTGAAGTCGCGTCCTTCGCGCGCCGCCTCCAGTGCCACCGACCAGCCGTCGCGCACGCCGCGGAGGAACTCCTGCGCGAAAGCGAGCGTGCCGCGAGCCACCCCGGACTCGCGCCCCACATCCGGCCACTCCGCATCCAGGCTGCCGTAGAACCGGGGGACGTACGGCGACCCGGCGGCGCTCAGCACCCGCTGTACGGTGACGTCGGGGTTCTCCCCGTGGTGGAGGGTGCGGAAGAGTTTCATGATGATGGACGGGCGGCCGTCCTTCTCGAAGATGATCGACGTGTTGGACTGCTCGACCGCCAGCACCCGCGAGCCTGTGACGTGACTCACGTCGACGCCCATGGCCTCGAGAGTGCCGATCGCGAAGGCGCTCTGGCGCGCCGCATCCACGAGGAGCCCGTCGACCGTCCGCCCGATCACGTCATCGCCCTCGTTCGTGTGCGAGACGACGCCGACGGGCACGTGATACAGCGCAGGGAGCGTGCCGGCGTCGTCCATCAGCAGATAGCGGGTGGCAGCAGGGGCGGGTTGGGCATCGAGCACGCGGAAGCGCGGTTCATGGCTCTTCCCGGCGTACCACCGCTGCTGCGCGACCCAGGTGCCGACTTCATCCGTGATGTCCACGTTGTCCACCTTGGTGGCTGGCCGCCCGCCGAAGGAAGGGCTGGACGTGCGCGGCACTCAGGGCTTACACGGCGGCGTCAGTCCGCGGCTTGCGCAACCCGGATGTTGACGTTCTCGGCAGAGAGCACCTCGCGCACGACGAGCATGGCCGCGCCGAGTACGGCCGCGCGCTCGGCGGTGGGTGATTGCACGATCGCGAGATGCTGGGTGGCGAGCGGGATGGAGCGGCGGTAGACCACCTCGCGCACGCCGGCGAGCAGGTGCTCCCCGGCGCGGGCGATGCTCCCGCCGAGCACGATGACGGAGGGGTTCAGCAGGTTGACGACCGTCGACAGCACCTCGCCGACGTCGCGTCCGGCCTGGCGCAGGGCATCGATGGCCGCCGCGTTGCCGGCGCGGACGAGCTCGATCACGTCCTGACTCGTCTCGGCCTCGACGCCCTGGGCACGCAACGTCGCGGCGATCGCGCTTCCGCTGGCGAGGTCCTCGAGGTCGAGCTCCTCCACACGGCGGCCGCGTGACGCGCTCACGTGAGGCACGCGTACGTGACCCATGTCGCCCGCGGACCCCTGAGCGCCGCGCTGCAAGCGGCCGCCCGCGATGATTCCGGCGCCGATGCCGGTGGCGACCTTCACGAAGATCAGATCGGTCGTCTCCGGGAAGCTCGCCGCCTGCTCGCCCAGCGCCAGGAGGTTGACGTCGTTGTCGACGAAGACGGGGACGTCGAACGTGCGCCGGATGTAGGACGGGATGTCGAAACGGTCCCACCCGGGCATGATCGGCGGGTTGTAGGGGCGTCCGCTCGAGTGCTCGACCGGACCCGGCACGCCGATTCCGACCCCCGCGAGGGGCATGGCGGCGAGAGTCGCATCCTCCAACAGTGCCGTGCCCTGCTCGGCGACGTGGTCGAGGACGGCGACCGGTCCGCTGGCGATGTCCATCGGATGCGTGACCGTCGCGAGGATCCGACCGCTCAGATCGGAGACGGCGATGGTCGCGTGGGAGGCGCCGAGATCGACCGCGAGCACGAGTCCCGCGCGCGGATTGAACGCCACGCGCGAGGGAGGCCGTCCGCCCGTCGAGGCTGCTTCTCCGGCGGGGGAGACCAGTCCCGAAGCGAGCAGGGCGTCGACGCGCGATGACACGGTCGAGCGGGCCAGGCCCGTGAGGTGTACCAGGTCCGCTTTGGTGCGCGCGTGACCGTCCAGGAGGAGCTGGAAGATGTCGCCGGCGCCGGCGGGAGTGCTCCCCAGGGCCCTGCCCGCGTCCGTCATAGGGGTAGTAAATCACACGCGTTCTGCTCTTCCTTCTCTGTGATTCGCCGGATGGGTGTGCGACTTGTGACAGGATGCCGACAGAAGCCGGACCCCAGAGGAGAGCCGATGAACACGCATCCCGTCACTTTGTTCACCGGTCAGTGGGCGGATCTTCCGTTCGAGGAGGTCGCGCGCCTCGCCGCATCCTGGGGCTACGACGGGTTGGAGATCGCGGCGTCGGGTGATCATCTGGATCTGCGTCGTGCGGATGTGGATGATGCGTATGTCGCGTCGCGGCGGGAGATTCTCGACCGGTACGGACTTCGGGTGTTCGCGATCTCGAATCATCTGGCGGGTCAGGCGGTGTGTGATGCGCCGATCGATTTTCGTCATGAGGCGATCGTGCGCGAGTACGTGTGGGGTGATGGTGACGCGGAGGGTGTGCGTCAGCGGGCGGCGGAGGACATGAAGCGGGCGGCGCGGGTGGCCCGCAAGCTCGGTGTGGACACGGTCGTCGGGTTCACCGGGTCGTCGATCTGGCCGTATGTGGCGATGTTCCCGCCGGTTGCGGCCTCGGTGATCGAGGGTGGGTTCGAGGATTTCGCGGCGCGGTGGAATCCGATCCTCGACGTGTTCGATTCGGAGGGGGTGCGGTTCGCGCACGAGGTGCATCCGGGTGAGATCGCCTACGACTATTGGAGTTCTGTGCGGGCGCTGGAGGCGATCGATCACCGCGACGCGTTCGGGTTCAATTGGGATCCGTCGCACATGATGTGGCAGAACATCGATCCGGTCGGGTTCATCTGGGACTTCCAGGACCGGATCTATCACGTGGACTGCAAGGACACCAGGATGCGGCCCCGTAACGGTCGGGCGGGCGTGTTGGGTTCGCACCTGCCGTGGGGGGATCCTCGCCGGGGGTGGGACTTCGTCTCCACCGGTCACGGCGACGTGCCCTGGGAGGACTCCTTCCGCGCCCTCGAAGCCATCGGCTACACCGGCCCCATCTCCATCGAGTGGGAGGACGCGGGCATGGACCGCCGCCACGGCGCCGCCCAAGCGGTCGAGTTCGTCCGGAGCCTGCTCTGGCCCACTCCCACCGCCTCCTTCGACGACGCCTTCCGCAACCAGTAGCGGCTCGCTGTCTCCGCGCGTGCGTGGTCCTCCCTCGGGGAGAGATCGCTCCCACGCATTTATGTTGTGCCTCTAGACAAAATCAGCCGAGGTGGTTAATTTTACGGAGCCGTCATAATTCCGACGGTCATCAGCCGGGACGACGAAGCCCCGAGCCCGCCGCAGCGACAGTGCGGGCGCGCCGCTATCGGCCTTGCGATTCAGAGAGGAAACGCACATCACATGAAGAAGAAGCTCCTTGCGGCCGTGGCGGTCGGCGCCCTCGCCATCAGCCTCGCCGCGTGTTCGTCGACGCGGGGCGGCGACGACCCGTCCGGCGCCGCCGCCTCGACCGACTGCAACGTCGGCATCGCGATGCCCACGCGCAGTCTCGAGCGCTGGATCAATGACGGCGAGCAGCTGCAGGCCAAGCTGAAGGACGCCGGCTGCACCGTCGATCTGCAGTACGCCGACAACAAGACCGACCAGCAGATCAGCCAGATCCAGAACCAGCTCGCCGGCGGCGCGAAGATCCTCGTGATCGCCGCCATCGACGGTTCCACTCTCGGCCCGGTGCTCGAGGAGGCGAAGGCGCAGAACGCGACCGTCATCGCCTACGACCGCCTCATCAACGGCAGCGAGAACGTTGACTACTACGCCACCTTCGACAACTACAAGGTCGGTACGCTCCAGGGCCAGTACATCGAGAAGCAGCTGGGCCTTGCAGACGGCAAGGGCCCGTTCAACCTCGAGCCCTTCGCCGGCAGCCCTGACGACAACAACGCGAAGTTCTTCTTCGCCGGCGCGTGGGACGTCCTGAAGCCCTACATCGACAAGGGCCAGCTGGTCGTTCCCAGCGGCAAGGCTCCTGCGAACGACGATGCGTGGGCGTCGATCGGCATCCAGGGCTGGGCGTCCGACAAGGCGCAGGCCGAGATGGACAACCGCCTCTCGTCGTTCTACGGCGACGGCAAGAAGGTCAGCGTGGTGCTCTCGCCCAACGACAGCCTCGCGATCGGCATCGAGGCGTCGCTGAAGTCCGCGGGCTACACCGCGGGCGCGGACTACCCGATCATCACCGGTCAGGATGCGGACAAGGCGAACGTCAAGGCCATCCTCGACGGTCTGCAGTCCATGACGGTCTGGAAGGACACGCGTGCGCTCGGTGACCGCGTGTTCACGATGATCCAGGAGATCACGCAGGGCAAGGAGGTCGAGGTCAACGACACCAAGACCTACGACAACGGCAAGAAGGTCGTGCCGTCGTACCTGCTGACGCCCGAGGTCGTCACGAAGGACGACGTGCAGTCGAAGCTCATCGACTCCGGCTTCCTCAAGGCCTCCGACGTCGGTCTCTGATCCATCCACGCGGCGGGGCGGGTCTCACCCGCCCCGCCGCTCGAGCGTCGCCCGCGGGCGGCGAAGGGACACACCATGACCGAACCGATCCTGCGCATGGCGGGGATCTCCAAGTCCTTCAACGGCGTGCCGGCGCTCTCGGACGTCTCCATCGACGTCTATCCCGGCGAGGTGCACGCGATCTGCGGCGAGAACGGCGCGGGCAAGTCCACGCTCATGAAGGTGCTCAGCGGCGTCTACCCGGCGGGCAGCTTCCAGGGCACGATCACCCTCTCCGGCGAGCAGGTCGCGTTCCGCTCGATCAACGACAGCGAAGCGGCCGGCATCGTGATCATCCACCAGGAGCTCGCGCTGAGTCCGTACCTCTCGATCGCCGAGAACATCTTCCTCGGCAACGAGAAGTCCCGGCGCGGCGTCATCGACTGGAACGCGACGAACCGGGAAGCGGCGGCCCTGCTCGCGCGGGTGGGCCTCAAGGAGAACCCTGCGACGAAGATCTTCGAGCTCGGCGTCGGCAAGCAGCAGCTGGTCGAGATCGCGAAGGCGCTGGCCAAGGAGGTGAAGCTGCTCATCCTCGACGAGCCCACCGCGGCGCTCAACGACGACGACTCCGCCCACCTGCTCGATCTCATCGACCAGCTGCGCGCTCAGGGCATCACCTGCATCATCATCAGCCACAAGCTGAAGGAGGTGCTGCGCATCGCCGATCGCATCACCATCATCCGTGACGGACGCACGATCGAGACGATGCGCAGGGACGATCCGCAGACGGATGAGGGGCGCATCATCCGCGCCATGGTCGGCCGCGACCTCAACAGCCTGTTCCCGCCGCGCGAGCCCGACATCGGCGAGGAGCTGTTCCGCGTCGAGCACTGGACCGTGCACCATCCGGTGGACACCGAGCGCGTCGTGATCGATGACGCATCCTTCATGGTGCGAGCGGGCGAGATCGTCGGCTTCGCCGGTCTCATGGGCGCGGGGCGCACCGAGCTCGCGATGAGCGTGTTCGGTCGCATGTACGGCACCGGCATCTCGGGCGAGGTGTACAAGAACGGCGAGCGGATCGACGTGCGCACGGTGGATGCGGCGATCCGCCACGGCATCGCCTACGCCACCGAGGATCGCAAGAAGTACGGACTGAACCTCATCGGCGACATCCAGGTCAACGTCTCCGCATCCGCGCTCGCGCGACTGGCGCGGCTCGGGGTCGTCGACCGGTACCGCGAGTACAAGGTGGCCGATTCGTACCGCTACAAGATGAACATCAAGGCGCCCAGCGTCGCGGCGATCACGGGCAGGTTGTCCGGTGGCAACCAGCAGAAGGTCGTGCTCTCGAAGTGGATGTTCACGGGACCCGACGTGCTCATCCTCGACGAACCCACTCGCGGAATCGACGTGGGGGCCAAGTACGAGATCTACGGCATCATCAACGAACTCGCGGCGCAGGGGAAGGCGGTCATCGTCATCTCCTCGGAGCTTCCCGAGGTGATCGGGCTCTCCGACCGCATCTACACCATCTCCGAAGGGCGCATCACGGCAGAGGTCGACCGTGCCGATGCGACCCAGGAAACGCTCATGCGGCACATGACCGCCGGAAGGAACTGACATGGCTACTGCGTCGACGCAGACGGTGGACACCCCGCCGAAGAAGAGGCGGGGTCTGCTCGCCCGGATCAACTTCCGTCAGTACGGCATCCTGGCCGCCCTGGTCATCATCATCGTCCTGTTCCAGGTGATGACCGGCGGCCGCCTCTTGATGCCCGGCAACGTCAACAACCTCATCCAGCAGAACGCGTACGTCCTGATCCTCGCGATCGGGATGGTGATGGTCATCATCGCCGGTCACATCGACCTGTCGGTCGGGTCGGTCGTGGCCATGGTGGGCGCGATCGCGGCGATCTCCATGAACAACTGGGGGCTGCCGTGGTGGGCGGCTGTCATCCTCTCCCTCGTCGTCGGCGCGGTCGTCGGCGCATGGCAGGGGTTCTGGGTGGCGTTCGTGGGGATACCGGCGTTCATCGTGACCCTGGCGGGCATGCTCCTGTTCCGCGGTCTCACCCTCGTTCTGCTCACCGGCGGCACGATCAGCGGACTCCCCGACGGCTTCACGGCGATCGGCGCCGGATGGCTGCCGCCCGTGTTCGGCTACGTCGCGGACCGCGACGCGCTCACCCTCGTGCTGGGCCTGCTCGCCTCCGTCGCGCTCGTGGCTCAGCAGCTGCGCACGCGCGCCACACTGCGCCGTATGGAACTGCCGCGCGAGGTCGCGTGGTCGTTCTGGCTGAAGAACGCGGTCGCTGTCGTGGCGATCATGGCGACGGCGTGGACGCTGGCCACGTACAACGGAACGCCGATCGTGCTCATCATCCTCGCGGTGCTCGTGCTCGCCTACACGTTCGTGCTCAACCGCACGGTGTTCGGCCGGCACATCTACGCGATGGGCGGCAACCTGTTCGCCGCCGTCATGAGCGGTGTCAAGACGAGGTGGGTCAACTTCTTCATCTTCGTCAACATGGGAGTGCTCGCGGGTCTCGCGGCCGTGGTGAGCACGGCCCGTGCCGGCAGCGCGGTCGCCTCGGCAGGTCAGAACTACGAGCTGGATGCGATCGCCGCCGTCTTCATCGGCGGGGCAGCGGTGCAGGGCGGTATCGGAACGGTCGTCGGCGCCGTGATCGGTGGCCTCGTGATGGGCGTGCTCAACATGGGCCTGTCGATCCTCAGCGTGGATGCGGCATGGCAGATGGCGATCAAGGGCATCGTGCTGCTGCTGGCGGTCGCCTTCGACATCTTCAACAAGCGGCGCAGCGGCGGCGCGTGAGCGCCGCGCCCCGCGCCGGGCGACCGCCGGACGCCGTGTCAGAATTGCCGGGTGACTGCGGTGACCGTGGCGACGGGGCCTGATCTTCCACCCCCCGCGGGCTCCGCGGGGGGTGGAACCACGAATGACGCGGTCCGCCGGCAGAACCTCGTGGCGGTGCTGTCGGAGCTCCGGCTGAACGGCACCCTCTCGCGCGCACAGCTCAGTGCCCAGACGGGTCTCAACCGCTCGACGATCACGGGCCTCGTCGCGGAGCTGATGGACGCGGCTCTGGTGCGGGAGCTGCCGGCGGTGCCCTCGACGGGCAAGGCGGGCCGGCCCATCTCGGAGCTGCAGGTCGACGACGCGGTCTCGGCCATCAGCGTGGGCGTGGATGCGGACGGCGTCACGGTCGCGCTCATCGGGCTCGGCGGCACGGTGCACGCCCGCCTGCATCACGACACCGCCCGGCCCGTCAGTCCGCGCCGCTTCGTGCAGCTCGCCGTCGATCTCATCAACGTGATGCGCGCCGACATCGATCGGCACTATCGCGTGGTCGGTGTGGGCCTCGCCGTGCCGGGCCTGGTCGATGCCCGCGGATCGGTGCTGGTGGCGCCGACGCTGCAGTGGCGGAACGAACCGATCGCCGCGCGGATGTCCGACAAGCTCGGCATGCACGTGACCGCCGGCAACGACGCGAGTATCGGCGCACTGGTGGAGACGCGCTTCGGCGTCGCCCGCGGGACCCGCAACCTGCTCTACCTCGGCGGCTCGCTGCGCGGCATCGGAGGCGGGGTCATCATGGACGGCACCCTGCTGCGCGGTACGTCGGGTTACGCGGGCGAGCTCGGTCACACGGTCGTCAACCCCGGCGGCATCAGGTGCGTCTGCGGCCGGCGGGGATGCTTGGAGGCGGAGGTGGATCTCAGCCTGATCGAGCCCTTGCTCGGACGCCGACGGCTCGACGAGGACGAACTGGATGTCGAACTGGGGGTCGCACGCGACCCGAAGGTCATGGCGGAGGTCGCGCGGCAGGTCGATGTGCTCTCGATCGCGCTGACCAACTTCGTCAACGCGTTCAGTCCTGAGCTCGTGGTGCTCTCGGGCTATCTGGGCTCGCTTCTCTCGGTCAGCAGGGAGCGGCTGTCGGCGGCGGTGCGCCTGCATCCGCTGGGGGCGGAGGGGCGCGTCGTGCGCCTCGAGCGTTCCCGGCTGCGCTCACGCCTCATGCTCATCGGGCC
The DNA here is from genome assembly GCF_034044005.1 of Microbacterium sp. BG28. Lineage (NCBI taxonomy): Bacteria > Bacillati > Actinomycetota > Actinomycetes > Micrococcales > Microbacteriaceae > Microbacterium > Microbacterium sp. BG28. The sequence continues at coordinate 585,272 of NZ_JAXCHA010000001.1, read as the reverse complement.
CGCCGAACTCGCCTTCGCGCCGATCCTGGCCGACCCGACGACCGCGCCCCGTCGCTGACGAGGATCAGTCCCGCGGCGGTGGCGGCGATCGTCCCGACGACGACGGCCGCGACGGTGGCTGAGGGGGCGAAGGCGAGTGCGCCCGCCGTCGCGAGCGCTGCCCCGGCCATCACGCCCGGCACCGCCGCGGTGAAGATCTCGGCGGCGGCTGCGCGCCGCAGGTGTGTGCGCTGCCATCCCATCGCGCGCAGCGCCTGCTCCGCGCTCGTGCGTCGCTCGAGCCCGAGGCGTCGGATGACGACCAGAAGGATGCACGCGGCCCCGAGGGTCACGGCGATCAGGGTGCCCTGCGGGACGAGCGCCTGCGACGCGGCGAACGATCCGAGGCGCGACTCTCCTGCGGCGGCGCGGCCCGCGATCAGCACCGCGACCGCGGTCGAGGCGGCCAGGGCGACGAGTGCCAGAGCCGCGGCCAGCGCCAGCGTCGTGGCCCCGCTGGTGCGGGCGTTGCGCAGACCCAGCAGGGTCGGTGTCGTGACCGCACCCGATCCGATACGCGCTCGGCGGGCGCTGGCTGTGCGCACGAGCGCGCTGCGCGCCACCAGCACGGCGGATCCCACGAGGCTCGCGGCCACCGCGATCCCGACAAGATACGAGACCGTTTCGATCATGGCCGAGGTCAGCAGCGTGAGCGCACCGATTGCGACCAGCAGGAGTGTTGCGACGGCCTCCTCGGAGAGGAACCAGGCACGGATGCGCCGGCGGGTCCACCCGACCTGGTGCAGGACGGCCGCATCCGCCCGCCGCGAGGCGATCGAGCTCAGCTGCGTGAACAGCAGCAGTGCGGTCGCCGCGAGCATCGACATCACCAGCAGCGCCAGATTGGTGCCCGAGACGCCTTCGGATGCCATCGCGGCCGCGCCGAGTCGCGAGTAGTCCTGATTCACGACGAGGGGTTGCGCATCGCCGGGCGTGCCCATCGGCGGCTCGAGCGCCACCGGCACGGTCTCGAACGACGACCCGGCCACGATGGTCGCGGTCAGACCCAGATCCCGGATGCGGGACGCCACGTCGAGGATCTTGGCCTGGGCGTCGGCGGTGTACCCGTCGATGCCCGCGACGCGGACCCGGACCGACGAGACCGGATCGGTCATGTGCAGGTACTGCGCGTTCTGCAGATCCGCGATCGCGAAGGCCCCGGAGGTGTTCAACCCGAGCCCCGAGAAGGATGCGGGGAGCGCGGTGCCATCGGCGGCGGCGTCAGCGCCGTCGGCGATGATCGGTGCGGACTCGTCGTATCCGAGCCCCACCTGCCCGAGCGCCGACCCCTCCTCGTGCAGCTGGGCGGGGGTGAAGGTGCCGACCGGCCAGGTGTTCGTCTCGTACGGGCCGGCCGTGCCCGCATCCGTTCCGGGGAAGGGCGCCAGGGACGAGAAGAGCAGCTCGCCGTCGGACTCCCCGGTCGCGCGCAGCCGGAGCAGCGGCGCGGATGCGTCACTCTGGTCGGCGGCCGCGTCCGCCGACACGGCGTGAGCGAGCGTGGTCGCCTGCGGATCCACGGCCGAAAGGATGGGGGAGCCGGCGAGCCGGAACATCGGGTACTGCGCATAGGGTGCGGACGGCGGCGGGGTCCATCCGGGCCACGGGACGTCGATGCTGTCGAAGGTGAGGGGGGACAGGGCGTCGCCGGGCTCACCCGAGTACAGGGTGGTGGTCGGGCCCGTGCCCGCGGCGTCGAGATCGGGGAAGACATCATCGCCCGCCGTCGCCCGCGCCAGGGTCGCCGCCAGCTCGTCGTTCGGCGCGTCCAGCGGAGTCAGGGCCACGCTCAGATGCGCGGCCGGCGTATCGACGGCTCGCGTCAGGATCGGTGTGGGCTGGGTTGCCACGCCCTTCTCGAACAGCGTGTTCAGGTCATCGCCTGGCGACGGGGGGTCGGCGGGGTCGAAGAAGTTGTCGCCCAGGCGGCCTATCAGTGCGCTCGTGTCGATGAGCGGATCCATCACGGCGCCGGCATCGCCGAGCAGCTTCTTCTCGGCGACCGGGTCGACCAGCACCACATGCGCGGTGCGGACGGCTTCGACCGGCAGCGTGAGGGCCACGACCCCCTCGCCGGCTGGCGGCTGTTCTGCCGATTCCCATCCGCCGAACGTCCACGCAACGTTGCGGTCGACATCCGTCTCCGCGCCGTAGGCGACCTCGCCGGCCGAGGTGACGGCGCGCACCGGTCGGTTCTCGCCGTCCTGCAGCTGGCGATACCCCTCCCACGCCGTCTGGTCGATGACGATGTCGACGCTCGCATCGATGGTGCGCGCCGGCGTCACGCCGTCGTCGATGACCAGCGTGGTGGACACCCGGTATGCGCGCGGCCCCGTGGCGGAGCCGTCCAGCGGTACGAGCAACGTCGCCTTCGCGACATCGGTCGTGGGCGTCGCGAACGCGCCGATCGGAGCGGCGACCTCGACGCCCTCCAGGCCCTGGACCCGTGCCACATCCGCGCTCGCGATGTGACCGAGGCTCGCATCGGTCAGGGCGCCGGGGCCGAGCAGACCCCCGCTCGCGCCGCTGAGCGGTGAGGAGCCGCCTGCCGTCACGAGGATGTCGTAGTCCCCGCGCCAGTTGGCATCGAGCGTCTCACGCAGTGCGTCCGCGGACGCGCTCTGCAAGCCGGATGCGGCCACCAGCACGATGCCGATGAGCGCGAGCGAGGTGAGACGCAGGCGCCGGCGGAGGAATCGGGTGAGAGCGCGGGGTGCGCGCGCGCGATCGCGGCGGGGCACGCGTGCTCTCATGTCATCACGGTTCGGGTGTCGGCGGCGTCGATGAGCTGGGGGTCGTGCGCCGACACGAGCACGGCCGTACCCGCATCCGCGATCGAGCGCAGCAGCGCGATCACGCCGTCGGCGTTCTGGCGATCGAGGCTCGCTGTCGGTTCGTCCACCACCAGCAGACGAGGCTCGAGCAGCAGCGCCCGCGCCAGCGCCACCCGCTGGCGCTCGCCGCCGGAGAGCTCGCCCGGGTGAGACCGAGACCGTGCGCCGACGCCGAGGCGGCCGAGGAGATCTCGTGCCCTGCGCCCGAGATCGCGGCTGCGCCGGTCGGGGACGGCGGGCAGCAGCACGTTCTCGAGAGAGGTCAGGCCGTCGATCAGCACGCCGCCCTGGTCGAGGTAGCCGACGTGGGTGCGCCGTAGTGCCGTCGTCGCATCGTCGCTCTGTGCCGAGACCACGACCCCCGACCATGCCACGCTGCCGGAGGTCGGGCGTACGAGACCCGCGGCCGTCTTGAGCACACTCGTCTTGCCGGAGCCGCTGCGGCCGGCGAGACAGTGCATGCGTCCGGCGGGGACATCGATGGAGAGGTTCTCGATGATGACGAGATCGGGCGCTCCGGCGCGCGGATAGCGGATCGACACGTCTCGCAACGCCAGCGGGGCAGAGATCACGAGGCGACGATAGCGCCGACTCCGGCCGTACGGCAGTCTGCGGGGCGTCTCCCCTCGGTCGCGCCGGGATATTCCGTCGCAGGTCCGGTCGGTTTCCTCGCCTTGTCGTATACCGAGCCGCTCAGGACGCCGCGAAGGCAGCGTGTGATGATCGAAAATCGGTCGAAACTGAGAGTTTGTTATGCGAAGCCATTGTGTTAGCGCTAATGGTACCGGTAACATTGCGAACGGTTCCCCACCCTCGCGTTCTCGCCGACGACCAGACGCCGACGACGCAGGGTGAGTCGGCCCCTCACAGCGGCGACCAGCCTGCGTGTGAAGGTGACGGCGTCCCGCGGCCTCCCGTGCGCGGACAGGGTGCAGCGAGCAAGGTGGCTCACTGCGTTGGAACCGGGTTCGTGGCCGGTGAGGCCGGCGACAGATCGACGGGAGCGGCGCTTTCGCAGACGAGGCGCTGGTGGCACTCGAACTCAAAGGAGACAAGACGTGAGACCACCCCTACGCACCCCACGCCGTGCACACGCACGCGGGCCACGGACAGTCGGCGCGCTGCTGGGAATCGGCGCGCTCGCGCTGTCCTCGGCGGTCGCGATTCCCGCGGCCCACGCGGCGTCGACCCCGTTGATCGCGAACGGCACGTTCGAGACCGGGATCAGCGGCTGGACCGCGCCCCTGGGCGGAACGCTCGCCGAGAGCGACGACGCCAAGTCGGGGAGCAAGTCGCTCGCCATCAGCGGTCGCACCACATTCCAGTCGGGACCGACGGCCACCGTCACCGGCCTCCTGGACCCGGCGAAGAGCTACGACCTGTCGCTCGCGGTGAAGTTCGACGCGGGCGCGGCCACGCAGAACTTCAACGTCGTGCTGTGCACGAGCTCGCGCAGCCAGTGCGATGTCGTGACCGGCGCCACGGTCACCGCCGGCCAGTGGAAGGTCCTTGAGAAGACCTTCACCCCGGCGATCTCCACCTACGACATCATGTTCGTCGAAACACCGTGGAACACGAACGTGCAGAGCTTCGTCATCGACGATGTCTCCCTGACCACGGCAGGTGGCGCCGACCCCGGCACGCCCGTCGTGACCGAGCCGCCCGCCGTCGCCGGCAATCTGCTTCCCGACGGCCGGTTCGTGGACGGGTTCACCGGATGGACCGCGCCGCGCTCCGGCACGCTCGCGCTCAGCGATGACGCAGCCAGCGGGGCACATTCCCTCAAGGTCACCGGTCGCACCAACACCCAGTCGGGTCCCTTCGCCTCGGTGACGGGCAAGCTCGAAGCCGGTGCCACGTACCGTCTCGGGGGCAAGCTGAAGTACACCGAGGGTGAGCCGACCCAGCAGTTCAACTTCACGTTCTGCCCGAGCAACTTCAACGGTTGCGTCGACAACGGTCAGACCTACACGCGCGGTGAGTGGGGCACCTTCTCCAAGGAGTTCACCGCCACGGCGAGCCACGCGTCCGCGGACTGGCTCTTCGTGGAGACGCCGTGGGGATCGAGCGCTCTGCAGGACTTCCAGGTCGACGACATGTCGCTCATCAAGATCGCTGACGCTCCGGCGACGCCGACCTACGGCAGCTTGGAGGAGGTGCAGACCAAGCCCATCGGCGACCACAACCCGCTCGTCGGTCACAAGTTCGGCGCCGACCCGCATCACCTGATCTACAACGGCCGCCTCTACATCTACTCGACGGATGACACCCAGCAGTACGAGGCGAACACCAAGGACGCCAACGGCCTGCCCACGCAGTCCAACGGTTACGGTGCCATCACCCGCCTGAACGTCATGTCGACCTCCGACATGGTCAACTGGGTCGACCACGGCGCGGTCCCGATCGCGCGTGAGGGCGGTGCAGCTCCGTGGGCGCGCAACTCGTGGGCTCCGGCGGCGATCGAGAAGGACGGCAAGGTCTACCTGTACTTCTGCGACAGCGGTACTGGCACCGCCGTCGTCGTGGGCGGATCGCCCCTCGGTCCCTGGACCGACCCGGTGGGCAAGAAGATCATCCCGGACACCGTCTCGCCCGAGTACATCGCCGGCGGGGGATTCCCGGCGGGGATGTGGCTGTTCGACCCCGAGGTCTTCATCGACGACGACGGGCAGGCGTACCTGTACTTCGGCGGCAACTCGCAGATCGGCTCGGGCGACAACGTCCAGGGGCCGCAGAACCCCAAGTCGACGCGTGTCGTGAAGCTGAAGGACGACATGGTGACGCTCGACGGCGACCCCGTGGAGATCGACGGCCCCGGCATGTTCGAGGCCTCGAGCATGTTCAAGCGCGGCGACACGTACTACTACTCGTACTCGTCGAACTTCCAGGTGCGTCCGCAGGAGGGCGTCTACCCGCCCACCGGCGCGATCGCCTACATGATGACCGACGACCCGATGAACCTGCCGGCGTCGAAGTACGCGGGTGTCGCGTTCCAGAACCAGTCGAACTTCTTCGGCGCGGGCAACGGCGGCAACAACCACTCCGACATGTTCACGTTCAAGGGCGAGACGTACTTCACGTACCACGCTCAGACGCGTGGCGCGGCGTGGGCGGCGGCACTCGGAACCCCTGGGTCGACCCAGGGCTACCGGTCGGTGCACATCGACAAGCTCGAGTTCAACGAGGACGGCACCATCAAGCCTGTTCAGGGAACCCGCGCAGGTGTGGAGCAGGTCGAGGCGTTCGACCCGTACCGCACCTTCGAGGCCGAGACGCTGGCATGGCAGCTCGGGCTGAAGACGGTCGCAACGGATGCGGCGTCGGTCGAGTTCCCCGAGCACAACGGCAGCGGCAACATGGCGCTGAGCTCCATCGACGACGGCGACTTCGCCGGAATCTCGGGGGTCGACTTCGGAGAAGGTGCCGCATCGGTCTCGGCTCGGGTCAAGCCGCTCGTCGAGGGTGCGTCGATCCAGGTTCGCCTCGACGAGGTCGACGGCCCCGTCGTCGGCGAGATCGCCGTCGACGGAACCGTGGGCGAGTGGACCACCGTGACGGCCGACGTCACCGGCGCGACCGGGGAGCACGACGTGTTCTTCGTCTTCGCGGAGCCCGAGGGCGGCGCGGACTCGAAGCTCATGGAGGTCGACAACTGGACCTTCACGGCTGAAGGGGGAACCGAGCCCGGAAACCCCGGCAACCCCGGAAACCCCGGCAACCCCGGCAACCCCGGAAACCCGGGCGAGGCCGGCGGCTCCGACGTGACCGCAGTCCTGTCGCGTACGGATGTGCGTGCGGGTGAGTCGGTGACGGTGACGGCGCAGGGGATCGATGTCTCCAAGGTGGAGATCGGCATCGCGAGCACGTATCGCGCACTCGCCACGGTCGATGTGACCGACGGCGCGCTGCGTGCGACCGTGACGATCCCGGCGGACATCACACCCGGAGAGCACCACATCCAACTGCGGGATGGCGACCGGATCCTCGCTCAGCTGCCCGTCACCGTACGCGCGGCTGCGGGTGCGCTGGCCGCGACGGGACAGGACACGGCGCCGCTGATGTCGGCGTCGCTGTTCGGAGCCGCGATGCTCGGGCTCGGCATCCTGGCGATGCTCCGGCTGCGCGCGCGGGCGCGTCGCTCCGAGCTCTGACGGACGAGAAACCCGTGCCCCGGGGCGGCGATCGCCGCCCCGGGGCACGGGTTTCTCCGAGGAGGCCGCCCGCGCCGAGGCTGTGAGGGCCTCACCCGAGTGCACCGTCGAGCACTTCGGTGAATCTGCGCGGGCCCCTGGACTCCGTTTCAGCTCACATCGCCCTCCTGAGAGGCGATGCGGTCCGCGTCGGCGCTGTCGATCCGGCCGTCGTCGAGATCCTGGTCGAGCACCTCCTCGCCGTCCACCTCGCGCGTCGGCGCCTCATCCGACTCCCCGTCGCCGGGAAGCGGCACCGGGGGCGGGAAAGTGTTGTTCGACATCGTGGTCTCCTCTCGATCGGATCCAGCGGATGCCGGCACGCTACGCCGCAGTGCGTCCTCCTTCGCGGGGGTTGACGCGGCTCCGTGTCAGGGGCCGCTCTGGATGATCTGCTCGAGCTGCGCGATCGTCAGCGGCTGCCACGGCGAGCCGTCTGCATCCGTGGCCTGGGCGGCGGGGCTGTCGCCGCGTGTCCAGTACTTGGCCTCGTAGGGGACCTGCTGGAACATGACCCGTTGACCTTCGGTGTACGTCGCCGCCGGGTCCCAGTCCGGGTAGGTGCCCGCCGGCAGCGTGGGCTGCGGGTAGGGGGTCTCGCCCGGCAGCACGGGGCCGATCAGCCGCCACGGCCACGAGTCCGCATCCGCCAACGGATTGTCCGGATCATCGCCGCGCGTCCACCACTTCGCTTCGTAGACGTTCTGCCGCCAGACGACCTTCGCGCCCGAGAGATACGTGTTGGTCTCACTCCAGATCGGGTACGGACTCGTTGCGGGGTCGTCGGTCACCGTGGGAACAGGTTCCGGCGTGGTCCGGCGCCCGGCCGACGCGTCGGGTGCGGCCTCGAATCCCGGCTGGAGGGTTTCGGCGAATGTCGCGTCCTGCTGGTCGACGCCGCTGCAGTCGTTGGAGACGACCGAGGTGTCGGCGTAATTGGTGCCGCACGTCCGGTCCCGGTTCAACGACCACATCGACAGTCGTGACATCCGCTGCTGCTGCGCGAAGGCGTTCAGCGCCTCCGCATCGTCGAGGGTGAAGACCTCGCCGGCCACGTCGTTCTGACCGATCATGGGTGTGGCGCCCAGTTTGCCCCAGAGGGTGGGCGCGGTCAGCGTCGTCCCGGCGGCCTTGTAGAGCGCGCCGAGCTGCGCATGCGTCGCGCGGAGCGCGTCGATGGCGGTGTCGGCCATGGTCTGCGTGCCGCGGTCGACGCCGTAGTCCATCGTCATGACGTTGACCCCGGTCAGATCGACGCCGGACTCCAGCATCTGCGCGATGGCGGTGCGTGCGGGGGCGTTCAGCCCGTCGGGCGCGACTGGCAACGTGAGCCAGACGGCGAGGTCCTCGCCCGCCGCCCGCCGCTCGCGCTGGAGATCGGCGATCGCGACCGCCCGGCGCAGACCCGACACGGGATCCTCGAGGTTCTCCCCCTCGATGTCGAGGTCGATCGTCGACACGTCGTAGCGGTCGATGACGCTCCGATACGCCTGCCCGAGCCCCTCTTCGTCGGTGCAGGCGTTGGCGAGCTCGGTACCCGCTGCCCCGCCGAAGGACAGGACGACATCGCCGCCGTTTGCGCGCAGTCGCGTGATGCGCCGATCGAGATCCATATCGCGCGCCGCCTCGTCGAGGTCGTAGTAGCCGCCCCAGGACGGTGTGCACGAATCCGCTGCGGCGGCCACCACGAAGGAGAGGACGACGTCCCGGTCAGCGGCGTTCTCGGGCTTCTCGAACGGGAAGAACGGTGTCGTCGTGACGTCGACATATGGCGCGAACCATGCAGCTCCCGTGACCGCGCGCACCTGGTCCACCACGAGGAGGCGATAGCCGACGAGCGAACCGGCCACGATGGCGACGAGGATGATGACCCCGAGCGCGACCCGCCACGGCGAGAGGCGTTTGCCGTCGTATGGGCCGGGAGCGGGCGGTGCGGTGTAGGCGACGCGTGGATTCATGCGGCAGGGCCCGTTGCGCTTCGCGCCTCGAGCGCGCGCGACGGCGCGGGCTCAGCCGCGGCGGATGCGGCGGGTCGGGCCCCTCGACGGACCGGATCACCGGCGGCGGGGTAGCCGTGGAACAGCGCGTCCTGCCAGTCGAAGCCGGGTTCGCCGGGGGCGGCGCGGCCCACGGTCTCGGTGGGAACGGGAACCCACATCCAGTTGGTCAGCCCCATCCACACATCGACGAGCGAGTTGCGGATGCCGATGTTCTCGACGCAGGCCCAGAAGGCGCAGACCGCGTTGAGAGTGCCGAAGAAGAACGTGCCCCAGTTCTGGGCGTTGAAACTCCACCACGCGGTGAAGATCGAGAACGCGACGATCGCCCATGGGGCGACGACATAGAGAAGGGTCGTCGCCGTCCGCTCACGCACCTTCGGGGTGCGGGCGAACGGGATCTTGCGGCCGGTCAGGCCCTGCTCGATCGATTTCAGTACGCCGGCAAGGTTCACCGGAAGCAGGATGAGGTTGAAGCCGTAGATGCGCAGGATGTCGAGGTAGCGGTAGCCGGAGTACTTGAGGTCGCTCGCTTGACACAGGAAGTACGGCGCCGCAGCCGCCAGGACGAGCGGACTCAGCAAGTCGCTGTCGAACGGGAACGTGAGCAGGAAGAGCAGTGCGAAGCTGGCCCACGCCAGCGACGCCATGTAGTTCACGCGGATCATCCACTCGCCCAGCCGCACCGGGCGCGAACTGCGCCTGCGGGCGCGGACCTGACGCAGGAACTTCGGCAGGATGAGCAGGCCGCCGTTCGCCCAGCGCCGCCGCTGCACCACGAGGGAGCCGAAATCGGGCGGGGTGGCCGAGTAGCTGAGGCGCTCGGGGTAGTTCACGAGCGTCCAGTTGTGATCGGCGAGATCAACCGAGGACTCGGTGTCCTCGATGACGGTGCGGTCCTGCACGTAGCGGCGCACCTCGAAGCCGTCGACATCGTCGATCTGCATGATGTCGTCCATGGCCTCCATACGGATCACGGCGTTGGCGCCGACCCAGAAGGTCGCGTCGTAGCCGGACATGCCCTGGTGGAGGATGTGCTGGATGTCGGTCGTCGCGCCGGCCAGGCGTTCGATGCGCGTCGGGGCGCCACGGAACGAGGAGTACGGCGTCTGGGTGACGGCAACGCGTTCGTTGCCGGGCTGCTCGAGGAAGTAGACCAGGCGCAGGCAGTAGTCGCGCAGCAGCAGCGAGTCGGCGTCGAGGGTGAGCAGGTAGTCCGAGTTGGGGATGACGAGATCCGCCTCCTGCCCTGCGCCCGCGACCAGGCGCAGGACGGTCTTGCGACCTGGACCTTCGACGAACCGGTAGCGACCGCCCATCAGACCGATGTACGCATTGAGGTTCATCGCCTTGTTCGCCTCGCTGGACAGCGACGCGTAGCGCTTGCGCTCGAACGTGCCCACATCCACCGAGAAGATCCACACGAGGCGCCGGTGCAGTTCGTGCAGACGCTGGTGCGAGAGCTCGGTCCCCGATTCGGCCGCGGATTCCAGCGCGGACGCGGTGAGGTCCAGGTCCTCGGCCAGCCCGCGCACGACCTGCTCGATGAAGAAGGTGTCGACGTGGTCCTCGTGCGGTTCGGAGTCCGCCATGTCGTTCAGCCAGGCGACCGCGTAGCGGTACTCGTCGCGCAGGGAGAGGATCTCCGACTCGCCGACGCCGCCCGTTGCGGCACGCTGTTCGAAGTCGAACAGTGCCTCTGTGAAGCGGTACGCGGGCTCGGCCAGGTCCTCGGCGATACCGAGCGCGATCTGACGGGTCGCCTCCAAGCGCGCGAGCGTGTGCGGATCGGTGGGGAACGGAGGATCATCCAGCAGCAGCACGACCCGCAGCGACGGATACTCCTGCAGCGCGGCCGACCACATGGTCTTGCGGATGACCGCGGGCTCCTCGGCGTAGGAGGGGATGAGAACCGTCATCCCGTCGCCGTGCTCGTCGTCGAAGTGGCGGTCGAGTTCTGCGCGCGGCACCCGCTCGTGATCGCGGAACCGTCTGAGAGCCGCCTCTCGCTGCACGAGGAACATCAGTGCGGAGAAGCTCAGTGCTGTGATGACGAGGGCGTAGATGCAGGCCTCGATCGTGGGCCAGATGTGTTCGCCGTCGTAGGCGAAGATCTGGCGCAGTGCCGTCGTGAGCATGTAGGCGGCCCAGCCGGCGACCGTGATCGCGATCGCGACGCGTGCCCAGACGATCTTCGCGGCCGAGGGACGCGGGTGGAGCGTGGGCAGCGGTTCGCGGCGTCGTTCGGATCCCCACTGCCGCTTTCGTGCGCTCGGAAGCGCAGGAGTCTTCGCCATGTCGTCCCCTGCCGAAGGAGCGGTGAGCGCCCACGTCTTCGGGTGACGGGGCGCTCACCGAGAGCAGCGGAGTGCTGCTGGAGCTACGGTACGAGAGTGGTTCCGGCTGCGGACGGCGTGCCGGGGAATTCGGACGGAACCACCCGAATCTTGCGGCGAGGTTGCGGATCTTGCGCATTCCTTGCGCATTCCTTGCGGTTCGAGTGGCGTCGCTCAGACCCGCCCGAGTCGCAGGATGTCGATTCCGAGCCAGCCCAGTGCGCGCAGGCGGCGGCGATCGGCCCGGTCTCGCGTGGTAGCCAGCGAGGGCGTGGTGCTCACCACGATCTGGTGGACGACCTCGGCGCTGAGCAGACGCGCGAGGGTGCGCGGGGCCACCGAGTTCGCGCCGCCCACGATGAGACAGATCCGCGGTGCGTCGTCGACGAGCTGCGCGTCGATACGGGCGAAGAACTCCTGCGCACGGTGCAGAGTGGAACCGTGCGCCTTGCGGTCGATGATCACGACGCCGAGATCGGCCGGCCGATCGCCGACGCGGGGCAGGACGAGCTGGTCGGGGCCGACGACGCGCCGGATGCCGGTGATGAGAGCCTCGGCGTCGCCGTCGATGAGCACGCGGGCGCTGCGCAGGTCTTGTTCGACCCGCCGACGCAGTCGCGCGCGAAGACTCATCGTGCGCTCCTCGCCTCGCCGGTACCGTCCCTACACGCTATCGCGCCCCGTGTGCCTGCGCGCGAGGCGGGCGCCTGCTTCGCGCAGCCATCGTCGCGGATCCGACAGGGCCGCCGAGGGGGAGCCCGCCACGTCGACCAGCGACAGGTCATCCGCTCCGGCGGCGACGCCGAAGCGGCCCGCGACGACGCTCACGGGCACACCACGAGCCTCCGCGTACGCGCGGACGACGCCCGGCGCCTTGCCCAGCAGTGACTGGGAGTCGTAGGACCCCTCACCCGTGATCACCCGCACCGCACCCGCGAGGGCGGCATCGAGCCCGATCGTCTCGGCGACCGCGTCCGCCCCCGAAGCGAGCTGAGCCCCCCAGGCCACCAGGCCGAAGCCGCATCCGCCGGCAGCTCCCGCTCCCGCTCCGTCCGGGTCGGCGCCGACGACCCGCGCCCACCGCGTCAGCGCGGTCTCGATCCGGTCGACCTGATCGGGGTCGGCTCCCTTCTGCGGAGCGAACACCCGCGCGGCGCCGTCGGGGCCCAAGAGCGGGGCGCGGACGTCGGAGAGCACGAGGATCCCGTCGACCGGCGGCGGGATGAGGCGTTCGGCATCGAAGGATGCGGCGCGCGCGAGCCCGGCGGCTCCGGAGGCGACCTGGCGGCCGTGAGCATCGCGCACGACCGCTCCGAGCGCGGTGAGCACGCCCGCGCCGCCGTCGCTGGACACGCTGCCGCCGATTCCGAGCAGCAAGCGGGTGGCGCCTGCCGCGAGGGCGGCGCGGATGGCCTGGCCGAACCCGAGCGTGTGCGTCGCCAGCGGATTGACCGTCTCGTCGGCGCCGACGAGCTCGATGCCGGAGGTGCACGCCAGCTCGACCACGGCGGTGCGGGGGCGCTCGCCGGGCAGCATCAGCCAGTGGGAGTCGATGCGTCGCCCGGTCGGTCCCGTCACGGCGACGGGCATTCGCCTCGCCTCCGGCATGGCGGCGGCGAACGCATCCAGCGTGCCTTCGCCGCCGTCGGCCATCGGCCGCAGCAGCAGCTCGTCGTCGGGACGGACGCTCCGCCACCCCTCGGCCAGGGCGCCTGCCGCACTGGTCGCGTCGATCGATCCCTTGAAGCTGTCGGGAGCGACGACGATCCGCGAGCGGGCGGGGGAGGTGGCGGCGGACACCCGTCGATCGTCGCAGTCGGAGCCCGGCATGGGTATCCCTGGAAGCGACGTGCCCCGCGACCGAGGCCGCGGGGCACGTCCGTTCCGGCTTACTTGAAGGCGTCCTTCACGTCCTCGCCGGCCTGCTTGAGATCGGACGTGGCCTGTTCGGCCTTGCCCTCGGCCTCGAGCTTCTCGTTGCCCGTGACCTTGCCGGCGGCCTCCTTGGCCTTGCCGACGAGGTCCTCCGCAGCGTTCTTGATCTTGTCGTCGAGTCCCATGAGGGTCTCCTTTCTCTTCTTTCGGATGACCCGCGCGCGGTGCGCGGTCACGTGAGGGTGCGCCGGTCCGGGGCGAGACGTGCCCGCAGTCCTGCGTGAAGTGAGATGTAGGTCCGCGTGGGACGGTCCAGGAGCGCGTCGAGACGGGCGCCGACGGCGGCGACGTGGTCGGCGATCTCGCGCGGCGACGCCTGGGGGCGCGGGGTCACGGCCACGTGGAGCACAGGAGCGTTGCGAACGTCGTCGGCCACGACGCGCGTAGAGAGGATGTCGGCCCGCTGCGCGAGCGATGCCGTGACCGCGTCGGAGGCGAACCCCTCCCGGACGACGACGCGGCCGGACGCGGCATCCGTCTCGGCGCTGCGCAGCACGGTGCGCGAACGCCGGTGCGCCAGCAGCCCGACCGGGACGAGCAGAAGCACGATGAGGATCACCGCGCCGGCGACTGCGCCCAGGCCCGCCCATGACACGGGACCCGCGCCGACGAGGGTCGCCGTGTGCGCGGCATCCACGGCGGCGGCGGCGGTGGCCAGGGCCTGCTCCCACAGGCGACGGGCGTCGACGGAGACGGACGCCCACACGGCGGCCCCTCCCGAGGCGAGGGAGATGAGGCCGACGAGGAGGACGAGGCAGCGGTTGAGGCCACGACGGGTGGGATTCATCGCGCCTCCTTCTTATCGTGGCGGCTGTGCACGCTGAGCGCGACCGACGGAGTCAACCGGTACGTGGCCAGTTCCGCGTCGGATGCGGCGCGCACCTGGTCGAGGTCGATGCTCAGACCGGTCTCGGGCCGGACGGTGACATCGACGCGGCGGTGGCCGACTCCGACGGTGAGCCGGCGCCGGTCGATGCCGAGGATGTCGCTCAGATGCTGGGCGAGCGCCGCGGCGATCACACCGTTGTCCACGACGACGATCGTGCCGTCGGCGGCGGCCATGGTGTGCTTCGCCAGCCGGCCGGGGGTGACGGCGACCACCACCAGCACCACGCCCAGAAGCGCCACGGCGGCGCCGATCGCGGTCATGGGCGTGCCGGTCGCCGCCGAGATGCCGCGCAGGAGATCGGCCGGGGCGGCGACGAGCGCCGGTGCGCCCGCCATCACGAGCACGATCTCGACCCCGAGGTAGGCGATCGGCGCGATCAGCAGGATCACGGCGGTGACCATCGCGGCTGACCGGGGCGAATGGGTCTCACGCCGTTGCACGCGCGCGAGCGCGCGGTCCGGCGAAGCGGTGCTCCTCATCTGACCCTCCTCCTCTTCTCGATGCGGGCGCCGGTGATCGTGAGGTCGATGCGGCGCACGTCGCGCCCGGTGAGAGCCGCGACGTCGGTGCGGATCTGCTCGCGGATGCGGTGTCCGCGAGCGGTGACGTTCTCGGATTCGGCGGGCAGCGCCTCATCCGAGAGGTCGGGGATGGGAAGCGGCGCCTCCACCCGGACCGCCAGCGCGCCGGCGGTCGCGCCGAGCCGGACGGTGATCTCGCGTCGGGGGAGGCCGACGGCCCGGGCGGCGACCTGTTCGCACACGGCGACCAGGGCTCGCTCGGCCACGAGCGTGCGGCCCGGCAGGACCGTCTCGGCGGCGGGCGTCATCCCGCCGCCGAGGGCGGACCAGGTCGCGGTGCTCATGATGTGCGGCGGCCGGAGAACACGTTGGCGAGCGCGCGAAGATCGAGCGAACCCGACACGACGCGACCGACCAGCGCGCCGATGCCCATCAACAGGGCGACCAGGAGGAATCCCCAGAAGCCGAACAGCAGGGCGGACACGGCGAGCACCGCACCCACGAGCGCTCCGCTCACCGTGGCGCTCATGCGACGCGCGCCTCGGTGTCGTCGTCGGTGTCGTCACCGGGAAGGTGCACGTCGTTGACCTCGACGTTGACCTCGACGACCTCGAGGCCCACCAGGCGCGAGATCGCACCGGCCACCGCAGCACGCACGCCGGCGGCGACCTCCTGGATGGGCGCCGGGTACTCGACGACGATCGTGAGGTCGGCCGCGGCCTGCGTCTCGCCGACCTCGACCTTCACGCCCTGCGTGAGGTCGGTCGCGTTGATGGCGTCGCGGATCATGCCGAGAGCGCGGGCGCCGCCCCCGCCGAGTGCGTAGACGCCGGGAACCTCGCGTGCCGCGATACCGGCGACCTTCGCGACCACGCCATCGGCGATGACGGTCCGACCTGCGGCCGCGACCGTCGAGGCGACTCCGGTCGTGCCGACGGCGCCGCGGTCGACGCGGGCGGGGGTGACGGCGGGGGTGGTCTTCTGCTCCGTGGCCATGATGTGCTCCTTTATCTCGTTGCCAGGGCGGTGACAAGAGCGCGAGACGGTTCTCGTCGTCGGCGCTAACTTCGCCCTACTGACATGAGGCACCTACCCGCCGGATCGTCACAAAAAAGTTCCGGCGGATTTCGGAGGGGCCGATGGCGGAGCCCGAACCGGGGGCGAGAGGCCTCGCAGCGCTGTCCGACCGCATCCTGGTGGAGCGTGCTGTCGATGACGACGTCGCAGCCTTCGCGGAGATCGTGCGTCGGCACAGCCCGCTCATGCGCGCGTACATCGCACGCATGCTCCGCTCGCAGGCTGACGCTGACGACGTGGTGCAGGACGCCTTCGTCGTCGCGTGGCGACAGCTGCCGAACCTGCGCGACGGTTCGTCGGTCAGAGCGTGGCTGCTGCGCATCGCGTCGCGCGAAGCACTTCGGGTCCTGCGCCGCTCCGCGAAGGAGGGACCGTTCGAGGACTGGGAGCCGTCCACACCCGAGAGCACCAGGCCCGAGCACGTCGCCGAACGTAACGCTAGACTCGCGGCACTCTCGGCCGCGTTGGAGAGGCTGCCGGAAGCGCAGCGACGGGCCTGGCTGCTCCGGGAAGCCGCGGGGCTCGGCTACTCCGAGATCGCGGAGGAACTGGACGTGCCGGTGAGCACTGTCCGCGGAAATCTCGCCCGCGCCAGAGCGAGCATCATGATCGGGATGGAGGGATGGCGATGACCGCATCGAACGCCTCATCCGACGTCCTCGACTGCGGACGCACGATCCAGGAGCTGAGCGAGTATCTGGAGGCGGGGCGCTCGCCGCGCGACGCCGAGATCGAGCAGTGCCCGGAGTGCCTGAACGCCCTCGAGTCCCTCTCCCGCGTCGGAGACCTCTCCCGCGATCTGTTCGCCGCCGACGCGGCCTCGCTTCCCGAGCCGTCGGCGGGATGGTTCGGCGGCATCCTCGACCAGGTCGCGGCGGAGCTACGGTCCGGGCGCGATCTGCCGGTGCGTCACCCCGACCCGAGGGTGCGGATCACCGTCGCAGAGGGCGCGGTGCGCACCCTGCTGCGCTCGGCCGCCGACGAACTGGACGGCGTGTTCATCGGACGCACGCGCATCATCGGCGACGCCGAGCAGCTCGGCGCTGCGGTGACGATCGACGTCACCGCATCCATCGCCTGGGATCTCGACGCGCACGCCGTGGCCGATGACGTGCGCCGTCGGGTCGCGGAGGTCATAGAGCGCCACACCGATCTCGAGGTGGCCGCGATCGACGTCACGATCGAGGACATCCACGCCCCCACGCCGCGAAGGGACGCGTCATGAACCTGCCCTCCACGCCGCCGGACGCGGTGACCGAACTCGTCCTCACCTCTCCCGGCGTCGCCGCGGTCTTCCCGCCGCGCGTCGCGGATGCGGTGGCCGGCGCCATCGGCTCCGTCGCCCCGCTCCTGACGGGGGATGCGGCTCCGGAACTCGTCCAGGTGCGGATCTCCGCGGACGCGTCGGTGGGGGCAGCCGACACCGGCCGCGAGGTCGCCGATCTGCTGCTGTCACGTTTTCCGGAGGCGGATCTCATCCGCGTGCAGGTCGACCGCATCCAGTGACGGAGCCGGACGGCATGAAGGAGTACCGCGTCCAGTTCAAGAACGCCTGGTCGGAGCGCAACGGCGATGAGGTGACGGAGCGAGTGATGTCGCTGGAGGACGCGCGGCGCTTCATCGCCGAGCGTCCCGAGACCGAGTACGTCATCCTCGAGCGCACCGCGGGCGACCCGCCCTCGATCTGGTCGGTGTTCGCCTCGGTGGACGAGGGCTGACCGAGCATTCAGAGCGTGACGAGCGTCGCCTGGATATCCGTGTCGTCGATCGTGACGGTCATACAGGTGTGGTGGGGCTGGCGGCGCCGGTCGGTCGGCGAGCCCGGATTCAGCAGGCGCATCCCTCCGGGCGTGAGAGTGTCCCACGGGATGTGGCTGTGTCCGAACACGAGAAGATCGGTCTCGGGGTACGCCGCATCCATCCGGCGCTCTCGCGAGCGCGCGTCGCCCGTCTCGTGCACGACGCGCAGGCGGACACCCTCGATCCGACGGTGCGCGACCAGCGGCAGGCGGGCTCGGAGGTCCGCGCCGTCGTTGTTGCCGTAGACCCCGACGACCTCACCGTGCTGCGCGAGGTCGTCCAGCACCGAATCGACCACCCAGTCGCCGGCGTGCACGATCAGATCGGCGTCGTCCGCGCGTCGACGCACCGCGTCCGGAAGGGTGCGCGCCCGCGGCGGGATGTGGGTGTCCGAGACCAGCAGCAGCCGCGTCGTCACGAACGGGCCGCCGAGAACGGTCCGCGCAGCGCCGCCCACTGCAGCAGCATGATCGTCTTCGCGTCGACGATGTCGATACCGATCCGCTCGAGCGCATCGTCGACGTCGAGTTCGAGCACCTCGATGTCCTCGCCCTCGTCGGCGAGTCCCGCTCGCGCTCCCGGGACCACATCGCCGCGACGGTACGGCGCGGCGAAGAAGTGCAGCCGTTCGGTCACAGAGCCGGGGCTCATGTAGACGTCGAAGACGTGCTCGACCTCGCCGATCGGGCGCCCGGTCTCCTCCTCGGCCTCACGCCGGATCGCCGCTTCCGGAGCGTCGTCGTCGAGCAGGCCCGCAGCCGCCTCGATCAGCATGCCGTCAGGATGCCGGTTGACATAGACCGGGTAGCGGAACTGCCGCGTCAGCAGCACGGTGCGCGCTTCGGCGTCGTAGAGCAGGATGCACGCTCCGTCGCCGCGATCGTAGGTCTCGCGGTGCTCGGTGGTCCACGTGCCGTCCGAGTGCTGGAAGTCGAAGGTCGTCGTGCGCGTCACGAACCAATCGGAGGTGAGCACGCGGACCTCGCGCACTCTCACCCTGGGATTGCCGTCCAGCTCGCGCCCTGCGCGGTCGAGACCCGTACGTCCACGCGCATCGGGCACGTCGACGCCGGGTTGAGTCATCGGCGTTCCAGACGGATGACCGGGATGGTGCGTGTCGTCCGCCGCTCGTAGTCGCCGAAACCGGGGCTCGCTTCGAGGAAGCGCTGCCACGCCGCATCCCTCTCGGTGGGCTCGAGCACCCGAGCCGTGACCGGCACCTCGCCCGACGGCGTCTCGATCGTCACGTCGGGATACGCGCGGAGGTTGTGGAACCAAGCTGGATTGTCCTCGGCTCCCGCCTTCGACGCGGCGATCAGCCAGGCATCCGCCCCGTCCGGCAAGGCCATGAGCGGGGAGATGCGCTCGGTTGCGCTGCGTGCGCCGATATGGTGCAGCAGGATGAGCGCGTCTCCGAAGTTCTCCACCCGGCCGCCGTTGCGCCGGAACTCGGCGATCACGTGATCGTTGTACGAGGTCATGGGTGTGCTCCGTCCGCCGGTGGGTCAGCCGCTTCGATCCTCGCACTCCGCACGGCAGATCGGTGATGCCGCCTGCGCGTCGCCCTGGCGCGCTACCGTCGTCGTGTGAGCGATGCCCCTCGAGACGACGAGGTCGATCTGCTGATCGACGCGTGGGCCAGGCGCCTGCCCGATGTCGACCTCACTCCGCTCGATGTCATGTCGAGGTTGCGTCGTGCGGCTATCCGGCTCGACCGACTGCGCGCGGCCGCATTCGCGACGGCGGGTCTCGCGTCGTGGGAGTTCGACGTGCTCGCGGCGCTGCGCCGCGCGGATCCCCCGCACCGGCTGAGCCCCGCGCAGCTGATCGAACGGACGATGATCACGAGTGCGACGATGTCGCACCGGCTGGCGAATCTCTCGACGCGGGGGCTCGTGGTGCGAAAGCGCAACCCGTCCGACGGGCGCAGCGTCTACATCCTGCTGACCGAGGAGGGCATCAGGGCGGTGGATGCGGCCATGACGGAGCTCGTGAGGCGGGAAGCCGAGGTGCTGGCGGGGTCGGACCGCGCCGACATCGCCGCCCTCACGCGGGCTCTGCGCCCGCTCATGGGCCCCGAACGCGGATGACCCGCCCGTCGAGTTGTAACGGGACGGTCCGACGAGGAAAATCCCGCGTATGAGCCACGAGACCGTCGCCGTGCCGACTCGTCCGTCCGACCTGACCGACGCCCAGTGGGAGCGGTTGTGCTCGTACGGCACGCCCGAGGAGGTAGCCGCCGGGGACTACGTGTTCCGCTCCGGCGATCACGACTACGACATGATCCTCGTCGACACCGCCGAGATCGAGATCGTGCGCGACGGACTGGGCTGGCTCGACGAGGTGGTGCTCACACGCATGGGTGCGCGCACGTTCGCGGGTGAGCTGAGCCTGCTGAACGGGCAGGGGGCCTTCCTGTCCGCCCGTGTGGCCGAGCCCGGCCGCATCCTGCGGGTGCCACGCGCGCAGCTGCGTCGGCTGATGGCGGAGGACGACGAGCTCTGCGACCTGATCCTGCACGCCCTGTGGGACCGCCGGGAGTCGCTGCGGACCGGTCCCGCCGCTCTCACGCTCAAGTTCGTCGGGCTGCGCGGATCGCGCGAGTTCCTCGCCCTCGACCGCTTCGCCGAGCGGCTCGACCTCGTGCACACCGCGGTCGAGGTGGATCCCGACGACATGGGCGTGCACGCCGATCATGGCGTGCGGATCGAGGACCTGCCGATCGCCTACCTGCAGGGGGAGCCTGTCCGCCGTGCGACGCCCGGCGTCGTTGCCGACCGGCTGGGGCTCAGCTATCAGGCCGAGACGGACGCGGCCGTCGATCTCGTCGTGATCGGCGGCGGACCCGCCGGGCTCGCCGCCGCGATCTACGGCGCGTCGGAGGGGCTGAACACGGTGCTCCTGGATGCGGTCGCTCCGGGTGGTCAGGCCGCCGCGACTTCTCGCATCGAGAACTTCCTGGGCTTCCCGTTCGGCGTGAGCGGCGGCCAGCTCATCGGCCAGGCGACGCTGCAGGCGCTCAAGTTCGGGGTGCGGGTCTACGCCCCGTGCGAAGCCGTCGCGATCACCGAGGTGCCCGAAGGGCTCGAGGTCACCCTCGCCGACGGGCGCCTCATCCGCACCCGCACCGCCATCGTCACCTCCGGCGCCGCCTACCGCCGACTGAACATCGAGGGGTGGTCGCGGTTCGAAGGCTCCAGCATCTACTACGCGGCGACGCCGCTTGAGCTGCACCAGGTGGCAGGGGCACCCTCCGTCGTGGTCGGCGGTGCGAACTCGGCGGGACAGGCCGCCCTCTACCTCTCCGGCAACGGCTGCCCCGTGCATCTCGTGGTGCGCGGGACGGACCTGCGTCAGCGCATGTCGAGTTACCTCGTGGACCGGCTGCTGGAGAGCCCCGGCGTCCGCATCCACACGGCCGCCAACGTGACGGCGCTGGGCGGCGACGGTGTCCTGGAGAGCGTGCGCATCGACACCGTCGGCGACGTCGACGCCCGTGGGCTGTTCTGCTTCATCGGGGCCGAGCCCGCCACATCCTGGCTCGGATCGCTCGACCGCGACGACCACGGGTTCCTGCGCACCGGCACCGACGTCACCGTGCAGTCGATCTCCCGCTGGCAGCAGCTGGGCCGCGAGCCGCTGCCGTTCGAGACCTCGCTACCCCGACTGTTCGCCGCCGGCGACGTGCGACGCGGATCCATGAAGCGGGTGGCGGCGGCGGTCGGCGAGGGATCCAGCGCCGTCGCATCCGTCCACCGTGCGCTGGCGCTCGCCTGAGCGCGGTCCACGCTCGTTGCTCCCGCCTACGCTGGTGCGATGATCAACGTCGCCACGATCGGCTCCAGCATCATCACCGAGGCCTTCGCGCGTGCGGTCGCCCAGGTCGAGGGCATCTCGCTCCACACGGCGACCTCGCGAGACGCGGCGCGTGCTGCCGAGATCGCCCGGCGCATAGGTGCGCCGCACGCCGCATCCGATCTGGACGCCGTGCTCGCCGACCCGGCGATCGACGCGGTCTACGTCGGCTCGCCCAACTCGGTGCACGCTGAACAGATCCACGCCGCGCTCGCCGCCGGCAAGCACGTCTTCGTCGAGAAGCCCGCCGTCGCCTCCGAGCAGGAGTGGGTCGCGCTCGTTGATGAGGCGATCGAGCGTCGGGTGATCCTCATGGAGGGGATGCGGCTGGCCTATGACCCGGGGATCGCCGTCGTTCGCGATCTTCTCACGACGCTCGGGGTGCTTCGTCGCGCGACCCTGCACTACGGCAAGCGCTCCTCCCGTTACGACGACGTGCTGGCCGGACGCCGGGTCAACATCTTCGATCCCGAGATGGGCGGCGGGGCCCTCGCGGATCTCGGCGTCTACCCCGTGCACGCGGCCGTGCTGCTGTTCGGCCGTCCCGATTCCGTTCGGGCGCTGGACGTGCCGATCGCGAGCGGTGCGGACGGCGCGGGCGTCGCCCTGCTCGGCTACCCCGGTCTCGTCGTGGACGTGTCGTACTCGAAGATCACGAATGCCGGGCGTGCGAGCGAGATCGAAGGGGAGAAGGCGACCCTGTCGATCGACGACCTCGTGAGTCCGCGGCGCGTGGTGCGCCACGCCGTCGACGGCGATAGGGAGGCTGTCGAGATCCCTGACGAGCGTCACTCGCTGCGCGGCGAGGTAGAGCGGTTCGTCGCGCTCGTCGAAGCGGGCGGGGCCGCCGCGGCCGAGGATCAGGAGCGCACCCGTCTCACCCTGGAGACGATGGCCCGCATCCGCGCGGCCCTCGCCCGCTGAGCTGTCCGCTCGCGCACCCCTTCCCTGTTCCCCTGTCCCAGATCGAGCCTCCGGCGTCGATCTGTGACAGGGGAACAGGGGCGGGAGGCGGAACCGGTGGGCGTCAGTGGCGGCGCAGGGTGCGCAGCAGGGGTGAGAGCGCGGCGAGGATCACGGCGGGCACGAGGAAGGCGGGGCCGAGCGACGGCCCCGCGGCGATGAGCCCGAGCGCGACGGCTCCGGCGACGGCGCCCGCGTAGTTGAAGAGGTTCACGCGCGCGATCACCTCGTCGCTGCGTTCGGGCAGCAACTCGCCGGCACGGCTGAACGCGATCGGCACGAGCGCCCCCGATGCCACGCCCATCGCCGCGAAGCCGACGATCGCCGTCGGCACGAACGGGGCCGCCGCCACCAGCACGGCTCCGGATACGGCCACGATGACCGCCGCGACGCCCAGCCGCATACGTCCGATCCGTCGCACGAGCGGGTCGGTGCCCAGGCGCGCCGCCAGCATCGCGACGAGGTACGCGCCGTAGCCGAGGGGCGTGACGCCCGGGTCGGCCCGCAGCCCGTCGGTCAGGTAGATCGTGCTCCAGCTCGCGACCGCGGAGTCCACCACGAACGCCGCGAACACGATCGCACCCACCGCCCAGATCGCGCGGCGCGGCAGCGGCGGTCGGGATGCGGCGGAGTCGTCGACCTCGTGCGCCGCGCGCGTGGGGTCGAACGCTCCGAGCCCCCATCCGGCGATCGCGATCTGCGCCGCTGCGGCGATGACCAAGGTCAGGCCCGCGGGGGCGCCGGTGGCCAGCACCGCCGCGGTGACCCCCGTGGCAACGATCGCCGCGCCCGTGTACCCGGCGTACAGCCGACCGAACACCGGGCGCTCGTGGTGGCGCTGCAGGAGCGAGCCCTGCATGTTCGACGACGCGTCGACCGCGCCGAGTCCCACGCCGTAGACCACGATCGCGACGATCAGCACGGGAAGGGATGCGGTGAAGCTGACGAAGAGGAGCCCCACCGCCTGGGCGGCGAGCCCTGAGGCGAGGGCGAGTCTGCTGCCGGCCCGCACGGCGATCACGTCGGCGAGGACGGATCCGAGCGCAGCGGCGAGGCAGGTCGCGAGCAGGAGCATCGACACCGCGTCGTCGCCGATGTCGACACGGTCCTTGATCGTCGGCAGAGCGGTGACGATCGTGGCGTAGCCGAGGCCTTGCGCGGCGTAGGCGGCGCCGACGGCCGCCCCGCGCGTGCGCAGTGCCGGGAGCGCCGTCATGGCTCGATCGCGCGGAACGCCTCGTCGGCGATCTCGAGCGTCCGGGTGATGTCGGCGCTCGTGAGGGCCGCGTTGATGAAGTGGTTGTGGTGGGAGCTGAAGAACGCGCCGCGCTGTACGCATTCGGCGATCCACCGCTGGTGGAGCATGAGCGATTCGTCGTCGGCCAGGCGCAGGTAGAACAGGGCCGGCTCGCCGGAGGCGACGAGCGTCCGCCCGTGCGACGCCGCGACCTCGGTGAGACCGGCGGTCAACGTCGTGCCGAGTTCGCGGAACAGGGCGGGGCCGTCGATCGACTTGAGCTTCTGGATCGTCGCGATGCCGGCGGCGAAGGGGACCGCACTCATCCAGTAGCTGCCGGTGTAGGTGATGCTCGACACCGCCTCGCGCAGGCTGTCTTTCCCGCAGAGCGCCGACATGTTGTAGCCGTTCGCGATGGCCTTGCAGAAGCAGATGAGGTCCGCCTCGAAGCCGTAGTAGTGGTCGCTGCCGGCGAGGTCCAGGCGCCAGCCTGCGCGGACGTCGTCGACGATCAGCACGACGCCGTGCTCATCGCAGAGCCGGCGCACCGCCTGCCAGTACCCCTGGGCGGGCAGGGTGTTGTCGAAGAAGTTGCCGTGCTTGTACGGCTGGGCGATGAGCGCGGCGATCTCGCCGCGATGCTCGGTGAACACCCGCCGCATGGCCTCGATGTCGTTCCACGGCACCTCGATGTTGCCCTGCACGTCGGTGTCGAGCACGCCCGGGTAGTCGAGCTTCTGGGTCCACGGCGCGACGCCGTGGTAGTACCCCTCGATGAAGACGATGCGTCGGCGGCCCGTCGCGGCGCGAGCGGTCATGATGGCCAGCGTCGTCGTGTCGCCGCCGTTCTTCGCGAAGAACGCCCAATCGGCGCTTGCGACGGTATCCACCAGCAGTTCCGCCAGATCGATCATGGTGGTCGAGGGAAGCGAGACCACGTCCTCCTTACGTGCCTGCGCCTGGGCGGCGGCGGCCACATCCGCGTCGCCGTAGCCGAGCACGTTGGGGCCGTAGCCGCACATGAAGTCGATGTACTCGTTGCCGTCGACGTCCCAGAACCGGGTTCCTTCGGCGCGCTCGGAGAACAGCGGGTATGCCGATCGGGGAATGAAGCAGCCCTCGGAGGGGCCGAGATGGCCGGGGACGCCGCCGGGAATGACCTTCACGGCCCGGGCGAACGCCTCGTTGCTCTTCGTGTAGCTGTAGACAGGGGTCAGGGTGGGGATGCTCATGATCACGCTCCGAGGTAGGCGCCGACGCGGTCGAGGATGCGGCTGGTGTTGTCGACGAGAGGTATGAAGCCGCGCATGGCGAGTCGGCCGTCGCAGACGCAGGCCAGAGCGCTGTCGCGACCGCTGATGACGCCGCCCGCGACGTCGAGGTCGGCGAAGCGGAGGGCGGCGCGCGGCGGGTCTGATTGGTCGTCGTCGAGGCGGATGCGGTGGTTCTTCACCTCGAGCCGGTAGCGCAGCTCATCGCCGATCTCGAGGTCGAGATCCCCGTCGGGCATGTGCGCCGCGGAGAAGCGCCCGCTGGTGTCCTCGTTGCCGACCACTGCGATCGCGCGTGCCGCGACCTCGAGCGTCAGCAGGGTGCTGCGGCGGCGGAACTCCGCATCCGCGAGGCGCTCGTCAGCGGGCTTCAGGTAGACCCCGAGCAGATCCGTGAGCGGAGTGAACACTCGTGTCAGGAACCGGATGCCGGCGGGGCCGGCGATCGGGATGGGCTGCGCGGTCCCGGCGATGACGGCGTTGAGGTGGTCGACGGAACGGAACATCAGCGTCGGCCCTCGGCCCTCCGACACCGGCGCGATGCCGTCCGGGGAGAAGCGGTATCGCGTCACGGGGATCCCCGGCGCGACGAGCGACAGCGTCGTCGGCGCGGGCAGGGTCCCGAGGATCCGTCCGGCCTCGGGCACCAGCTCGACCAGGCGGGGCAGCGCCCCCAGCACGGCTCGAGCGTTGGTGAGCGCGAGCACGCGGGCATCGGTCTCAGTCAGCATCGGTGGTCTCCTTCACGGGGGTGGCGTAGGCGGCGAAGGCATCGGCGAGCAGACGGATGTGGCGACGTGCCGCATCCGAGTCGCGCGTGCTGAGCCATGAGAGGGTGAGCCCGTCCAGGCAACTCGCCAGCGACCACGCGAGCTCATCGAGCGGACGCGTCCAGGTGATGCCGGCGAGCTCGGCGGCATACGAGAGGCTGGCGCGCGCGGCGGCGCGGTACGTCGCCCACTGGCGCTGGACCGCATCGGGATCGTGCCGCATGGCGTGCGTGGCGACGTCGAGCAGGGTCATCTCGCGCTGGGGTTCCGACTCGAGGAGCCGCAGGTAGGCGTCCAGTCCTCGCGTCAGCACCTCGGCGCACGTCGCGTCGGTGTCGGCATCCATCCACGCTGCGAGGCGCTCCTGCTCCGTGATGTGCTCGACGATCGCGGCGATGAGGTCGTCGCGCGAGGCGAACACGTAGTGGAATGCCCCCAGCGGCATGTCGGCCTCCGCGACGATCGCGCGCGTGGTGGCCGCAGCCAGTCCCTCGCGGCCGATCACACGGACGGCCGCGTCGAGCAGTTCGCTGCGTCGTTCCTCGAAGGAGAGCCGGCGCATCAGGCGTTCCTTCCCGCCCGCTCGGTCGCGGTGCGTCCCACCCTGAGCGTGAGCCGGCGCGGAGCGAGCTTGGAACCGATCGACTGGATGCGGTTGCGCCAGCCGACCGTGACGACGGGTCCGCGGCGGGCGTCGAGGGCCGCGAACGTCGCGTCGAGCACCTCGTCGATCGTGCCGACGCGTCCCACCTTGAACTGCTCAGATCCGGACGCCTCGAAGAACTCCGTCGCCGTCGGGCCCGGGCATACGGCGAGCACCCGCATCCGGGAACCTTGGTTCTCCTCCCAGATCGACGCCGTGAGCGAGGTGAGGAACGCCTTGCACGCGCCGTACACGGCGAGGTTGGGGGTGGGCTGGTGGCCGGCGATGCTGGAGATCATGAGCAGGATGCCGCCGTCGGCGGCGAGGAGGTCCGGCAGCAGCAGTCGGGTGAGCACGGTGGGCGCGGTCACGTCGACCGCGATCTCCTGCGCGATCCGCACGGGGTCCTCGCCGGCGAAGGCTCCGGCGGTCCCGAACCCGGCGCAGTTCACCAGCACTTCTGTCGCGAGGGAGCGCTCCGCGAGTTCAGCGGCGATGCGGGCGGGGGCGGCGGGGTCGGTGAGGTCGGCGGGGATGACGTCGACCTTCCGGCCGTGCCTCGTGCGCAGTCCGGCGGCGAGTTCCTCGAGTCGGTCCGCCCGGCGGGCGATGAGCACCAGGTCGTGGCCGCGCGCGGCGAAACGCTCCGCGTATCCGCGTCCGAGCCCCGAGCTCGCCCCCGTCACGACCGCCACGGGTCGTCGCGTTTCCTGCATGAGCGCCTCCTTCGTCCCTGCTCCGTCGCAGTTGGACGTTTGACCAAGTTGGTTCATGAAAGCGCACGCACCCCGTTGGGGGCAAGCATTCGCCGTGATTCGCAGGTGCGGGAAACGCCGCCGTAACGTGCGGCGCGTGGGCGATACGCCGACCGCCCCGCAGAACGAACGGGAGAGATCGTCCTGCGGGGCGGAGTCGTGCGGCGCGGCGGATGCGAGCAGTCCCCGCATCCGGCCGGCGTCAGGTGCGGGGCTTGTCGGGGAAGGCGGCGGCGACGCCCGCGTTCGCGATCGCACCGCGGAGCGTGTTGAGCCCGAGCGCGAGGGCGGGGTCGTCGGCGAGTGCGCGCTCCCAGCCCTTGTCGGCGAGGGCGAGGGCGTAGGGCAGCGTCGCGTTGGTCAGGGCCGGGGTAGAAGTGCCGGCCGCGGCGCCCGGCATGTTGGCCACGCACGAGAAGATCGTGGGTCCGACACGGAAGGTCGGGTCGTCGTGGGTCGTCGGGTGGGAGTCTTCGAAGCAGCCGCCCTGGTCGATGGCGATGTCCACGAGGACGCTGCCGGCCTTCATCCGCTCGACGATCTCGTGCGAGACGAGGTGCGGCGCCTTCGCCCCGGGGATGAGGACGGCGCCGATGACGAGGTCCGCATCCAGCACCGTGCGTTCGATCTCGTACGCGCTGGATGCCACCGTGCGCACGGCGCCGCGGTACAGATCGTCGAGCTGACGCAGCCGCGGGATCGAGATGTCGAGCACGGTGACGTCCGCGCCGAGCCCGACGGCCTGCGCGACCGCATTGCTGCCCGCGATGCCGCCGCCGATGACCGCGACCTTCGCGGGACGCACGCCGGGGACCCCGGCCAACAGCACCCCGCGGCCGCCCTGCGAACCGAGGAGGTGGTAGCCGCCGGTCAGCACGGACAGGCGCCCAGCCACCTCGCTCATGGGGGCGAGCAACGGCAGGGAGCGGTCGGGCAACTGAACGGTCTCGTATGCGATCGCCGTCGTGCCGGCCGCAAGGAGGGCGTCGACGAGGTACTCGTCGGCGGCCAGGTGCAGGTAGGTGAAGAGGGTGAGATCGTCGCGCAGGTAGCCGTATTCGGAGGCCACCGGCTCCTTGACCTTGAGCACGAGTTCGGCCGACCACGCCTCGGCGACGTCGACCAGGCTCGCGCCCGCGGCGGCGAACTCCTCGTCGGTGATCGAGCTGCCTCTTCCTGCGCCGCTCTGCACGGCGATCTCGTGGCCGTGCCGCACCAGCTCGCGCACGCCGGCGGGCGTGGCGGCGACGCGGTACTCGTGGTTCTTGACCTCGGCGGGGATTCCGATGCGCATGGGCGCCGTCCTTCGTTTCGATGTATCAGGATGTTCGTCTGGAGCGGGCCGAATCTAGAAGAAAATCGTGTCAGAATCACTACCTGCCGAAGAGAATTCTCTGCAGCAGAGGAATTCGGGATGATCTCCGGCAGGATGCGGGGCGGGGCATGGTGCAGGCGCAGAACCGACGGACGGATCCGATCGATGAGAGCATCCTCTGGGAGCTGCGTCGCGATGCGTCGCAGACCAATGCGGCGCTCGCCGCGCGGGTCGGGCTCTCACCCTCGGCGACGCACGCACGCGTGCGCGCCCTGCGGGAGTCCGGCGCTCTCGGTTCGGCGCACGCCGACGTGGACTTCGCCGCTCTGGGGCTGCCGCTCCAGGCCATCGTGGCGGTCAAGCTCCGCGCGCAGGCGCGGCCGGCGATCAAGACCTACGCCGAGAAGGTGTCGCGTCTGCCGAACGTCCTGAACCTCTTCTTCCTGGGCGGCCAGACCGATTTCCTCATCCACGTCGTCACGACCTCGCCCGAGCAGCTGCGCGACTTCGTCGCCACGCGCCTGAGCATGGATCCCGCGGTCGCCTCCACCGAGACCCAGATCGTCTTCGATTGGGTGCGCACGTCGGCTCGCGCGGCCGGGTTCGACGACATGCGTGGGCCCATCGGCTGACCCACCTCCGCATCCGGTCCTCTCCGCGCCCTTCATCCGCGAGACTGCATTTCCCGCACGACATCACGGGGTTTACCCGTGATCTCGTGACGAAAATGCAGTCTCGGGGAAATGGATGGGGGCGGGAGCCGGAGTGGGGTGGGATCAGGGTTGGAGGTAGCGGCGCAGGAGCAGGCGCAGCTCCTGCAGGGTCTGCTCCTGCGCGGCGGGCGGGGCGGCGAACGCATCGTGCAGCACGGCGTCGGCGGCGAGGAACGCGACGCGGGCGCGGGCCGTCGCATCCGTCTCGTCGCGGGTCAGCCCGCTGGCGTGGAGGAGGCGCGCGGCGGCCTCGGCCATCCGCTGCTTGTGGGCCGCCCGGTCCGCGTCGATCAGTCCGCCGGCGGACGCGGTGCCCAGGGTCCGCACGACGTCGCGGTCGCGGTAGATCTCGGCCACGGCGTCGATCACGTGGCCGACGGGATCGGCGGGCGGCGTGCTCTCGCGCGTCAGGACGACCGCGTCCTCGAGCAGGGCCTCGAGTCGTGCGTGGTACTCGGCGACGAGCGCGCGCACGATCGCATCGCGATCGGGAAGGTACTGATACAGCGCGCCCACGCTGACTCCCGCGGCCTCGGCGACGCGCGGGAGTGTCAGGGCGGCGACGCCCTCTCGTGCCACGAGCTCGGATGCGGCCGCGAGTGCTCGCGCCACCTTCTCGCGCGAGCGCTGCTGACGCGGGGCGCGCTGCAGCGGGATGCGGTCCCAGTCCGGTTCCGTCGCAGCGAGAGGTGTCACGGCCGCCGCATCCTTCCGTCAGAAACCAAACTTGACTTTGGTTTGTCCTCGCGGTCATGCTAGCGCCATGACAACGACGTCAGATATCTCCGCCGCGCGCGCCGCGGTGGCCGACGCATCCCGAACCCTCGCCGAAGCCGGCCTGCTCGTCGGTACGGCCGGCAACGTCAGCATGCGTGTGGGGGAACTCGTCGCTGTGACGGCGACCGGCGCCGTTCTCGGTGAGCTCACCCCGGAACAGGTGACGATCGTCACCCTGGACGGCGAGACCGTCGAGGGCGACTGGGCGCCTACGTCCGAAACGGCCCTGCATCTGGGCGTGCTGCGGCACGCGCCCGCGGACCAGGTGGGCGCCGTGGTCCACACCCACGCGCCGATGGCGACGAGCCTCTCGCTCGTGCTCGACGAGGTGCCGGTGGTGCATTACCAGCAGCTGCTTCTGGGTGGAGCACTACGGGTCGCCCCGTTCCATCCGTTCGGCAGCGTCGAGCTCGCGCATGCTGTGGGAGCAGCCCTCGACGGGCGACTCGCCGCGCTCATGGCCAACCACGGTGCCGTCGCCCTCGGGCGCGACCTCGTCCACGCCGTCGAGAACGCGCTGCTGACGGAGTGGATCTGCGACCTGTACTGGCACGCGCGCGCCATCGGCGAACCCCGCGCGCTCGACGCGGCAGCGCAGCGCGCGGTCGTCGAGGCCGCCACGCGCCGCGGGTACGGCCGGCCCCAGCGAGCCGAGCAATGAGCACCGTCGGTTCCCGGCCGATTGCGCGCGGTCGGTCCGCCGAGGTCTTCGCCGTCGCCGACGACCGCGTCGTCAAGCTCTCCTTCCCCGGCATCGACGTGGCCGACGTCGCCCAGGAAGTCGCCGCCTCGCGCCTCGCGTACGAGCTCGGCATCACCCCGGTGCGCTGCCACGGGGGCGTCGAGATGGACGGACGCCACGGCATCGTGTTCGATCGCATCGACGGGGTCCCGCTCACGGCCGTGGCCGAGCGCAACATCCTGCGCCTGCCTCAGGTGGGCAGCACGCTCGCTGCCGAGCACCTGTTCGTCCACCGCGCGCACACCGACCGGTTGCCCGATGTGCGCGAGCTCGCCGTCGCGCAGCTCGACACCCCCGCGCTCTCGGCCCTCACGCCGGTCGAACGGGATGCGGTCGCCCGCCGCATCCGCGCGCTCCCCGCCGGCGATGCGGTGCTGCATCTCGATTTCCACCCGCAGAACGTGTTCGTGCTGGCCGAGCGCAACGTCGTCATCGACTGGCAGACGGCGGTCGCCGGCCAGCCCGCCGCCGACGTGGCCCTCACCCGCCTGCTGTTCCGCGAGGCGGAGCTCTTCCCTGGTACGTCCGCGCCGATGCGTGTCGTCTACGGGGCGGTGCGCCGCATCCTCCTCCGCTTCTACCTGCGGTCGTACCTGCGTGCGGGCACCGTCAGCGTGGCCGACCTCGACCGGTGGGAGATCGCCGCGCGCGTGCTGCGGCTGGGGCTTCTCGACATCCCCTCCGAGCGCGCGCGCATGATCGCCGGCATCCGCGCCGACCTGGCAGCGGCATGAGTCTGCGGCGCGCTCTGCCGAACGGTGCGGTCGACGTGCTGGTCGTCGGCGGCGGCATCACCGGCGTTGCGACGGCCTACGAGGCCGCCAGTCGGGGACTGTCGGTCGCGCTCGTCGAAGCGGGCGACCTCGGCGGCGCCACGAGCGCGGCCACCGGCAAACTCATCCACGGCGGACTGCGCTACCTCAAGAACCTCGAGGTGCGCCTCGTACGCGAGTCCCTCGCCGAGCGACGCACCCTGCTCTCCATCGCGCCGCACCTCGTGCGCCCGATCGGCATGGTCCTCCCTGAACCAGGACTCATCGAGCACCTCGGTCTGACCGCGTACGACGTGCTGTCGTTCGATCGCAATCGCATCGGGGATGCAGCCGCGCACATCCCCCGGCACCGGTCGCTGTCCGCGTCCGAGCTCGTCGACCGCGGGCTCGGATGGATGCGGCACGGCATCCTGTACTACGACGCGATGATGCTCTCACCCGAGCGTCTCACGCTCGCCTTCGCGGAGTCGGCCGCCTCCCATCGCGCCACCATCTCCACCTACACGCCGGCGACGCGGCTGCTGGTGCGCGCGGGCCGCGTCGTCGGCGCCGAGGTGCACGATCTCGTGTCGGACGAGACGGCGGAGATCGCGGCCACGGTCACGATCGACGCGACCGGCTCGTTCTCGCACGACTTCCTCGCCCGGACACCCGCACTGCGCGAGGTCATCGGGCCCGCGCCCGCGGTGCGCTCCGAGGGCATCTATCTCGTCACCCGCCGCCTCGGCGAGACGATGGTGCTCACGGTGTCGTCCGGCGGGCACTTCAGCGTCGCCCCCTGGCGGGACCGGAGCCTCATCGGACCCACCGAGACGCCCTACACCGGCCCGGTCGACGAGTGGCGGCTCACTCTGGGCGCGATCGAGCGGTTCATCGCCGAGATCAATGCGGGCGCGAAGCTCCCGGAGCGGCTGACGCTCGACGATGTCACGGCCGCGTACGGGGGTCTGCGACCGCTGGCCGAGTCGGCGGGCGCCGACACCTACCGGGCCTCCCGCGCATCCGACCTCGTCGATCACGCAAGTCATGGCGTCGCGGGTCTGCTGTCGGCGCTCGGCGGCAAGTACACGACCTCCCGCGCTTTCGCCCAGCAGATCGTCGACCGGCTGCCCGCGCACGGTCTGCGCCCCGCGCCCTCGAGGACGGCGACGACGCCCCTGCCCGGCGGGGATGTCGACGACGTGACGGCCGCGCAGGCCGTGCTGCGCCGGGATGCGGCGGGGCTCGGATTCGCCGCGGACACGGCCGATGTGCTCTTCGCGCACTACGGCAGCCGGGCGCGTTCCGTGCTGGCGCTGGCCGCATCAGATCCGCGTCTTGCCGAACGCGCCACCTCCGACGGTGAACCGCTCGCGGCCGTCGCATGGGCCGTGCGTGATGAGGCGCCCGAACATCTCACCGACGTGCTGCTGCGGCGCACCGGTATCGGACGACTGCAGGATCCCGGCGAGCGCATCCTCGGTCTCGCCGCGGACATCATGGCCGAGGCCCGCGGTTGGAGTCCCGAGCGCACGGCCGCGGAGCTCGGCGCGGCCCGCGCGGCCGTCCGCCTGCCCATCGACTGACCGCCCGAGCACCCGCCCGTACGCCGCTGGGTCAGAGCGCGCGGAGCCTCTCCAGCAGGGGAGTGGCGACCTCGGCCACGAATCGCTCCTGCTGCGCGTCGCCGATCTGCACGATGGCGACGTCCGTGAAGCCCGCATCCAGGAACGGTCGCACGCTCTCGGCGAGCTCGTCGAGGTCGGGCCCGCACGCGATCGAGTCCGCGACGTCCTCTGGACGAACGAACTGGGATGCGGCTGCGAACCCGGCGGGGGTCGGGAGGTCGGCGTTGACGCCCCAGCCGCCGCCGAACCACCGGAACTCGTCATGCGCGCGGGCGATCGCCGCCTCGCGGTCCGGATCCCAGCTGATCGGGATCTGGCCGATCTTGCGGCTCCCGCCCGATTCCGATCCGCCCGCAGGGTGCTTGCCGTCCCATGCCTTCACGAGATCCGCATCCGGCTCGACGGCGATGAGGTGGTCGGCGAGGTCGACGAACTTCTCGATCGAGCTGTCGCCCGACACCGCGACGCCGATGGGTACGCCGTCGTCGGGGTTGTCCCAGATGCGGGCGGAGTCGACGCGGAAGTACTGGCCGTCGTAGGTGACGAGCTCGCCGGTGTGCAGCGCCCGGATGATCTCGATCGCCTCGACGAGCATGTCCTGGCGCATCTGCACCGCAGGCCATCCGTCGCCGACGACGTGCTCGTTGAGGTTCTCGCCCGAGCCGAGGCCGAGCGTGAAGCGCCCCTCCGAGAGCAGCTGCAGCGTGGCGGCCTTCTGAGCGACGATCGTGGGGTGGTAGCGCATCGTCGGGCAGGTGACGTAGGTCATCAGCTCGACGCGGCTCGTCGCCTGCGCGACAGCTCCCAGCACGGTCCAGGCGTGGGGCGCATGGCCTTGACTCGTCAGCCACGGCGAGAAGTGATCGCTGGAGACGAGGAAGTCGAATCCCGCCTCCTCCGCGCCGGCCGCGTAGCCGACGAGCTCGCGCGGCCCGCTCTGCTCGGTCATGAGGGTGTAGCCGAAACGTGTCATCGCGTCGTCCTTCCGTGAGGGGTGTCAGCGACGCTAAGCCCCGCGACTCCTCCCGCCGTGGGCCTTGCGCCGGGCCCGCGGATGCGGCAGGCGAGGCTCGCTGTCAAACGGCTGCGACGCGCAGCGCGTGAGGGTAGCGTCCGCGATGTGCGTGCGGACGGAGGCAACATGAGACCGCGGGTGTTCTCGGCGTGCGTGATGGTGGTGACACTGGCTGCGGCGCTCGCCGGATGCGGTGTCCCCGCCGACCCCGACGGATCGCTCGATCGCATCACCGGTGGCGTGCTTCGCGCCGGCGCATCGCCGAGCGGCGATCTCGTGGTCGTGGACGGAGGCGAGGTCTCCGGCGTCCTCCCGGAGGTGGTCGAGGACTTCGCTGCGTCGCGGGACGCCCGCGTCGAGTGGACGGTCGACAGCGAGGAGGATCTCGTCGACGATCTGGCCTCCGGGCGCCTCGACGTCGCCGTCGGAGGTATGACCGCCCAGACGCCGTGGGCCGAACAGGTCTCGGTCACCCGCGCCTATCCGGATCTTCCGGGGGCGAACGGAGCGGATGTGGTCCTCCTCCTGCCGATGGGTGAGAACGGACTCCAGGCGGCGATCGAGCGCTTCCTCGACGAGGAGCTCGGCTGATGCGGATCGATTCGGTCGGGCGCACCGATCTTCCTGACGAGCAGCGGGAGGCGCTGGGCTCCGCCGTCCGCTGGGAGTGGTTCACGATCGGCTACACGACCGTCACGATCGTGCTGATCGCCCTGGTCGTGGGCGGATCGCAGGCGATGAAGACGGCGTGGATCGAGGACATGCTCTCCCTCATCCCGCAGATCTCGTTCCTGCTCGCTCTTCTGTTCATCCGCCGCCGGCCCACGCGCGCGTTCCCGTACGGACTCCACCGCGTGATGGGCGTCGGGCATCTCGTCGCCGGTGTCGCTCTGCTCGCGATCGGTGGCAGCCTCGCCATCGAGTCGGTCATCGGGCTCGTGAATGCCGAGCATCCGGCGATCGGCACGGTGCGCGTGTTCGGCGCGACCGTGTGGCTCGGATGGTTCATGGTCGCCGTCATGGCGCTTGTCGTGGTGGGGCCGTTCTTCTACGGCCACGCGAAGGCGAAACTCGCGCCGGCCCTGCACAACAAGGTGCTCTACGCAGATGCCGACATGGCCAAGGCCGACTGGACCACCACCGTCGCCTCGATCGTGGGTGTGCTCGGGGTGGGGATCGGCCTCTGGTGGCTCGACGGTGTCGCGGCGCTGTTCATCTCCGTCGGGATCGTCTGGGACGGCATCAAGAACGCGCGCACGGCGATCCTCGATCTGATCGATCAGCGGGCGCGCACGGAGGACGACCGCAGCGCCCACCCCCTCATCGGCCGCATCGTCCAGCGCCTCGAAGAGCTGCCGTGGGTGGATGAGGCCGCGGTGCGCATGCGTGACATGGGTCAGGTCTTCCACGTCGAGGCGTATGTCGTGCCGCGGCGTCGGAAAGTGCGCGTTCGCGAACTCGACGACGCGCGTCGCGCCGTGGCAGAGATCGACTGGAAGATGCAGGACGTGTCGATCGTGGTGGTGCCCGCTCTTCCCGAGGAGGCGACGAACGAGAGGGTCGTGACCTGATCAGCGCAGGTCGAGCACCGCATCCCAGACGGCATCGGCGACCTCGCGCTTCGAGCCGGAGGCCTCCGTCTCGGCGTTCTCGGTCAGCAGCAGCGCGGAGTTCTCCTCGGACTCGAATCCTTCGCTCCACCCGACGCGGTTGACGACGAGCAGATCGGCGCCCTTGCGCTCGCGCTTGCGGCGGCCGCGCTCCCGGAGCTCGTCGCCGGATGCGGTCTCGGCGGCGAACCCCACGATGGTCTGGCCGGGGTGGCGTACGCGTGCGAGCCCCGCCAGCACGTCGGGGTTCTCGACGAGCTGCAGTGTCAGCGTGCCGTCGCCGCCCTCCTTCGTGAGCTTCGTGTCGGCGACCTCGCTCACTCGGTAGTCCGACACGGCGGCCGCCATCACGACGACATCCGCGACGGATGCGGCTGCCACGACCGCATCCTGCAGTTCGGCGGTCGTGCCGACGTGTGCGATGTGGATGCGGGGGTGGGATGCGGCCGAGGCGAGGACGGCGGCCTCCACATGAGCGGCGACGAGATCGACCTCGGCCCCGCGGTCGGCGGCGGCCAGGGCGAGGGCGATGCCCTGCCGGCCACTCGATCGATTGCCGATGAAGCGCACCGGGTCCAGCGGTTCGCGCGTGCCGCCCGCGCTCACGAGCACCCGCAGTCCTTCGAGGTCGGATGCGGAAACGGCGCCGAGAGCTGTGCGCAGGATGTCTGCCGGCTCGCTCATCCGGCCGGGTCCGCTGTCGCCGCCGGTGAGGAGCCCGTCGTCGGGACCGACGACGATCACGCCGCGGCTGCGCAGAGTCGCCATGTTGGCGGTCGTCGCGGGGTGACGCCACATCTCGGTGTGCATCGCGGGGGCGATGACCACCGGTGCGGTGGTTGCGAGCAACGTCGTGCCCAGCAGGTCGTCGGCGATGCCGGCCGCCATCTTGGCGATGGTGTTCGCGGTGGCGGGCGCGACGATCACGAGATCCGCCTGCTGTCCGAGGGAGACGTGGCGGACGCGCGCGACGTCGTCATGCACCGAGGTGGTGACCGGGTTGCGGCTGAGGGCCTCCCAGGTCGGTAGGCCCACGAACCGGAGGGCATCGGCCGTGGGGACGACGTGGACCTCGTGGCCGCCGCGAACGAGGTCGCGCACCAGATGTACCGTCTTGTATGCGGCGATGCCGCCCGTGACTGCGACGACGACGAACATGTCTCGATTGTCGCATCCGGTCCCGCCGCCCGAAGGAGGCCGTTCCGCCGATGTGCACCGTGATCGTCCGCGTGCCCGAGGACGCGAGTGAGCCCACGCGGATCGTGGCGATCCGCGACGAGGACCCGAATCGTCCCTGGAACCGGCTGGGCCCCTGGTGGCCGGGCACCTACCCGGGGGTCATCGGGGTGCACGACGTGCGAGCCGGCGGTGCATGGCTCGCGGCCGACCCCGCCGCATCCCGGCTGGCGGTCCTGCTGAACCGCGCCGACACCTCACCTCTCGCGGACGACGCGGTCACCTCTCGCGGCGTTCTGCCGCTGGAGGCGGTGGCGGGTCGCGGGCCCGAGGATGCGCCGCCGACGCGCGGCTTCAACCTGCTCGACGTCTCGCGGGCCGGCGCCCGGGTGATCTCCTGGGACGGCGAGGCGCTGCGCGAGAGCGTGCTCAGCCCCGGCACCCACATGATCGCTCACGACGACCTCGACGATCCGCGCACCGCGCGCATCACGCACTGGCTGCCGCAGTTCGCCGCGCTGGCCGATGACGAGTCCGGCGACGACTGGTGGCGCAGCTGGCTCGAGGTCATCGAGCGCAGCGCGGAGCTGGAGGCGACCGACGACCGTGCGCTCATCCGCGATCACCGCCACCTCGGTATCCCGACGCTGTCGCTGCTCGTGTGCGTGGCGAGCGTCGGGGGAGCCGGCGGGGTGGATGTCCGCTACGCCGACCTTCCCGCTCCGGGACACTGGGGCCCGCTCACCCCCACACCCTGAGTCAGGAGGCCGCGGGGGCGGGGTGGGTGTCGAAGTGCTCGGCGACGAGCATGATGCCGCCTGACGAGTTGGCCGAGTTGGCCAGCTCCTCGACCCATTCGCGGCTGAGCATGGCCGGCTCCGGGTCGTCGAAGACGAAGCGCAGCGGGATCGACGGATGCAGCCAGAGCGTGCTGCGGCCTCGCGGCTGGTCGTCGGGGTGCCGCCACGACAGGGTGAAGCTCTCACCGCGGCGGAGCTTGGTCGCGATGACGACCTTG
Organism: Microbacterium sp. BG28; assembly: GCF_034044005.1. Classification (NCBI taxonomy): domain Bacteria; kingdom Bacillati; phylum Actinomycetota; class Actinomycetes; order Micrococcales; family Microbacteriaceae; genus Microbacterium; species Microbacterium sp. BG28. Next base: position 547,414 of record NZ_JAXCHA010000001.1, on the reverse strand, counting down.
AGATGCGCGAGAGCACGATCCTCGATGTGGATCGGGGTGCTGCCGCCGCCGTAGTAGATGGTTCCCATGCGCACACCCTAATCGCGACCCACCGGGAACGGGAGGTCCTGGCATCCGGGCCGCGCTGGTTATGCTCGTAGCGTGGGCCGATTCATTTACGACACCGCCTCGAACGCCGTCGAGATCGAGGACAGGACTCTCGCGCATCTGCGCATCGTCGTGATGAACAAGCTGCGCCGTGGCGAGCCCTTCATGTTCGACGTCGAGGTGGGCGACGGCAGCGGGCGCCGCAGCTTCTGGGTGCACCCCTCGGTGCCCATGCAGTTCCACTTCTACGGTTCGCGTCAGCCGAAGATCAACCGCGCTTGGGTCGAAGACCTCATGCTCGCCGCATCCGGCCCGCACGGGCTCTCGATCGTGCCCGAGCCGGCAGACGAGCCCGTCGAACACGGCTGAGAAGTTCTACGGCGCCCGACGCGGGCTGTCAAGGGCGCCCGGGTTCGTCCTGCGGATGCGGCAGGCTTGTCTTCCGCAGGAGGTGAGGCCGATGCGCCCCCGCGACGACGACGCGCAGCCCGATTCGCCCGAGGCGGGCAGGCTGTTCGACAGCGTGCCCGGCATCGACGTGGTCGACGGCGAGCTGCTGCCGAGAACGGACGGTCCGGTCACTCCCGGATCGTCGCGCTGAGCCAATCCAGCACGCGCTCGTGCACGAGCGTCCTCGCGAGCGGCTCGCAATGCCCGTCGGCCCCCTCAGCTGCGGTGAAGCGCATCACGTGCGAGACATCCGGCGTCATGGCGGCGAGTCTCTCCGACTGACCTGGCCAGAACTGCTCCCCCTCGGGCGAGGTGATCAGCAGGGGCGTGTCGATGCGCGCCGTCTCGGCGTCCGAGAGCGCGAACTCCCGGATGCGGCGGATCACTGCGGCATACCCGCCGCGTCCGACCGGGCGGGCGCGGAACGCCCATGTCGACGCGAGGTCGCCGGAGAACCGCATCCCGAGCGCCATGTCGCGGTCGAACTGCGCATCCTTGCCCTCGTCGAGCAGTCTGCCGAGCGAGGGCGGCAGATGGTCCGTCCACGACGTCGACACGTCGACGACGCCGGGATCGACGACGGCAGCCGCGAAGCGGTGCTCGCCGGAGAGCGCCCGTGGCACCCAGTAACCCGCTTGGCTGATGCCCCACACGATCAGGTGGTGCTCGTCGACATAGCGGTGGCTCGCGAGTTCGTCGACGATGGGGGCCAGCACGTTCTCCCAGTCCGGGCGGAACGGGATGCCGTGCTGGAACAGCAGGGATTGCTGGCCCGGGCCGTCGAAGACGTAGGTATGGAAGCCCCGCGCAAGGGCGGCGGCGACGCCGGTCCCCCACAGCGAGCTGATCGAGCCGTCACTGCCGTTGACGAAGATGATCGTCGGGCGGGGGCCGGCCGCATCCGCGTGGAACAGGTAGCCGGGCATCGTGGCACTGTCGAGTGGAACGTCGATGCGGCTCATGCGCACGCCGGCATCCTCGGCGAACGCGTCCCACGCGGCGCGATGGGCGGCGAAGAGAGACGCGGCGCGGTCCTCGTCGTCAGCGGCGGATGCGGCGTCCACGGCGACGGCGAGGTAGTTCGCCGCGCGCAGCGACGCCCAGCGCGCCGTCTCGGGGCGACCGGTGGCGGCCGCATCCTGCGCGTCCCGCGCGACGCGCTCCCCGAGCGCCTGCCACGCCGACAACCACGTCGCCGCATCCTTCGCCTTCACGTCGCCGACGGCGGCGAGGACCTCGCCGATGTCCGCGCCGCCGGACGGCGCGAGGCCGAGCACGCAGCGCACCGCGAAGTCACGATCGGCAGACCGCGCGAAAGGAGCGGCGAAGACACTGGTGTGCGACATGATCCCCCCGAATCGTCTCTGTGTCCGACAGCGTGTCAGAGGCGCTGCCAGGCCTCGGTGAGCACGCCGCGCAGGATCTGCTCGATCTCGTCGAACTCCGCCGGTCCGATCGTGAGCGGCGGCGCGAGCTGGATGACGGGATCCCCTCGGTCGTCCGCGCGGCAGTAGAGCCCTGCGTCGTACAGCGCCTTGGAGAGGAACCCCCGCAGCAGCCGTTCCGACTCCGCGTCGTCGAACGTCTGCTTGGTCGCCTTGTCCTTGACGAGTTCGATGCCGAAGAAGTACCCGGCGCCGCGGACGTCTCCCACGATCGGCAGATCCATCAGCCGCTCGAGCGCGGTGCGGAAGTGCGGCGAGTTCTCGCGGACATGCGCGTTGAGCTGCTCCTCCTCGAAGATGTCGAGATTCTCGAGCGCGACCGCAGCCGAGACAGGGTGCCCCGCGAACGTGTATCCGTGCGCGAAGCTGGTCGTTCCCGTGGCGAACGGCTCATAGATGCGGTCGCTGACGATCGTGCCGCCGAGCGGCGAGTAGCCGCTGGTGACGGCCTTGGCGAAGGTGATCATGTCGGGCTGATAGCCGAAGGCGTCGGCGGCGAAGTACTCGCCCACGCGGCCGAAGGCGCAGATGACCTCGTCGCTGACGAGCAGGACGTCGTATGCGTCGCAGATCTCACGCACGCGCGTGAAGTAGCCGGGCGGGGGAGGGAAGCATCCTCCCGAGTTCTGCACCGGCTCGAGGAAGACGGCGGCGACCGTGTCGGGGCCCTCGAACAGGATCATCTCTTCGATGCGATCCGCCGCCCACCGGCCGAACTCCTCTTCCGAGGTGCCGGAGAAGCCCATCTCGGCTGCACGGTAGAAGTTGGTGTTGGGAACGCGGAATCCGCCCGGCGTCACCGGCTCGAACATCTGCTTCATGCCGGGAAGGCCCGTGACGGCGAGTGCCCCCTGCGGGGTGCCGTGGTAGGCGATGGCGCGGGAGATCACCTTGTGCTTGCCGGGCTTGCCGACGAGCTTCCAGTAGTTCTTGGCCAGCTTGAACGCGGTCTCGACCGCCTCGCCGCCGCCCGTGGAGAAGAAGACGTGGTTCAGATCTCCCGGGGCGAGATCGGCCAGCCGGTCGGCGAGCTCGATCGCGGCCGGATGCGCATACGACCAGATCGGGAAGAAGGCGAGCTGTTCGGCCTGACGGGCGGCCGCTTGAGCGAGGCGGCGCCGACCGTGGCCCGCATTGACGACGAACAGGCCGGCGAGTCCGTCGATGTAGCGGCGGCCCGCCGCATCCCAGATGTGATGCCCCTCGCCGCGGACGATGATCGGGACGCCATCGGGCGAGTCCATCGTGGACTGCCGGGCGAAATGCATCCAGAGGTGGTCGCGCGCCTTGCTCTGCAGGTCGGCGATATCGAAGGACGGTGCGGGCTCAGCAGTCATGTCGGCGCCTTTCGTTGCGCCCGACGATACTCCCGGCCCCAGCCGAACTGTACCCGCCGGACGGTCCCCTCTGCCTGCCCGAGTTGCGTCGCATGTGCGGCGGATGCGGGCGGGCGCGAAGAGGCCGGCGCGCGATCTGTCCCCCCAGCGCGCGCCGGCCCGTCTCGCTCGGCGCCTACGAGGTGACGCTCACCACGGTGAGTCGCTCGTCGCGCGCCGTGATCTCGTGCACCCCTCCCGCAAGGGCGGCGGCGGCGGCCGTCTCGCGCTCGTCGCACGACGGTCCGACCCAGACCTCGAGGACGCCGGGCTCCACCACCCGGCGATAGCTGCGGTCGGAGAAGGCGAGCCGCGCGGCGGGGACGGCGAACTCGACCGTGGCGCGCTCGCCGGCGGCCAGCGAGATGCGGGCGTAGCCGACGAGCTGCGCGACCGGGCGCGTCACCGAGGCGACGGGGTCGTGCGTGTACAACTGCACCACGTCGACGCCGGGGCGCTCGCCGACGTTCTCGACCACGACGCGTGCCGTGAACCCGCCCGCCGTGCTCGCGTCCGCATCCACCTCGAGGTCGCGGTGTGCGAAGCGCGTGTAGGAGAGGCCGAAGCCGAACGGGCGCACCGGGGTGCTGTCCGCGCTCGTGATCTCGTTCGCCGCACCCAGCAGCGGATGCAGGTAGCTGTAAGGCTGCGCGCCCGCCGACCGCGGCAGGGAGACGGGCAGCCGACCCGACGGTACCGAATCCCCGGCGAGGAGGGACGCCAAGGCAGTGGCACCCTCCTCGCCGGGGAAGAATGACTGCAGCACGGCGGCCGGCGCGGTCTCGCCCTCGAGGGCCCAGTCGATCGCGTAGGGGCGGCCCGACAGCACCACGAGGACGACGGGCGTTCCCGTGGCGACGATGCGCTCGACCAGCTCCCGCTGCACGCCGGGCAGCTCGAGCGACTCCGCGTCGTTGCCCTCGCCGACCGTGCCCCGGCCGAAGAGCCCGGCGCGGTCGCCTACCGCGACGATCGCCACCTCCGCGCCGCGGGCGGCATCGATCGCCGCGGTGAAGCCGGAGCGGTCCTCGCCTTCCACGGCGCACCCCTCGGCGACGTCGAACGACGCGTCGGGGTAGCGGGCGACCAGCGCCTCACGCAGTGAGGGGATCTCGAAGCCCATCGGCACACCCGGATGGTGCGCCAGCACGTGGTTGGCGAAGGAGTAGCAGCCCATCAGGGCCGAGGCCGCATCCGCGTTCGGTCCGATCAGGGCGATGCGCGAGGGCTCGGCGAGAGGCAGGGCGCCGTCGTTGGAGAGCAGCACGATCGACTCGTCGGCCAGGCGGCGTGCGAGCGCGCGGTGGCGCGGGGTGTCGAGGTCGACGGATGCGGGTGCCGGCTCCTCGAAGGTGGCATCGAGCAGGCCGAGCTCCTCCTTCTGGGTGAGCACGCGCAGCACCGCACGATCGACGTCTTCGAGGGGAACCCGGCCGTCGCGGACGCGCTGGGCGAGCGGCTCCGTGTACGCGTCGCCGGTGGGCAGCTCCACGTCGATTCCCGCCGCGAGCGCGAGTGCCGCCGCCTCGCCGCGGTCGGCGGCGATCTTGTGCATCGTCTCGAGGAACGCGACGGAGAAGTAGTCCGAGACCACGACTCCGTCGAAGCCCCACTCCTCGCGCAGCAGACCTGTCAGCAGTTCCCCGGATGCGGCCACCGGTACGCCGTCGATGTCGGCGTACGAGTTCATGACGCTGCGGGCCCCGCCGTCGCGGACGGCCATCTCGAACGGCGGCAGGAAGACGTCCTGCAGCTCGCGCCGTCCGGCGTGCACGGGGGCGTGGTTGCGGCCCGCCTGCGAGGCGGAGTAGGCCGCGAAGTGCTTGAGCGTCGCGTGCACACCCGCATCCTGCAAGCCCCGCACATATGCCGTGCCGACGGTTCCCACGAGGTAGGGGTCCTCGCCGATGCACTCGTCGACGCGTCCCCAGCGCGGGTCGCGGATGACGTCGAGCACGGGGGCCAGACCCTGGTGGATGCCGAGTTCGCGCATCGACTCGCCGATCACCTCACCGACTTCGGCCACGAGTTCGGGATCGAACGCCGCGCCCCAGGCGAGGGGGGTCGGGAACGTCGCCGCCTTCCACGCCGCGAGGCCCGTGAGGCACTCCTCGTGCACGATCGCGGGGATGCCTAGGCGCGTCTGCTCCCGCAGCCGGCGCTGCTCCGACCACAGCCACTCGGCGCGCTCGACCGGGTCGACCGGACGCGTGCCGTAGACGCGGGTGAGGTGGCCGATGCCGTGCACCGAGGCATCCGCGTACCGCGTGGAGCCGGCCATCTCGCCCGCCATCGGCGCCACGACCTCGTCGCCCTGGTCGATCCAGAACCCGACGAGCTGCGCGAGCTTCTCGTCGAGGGTCATGCGTCCGAGCAGATCGACGACGCGCGAGCTGGGGGCGGAGGCGGACACGACTGCATCCTGTTCGAGCGACATCAGCCCTTCACCGCCCCGGTCAGACCGCCGACGATCCGACGCTCGAAGAGGCTGAAGAACACGAGGGCGGGAATCATCGACAGCGAGGTGAACGCGAGCACCTTGGCCGTGTCGACCGAGTACTGCGACGCGAACGCCTGCGTGCCCAGCGGCAGCGTGAAGGACGCCTCGTTGTTGAGGATGAACAGGGGGAGCATGTAGGAGTTCCAACTCTGCACGAAGACGAGGATGCCGACGGTGATGATGCCGGGCACCGCGAGGGGCACGACCATGCGCCAGAAGAAGCCGAGGCGCGAGCATCCGTCGATGGATGCGGCCTCCTGGAGCTCATGGGGGATCGCCGCGAGGAAAGGCACGAGGATGATGATCGTCATCGGCAGGCCGAAGGCGATCTGAGGCACGATGACGCCGGCGAGCGAGTTCATGAGTCCCAGGTCGCGCACCAGGATGTACAGGGGCGTGATCGCGACGGTCATCGGGAACATGAGTCCGGCGGTGAACAGCGCATAGAACGCACCGCGTCCGCGGAAGTTGTACCGTGCCAGCGCGAAGGCGGCCATGAGCCCCAGGACGACCACGAACAGCGTCGTGGCGACGGCGGCGATGAGCGAGTTGCCCACCTGGCGCCAGAAGACGCCGCTGGCCAGCACGTTGACGTAGTTCTCCCAGTTCCACGTCGTCGGAAGACCCGACGGGTCGAGGGTGATCTCGGAGTTCGTGCGGAATCCGCCGAAGATGACGTACGCGACGGGCGCCAGCATCAGGGCGACCAGGACGAGGGCGATGAAGTAGACGGCGAGGTTGGACGACTTCCGCTGGCCGGGAAGCCCGCTCGAGTGTCGGCGGGTCGGCGTGCGCCGGCCCGGGGTGACGACGGCAGCGGTGGCGGTCATCGGGCACCTCCCGTGATGGCGCCGGCGGTGTCGCGGCGCAGGACGAAGCGCTGGTAGAGCAGTGCGACCGCCAGCGAGATGAGGAACATGACGACCGCGACCGCGCTGCCGTAGCCGTAGCTGCCGGCGTTGCGCCCGTTGGCGACCATGTAGGTGGCCATGGTGGAGGTGCCCGCCGTCGACGCGACGTACTGACCCCACACGATCCACACGAGATCGAACAGCTGGAGGGATCCGATCACCGAGAGGAAGGCCCAGATCCGGATCGTCGGTCCCATGAGCGGCAGGACGATGTGGCGCTGGATCTGCCAGTAGGACGCGCCGTCGATCGCGGCGGCCTCCGACAGCTCCTCGGGGATGCCCTGGAGACCGGCGAGGAAGAGGATGACGGCGAAGCCGACGTACTTCCACGTGATGATGACCATGAGGGTCCAGATCGCGAGCGAGGGGTTCGAGATCCAGTCGTTCGCGAGAGCGCTCAGACCGATCTTCTCGAGCAGCCCGTTCAATGCGCCGTTCGACTGCAGCAGCAGGCCCCAACCGAGGCCGACGACGACCTCGGAGATGACGTACGGCACGAAGATGAGCACGCGGATGAGGGACTGGAACCGCATCTTGCGGTTCAGCAGGAGTGCGAGTCCCAGAGCGAGGGGCCCCTGCATCACGAGCGACATGACGACGATGAAGCCGTTGTGGCCCAGGGCCTCGTGGAAGGCCGGGTCCGTGAGGATCGTGACGTAGTTGCGGATGCCGACGAAGTCGGTGGGGGCGCCATAGCCCGACCAGCTGAAGAAGCCGTAGAACGCCGCCATCGCGACCGGGAAGATCACGAACGAGACGAAGACGATCAGGGCGGGGCCGAGGAGCAGGAGCAGCTCGGCGCGCAGGCGCCACCTGCCCCCGCCTCGGCGGGGCCGGGTGGACGATGCCGCGGATGCGGCACCGTCCACCGGCGGAAGGCTGTCCGTCGCGTCAGCGACGGTACTCGCGTGTTCGCGAACGGAAGCCATCGTCATCGACCTCTCAGGACTTCGCGGCCGCGGCGTTGACGGCGTCGACGATGCCCTGCGGCGTGCCCTTGCCCGCGAACAGGTCGACGACGGCGACGTTGAGCGCGTTGCCCACGTTCTGGCCGTACAGGGTGTCCAGCCACACGACCACGTAGGGGGCGTTGTTGTAGCTCTTGAGGATGTCGACCAGAGCGGGGTCGGTCACCACGCTCTGCGCCTCGGTGGATGCCGGAAGGGTCTGGAACGCCTTAGCGTAGCCCTCCTGGTTCTCCTTCTCGGCGATGAAGTTCAGGAAGTCGACGCACTGCTTGGGAGCGTTGACCCAGCAGCTGAAGCCGTCGACGCCGCCCATCATGGCGCCCGCTTCGCCCTTACCGCCCGAGACCTCGGGGAAGGGGAACCACTTGAGGTCGGCGAGGGGCTCCTCGTTCGGCGTCAGCGAGGCGATCACACCCGGGTCCCAGGCGCCCATGAGCTCCATCGCGGCCTGGTGGTTGGCCAGCAGACCGGCCGACGAGCCGGCGCCCTGCTGTGCGGTCGTGGTGAGGAAGCCGTCGTTGAACGGGTTCGTCTTGATGAAGGCCTCGAGGTTCTTGCCCGCCTCCAGCCAGCACGGGTCGTCGAAGGACCGGCCGGAGGCCGCCTTGTCGAGGGCATCCTTCGAGCAGGCGCGCAGGGCGAAGTTGTAGTACCAGTGCGCGGCGGGCCATGCGTCCTTCGCGCCGACGGCGATCGGGTCGATGCCCGCCGCACGGAGCTTCTCGTTGGCCGCCTCGAGCTCGTCGATCGTGGTGGGGGTCTCGGTGACGCCGGCCTGGGTGAACAGGTCGGACGCGTAGTAGATGCCGGAGGGCAGGACGGCGGTCGGAACGCCGTAGTTCTTGCCGTCGATCGCGAAGGCCGAGAGCGAGCCGCCCATCGCGTCCTTCGTCGCCTGCGAGAGGCCGTCGGTGAGGTCCATGGCCTGTCCTGCCTTCACGACGTCGGCGAGCTTGCCGCCGCCGCGGGCCATGAAGATGTCGGGCGCGTCGCCGGAGTTCAGAGCGGTCTGGAGCTTGCCGTCCATCTCCTCGTTCTGGATCGACTGGATCTCGATCTTGACGCCGGGGTTGGCCTTCTCGAAGGCGGCGGCCGTGTCGACCCAGTACTGCTTGCCGTCGCCCGTGGTCGAGTTGTGCCAGAAGGTCAGCGTGACATCGCCGCCGCTGTCTCCGCCGTCTCCGCCGCCGCTGCAGCCGGCGAGCGCGAGCGCGCTCATGGCCAGCGCAGCAGCACCGACCAGCAACTTCTTGGTTCTCATGTGATCCACCTTTTCTCTTCATCGAGTCGCACCTCGAGGTGCTGCTGTGGGCACGAGCATCCGTGGCGTCGCTGCCTCGACGTGGCGTCGTGCGGGGGCCCGAAGGGTTCCGAGCGGTGTCAGTGTGGCAAGGGCCCGAAAGGGTGTCAAACGTTTTCGAAAACCTTTTCCGGTGGTCTACGCTGAGGCGTCATGGTCCGAAGGGTCACGATCCACGATGTCGCCGCCGCCGCCGGTGTGTCCGTGGCGACCGTCTCGAAAGCCGTCAACGGCCGGTACGGCGTGGCGGAGGAGACGGTGGCACGCGTGCTGTCGGCGGTCGACGAACTGGGGTACGAGTCGAGCCTCGTCGCCTCGAGCATGCGCTCGCGACGCACGGGCGTGATCGGGGTTCTCGTCGCCGATTTCGAGCCCTTCTCCGCGGAGGTGCTCAAGGGCGTGGGCAGTGCTCTGGCCGATTCCGGTCACGATGTCCTCGCCTACAGCGGATCGCACCAGGAGGGGACGGGGTGGGAACGGCGATCGCTGAGCCGGCTCAGCGGAACGCTCATCGACGGAGCGATCATGGTGACGCCCACGATCGTGAACGTGACCTCGGACGTGCCGATCGTCGCGGTCGATCCGCACACCGGGCGTGCCGATCTCCCGACCGTCGAATCCGACAGCTTCACCGGCGCGCAGCAGGCGGTTCGCCATCTCGTCGAGCTCGGGCATCGTCGCATCGGCTTCATCGCCGGACGTCCGGATCTGCGCTCCTCCGCCGCGCGAGACGCCGGCTATCGGGTGGCGCTGTCCGAGGCGGGCATCCCGTTCGACCCGAACCTCGTCGGCGTCGGCCGCTATCACGGCGACATCGCGCGCGAGGCTGCCGTCCAGATGCTCTCCTCGCCCCACCGCCCCACCGCGATCTTCGCCGCCAACGACCTCTCCGCGCTCTCGATCATCGACGTCGCGCATGAGCTGGGGCTCTCGGTGCCGGAGGACCTGTCGGTCATCGGGTTCGACGATGTGCCCGAGGCCGCGCGCGCGGCACTGCCGCTGTCGACCGTGCGCCAGCCCATGCAGCGCCTCGGCGCCGCGGCCGCCACCATGGTCCTCGCCCTCATGAACGGCGAGGAGCTGGATGCGACGCACGTCCGCCTCGCCACGCGCCTCGTCCCGCGCGCCACCACCGCCCCGCCCCGCGCGGGGCATTGAGACCACCGCCCCAGTGGGCGGCACCCGACCATCACGCGAAGGAGCATTCATGGGTCGTTACCGCAATCCCCTCCTGCCGGGCTGTCACCCGGATCCCAGCATCTGCCGGTTCGGCGATCGCTACGTGCTGGTGACCTCGAGCTTCGAGTACCTCCCGGGGCTTCCCGTGCACGTCTCGGACGACCTCGTGAACTGGACGCTCGCGGGGCACGCGCTGCATCGCCCGGGGCAGATCGACCTGTCCGGGCTCACCTCGTCCTCCGGCACGTACGCGCCGACGGTGCGCGAGGTGAACGGTCGGCTCGTCGTGGTGTGCACGGTCGTCGGACCCGAGGAGGGCGAGTGGGCCGGGCGCACCGGCCACTTCCTGGTCACGGCCGACGCCCCGGAGGGGCCCTGGTCCGATCCGGTGTGGATCGACGGCGTGGGCGGATTCGACCCTTCGATCACCGTCGACGGCGATCGCGTCTGGCTCTGCGGCACGCGGGAGGCCGTCGAGGGCTACTGGCCCGGCCGTACCGAGGTCTGGGTGGCCGAGCTCGACGTCGCCACGGGCGCGCTGCGCAGCGAGCCCGTCGTGATCTGGACGGGAGCCGCCGTCGGGGCGGTCTGGGCCGAGGGTCCGCACCTGCTGCCGCATCCGGATGGTGGATGGATGCTGCTCGTCGCCGAGGGCGGCACCGACCTCGAGCACGCGGTCTGCGTCGCCTACGCCGATCGCATCGAGGGCCCGTACACGGGGGATGCGGGAAACCCGCGCCTCTCGCACCGCGATCTCGGACCCGTGGCGCCGATCGTCGCCGTCGGGCACGCCGACCTGGTGGACGATGCCGAGGGGCGCAGCTGGGCGACGGTGCTGGCGCTGCACCCCGTCGACGGGCGTCGGGGGATCCTCGGGCGTCGGACGTCCCTCGTGCCGGTCTCCTGGGCGGACGGGCGTCCGCTGTTCGCACCGGGCGTGGGGCGGGTCGAGGAGGTCGTGACAGCGGAGGGCGTGCCGGATCAGCGGCCGTGGCCCACCCGCGTCGAGGAACACTTCACGGCCGAGCGTCTCGACCTCGAGTGGAACGGCGCCGGTCGGCTGCCGGAGGAGATCGCGACCTGGGGTCGCAACGGCCTGCTGCTGCCCGGGGGAGCCGAGCCATCGGCGACGGCAGGGGTGTCGTTCCTCGGCCGTCGGCTGCCCGACGAGAACAGCGAGGCGTCCCTGCGCCTGCGGATCGCTCCCGGAGAGGATGGGTTCCGCGCGGGGGTGCTGCTGCGGGTCTCGGACGCTCAGCAGCTGGAGTTGTCGGTGACCGGCGCGGGCGAGGCGATCGCGGTGCTCGCGGGAGCCGAGATCGGACGCGTGCCGCTCGGAAGCTATGCCGTCGGCGATGAACTCGAGCTCACCCTCCGCATCCGGAACCTCACCGCGCGGCTCTTCGTGGGCGAGGAGGAGGTGGCCTTCTGCGAACTCGACGCTCTGGCGCCGCAGCCGCCACGGGGGTTCATCGGCGCCTGGGTCGGACCGGTGGCGGTCGGAGCGGGTGAGGCACGCATCACGCGCTTCACCCTCCGTGCGGGCTGAACTCCGAGGGGTCGGCGAGGAGGTCGGCGAAGGCGAGTTCGCCGGCCCCGATCAGCAGGCGGTCCTCGGCGAGCGAGGCGAGGCGCAGCTCGAGCGTCTCGGCGCATGCGGGCATCGCCTGGGCGCGGACCGCTTCGCCGAGCTCGCCCAGGTCGCTCGCGCACAGAGCCGCGAGGAACCCGCCGAGCACGACGACGCTCGGGTTGAGGACGTTCACCGCGTTCGCCAGGGCCGTCGCCAGGATCCGCTGCTGCCGTTCGATCTCGGCGCGGGCGTCTCCGGATGCGGCGGCGACCGCATCCGTGAGCTGTGCGTCGTCGGCATCCGCCAGCCCGAGGGAGGCGAGCAGGAGCGAGCGGTTGACCTCGTCCTCCAGGACGCCGCCGGCTACCCGCCGGTCCGCCGTCTCCTCGATCCCCGGGCGGTTCTGTCCGAACTCGCCCGCGTACCCGCCGGTGCCGGCGAGCGGGTTGCCCGCGACGATCACGCCGCCGCCGATGCCGCTCGCGCCGCCGTTGAGGTAGACGACGTCGGCCGTGCCGCGCGCGGCGCCGAACAGGTGCTCGGCGAGCACGCCGAGACTGGCGTCGTTGCCGATGGCGGTGGGAAGCCCCGTGGCGTCGCGGATGAGGTCGGCGAGGGGCACGTCGCGCCAACCGAGGTGAGGGGCGTCGCGCACGAGGCCGTCGCCGGTGCGGACGAGTCCGGGGACGGCGAGTCCGACGCCCACGACGCGGTGCTCGGCGAGCTCCGCCCGCCGCCAGCGGTCGGTGTGCTCGGCCACGAGCGCCGCGGTCTCGGTGGGCGTGGGGGCTTCGGGCATCGTCACGCGCGCGCGGACGGGGATGGAGAGATCGAGCCCGACCGCGGCGAGGGTGACCGCGTCGACCTCCGGGTTGACCGCAATGGCCACCGTGCGCGACTGCGCCGCGACGATCGGGGAGGGGCGTCCGGCGCGCCTCGCCGGGTCGGGCGCCTTCTCGACGACGAGCTGCTGCGCCGCGAGTTCGGCGACGAGGGCTGCGACCGTCGAGCGGTTCAGCCCCGTCGCCTCGGTGAGGGCGGCGCGCGAGAGGGCGCCCTCGCGGTGCACGAGTCGAAGGATGCGGGAGAGGTTGCGCTGCCGCATGCCGATGGCGTCCATGGCTCCAGTGTAGTAAGTTGCGAATAACAACATATCCGCCTCGCATCGCGAAGGAGCGTCATGCCCGCCCCCACTCCCGCCGACAAGTTCTCGTTCGGCCTCTGGACCATCGGATACAACGGCACCGACCCGTTCGGCGGGCCGACCCGTCCCGCCCTCGACGTCGTCCACGCCGTCGAGAAGCTCGCAGAGCTCGGCGCCTACGGCCTCACCTTCCACGACGACGACCTGTTCGCGTTCGGCTCCACGGAGGCCGAGCGGCAGAAGCAGATCGATCGCCTCAAGGGCGCCCTCGCCGACACCGGCCTGATCATTCCGATGGTCACCACGAACCTCTTCTCGGCCCCCGTCTTCAAGGACGGCGGCTTCACCGCCAACGACCGCGACGTGCGCCGCTATGCGCTGCGCAAGGTGTTCCGCCAGCTCGACCTGGGCGCGGAGCTCGGTGCCAAGACCTTCGTCATGTGGGGCGGCCGCGAGGGCGCCGAGTACGACAGTGCGAAGGACATCCGCGCCGCCCTCGAGCGCTACCGCGAGGCCGTCAACCTTCTCGGCGACTACGTCACCGACAAGGGCTACGACATCAAGTTCGCCATCGAGCCGAAGCCGAACGAGCCTCGCGGCGACATCCTGCTGCCGACGCTCGGCCACGCGATCGCCTTCATCGACTCGCTCGAGCGCCCCGAGCTCGTGGGACTGAACCCCGAGGTCGGACACGAGCAGATGGCAGGGCTCAACTTCGCCGCCGGGATCGCCCAAGCCCTGTACCACGGCAAGCTCTTCCACATCGACCTCAACGGGCAGCGCGGCATCAAGTATGACCAGGACCTCGTGTTCGGGCACGGCGACCTGCACAACGCGTTCGCGCTCGTCGACCTGCTCGAGAACGGCGGCCCCGGCGGCGTTCCGGCGTACGACGGCCCCCGCCACTTCGACTACAAGCCCAGCCGCACCGAGGACGAGAAGGGTGTGTGGGAGTCGGCCGCGGCCAACATGCGTACCTACCTGCTCCTGAAGGAGCGTGCCGCGGCCTTCCGTGCCGACCCCGAGGTGCAGGAGGCGCTCGCCGCCGCCAAGGTTCCTGAGCTGTCGGTTCCGACCCTCAACGAGGGTGAGACCTACGAGCAGTTGCTCGCCGACCGCTCGGCCTACGAGGACTTCGACACCGACGCCTACATGGGCGGCAAGGGCGGCGGCTTCGTGCGCCTGCAGCAGCTCGCGACCGAGCACCTGCTGGGCGCCCGCGGCTGACACGCCCGTCGGGCTCGGATGCGGGTCACCCCCGCATCCGGGATGCCGCCGCGCCCATGTCCCACGTGCCGCACTCCGTGTCCCACTTCCCGCAGGATTCGACCCCGAGAACTGCGGGAAGTGGGACACGGCGCGGAGCGGATGCGGGAGGCGCCCTCTGAGCAAGAGAACGTTCCGAGCAAGGACGTCTTGAAGAAGAGCAAGGACGTCTTGAAGAAGAAGGAGCAGCGATGACGCTGGTGTTGGGGGTCGACTCGTCGACCCAATCGTGCAAGGTCGTCGTGATCGACGCGGAATCGGGCGCCGTCGTGCGCACCGGGCGCGCGAGCCATCCCGACGGCACCGAGGTCGACCCCGCGGCCTGGTGGGACGCGCTGCAGTCGGCCATCGCGGATGCGGGCGGTCTCGACGACATCGCGGCGTGGTCCATCGGCGGGCAGCAGCACGGAATGGTCGCTCTCGACGCAGACGGCCGCGTCATCCGCCCGGCGCTGCTGTGGAACGACACCCGCTCGGGCGGTGCGGCGGCCCAGCTGACCGCCGAATACGGCGCCCAGGCGCTCGCCGAGCGCACCGGACTCGTTCCGGTCGCGTCCTTCACCATCACGAAGCTGCGGTGGCTCCGTGACAACGAGCCCGACAGCGCGGCGCGCGTGGCCGCCGTCGCGCTGCCGCACGACTGGCTCACCTGGCGTCTGCGAGGCTACGGTCCCGCGGGCGAGAGCGCCCTCGGCCCCGTTCTCGGCGAGCTCGTCACCGACCGCTCCGACGCCTCCGGAACCGGGTACTGGTCGCCCGAGACGGGCGGCTACGACCGCGAGCTGCTCGTCGCCGCACTCGGCCACGACGCGCTCCTGCCGCGCGTGCTTGGCCCCGACGAGTGGGTCACGGATGCGGCGGGCCGCCGCGTCGGTCCCGGTGCCGGCGACAACGCGGGTGCCGCCCTCGGCGTCGGTGCGGTCCCGGGCGATGCGATCGTCTCCATCGGCACCTCGGGCACGGTGTTCGCCGTCAGCGCCGAACGCACGATCGACGCGACCGGCACGGTGGCCGGCTTCGCGGACGCCTCCGGCAACTTCCTGCCCATCGTCGTGACCCTGAACGCCGCGCGGGTGCTCGATGCCATCGCCCGGCTGCTCGGGGTCGACCACGCCGAGCTCAGCGCGCTCGCGCTGACGGCGCAGCCCGGCGCGGGCGGTCTGCGCCTCATCCCTTACTTCGAGGGGGAGCGCACCCCCAATCTTCCGGACGCGACCGCATCTCTGGAGGGCATGACGCTCGCCTCGACGACGCGGGAGAACCTCGCCCGCGCGGCGGTGGAGGGCATGCTGTCCGGACTCGGCGCGGGCCTCGACGCCCTGCGCGGGCTCGGCGTGCCGCTCGAGCGCGTGCTCTTGATCGGC
The DNA here is from genome assembly GCF_034044005.1 of Microbacterium sp. BG28. Taxonomy (NCBI): domain Bacteria; kingdom Bacillati; phylum Actinomycetota; class Actinomycetes; order Micrococcales; family Microbacteriaceae; genus Microbacterium; species Microbacterium sp. BG28. The sequence continues at coordinate 531,851 of NZ_JAXCHA010000001.1, read as the reverse complement.
GGCGCCGCCCAGTCCGAGGCGGTGCGCCGCGTCGCGCCCGAGGTCTTCGGTCTGCCGGTCGAGGTTCCCGAACCGGGCGAGTACGTCGCGCTGGGCGCCGCGCGCCAGGCCGCCGGCATCCTCGACGGAGTGTGAGCACCGGACGGGACATGACCGATCCGGTCGGTGCTCACAGCACCCACCGAGCGGGCGCCCGTACGGTCGGAGACATGAAGGTGCCGCTCGAGCAGCAACAGATCATGATGTCCCCGGCGCAGTTGCGCGAGGTGCGTGACGAGCTGCAGAGGTTCCTGCTCGAGTACCGCTTCGGTATGCAGGAGATCGAGACCAAGATCTCGATCCTGCGGGACGAGTTCCTGCACATGCACGAGTACAACCCGATCGAGCACGTCACCAGCCGCCTGAAGTCGCCCGACAGCCTCGTCGACAAGGTGACGCGCAAGGGCATCCCGTCGGACTTCGCCTCGATCCGCGAGCACATCACCGACATCGCCGGCGTGCGCGTCACCTGCAGCTTCACGACCGACGCGTACCGGCTCTTCGATCTGCTGACCCAGCAGGACGACATCACGGTGCGCACCGTGAAGGACTACATCGCCACGCCCAAGGAGAACGGCTACAAGAGCCTCCACGCGATCGTCGAGGTGCCCGTTTTCCTCTCCACCGGCCCCGTGCGGGTGCCCGTCGAAGTGCAGTTCCGCACCATCGCGATGGACTTCTGGGCGAGTCTCGAGCACAAGATCTACTACAAGTACGACCGCCAGGTTCCGATGGGGCTCACCGAGAGCCTGCGCGAGGCGGCCGAGACCGCCGCCGCCCTGGACGAGCGCATGGAGCGGCTGCACCGCGAGGTGCACGGCGAGCAGGGCCAGGCCGCGACTGCACCGAACGTCATCCGCGTCTGAGCCCGGGGCGCCGTTAGGCTCGCCGCGTGGACGCCGTCGCCGAGATGCTGGATGCGGCCCGGCGAGAGCTGGGCCCGGTTCCGCGCGAGGCGCTGGGCGTGTGGCGCAGCCGCCGCATCCTCGGCATCCCCGCGGCGCCCCGCATCGTCCCGGCGGGCTCCGCTTGGCACCTGGGCGTGCTGCTGCTGACGGAGGACGCCGTCCTCGCGACGGGCGAGATCGTCCGTGCCCGCGAAGAGGTGCGGCGCGGATTCGCGGCCGAGTCGCAGCGGGAGCGGGCAGCGATCGCCGCGGCAGCCTTCCGCGGTGGATTCGCCGAGGGGCAGAGTGTGCACGTCGGCTGGGAGCCGATCGATCCAGGCGCGGTGGACGCCGCATCCTCACCGTTGCGCCTCGGCGTCGACGGGCCGCTCGTGCGCTGGAGCGCGGCCGGTGGATTCATGCCGCTGGGCGCCTATCTCGCTGAGCGGGTCGCCCTCGCCCGCACCCCGCCCTCCGGAGCGTGATCCCGGCATCCGGCGCTCTGTTCACAGGGTGCCCGACGCCGCCGTTGCCGGCTGTCAAGATGATCCGGTGAGTGCACCCGAGACCGTCCTGCAGAACCACCCGGGCGAGGTCGAGTTCCCCGTGCGGATGCGGTGGCGGTACGCCCGGACGATGGAGCGCCGCCGCCGTGCCGATCCGCGCCAGATGCGCCGACGCGCGCTTCCCGTCACCGCGATCGCGGCTCCGTTCGGCATCGCCGCGGTCGTCGCGTCGCTGGGCTGGTGGGGTACGGGCACGCCGACCACGCTGTTCGTCTTCTTCGCCCTGGGCACGATGGTGGGGCTGCTGATCGCCTCGACCGTGATGTCTTTCGTCGATGCCGCAGCGCCGCTGCGCGCGCAGCGGCGCTATCTCGCGCTCGCCGCCCGGACTCCGCTCACCGAGCGGCAGCAGCAGATCCTCGCGCTCGACGCCGCCAGCGACTTCGCGATCCGGGGCTGGAACTCCTCGCTGGCGTTCACGCCGACCTTCGCGGAACTCCCGCAGCAGGTGCGCGCGAAGCACCTCGACGGGCAGCGCGGCGCCCCGTGGCTCGCCCTTCCGCTGCCGCCGATCGCGCAGCTGCGGGCTTCGCTCGACGAGCAGTACAAGATCGTCTCCGGATCGGATGCCGAGCTGATGGTCGCCGACACCCTGTCGCGGGGCCTGCTGTCGGCCCGATTCGCGGAGATCGCGGGCGGCGACGATGCCGAGCGCATGATGTCGCGGGTCGCCGCGCTCACCGGCCTGCCCGTCTTCGACATCCACGATCTCGCGCGGGGGAGCGAGCATCACCCGCCCCGCCTTCTGCTGGCGGCCGACATCGAGCGGTCGATCGGCGGTGTGCGCTACGCCTACGTCGCCGACTACCTGGATGCGGAGGATGCGTGGCGGCTGCTGGAACAGCTCGCCGCCAAGGCCTTCGAGGTGTACCGCAGCCCGGACGACTACTGGCGCGAGGTCGTCATCGCGACGGCGTTCCGCTCCGACTCGCTCGAAGCCGTGCAGCGCCAGCGCACCGCGCTCGCCGAGCTGCGCGGCTCATCCTGGCCCGCCGCATCCGCCGCCTGGCCGGCCGCCTGACCCTTCGTCACCGGTCGGCGTCGCCGCCCCGCGCGCGTCGGACGGCTGCGACGCTTCGCTCGATCGCCTCCGCCGCGGCGGCGCGCCGGGCCGACTCGTCCTCGCTCTCCGACTCGTGGAGGAAGACGACGCCGCCGCGCCGGGCGCCGCAGTAGTCGACGATCCCGTGCACGATCTGCGTCAGGATGGCGTGCTCGTAGCCGTGTCTGTCGTAGGTGCCGGCGGCGTCGCCCGCCACGAGGAACAGGTGAACGGTGAGGTCGCCGAGCCGGCGGCGGGTTCCGCCATCCGGGGCGATGTCGAAGGCCCAGCCGTTGATGAAGACGCGGTCGATCCAGCCCTTCATGAGCGCGGGCATCGACCACCAGTACACGGGGAAGAGCAGAATCAGCTGATCCGCCTCGTCGAGGCGGCGCTGGTAGGCGCGCACGTCGGCGGGCGGTGCGCCCTCGCCGCGATACGCGGAGCGGTCTTCGGCGCGGAAGCGCGGGTCGAACCCCTCCGCGTCGAGGTCGATGACCTCGACCTCGTCTGCGCCGAGACTGTCCGCGAGGCGGGAGGCGAGGGATGCGGTCAGCGAGGCGGCGTCCGGGTGGGCGGTCACGATGAGCGTCTTCACACTTCCGACAAGTCGCGAGCGCTCCGCCGTGTTCCCCGGCCCCGGGTGCGCCCCGGATCCGGAGTCCTCGCGGCTGTCCGCGTCAAGCCCTGCGCCGCCCTCACGTTGATGAGCCATGCTCCGGTGGTGACCGACGAATCCGCGCCCTCCGCGTCCACTAGTGTGAAAGCCCCTGCATCCGATGCCCCGGGAGGCGACGACGTGCACAGCTGGCCCGGATCGGCATATCCCCTGGGGGCGACGTACGACGGGAACGGTACGAACTTCGCCCTCTTCAGTGAAGGGGCCGAGCGGGTCGAGCTGTGCCTCTTCGACGACGACGGCGTCGAGACGCGGCTGGACATCATCGAGGTCGATGCGTTCGTCTGGCACGCCTACCTGCCCAACGTCGGCCCGGGGCAGCGCTACGGCTACCGCGTGCACGGTCCGTACGATCCCGCGTCCGGCCAGCGGTTCAACCCGAACAAGCTGCTGCTCGACCCGTACGCGAAGGCCGTCGACGGCCAGATCGACTGGGACCAGTCGCTCTTCGGCTACAACTTCGGCGACCCGGATTCGCGCAACGACGATGACTCCGCCGCGCACATGATGAAGGCCGTCGTCATCAACCCCTTCTTCGATTGGGGCGGCGACCGCCAGCCGAAGACGCCGTACTCGGAGACCTTCATCTACGAGGCGCACGTGAGAGGCCTGACCCAGCTCCACCCCGGGATCCCCGAGGAGATCCGCGGCACGTACAGCGCGATCGCGCATCCGGTCATCATCGAGCACCTCAAGAAGCTCGGCGTGACGGCCATCGAGCTCATGCCCGTGCACCAGTTCGTCGACGACGACACCCTGCAGCAGAAGGGGCTGTCGAACTACTGGGGTTACAACACCATCGCCTTCCTTGCGCCGCAGAACACCTACTCGTCGACGGGCGGCAGCGGTCAGCAGGTGCAGGAGTTCAAAGGGATGGTGCGGGCGCTGCACGCCGCCGGTATCGAGGTGATCCTCGACGTCGTCTACAACCACACGGCCGAGGGCAACCACCTCGGGCCGACCCTGTCGATGAAGGGCATCGACAATGAGGCCTACTACCGCCTCGAAGCCGATGACAAGCGGTACTACACGGACTACACCGGTACGGGCAACAGCCTCAACGTGGGCAACCCGCATGCGCTGCAGCTGATCATGGACTCCCTGCGCTACTGGGTGCTCGAGATGCACGTCGACGGCTTCCGGTTCGACCTGGCCGCCACCCTCGCGCGCGAGTTCTACGAGGTCGACCGCCTCGCCGCCTTCTTCGAGCTCGTGCAGCAGGACCCGATCGTCAGCCAGGTCAAGCTCATCGCCGAGCCGTGGGATGTGGGACCCGGCGGCTACCAGGTGGGCAACTTCCCGCCCCAGTGGACCGAGTGGAACGGCAAGTACCGTGACACGGTGCGCGACTTCTGGCGAGGCGAGCCCGCCACGCTCGGCGAGTTCGCCTCGCGCCTGACCGGTTCCGCAGATCTCTACGAGAACTCCGGCCGGAGGCCTGTCGCATCCGTGAACTTCGTGACCGCGCACGACGGCTTCACTCTGCGCGACCTCGTCTCGTACAACGAGAAGCACAACGACGCGAACGGCGAGGACGGCAACGACGGCGAGTCCCACAACCGCTCGTACAACTTCGGCGTCGAGGGTCCGACGGACGACGTCGAGGTGCTGACGCTGCGTGCCCGCGCCCAGCGCAATTTCATCGCGACGCTGCTGCTGAGCCAGGGCATCCCGATGCTGCTGCACGGCGACGAGCTCGGCCGCACGCAGGGCGGCAACAACAACGGCTACGCGCAGGACAATGAGATCACGTGGGTCGATTGGGAGAACATCGACCTCCCGCTGATCGAGTTCACCGCGGCGCTGTCCCGGCTGCGGCGCGATCACCCCACGTTCCGCCGCAGCCGCTTCTTCGACGGCCGTCCGGTGCTCCAGGAAGAGGACGCGCCCGTCCCCGACATCGTGTGGCTGCGTCCCGACGGCACGCCGATGCGTCCCGAGGACTGGGACTCGGGCTTCGGTCGTGCCGTCGGCGTGTTCCTCAACGGCAACGGCATCCGCGAACGCGATCGCCGCGGCGAGCAGATCATCGACAGCCACTTCATCGTGCTCTTCAACGCCGGCGATGAGCCGGTCGAGTTCACGCTGCCGAACGTCGATTTCTCGCCCGAGTGGGATGTGCTCGTCGACACGGCGGGCAACCGTGCGGACTCGGACCCCGTGCGCCCGGGCGACGTGCTCCCGGTCGAGACGAAGTCGCTCATCGTGCTGCGCGAGCACCACGAGAGCGAAGCCGAACCCGATCACTCGGTCGCCGCATCCTTGACGCAGAACCTCACGGTCCCTGTCGACGAGGTGCCCGGCGCGGCTCCCAAGTCCGAGCTCCCGCACTGACCCGGAGGACGCATGCTGCCCGCCTCGACCTACCGCCTGCAGATCCGTCCGAGCTTCGATCTGGATGCGGCTGCCGCCGTCGTGCCCTACCTCGCCGACCTCGGCGTGGGGTGGGTCTACCTGTCGCCCCTGCTGAAGGCGACCACAGGCTCCGATCACGGCTACGACGTCGTCGATCCGTCCCTCGTCGACCCCGCCCGCGGCGGGGGTGAGGCGCTCGGCCGATTCGTGGCCGCCGCCCATGACGCGGGGCTCGGCGTGCTCGTGGACATCGTTCCCAACCACATGGGCGTCTCGATCCCGCGCGAGAACCCGTGGTGGTGGGACTACCTCCGCCTCGGTGAGGCGTCCGGGCGCGCGGCCGCCTTCGATGTGGATCGTGCGCTCGACGACGGCCGGGTGCGGCTGCCGATCCTCGGCGCCCCGCTCGCGGAGGTGATCGGCGAGATCACGATCGACCCGACACCCGCCCCGGACGCTCCCGACGGACTCCTGCGGTACTACGACCACGAACTGCCGCTCGCCCCGGGCTCGCTCGACGGCCTCGAGCCCGACGACGTCGCCGCGGTGCTCGACCGGCAGCACTACGAACTGCGCTTCTGGCGCGACGAGGGCGCGCTGCTGAACTACCGCCGGTTCTTCGCCGTGACGACGCTCGCCGCCGTCCGCGTCGAGGACCCGCACGTCTTCGACGACGCGCACGTCGAGATCCTGCGGTGGGTGCGCGAGGGGCTCGTGGACGGCCTGCGTGTCGACCACCCCGATGGCCTGCGCGACCCGGGCGGATACCTCGCGCGCTTGGCCGAGGTCACGAACGGTCTGCCGGTCTGGGTCGAGAAGATCCTCGAGCACGGCGAGGAGCTGCCCTCCTGGTGGCACACGGTCGGCACGACCGGCTACGACGCCCTCGGCGAGATCGAGCGCGTGCTCGTCGACCCCGCGGGGCGTGCGGGACTCGACGCGCTCGATGCGCAGCTGCGCATCGAGACCGGTCTTGCGTCGGCACCGTCGTGGGGCGAGCTCATCCACGGCACGAAGCGCCAGATCGCCGACACGATCCAGGCGTCCGAGGTCGCGCGGCTGGTGCGCCTGCTGCCGACCCCGGTCCCCGGAGCGCGAGACGCCCTGGCCGAACTCCTCGCCCTGTTCCCGACCTACCGCAGCTACCTGCCGGCGGGCCGCGCGTGGCTCGACGAGGCGGCGGAGGCCGCATCCGCTGCCCGTCCGGATCTCGCGGAGGCGATCGCCGCTCTCGTGCCGCTGCTCGCCGACGGGTCGAGCGAGCTCGCGCAGCGCTTTCAGCAGACGACCGGGCCCGTCATGGCGAAGGGGGTGGAGGACACCGCGTTCTATCGATTCACGCGTCTCGGGTCGCTGACCGAGGTCGGGGGAGACCCGTCCGAGTTCGCACTCGACGTCGCGGGGTTCCACGACGCCTTCGCCCGCAGGCAGGCCTCGTGGCCGCACTCGCTCACCACGCTGTCGACGCACGACACGAAACGCGGCGAGGACGTGCGGGCGCGCCTCGATGTCCTGGCGGAGATCCCCGAGCGGTGGGCGGAGACGCTGGACGCACTGCGTGAGATCGCGACGACCGGTCACGGGCCCTTCGACGCGTTGCTCTGGCAGGCCGTCGTCGGCGCCTGGCCCGCGAGCGCCGAGCGTCTCCACGCCTACGCCGAGAAGGCCGCGCGCGAGGCCGGCGACGCGACCAGCTGGCTCGACGTGAACGAGGACTTCGAGCGGCGGATGCATGCCGTCGTCGACGCCGCGTTCGGTGAGGCGCGCGCGCTCGTGGAGTCGTTCGTCGCCGAGATCGCCCCGGCCGGGTACTCGAACGGACTGTCCGCCAAGATCCTCCAGCTCGCCGGCCCCGGCGTCCCCGACGTGTACCAGGGTTCCGAGCTGTGGGAGCAGTCGCTCGTCGACCCGGACAACCGTCGCCACGTCGACTTCGCGGCCCGCGCCGCCACGCTCGCGCAGCTGGATGAAGGACTCGTGCCGCCCGTTGACGAGAGCGCTGCCGCCAAGCTCCTGCTGGTCTCCCGCGCGCTGCGGCTGCGTCGCGACCGCCCGCACCTGTTCACCCGCTACACGCCGGTCACCGTGACCGGCGCCGCTGCCGGGCACGCGGTGGCCTTCGATCGCGGCGGGGCGATCGCGGTCGCGACCCGGCTGCCGGTGGGCCTCGCGGCCCGCGGCGGATGGGGCGACGCCGCACTGCTGCATCCCGCCGGCGCCGTGCAGGACGAGCTGACCGGGCGGGTCTTCGACACCGAGCGGATCCCGCTCGATGCACTGCTCGCGACCTACCCGGTCGCGCTGCTCACGCCGGTCGCGCTCGCCGCGCCGCGCGGATGACGACCGAGCCACGAGACGAGGACGAGACGATGATCGAACTCTGGGCGCCCAAGGCGCGGCGCGTGCGGATGCGGTCGGGTGACGGACTCGGCCGCGAGACCGAGCTGGCCGCCGCGGCGGGCGGATGGTGGCGGACGCCGGCCGATCTCGCCGATGGCGAGCGGTACGGGTTCGTGCTCGACGACGGCGAGGTGCGCCCCGATCCGCGCTCGCGCCGGCAGCCCGACGGCGTGCACGCGGCATCCGCGTGGGTCGACACCGCCGCGTTCGCGTGGACGGACGCGGCGTGGACCGGCCGGCAGCTGGCGGGCGGTCTGATCTACGAGCTGCACCTCGGCACGTTCACACCGGAGGGGACCCTAGATGCGGCGATCGAGCGCCTGCCGCACCTGGTCGAACTCGGTGTCAGCCACATCGAGCTGCTGCCGGTGAACGGGTTCAACGGCGTCTGGAACTGGGGCTACGACGGCGTCGCCTGGTACACCGTGCACGAGGCCTACGGCGGCCCGGCGGCCTACGCCCGCTTCGTGGACGCGGCCCACGCCGCGGGTCTCGCCGTCGTGCAGGACGTCGTGTACAACCACCTCGGCCCCTCCGGGAACTACCTTCCGGAGTTCGGTCCGTACCTGCGCGAGGGAACGCGCAACACGTGGGGCGACTCCGTCAACCTCGACGAGCCCGCCGTCCGCGCCTACATCGTCGAGAACGCCCTCATGTGGTTGCGGGACTACCATGTCGACGCTCTGCGACTGGATGCGGTGCACGCGCTGCACGACGAGCGGCCCGTCCACATCCTGCGCGAGATGGCGGAGGCGGTCGACGCCCACTCGGCGCATGTCGGACGTCCGCTCACCCTCATCGCCGAGAGCGACATGAACGACCCCACGCTGATCCTGCCGCGCGAGGCCGGCGGCTACGGACTGGCCGCGCAGTGGAGCGACGACTGGCATCATGCCGTGCACGTCGCGCTCACCGGCGAGGTCAGCGGCTACTACGCGGACTTCGCCGCATCCGACGCTCTGGAGAAGGTCTGGACGCGCGGGTTCTTCCACGACGGCACGTACTCGTCGTTCCGCGAGCGCCACCACGGGCATCCGATCCCGGCGGAGGTGCCGACCTGGCGTCTCGTGACCTTCGCCCAGGACCACGACCAGATCGGCAACCGCGCCGCGGGCGACCGGCTGAGCGCGACGCTGTCGCCCGACCGGTTGGCGGTCGCCGCGGTGCTGACGCTGACGGCGCCCGGCACGCCCATGCTCTTCATGGGCGAGGAGTGGGGTGCGTCGACCCCGTGGCCGTTCTTCACCTCGCATCCGGAGGAGTGGCTCGGCGAGGCGGTGCGGAAGGGACGTGCGGAGGAGTTCGCGAAGACCGACTGGGACGAGGCGGCGGTGCCCGACCCGCAGGATCCGGCGACGTTCCAGAGCGCCAAGCTCGCGTGGGAGGAGGCCGAGACGGGTGAGCACGCCCGCATCCTGGCGCTCTACCGCGACCTCGCGCGGCTGCGGCGTGAGCGGCCCGAGCTCACCGATCCCACGTCGGCGCACCTGTCCGCCGCGATCGAGCGACCGGATGCGGCGCCGTCGGCGCGGCGGTTCGTGCTGGGGCGGGGGCCGCTGCGGATCGTCGTGAACCTCGCGGCCGAGCCGTGGGACGTGCCGCTCGACGCGGCGGAGGTCGTACTGCTCGCCACCGTCCCGGCGTCGCCGGGCACGGCAGGCGTCACCGTCCCCGCCGACGCCGCCGTGGTGCTCGGCCCGCCGCTGCCCTGACACCCGGCGGCGCTCAGCTCCCGTCGCGCACGTCGGCGAGCTGCTCGCGAACGAGGGAGATCTGCGAGAACCGCGAGGTCGCGGCGGGGCCCATGGGAGCCTGCGACATGAAACCGACCCGCGGGCGCGTCGACGTGCTGAGTCGGAACTGACGCACGAAGTGCCAAGTGGTCCCGTTCACGGAGTAGTGGAACGCGTACGCGCCCGCCGGAAGGCTCGACACCCGGAGCCAGACCGATCCCTCCAAGACGACGGGGCCGTTCGCGTCATCGGAGAAGCGATCCGTCACGACGCTCACGACCATCTCCTCGCCGTGCGGCGAGTACTCGAAGCACAGCTTCGCCCAGCAGTCCTCGTCCACCCACAGGGTGAGCACGGCGGCGTCGAAGGTCGTGCGGGGAGAGTCCACCGACACCAGGGCGACCAGCTGGAAGGGCTCGTCGATCTCGAAAGAGAGACTCGTCGAGGTGTGCGACGCCGGTGCGCCGGTCGCGTCGTTCGACCAGTCGACCTCCGCGTCGGAGGTGAGTACCAGCGCGTCACCTTCCCCGTGGTGCCGGCCCTCGCCGTGGGTCCACGTCAGGGGCGGAAGCCCCGGCAACTCAACCGTCATGGTGGTGATCCCCCTTCATCGCGAACCCTCCGAATCTACAAGCGCCTCGCGTCCCTTCTCGACCGGGCGGCCGTGCGAGATGTAACGCGGGGGAAACGCGAGCCGTCTAGCCTGACGGCAGCGTTCATGTAAACACGCGCCGCGGCCGTCGAAAGCCGCGGTGGGAAACCGTGAAGTGGCTACCTCGATACCCATCGGTCGCCCTTCCGAGGGCGATCCTCACCCAGGAGTCGCCATGACCTTCCACGTCCCTCTCGTCGACATCACCGCATACGTCACCGACGGTAGCCCCGAGGCGAAAGCCGAGGTCGCGCGCGCGATCGACGACGCCTGCCGCACGGTCGGCTTCATCCAGATCACCGGACACGGGATTCCGGATGCGGTCACCGCGGGCCTCACCGACGCGATGGACCGCTTCTTCGCCCTCGACCTGGAGCAGAAGAAGTCCTATCGCACACCCCCGCAGATCAACCGCGGCTACAGTCCGCCCAAGTCCGAGTCCCTCAGCCTCTCTCTCGGCGTCGAGTCGGCGAATCGGATGAACGACTTCTTCGAGGCGTTCAACGTCGGTGCCGCGCAGTCCGACTATCCCGCATCCCCGGATCTTCCGCAGCCGGAGTACGCCGACAACCTGTGGCCCGACCTCGACGGCTTCGAGGCGCAGGTGCAGGCGTACTTCGCCGAGGCGGCGCGCGTGGCCCGCACGATGACCCGCATCTTCGCCGACGCGCTCGGGCTGGAGCCCGACTTCTTCGACCGGCGTACCGGCCATTCCCTCGACGTCATGCGGATGAACAACTACGCGCTGCCGCCCGGCACCGACGTGACGCTCGACGGCGACCTCATCGGGATGGGGGAGCACACCGACTACGGCATCGTGACGATCCTGTGGGCCGACCAGGTGAAGGGGCTGCAAGTGCTCGGTGCGGACGGGTCGTGGAACGACGTCGCGCCCGCCGATGACGCGCTCCTGATCAACCTCGGCGACGTGACGGCGCGCTGGACGAACGAGCGGTGGATGTCGACCCTGCACCGCGTCAAGCCGCCCGTGATCGACGGGACGATCGAGCGTCGCCGATCGGCAGCCTTCTTCCACGACGGCGACGTCGATGCACTCATCGAGACCCTGCCGTCCTGCGTCGACGCGGAGCACCCGGATCTGTACGAACCGATCACCGTGGGCGACCACATCCGTGCGAAGCTCGCGGGCTCGCGCGAAGGGAAGGCGAACGAGAAGGCGGAGCGCGAGTCTCAGCGGGTGCTCTCGAGCTACCGCTGAGCGAGCGGCGAAGCTGTCAACCCCTGGCGCGAGATAGCTAGATTATCTAGCGTTAAGGCATGAACGTCGCCACCTCGCGCTCATCCGACCTCACGCGCCAGATCGCCGTCCTGGCCGCGACCGGTTTCATGCTGGTCGCGGCCATGGTCGGCACCGGGCTGTTCGGCGGCACCGCCGTGCAGGACCTGCAGGACGGTGCCCTCGACGCCGACGCGAGCTATCTCGCTCCCGCCAGGCAAGCCTTCTCGATCTGGTCGGCCGTCTATCTGGGGCTCATCGCCTACGCGATCTGGCAGGCGCTGCCCGGCCAGCGCTCGAGTGAGCGCCAGCGGCGCCTCGGGTGGCTGATCGCTGCGACAGAGGTGCTCAACGGGCTCTGGCTGGTCTCGGCGCAGTTCACCACGCTGCCGCTGACCGTGCTCGTCATCGTGCTGCTTCTCGCGGCCCTCGCGATCACGTGGCGCCGCGCCATCATGCAGCCGCGCGAGGGCGCCGTGTCCGCCGTGCTGATCGACGGTGTGACCGGACTCCACCTCGGGTGGGTGACGCTCGCGACGGTCGCGAACACCGCCGCGTGGCTCACCCGCATTCTGCCCGCCGGTGCCGAGGAGGCGGCGGATGTCTGGGGCATCCTCGTTCTGGTCGTCGTGGCGGCGATCGGATGCGGTATCGCCTGGTTCGGCCGCGTCGCGCCCTCTCTCGCTCTGTGCTGGGGACTCTCGTGGCTCGCCGTGGGGCGCCTGACCGATCAGCCGCACAGCGCGGCGATCGGCACGGCAGCCGTCTGCGCCGCGACGGTCATAGCCCTCGTCACCGCCGTGCGCGTCGCGCAGCGGTTGCGCCGCCGCTGAAACGATCGTCTCTCAGAGGCGCGCGAAGGCGTGCAGGATGCGGGCGGGTTCGGTGACCGGGGAGGCCAGTACGCGCGCCGCCACCGCGTCGAACTCGCTCGGATCGAAGTAGCCGCCGTCGCGGTAGATCCGCATGCGTGCGGTGAAGTCCTGCGGCGTGAGCTCGGGGTGGAACTGCGTCGTGTACAGGCCCTCGCCCATGCGGTAGGCCTGCACGGGGCAGTCCTCGTTGGTGGCGAGCAGCACGGCATCGGAGGGCAGGATGTCGGTGCCCTCCTTGTGCGCCGTGAAGGCGTCGAATCGCGCGGGCAGGTCGCCGAACACCGGGTCGCGACGCCCCGCATCCGTCAGGGCGACGGTCGTCGCCCCCGTGCCCTCGGGATACGTGTCGGCAACGGTGCCCCCGAAGACGCGGGTGACGACGCCGATGCCGTAACAGGTGAACATCGCCCGTGTCGCGCCGGATGCGGCCGCCTCGGCCACGCGGGCGAGGTCGTCCTCGAGCCGGCTCTGCACGGCTCCCTTATCGGACGTCGTCACGTTGAAGGGGCTGCCGCCGACGACGAACCCGGCGTAGCGATCGACCGCGTCGGGCGCAAGCGCGTCGGAAACCAGATCCCACGCGTGGAGTCCGTCGGCGTCGCGCCCCATCGCGACGCGGAACGACGCCCACTCCGCTTCGGCCGCATCCCGCTGCGGGCGCGCGCAGAGGTACAGCAGCGGGCGGGAATCCATCCTGCGATTCTATGGCGCGGCTGTGGTGCTCTCCGCGGCGGTCGCTCAGTCGCGCGACGACTGCGCGGTGCGGCCTCTGACGATGCCGATGAAAGTGTCGACGAGCGGCGACGCACCCTCGCGCGGCCATGCGAATCCGACGGGCGAGGTCGCCGCGCCGGAGAGCGTTCGGTACTCGACGTCCTTGCGGTGGTGCAGTCGGGCGAGCGACATCGGGACGATCACGATGCCCACACCTGACGCGACGATCTCGATGGCGTCCGCCGTCGTCGGCGGTGCCTCGAAGGCGGGTGCGACGGTGCCGACGACGTGCGGGTCGAGCACGTCGTCCGCCGGGACGATGAGCACTTCGCCGACGAGGTCATCCGGCGTGAGCTCATCTCCCGCGGCGAGGTGCGAGTCGGCCGAGAAGGCGACGACGATCGTCTCCTCGTAGAGGCGGATGAGATGCCAACGCTCGGTGTCCACGGGCGGACGGACCAGCGCCGCATCCACCTGGCCGCTCTGCAACGCCTGCTCCTGCGCGGCGACCTCGAGCGGCACGAGTTCGAGCGGCGTGCGCGGCATCCGGTCCTGCCAGATGTCGATCCACTTGCCGGGCGTGGCCCCCGCAATCGCGCCGAGGCGGAACGGGCCCTCGGGGATCTGCGGCGCCGGAGTCGGGACCGCCTTCTTCGGGGGAGTGCGGGGTGAGCTCTTCGTGGCGGGCCGATGTGCGCCGCTGCTGCGGGGCGAGGCGGAGCGTGCGGGCTTCTTGCCGCCCTTCGGTGCCCCTCGACCAGCCATACCCCCAGGCTATCCCGCCCCCGTGCCGTGATCCGCAGTCCTGAAACGACAGTTCGCCTGTCACATCTCGCGCCGGTGGGCGCGATCTGGGACAGGCGAACGAAGCGGGTGACGGATGCGGTGCGCTCAGGCGGCGGAGCGAAGCCCCCGACGGTCGGTGGCCACACGCTCGCCCTGGGCGATGGTCTGGTCGTCGCCGATCAGCGAACCGCCGGCGACACTCGCGCCGGGGCCGATCTGCGTGCGCACGCCGATCTGCGCGCCGGCGCCCACGTGTGCGCGGGAACCGATGTGCGCGTGCGGTGCGATCTTGACCTTCGGTCCGATCACGACGTCGCTCTCGATCCACGCCCCGCGGCCGACATAGACGTCAGCAGCGATCTGCGCGCCGGGCTCCACATAGGCGCCCGCTTCGACGACGGCCGTCGGGTGCACCTTCGCGCCGTTCGCGATGAGCCCGCGTCCGTTCACGTGCTTGCGGTAGCGCAGCATCTCACCGCGCTCGTTCTCGATATCGATGTAGTTCTTGCCCACGATCGCCTCCTCCGGACCTCGAGGTGCCAGCACTGATCGAAACGATCCGGTACGGGGTTTCATTCCCGACCCGGCACTCTTCCGACCTCGAACCCTATTCGGAGCCGACGCGGGATCGGATGCGGGTTGCGCCGCACGCCTCGACGATCTGACGGCGGATCGGGGCCGCCTCCTCCAGGTGGCACGATGGACGACGTGAACGAGCCGCATCCGGAGCCCCCCGAGCCCGCCGTCGACGCGATGGAACCGGAGCTCGGAGCACGCCCGAGCGCCCCCGAGACCGCCTCGACGCTCGTCTTCGACATCAAGCAGACGGCGCACAGCGTGCCGGAGGACATCCTCGGCATTCTGACCGGCACGTTCGCGGCCTCGCTCGGTCTGTACCTGCTGCAGTCGGCGGGCTCGGTCACCGGCGGCACCGCGGGCGTCGCGCTGCTGTTCGACTATGCGACCTCGTGGCCGTTCTGGCTGATCTTCGCCGTCGTGAACCTTCCCTTCGCCGTGCTCGCGATCTGGAAGAAGGGATGGGACTTCACCCTGCGGACGGCGGTCTCGATCGCCCTCGTGTCGGGGTGGTCGGTCGTGCACCACGCCCTCCTGCGCATCGAGAGCCTGGACCCGATCTACGGCACGCTCGGCGGCAACCTGCTGGCAGGCGTCGGTCTGCTGATCCTCTTCCGCCACAGGGCGAGCCTGGGCGGCATCAACATCGTCGCTCTGCTGATCCAAGAGCGCACCGGTTTCCGTGCCGGCTGGACCCAGCTGATCCTCGACCTCGTGATCATCCTGATCTCGCTGCTGGTGATCCCGGCGCCCGCCGTGCTGCTGAGCGCGATCGGCGCGGTGCTGCTGAACCTGGTCCTGGCCATGAACCACCGGCCCGGGCGCTACATCGGCCACTGATCTCCCGGCCCGTCAGCCACCGGCATCTCCCGCATCCACCGCCTGGGGCGAGCTTCCCGCGCCATGTCCCACTTGCTGCACTTTTCGGGCCGGGTTTCTGCGGAAAGTGGGACATGGCCCGCGGAAAGTGGGACATGCCCGGGCGGCGACGACGGGCCGCGGAACTCAGCGGCCGGCAGCCGGCGGGTCGGGAGGAGCCGTTCAGGGAGCGAGAGGTCAAGCGGGTGCGGGCTGGCAGCGCGGGCACCAGAACACGTTACGTTCGGCCGTCGGCGAGGCGCCCAACGTCGTCTCGCGGATGAGGGTGCCGCACCGACGGCACGGCCTGCCGGCGCGGCCGTACACCCACGTGCGTTGCCCCGCGCGGTCCTGACCGGTGAAGGTGCGTGCCGCACGGTCCCGGTTGGCGCGGATCATGCGGGCACCGGTCTCGATGAGTCCGGCGGCGTCGATCTCGGTCGCGGGCGTCTCGGGATGGATGCCCCGCACGAACAGCAGCTCGTTCGCGTAGACGTTGCCGAAGCCCGCGACGTTGCGCTGATCGAGCACAGCGACGTGCGCGGCGCGAGTATCGGCTCCGAGCCTGCGGACCGCCTCGGCAGCATCCCAGTCTGCGCCGAGCGGATCGGGGCCGAGGTAGCCGACGAGGTCGTCCTCCCGCACCGTCGGGACGACGTCGATCATGGCCAGGTCGAAACCGACGGCATCCGCTGTGGCGACGCCGACGATCGCGCGGGCCTTGAAAGCGGGCTTGCGCCATCGGGCACCGGGGGCGTAGACGTGCCATTCGCCCTCCATCTTCAGATGGGAGTGCAGCGTCTGATCGCCGATGCGCGCGAGCAGGTGCTTGCCGCGCGGCACGACCGCGTGCACCGTCTGACCCCGAAGGTCGAGTGTCGCGAGCTGCGGAATGCGCAGATCGAACCGCTCGACGACGCGCCCCGCGAGGGCGGCCTGCAGGCGGGCCGCCGCGCGGTAGACGGTATCGCCCTCAGGCACGCGTCGACCGCTCCGCTCGCGCGGCGTCGCCGGCGGTGAGTCGTCGCAGCGTCAGGCCTCGTGTGGACTCGACGAAGCCGGCGTCGCGCAGCAACCGGCCCAGCACCGTGCCGAAGACGAAGGCGCCGTCGACCTGCTCGATCGTGAGGGTCTCGAGCCTGCCGGCGCGCGCCGTCTGGGCCAGCGACGCTGCGGCGGCGGCCAGCGCGTCCTCGTCGTCGGTGAAGCTCAGTGCCGTCTTGCCGCCGCGCTCCAGGTACAGCACGAGGTCGCCGTCGACAAGCACGACCAGTGCTCCCGCCTTGCGCCCGGGGCGATGCTTGACGCCCTCGCGCGCCGGCCAGCCGAGCGCCGCCCCGTACGGGTTCGCGGGGTCGGTCGCCGCGAGGGTGACGCCTTTGCGAGGCGGTGGGTCGCCCGCTGCGGCGTACTCGCGGAGCCGGTCGATCGTCGCCGACGCGGCGAACTGCGCTGCGCCCAGCTTCTCGATGAGGTAGCCGCGTCGACAGTGTCCCGCCTGCTCGAATTGGGCGAGCACCCGGTACGCCTGGGCGAAACCGCCGGGCAGGCCCTCGTTCTGCACGGAGCCGCGGGTCACGACGCCGTAGCGATCCAGCAGCAGCGATGCCGCGGCTGTGTGACGCAGCGTCGGGTCGCTCTCCGGCATCGGCAGCAGCGACCACCGCCCGCCGACGGATGCGGGCCGCGCCGGAGCCGTCGGCCGGGGAATGCTCGTGCCGCGGAACATCCGGGCGCGCGGCGCCCGCCGGGCCACCCGATGCGCCTGCGATCCGCCGGAGAGCAGCCCGCGCACGGGGGCGAAGGTGTCGTTGGTCACCCTGCCCGCCCATGCCAGTCGCCAGAGGGCATCGATGGTGGACTGCTCGTTCTCCGCCTGCGTGAGCTCGCGCACCTGCGCGGCGAAGTACGCGCCGCCGGCGGCGAGCACCTCGAGGATGCGGGCGTCGAGCGAATCGGCCGCGACCTCGTCCTCGGGGACGGCCAGAGTCAGGGTTGCGGCGTCGGCAGGATGCAGCGACACCCATCCGTCGCGGCCGGGGAGCGCGCCATGTCCGGCCCAGACGACCTCGCCCGTGGCCGTCAGTTCGTCGAGCATCGACGGGGTGTAATCCCTGACCCGCGAGGGCAGGACGAGGGATTCCCAGGCGCTGGCGGGGATCGGCACGCCGGCGAGCTGTTCGATGACGGCGAGGGCGCCGTCGATCCCCTCCAGGGGCCGGGTCACGTGCTGCCACACCGGGAGGAAACGGGCGAAGGCGTCGGGGGAGACGGGCTCGACGCTGCCCCGGATGGCGGCCAGCGACCGCATCCGCAATCGTCGGAGCACCTCGCTGTCGCACCACTCGGTGTCGTCGCTGCGGCGCGCCGCGGACTCTGGCAGGAAGAAGCCGCTCGTGACTCGGCCCGACGACTCCAATCGTTGAAGCGTGTGCCGTGCGACAGCCACCCCGACGCCGAACCGCTCGGCGACCTGGTCGGCGGTGAACGGACCGTGCGTGCGGGCATACCTCGCGACCAGGTCGCCGAGCGGATCCGCCACCGGTTCGAGGAACGCCACGGGCAGACCCACCGGGAGCGCGGCCCCGAGAGCGTCGCGCAGCCGCCCCGCATCCTCGATCGCGGCGATCCGTTCCGCTCCGGCGATGCCGACCCGGATCGCGCGGCGGCCGTCGACCAGCTCCGTCGCGTACCGCGCCGCCTGCTCGCCGTCGGTCAGGCGCAGCGCGAGCTCGTCGACGCCGAGAGGCCCGAGCAGGCGCAGAAGGTCGGCGATGCCCTCGAGGCCGTGGGCCTTGCGCTCGTCGTCGAGTCGCTGCGCCTCCCGTTCGAACTGCGCGATGACGTCGGGATCGAGCAGCTCGCGCATCTCGATCTTGCCGAGCAGCTCACCCAGGAGCGCCGGGTCGACCGAGAGCGCGGCGGCGCGGCGCTCGGCCAGCGGTGAGTCGCCCTCGTACATGAAGGCCCCGACGTACCCGAACAGCAGGTCCCGCGCGAACGGGGAGGGCTGCGACGTCGTCGTCTCGACCAGACGGATGCGGCGATCCGCGATCTTGCGGGCGATCCCGGTCAGCGCAGGCAGGTCGTAGACGTCCTGCAGCACTTCGCGCAGGGTCTCGAGGATGATCGGGAAAGTGGGGTGACGACGCGCGACCTCCAACAGCTGCGCCGAACGCTGTCGCTGCTGCCAGAGGGGGCTACGACGGTTGGGATTCGTCCGCGGCATGAGCAGGGCGCGGGCGGCGCACTCGCGGAATCGGGATGCGAAGAGCGCGGAGCCACCGACCTCATCGGTGACGATCTGCTCGAGCTCGTCGGGGTCGAACACGAACAGCTCGGCGCCCGGCGGTTCCGCCTCGGCGTCGGGAACGCGCGCGATGATCCCGTCGTCGCTGGCGACGGCGGACCCCTCGACCCCCAGCCGCTCCCGGATGCGGGCGTTCACCGCCAGCGCCCACGGGGCGTGGACCTGCATGCCGTACGGGGAATGGAGGATGACGCGCCAGTCACCGACCTCATCACGTCCGCGCTCCACCGTGAGCGAGCGATCGGTGGGGACCGAACCGGTCGCTTCGCGCTGTTCCGCGAGATAGGCGAGCAGGTTGTCCTGCGCGAAGGCGTCCAGCCCGGCCTCGGACAGGCGCTCCCGGGCGCGGGCGGGCTCGGCCGCCGACACCTCGCGGGAGAAGGCGCCGAGTGCTTCGCCGAGTTCCGCCGGCCGGCCCAGCCCGTCGCCGTGCCAGAACGGGACCTTGCCGGGTTGGCCGAATGCGGGCACCACGTTGACGCGGTCGTGCGTGATCTCCACGATGCGCCAACTTGTCGTGCCGAGAGTGAACACGTCGTTCACCCGCGACTCGTAGACCATCTCCTCGTCGAGTTCTCCGACGCGGGCGTTCTGGCTCTCGCCCGCGACGAACACACCGAACAAGCCCCGGTCGGGGATCGTGCCGCCGCTGGTCACCGCGATCCGTTGCGCGCCGGGACGGCCGGTGAGCGTCCCGTGATCACGGTCCCACACGAGCCGCGGGCGAAGCTCCGCGAACTCGTCGGACGGGTAGCGGCCTGCCAGAAGATCGAGTGTCGCCTCGTAGGCGGAGCGGGGGAGCGTGCGGAAGGGCGCGCTGCGCCGCACGGTCTCGAACCAGTCCTCGACCTCGATCGCGCCCCGTGCGGCGGCCGCGACGGTCTGCTGGGCGAGGATGTCGAGCGGGTTCTGCGGCACGCGGATCGACTCGATCCGACCCGCCAGCATCCGCTCGGTGACGATCGCGGTGTGCAGCACATCGCCGCGGTGCTTCGGGAACAGCGCCGCGCGACTGACCTCGCCGACCTGGTGACCGGCGCGGCCGATGCGCTGCAGTCCGGATGCGGCCGACGGCGGCGCCTCGACCTGGATCACCAGATCGACCGCTCCCATGTCGATGCCCAGCTCCAGGCTGCTCGTGGCCACGACGCAGCGAAGAACGCCCGACTTCAGCTCGTCCTCGACGATGGCGCGCTGCTCCTTGGAGACGGAGCCGTGATGCGCCTTGGCGAGCACCGGTTCGGCACCGGCGGTCGACCCCGCCTGCGCCATCATCGCCGCAGGCACGGCAGGGTCGGGCAGGTCGAGCCCCAGCCGTTCGCTGTAGATCTCGTTCAGGCGGCCGGTGAGGCGCTCGGCGAGTCTGCGCGAGTTCGAGAAGACGATCGTCGAGCGGTGCTGGAGGATGCGGTCGACGATCGCCTCTTCGACGTGTGGCCACAGTGACCCCGTGACCTCGGTGCTCTCGCCCCCGTCCGACGCGAACCAGTCCTCGCCCCGGGCTTCTGCCGGCTGCCCGGGAGGCGGCGGCGGATGCAGCATGTCGTAGACCGGTACCACGACCGTCATGTCGAAGGCCTTGGTGGCGCGGGGGGCGACGATGTCGACGGGTGCCGCGCCCCCCAGGAACCGTGCGACCTCGTCGATCGGGCGGACCGTCGCCGACAGGCCGATGCGCTGCGCCGGAGTCTCGAGCAGCGCATCGAGGCGTTCAAGGCTGACGGCCAGGTGCGCCCCGCGCTTGGTGGCCGCCACCGCGTGCACCTCGTCGATGATGACGGTGTGCACGCCGCGCAGGGTCTCGGACGCCTGGCTCGTGAGCATCAGATAGAGCGACTCCGGTGTCGTGATGAGGATGTCGGGCGGATCGCTCACGAGCTTGCGTCGATCGGAGGACGTCGTGTCGCCCGAGCGCACGCCGACCCGCACATCGGGTGCGGCGAGGCCCAGGCGCCGGGCGGACTGGCCGATGCCCACGAGCGGGGAGCGGAGGTTGCGCTCCACGTCGACGCCGAGCGCCTTCAACGGGGAGATGTAGAGGATGCGGGTGCGTGGCGCATCCTTGGCGGGGGCCGGGGACGCCGTCCGCTCGCGGAACACGCTGTCGATCGCCCAGAGGAAGGCCGACAGGGTCTTTCCGGAGCCGGTGGGTGCGACCACGAGCGCATGGCGTCCCTGGGAGATCGCGTGCCAGGCTCCGGCCTGCGCATCCGTCGGAGCGGCGAAGGCGCCCCGGAACCAGTCCTGCGTGGCAGGGGAGAACTGGCCGAGCACATCACTCACCCGATCATTGTGGCCGCAGCCGCCGACACCAGGGCGGGGATTGCGCTCAGAGCGCAGGCCTAGACGCCGGTGGCGCCGAGGTCAACCGGGGTGCGAGGTGACGGCCCCGCGCTTACCGTGGCGGACATGGACACGAATCACGAGAACGATCGCCCGGTGCGCTCCTCGGCGTGGCGCGTCGTGGCCTTCGCCGCCATCATGCTGGTCCTGGCGGGTGTCATCGGCGGCTTCACCGCCGCCGTCACCCAGAGCCCGGTCGCCGCGATCATCGCCGGCGCCGTCGTCGTCGTGCTCGGCGCACTGTGGGTGCCCCGCGTCCTGCGCGATACCCCGCCGCCGGAGCACCGCCCCGGCGAGCGTCCGGGTTATGAACAGTTCGGGCCGCTCGGCCAGCCGAACACGGTGGGCCTGGGTAACGTGGGCGGTTCCTCATCGACGGGAGCCAACGGATGACGAACGACACATCGCCCTATGACGAGCAGCAGCCGCTCCGGCGTCCATCGATCGGCGCGATCCTGGGAGTGGTCCTCGGGATGCTGGCACTCGCCGCCGTGCTCGCCGTCGTCCTCGGCATCGTGACGCAGAGCCTCGCGGTGATCCTTGCCGTCGTGGTGGTGATCGGGGCGCTCACCGCGGTCTGGGTATGGCGCATGATGCGCGGTGTCGGATCGTCGGTGCGTCCGATCCAGGACCACCGTGCGACGGGCGACCACGGTCCCTACGGCCAGCCGGGCGCGCCCGGCATCGGCGGAGCCGGGCGCGACGGCGGTCGCTGATCAACGTCGTCCGCCGGGCGCCTGGCCCGCGGACGGCGTCGTCGTCGTGTCGACGCGGACGGCGAGCGCGGCGGTGTGGCCGTTCGTCGTGTCCCCGGTGACGGTGGCGACCTGGAGCGCGCCCGCGTCCTCGCCGAAGACGTTGTCACTGGAGAGCGACACTTGGGAGAGGTTGCGGGCCGAGCCGTCGTAGGCGGCGAGCGCGTAGACGTCCGCCAGGGGCGCCTCGGGGTACGCCAGCTGCGAGGTGGCGATGGCGTTCGTCGCGTCCGTGATGTCGTCGATGCTCGGGTAGACCTCGAAGTGGATGTGGGGCCACCGGCCGGTGTAGCAGCCGGGGACGATCGAGGTGAACGTCACCTGCCCGTTCGCGTCGGCCACCTGAACGCCTCGCAGCCAGGTCTCGTTCTCGACTCCCTCGGAGTACATCGAGTACCGACCCTGCGCGTCGCAGTGCCAGGCGTAGACGGCGACCCCGGCGAAGGGCGCGTCGCCGTTCGCCATGTCGGTCACTCGGAGGGTGAAGGTCAGGGGGACTCCGTCGACCGCGGTCGAGGAGCCGATGCTCGTCCGCAGGTCGCTGCGCAGGATCCCGCTCTGCTCGAGCACGTCAGGTCCGTTGGACCCGTCGCCGGGGTAGGGGCCCGCCGTCTCGTCGGGGATCTCGCCCGCGGGGAGCGTTCCCGATGCCGATCCGGGCGTGACGGAGCCCGAGGGCGTCGGTGTCGCGGTCGATGTCGTGCTCGCGGAGCTCACGGGAGCGCAGGCGGCGAGAGCCGCGGTGCCCAGCCCCAGTCCCACGAGTCCGAGGATGCCGCGACGGGTGATCAGTGTGCGGACATCGAACGGGGCGCCCTGGTCGACGACCTCCTCGCCCGGCCGATCCAGCAGGCGGCCTTCGTAGGCGGGGCCTCGGGGGGTCTGCTCGGCATCCGGGATGCGTGCCACGGTCTTCTCCTGACATGTCGGCGGGTGTTGTCGCTCGATCGTGTCCGACAGGGTCAGGCGGCGCCCTTGACGCTCCTATACGTCATCTATGAACGGTTCGCCCTCCCGCATCCCCTCCTCGTCGATCTCGATGACCGTGTCGATGCCCAGGCGGGACAGGAAGTCGTCATCGTGGCTGACCACGATCACCGCACCGCGGTAGGCGGAGAGCGCATCGACGAGCTGGTCCACGGTCTCCAGGTCGAGGTTGTTGGTCGGCTCGTCGAGCAGGAGCAGTTGCGGCGGCGGGTCGGCGAGCAGCAGGCGTGCGAGGCAGAGCCGGAACCGCTCACCGCCGGAGAGGGTCGCCACGGTGCGGTCCACGGTGGCGCCCCGCAGCAGGAATCGCGCCAGCCGGTTGCGCAGCTGCGCCGTCGGCACGTTCGGTGCGGCGTCGGTGACGACCGACAGCACCGTCGCGTCGTCGTCCAGCCCGTCCAGGCGCTGCGGGAGGTAGCCCAACCGATCGGTGAGCAGCACCGCGAGAGCTGAACGCAGCCAGCTCGGGCCGACCTGACGGTCGCCGCCCCCGGCATCCGGGCCCGTTTCGGCTGACTCGCGCGCCGCTCCGGCCGCCAGCCGCTCGAGAAGAGTCGATTTGCCGGTGCCGTTCGGTCCGACGATCGCGATCCGCTCCGGGCCCTGCACGATCCATGTGCGGGAATCGTCGCCGATCTCGGCGAGCCGCCTGCCCGCGGCGACCTGCGGGTCGGGCAGATCGAGGTGCACGCTCTCGTCGTCGCGGACGCGCCGTTCGGCACGCTCGAGCGCCGTGCGCGCCGCGGCTTCGCGATCGGCGACCATGCCACGGAGCTTGCCTGCCGACACCTGCGCGGAGCGCTTGCGTGCACCGGAGATGATTCCCGGCACCCGCTTCTCGACCTGTGCCTTGTTGCCGGTGCGCACGCGGTGGGCGAGCGTCGTCTCCGCCTCGATCCGCTGGCGCTTCTCGCGCCGCACGGCGGATGCGGCGGCTCGCTCGGCGGCGCGTGCCGCATCCTGCTCGTTCTCCAGGTGCTCGCGCCACGCGCGGTAGCCGCCACCGAAACGCGTCAGGCGGTTTGCGTACAGCTCCGCCGTCTCCGACATCCCGTCCAACAGCGCGACATCGTGGCTCACGACGATCAGGGCGCCCGGCCAGTCCGCGAGCAGGCCACGCAGGCGGACGCGTGCCGCGCGGTCGAGATTGTTGGTCGGTTCGTCGAGAAGCGTCACCGCCGCCCGGCGGGTCCGCAGCCCCGCGGTCGCGACAAGCACGGCTTCGCCTCCGGAGAGCTGCCCGATGCGCCGGTCGAGGGCATCGCCGGGAAGCCCGGCGGCGTCGAGCGCGGCGACGGCGCGCGCTTCGGCATCCCAGTCGTCCCCGATCGTGTCGAAGTGGCGGGCGTCCACGTCGCCCGCCTCGACCGCGCGCAGAGCGGCCAGGACCTCGCCGAGGCCCAGCAGATCGGCGACGGGGCGGTCGGCGTCCAGGGTGAGCCGCTGCGGCAGCACGGCCACGTCGCCGTCCACGGTGAGCTGACCGGATGTGGGATGCAGCTCGCCCGCGATCAGGCGCAGCAGAGTGGTCTTGCCGGAGCCGTTGCGTCCGACGAGGCCCGTGGTGCCGGTGCCGAATGTGCCGGAGACCTCGGTCAGCGCGACCGTGCCGTCCGGCCACCAGAAGGAGAGGCGGTCGAGAACGACCGCGGCGGAGAGAGCGGGCATGGTGCCTCCCGGGATGTCGGTGGAAGCACTGACACCCGGGTGCCCGCGGGCACGGTGATCGACGGGGTCAGCGCGTGGGCTGGAAGCCGTCGAGGAAGTACACCGGTTCGACCTTTCGGAAGGGGCAGGACTCGAAGACCCTACCGACCGCGGGGCGCGATGTCCAGACCGAGCAGGACCATCAGGCGAGCTGCCGTTCGAGGAACGCCCGGATGTCGACGAGCTCCTCCGCGCTGACGGAGTGGCCGAGACCGGGGTACAGGCGCCCGGTGAGCTCGACGTGATCGGGCAGCCACTGCGCCGTGTGGGTGATCAGGGGCGCGGGGATCACCTCGTCGGCGGAACCGCGCCCCCAGAACACCGGTGGGCGCCGCGCGGCGAGCGCCGCATCCGTGTCGAGGTCTCCCGGGGTGGCATAGCCGCTGAGGTTCACCGCGAACGCGAAGCGCTCCGGCTGCCGGCGCAGGGCCTGCAGCGAGATGGCGCCGCCCTGCGAGAACCCGAGGAGACCGACGGTCTCGGACGCGCTCGTGCGATCCAGCCAGGCGGTGAGCGCGTCGGCGCCGGCGGTGATCGCTCGCGCGTCGCGGCCGTTCAGGCCCTCGATCGGGTACCACGAGTAGCCCGGCGACGGCCACGGCGGTGCGAGCGGCGCGCGCACCGCGGCCATGCGGTACTCCGCCGGCAGGTGCGCCGCCAGCGAGAAGAGGTCGCGTTCGTCGCTCGCGTAGCCGTGCAGCAGCACCAGCAGCGGGCGATCGGCAGCGTTGTCGTCGTCGGAGAACAGCACGGCGTCGTCGTCGAGCATCGGGGTGGCATCCATCGCTCCATCCTCTTACCCACCACCCCCATCCGCCATGCGTGGCGGGCGGGTGGGGTATACAGGAGACATGCCGGTCCGCACGCCCGATCCTGACCCCCACGAGCCCGGCGACGACTCGTCGCGCGATCCCCTGGGCCTCGGGGGGCTGCCCGGGAGCGCCGGCAATCCGGCGTGGCTGAGCGACGTCGAGCTCGCCGAGGCGCGACGCAGGCTGCCGATGCTCTATGTCGAGGCGATCCCGGTGCGCACCGACGGCATGGGCGTGGTGACGCAGGTGGGCATCCTCCTGCGGGCGACGCCGCTGGGGGAGATGACCCGCACGATCGTTTCGGGACGGGTGCGTTACGGCGAGACCGTGCGCGACGCGCTCTTCCGCCACCTCGAGAACGATCTGGGCCCGATGGCCTTCCCGCTGCTGCCGCCGAGCCCGACGCCGTTCACCGTCGCAGAGTACTTCCCTCTTCCCGGCGTGAGCGCGTTCCACGACGACCGTCAGCATGCGGTCTCGCTCGCCTTCGTGGTGCCGGTCACGGGCACGTGCGAGCCGCGTCAGGACGCCCTCGAAGTGACATGGATGGAGCCGGCGGAGGCCGCATCCGACGCCCTCGCTGCCGAGATGGAGGGCGGCCGGGGAACCCTCATCCGTTTGGGCCTGGCCAGCGTCGGCGCTCTGCGCTGACATGCCGCTCGCCGCATCCTCGTTGCCCGCGAGTCCCTCTCTCGTCGACTTCGCCGTCGCGCTGCCGGTCGTGCTGCTCGTCGCCTACGGCATCGCGATGCTGCTGCGCCGGCTGTTCGGCGAGAGGCTGTCGCTCGGTACGGCGACGATGACCCTCATCGGCGTGCTCGGCGTCAGCGCCGGCGCCCTGATCTCGGGTCTGTTCATTCCGGGGCAGCGGCTGTGGATGCCCAGCACGCTGCTGCTGGCGACCGGCGCGAGTCTCGGGCTGTCCTTCCTGGTCGCGGGGGCGGTGGCCGCGGTGCGCGGGACGAGCACGATGCCGGATGCGGCGGCGGTGCTCGCCGCGGGCGAGTCAGAGCGCCGGGAGTTCAAGGAGACCGCCCGCTGGAACGTGCGCGAGTCGCGCAAGGACCCGCGCATGGAGCTGGCGGTCGCGAAGACCGTCGCGGCGTTCCTCAACTCGCGCGGCGGTGTCCTCGTGATCGGAGCGAACGACGCGGGCGAAGCGGTGGGCCTCGAGCGCGATCTGCAGACCTTGCGCACGCCCGACCACGACAGGTTCGAGCTGTGGCTGCGCGACATGCTCTCCACCTCGCTCGGCCGCAACGCCGCAGCGCTTCCCCGCATCCGGTTCGGGACGGCGGGCGACGGTGTCGTCGTGTGTCTCGTGCAGTGCCGGCCGGCGGGAAAACCGGTGTTCGTCACGCAGCCCAAGGACGGCGGCTCGACCCGTGAACTGTGGGTGCGAGTGGGAAACTCGTCGCGCGCGCTCGGGGTGGACGAGGCCGTCGACTACGTGGCTCGCCACTGGCGGCCGTCGGTGGCGTCGTTCGTGCTCGGGCGCCCGTCCGGCGCCTGAGTACGCCTCAGCGCGTGGTCTCGCGGGCGATCGCGGCCACGAACGCGTCGATGTCGTCCTCGGTCGTGTCGAACGAGCACATCCAGCGCACCTCGCGGCGGCTTTCGTCCTCCCCACCGCCACTCGCATCATCGCTCTCGCGCTGATCCGAGCCTCCGTCGGCGGGGCCCCAGTCGTAGAACCGGAAGCTCTCGCGCAGGCGCTCGGCCACGCCCTCGGGCAGGATCGCGAACAGGCCGTTGGCCTGGGTGGGATGCGTGAACGAGACGCCGCGGATCGAGCCGTCGGCGAGGCCCGCATCCACGCCCTGGCGCAGGCGCTGGGCCATGGCGTTCGCGTGCGAGGCGTTGCGCAGCCAGAGATCTCCCTCGTAGAGCGCCACGAGCTGCGCCGAGACGAAACGCATCTTCGAGGCCAGCTGCATGTTGAGCTTGCGGAGGTAGGTGAGACCGGTGGATGCGGCGGGGTCGAGCACGACGATCGCCTCCGCGCCCAGCGCGCCGTTCTTCGTGCCACCCAGGCTCACCACGTCGACGCCGGCGTCGGTCGTGAAGGCGGCGAGCGGCACGTCGAGGGCGGCCGCCGCGTTGGAGATGCGGGCGCCGTCGAGGTGCAGCCGCATCCCGCGCTCGTGGGCATGATCGGCGAGGGCCCGGATCTCGTCCGGCGTGTAGAGCGTGCCGAGCTCGCTCGTCTGCGTGATGGAGACCACGAGGGGCTGTGCGCGGTGCTCGTCGCCCCAGCCCCAGGCCTCGCGGTCGACGAGCTCGGGGGTGAGCTTGCCGTCGGGCGAGGGGACGGTCAGAAGCTTCATGCCGCCCACGCGCTCCGGCGCGCCGCCCTCGTCGACGTTGATGTGCGCGGTGGATGCGGCGATGACCGCACCCCAGCGGGGCAGCATCGACTGCAGGCCGGTGACGTTCGCGCCGGTGCCGTTGAAGACGGGGAACGCCTCCGCGCGCTCGCCGAAGTGGGAGGTGACGACCTCCTGCAGGCGGGCCGTGTAGGCGTCCTCGCCGTAGGCGATCTGGTGCCCCTCGTTGGCGGCGGCGATCGCGGCCAGCACCTCGGGGTGCACGCCGGAATAGTTGTCGGAGGCGAAGCCGCGCACGGCGGTGTCATGCAGAGTCGTCACAGTCGTCCAATCTACGTCGGCCCGCCCCCGCATCCGCACGCCGGCGGCGGCGCACCGTGTCCCACTTTCTGCAGACATCGGAGCCGAAACCTGCAGGAAGTGGGACACGGATTGCCGTAAGTGGGACATGCACTGCGGCAAGTGGGACATGCCGGAGGGGCGGATGCGGCGGCGGGCCGCTCGGGGCGGGTCAGTCGGCGGCGCGGATGCCGGCGGTGGAGGCGATGACGTCACGCATCTTCTTCTCCAGCGCCTCGTAGAACATCGACAGCGGGAACTCGTCGGTCAGCACCTGATCGGTGAAGCCCGCGGGCGGCCCCGACAGCACCTCGTCGGGAAGGCCCCGCGCCCACACCGAGGCCGGATGCGGCGTCACGACCGAGCTCACGAGCTCATACGCCGCCAGCCAGTGAGCCGTCTTCGGGCGGTCGATAGAACGCCAGTACAGCTCGTCGATCGCGTCCGCCAGCGCGACGACTGCGTCCGGGACCTGATCCCAGTCGATGCGCAGCCGGGTGTCCGTCCAGTGCAGCACGCCGCGGCGGTGCAGCCACGCGAACAGCAGCTGGCCGCCGAGCCCGTCGTAGTTGCGCACCCGGGTGCCGGTGATCGCGAAGCGGAAGATGCGATCGAAGAGCACCGCGTACAGCACGAGTCCGGCGTGCTCCCGCATCCGTTCGTCGACGTCGCTCAGCTGCTCGCCGGCAGCGACACGCTCGTCGAGGCGCCGGCGGATCAGCACGCACTCGCGGAACGCGGTCAGATCGCACCGCAGCTCCTCCAGCGAGTACAGGAAGTACGGCATGCGCTGCTTGATCATGAACGGGTCGAACGGCAGATCGCCGCGCATGTGGGTGCGATCGTGGATGAGATCCCACATCACGAAGGTCTGCTCGGTCAGAGCCTGATCCGTCAGCATCCGCGCCGCGTCCTCGGGCAGCTCGAGCTTCGTGATCTCGGATGCTGCCGCCACCACCCTGCGGTAGCGCGCCGCCTCTCGGTCCTGGAAGATCGCTCCCCACGTGAACGCGGGCACCTCGCGCATCGACACGGTCTCGGGAAACAGCACGGCCGAGTTCGTGTCGTAGCCCGGCGTGAAGTCCACCAGTCGCAGCGATACGAACAGGGCGTTCGTGTACTGCGTCTCGAGCTGTGCGATGAACTCGGGCCAGATGACCTCGACGAGCACGGCCTCGATGTACCGGTTCGGCGAGCCGTTCTGCGTGTACATCGGGAACACGACGAGGTGGCGCATCCCGTCCACCCGGTGCAGCTGCGGCTGGAAGGCGACGAGGGCGTCGAAGAAGTCCGGCACGCCGAAGTCCTCCGCCGACCAGCGCAGGAAGTCCCCCACGAGGGCCTGCAGGTAGTCGGCGTCGTGCGGGAAGCGCGGGGCGAGCTCCTGCACGGCCGCGACGATCCGCTCGACCTCCACGCGTGCTGTCGTGCGGTCCTCCGCCTCGGGCACCGAGCCGTCCTTCGCCTGCACTGCCTGCAGCGCGACGGCAGCGTCCTTCAGCTCGAGCCAGGCCGGATCGTCCTCCACGCCTATCGCGAGGCTCGCTGCGTCCTCGACGACCTCGGGCTCGCCGATGATCGCCTTGAGCTCACGGGAAGGGTGGGCGGCGTCGATGGACATGGGAACCTCCGATCGTCGATGTCGGCCGCGGATGCGGCGTGGTGATGGTGCGAACAGGCTACGCGGCCCGAGAGCGGGCGCGCTCAGGCGTTCTGCGGGAATCCGAGGTTGAGGCCGCCGTGCGAGGGGTCCAGCCAGCGGCTCGTGATCGCCTTCTCCTGGGTGAAGAACGAGACGCCGTACGGGCCGTACGCCTTCGCGTCGCCGAACAAGGACGCCTTCCAGCCGCCGAACGAGTGGTAGGCGACCGGCACGGGGATCGGCACGTTGACGCCGATCATCCCCACCTGTACCTCGCGCTGGAAGCGGCGGGCAGCGCCGCCGTCGTTCGTGAAGATCGCGGTGCCGTTGCCGTAGGGCGAGGCGTTGATGATGTCGACCGCCTCCTCGTAGCCGCTCACACGGACGATCGAGAGGACGGGGCCGAAGATCTCGTCTCGGTAGACGGCGGAGTCCAGCGGTACGCGGTCGATGAGCGAGGGGCCGAGCCAGAAGCCGTCCGCTTCGCCGTCGACGTCGATGCCCCGTCCGTCGACGACGACGGTGGCCCCGTCGGATGCGGCCTGATCCAGGTACCCGGCGACCTTGTCGCGGTGCTCTCGGGTGATGAGCGGACCCATGTCGCAGCCGCGGGTGCCGTCTCCGGTGCGCAGCGTCGACATCCGTTCGGTGATCTTGGCGACGAGCGCGTCGGCGACCGCATCCACCGCCAGGATCACGGAGACCGCCATGCAGCGCTCGCCGGCCGAGCCGAAGCCCGCGTTGACCGCGGCGTCCGCGGCGAGGTCGAGATCGGCGTCGGGCAGCACGAGCATGTGGTTCTTCGCGCCGCCCAGGGCCTGAACGCGCTTGCCGGCCGCGGCGGCGGTCGCGTAGATGTACTGCGCGATCGGGGTCGAGCCGACGAACGAGATCGAGCGGACCTCGGGGTGCACGAGCAGGGCGTCGACCGCCTCCTTGTCGCCGTTGACGACGGTGAGCACGCCCTCGGGCAGCCCCGCTTCGGCGAACAGGCGCGCGAGCCAGATGGAGGCGGACGGGTCCTTCTCGCTGGGCTTGAGCACCACGGCGTTGCCGGCTGCGAGCGCGATCGGCAGGAACCAGAGCGGCACCATGGCGGGGAAGTTGAAGGGGCTGATGACGCCCACGACACCCACCGGCTGGCGCAGCGTGTACACATCCACGTCCGTGGAGACGTTCTCCGAATAGGTGCCCTTCAGCAACTGGCCGACGCCGCAGGCGAAGTCGACGACCTCGAGGCCGCGGGCGATCTCGCCGAGCGCATCGGAGAGCACCTTGCCGTGCTCGGCTGTGAGGATCTCGGCGAGCTCCTGCTTGCGGGCGTTCAGCAGCTCGCGGAACGCGAACAGCACGGAGGTGCGCTTGGCGATCGAGGCGTCGCGCCAGGAGGGCCAGGCGGCCACGGTGGCGGTCACCGCCGCATCCACATCCGCGGTGCTCGCCAGTCGCACCTGCTTCGTCACCGTGCCCCGTGCGGGGTTGTAGACCGGCGCCGTGCGCTCGGAGGTCCCGTCCCAGTCGCTTCCCGATACCCAGTGTCCGAGGGTGTGGGTCATGTCGTTTCTCCTGTCACGTCGTCGTGGGTGGGGGATCAGAGGGCCGCGAGCGCAGCGTCGTAGATGGTGATGGCCTCGCTCACATCCTCGTCGGTCACGACGCACGGCGGAACGACGTGGATGCGGTTGTCCTGCACGAACGGGAGCAGCCCGCGTCCGATGAGGTCCTTCTTGAGCGCGCCCATCGTGGAGGCGGCGAGAGGCTCGCGCGTGCCCCGGTCGCCGACGAGCTCGAGCGCCCAGAACACGCCTTCGCCCCGAACCTCGCCGATGACGTCGTGCTTCTCGGCGAGCGCGTGCAGCGCGGGGCCCAGGACGTCGCGTCCGATGCGCGCCGCGTTGTCGACGATCCCTTCCGCCTCCATGGCGTCGAGGGTCGCAACGATGGATGCCGCCGCCAGCGGATGACCGGAGTAGGTGAGACCGCCCGGGAAGACGCGTTCATCGAAGGCCGCCGCGATCGGGTCGGAGATGATGACGCCGCCGACGGGGACGTATCCGGAGTTCACGCCCTTGGCGAAGGTGATGAGATCGGGCACGACGTCGTGGCCCTCGAAGGCGAACCAGCGGCCGGTGCGGCCGAAGCCTGCCATCACCTCGTCGAGGATCAGCATGATGCCGTAGCGGTCGCAGATCTGCCGCACGCCGGCGAGATAGCCCGGCGGCGGCACGAGAACGCCCGCGGTGCCCGGCACCGACTCCAGCAGGATCGCGGCGACCGTGGCCGCCCCCTCGGCCTGCACGACGCGTTCGAGGTGGTGGAGGGCGCGGGCGCATTCCTCCTCGGGTGTCGTCGCCCAGAACTCCGAACGGTAGAGGTAGGGCCCGAAGAAATGCACGTGCCCGCGGGCGAACTCGTTCGGGATGCGGCGCCAGTCGCCCGTGGCGACGATGGCCGCGCCGGTGTTGCCGTGGTAGGAGCGGTAGCGCGAGAGCACCTTGTCGCGGCCGGTGACGAGGCGGGCCATGCGGATCGCGTTCTCGTTCGCGTCGGCGCCGCCGTTGGTGAAGAACACCTTGTGGAATCCCTCGGGGGCGCGCGCGATGATGCGCTCGGCCGCCTCACCCCGCGTGAGATTCGCGGTCGAGGGCGCGATCGTCGTCAACAGCCCGGCCTGCTCCTTGATCGCGGCCACGACGGCCGGATGCTGGTGGCCGATGTTGACGTTCACGAGCTGACTGGAGAAGTCGAGGTAGCGCGTGCCGGCGTGATCCCAGACGCGGGTACCCTCCCCACCCGCGATGACGAGCGGATCGAGTGCCGCCTGCGCCGACCAGGAGTGGAACACGTGGGCGCGGTCGAGTTCCCAGGCGCGGCGGTCGAGATCGGTGGTCATGCTCTTCTCCTTCGATGAGCGGTGGGGACGACGCGCGCGTCGCCCCCACCGCGGATCCTACTTACCGCCTTCGGTGAGCGTCACGTCGATGGGCGTGTAGGTCCCCTCGACCGCGACCCCCTCGGCTTCGAGTTCCTGCAACGCCTTCTCGATGTACTCGTTGCTGTACGCCGTGTCGGCGGGCTCCTCGGTGATGAGGTTCAGACCGTCCTGGTTGACCGCCTTCAGGGCGCCGGCGACCGTCTTCTTCCACGCATCCTCGTTCACAACACCGAATGCGTCGTCGGTCCAGATGAGCTTGTTCACCTCGTTCATCTGCCACAGCTGGTGCACCGGTCCGACCGGGAAGGCGGCCTCCGCGTTGATCGCCGCGTTGTAGGTGATGGATGCGGCCTCCTCGGGGTTGTCGCGCGCGAAGATCCATCCCTTCGTGACCGCCTTCAGAAACCGCACGGCGGCGTCCGCGTAGGCGGGGTCGTCGGCGAGGCGTGCCGTGTCGGCCCAGAGGGCGTCTTGGAGCATGGCGCCCTCGGTGTCCTCGTAGGAGATGACGTTGAAGTCTTCCGGCTGGTAGAGCTTGCCCGTCGCGGGGTTCACGACCTCCAGCACCTGCGCCCACTCGTTGTAGGTCATCGCCTGCGCCGCGTCCACGTCGCCGTCCAGCAGCGCGTTCATGCTGAAGTCCTGCGTCGTGATCGAGACGGAGGTGGAATCGAGGTCGTCCGCAGCCATGGCGGCGAAGATCTCCCACTCGTTGCCGAAGCCCCACGAGCCGATCCGCTTGCCCTCGAAGTCGGCGACGGACGTGATGCCGCTGTCTGCCCAGGAGACCTGGAGGGTGCCGGACTTCTGGAACACCTGCGCGATGTCGGTGAGCTCGGCGCCCGTTGCCTCGAGGGTGCCGAGAACCTTGGGCACCCACGCGACGGCGAAGTCGACGTCGCCCGCGACGAGTGCGTCCTGGGGGACGATGTCGCCGCCGGAGGGGACGATCTCGACGTCGTCGAAGCCCTCCTCTTCGAAGTAGCCCTTGTCGAGGGCGACGTAGTAGCCGGCGAACTGGGCCTGGGGCAGCCATTGCAGCTGCAGCTTGATGGAGGTGAGCGGCTCGACCTCGGAGTCTCCGGAGGCGGCCGGCGCATCGGATCCGCCGCCTGCGCAGGCAGCCAGCGCCATCGAGGCGATGCCGACGGCGGATACGGCGACGAGGGCGCGTCGAATGCTGTGTCTCATGCTGTTCCTTTCGGGTTCGGTGGTGCCAGGTGGTGCGATGGAACGCCTCCGGTCAGACCGGGGCCCGCCTCGTCGACAGCCGCTCCAGGAGGCTCGTCACGAGGAAGAAGAGAAGGCCGATGAGGATGCCGCCGAGAACGAACGCCCACGCGAGGGCGGCGCGGCCCGACTTCGCGTAACTGGCGATGGCGGTGCCGATGCCGTCGGCGGGTCCGCCGAAGTACTCGGCCACCAGGGCGGAGATGACCGCGAGGGATGCGGCGATGCGGATCCCGGACATCAGGTAAGGAAGGGCGGTGGGCAGGGTGAGGAACCGGAAGGTCTGCGATCGCGTCGCGGCGGATGCGCGCAGCAGGTCGCGCTGCACCGGACGCGTCTGGCGCAGGCCTCGCAGCACGTTGACGAAGACGGGGACGAAGGCCGCGATGGCGGCGACGGCCTGTCGGCCGAACTGGCTCGAGGCGCCGAACATCGTGTTCAGGATGGGGGTGAGCGCGACGATCGGGATGACGGCCAGGGCGGCGACGAGAGGGGCGAGCATGCCGTCGATCGGCCGGGCCGATGCGGCCAGTGCCGCCAGGAGGATCGCCAGCGCGGTTCCTGCGACGAGGCCCACGAGCGCGTTGGTCGCGGTGATCGCCATGTCGGGGGCGATGATCGAGAAGCGCGCGAAGAACTCCTCGAGGATCGCGAACGGGCTCGGAAGCATGCGCGGCGCGGCGTCGGCCACATCGACGATGAGCACCCACACCACCAGGGCGAGCAGCGCGACGGCGGCCGGCGCGACGATGCGCAGCCACGACGGCAGCCGACGCTCGACTCCGGCCGCGCTCATCGCTCGTTCGCCCTCGTCGCGGGCGTTCCGTGCAGGGCTTCGCGAACCTCGGTGACCTTCTCGAAGTAGGCGGGGGACTCCCGCAACGCCTCATCGCGCTCCCGATCGAACAGTGTCGGGATGATGCTCGTGATGCGGCCGGGGCGCGGACTCATCACGACGACGCGATCCGACAGGAACACCGCCTCCGGGATCGAGTGCGTCACGAAGACGACGGCGGCCCCGGTCTCGGCGGCGATGCGGGTCAGCTCGCTCTGCAGCCTCTCGCGGGTCATCTCGTCCAGCGCCCCGAAAGGCTCGTCCATGAGCAGGAGCTTCGGCCGGGTCGCGAGGGATCGCGCGATCGCGACGCGCTGCTGCATGCCGCCGGAGAGCTGGTCGGGGTAGTGCTGCATGAAATCTGTCAGGCCGACGAGCTCGGCGAGTTCGGCGACGCGCGCCGTGCGTTCCGCCTTCGTGGCCCTCTGGATCTGAAGGGGCAGGGCGATGTTCTCGGCGATCGTGCGCCAGGGGAGCAGGCCCGCCTGTTGGAAGGCCATTCCGTAATCCTGGTCGAGCCGGGCCGTGACGGCGGGCTTGCCGAAGATCTCGAGCGCGCCCGTCGTCGCGCCGTCGAGGTCGGCGATCAGGCGCAGCAGGGTGGACTTGCCGCATCCCGAGGGGCCGATCAGCGAGACGAACTCGCCCGGCGCGACGTCGAGATCGACATCCGTGAGTGCGACGACGTCGCCGCTGCGGGTCGGGAAGACCTTCCCCACGTCTCGGGCGCGGACGGCCGGTGCGGACGCGGTGCTCATGCGATCTCCTCGCCTCTGCGGTAGTTCTTGAGTCCGATTCCCACGAGGGCGACGGATGCGGCGGCGACGAGTCCGAGGGCGATCGTGCCGAAGGTGGGTCCCCAGGGGGCGGCCGGGTCGGACGAGGCCTGGCCCGCGAGCTGGATGAGCATGCGTCCGATCCCGCCACGCATGCCGATCGACACCTCTGCGACCACGGCGCCCACCACGGCGGCGGCCGCGGCGAGGCGCAGCGCGGGCAGCAGATACGGAACCGCTGCGGGCAGCCGCAGTCGCCAGAGCGTCGTGCCGTAGCCCGCCGCATAGGTGCGCAGCAGGTCGATGTGGATGCTGTCGGGCGCCTGCAGACCGCGCAGCATGCCGATCGCGACGGGGAAGAAGGCGAGGTAGGAGGCGATGACCGCGACCGACAGCCACTGGGGCCAGGGGATCCCCTCGCGGGCCAGCTGCCCGCCGAGGGCGTTCACGACCGGTGCGAAGGCGATGAGCGGCACCGTCTGGCTGACGACGATCCAGGGCAGCAGCCCCCACTCCACGAGCCGCCAGCGCTGCATGGCGATCGCGAGGACGCCGCCGACGAGCACGCCGATCACCCATCCGGCCGCGGCGATGCCGAGCGTGACGCCTCCCGCCGACAGCACCGACACCCACAGCGGCGGGGTGTCGCCGCCGCTCGTCGAGGCGAACAGTCGGGCGACCATCTCCCACACGTGCGGCATGGCGCGATCGTGGGTGCGCGGCAGGATCATCACGCCGCTGCCGGTCGAACCGTCGCCTCCGATGGTCACCCCGTCGGCGGGCCCCAGGAACTTGTACAGCTCCCAGAGGGCGATGACGGCCGCGACGCCCACCACGCCCCAGATCGCGGCGGCCGCGCGGCGCGTCATCATCGCTTCGCCGTGATGTGCTCGGTCAGGGCGGGGATGACGCGCTCGCCGTACACGCGCATCGTCTCCTCCTTGTTGTCGTGCTGCAGATAGCCCGCGAACTGGGTGACCCCGATCTCGCGCAGCGCCTCGAGCTTGGCGATGTGCTCCTCGGCGGTGCCCAGCAGGCAGAACCGGTCGACGATCTCGTCCGGAACGAAGTCGACGTGATCGTTGGCCGCCCGGCCGTGGCTGTTGTAGTCGTAGCCGGTGCGTCCCGCGATGTAGTCGGTGAGCGCCTGCGGCACCTCGCCCGACGTGCCGTACTTGGCGACGATGTCGGCGACGTGGTTGCCGACCATGCCGCCGAACCACCGGCACTGGTCGCGCATGTGCTCCCGGTCGTCGCCGATGTACATGGGGGCCGCGACGCAGAACGCGATGCTGTCGGGGTCGCGGCCGGCAGCCGCGGCGGCCTCTTTGACGACCTTGATCATCCAGCCCGCGATGTCGAGGTCGGCCAGCTGCAGGATGAAGCCGTCGCCGACCTCTCCGGTCAGTTTCAGCGCGAGCGGGCCATAGGCGGCGACCCAGACGTCGAGCTCAGACCCGCGGCTCCAGGGGAACTGCAACGTCGCGCCCTTGTATTCGACGGGACGTGAGTTGGCCAGCTCCCGGATGACGTGGATCGACTCGCGCAGCTCCGACATCGAGACCGGCTTGCCGTTCGTGACGCGCACGGCCGAGTCCCCGCGTCCGATGCCGCAGATCGTCCGGTTGCCGTACATCTCGTTGAGCGTCGCGAACACGGATGCGGTCACGGTCCAGTCGCGGGTGGCCGGGTTGGTCACGAAGGGGCCGACCGTGATGCGCTTGGTCGCGTTCAGGATGGCGGAGTGCACGACGTAGGGCTCTTCCCACAGCAGGTGCGAGTCGAACGTCCAGACGTGGCTGAAGCCGTGCGCCTCCGCCAGCTGCGACAGCTGGACGGTGCGGGATGCAGGCGGGTTGGTCTGCAGGACGACGCCGAAGTCCATGGGTCACACCTTCCGGTCGTTGAGCGAGAGTCGCGAGACGGAACGAGAGCGTGTCATCAGATCAGGTACTGGCTCAGGCCGCGCTTGACGAACCGGCCGTCGCCGGCCCGCCCCAGGTACCGGCCAGCGTCGACGACGATCTTGCCGCGCGCGATGACCGTGTCGACGTGACCGTCGATCTCGAATCCCTCCCAGGCGGAGTGGTCCATGTTCATGTGGTGGGTCTTGTCGACGCCGATCGAGGTGTGCCCGTTCGGGTCGTAGATCACGATGTCCGCATCCGCGCCGGGCGCGATGACGCCCTTCTGCCCGTACATGCCGAACATGCGCGCGGGGGTCGTGCTGGTCAGCTCGACCCAGCGTTCGAGCGTGATCTCGCCGGTCACGACTCCCTGGTACATGAGGTCCATGCGGTGCTCGACCGAGCCGATCCCGTTGGGGATCGCGCGGAAGTCGCCGAGACCGAGCTCCTTCTGCCCCTTCATGCAGAACGGGCAGTGGTCGGTGGACACCATCTGCAGGTCGTTCGTGCGCAGGGCCCGCCACATGTGGTCCTGGTGGCCCTCCGCCCGTGCGCGCAGCGGTGTGGAGCAGACCCACTTGGCACCCTCGAACGCCCCCCACTGTTCGCTCGAGGCACCCAGCTGCTCCTCCAGGGAGAGGTACAGGTACTGCGGGCACGTCTCGCCGAAGACGTTCTGGCCCTTGTCCCGCGCCGTGGCGAGCTGCTCGACGGCCTGCTTCGCGCTCACGTGCACGACGTACAGCGGCGCGCCGGTGAGGTTCGCGAGCATGATCGCGCGATGCGTCGCCTCCTCCTCGGCCTGCCAGGCGCGAGCGATCCCGTGGAAGTACGGATCGGTCTTGCCTGCGTCGACCAGCTGCTCGGCGAGCACATCGATCACGGGGCCGTTCTCGGCGTGCATCATCGTGAGCAGACCCGTGTCGGCGGCGACCTGCATGGCGCGCAGGATCTGCGCGTCGTCCGCGTAGAAGACGCCGGGGTACGCCATGAACATCTTGAAGCTCGTGATGCCTTCGTCGATGAGCCCCGGAAGGGCCGCCAGCGCGTCCGCATCCACGCCGCCGACGATCTGGTGGAAC
This sequence comes from Microbacterium sp. BG28, assembly GCF_034044005.1. NCBI lineage: Bacteria > Bacillati > Actinomycetota > Actinomycetes > Micrococcales > Microbacteriaceae > Microbacterium > Microbacterium sp. BG28. The sequence continues at coordinate 493,465 of NZ_JAXCHA010000001.1, read as the reverse complement.
CCGTAGTCGATCGCGCAGTTGCCCGCGGCGAGCTCGTGCCAATGGGCGAGTCCGTCCTGCACGCGCTCGCCGGTGCGCTGGACGGCGAAGTCCACGATCGTGGTCGTGCCGCCCCAGGCTGCGGCGCGCGTGCCCGTCTCGAAGGTGTCGGACGCACTCGTGCCGCCGAAGGGCAGCTGCATGTGCGTGTGGGCGTCGATGCCGCCGGGGATGACGTACTTCCCCGTCGCGTCGATGACGGTGTCGACGGATGCGGTCAGGTCGCTGCCCAGCAGCTGGGATCCGGGCGCGAGCACGGCGACGATGCGTTCGCCGTCGACGAGGACGTCGGCCGTCACGCGGCCGGTGGCGGAGACGACGGTGCCGCCGGTGATGAGTGTGGTGGTCATGATCGCTCCGCCTCTCAGGGTGCCGTGATCTCGTCGTAGGTGTCGGGGCGGCGGTCGCGGAAGAACTGCCAGTCGTCGCGCATCTGCTGCACGAGGTCCATATCGAGATCGCGGATGAGCATCTCCTCGTGCTCGCCCGAGCCGAGCTCGCCCACGTAGTTGCCGCGCGGGTCGACGATCTGGCTCTTGCCGTAGAAGGTGACGGCATCGTCGCCGTACTCGTTGTCCTCGCGGCCCACGCGGTTCGGCGCGAGCACGAAGTAGCCGTTCGCGACGGCCGCTGCCGGCTGCTCGACCTCCCAGAGGCGGTTCGAGAGGCCGGGCTTGGTCGCATTGGGGTTGAAGGCGAGGTGCGCACCGTTCAGGCCGAGCTCGCGCCACGCCTCGGGGAAGTGACGGTCGTAGCAGATGATCACGCCCACCTTGCCGACAGCGGTGTCGAAGACCGGGTAGCCGAGGTTTCCGGGACGGAAGTAGAACTTCTCCCAGAACTTCTCGACGTGCGGGATGTGGTTCTTGCGGTAGATGCCCGCGATCGAGCCGTCCGCATCCACCACGACGGCGGTGTTGTAATAGACGCCGGTCTGCTGCTCCTCGTAGATCGGGAGCACCATCACGAGCGAGAGCTCCTTCGCCAGGGCGGTGAACCGCTGCACGATGGGACCGTCCACGGGTTCGGCGTAGCGGTAGTACTTCTTGTCCTGGGTGATCCCGAAGTAGGGGCCGTAGAACAGCTCCTGGAAGCAGATCACCTGGGCGCCGGCGGCTGCCGCATCCCGAGCGAACTGTTCGTGCTTGTCGAGCATGGACGCCTTGTCGCCCGTCCACGTCGTCTGCGTGATCGCTGCGCGTACCGTCGTCATCATCGCCTCCCGGTTGTTCTCGTGGAGGACCCTGGCAGCGACGGGGACCGGAGTGATTCCGGCGGGTCATCCCCGTTCTGTTATCTTTCTGACTGAACATTTCTCTTCGGTTTCAGCCTGTGACGTGATGGTTAATGGTGCGCCCGTGAGTGAATCGGCGAAAGACCCGGTCGGAGCGCGGATCGCCGCGGCGGGTGAGCGCAGTCCCGAGGGAATAGCCCGCGAACTGGGACGCCTGGTGACCGACGGCGTGCTCGCGCCCGGCGATCGTCTGCCCACGGTGCGCGAGGTCGCTGCGGCGCTTTCGGTGAGTCCCGCGACGGTGAGCGCCGCCTGGCAGGCGCTCGCCCGTGCCGGAGTCATCGTGTCGCGGGGGAGGGCGGGGAGCTTCGTGCGCGCGCCCCGTCGGGCATGGCTCACCCCGCGCGTGAAGGGGCTGTCAGGGGCGGCGCCCGCCGGGTGGGATCTGGCATCCGGCATGCCCGACCCCGCCCTCCTGCCGCCCTTGCGCGCAGCCTTCGAGCGCGTCGATCTGCGGGCGGGCGCGGGGCGTTACCACGATGTTCCCGTCCTTCCCGAGCTCGCGGACATGCTGCGGGAGAGCTGGCCCTCGCGGGTGGAGACGCTGACCGTCGTCGACGGCGCGATGGACGGGATCGCGCGGGTGATGGAACAGACTGTGCGCTTCGGCGACCGCGTGGCGATCGAGTCTCCCGGATACCCCTACTTCTTCGACCTCTTGGATGCGCTCGGCGCCGAAGCCGTGCCGGTCGAGGTCGACGACGAAGGGATGGTGCCCGCATCCCTCACCCGCGCCCTCGCGCGGCATCCGTCGGCGGTGCTGCTGCAGCCGCGGGCGCAGAACCCGACCGGGGCCTCGATGACCGCGATGCGGGCGCAGCAGCTCGCGGGTGCGATCCGCGCCGCGCGCGACGGTGATCGGGTGCTCATCGTCGAGGACGACCACTCCGGGCTCATCGCGATGGCGCCCGCGGTGACGCTCGCGCGCTGGCTGCCCGACCAGGTCGTCCAGGTGCGCAGTTTCTCCAAATCCCACGGGCCCGACCTCCGCATCGCCGCCATGGGCGGGCCGGCCCGGATGCTGGACCGCGTGATCGCGCGCCGGATGCTGGGCCCGGGGTGGACATCGCGCCTGCTGCAGAGCGTGCTGCTGGACATGCTCACCCGTCCGGATTCCGTGGCGGCCGTGAAACGCGCCCGCCTCGCCTACCGGGATCGGCAGGAGGCGATGGTGGGGGCGCTTCGGCGAGAGGGCGTCCCGCTCGTGCCTGCGGACGGGATCAATATGTGGGTGCCCGTCCTCGATGAGCGCGCGGCCCTGGTCGAGCTCGCCGCCGCGGGGATCGTGGTCGCCGCGGGTGCGCCGTTCGTCGCGGGGGAGGCGCACGCGCCGCACGTGCGCGTGACGGCGGGACTCATCGCATCCGGTGACGCCGAGGGGGCTGCGTCCGCCCTCGCCGCAGCAGCGCGAGCAACCGGTCGCTGAGCACCGGATACATCGCTGGACGGATGCGGGTGCCGCCGGCGTCCGCGTAGCGTGTCAGAGTGTTCCGCCAGCTCTCGCCCGTGCAATGGCTCGTCGACGCCGTCCTCGCGTTCGGGTTCTTCGGCGTCACGGGCTTCCTGTTCTACACGCCCTCCTCGGGCGACCAGGTGTGGGGCGTGCTGGTGTCGCTCGGCATGGCGGTGGCGCTGGGGCTGCGCCGGTTCTCGCCGTTCCTGGCGTTGGCCGTCGCGTGGGTGAGCGCGCTGTCACAGATGGCGCTGGGGCTGCAGCCCATGCTCAGCAACGTCGCGATCTTCGTCGTGCTCTACGCGACCGCCGCATACGGGACGCGGCTGTTGTTCTGGCTCGGCTTCTCCTCCGCGGTCGCGGGCTCTGCGGCCATCGCGATCTACCTCGTCTTCGTCAACTCCTACGTCGTCTCGTCCGGACTCGACTGGCGGAGCCTTCCGATCGCCGTGTTCGTCATGCTCGCGGCGCTGTTCGCCCTCGGGCTGTCGTGGACCGCGGGTGCGCTGGTGCGCACCGCGGCGCGTGCCAGAGAGACCCGGCAGGCGAGGGACGCGGCGCGCGCGCAGGTGGCGATCGAGTCCGAGCGGATGCGGATCGCCCGTGACATGCACGACATCGTGGCGCACTCCCTCGCGGTGGTGATCGCGCAGGCCGACGGCGCCCGCTACGCGGCGGCGGCCGATCCCGCCGCCGCCACGACCGCGCTCGGGACGATCTCGTCCACCGCTCGTTCCGCGCTGACGGATGTACGCCTGCTGCTCACCCAGCTGCGCCATCAGCAGGGGGCCGGGCCGCAGCCGACACTGGCGGATCTCGACGGCTTGTTCGCCCAGGTCCATGCGGCGGGCGTTGATCTGCGGGTGCAGATCGCGCCGGTGCCGCCGCAGGATGTGCCGGCGGCCGTGCAGCTCGCCGTGTTCCGCATCCTGCAGGAAGCGCTCACCAACGCCCTGCGGCACGGCGAGGGCCCCGTGGAGGTCTGGCTCGCGTGGCAGAGTGATCATGTGCGAGCAACCGTGCGCAATGCGCTGCGTTCCCCGGCCCGCGAGCAGCAGCGGATGCTCGAGGACGCCGGCGGGCACGGCGTCGTCGGGATGCGCGAGCGCGCGCAGCTGGTCGGCGGAACCTTGTTCGCCGGTGCCACCGACGGCGGCTTCGTCGTCGACGCGCATCTGCCGATCGGGGTCGCGGCGTGAGCGCACCGGTACGCGTCGTCCTCGTCGACGACCAGGCGCTCTTCCGCGCCGGCATCCGCATGCTGGTGGACTCGCAGCCCGACCTGAGCGTCGTGGGCGAGGCGGGCGACGGCGTCGAGGCCATCGAGGTGGTGCGCCGAGAGCGCCCCGATGTCGTGCTGATGGACATCCGGATGCCGCGTCTCGACGGTCTTGCGGCCACGGCGGAACTGCTGCGCGACGCCGACGCGCCCCGCATCGTGATGCTGACGACCTTCGATCTGGATGAGGCGGCGGCTCGCGCCATCCGAGAGGGGGCCAGCGGGTTCCTGCTGAAGGACGCGGATCCCGAGTTCCTGCTCGCCGCCATCCGCACGGTGCACGCGGGCTCCGCTGTCATCGCCGCGAGTGCTACGCGCGACCTGTTCGCACAGTTCTCGCCCCCGGCCGTCGCAGTGCCGCCGGCCTGGCAGGCGCTGACCGACCGCGAACGGGAGATCTTCGCGCTCGCGGCCCGCGGGCTCTCCAACGCCGAGATCGCGGAGCGGGAGTTCCTGTCCGAGGCGACCGTGAAGACGCACATCAGCCGCATCCTCGCCAAGCTCGCGCTGCGCGATCGCGTGCAGCTCGTCGTCTTCGCCTTCGAGCACGGCCTCGTCTGACCCTTCCCGCCCCGCCCGCTGAGACCGCCCTCGGCGAATCATCCGCCAGAAGGATGCGGATACGCCGGGCGGGCGACGCGGCCGATCCCGCCCGATCCATAGCGTCGGAGACATGCACATCTCCTCCAGCGAACTCGGCCTCGCCGCGCGCGTCTCGCGGCTCACGAAGACCTACGGCAGCGGCGCCGGCACCGTCCGCGCCCTCGACGACGTCGCGGTCGGCATCCGTCGCGGTGAGTTCACCGCCATCATGGGAGCCTCCGGCTCCGGTAAGTCGACGCTCATGCACATCATGGCCGGCCTCGACGCCCCGACGAGCGGATCCGTGTGGATCGGCGACACCGACATCACCGGCCTCGGCGACCGCGAGCTGACCGTCCTGCGGCGCCGCCGAGTCGGCTTCGTGTTCCAGTCCTTCAACCTCGTGCCGACGCTGGACGTCATGGGCAACATCACGCTCCCCTTCGACCTGGACGACCGTCGCCCGTCGGCGATGGAGCGAGCGCGGATCGACATGCTCGTCGAGACGCTCGGGCTGCGTTCGCGTCTCACCCATCGTCCCCACGAGCTCAGCGGCGGGCAGCAGCAGCGGGTGGCGATCGCCCGCGCGCTCGCCACGGCGCCCGATCTGCTCTTCGCAGACGAGCCGACCGGCAACCTCGATTCCCGAACCGGTCGCGAGGTGCTGGCGCTGCTCCGGGCGGCGAGTCGCGAGCACGGGCAGTCGATCGCGATGGTCACCCACGATCCGATCGCCGCGAGCCACGCGGACCGCGTGATCTATCTGGGCGACGGCCGCGTCGTCGCCGACCACCGAGGGCAGAGCGCCGAGCAGATCGCCGCGTTCATGCTCGCCGCGGAGCAGGGAGCCGTCGCGTGAGCGCGGTCGTGCTGCCCGCATCCGGTAGGGGCGCAGCGCCCCTCGCCTGGCTGCGCGAACGCGGGATGGGGGCGAGCATCCTCGTCTCCGCCATCTCCACGGCGTTCGGCGTCATCCTCATCTCCGCCACCGGATACATCGCCGCGCTCCTGCGGGCGGACCCGTACATCGGCGACAGCGGCACGCTCGCGTTCGTCCTCAGCTTCCTCACCGTCCTGCTGGTGGGCGTCGCGGTCTACGTGGCGGGCATCGTCACGGCCAACACCTTCGCCACGGTCGTCGCCGGCCGGACGCGGCGGATCGCCCTGCTGCGCCTCATCGGCGCATCGGCGCGTTCGCAGCGTACGGAGCTCGCGCGACAGGGCCTGATCGTCGGCGCGATCGGGGCGGTCGCCGGTCTCGTCGGCGGAACGCTGGTCGCGATCATCGGGGTCGGAGCGGCCGATTGGATGCTGGGGCTCGACATCTCCTTCACGCCCGTCGAGCCGATGCTGGTCGTCCCCGCGGTGATCGTCGCGCTCACCACGTGGGCCGCCGCATGGGCGGGTTCGCGGCGGGTGCTCACGGTGACGCCCCTCGAGGCGCTCGGCGGCTCCGTGGAAGCGCCCTACGCCCGCGCCGCCCGCCGCACCGGACGCAACGCCACGGCGCTGGTCCTGCTGGTGCTGGGAGCCCTCCTGATCGGTGGGGGGATCGCGTACGGCCTCATCAATCCGACGGGCGTGATCATCGCCTTCTTCGGCGGCGTGCTCTCCTTCACGGGGCTCGCGCTGGGCGCGACCGTCGTGATGCCGCCGGTTCTGCGCCTGGTCGGCGCGATCTTCGGCCGTTCGGCCATGTCACGGCTGGCGGCCCAGAACGCGATTCGATACCCCGAGCGGTCGAGTCGGATGGCGATCGGTGTCGTCATGGGCGTCACGCTCATCACGATGTTCGCCGTCGCGATCGCCTCGACGAAGGCGGTGCTCACCGCCGAAGGCGGAGGATCCATGCCGGACGAACTGTCGCGTGTGCTTGACACGTTCTCCGCCGTGATGATGGGACTCGTGGCCGTGTCGGCTGTCATCGCGGGTGTGGGTCTGGTCAACCTGCTGACACTGGGCGTCGTGCAGCGGCGCCGCGAGCTGGGACTGCTGCGCACCCTCGGTGTCTCGAACGCGCAGCTGCGAGCGATGGTGCTGCGCGAGGCCGCTCACATCACGATCGCGGCCACCGCGACCGGGTTGCTGCTCGGCATCGTCTACGGCTGGGCCGGAGCGCAGTCGCTGCTCGGCTCCATTCCGATCGATCCCACCCGCCCGTCAGACCCGACCTTTGTGCTCCCGGCGATCCCGCCGATCCCCGTGCTCGCGATCATCGCGGCGACGACCGTGCTCACCCTCGTCGCGGCCGTCGTGCCGACCCGGCTCGCCACGCGCGTCGCCCCCATCGAGGCGCTCGCCGAGGCGTGAGTCGTAGGCGGGTCCGTGCCGCACGGTGCGGACCCGCTCAGGCGGAGGCGGCGGCTTCCGGATCGTGGGCCCACGACGGCGCGAGCGTGCGGATGCGGGAGGCCCGCCACTGCCACGTCGTCCACAGCACCGGCCAGAACAGCGGGGCGGTCCGGCCCTCGATCACGAGCCGTTCGCGCCAGAGCGTACGGCCGTACCCCGCGGGGCTCACCGCCATCTGGTGGTCCCACACATCCAGCGATGCGAGGGGACCGGTCAGCGGTGCCCCGGAGTCGCGGAAGATCCGCACCGGGCCGCGGAGCTCGTCGACCGCGCGATCGCTGACCGAGATGAGCTGCGTGCCGAGCGGCAGGAGTCCGCCGGCGAAGAGCCCCACGGCGACGTCCTGACCGCTCTCCCAGCTGGTGGGAAGCGGGCTGAGCGGCTGCATGTCGATGAGGGGACCGTAGAGCTCGGCGACGGCGCGCGGCGAGTGCAGCGCGCGCCAGGCCGCATCCGGATCGCAGTCGATGACGAACTTCAGCAGGATGCGCATGGCCCCAGTCTGCCCCGCGCGTCTCGTGACGTCACGCGGCTCGGCGCCGGGGCGGGCTCGTCCTAGTCTGGACGGATGCCCGAGATCGCCGACCAGTCGCGCTACCAGATCCGCTTCGAGTGGGGGTCGTCGGGGGTGCACCGGCTCGCCGCATCCGACGTGGTCGTGATCGTGGATGTGCTGTCCGCGTCCACCGAGGTCGTGGATGCGGTCGCCGCCGGTGACACGGTCCCGCTCGCCGCGACGGGGCTCGCCGAGCTCGCGGGCGCCGCCCACGATGCCGGCGCCGTGGTCCTGCTCGGCGCGTTGCGCAATGCGGCCGCGGTTGCCGCGGCGGTGCTCGCGGAACAGCAGCGTCGTGGCGCGCGCACCTCCGTGGCCGTGATCGCGGCGGGAGATGCGGATGCGGCCGGCTGGCGCGTCGCCGTCGAGGACCAGCTCGGCGCGGGTGCTGTGATCGACGCGCTCGGTGCGCTCGGGCTCGATCACACCTCGCCCGAGGCGGCCGCTGCGTGCGAGTCGTTCCGCGGCCTGCAGAGCGCCGTGCGGCACCTGCTCACGGCGAGCGCGAGCGGGCAGGCTCTCCTGGATGCGGGGGCGCGCGAGGCGGTGCTGTCTGCGGCGACGCTCGATGCCGCGTCCGCGGTGCCGGTTCTGCGCGACGGCCTCTTCGTCGCGGCGTAAGGGTTCAGCGCGGCGTGGACGCCGCCATCCTGGCCGCACGCGTGATCTCGCGCCGGGTCCAGATGAACGCGAAGCGCGGGTCGTAGCGCGGTGCGCAGCTCGCGCAGGAGGTCTGGCGGGTCGCCTTGCGGTGTCGGTAGACGACGTGCCCGTTGGGGCATACGCCCACCCACGGGGCGAGATCCGTGGCCGTCTCGCCCTGGTGGGTCGCGCCGCCGACATACCCGAGGTCGCGGGCGATGCGCTTCCATGCCGGGCCGTGTCCGGCGGCGGAGCCCGCCAGCGCGTGCGCGACCTCGTGCAGGAGCGTCTGGTGGTTGGTGTCGTCGTCGTAGCGGGCGCTCAGATAGCGCGACAGGCTGATGCGGCGCTTCGTGTAGTCGCAGAGACCGGCGCGACGTTTTGCGTTGTCGAAACCGAAGCTCCAGCCGTCATCGAGGTGCAGGGCGATCAGGGCCTCCGCCCAGACGCGCACGCGCTGCAGATCCGACATGGGACGAGCGTAGATCGAGCCGCGGACAGCGGGGCGGCTCAGCTGGCGACGCTCGCCGCGATGCGGCGGCGATCGACCGTGTCGATGGCGAGCAGCGTCATCTCCAGCTGCTCTTCCGGCGCCCCGGCCTGCTGGCGCAGGAACAGCGTGCGCTTGAAGTCGGCGCGGGCCGCATCCAGGTCCTCGCCGTCCAGGTGCACCTTGCCGCGGTGCTGGTAGGCGAAGGCGGCGATGCCGGCCCACCCCTGGCCCTCGGCCTCCTCGGCGCAGGTCGTGAGCTCGTGGGCCGCGGCGCCGAGCTGGCCGCGCTCCTGCTGCACCGTGGCGTGCAGGATGCGGGCGCGCAGCAGATCCTTGCGGGTGCCGGCCATGCGCGCGGTGCGCACCGTCTGTTCGGCCACGAGGAGCGCCTCGTCGAGCTGGCCGGTGACCTTCAACAGCCAGACGCGCTCCATCAGCGCGGCGAGGCTGCGCTGCGAGCCGATCTCTTCGAGCCGCTCCAGGCACTCCCGCTCGTCGACGATCTCACGCAGCGTCTCCGGGTGGTGCCCCCTGATATAGCTCACGTTGCTCCCTTCGTGCCGGCGCCGCATCCAGTGTCGCCGACCTCCGCCGCCGGGCGCTTCAGGCACGCCGCACCCGCGGCTCCACCGTCCCCGCGAGACGGCATTTCCCTCGCGACATCACGGGTAAAGACAGTGATCTCGTGCTCGAAATGCCGTCTCGCGGTCAGAGAAGAGGCTGAAGGGAGAGCGGGCGCGCCCCAGCCGGCTCAGGGCTCGAAGAGGGAGGCGGCGGGCTTGGGAGAGGGGGTGGCGGTCGCATCCGTCGCGGGGACCGCGCCGCGTACGAACTCGTCGAGCTCGGCACCGGTCGCGACCTTCGCCGGATGCGGCCCCGCCGCCATGAGGCGCGGCAGCCACGCCGTCGGCAGGGGAGCGGCGGATGCGGCGATCACGAGGTTGCCGAAGCGTCGTCCCTTGAGCGTCTGCACCTCCGCGAGCAGCGCGATCTCCGGCAGCACCTCCCGCACGGTCGCGACCTGACGCCGGGCGAAGGCGAGGCCCGCACCGTCGGCGACGTTCACGAGCAGCACCCCGTCCGGGGCGAGCAGACGGGCGGCATCCCGATAGAACTCCACGGTGGTCAGGTGGGCGGGCGTCTGGGCGCCGGCGTACACATCGGACACGAGGAGGTCGACATTGCCCTCCAACGACGCGGGCAGTCGTGCGAGCCCCGCCCTGGCGTCTCCGATGCGCACCCGGATCTGCGCCCCGCGCGGCAGGGGGAGGTTCGTGCGCACGAGGTCGACGAGGGCCTGTTCGAGCTCGATGACCTGCTGACGGGACCCCGGGCGCGTGTGCGCGACGTAGCGGGGGATGGTGAGTGCGCCTCCGCCGAGGTGCACGGCGGTGAGCGGCTGACCGGGCAGGCGCAGCTGGTCGATGACGGCCGCCATACGCCCGATGTACTCGAAGTGCAGGTGGGTCGGATCGTCGAGGTCGACGTGCGACTGCGGCGTGCCGGCCACATCCAGCTCGAATCCGCTCGTGAACGACGACGGCGCGATGCGGGCGATCGAGCCGTCCGACAGTCGCGCCTGGGGATGCGAGACGTGCTCGTAACGCGCTCGGGCCATGACTCCACAGTACGGCGGCACTACCGTGTGCACATGCCCTCGATCGATCTGAACGCGGACCTCGGCGAGACCGTCGAGGGCGAGCCGACGGCGGACGACGCGGCGATGTTCGCGCTGATCTCCAGCGCCAGCGTCGCGTGCGGCGGGCACGCCGGCGACCCCGACGCGATGCGCGCTGCGGTGGCGCTGGCCGCGGCGGGCGGTGTCGCCGTCGGAGCGCACCCCTCGTACCCCGACCGCGCCGGATTCGGGCGACAGGCGATGCGGATCGCGCCGACCCGGCTGCAACGCGAACTCGCCGCGCAGCTGAACACGCTGCGTTGCGCGGGCGCCGACATCCGCTACGTGAAGCCGCACGGAGCGCTGTACCACGCGGCGGGAAGTGATCCGCAGACGGCGGCGGCGGTCGTCGCCGAGGTCAGCGCTCTCGCCGCCGAACTCGGCCGCACCGTTCCCGTGCTGGGCGCCGGCGATCGCCTGCGCGAAGCGGCGGCGGATGCGGGCGTCCCGTTCTTCGGCGAGGCATTCCTCGACCGCGGATATCTGCCGGACGGGTCGCTGGTGCCCAGGGGCACGCCGGGGGCGCTGCTGCGCGATCCGGAACAGGTCGCCGCGCGGGCGGTGCGTCTGGCGACGTCAGGGGAGGTCGTCGCGGCCGACGGCTCCGTCGTGCGCACCGCGGCGGCCTCGCTCTGCCTGCACGGCGATACGCCCGAGGCGGTGGAGATGGCGGGAGCCGTCCGCGCGGCGCTGACGGCGGCCGGGGTCGAGGTCCGGGCTCCGTGGTGACCGGTCGCCGGCGCATCCTTCCCTTCGGGTCGGGCGGCCTGCTCATCGAGCTCGAGGAGCTGGATGCGGTGCTGGGCCTGCATGCGGGTCTCGCCGCATCCGTTCCGGAGGGGGTCGAGGAAATCGTCCCCGCGGCGCGCACGGTGCTCGTGCGCTTCGATCCCCGCCGTGTCCCGGCGCAGGCGGTGCGGGCGTGGATCGCGGCGACGGATGCGGCCGCATCCCGCACGGACCCCGATGCGCCGGAGGTGACGCTTCCCACCGTCTACGACGGTCCGGACCTCGCCGAGGCGGGGCGTTGGAGCGGGCTGCCGCCCGCGGAGCTCGTCGAGCGACACGTGCGCACGCCCTGGCGCGTCGCGTTCACGGGGTTCGCCCCCGGATTCGCCTACCTCGTGGGGGAGGGGTGGGATCTCGACATCCCTCGTCTGGATGCCCCGCGCACGCGCGTGCCCGCCGGCGCCGTCGCGCTCGCCGCGGGATTCACGGGGACCTATCCGCGGGCGACGCCGGGCGGATGGCGCATCATCGGTACCACGACCGCGCCGCTCTTCGCCCCGGATGCGGTCGTCCCGGCGCTGTTGACCGCCGGGACGCGCGTGCGCTTCCGGCCCGAGCGGATGCGCGTCGAGCTCCCCTCCCCGACGACGACGACGACGGCGGCGAGCGCGCCGGCATTGCGCATCGACGGCCCCGGACCGCTGGCGACGATCCAGGACCTCGGACGGCCCGGCGCCGGTGCAACGGGCATCGCCGTGTCCGGGGCGGCCGACCGCCGGGCGGCGGCCCTCGCCAATCGGCTCGTCGGTTCTGCGCAGACGGCCGCGGTCATCGAGATCCTGCTGGGGCCGTTCCGGGCGACGGCGCTGGCCGATCGGTGGATCGCGCTGACGGGCGGCCTGGGGGCGTTCCGCATCGACGGCAGGGCCGCCGACCCGCACCGCGCCGTGTTCTGGCCCGCGGGCTCGGTGCTCGAGATCGGCCCCCTCGTCACCGGCCTGCGCGCCTACCTGGCGGTGCGCGGCGGGATCGATGCGCCCCGCAGCGCGGGCTCCCGAGCCACGGACACCCTCGCGGGCCTCGGTCCCGCCCCGCTCGCGGCGGGCGACGAGATCCCCACGGGGGCGGAGATCGCGGGCGAGGTGCCGCCGATCGACGCCGTCGCGTGGACCGCGCCCGCTCCCGGCGACGTGACCCTGGACGTGGTGCCGGGACCGCGCGCCGACTGGTTCGCGGCCGACGCCGGACGGATGCTCTCCGCCGGCCCGTGGCACGTGTCTTCGGCCGCTGACCGCATCGGCGTGCGCCTCGAGGGGCCCGCCTTGACCCGCATCCGCGCGGGAGAGCTGGCGAGCGAGGCCATGCTCCCCGGTGCGCTGCAGGTGCCGCCGGACGGGCGGCCGGTCGTGCTCGGAGTGGACGGCCCGGTCACCGGCGGTTACCCGGTCATCGCCGTCGCCACGGCCGAGTCTCTGGGTCGGCTCGCGCAGGCGAGGCCCGGTACCCGGGTGCGGATCAGGCCCGTCGGATGAGGGCCGCCGGGGCCGACGCGCGGTTATACCGCAGGTCGCGAAACTCGTCAAGAATTCGACTGGACACGGCGCGTCATCTGACATATAGTTGGTCTTTGCGCTCCCTCCTCCCATGCCCTCATATGGTGGTCGGCCTGCGTGCGTGCCCCCGCAGATAGCGGCGTGCGGTGCGAACGCGTCGGGAAGATCGAGCACTCCATCTGACATCAGAATCACGAGCCCCCGCCCGGGCCCATGGAGGTTATCCCTTGGCTGCCGCGCCCCACGCAAGCACCCCCACCACCAAGACCCCCAAGAACGGACGCGGCGCTTCGCGTCTGTCCTTCGCGAAGATCACCGACACGCTGACGGTCCCCGACCTTCTCGCGCTGCAGACGGAGTCCTTCGACTGGCTCGTCGGCAACGACGCCTGGAAGGCACGTGTCGCCGAGGCTCAGGCCGCCGGTCGCACCGACGTGCCGGCTACGAGCGGTCTCGAGGAGATCTTCGAGGAGATCTCCCCGATCGAAGACCTCAGCGAGACGATGCAGCTGAGCTTCACGAACCCTTACCTCGAGCCCGAGAAGTACTCCATCGAGGAGTGCAAGGAGCGCGGCAAGACGTACGCGGCCCCGCTCTACGTCGAGGCCGAGTTCATGAACCACCAGACCGGTGAGATCAAGACGCAGACGGTCTTCATGGGCGACTTCCCGCTCCAGACCGACAAGGGCACGTTCATCATCAACGGCACCGAGCGCGTCGTCGTGTCGCAGCTCGTGCGTTCGCCCGGTGTGTACTTCGACCGCGTCGCCGACAAGACGAGCGACAAGGACATCGTTTCGGCTCGCGTCATCCCCAGCCGCGGCGCCTGGCTCGAGTTCGAGATCGACAAGCGCGACCAGGTGGGCGTGCGCATCGACCGCAAGCGCAAGCAGTCCGTCACCGTCTTCCTGAAGGCGCTCGGTCTGTCCAGCGAAGACATCATGAACGAGTTCGCGGGCTTCAGCTCGATCGAGGAGACCCTCGAGAAGGACACGATCCTCACCAAGGAAGACGCGCTGCGCGACATCTACCGCAAGCTCCGTCCGGGCGAGCAGGTCGCTGCCGAGGCTGCGCGTGCGCTGCTGGACAACTTCTACTTCTCGTCCAAGCGCTACGACCTCGCCAAGGTGGGTCGCTACAAGATCAACCAGAAGCTCGGTCTCGACACCCCGCTGACCGATTCGGTCCTCACGGTCGACGACATCGTCGCGACCATCAAGTACCTCGTCCGCCTGCACCGCGGCGACACGACCTTCGAGGGCGTGCGCGGCGGCAAGACGGCCGAGATCCGCATCGACGTCGACGACATCGACAACTTCGGCAACCGCCGCATCCGCGCGGTCGGCGAGCTCATCCAGAACCAGGTCCGCACGGGTCTGTCGCGCATGGAGCGCGTTGTCCGCGAGCGCATGACCACGCAGGACATCGAGGCGATCACGCCGCAGACCCTGATCAACGTGCGTCCCGTCGTGGCAGCGATCAAGGAGTTCTTCGGAACCTCGCAGCTGTCGCAGTTCATGGACCAGAACAACCCGCTCGCGGGTCTGACCCACAAGCGTCGCCTGTCGGCGCTGGGCCCCGGCGGTCTGTCGCGTGAGCGTGCCGGCGTCGAGGTCCGTGACGTCCACCCCTCGCACTACGGCCGCATGTGCCCGATCGAGACGCCGGAAGGCCCGAACATCGGTCTGATCGGTTCGCTCGCCTCGTTCGCGCGCATCAACGCGTTCGGCTTCATCGAGACCCCGTACCGCCGCGTCGTGAACGGTCGTGTCACCACCGACATCGACTACCTCACCGCCAGCGAGGAGAACGACTTCATCGTCGCCCAGGCCGGTGCCGAGCTCGATGCCGAGGGCTCCTTCACGCAGGACCGCGTGCTGGCCCGCCGCGGTCAGGGTGGCGAGGTCGACCTGTTCCCGGTCGATGAGATCGGCTACATGGACGTCTCCCCGCGCCAGATGGTGTCGGTCGCGACCTCGCTGATCCCCTTCCTCGAGCACGACGACGCGAACCGCGCCCTCATGGGTGCGAACATGCAGCGTCAGGCCGTGCCCCTGGTCCGCAGCGAGTCGCCCGTGGTCGGAACCGGTATGGAGGGCTACGCGGCCGTCGACGCCGGTGACGTCGTCACCGCCAAGCGTTCCGGTGTCGTGGCCGAGGTCTCCGCCGACGTCGTCACCATCCAGACGGATGAGGGCGGCACCGACGACTACTTCCTGCGTAAGTTCGATCGCTCCAACCAGGGCACGTCGTACAACCAGCGCGTCGTGGTCTCCGCCGGTGAGCGCATCGAGGCCGGCGAGGTCATCGCCGACGGTCCCGCGACCGAGAACGGCGAGCTCGCCCTCGGCAAGAACCTGCTCGTCGGGTTCATGACGTGGGAGGGTCACAACTTCGAGGACGCGATCATCCTCAGCCAGGAGCTCGTGAAGGACGACACCCTCTCTTCGATTCACATCGAGGAATACGAGGTCGACGCCCGCGACACGAAGCTCGGCAAGGAGGAGATCACGCGCGACCTGCCGAACGTGAGCCCCGACCTGCTGAAGGACCTCGACGAGCGCGGCATCATCCGCATCGGTGCCGA
Source organism: Microbacterium sp. BG28 (assembly GCF_034044005.1). NCBI lineage: Bacteria > Bacillati > Actinomycetota > Actinomycetes > Micrococcales > Microbacteriaceae > Microbacterium > Microbacterium sp. BG28. Next base: position 478,228 of record NZ_JAXCHA010000001.1, on the reverse strand, counting down.
GGTCCGCCCCGGCGACATCCTCGTCGGCAAGGTCACGCCCAAGGGTGAGACCGAGCTCTCCGCGGAGGAGCGCCTGCTGCGCGCGATCTTCAACGAGAAGAGCCGCGAGGTCCGTGACACCTCTCTGAAGGTTCCCCACGGTGAGCAGGGCACGATCATCGCCGTCAAGGAGTTCAACGCCGAGGACGGCGACGACGAGCTCGGCTCCGGCGTCAACCGCCGGGTCGTGGTCTACATCGCCCAGAAGCGCAAGATCACCGAGGGCGACAAGCTCGCCGGCCGCCACGGCAACAAGGGTGTCATCGCGAAGATCCTCCCCGTCGAGGACATGCCCTTCCTCGCCGACGGCACGCCGCTCGACGTCATCCTCAACCCGCTCGGCATCCCCGGTCGAATGAACTTCGGTCAGGTCCTCGAGCTCCACCTCGGCTGGATCGCCCAGCAGGGCTGGAAGGTCGAGGGCAACCCGGAGTGGGCCGCGAACCTGCCGAAGGAGGCCTTCGAGGCCCCCGCCGGAACCAAGGTCGCCACCCCGGTGTTCGACGGTGCGTTCGAGTCGGAGATCGCGGGTCTGCTCGACTCGACGATCCCCACCCGTGACGGCGTGCGACTGATCGACTCCAGCGGTAAGACCACGCTGTTCGACGGCCGCAGCGGAGAGCCCTTCCCGGCCCCCATCTCCGTCGGCTACATGTACATCCTGAAGCTGCACCACCTCGTGGACGACAAGATCCACGCGCGCTCCACCGGTCCGTACTCGATGATCACGCAGCAGCCGCTGGGTGGTAAGGCGCAGTTCGGCGGCCAGCGCTTCGGTGAGATGGAGGTGTGGGCCCTCGAGGCCTACGGCGCCGCCTACGCGCTGCAGGAGCTCCTCACGATCAAGTCCGACGACATCCTCGGCCGCGTCAAGGTCTACGAGGCGATCGTCAAGGGCGAGAACATCCAGGAGCCCGGTATCCCCGAGTCCTTCAAGGTGCTCATGAAGGAGATGCAGTCGCTCTGCCTGAACGTCGAGGTCCTCTCGGCCGACGGTACGGCTGTCAACCTGCGCGACACCGATGACGACGCCTTCCGCGCTGCGGAGGAGCTCGGCATCAACATCTCCAGCCGGTTCGAGTCCTCGTCCATCGACGAGATCTGACCCCGGCTCACTCACCGAGATTTATTAGGCACACAGGAGAACCAGTGCTCGAATCCACCACTTTCGACCAGATCCGCATCGGGCTGGCCACGGCCGACGACATCCGTCGTTGGTCCTTCGGCGAGGTCAAGAAGCCCGAGACGATCAACTACCGCACCCTCAAGCCCGAGAAGGACGGTCTGTTCGGCGAGCAGATCTTCGGACCCTCGCGCGACTGGGAGTGCGCCTGCGGCAAGTACAAGCGCGTCCGCTTCAAGGGCATCGTCTGCGAGCGCTGCGGCGTGGAGGTCACCAAGAGCTCCGTCCGTCGCGAGCGCATGGGCCACATCGAGCTCGCCGCGCCCGTCACCCACATCTGGTACTTCAAGGGCGTCCCCTCGCGCTTGGGCTACCTGCTGGACATGGCACCGAAGGACCTCGAGAAGGTCATCTACTTCGCCGCGTACATGGTGATCTCCGTCGATGAGGAGGGCCGCCACCGCGACCTCCCCACCCACGAGAACAACCTGCGTCTCGAGATCAAGAACCTCGGCGACCGCCGCGACGCCCGTGTGGCCGCTCGTCTGGCGGCCCTCGAGGAGGAGCTCGCGACTCTCGAGGCCGAGGACGCCAAGGCCGACGCCAAGAAGAAGGCCAAGGATGCGGCCGAGAAGGAGATGGCTCTGATCCGCAAGCGCGGTGACGAGCAGATCGCCAAGCTCGAGCGCGTCTGGGAGGAGTTCCGCTCCCTCGAGGTCGGCGCCCTGAAGCCCGAGGACGAGATCTTCAACGAGCTCGTCGACCGCTTCGGCCAGTACTTCGAGGCCCACATGGGCGCGGAGTCGATCAAGCGCCGCCTGGAGAGCTTCGACCTGGCCGCCGAGGCCGACAGCCTGCGGCTGCAGATCTCGGAGGGCAAGGGCCAGCGCAAGATCCGTGCGATCAAGCGCCTCAAGGTCGTCAACTCGTTCCTGTCGACCGGCATGTCGCCGGCGTCGATGGTCCTGGACGTCGTCCCGGTCATCCCGCCGGAGCTGCGTCCGATGGTCCAGCTCGACGGTGGCCGCTTCGCCACCAGCGATCTGAACGACCTCTACCGTCGCGTGATCAACCGCAACAACCGTCTTCGTCGTCTGATCGACCTCGGTGCTCCCGAGATCATCGTCAACAACGAGAAGCGGATGCTGCAGGAGGCCGTCGACGCGCTGTTCGACAACGGTCGCCGTGGTCGCCCCGTCACGGGCACCGGCAACCGCGCCCTCAAGTCCCTCAGCGACATGCTGAAGGGTAAGCAGGGTCGGTTCCGTCAGAACCTGCTCGGCAAGCGCGTCGACTACTCGGGCCGTTCGGTCATCATCGTCGGACCGCAGCTCAAGCTGCACCAGTGTGGTCTGCCCAAGCAGATGGCCCTGGAGCTGTTCAAGCCGTTCGTGATCAAGCGCCTGATCGATCTCGGTCACTCGCAGAACATCAAGGCCGCCAAGCGCGCGGTCGAGCGCACGCGTCCCGAGGTCTGGGATGTGCTCGAGGAGATCATCCGCGAGCGCCCGGTGCTGCTCAACCGCGCTCCCACGCTGCACCGTCTGGGCATCCAGGCGTTCGAGCCGCAGCTCGTCGAGGGCAAGGCCATCCAGCTCCACCCGCTCGTGTGTGCCGCCTTCAACGCGGACTTCGACGGTGACCAGATGGCTGTGCACCTGCCGCTGTCGGTCGAGGCGCAGGCCGAGGCCCGCATCCTGATGCTCGCGTCGAACAACATCCTGAAGCCGTCTGACGGCCGTCCGGTCACCCTGCCCTCGCAGGACATGATCATCGGTCTCCACCACCTGACCACGGTCAAGGAGGGTGCCGTCGGTGAGGGCCGCGTGTTCGGTTCTGTCGGCGAGGCGATCCTGGCCAAGGACGAGGGCACCCTCGACCTGCAGGCCAAGGTGCGCATCCGCGTTCCCGGTCTGACCTTCCTCGAGGGCGAAGCCCCCGAGGGCTACGAGCGCCACGGTCTCGTCGACGCCTCGCTCGGTCAGGCGATCTTCAACGACACGCTCCCCAAGGGCTACCCGTTCGTGCGCGAACAGGCCGACAAGGGCAAGCTGTCGCAGATCGTCAACAAGCTGGCCGAGGAGTACCCCAAGGTCGAGGTTGCCGCATCCCTGGACCGCATCAAGGATGCCGGCTTCTACTGGGCCACCCGTTCGGGTGTGACCGTTGCGCTCAGCGACGTGCTGACCCCGCCGAACAAGGCGGAGATCATCGCGGGCTACGAGAAGCAGGCCGCGAAGGTCCAGTCCCAGTACGAGAAGGGCCTCACGACCGACGCCGAGCGTCGTCAGGAGCTCATCAAGATCTGGACGGCTGCGACCGACGAGGTCCAGGCGGCCATGAAGAGCCACTTCCCGGCCGACAACACCATCAACCGGATGGTGAGCTCGGGTGCCCGTGGTAACTGGCTGCAGATCCGCAACATCGCGGGTATGCGTGGTCTGGTGAACAACCCGAAGGGTGAGATCATCGCCCGCCCGATCATCTCCTCGTACCGCGAGGGTCTGAGCGTGGCCGAGTACTTCATCGCGACCCACGGTGCCCGTAAGGGTCTCGCCGACACCGCTCTGCGTACCGCCGACTCGGGTTACCTCACGCGTCGACTCGTCGACGTCTCGCAGGACGTCATCATCCGCGAGGAGGACTGCGCCACGACCAAGGGCCTGGAGCTGCCCATCGCCGCCGCGGGTGCCGACGGGGTGCTCATCAAGGACGCCAACGTCGAGAACTCGGTGTTCGCCCGTACGCTCGCCGCGGACGTGGTCAGCCCGAGCGGCGAGGTTCTGGCCGAAGCCGGTTCGGATGTGGGCGACGTGCTCATCAACCGCCTGGTCGAGGGCGGCGTCACCTCCATCAAGGTGCGCTCGGTCCTGACCTGCGACTCCGCCGTGGGCGTGTGCGCGAAGTGCTACGGCCGCTCGCTCGCGACCGGCAAGGTCGTCGACATCGGCGAGGCCGTCGGCATCATCGCGGCGCAGTCGATCGGTGAGCCCGGTACTCAGCTGACGATGCGTACCTTCCACACCGGTGGTTCGGCATCGGCCGAGGACATCACGCAGGGTCTGCCCCGCGTGCAGGAGCTCTTCGAGGCGCGTACCCCCAAGGGTTCTTCGCCCATCGCAGAGGCCGACGGACGCATCACGATCGAAGAGACCGAGAAGCAGAAGAAGGTCATCCTCACGCCCGACAACGGTGACGAGCCGCACGTCTACCCCGTGCTCAAGCGCGCCACCCTGCTCGTCGAGGACGGCCAGCGCGTCGAGGTCGGTCAGCCCCTCCAGGTCGGCACGCTCGACCCGAAGGAGATCATGCGCGTCATGGGCGCCCGCGAGGTGCAGAAGTACCTCGTCGGCGGTGTCCAGGGCGTGTACCGGTCGCAGGGTGTCCCGATCCACGACAAGCACATCGAGGTCATCGTCCGCCAGATGCTGCGCAAGGTCACCGTGGTCGACCACGGCGACACCACGCTGCTGCCTGGCGAGATGGTCGACTCGCGTCGCTTCATCGACATCAACCGCGCATCCGTCGCCGAGGGCAAGCGCCCCGCGTCGGGCCGCCCGGAGCTGATGGGTATCACGAAGGCCTCGCTCGCGACCGAGTCGTGGCTGTCGGCCGCTTCCTTCCAGGAGACGACCCGCGTTCTGACGCAGGCCGCGATGGAGGGCAAGAGCGACCCGCTCGTGGGCCTGAAGGAGAACGTGATCATCGGAAAGCTGATCCCCGCGGGGACCGGCCTGTCGAAGTACCGCAATGTGACGGTCGAGGCGACCGAAGAGGCCAAGAGCGAGCGGTACCCCAACCGCATCTTCGCCTCGGACGGTGCGTACAGCGACTCCGACCTGAGCTACGTCGACTTCGACAGCTTCTCGACGGACGACTTCACGCCCGGGACCTACAACTGATCGAGTCGGTCCCCGACTGACGACGAAGGCCCCCGAGCTCCGGCTCGGGGGCCTTCGTCGTTCCCCGGCCGCATAGCGGGCATTCGGCTCGCGCCAAGCCCGGCCGGTTACCGTGTCGGCATGCAACTCGCCGTCCGTTCCGCAGGCTCCGGTGCGCGCACCGCGATCCTCGTCCACGGCATCATGTCCGACTCGCGGGCGTGGCACCGTGTGAGCGACGACCTCGAGGCGGCCGGCTTCCGCGTGCTCGCCGTCGACCTTGCCGGACACGGCCGGAGCCCCCGCGCTCGGAACTACTCGCCGGCCGCCTGGGCCGATGATGTCATCGAGACTCTGGATCCGATGCTGGGGCAGGCGCCGGATCTGATCGTCGGACACTCGCTCGGAGCGCTCGTGGCGAGCATGGTGGCCGAGCGGCTCGCGCCCCGCGCCGCCGTTTACGTCGACCCCGCCTTCGCCTTCCCGAGGGGAGTGCGCGGGCTCGCCTACAAGCTCGCGTTCGCCATCGCACCCAAGCCGCGTCGCGCGATGCTGCGGCGTATGAACCCCGGTTGGAGCGCGCAGGACATCGACCTCGAGCTGTCGTCGCTGCAGGCGTGGGACAAGCGCACGATCCTCGGTCTCGCCGACACCCGCGCGCTCGTCGCGCCGCGTCGGCCTCGGCAGCCGAGCCTGGTCGTGCTGGCGGAGAAGAGCCTGCTGATCACCCGTACCGTCGCCGCCGCCATGCGCGGCGACGGGCTCACCGTCACGGTGCTGCCGGGGTCGGGGCACACGGTCTTCCGCGACGACCACGCGGGGTTCATGGGACTCGTCCACGGCTGGATCGCCGATCACGTCCCCGCCCGCGCCTGAGGTCGCGTGCCGCTGCCTCGCTTCACGGGATGTGACGCGTAGCGTGGATCGGGGAGGTCGGTGTGGCACGGATCGGCGGTCGCAACAGCTTCATGGCGTGGGTCGTGGGGCTCGGCAGCGCTGCCGTGGTGGCGGCGCTGGTCGTGCTCGCCGTTCCTGCGATCCCGGCGGGGATCCAGATGGTCGGCGACACCCTGCGCTCCTCCACATCCGCTCCGATCGCCCAGGGGGAGACGGCAGCCCGCCAGCCCACCTCTTCGACCCCGCTGTGTCAGGGCCTGTACACGGAAGCGCTGTGGGCGGAGCTCACTCAGCGTGCCGGTGGGGTGCCCGTGCAGGACACGAGCGCGCCCCGCGTGTCTGCGACGACGTTGGCGACGTCGCTGGCGCCCGAAGTGGCGGTCTCCTGCACGTTCACCGGCATCAATGCCGGTTCCATCGTGACGACGGTGGCGAAGGTGGATCCGGACGCGGCCCGTCTCGCGCGTTCGGCGCTCGAGACGGCCGGCTACGCATGCGGCGATTTCGGCGACGGCGTGCGCTGCCGGTTGACGACCGCGCAGAGCACCGAGGACCAGGTCATCCGGGACGGCACGTGGCTGGCCAGCGTGTTCACCGGGTGGCATCCCGACCGCTACACGGAACGCGTCGCGCTGCAGCTCTGGCCGAGCTGAGCGCGTTCAGCCGAAGACGCGCGAGATGACCGCATCCGTGTAACCCGACGGTGCGAGTCCCACGTACTGCGTGTCGATGAGCACATCGTCGCGCCAGAACAGCGTGCGCCCGTCATTGACCGGGTAGTTCGGGTCCACCCAGACCTTCTCGCACCGGGTGCCATTGTTCGGGGTGTAGCAGCTGAAGCCCTCGCCGAGGAGCGCGTTGAGCATGTCGAGAGCAGGACCCCGCGACTTCTGGGAGATGGTGGTCGTGAGCCTGCCGGTGTCGGTCGCGGGGCTTCCCCAGACGCAGGTGAGGCTTCCGTCGGCCTGCGCGCCGGCCGTTCCGAACGCCGGGTCGTTGAGCGGCACGTCGGCGAGCTGAGCGAGCACCGCGTCGGACAGGATCTCGCGGCAATCCGTGGGAATCGAGACCGGGGTGGCGGTGGGTGTGGGGGTCGCCGTCGGCGTCGGTGTGGGCGATGACGACGGACGGAGCGTGGAGCCGGTCGGTGCAGGCGAGGGATCCGGCGCGCACCCAGCCAGAGCGAACAGAGCGAGAAGAGCCGTGGACGCCGCGAGCAGGGTGGTCCTCGAACTCTGGCGCAACCTCATGTGGCCAGGTTAACCGCACGGATCGCCGCGCGCCGCGCGCCTGACGCGGCCCGACGCGACGCGGCGTTACCCTCGGGAAGCGGATGTGCACCCCCGCTGAAGGAGCGACAGCGATGACCGAGCAGAAGACCCCCTCGGCCGGCGAACCCGTCGAGGAGCCGACCGTCGTCGTGGACGACGTCGTAGGCAACGCGAACGAGGCATTGGCCGACGCGGAGGCCGCTCAGCGCACGGCGACCGGAGAGCAGGAGGTCGCCACGGAGCATGTCGTCGAGGAGGACGTGGTGGTCGTCGAGACGCCGACGTCCGACGGCGAGCGTGTCGTCGAGGAGGTCGTCGTCAGCGAGGCCGTGGTCGGCCAGGCCGCCGCCGACGATGACGTGCCCTGGTACGACCGTCCGGAGACCGTCCCCATGGACCCGGAGCCTGCGGCCACCACCGCCGTCCCGGCCGCTGCCGCAGCGACCACGCCGGTCGCGGCATCCGAGCCGACCTATGCCGCCGCTGCGGCCCAGCCGATCTTCGTGCAGGCACCCGAAGCACCCCGCCCGCGCGGCAATCGCGGTGCCGCGGGTGCGATCGGCCTCCTCGCGTCCCTCGCCTTCGCCGTCCTCTCGTTCGGCGTGCTCTTCGCTTTCGGCTACTTCTATGGCGGTCTGGGAAGCGTGGAGAACGACCCCGCCGAGCTCGCCCTCACCCTGATCCGCTCGTGGACGTTCTGGATGCCGGTGGTGGTCTTCTACCTGGGCTTCTGGATCCTGGGCGCCATCCTCAACCGCGCGCGCTGGGCCCACTGGGTCATCTGGGGTCTGCTCGTCGGTGTCGCGGCATACGCGGGATCCCTTCTCGGCATCCTGTTCCAGGCGCCGTTCTGGGAGCTCACCGCTCGCCAGGGCGCGGACCTCGTGCAGGTCTCGTTGTTCTCTCCGCTGCCGATCCTCGCCTTCGTGCTGGGTCGCGAGCTCACGGTGTGGTTCGGCGCGTGGGTCGCCGCCCGCGGACGCCGCGTCTCCGCGCTCAACGACGAGGCGCAGCGCGAGTACGAGCGCACCCTCGAAGCGGGTCCGCAGCTCCACCAGGTCTGATGTCACAGCCGGACGCACCTCGGACTCCGCCGGTGCGTCCGGCTGTCGCCATCGCTCTGACGCTCGCAGCGTTCTTCGCTCTGATCGTCGCCGCTTTCGGGATGGTGAGCCTGCTCGCCGACGTCGAGGTCGTTCCGGTGGCGGGAGTCGGGCAGGCGCCCGGAATCGTCGGCGTGCTCGTCGCCTGCGGCGTCTACGCCGGCGGCACCGCTCTCGTTCTGCGGCCCGGCAATCCGGCCTACACCGGGGCACTGTTCATCGCGGTGGCCGTGTGGTTCGGGTACAGCCTCAGCGCGGGAGTCGCGGGTGCCGTCGCCTCAGAGGATGTGGCGGTCGGCCTCTCGCTCATGGCTCGTCTGCTGACCGGGTGGCAGGGGGGTGTCGTGGGGATCGCGGCGGCAGCGGCCGCCTGGTGTGCGATCGCGCTGGTCCGCACACGCGCGGGGCGGCCTCGGTGGCCCTGGGAGGGCCCCGGCGAGGCCTGATCGCGAACGCGACCGACCGCATGCGTGGATCTCCCGCGGAAAGACGCGGGTGGCGGCTACCTTTAGAGCGTGGAGCGCTCGCTCGAGACGCAGGTGAGCCAGGCCGTCGACGCCTGGCTGCGTTGGCTGCCCCGCTGGGAGCCGGCGACGCACCGCGGGCGCCTGGCAGTGTGCCGCCGCTGTCTGGGATCGCCGATCCTCTCTGCCGCCGGCCTGGGCGGCGACGTGCCCCATGCCGTGCAGCACGGCTTGTCCACCCGCCTGAAGACGGTCGTCGACCACGCCGTCGCTGAGTACACGGCCCGCAATCTCCCCCTGCTCCAGTCTGAGCTCGACCAGCAGGCGACGCGCAACAGGGCCCGCAGCTACCGCCCCACGGAGAACCTCGAACCCGAATACGACGGTCTTCCGCTGGATCCGGACCCGATCCCGGGTGCGCCCTTCCTCTTCACTCTGGCGGGCATGGCCGCCGATGCGGATGCGGGCATCCCGGCGCTTCCGCCGCTGTCCGACGAGGCGAAGGCAGCGCTGCGTCACGAAGTCGCGCTGGCGGATGACTACGCGAACCTGATCGGACGCGAAGTATGCCAGGTCCTGCTGCACCACCGCATCCGTATCCAAGCAGCGGTCGCGAAGTATGTAGAACCGCAGATCACCGCCATGCTGGAAGAGTTGACGCGTTCGCTCGACGTTCCTTTCGACCCCCGAGACCTCGACGGTCCCACTCCCTGAGGCAGTTCACCCATGCTCAACGCACTCGTCGCCGCTTACTCCTCGCCGTTGGTCCCCGACGCAGGAACGGTCGTGGTCCTCGTTCTCGTGGCGCTCGTTCCGTCGCTCCTGGTCTACGTCTGGGGTGCGCTCGCGCTGTCACGGGTGTATGCGAAGCTCGGCATCGAGGGCTGGAAGGCCTGGATCCCGGTCTATAACGTCGCGGTCCTGTTCATCATCGGTGGCCTGAGCCCCTGGCTCCTCCTGCTCTATCTCATCCCCTTCTTCGGGCAGATCTTCGTCTACGTCGCCTTCATCACGGCCGCGCACCGCGTGAACGTCATGTTCGGACAGGGCGTGGGCATGACGGTTCTGGCCGCCTTGCTGTTCCCGGTGTGGGCGAGCGTTCTGGGCTTCGGCTCCGCCCGGCCGATCGAGCAGGGCGCTCCGCGCCAGGCCGCGGGTGGCGTCGAGGACCTTCTCGGATTCACACCGCAGTACGCCGCCGCGGCCGACGAGTTCGGTGCCCGCCGCGACGTCCCGGCGCCCTCGGCATGGATTCCCCCGGCACCGCCGGCGCCCGGTGCCCCCGCCGCGACACCCGCCACCACCGCGATGCCCATCGCCGGGGCATGGGGCGAGCCGCCTCTGCCGCCCGCGCCGGCGGCGCCCTCTGCTCATCCGTACGCGGCCGCTGATCCCCACGCGGCGGCTCCCGCGGAGCCGTACGCCGCGCCGGCATCCGACCCGTACGCCGCGCCGGCATTCCCCGCGCCCGTGGTGGACTCGTACGCTCCGCCGTCTCCGGCCGCCCCCGCCCACGACGCGCACCCGGCGCCGACCGCTGATCCCTACGCGCCGCCCGTCGCCGACGCACCCGCTGCCCCTGTCGACGATCCCTATGTCGCGCCGGCCTCGCCCGAGCCCGCCCCCGTGATGTCGTGGTGGCAGCCGGCCATCGTCGAGGAGGAAGAGGCGGCGCCCGCGGCCGTGACGCCCGCGTGGGTGGAGCCGGAGACGCCGCCGACCCCCGCCGCGGCAGAACCCGCGCCGTCCGATTCCTTCGTGCCTCCCGCCGCGCCGCCCGTGCTGCGGGACTCCTTCGTCGCCGAGCCCGATGCGTTCCCCGAGGCCTCGGGGGAGGTGTCGGCGGTGGCCGGGGCGCCGATCGCGGGGATGCCGCGGCCGGCGGCCGCATCCGTCGCCGCATCGCGGCCGGGCGTCGGTGACATCGTGGAGGACACGGTCATCGCCTCGCGCCGTCGGCCCAAGTGGGCGCTGTTGCTGCCCGACGGATCGCCCATGGAGCTCACCGGCGACGCGGTCGTACTCGGGCGTCGCCCCGTCCCCGTCCACGCCGCACCCGGCGCGCAGCTGGTGACCGTCGTCGACGACACGCGCACGGTATCCAAGACCCACGCGCTGCTGCGCCGGCGTGCGGATGCCTGGATGGTGAGCGACCTGGACTCGACGAACGGTGTCGTCGTCTTCGTCGCGCAGGACGAGATCGACGTGGCCCCGGGGACCGAGCAGGAGGTCGCGGAGCGTTTCCTCCTGGGCGATGCGGAGCTGCGTATCGTGCGTGCGGACGCATGATCGCGGTCGTTTGACCGCATCCCGATTCGGCGCGTATCATTGAGCGGGTGTGCGCTCTCGCGCGCCCTGCGTCGTGCCCGGCACGAACAGGGTGAACAGGAGCACACCATCTCAGGGAACGGCCTGCGAACAGGCCACCCCCACGGCATATCCACCAGCGAAACGGGCGTCAGTCATTCTGCCGCCCCGGTGGGTCCGCGTGAGCCCTCTCCGACATGAATCGAAAGAATCCGTCGGAGCGGGGGAGACCACGACGCTGTCACCGTGCAGCACTGACAAGGAGAGAACGTGCCAACTATTCAGCAGTTGGTTCGCAAGGGGCGCACGCCGAAGGTCACCAAGACCAAGGCTCCCGCGCTGAAGTCGAACCCGCAGCAGGCCGGTGTCTGCACCCGCGTGTACACCACCACCCCGAAGAAGCCGAACTCGGCGATGCGCAAGGTCGCTCGTGTGAAGCTCCGTAACGGCACCGAGGTCACCGCCTACATCCCCGGCGAGGGCCACAACCTGCAGGAGCACTCGCTCGTGCTGGTGCGCGGCGGTCGTGTGAAGGACCTCCCCGGTGTGCGTTACAAGATCGTTCGCGGCGCCCTGGACACCCAGGCCGTCAAGAACCGCAAGCAGGCCCGTAGCCGCTACGGCGCGAAGAAGGGTTGAGTTAGATGCCTCGTAAGGGTCCCGCCCCGAAGCGTCCGGTCGTCAACGACCCGGTCTACGGCGCACCGATCGTCAGCCAGCTCGTCAACAAGATCCTCGTGGACGGCAAGAAGTCGCTCGCCGAGTCGATCGTCTACACGGCCCTCCGCGGCGTCGAGGCCAAGAACGGCCAGGACGCGGTCGCGACGCTGAAGAAGGCGCTCGACAACGTCCGTCCCACCCTCGAGGTCAAGAGCCGCCGCGTCGGTGGCTCGACCTACCAGGTGCCGGTCGAGGTCAAGCCGCACCGCGCCAACACCCTGGCGCTGCGCTGGCTCGTCAGCTACGCGAAGGGTCGTCGTGAGAAGACGATGACCGAGCGTCTGCAGAACGAGATCCTCGACGCCTCGAACGGCCTCGGTGCCGCGGTCAAGCGCCGCGAAGACACCCACAAGATGGCCGAGTCGAACCGCGCCTTCGCGCACTACCGCTGGTAATCAGCAGCTCGGCGCCGGCCGGGGCCACCGCCCCGGCCGGCGCACCCGACAACACGTAAGGACATCCCCGTGGCACAAGAAGTGCTCACCGACCTCAACAAGGTCCGCAACATCGGCATCATGGCGCACATCGATGCCGGCAAGACGACGACGACCGAGCGCATCCTCTTCTACACGGGCGTCAACCACAAGATCGGTGAGACGCACGACGGCGCTGCGACCACCGACTGGATGGAGCAGGAGCAGGAGCGTGGCATCACGATCACCTCCGCCGCCGTGACCTGCTTCTGGAACAAGAACCAGATCAACATCATCGACACCCCCGGCCACGTCGACTTCACGGTCGAGGTCGAGCGCTCGCTGCGCGTGCTCGACGGTGCCGTCGCCGTCTTCGACGGCAAGGAGGGCGTCGAGCCCCAGTCCGAGACGGTGTGGCGTCAGGCCGACAAGTACGACGTGCCGCGCATCTGCTTCGTCAACAAGATGGACAAGCTGGGCGCCGACTTCTACTTCACCGTCGACACGATCGTGAACCGCCTGAAGGCCAAGCCCCTCGTGCTGCAGCTGCCCATCGGCGCCGAGAACGACTTCGTCGGGGTCATCGACCTCGTCGAGATGCGCGCTCTGGTGTGGCCCGGCGATGCCAAGGGTGACGTCACGATGGGTGCGAAGTACGAGATCCAGGAGATCCCGGCCGACCTCGCCGACCGTGCTGCCGAGTACCGCGAGAAGCTGCTCGAGACGGTCGCCGAGAGTGACGAGTCCCTGCTCGAGAAGTACTTCGGCGGCGAAGAGCTCTCCCTGGCCGAGATCAAGGGCGCGATCCGCAAGCTCACGATCAATTCCGAGGTCTACCCGGTCCTGTGTGGCTCGGCGTTCAAGAACCGTGGCGTGCAGCCGATGCTGGACGCGGTCGTCGACTACCTCCCCTCGCCCCTGGACGTGCCCGCCATCGAGGCTCACGACCCCAAGGACGAAGAGATCGTCATCGAGCGTCACGCCGACCGCGACGAGCCGTTCGCGGCCCTCGCGTTCAAGATCGTCACGCACCCCTTCTTCGGTCGTCTGACCTACATCCGCGTGTACTCGGGTCACCTGGACTCCGGTGCGCAGGTCGTGAACGCGACCAAGGGCAAGAAGGAGCGCATCGGAAAGATCTTCCAGATGCACGCCAACAAGGAGATGCCGGTCGACTCCGTGACCGCCGGTCACATCTACGCGGTCATCGGCCTGAAGGACACCACCACCGGTGACACCCTCTCCGACAGCACCAACCAGGTCGTCCTCGAGTCGATGACGTTCCCGGAGCCGGTCATCGAGGTCGCCATCGAGCCCAAGACCAAGGCCGACCAGGAGAAGCTGGGTCTCGCGATCCAGAAGCTCGCCGAAGAGGACCCGACGTTCCGCGTCGAGCAGAACGCCGAGACCGGTCAGACGGTCATCAAGGGCATGGGCGAGCTCCACCTCGACATCCTCGTCGACCGCATGAAGCGCGAGTTCAAGGTCGAGGCCAACGTCGGAAAGCCCCAGGTCGCGTACCGCGAGACGATCCGCAAGACCGTCGAGCGTCACGACTACACGCACAAGAAGCAGACCGGTGGTTCGGGTCAGTTCGCCAAGATCCAGTTCGCGCTGGAGCCCCTCGAGGTCACGGCGGACAAGACGTACGAGTTCGAGAACAAGGTCACGGGTGGCCGCATCCCGCGCGAGTACATCAGCCCGACCGACCAGGGCTTCCAGGACGCCATGAACGTCGGCGTGCTCGCCGGCTTCCCCATGGTGGGCGTGAAGGCGATCCTGCTCGATGGCGCCTCGCACGACGTCGACTCCTCGGAGATGGCGTTCAAGATCGCGGGCTCCATGGGCTTCAAGGAGGCCGTCCGCAAGGCGAACCCCGTCATCCTCGAGCCGATCATGGCCGTCGAGGTGCGTACTCCGGAGGAGTACATGGGCGACGTCATCGGCGACCTGAACTCCCGTCGCGGCCAGATCCAGTCGATGGAGGATGCGGCCGGCGTCAAGGTCGTCCGTGCCAACGTCCCGCTGTCCGAGATGTTCGGTTACATCGGTGACCTGCGTTCGAAGACCTCCGGTCGCGCTGTCTACTCCATGGAGTTCGACAGCTACGCCGAGGTCCCGCGCAACGTCATGGACGAGATCGTTCAGAAGACGAAGGGCGAGTAATCTCCTCGGAGGTCTCGTCTGCGGACGGGGCGGTTTCGTCCCGTCCGCACTTCTGGCTCACAACTTCACACGACCCCTCTCTATTACACTGAGAACAATCCCCGTAGCGAGCCGGTCGCAACCCAGCGACCGGAGTCTCTACACGACGTCCTGAGGAGGACCCAGTGGCTAAGGCCAAGTTCGAGCGGACCAAGCCGCACGTGAACATCGGAACGATCGGTCACGTCGACCACGGCAAGACCACGCTCACCGCCGCGATCTCGAAGGTGCTCGCCGACAAGTTCCCGTCGGCCACCAACGTGCAGCGCGACTTCGCGTCGATCGACTCCGCTCCCGAGGAGCGCCAGCGCGGCATCACGATCAACATCTCGCACGTCGAGTACGAGACGCCCAAGCGTCACTACGCTCACGTCGACGCTCCCGGTCACGCTGACTACATCAAGAACATGATCACCGGTGCCGCTCAGATGGACGGCGCGATCCTCGTGGTCGCCGCCACCGACGGCCCGATGGCTCAGACCCGCGAGCACGTGCTGCTGGCCAAGCAGGTCGGCGTGCCCTACCTGCTCGTCGCCCTGAACAAGAGCGACATGGTCGACGACGAGGAGATCCTGGAGCTCGTCGAGCTCGAGGTTCGCGAGCTGCTGTCGTCGCAGGACTTCGATGGCGACAACGCTCCCGTCGTCCGCGTCTCGGGCCTGAAGGCTCTCGAGGGTGACGAGAAGTGGGTCAACTCGATCGTCGAGCTCATGGAGGCCGTCGACGAGTCCATCCCGGACCCGGTGCGCGACAAGGACAAGCCGTTCCTGATGCCCATCGAGGACGTCTTCACGATCACCGGTCGTGGCACCGTCGTCACGGGCCGCGCCGAGCGTGGCACGCTGGCGATCAACTCCGAGGTCGAGATCGTGGGCATCCGCCCGACGCAGAAGACGATCGTCACCGGTATCGAGATGTTCCACAAGCAGCTCGACGAGGCCTGGGCCGGCGAGAACTGTGGTCTGCTCCTTCGCGGCACCAAGCGTGACGACGTCGAGCGCGGCCAGGTCGTCGTCAAGCCCGGTTCGGTCACCCCGCACACCAACTTCGAGGGCACGGCGTACATCCTGTCCAAGGAGGAGGGCGGCCGTCACAACCCGTTCTTCACGAACTACCGTCCGCAGTTCTACTTCCGTACCACGGACGTGACCGGCGTCATCACGCTGCCCGAGGGCACCGAGATGGTCATGCCCGGTGACACCACGGAGATGTCGGTCGAGCTCATCCAGCCGATCGCCATGGAAGAGGGCCTCGGCTTCGCGATCCGTGAGGGTGGCCGCACCGTCGGCGCCGGCACGGTGACCAAGATCCTCAAGTAAGTCCTTCGGACTTCGCCGACAGGGGTCGGACCTTCGGGTCCGGCCCCTGTCGGTGTTTACGGGGTGTCGCGTGCTGACGGTGAGATTACGGAGACGTAAAGAAAGGTCGCATAACGCACCCTCGACTTGTGAGCGGCCTGGGAGAAGAGCTAGCGTGGCCTGCGGGGGTAGGCTGGGCGATTCGTGGCTCAGTCCAACTCCCGGACCATCCTGGTACCCATTGAGGCTGCGCCTCACACCCCCACGGAGTTGAAAATGAAGAGCCTTCGCACCAAGATCGCAGCGGTCATCCTGACCGCTGCCGCCCTCGTTGCCGCTCCCGCGGCAGCGCAGGCCTACGTTCCCACGCCCGGAGAGCCCGACGCGGCCGTCTCCGGTGCCCCGACCCCCGGCGGCACGGTGACGCTCGTCGCCACCGCCTTCGACGGCAACACGCCGATCAGCTTCGTCGTCACCGGCGAGAACGGCGCCGGCATCACGCAGGCCTCGGTCAAGCTGGCCGTCAGCTCGTCGCCGACCTTCAACACCTCGACGAACGCGGCGGGCAACGCATCGTTCAACGTCAAGCTGCCGTCGAACGCGACCGGCTCCTACGACGTCGCGGTCACCGGCCAGAAGAACGGTGTCTCGGTCACCGAGACCACGAGCTTCGCCGTGGGCACCGGAAGCGGCGGCACCGGTTCCGGTTCGGGCCTTCCCGCGACCGGTGTCGACAGCGGCTCGCTGATGGGCGTCTGGATCGGCGGCGGCGTGCTGCTGCTCGGTGGCCTCGCGGTCACCGTGTTCGCCGTGCGTCGTCAGCGCCAGGGCGCCTGACACACGACAGTCAACGACAGAACCCCCGGGCCACGGCCCGGGGGTTCTGTCGTTGTGCTCCACACGCCGCCCCGACACGCCCGAGTTTGCGACACGCCCGGGCGACACGTAGACTAGTCAGGTTCCACATTCCGGGTGCTTTGCTGCCCGGATCACTGCCAGGGCAGTGCATAGATCAGCGCTCCACGCGCGGGGTCTAGGCCGCGGGTAGCAGAACGACATCTCCCACACTTCTTCCCGGAAACGGGCGTGCATTGCGCGTGGAGTGCGGGGCCGGCCTCGGAAGGGGCTGGTTTGACACGAGAACAGTGGTGCAGCATCACCGCGAAAGCGGGAGAAGTGCCCGGCGCGCAAGCGTCACCGTGCGTCCGATGCCCTCAGAGGTATGACGCGAGAAAGAGAGTGAGCAGACTATGGCGGGACAGAAGATCCGCATTCGCCTGAAGTCGTACGATCACGCAGGGCTCGACAGCTCCGCGCGCAAGATCGTCGACACCGTGACCCGAGCCGGCGCCACCGTCGTCGGCCCCGTGCCGCTGCCGACCGAGAAGAACGTCGTGGTCGTCATCCGGTCGCCCCACAAGTACAAGGACAGCCGCGAGCACTTCGAGATGCGCACCCACAAGCGCCTCATCGACATCATCGACCCGACGCCCAAGGCCGTCGACTCGCTGATGCGTCTCGACCTTCCGGCCGACGTCAACATCGAGATCAAGCTCTGAGGTTCGACATGGCTGACATCAACTCCAAGATCTCCCAGGGCCTCCTGGGCACCAAGCTCGGCATGACCCAGGTCTGGAACGAGCAGGGCAAGCTCGTCCCCGTGACGGTCATCCAGATCACCCCGAACGTGGTCACGCAGATCCGCACCCCCGAGAAGGACGGCTACAACGCCGTTCAGATCGCCGCGGGTCAGATCGACCCCCGCAAGGTCACCAAGCCCCTCGAGGGCCACTTCGAGGCTGCCGGCGTCACGCCGCGCCGCCACGTCACCGAGATCCGCACCGCGAACGCCGCTGACTACTCACTCGGTCAGGAGCTCACGGTCGACGGTGTCTTCGAAGCGGGCAAGCTGGTCGACGTCGTCGGCACCAGCAAGGGCAAGGGCACCGCGGGTGTCATGAAGCGCCACAACTTCAAGGGCGTCTCCGCCTCGCACGGTGCGCACCGCAACCACCGCAAGCCGGGTTCCATCGGTGCCTCGTCGACGCCCAGCCGCGTCTTCAAGGGCATGCGCATGGCCGGCCGCATGGGTGGCGAGCGCGTGACCGTCCTCAACCTCACGGTGCACGCCGTCGACGCCGAGAAGGGTCTGCTGCTCGTCAAGGGCGCTGTGCCCGGCGCTCGTGGCCGCATCGTCTACGTCCGCAACGCAGTGAAGGGTGCCTGAGAACATGGCTGACTCGACTCTCGCGCTCGACGTCGTGAAGGCAGACGGCAAGAAGGCCGGCTCCGTGGAGCTGCCCGCCGCCCTGTTCGACGTCAAGACGAACATCCCCCTCATCCACCAGGTCGTCGTCGCGCAGCTCGCGGCGGCTCGCCAGGGCACGCACTCGACCAAGCGTCGTGGCGAGGTCTCCGGTGCCGGCCGCAAGCCCTTCAAGCAGAAGGGCACGGGTAACGCCCGTCAGGGCTCGATCCGCGCGCCGCACATGACCGGCGGTGGCATCGTCCACGGCCCGAAGCCGCGCAACTACTCGCAGCGCACGCCCAAGAAGATGATCGCGGCCGCCCTCCTGGGCGCGCTGAGCGACCGTGCTCGCGGCGAGCGTCTGCACATCGTCGACTCGTTCGGCGTCGAGGGTGCGCCCTCGACGAAGGCCGCTGCCGCGGTGCTGAACGCGCTGAGCCCCGCGAAGAACGTCCTCGTCGTCATCGAGCGTGACGACGAGCTGAGCCTGCTGAGCGTGCGCAACCTCGCGTACGTCCACGTGCTCGCCTTCGACCAGCTGAACGCCTATGACGTGCTCGTCTCCGACGACATCGTCTTCACCAAGGCCGCCTACGACGCGTTCGTCGCGTCGCGGACCGCCACCGAGGAGGTCTCGGCATGACCGCCGTCAACAAGGACCCGCGCGACATCATCCTGAAGCCGGTCGTCTCCGAGAAGAGCTACGGGCTGATCGACGAGGGCAAGTACACGTTCTACGTGGACACCCGCGCCAACAAGACCGAGATCAAGCTCGCCATCGAGAAGATCTTCGGTGTCAAGGTCGCTTCGGTCAACACGATCAACCGCGTCGGCAAGGCCCGCCGCACCCGCTTCGGCATCGGCAAGCGCAAGGACACCAAGCGCGCCATCGTCACCCTGAAGTCGGGCACCATCGACATCTTCACGGCAGTCGGCTGACGGTCGGGATAGAGGACACAGATTATGGCTATTCGCAAGTACAAGCCGACGACCCCCGGTCGTCGCGGCTCGTCGGTGGCGGACTTCGCCGAGATCACGCGATCGACGCCCGAGAAGTCCCTGCTGCGCCCGCTGAGCAAGACCGGCGGACGTAACAACCAGGGCCGCATCACGACGCGTCACATCGGTGGTGGCCACAAGCGCCAGTACCGCGTGATCGATTTCCGTCGCAACGACAAGGACGGAATCAACGCGAAGGTCGCTCATATCGAGTACGACCCCAACCGCACCGCGCGCATCGCGCTGCTGCACTACGTCGACGGCGAGAAGCGTTACATCCTCGCGCCGAACAAGCTGCAGCAGGGTGACATCGTGGAGTCGGGCGCCGGCGCCGACATCAAGCCCGGCAACAACCTGCCGCTGCGCAACATCCCCACCGGTACCGTCATCCACGCCATCGAGCTCCGCCCCGGCGGCGGCGCGAAGATGGCCCGCTCCGCCGGCGCCAGCGTGCGTCTGGTGGCGAAGGACGGTCCCTACGCGCAGCTCCGTCTGCCCTCCGGCGAGATCCGCAACGTCGACGCGCGCTGCCGCGCGACGATCGGCGAGGTCGGCAACGCCGAGCAGTCGAACATCAACTGGGGCAAGGCCGGCCGCAAGCGCTGGAAGGGCGTTCGCCCGACCGTTCGCGGTGTCGCGATGAACCCGGTCGACCACCCGCACGGTGGTGGCGAGGGCAAGACCAGCGGTGGACGCCACCCGGTCACGCCGTGGGGTAAGGCCGAGGGCCGCACCCGCCACGCCAACAAGGAAAGCGACAAGTACATCGTCCGCCGTCGCACCGCCGGCAAGAAGCGCAAGTAGGAGTCAAGAAGATGCCACGCAGTCTGAAGAAGGGCCCCTTCGTCGACGAGCACCTGCTTCGCAAGGTTGTCTCGCAGAACGAGGCGGGTTCCAAGAACGTCATCAAGACCTGGTCGCGCCGATCGATGATCGTGCCCGCGATGCTCGGTCACACGATCGCGGTCCACGACGGTCGCAAGCACATCCCCGTGTTCGTGAGCGAGACCATGGTCGGTCACAAGCTGGGCGAGTTCGCGCCCACCCGCACCTTCCGCGGCCACGTGAAGGACGACAAGAAGGGCCGTCGCCGCTGACGCGGTGACGCAGAGGAGAAGAAATGGTGGAGTCCATCGCACGCGTGCGACACATCCGCGTGACCCCTCAGAAGGCTCGTCGTGTCGTCGCTCTCATCAAGGGCAAGCAGGCTGAAGAAGCTCTCGCGATCTTGAAGTTCGCGCAGCAGAGCGCCAGCGAGCCCATCTACAAGCTGGTCGCCTCGGCGATCGCGAACGCCCGTGTGAAGGCGGATGCGGCGGGCGAGTTCTTCGACGAGCAGGATCTGTTCGTCAAGAACGCGTTCGTCGACGAGGGCACGACGCTCAAGCGTTTCCAGCCCCGCGCCCAAGGCCGCGCGTTCCAGATCAAGAAGCGCACCAGCCACATCACCGTCGTCCTGGCGACGCCCGAGGTGGCAGAGACCGCCCCGGCCCAGAGCAAGAAGGCGAGCAAGTAATGGGACAGAAAGTCAACCCGTACGGCTTCCGCCTCGGCATCACCACCGACCACGTGTCGCGGTGGTTCTCGGACTCGACGAAGCCCGGACAGCGCTACGCCGACTACGTGGCCGAGGACATCAAGATCCGTAAGCTCCTGCTGTCGAGCCTCGACCGTGCAGGCGTGAGCAACATCGAGATCGAGCGCACCCGCGACCGCGTGCGCGTCGACATCCACACCGCGCGTCCCGGCATCGTGATCGGTCGTCGTGGTGCGGAGGCCGAGCGCATCCGCGGCGACCTCGAGAAGCTCACCGGCAAGCAGATCCAGCTGAACATCCTCGAGGTCAAGAACCCCGAGGCCGACGCCCAGCTCGTCGCGCAGGGCATCGCCGAGCAGCTCTCCGCTCGTGTGGCATTCCGCCGCGCGATGCGCAAGGGCCTGCAGGGCGCTCAGCGCGCCGGCGCCAAGGGCATCCGCATCCAGGTCTCCGGCCGCCTCGGCGGCGCCGAGATGAGCCGTTCGGAGTTCTACCGCGAAGGCCGTGTGCCCCTGCACACCCTGCGCGCGAACATCGACTACGGCTTCTACGAGGCCAAGACCACCTTCGGCCGCATCGGCGTGAAGGTCTGGATCTACAAGGGCGACCTCACCAACAAGGAACTCGCTCGCGAGCAGGCCAACGCGCCGAAGTCCCGCGGTCGTGACGACCGTGGTGGCGACCGCCGTCGTGGCCCCCGCAACGAGGCCCCCGTCGCAGAAGGAGCGTCTGCCTGATGCTTATTCCCCGCAAGGTCAAGTACCGCAAGCAGCACCACCCCAAGCGTGACGGCCAGGCCACCGGCGGCACCCAGGTGTCGTTCGGCGAGTTCGGTATCCAGGCGCTGACCCCCGCTTACGTGACCAACCGTCAGATCGAGTCCGCTCGTATCGCGATGACCCGTCACATCAAGCGTGGTGGAAAGGTGTGGATCAACATCTACCCCGACCGTCCGCTGACCAAGAAGCCCGCCGAAACCCGCATGGGTTCGGGTAAGGGTTCGCCCGAGTGGTGGGTCGCGAACGTCAAGCCGGGCCGCGTCCTGTTCGAGGTCGCGGGCGTCAACGAGCAGCTCGCTCGTGAGGCGCTGACCCGTGCCATCCACAAGCTGCCGCTGAAGGCACGCATCATCAAGCGCGAGGAGGGCGACGCGTAATGGCGATCGGCACCAAGCAGCTCGCCCCGAGCGAGCTCGACACGTTCGAAGACCAGCGCCTCGTCGAGGAGCTGCGCAAGGCCAAGGAAGAGCTGTTCAACCTGCGCTTCCAGTCGGCCACCGGCCAGCTCGAGAGCCACGGCCGTATCCGTGCGGTCAAGCGCGACATCGCGCGGCTCTACACCGTGATCCGCGAGCGCGAGCTGGGCATTCGTGCCACGCCCGTCGCCGCTGAGCCGGCGAAGGCGAAGAAGACGAAGGCGAAGAAGACCGAGGACACCTCGGCCGCCGCCGAAGGAGAGGCTGAGTGATGGCCACCACGAAGAAGGCTGCAGAGGTCGAGCAGGCCGCTGGGCACGAGAGCTCCGAGCACGACGTCCGTGACGCCGGCGCCCGTGGCTACCGCAAGGCGCGCCGCGGCTACGTCGTCAGCGACAAGATGGACAAGACCATCGTCGTCGAGGTCGAGGACCGCGTGAAGCACCCGCTGTACGGCAAGGTCATCCGCCGCACCTCCAAGGTGAAGGCGCACGACGAGGGCAACACCGCCGGTATCGGCGACCTGGTGCTCATCAACGAGACCCGCCCGCTGAGCGCCACCAAGCGCTGGCGCCTGGTCGAGATCCTCGAGAAGGCCAAGTAAGCCTCGGGCTTACTTGGAACCCAAGGAGTAACAAGTGATTCAGAACGAATCCCGCCTCAAGGTCGCCGACAACACCGGCGCCAAGGAGCTGCTCACGATCCGTGTGCTGGGCGGCTCCAACCGGCGCTACGCCGGCCTGGGCGACGTCATCGTCGCCACGGTCAAGGACGCGATCCCCGGCGGCAACGTCAAGAAGGGCGACGTGGTCAAGGCCGTCGTCGTCCGTACCGTCAAGCAGACCCGTCGTCCCGACGGTTCCTACATCAAGTTCGACGAGAACGCCGCCGTCATCCTGAAGAACGACGGGGAGCCCCGCGGCACCCGCATCTTCGGCCCGGTCGGTCGTGAGCTTCGTGACAAGAAGTTCATGAAGATCGTCTCGCTCGCTCCGGAGGTGATCTGACCCTCATGGCCAAGATCAAGGCAGGTGACCTGGTTCAGGTCATCACTGGTAAGAAGCAGGACAAGGGTGGCGACCGCGGCAAGCAGGGCAAGGTCCGCAAGGTCCTGACCGAGCAGAACCGCGTCATCGTCGAGGGCGTCAACTACGTCACCAAGCACACGCGGGTCGGCCAGACCCAGCGCGGCACCAAGACCGGTGGCATCGAGACGACCGAAGCCCCCATCCACATCTCCAACGTCGCCCTCGTCGACCCCTCGACCAAGAAGCCGACCCGTGTCGGCCGTCGGGTCGAGGAGCAGGTCAAGGACGGCGTCAAGCGCACCGTCCGCGTGCGCTACGCGAAGAAGTCAGGTAAGGACCTCTGATGAGCACCGCCACTGCCGCGGAGGCTGGCAAGACCCAGCCCCGCCTGAAGCAGAAGTACAACGCCGAGATCAAGAAGGCGATGCAGGACGAGTTCGGCTACGCGAACGTCATGCAGATCCCCGGCCTGGTCAAGGTCGTCGTGAACACCGGTGTCGGCGAGGCAGCTCGCGACAGCAAGGTGATCGATGGTGCGGTTGACGACCTCACCAAGATCACCGGCCAGAAGCCGGTCGTCACCAAGGCCCGCAAGTCCATCGCGCAGTTCAAGCTGCGTGAGGGACAGGCCATCGGTGCGCACGTCACCCTGCGCGGCGACCGCGCCTGGGAGTTCATCGACCGTCTCGTGAACCTCGCGCTGCCCCGCATCCGCGACTTCCGCGGTCTGAACGAGCGCCAGTTCGACGGCCACGGCAACTACACGTTCGGTCTGCAGGAGCAGTCGGTCTTCCACGAGATCGACCAGGACAAGATCGATCGCGTCCGCGGTTTCGACATCACGATCGTCACCACGGCGAACACGGACGACGAGGGTCGCGCTCTGCTGCGTCACCTCGGCTTCCCGTTCCGCCAGGCGGACGCCCAGGCGTAACACCCCCGTGCCGGCATCCGTCGGCATCCACCACAGGTCGGCCGTCGTGTAACGGCGGTCGAAACCTGGTGAACGAAGGAAAACCATCATGACGATGACAGACCCGGTCGCAGATCTGCTGACCCGTCTGCGCAACGCGAACTCGGCGCACCACGACTCCGTGTCGCTGCCGAGCTCCAAGCTCAAGACCCACATCGCCGAGATCCTCCAGCAGGAGGGCTACATCTCCGGCTGGGAGGTCACCGACGCGCGTGTCGGCCAGACGCTGACGCTCACGCTGAAGTACGGCCCCAACCGCGAGCGGTCGATCGCCGGCATCAAGCGCGTGTCGAAGCCCGGCCTCCGCGTGTACGCGAAGTCGACCGAGATCCCCAAGGTCCTCGGCGGACTCGGCGTCGCGATCCTGTCCACCTCCTCTGGCCTCCTCACGGACCGTCAGGCCGAGTCGAAGGGCGTGGGTGGGGAAGTCCTCGCCTACGTGTGGTGACCTGATATGTCGCGTATCGGACGTCTTCCCATCGACATCCCCGCCGGCGTCACCGTCTCGGTGTCCGGTCAGGATGTCTCCGTCAAGGGCCCCAAGGGCGAGCTCACGCTCACCGCTGCCCACCCGATCGAGGTCAAGGTGGAGGAGAACCAGGTTCTCGTCACCCGACCCGACGACGAGCGCGAGTCGCGGTCGCTCCACGGCCTGACCCGCACGCTCATCAACAACAACATCATCGGCGTCACCCAGGGCTACACCAAGGGCCTCGAGGTCGTCGGTACGGGTTACCGCGTCGCGCAGAAGGGCTCGTCCGTCGAGTTCGCGCTGGGCTTCTCGCACCCCGTCCTGGTCGACCCGCCCGCGGGCATCACGTTCACGGTCGAGGGCAACAACAAGCTCACCGTGAGCGGGATCGACAAGCAGGCCGTCGGTGAGGCCGCTGCCAACATCCGCAAGATCCGCAAGCCTGAGCCGTACAAGGGCAAGGGTGTGCGCTACGCCGGCGAGGTCGTCCGGCGCAAGGCCGGAAAGGCTGGTAAGTAACCATGGCCGTGACTTCCAAGTCCGAGGCCCGCGCTCGTCGCCACTCGCGTCTTCGCAAGAAGATCGTCGGCACGCCCGAGCGCCCCCGCCTCGTCGTGACCCGTTCGGCCCGCCACGTCTTCGTGCAGGTCGTCGACGACAGCAAGGGCCACACCGTGGCCAGTGCGTCCACCCTCGAGACCGATCTGCGCGGCTTCGACGGCGACAAGACCTCGAAGGCCCGCAAGGTCGGCGAGCTCGTCGCCGAGCGCGCGAAGGCTGCCGGCGTGGCTGACGTCGTCTTCGACCGTGGCGGCAACCGCTACGCCGGTCGTGTCGCCGCGATCGCCGAGGGCGCCCGCGAAGGAGGGCTGAACCTGTGAGCGATGCAACGAACACCAACCAGGAGACCGAAGTGACCGATGCCACTCAGGCGGCGGCGACGGAGACGGCGCCCGCCGAGCGTGAGCGGGAGCCGCGTCGCGGTGGCCGTGAGCGCAACGCCAACCAGCGTGACCGCGGGTCGCGCGACCGCTCGGAGAGCCAGTTCCTCGAGCGCGTCGTGACCATCAACCGTGTGTCGAAGGTCGTCAAGGGTGGCCGTCGCTTCAGCTTCACCGCTCTCGTTGTCGTCGGTGACGGCAACGGTGTGGTGGGTGTCGGCTACGGCAAGGCCCGCGAGGTTCCGCTCGCGATCTCGAAGGGTGTCGAGGAAGCCAAGCGCAACTTCTTCCGCGTCCCCCGTTCGGGATCGACCATCCCGCACCCGGTCCAGGGTGAGGCCGCCGCAGGCGTCGTCCTGCTGCGTCCCGCTGCAGCCGGTACCGGTGTTATCGCCGGTGGCCCCGTGCGTGCCGTGCTCGAGTGCGCCGGTATCCACGACGTCCTCTCGAAGTCCCTCGGCTCGTCGAACACGATCAACATCGTGCACGCGACCGTCGAGGCCCTGAAGCAGCTCGAGGAGCCGCGTCAGGTGGCCGCCCGTCGTGGCCTCGACTTCGACCAGGTCGCTCCGGCCCGTCTGGTTCGCGCCGAGGCTGAGGCCGCGGCCGCATCGAAGGTAGGTGCCTGATGGCTCAGCGTCTGAAGGTCACGCAGGTCAAGTCCAAGGTGAGCGAGAAGCAGAACCAGCGTGACACGCTGCGCAGCCTCGGCCTCAAGCGGATCGGCGACTCTGTCGTCCGCCCCGACGACGCGCAGACGCGCGGTTACGTCAAGGCCGTCGCTCACCTCGTGAAGGTTGAGGAGATCGACTAATGGCTGAGAACGAGAACGTCGAGCAGGCGGCTGAGAAGCCCGCTGCCAAGACGACCCGTAAGCCCGCCGCCAAGAAGGCCGCTGCTCCCAAGGCGGAGAAGAAGGACGTCGCCGTGGCGCGTCCGGGCGTGCTGAAGGTGCACCACCTTCGTCCCGTCCCCGGATCCAACACCGCCAAGACCCGCGTCGGTCGTGGTGAGGGCTCCAAGGGCAAGACCGCCGGCCGTGGCACCAAGGGTCAGAAGGCCCGCTACCAGGTCAAGGCCGGCTTCGAGGGTGGGCAGATGCCGCTGCACATGCGTACCCCGAAGCTGCGCGGGTTCAAGAACCCGTTCCGGGTGGAGTACCAGGTCGTGAACCTGGACAAGCTCGCGGAGCTGTACCCGTCCGGCGGCGACGTGACCGTCGTCGACCTGGTCGCCAAGGGTGCGGTTCGCAAGAACGAGAAGGTCAAGGTGCTCGGCACCGGCGAGATCTCGGTGAAGCTGAACGTCGAGGTCGACAAGGTCTCCGGCTCCGCTGAGCAGAAGATCGTCGCCGCGGGCGGCACCGTCAAGTAAGCCGCGTGCAGGGGCCGGAGGATATCTCCGGCCCCTGTCGCATACCCGGAGGATGCGGCCGCTCGGTCACGCACGGGGTGGGATACCCTGGTGGTCTGTGCGCCTCCTGCGCCGGGAACCCTTTCTGGAGGAATCCACGTGTTCAGCGCCATCGCGCGCGTGTTCCGCACGCCTGACCTGCGTCGGAAGATCGCTTTCACCCTGGGCATCATCGTGCTGTACCGTCTCGGTGCACATGTGCCGTCGCCGTTCGTCGACTTCCCGAACGTTCAGTCGTGTCTCGCCGACACGTCGAACACGCAGGGCGTGCTCTCGCTCGTCAACCTCTTCTCGGGCGGTGCGCTTCTTCAGCTGTCGATCTTCGCGCTGGGCGTCATGCCCTACATCACCGCGACGATCATCGTTCAGCTGCTGCGCGTGGTCATCCCGCACTTCGAGACCCTCTACAAGGAGGGCCAGTCGGGCCAGGCGCGTCTGACGCAGTACACGCGCTACCTGACCATCGCCCTCGCGCTGCTGCAGTCCACGACGCTCGTGACCGTCGCGCGCAGCGGCCAGCTCTTCGGCAACACCGGTGTCGCCTCCTGCGAGCAGCTGCTGACCAACGACGCGTGGTGGGCCCAGCTGCTCATGATCATCACCATGACCGCCGGTACCGGCCTCATCATGTGGTTCGCCGAGCTCGTCACCGAGCGCGGCATCGGCAACGGAATGTCGCTGCTCATCTTCACCTCGATCGCTGCGACCTTCCCGGCCGCGATGTGGTCGATCTGGCAGGCCCGCGGTTTCGAGGTCTTCTTGCTCGTCCTCGCCGTCGGCGTCGTGATCGTGGCTCTCGTCGTCTTCGTCGAACAGTCTCAACGCCGTATCCCCGTGCAGTACGCGAAGCGGATGGTGGGCCGCCGCACCTACGGCGGGACCAACACCTACATCCCGATCAAGGTCAACATGGCGGGTGTCGTGCCGGTCATCTTCGCCTCGTCGCTCCTGTACATCCCCGCGCTCATCTCGCAGTTCAACCAGACGCCGGATGCGGACGGCGCGCTGCCGGGCTGGGTCGTGTGGATCCAGAACTACCTCACGCGTGGCGACCACCCGCTGTACTGGCTGCTGTACTTCCTGCTGATCGTCGGGTTCACCTACTTCTACGTCGCGATCACGTTCAACCCGGTCGACGTCGCCGACAACATGAAGAAGTACGGCGGGTTCATCCCCGGCATCCGTGCCGGCCGCCCCACCGCCGAGTACCTCGACTACGTGCTCACCCGCATCACGCTGCCGGGCTCGATCTACCTGGGTCTGGTGGCACTGATCCCGCTGATCGCTCTGGCGACAGTGGGCGCGAACCAGAACTTCCCGTTCGGCGGCACGTCGATCCTCATCATGGTGGGTGTCGGACTCGAGACCGTGAAGCAGATCGACGCGCAGCTGCAGCAGCGTCACTACGAAGGGCTCCTGCGATGACCGCGCGCCTGCTGATCGTGGGGCCCCAGGGCTCCGGCAAGGGCACACAGGGCGTGCGGATCGCCGAGGCGTTCGGCGTTCCGGCGGTGTCGACGGGCGACGTGTTCCGCGCGAACATCTCCGAGGGAACCGCCCTCGGACAGCAGGTGCAGGCGATCATCGCGGCGGGCAACCTGGTTCCAGACGAGCTCACCAGCGCCGTCGTGCGCGATCGGCTCGCTCAGGACGACGCGGCTCCCGGCTTCCTCCTCGACGGCTACCCGCGCAACCTCGGGCAGGTGGGTGACCTCGATACGTTCCTGGAGGAGCGCGGCGAGAGCCTCGACGCCGTGATCGAGCTGGATGTGCCGCGCGACGAGAGCATCGCCCGCCTGACCAAGCGTGCCGCCGAGCAGGGACGCACAGACGACACGGCCGAGGTCATCGCGCACCGGCTGAGCATCTACGAGAACGAGACGGCGCCGATCCTCGACGTGTACCGCGAGCGCGGGCTCGTCGTCGCGATCGACGGAATCGGCTCGCTCGACGTGATCACCGAGCGCATCCTCACGGCTCTGATCGCGCGTGGGCTGACGCCGGCGTCCTGAGCCGTGTTGCGACGCTCCATCTACAAGACCCCGGCGCAACTGCGTCAGATGGTCGAGCCGGGGCTGATCACTGCGGCCGCTCTGCAGGCGGTGCGCGAGATGATCGCCCCCGGTGTGACGACGGCTGAGTTGGATGCGGCAGCTGCCGCCGTGATCACCGGTCGCGGTGCGGAGTCGAACTTCCAGCTCGTGCGCGGTTACCGTCACACGACGTGTGTGTCGGTCAACGAGCAGGTCGTCCACGGAATCCCGGGCGACCGGGTGCTCGAAGCCGGCGACATCGTCTCGATCGACGCGGGGGCGCAGTTCCGTGGGTGGAACGGCGACTCGGCCATCACGATCGTCCTGCCCGATCCCGCGCGGCCGGAGCTCGTCGCAGCGCGGCAGGAGCTGTCTCGGGTGACGGAGGGTTCCATGTGGGCCGGGATCGCCGCGATGGCGACCGGACGCCACATCGGTGAGATCGGCGCCGCCGTCGAGGATCACATCACCGTCGCGGGGGAGTACGGCATCCTGCGTGACTACGTCGGACACGGAATCGGCCGCAAGATGCACGAGGCGCCTTCGGTGTTCAACTACCGCGTGCCGGATCCGGGCCCTCGGATCCAGCCCGGGCTCGTGCTCGCCATCGAGCCGATGGTGGTCGCAGGTTCGGAGGCGACGCTCGTCGAAGACGACGAGTGGACCGTCTCCACAGTCGACGGTTCAGACGGCTCCCACTGGGAACATAGCGTCGCCGTCCATGATGGAGGCATCTGGGTTCTCACGGCCCCCGACGGCGGAGCCGCGGGGCTGGCTCCGTATGGTGTGAAGCCGGTCGAAATCGAGTAGGAAAGAGCGTCATGGCAGCGGCAAAGGGCAAGACAAACTGGTTCGCGATCTGGATCAGCGTCGTCGCTGTCGTCGCAATCGTGGTCGTCGGCGGTCTGGTCGTCGTCTTCAACAACGTGGCGACGGACCCGGGCAAGGCGCCCGAGGCATCCAACATCGACTCCTCGACCGGCGCGATCTCGTTCGGCACGGGTGAGCACACCGTCGACACGTACATCGACTTCATGTGCCCCTATTGCAACCAGTTCGAGCAGACGGAGGGCGAGACCATCCAGGGACTCGTCTCGTCGGGTGACATCACCCTGAACGTGTACCCGGTCGCGATCCTGGACCGGCTCTCGCAGGGCACCGAGTACTCCAGCCGCGCCGCCAGCGCCATGTACGCGGTCGCCGCCGCCGACCCCGACAACGCCTACGCCTTCCTGCAGGCGCTGTATGCGAACCAGCCCGCCGAGAACTCGACCGGCCTGACGGACGAGCAGCTGGTGGATCTCGCCCGTGGAGCGGGCGTGAACGTCACCTCGGACCTCGAGAACGCGATCACCTCGAACGCGTACATCAAGTTCGCGAAGTCGCGGTCGCTGCCGGACGGCGCGACGGGAACGCCGACTCTCCGCGTCAACGGCGACCTCGTGCAGATCACGTACAACCCGCAGACGGACATCCTCAGCAGGATCTCCTGAGCCGGGTGGAGCGATCCCGCCACGCGTCGAGTGGCGGGATGCGGCTCTATCACCTATAGTTGATCTTTGGTGCTTTGCGCCTTCGTTGGCGTGTCGCCGTCGAGGCGTTTCCGGCACCGAATCCCATCCACCGCAGATCGACCGGTCTGCACGAGGGTAGCGAGGCTATGGCTAAAAAAGACGGTGTCATCGAGATCGAAGGCGTGATCTCCGAGGCTCTGCCCAACGCGATGTTCCGCGTCGAGCTGAGCAACGGGCACAAGGTGCTCGCCACGATCTCCGGCAAGATGCGGCAGAACTACATCCGCATCATCCCCGAGGACCGCGTCGTCGTGGAGCTCTCGCCCTACGACCTCACGCGCGGCCGCATCGTCTATCGCTACCGCTGATCCGGTCGAGAAGTAACGGCTCCACCTCGGAGCACGAAGACAGCGAACAGGAAGCATCATGAAGGTCAACCCCAGCGTCAAGCCGATCTGCGATCACTGCAAGGTGATCCGTCGTCACGGACGCGTCATGGTCATCTGCAAGTCCAACCCGCGCCACAAGCAGCGCCAGGGCTGACGTGCAGTCGGCGGATGCGGCGTCCGGCCGCATCCGCTCCCACAACTGAACAACGAACAACAGGCAGGATCAGAACCCGCGAGGGGGACACCTCGGGCGGAGGCCCGGGCACCGATCCTGCTCCACACCTCCACTCACTCCTAGGAGAGCCGCATGGCACGTCTTGCCGGCGTCGACATCCCGCGCGACAAGCGCGTGGTGATCGCACTCACGTACATCTACGGCATCGGCCGTACCCGCTCCGTCGAGATCCTGAAGGCGACTTCGATCGACGAGAGCATCCGCGTCAAGGACCTGACCGACGACCAGCTCGTCGCACTCCGTGACTACATCGAAGGCACCTACAAGGTCGAAGGTGATCTTCGTCGCGAGGTCGCCGCCGACATCCGCCGCAAGGTCGAGATCGGCTCCTACGAGGGCCTGCGTCACCGCCGCGGCCTTCCCGTGCGCGGTCAGCGCACGAAGACCAACGCCCGCACGCGCAAGGGCCCCAAGCGCACCGTCGCCGGCAAGAAGAAGGCGCGCTAAGGCGCGGCCCCCAGGGTTTAGGAGAACACGCACATGGCACAGGCCAAGTCCGCGGCGCGCAAGCCCCGCCGCAAGGAGAAGAAGAACATCGCCGTGGGCCACGCCCACATCAAGTCGACGTTCAACAACACGATCGTTTCGATCACCGACCCGTCCGGCGCTGTCATCAGCTGGGCCTCTTCGGGCGGAGTGGGCTTCAAGGGCTCGCGCAAGTCGACCCCGTACGCGGCCGGCATGGCCGCCGAGTCGGCCGCCCGTCAGGCCGCCGAGCACGGTGTCAAGAAGGTCGACGTCTTCGTGAAGGGTCCGGGTTCGGGCCGCGAGACGGCGATCCGTTCACTGACTGCCGCCGGCCTCGAGGTGGGGTCGATCCAGGACGTCACGCCGCAGGCGCACAACGGCTGCCGCCCGCCCAAGCGTCGCCGCGTCTGACGTCTCACAGCTTCTGGATGCCGGGGCGCGCCGCCTGACGGTGCCGCCCCGGCATCCGCGAGAAAAACTCAACACCTCATCCACGCAAGTGTCATATAGCGGGCACTTAGCCGAAAGGAACACATCGTGCTCATCGCACAGCGTCCCACTCTGACCGAGGAGAAGATCGGGGAGTTCCGCAGCCGCTTCGTCATCGAGCCGCTCGAGCCCGGCTTCGGTTACACCATCGGCAACGCGCTGCGTCGCAGCCTCCTCTCGTCCATCCCCGGTGCTGCTGTCACCAGCATCCGCATCGACGGCGTGCTGCACGAGTTCAGCACCATCCCCGGTGTGAAGGAGGATGTCACCGAGATCATCCTGAACATCAAGCAGCTGGTCGTCTCGAGCGAGCGCGACGAGCCCATCACGGCCTACCTGCGCAAGACGGGCGCGGGCGAAGTGACCGCCGCCGACATCTCGGCTCCGGCCGGTGTCGAGGTGCACAACCCCGAGCTGGTCATCGCGACCCTCAACGACACCGCCCGTTTCGAGCTCGAGCTCACGATCGAGCGCGGCCGTGGCTACGTGTCGGCGACGCAGAACCGCAACGAGTACGCCGAGGCGGGGCAGATCCCGATCGACTCGATCTACTCGCCGGTGCTCAAGGTCAGCTACCGCGTCGAGGCCACCCGTGCCGGTGAGCGCACCGACTTCGACAAGCTCGTGCTGGACGTCGAGACCAAGCCGTCGATCGCCCCGCGCGACGCCGTCGCGTCGGCGGGTCGCACCCTGACCGAGCTGTTCGGCCTCGCCCGTGAGCTGAACGTCGAGGCCGAGGGCATCGAGATCGGTCCCGCGCCGGTCGAGACCGTCCTCTCCAACGAACTGTCGATGCCCATCGAGGACCTCGACCTCTCGGTGCGCTCGTACAACTGCCTCAAGCGCGAGGGCATCAACACGGTGTCCGAGCTGGTCGCCCTGTCGGAGACCCAGCTCATGAACATCCGCAACTTCGGTCAGAAGTCGGTCGACGAGGTGCGCGACAAGCTCGTCTCGCTCGGTCTGTCGCTGAAGGACTCGGTGCCCGGTTTCGACGGCGCCCACTTCTACGGCGGATACGAAGAAGACAACGCCTGATCCGGCTCACCCGCGAAATCCTGGAGTAACTGAGAATGCCCAAGCCCACGAAGGGACCCCGCCTCGGAGGCGGCCCCGCACACGAGCGTCTTCTGCTGGCGAACCTTGCCGCGGCACTGTTCACGCACAAGTCGATCACGACGACCGAGACCAAGGCGAAGCGCCTGCGTCCGCTCGCCGAGCGTCTCATCACGTTCGGCAAGCGTGGCGACCTGCACGCGCGCCGTCGCGTGCTCTCCGTCATCGGTGACAAGGAAGTCGTGCACGTCCTGTTCACCGAGATCGCGCCCCTGGTCGCTGAGCGTGAAGGCGGCTACACCCGCATCACGAAGATCGGCAACCGCAAGGGCGACAACGCTCCCATGGCCGTGATCGAGCTCGTGCTCGAGCCCGTCACCAAGAAGAAGGCGGCTCCCGCCAAGAAGGCCGTCAAGGCCGAGACGGCTCCCGTCGAGGAAGCCCCCGCCGAGGAGCCGGTTGTCGAAGAGGCTCCGGCCGAGGAGACTGTGGTCGAGGAGGCCCCCGAGGCGTCCGAGGCCACCGCTGACGAGGCTCCGGCCGAGTCGGAGGAGAAGAAGTCCGAGTAATCGGACCCGTCGGGACCCGTCCCGGCCCCTTTGCACCGCGAACCCCGCGGGATCTTCGGATCCCGCGGGGTTCGCGCCGTTCGCCGCGGTGTTTTCGATGGGGTGGCCGACGGCGCCCTCAGCCCGCGTCGGGTGAGCCGGGCGCCTGGAACAGCTGGGACTGGCGCAGTTCCTGCTCGAAGGCGCGCTGCGCGGAGAATGCGGAGAACCGCGCCTTCGCCCGTTGCGCGTCGGCGAGGGCGGTCACCACGGCGTCGGCGTAGATCTTGCCGCCGGCATCCCCCGGGTGTACGTCGTCTCCGGCGAGCAGGTCGGGATGCGGCGCGATCGCCGACTGCCAGTCCGCGATCTGCACCCCGCGATGCGTGCGGGCGAACGCGGCGATCTCGGCGTTGACGCCGGGAATCCAGGATCGGGGGGCCGACGCAGTGACGAGCACGAGCTGACGGTCGGGGCCGATGACCTCGAGCACCTGGTCGAGAGTTCGCTGCGAGATCGAGCCGTTGGTGCCGAGGCCGAGGACCACGAACTCGCGCAGCCGGCCCGCGTCCGCGAGGGAGCGCAGGATGTCGGGAGCGGCATACATCTGACGCGAGACGACGGCGTCCACGTCCGCTCCGGGAAGCGCGGCGAGAAGGCTGGGGGCCGAGGCGAGCATCACGGAGTCGCCGACGGCGGTGACCTCATCGCCCGTGACGATGTCGTCGTCGGGATCCCCGCCCGCGTTCGTGGGCGCGGGTTGATCCTTCAGCGCGTCCATACCAGCGGCGACGACGGCCTCCCCACTGGACACCCGCGGAGCCGAGACGACGGCGAGGGCGGTGCCGGCGACGAGCAGGAGGCAGACCGCCATGACGCCGACGGCCCTCGCTCGACGGCGCGCGCTGGACGCGAACGCCCGTCGGAGCTCGCCGACGGCCTGGCGGAATCCGCTGCGGCGCACCGGTGTCTCGAGGAATCGGTACGACAGTGCCGAAAGGGCCACTGTCACGGCCAGCGCAGCGGCGCCGATCGTCGCGGGGAAGGGGCGATCGATGCTCGTGCCCTGCCAGGCAGCGACCAGCAGCACCAGCACGGGCCAGTGCCAGAGGTACAAGCCGTACGAGCGTTCGCCGACCCATCGCAGGGGCGCTGCATCCAGCGCGCGCCCGAGCAGTGAGCCTGGCCAGGCTCCCGCCACGATCACGATCGCGGTGAGTGCGCTCGCTGCGAGGAGCGCGCCGGGGAAGGTCGTGACGTTCTGGCTCTGTCCTGCCGTCGCGAGCAGGACGAGGCTCGCGAGAGCGGCGGCACCTACCGCGGCTACGCCCCCTCGAACGCCAGGACGTCGCATCCAGTCGCGCCCGATGCGACCGGCCGCGCGCCAGGTGAACGCGACAGCGACACCGAGAAGGAGGCCGAATGCGTGGGAATCGGTGCCGAAGTAGGCGCGCGTGACGCGTGCTCCGAGGGTGAGCGGATCGGCGGAGCCGGAAGCGACGATGACCGCCATCCAGACCGCGGATGCGGCTGCCGCGACCAGTGCCACGCCGGCACGCATCCATGCGCGGGGAAGCAGCAGGAGAGCGAGCAGCAGCGGCGGCCACACGAGGTAGAACTGCTCCTCGACGGCGAGCGACCAGAGGTTGCGGAAGAGCTCACCGCCGCCGGAGCCGAAGTAGTCCGTGCCGTCCACGACGGCGGTCCAGTTGTACCCGAACACGAGCGCGCCGAAGAGCTGTCGTCCGAGCCCGACGAGCACGTCGCCGCGGATCAGCCATGCCGCGCTCGCGCACACCGTCAGCACGAGCAGGAGCGCCGGCAGCAGCCGTCGGGCTCGACGGCGCCAGAAGGCCCCGAGCGCGACGCGGCCAGTCTCATCGTGCTCGCGGAGCAGCAGCGAGGTGATGAGGAATCCGCTGATCACGAAGAAGACATCGACACCGATGAACCCGCTCCGCATCCACCAGTCGGGGAACAGGTGATAGACCATCACGAGCACCACCGCGACCGCGCGGAGGCCGTCGAGACCCGCGTAGCGGGCGCGCGGGAGAAGAGGAGTATCAGCGATCATGGGGGAGGATCCGGGGTGGGAAGCCCGGCCAGTCTACGATCCATGCGTGAGTGCCTCTATCGGGTGCAGCCGTAGGCTTGAGCAGTGCGGATCCGACTCGACATCGCTTATGACGGCACGCACTTCCGCGGCTGGGCTCGGCAGCCGGGTCTGCGCACCGTTCAAGGAACGCTCGAGGATGCCCTGGCGCGGATCGTCGCCGGTGCGCCGCAGTTGACGGTCGCCGGGCGCACGGATGCGGGCGTGCACGCGAGCGGTCAGGTCGCGCACCTGGACCTCGACGACGCCCAGCAGGCGAGGCTGGCGGCTTCCCGCCGATCGGAGTCCGACCCCGTTGCGGCTCTGGCGCGACGTATCCGCGGTGTCCTGAGCTCGTACTCGGATGTGACGGTGCACCGCACCACGCTCGCTCCCGACGGCTTCGACGCACGATTCTCGGCTGTCTGGCGCCGGTACGCCTACCGGATCGCCGACGACGTCACCGGCTACGACCCGCTGCGACGGGAGTTCACCACCACGGTTCGCGCCGCGCTGGATGTCGCAGCGATGGATGAGGCGGCGCGCTCGCTCCGGGGCCTGCACGACTTCGCTGCCTACTGCAAGCCGCGCGAGGAGGCGACGACCATCCGTACGCTCCTCGATTTCGGTTGGCGCCGCGACGAGGAGGGGGCGATCGTGGCGAACGTGAAGGCCGACGCCTTCTGCCATTCGATGGTGCGCGCGCTCGTGGGAGCCTGTGTCGCGGTCGGCCAAGGGCGCCTCGCGGTCGAGGACGTCGTGCGGCTGCGCGAGCAGGCCACGCGGACGAGTGAGTTCGCCGTCCTCGCCGCGCGCGGGCTGGTGCTGACAGAGGTGGGCTATCCGGAGCCGGAGCTCATGGCGGCGCGGGCCGAGCAGACGCGGGCACGTCGCGATCAGGAATGAATTCGCTGGGCGTTGCGCAAGCGGCATCCGTCGTTCACGTGCCGGGCATAGTGTGGATGGCCTGATGAAGGTCATCTCCTACAACCTGCGCAAACATCGCGCTGCGGGCGAGATCGCGGATCTGGCCGAGCGGCACGGCGTCGACGTGCTCTGTCTCCAGGAGGCGGACACCACCGACATTCCGGAGGTCAGCGGTGGCCTGCGCCTGGCGGACGCCACGAGCCGCAACCGGTTGGGCCTGGCGGTCTACTACCGCGAGAGCAGCTTCCGCTTGCAGGAGGTGCGTGCGCTGTCGCTCAAGAAGTCGCTGCACGACCGGGTACTCAAGCCCGCGGAGGAGCGCATGCTGGGCGTGCGTCTGCACGACATCGACGCGGGGCGCGAGATCATCGTCGCGTCCTTCCACGCCGCCCCCCTCACCGCACTCAATTCCCTGCGCCGCCACCAGATCCGCACGGCATTGGCCGAGCTGCAGGACCTCGGACCGCAGCTTCCCGCCCTGATGGTGGGCGACTACAACTACCCCGTCTTCAAGGAACGACTCGGCGAGCGGGTGAGGGACCAGGGGTACGAGCTCACGCTCAGCGACACCCGCACATACACGCGCTATCGCTTCTTCCGTGGGCACTACGACTTCGCGACATCCACCGGGTTCGACATCGAGCACATCCGGACGCTGCCGCAGGGGCTCAGCGATCACCTGCCGATCCTCGTGACGGCGACGCTCTCGTCGTCGCGCGCCCGCGTCGAGGTGGGCTGAGGCCGTTCAGTCGCAGGAGGCGACGACAGCGGAGTCCGTCCCCGGCAGCACGGGCGTGACCTGGGCGCTCAGCTCGGGTGTCCAGGGCGTGCGGACCCGGATGCTGGCGCTGGCCGTCTCGCCCGGAGCGAGCAACGACGACCAGACGAGCACCGGCCTGCCCTGGTCGGTGCCCGAGCGGAAACCGCTGCCGTCCGAGTTCTCCGAGGAGAGGACGGAGGCGCCCTCGGGAAGATACAGATAGCCCGTCGTGCGGGTCAGCCCGGCCTGGGTGC
Source organism: Microbacterium sp. BG28 (assembly GCF_034044005.1). Lineage (NCBI taxonomy): Bacteria > Bacillati > Actinomycetota > Actinomycetes > Micrococcales > Microbacteriaceae > Microbacterium > Microbacterium sp. BG28. The sequence continues at coordinate 440,936 of NZ_JAXCHA010000001.1, read as the reverse complement.
CGAAGCTGCCCCCTCCGGTGATGGAGGAGGGGAAGCTCGCCACGTCGGCGGGAGCGTCGTTGGTGAGGGACACATCGAGCACGGCTTCGGCCGAGCCGCCGGCGGTGGTGCACCACTGCACGCCGGTGCCGACCTTCATGTAGTAGTCCATTTTGGAGCCGGTGGCGTCGTTCAGGTACACGCCGAAGCTCGTCTGCTGACTGTCGGTCACCGGGAGCAGACCCTGCAGAGTCGTGCCGTCGAGGATCGCCTGTTCCTCTGGAGCGTTGCTCCAGATGAGCAGGCGCTCCTCCTCCCCGGCCTTCGCCAAGGCGGAGACGAGGGCGGAGGGAGCCACATCTCCTGCGGCGAGTCTGGTGAAGACGGATGCGGCGGCCGCCTGGAAGAACGCGTCCTGGGTGGCAGGGTCGTAGCGCAGGTACACCTCGTTCAGCAGCAGCGGGATCGCGTTCTCGCTCGTCAGCTCGTCGCCCGTGGGCAGCGCCACCGGCCCCGTCGCCGCCAGCATGTACGACAGTGTGACGGGGTCGAGCGAGATCACCCCGTCGACCTTGAGGCCGTACTCCCGCTCCCACATGGCCTGCGCGATCTGCGCCGCCAGGGGGAAGGAGGGGACCTGGCTCGCGTTCTGCATGTAGCGCGCGGGCCGCGTCTCCATGAACGCCGTGAGCTCGGGACCGATGTCGAGCACCGGGTCTCGTAGCTTGCCGATGTCGCCGGAGGCGGATGCCTGAGCCGCGAGGGAGATCTGGCCGTTCTCCGTGTGCACGAGCGCCATGGCGCCGACGATGCCGCCGAGCGAACGCCACTCGGCGTTGTTCTGGAAGACGACGAGGTAGTTGCGCGGGCCGTCGGCACCCAGAACGGCCGGCATCAGCGCCGTCGCTCGGCTGACCGCATCCGATCCGGTCTCGACGGAGGTGAGCAGCCCGGACACATCCTCCACGGCCTTCGCGATCGGGGGGAGCAGGGCGGTTCGATCGATGTCGTCGACGGCGTCGGATGCGAGCGCCACCTGCGCGGTGGTGCTCTGGGCGGCCTCGTGCATCTCGCCGAACCCGCTGACATCGATGCGTCCGTCGACCGGCTTCAGCGCGCCGGCGGAGAATTCCGATGCGACCCGCACGAGGGGAGTCAGCGCCTTCCCGGCCACGTCGTCGACCGCCGCCGTAACCGTCGCGACGGCCGAGAGCTGGTCGCCGACCCAGGGCAGGACCTCGGCCGCCCGCCATACGGGGTCCGAGGTCAAGGAACGCGCCGCCGCCGTGTCCGCGGCGATGTCGGCCAGCCGGGCGGTCGCCGCGTCCGTGTCGTCGAGATTGCGGGTGACCTCCCCGGCCGCGCGCTGCGCCGCGGTCAGATGCCCGTAGGCGAGGTATCCCCGCACTCCCAGCCAGGCTGCCGCAGCCACGAGGATGACGAGCAGGGCGAGCAGCACCCAGATGAGAATCCGTCCGGCCGTTCTGGCGGGCGCCGGCAGCAGGGGATTGGTCACGCCTTCACCTTAAGCGGTCATGCCGCGCCGCTAGAGTGGGAAGTCAACCTCACACCGGGAGTCGCCATGCGTCGCAGACATCGCGGGCCGGTCGCGGTCTTCGCTCCGCTGCTCGCCGTGGCGGTGCTGACCGGATGCGGCCCGGCGCCGTGGAACACCGGTGCGCAGACGCCGAGCCCGACAACGCCATCGCGTTCGAGCACGCCCGTTCCGACGCCCGTGACCAACGACCTGTCCAGCGGATCGACTCAGCGGGTCGTGCCTGCCGGCGCGGTGAGCGCGACCATCAACTACTGGTCGACGCTGTCGATGGATCGCTGGACGGCTACGGCGCTGAAGCCCGTCAGCATCTCGATGGTGACCACCGTCACCCCCAACGACGGACAGAAGGTCTTCCTCCAGAAGGCGACGATGGTCGCGGTCCCGGGCAACGCCTCGCGCTCCTTCGACCCGCTCGCCCCGCAGACCGACCAGTCGTCGGTCAGCCCTGGCTACCTGGTTCTCGATCCCTACAGCTATTCGCAGACCTTCAACATCGGCGACGTGCCCGCTGAGGCGACGTTCGTGCAGGTTCAGTTCACCTACGACTTCCTCGTGCAGACCACCCCCACATCCGCCGAATACGCCAAGCAGACCGCCAGTGACACGCTGACGATCGCCATCGCCGGTGCGCCTCAGGGCTGATGCGGATCCCGTGCATGGCGCGCGGGGGTGGATCGCGTATACTTTCGGCGCCGACCCTGGGGTTTATCTGGAAGCGGGTCGGCACCGACCCGACATCCTGTGAGCCTCGTGGCCACGTCTCCGAGGAGCGCCCTGTGAGAATCCCCTTCGCCGATCGCCGTGTGCGTCGGCTCTACGCGGGGGCCGCTGTCGCCCTCGCGAGCATCCTGGCGCTGACCGGTTGCTCGCAGATCGTCGATGGCTTCAACTCCCTGCAGGGCAGCAACACCGCCGTGCAGCCGACGACCGTCGTGCCCTCGCCCGCGCCGTCGGCGAGCATGGCGTTCAACTCCCAGTTCACCTACGACGGCTCGGTCGAGCTGCGCAGCGACGTGGCGCAGGATCTCGAGCTCGTGCTGAACGTGTGGGCCGTCGACCCCAAGCGCACGCAGGAGTGGACCGCGAACAACGAGAAGGTCTTCGGCTTCGCGGTCAACGTCTACGACCACCGCGTCGACGAGAAGGCGGTACTGACGGACAAGCGTCGCGTCTACATCTCCTCGGTGCAGATCAACTCCACCACGACGCAGACCTCGAACCAGATGCAGTCGCCCTACCAGTTCAGCGCCGACCCGCGCACGCTCGTTCCCAGCGACACCCTGCGCTCCGACCGGGGACTGCTGCTCAACAGCTTCCAGGGCGGGCTCTACGTTCCCCAGCAGAGCATCCATCAGCTGCCGGCGGACACGTTCGGTCTCACTCTCGAGTTCGCACTGACGATCTCGGTCGAAGGCACGGCGAACACGGACGCCTCGTTCCAGCAGCAGACGGTGTACCAGTACCTGCCGATCGCGATCTTCCCCGGCTGAGCCAGTGGCCACCGGCGCTGATCTTGCGCCAATCTTGCGCTGAGCTTCTCGCGGGACCCACCGTGATCTTGCGGGAGAGCGTGCAGTCTGGACTCATCGCACGAACAGCGTGCTGATCTCCCCCCGCATCGCGGGCCATGAATGTCAGGAAGTGATCACTGTGTCGGACCCCCGCATGGCGTATCAGCAGCTGCCGTCACAGCAGCTCGAGCCGATGTACCCGGCGACGACGTCCGGCGCCGACCTCGAGTCCCACTTCGAGCAGGACTTCATGTCGGTGCTCGAGAGCTCGACCACGCACCGCTCCACGATCGGATGCGTCATCCCCGCCTACAACGAGGAGGAGTCGATCGCCGATGTGATCGAGGCCCTGCTCGCCCAGACGCGTGTTCCGGACGTGATCCACGTGGTCATCAACAACACGTCCGACAACACCGCGAAGATCGCTTCGGAGTACGCCGGTCCGCACGAGATCATGACCGACCTTGGTGAGCAGTTCACCGAGGTCTTCGTGCACGACATCGGCAAGAACCCCGACAAGAAGGTCGGCGCGCTCAACTACGGCTATTCGCTGGTCGAGGGATGCGACTATCTGCTCGGCGTGGACGGCGACACGATCGCCGAACCGCGTGCGGTCGAGTACCTCGAGACCGAAGCCGTCAGCGACTCGCGCATCGGAGGCATCTCGGCGATCTACACGATCGACGACCGCCCCATCAAGGGGCTCACGGCTAAGTGGCTCATCGCCGGTCAGCGCACGCAGTTCGCGGCCTTCAACCTGCAGAACCTCCTCCGCGGCCGCAATATGGCCGTGCTCGGCGGTCAGTTCTCGATCTTCTCGACCAACGCCCTGCGCGACGCGATGAAGCAGAACCACCAGAACACCCCGTGGGTCAAAGACAGCGAGGTCGAGGACTCCCTGCTCTCGCTGCAGATCAAGAGCGCCGGTTACCTCACGAAGATCAGCCCCTACGCTCGCGCAGCGGTGGGCGGGATGACCACGCTCAAGGGGTACGACGCGCAGCAGGTCAAGTGGACGTTCGGCGCGATCGAGCTCATGTGGCCCGGACAGCGCGGCGACACCAAGGGGCAGCCGTTCCACCCGAACCTGCGCCTGCGCTGGTTCGAGAACTTCGGCATGCTCACCAACCTCTTCGTTCGTGTCGCCTTCCTCGTGCTGCTCGCCGGCTCGCTGTCGATCAACGCTTTCGTCTTCTCGCCCCTGTGGCTGATCCCCGTGCTGACGGCCGTGCTGCTGAACCTGCGCATCGCGCGCACGATGAAGTACTGCAACCAGCGCGACATCCTCTTCGCACTTCTGGTCTTCCCCGCGGAGATCTTCATGTGGATCCGCCTCAGCCATTTCCTCCGCTCGTGGACCCGATTCCTCTCGCGGAAGAAGGTCGACAACTGGGCGATGCAAGCGAAGGCGGAGCGCGGCGGCGGGTCGATCGGCCACTGGGCGCCTTTCATCCTGTTGGCCGCAGCACTGGTGGCCATGGCGATCATCTGGAACATGCTGGGCCCGGTCGTGCAGTCCTCCATCCTCTGGATCGGCTGGCCCATCGTCGGCGTCGTGACGGTTCTGCAGACGCTGCTCATGTTCTCGAAGCTGCTGCGCCGCTACCAGGGATACAAGGTCTGACCCCCACCATCCCGAACGAAGAGGGCCCACGGTTTCCCGTGGGCCCTCTTCGTTCTGCTGCGCGATATCAGGGTGCGAGCAACTCGGTCGTCAAACGGTAGCCGACGCCGCGCACGGTCTCGATGTAGCGAGGGTTGCTGGGGTTGTCGCCCAGCTTGCGGCGGAGGTTCGTCATGTGGGCTTCGACGGCGCGCTTGTCGGCCTCGCCCACGTAGTAGGAGGTGACGTAGGACTCGCCGCGCAGCACGAGGGTCAGATCGGCCTTGCTGCGCACGCGTCTCTTGGACTCGAGAAGAGTGGCGAGGAGATCGAACTCGGTACGCGTCAGCTCGACCTGCTGACCGTTGATGAGCACGATGCGCGTCTCGGGGTTCAGCTGGAGGTCACGGTGGGTCACCCAGAACCCCCCGCCCGGGACGAGCGCGCCCTGCGCGTGAGGGGTCAGCTCCGCTCCGGCTGCCGGGGCGGGCGCCGGCTGCGCAGGCGCGGGGGTCGGCTGCGGCGTGTAGGTGATGCGGTCGGCCGGCATGGCGGCCTCGGGCGGGTACACCGGCTCCTCGACGTAGGCAGGCGCGATGGGCTGTCTCGCCTCGGGCTGCACGGGGATGGACTGCGTCTGCGGGCGTGCGCCCGGGAAGGACGGTCCGACGCTCTCCTGTCGACGCGGATGGCCGGCGGGTTCGGGGCGGGGGCGGCGCAGCAGCGCCTCGACGCGCGCCCGGAACTCACGAGGACGGAACGGCTTCACGATGTACTCGTCGGCACCGGCGCCGAGTCCCAGGACGACGTCGGCCTCGTCGGCGAGCCCGGTCAGCATGATGATGAACGTGTTCGACTTCTCGCGGATGCGGCGAGCAGCCTCGAATCCGTCGATGCCGGGCATGTTGACATCGAGCGTCGTGATGAGCGGCTGGTAGGCGAGCACGGCGCGCACGCCGTCGATGCCGTTGCCGACCGACACGGTGGAGAAACCGGCCGCTTCGAGGACCTCGGCGAGGAGGTGGCGAACGTCGGGATCGTCTTCGACGATGACCGCGGTCTTCTGCCCGTCAGAAGCGTCGCTCATGAGTCCGGCATCCTCGATTCTCGGTTCAAGGCCGCGGCTCGTGGCACCGCACGCGTCGCCATTGTTCCATATCCCCCGGATTGCCCGCGATTCACGACGCATGCCGCGTCGTGGGCGGTCAGAGAACGTTGCGCGTGAGCTGCACGGAGCCCTCCGGCCACCAGGATCCGGCGCGCGGCCCGCCGTTGCAGACACCGTCGCTCTCGCCGGGAGGCTTGATCCACAGGTTCGTGTCGACGACGTCGTCGCCGTAGGTACCGCCGGGGTCGCCCACGAGCGCCGTCGGGTCGTTGCACCACTCGCTCGTGGCGACGCCGGCGCCGTTGCGGGACGTATCGATGAGGGCGTGACCGCCGCCGAGGAGCGTGGACACCTCGTGCGCGTACGCGAACTCGTCGGTGGTGGGGTTGTAGTTCGACACATTGGTGGCGAAGCCGCGCACCTTGTCGGTGACGCCGACCCGCTGGATGAGAGAAGCCATCTCCGAGGCTGGGCGCCAGTTGGAGTGTCCGCCGTCGAGGTACACCCACGTGTCGACGCCCACGAGGCGCAGCGCCGCATCGTGGAGGGCGCTCATGCGCTGGTCGATGTTCGCGTCGCAGTCGGGTGCCTGGGCGAGGCTGTCCGGCTCGAGGACGACGATCTTCTGGACATCTTTCACGCTCGCCAGCGCCTGGCCGATCTCCGCCGTCCAGGTGGCGTACGAGGCGTCGTCCAACCCGCCTGCGGACTGGCTGCCGCAGTCGCGCTCGGGCAGGCCGTAGACGACGACGGAGAGTGCCGCATCCTGATCGCGCGCTTCGGCGGCGAGGTTCAGGATGCGGGGACCTGCGTCGCCGATCGGATCGATCTCCGGGGTGAGCCAGTAGGCGGTCGGCTGAGCGGCGAGATACTCGGCCGCGGCCTGCGACTCCGAGTCCAGCCCGCCCTCCGTCGCTGCCTTGCTCGCCTTGGATTCCTCCGGCACGACGATGCGTGTGCCGACGCCCGGCGCCTGCGCGCCGAGGAACTGGAGCCCGGAGGTGATCGCCCACCCGACGACGCCGATGGCGGTGACCACGATCACCAGGCTCGCCGCGAGAACGGTGATCAACAGCCAGCGGGGGAAGGCACGCCCGCGCGGGCGGGCGGACCTTGCTGGCGTGGAAGTCACGCAAGGACTGTACCGTGCGCCCGCGCTACCCTGACTGCAACGACCGGAAGGACACAGGATGTCGGACTCGATCATCGTGGGCGTGACGGATGCGGAGGGCTCGCAGCGTGCGGTCGACTGGGCGGCGGCCCGCGCGCGGCGTGGCGGGGAGCCTCTGGTGCTCTTCTCCGTCGTGGGCGGCGCCACGGGGGCAGTGGGCGAGGATGATGTACTGACTGCGGCGGTCGCGGCGACCCGTGCGCGCCTCGGGCAGCAGGCCGAACTCTTGCGGTCGATGGGACTCTCGTGCGAGGTGCGCGTCTCGCATGGCAATCCCGTCGCGGAGCTCGTGGAGGCGTCGAAGGACGCGCGGCTCCTGGTGATCGGAGGGGAGAGGCGCGGGCAGGGGCGCCGCGGTCAGCACGGCTACCGGATCGCCGCAGGGTCGCATTCTCCCGTCGTCGTGGTGCCGCTGGATGCGCCGACCGACGGGGAGGGCGTCGTGGTCGGTGTGGACGGCTCCGAGGTCTCCGACGCGGCGGTGGCGTTCGCGGCAGCCGAGGCCGAGCGCTTCGGTGAGAGTCTGACGATCGTCTCGGCGTGGATGCCGGTCGCCGTTCCCGGCGACTTCGGCGTGTACCCCGACCTCTATCTCACGGATCTCAACACGATCACCCAGTCCGCCGTCGACCGTGTCGCAGAGAAGGTGAGCGAGGCCTACCCGGATCTCGACGTGCAGACCCGTGTCGTCGAGGGTGATCCCGCCGCGGCGATCGCGGATGCGGCGGGCGCGGCCCGGCTTGTCGTCGTCGGCTCGCACGGGCGCGGCGCCTTCGCGCGCTTCCTTCTCGGGTCGGTCAGCGAGGAGGTCGTGTCCCAAGTGACGACCGCCACAGCCGTCGTCCGCTGAGCGGATTTCCACAGTTCCGGCGCGTACGGGCCACAGGCGCCCGCGCGGGACTACCTTTGTGCCACCACGGTAGGCGGACGAAGGAGTCCTCATGGATCGTGCAACACAGATAGCTGTCAGCGCTCTCGGCCTGCTCGCGCTCATCGCGGTCGCCGTCGGCGTCTTCGCTGCGGGGGCGCTTCCCGGGCTCGAGCTCCACGCGCAGCGTGTCGCGAGCCTCATCCCCTTCGTCGTCGCGACGCTCGCGGTGCTGAGCGCGCTCGCGCTGACGGTGTCGCGGCGACGCCTGCATCGCTGACAGCGCTCACGCATAAAGCGGAGAGGCCCTCCGCGGCCTGGGGGAACCGGAGAGGACCTCTCATCGCACGGGCGAAACGCTCCGTGCCTTCGCTCGCCGTCGGTGACCCGAACACGTCCGGCGTGCGGTGTTGCCTCTTCAGTATGGGAAGGGGGCGTGCCGGCATGGAGGGGCTTGACAACGGCTACGCTCCCCGTTCGTCATCCGACGCGCCGCGTCACACGATCGTCATCCTTTCTCAGTAGCATGGCGCTCATGGCGCGCGAGGGGCAACGCAATTCGGAGCCGGGCGGGTCCCGATGGCTCATCTACGTCGGGGTGGCGCTGCTGGCGCTCGGGGTGGGAGCCCTTGTCTTCGCGTCGATCATCAGTTACCTCAACGCCATCCTCTGACGGAGGCTGCGCTCGCCCGCGTGCGGCGCTGACCGCGGGATGAGTCGTTGCACACCCGGTGTGTGACCGGTAACATTTGTTTCGGCCGGCCGGGTATGGGACCCCGCGGGCCATGAGACCAATGGAGCACCCGTGACAGGCAGCGCAGCCACGCCCTTCCCCTCTGACATCCAAGCGGCCATCGACGCCGTTCGCGATGACGTCGCGACCTTGCACGGCGAACTTGTGCGCTACGGACTGGTGGTGTGGACCGGAGGAAACGTCTCCGGTCGCGTGCCGGGCGCCGACCTGTTCGTGATCAAGCCGTCCGGCGTCTCCTACGACGAGCTGACGCCCGCGAACATGATCCTCTGCGACCTCGACGGCAACGTGATCCCGGGAACGCCCGGCAGCGAGCGCTCGCCCTCCAGTGACACGGCCGCGCACGCCTACGTCTACCGCAACATGCCGGACGTGGGAGGAGTGGTGCACACCCACTCCGACTACGCCGTCGCGTGGGCCGCCCGCGGCGAAGAGATCCCCTGCGTGATCACCGCGATGGCCGATGAGTTCGGCGGCCCGATCCCGGTCGGACCCTTCGCGATCATCGGCGACGACTCGATCGGTCGCGGGATCGTCGAGACGCTGCGCGGGCACCGCTCCCGCGCCGTCCTCATGCGCAACCACGGTCCGTTCACGATCGGGGTCAGCGCGAAGGATGCCGTCAAGGCGGCCGTCATGGTCGAGGACGTCGCGCGCACGGTGCACATCGCGCGTCAGGGCGGAGAGCTCGTGCCCATCCCCCAGGAAGCGATCGACAGCCTGTACGCGCGGTACCAGAACGTCTACGGACAGAGCGGGGACGACCGGCGATGACCGCTGCAGACGCCATCACGACGGGGCGCACCTGGCTCGGCATCGAGCTCGGCTCCACCCGCATCAAGGCGTGCCTGATCGACGAGACCGGCGCGGTGATCGCGGTGGGCGCTCACGCGTGGGAGAACAGCTACGTCGACCGCCTCTGGACCTACTCCCTGGACGAGGTCGTCGCGGGCCTGCAGGGCGCCTACGCCGCGCTCGTGGCCGACGCGATCGAGCGTCACGGCGAGCGGCCCGAAACCCACGCCGCCATCGGTGTCTCCGCGATGATGCACGGCTATCTCGCGTTCGATGCATCCGGTGAGCTTCTCGTGCCCTTCCGTACGTGGCGCAATACCAACACGGGGCCAGCCTCGAGCGCCCTGAGCGAGCTGTTCGGCGTCAACATTCCCCTTCGCTGGTCGATCGCGCACCTGCACCAGGCGGCCATCGACGCCGAGCCGCATGTGCCCCGCATCGCCTCCATCAACACCCTCGCGGGCTACGTGCACCGCCGCCTGACCGGGCGGTCGGTGCTCGGCGTCGGCGACGCGTCCGGAATGTTCCCGATCGATCCCGCGACGCGCGACTACGACGCGGAGCTGCTCGCCCGCTACGACGCGCTCGGCGCGATCGATGTTCCGCTCGCCGACATCCTCCCGGACGTTCTTCCTGCCGGACGCGAGGCGGGTGCGCTCACCCCCGAAGGCGCAGCGCTCCTGGACCCGTCGGGCGTGCTCCGCGCCGGGATCCCGCTCTGCCCGCCCGAGGGTGATGCCGGGACCGGCATGGTCGCCACCAACGCCGTGGCGCCGCGCACGGGCAACGTGAGTGCGGGAACGAGCATCTTCGCGATGGTGGTCCTCGAGCGCCCCCTCGAGCGCGTGCACCACGAGCTCGACCTCGTCACCACACCCGCGGGGGACCCCGTCGCGATGGTGCACTGCAACAACGGGGCGAGCGAGCTCGCGGCCTGGGTCGAGATGTTCTCGCGCTTCTCGGCCGCATCCGGCCGTCCACTCGACGCGGACGCCGTCTTCGAGGCGCTCTTCCGCGAGGCCGTGGCCGGTGAGGCGGATGCGGGCGGACTGCTCGCCTACAACCACCTCGCGGGCGAGCCCATCGCCGGACTCGAGGAGGGGCGGCCGCTCATCGTGCGCACGCCTGACAGCCGCCTGACCCTCGCCAACTTCATGCGCGCCCAGCTCTACGGCGTGTTCGGCACCCTGGCTCTCGGGATGCGGGTGCTCGCCGAAGAAGGAGTCGCGCTCGATCTGATGTTCGCGCACGGCGGCATGTTCCGCACGGCCGGCGTCGCCCAGCGCTTCCTCGCCGGCGCGCTCGCCGCCCCGGTCGCGGTCGGCGAGACGGCATCCGAGGGTGGCGCCTGGGGCATCGCGGTGCTCGCTGCGTACCTCGGCGAAGCCGACGAGTTCGATCTGTCCACCTACCTCGAGCGCCGAGTCTTCGCCGGCGCCGCAACCTCGACCGCGGAGCCCGACGCCGACGACGTCGCCGGCTTCGCCGCCTACCTCGAGCGCTACCGCTCCGGCCTCGCCATCGAAGCCGCCGCCGTGGCCGCGCTCTGAAAAACCGAAAGAGAGATATCCATGCCTCGTACACCCTTGTCCAGCTCCCTCGACGGCTACGAGGTCTGGTTCGTCACCGGCAGCCAGAACCTCTATGGCGAGGAGACGCTCGCGCAGGTCGCCGAGCAGTCGCAGGCTGTCGTCGCAGGCCTGGGTGAGCTTCCGGTGAAGGTCGTCTGGAAGCCCGTGCTGAAGGACGCCGATTCGATCCGTCGGATGGCGCTGGAGATCAACAGTCGCGACGACGTGATCGGCGTCGTCGCGTGGATGCACACCTTCAGCCCCGCCAAGATGTGGATCTCCGGCCTCGACGCCCTGCAGAAGCCGCTGCTGCACCTGCACACGCAGGCCAATGTGGAACTGCCGTGGGCCGACATCGACTTCGATTTCATGAACCTCAACCAGGCCGCGCACGGCGACCGCGAGTTCGGCTACATCCAGACGCGACTCGGCGTTGCGCGCAAGACGGTGGTCGGACACGTGTCGAACCCGGTCGTCCGCCAGCAGATCGAGGACTGGGAGCGCGCCGCCGCCGGCTGGGCCGCGGTCCGTACGCTCAAGCTCGCCCGCTTCGGCGACAACATGCGCTATGTCGCCGTCACCGAGGGTGACAAGACCGAGGCGGAGCTGCGTTTCGGCGTGCAGGTGAACACCTGGGGCGTCAACGAGCTGGCGGATGCGGTCGCCGCGGCATCCGAGTCCGACATCGACGCCCTCGTGGCCGAGTACGAGGAGCTGTACGAGGTCGTCGATGAGCTGCGCGTCGGAGGCGAGCGGCACCAGTCCCTGCGTGACGGGGCCGCGATCGAGCTCGGTCTGCGCTCGTTCCTCGAGGAGGGCGGCTTCGGCGCCTTCACGACGAGCTTCGAGGATCTCGGCGCCCTGAAGCAGCTTCCGGGACTGGCCGTTCAGCGCCTCATGGCCGAGGGGTACGGCTTCGGTGCCGAGGGCGACTGGAAGACGGCGATCCTCGTACGCGTGGCCAACGTCATGGGTGCGGGCCTTCCCGGTGGTGCCAGCCTCATGGAGGACTACACCTACGACCTCGTGGCCGGTGACGAGAAGATCCTCGGCGCGCACATGCTGGAGGTCGCCCCGTCGCTGACCACCGCCAAGCCGCGGCTGGAGATCCACCCGCTCGGCATCGGCGGAAAGGACGACCCGGTGCGCCTGGTCTTCACTGCAGACCCGGGCTCTGCTGTCGTCGTCGCCATGAGCGACATGCGCGACCGGTTCCGTCTGGTGGCCAATGTGGTCGAGAACGTTTCCGCGCCGGAGCTGCCCAAGCTGCCCGTGGGTCGCGCCGTATGGAAGCCCGCCCCCGACTTCGCGACGTCCGCCGCGTGCTGGCTCGCGGCGGGAGCCGCCCACCACACGGTGATGTCGACCGCCGTCGGCATCGAGGTGTTCCGGGATTTCGCAGAGATCGCGAAGACCGAGCTGGTCGTCATCGACGACGCGACCACGGTGCGCGACTTCCAGCGTGAGCTGCGCTGGAACCAGGCCTACTACCGCCTCGCGCAGGGCCTGTGATGACGGGTTCGATGCCGCTGTCGGGAACGCAGCATCTGCTGCGTTCGGGTGACGTCGAGGCGAGCATCGCGAGTGTCGGTGCGTCGCTTCGCACCCTCACGTATGCCGGACGCGACCTCGTCGTCCCCTTCGGGGCGGACGAGGTCCGCCCCGCCTATCGAGGAGCGACGCTCGCCCCCTGGCCCAACCGGGTCGTGGACGGCCGCTACACCTTCGGCGGCGAGGAGTACCGCCTCGCCTTGACCGAGCCCGCACGCGGCCACGCGCTGCACGGACTCGCGGCATGGCTCGACTACACGGCGATCGACAAGGGTTCCGATCACGTCACCCTGTCGGCGGTGGTCGAGGCGCAGGACGGCTACCCGTGGCGTGTGCGCGTCGAGACGCGTTTCGCATTGGATGCGGACGGCTTGACGCAGACGGTGACCGCGTTCAACGAGTCGGACACGACGGCGCCGTACGGCACGGGCCCGCATCCGTATCTGGTGGCGGGCGATGGAGTCGTCGACGACTGGACCTTCGAGCTGCCCGCCGCTGAGGTGCTGCACGTCACGGAGGATCGGCTGGCCCCGACCGAGCTGCGCGCGGTCGAGGCGGATGATCCGTCGCGGTTCGACTACCGTGCCGCACGGCGGATCGGCGCGGCCGAGATCGACCACGCGTACACCGGACTCATCCGCGATGCGGATGGTCTCGCGACGGTTCGCGTGACGGATGCGGACGGCCGCGGCGTCGCCATGACGTGGGATGCGGCGTGCCCCTGGGTCCAGGTGCACACGGCCGATCGCCCAGGCCTCTCGGGTCACCGCGTGGGCCTCGCGATCGAGCCCATGACATGCGCACCGGACGCGTTCAACGCGGACCGGTACCCCTACGACGCGGGCCTTCAGGTTCTCGAGCCCGGTGGGTGGTTCTCGGCCAGCTGGAGTATCCGCGCCATCTGAGCCGCATCCTCCGGTTCCGAAGACAGGCGAACGGGCTCTCGGACGCGCAGAAGACCCCGGAGAGGGAGGATCCTTCTCCGGGGTCTTCGATGACAGGGATGCGCGATGACGCCGTCGGGCGTCAGCTGTCGCGCAGGTTCTCCTTGACCTCGTTGCGATGCTCGACCGACTCCTTCTCGGCCTCGGCCTTCTTGACGTTCGCGTCGGCCTTGGCCTCGTCGATCTTGTCGCCGATGCGGTCCGTGGTGTCGTCCCACTTGTCCTTGAGCTTGCGACCGGCGGTCTCCGCGGTCTCCTTCGCATCATCGATGAAACCCATGATGTGCTCCCTTCGTCGAGGTGTGCCGTCAGGTTAATCCGGCGGCCCGGGGAGATCGGCGGGGTTGCACCAGGCCGGGCTGGTTGCTAGCGGCGCTCGGGGTGCATACTCGGCTCATGCGGTTCGAGACGACCATGTCGCAGTTCGGGAACAACACGGGCATCGAGATTCCGACGGCCGTCATCGAGGAGCTCGGGGGCGGCCGTCGCCCCGCGCTGGTGGTGACCGTCAACGGGCACACGTACCGCTCGACCGTCGGCGTGATGGCAGGCAAGCACCTGATCCCATTCAGCGCGGACAAGCGGCGTGAGACCGGAATCGGCGGCGGTGACGCCATCACCGTCGACGTGGATCTCGACACGGCTCCGCGCACGGTCGAAGTGCCGGAGGATCTCGCCGAGGCGTTGGCATCCGCAGGGCTGCGTCCCGCCTTCGACGCACTGTCGCCGAGTGTGCAGAAGGCCCACGTCACCGCGGTGACGGGCGCCAAGGCGGCCGAGACGCGGCAGCGCCGAGTCGATCGGGTCGTGGGGTCCTTGCGCTGAGGCGCCGCATGCCGTTTTCCCCGTTCTCGGCCCGTGAGTCGCACAGGCCCCTCCGATAGAATCGGGGGAGGGGGTGCTGTGGCATCACGAGCGGAAGATCCGACGGAGCACAAGGGACTCGGAGCCTTGTGGGCCGCGCGAGCGTCGCGCCCGAAACTCGCCGATGTCGTCGCCGAAGGCGTCTACATCGCCGCGGCCGCCACACGCTTGTCCCTGAAGAATCACATCCTCGTCGACATCCTCTCCGCCGGAGAAGGCTTCGACGCCGACCGGTTCGTGCCCGACGCGAAGGACGCGCTGCTGAAGCTCGCCGAGGAGGCCGAGGCGGACGCCGAACGCGCGGAGCGGGAGCGCAAGCTGGCGCGTGGCCGCTTCAGCGACTCGGGCGGCACCCACGACTATCGCAGCCGGGACGTGCGCAACCTCCGGCGCAGACGCAAGCAGTCCCTGCGTATCGCGGAGGAGCTCCGCGAGCGCGCGGAGGACCTCGACGGGCTCCGTGAACTGGTCGAGGCCGCTCGGGAGGCGGCCTGGGGTGAAGTTGCACGCAACATCGACAGCTCGCTGCGGATCGAGGCTGCCCGCCCGGACCTCGAGCCCGGCTACGAGAAGATGCGGCAGGCGCGGATGCAGAGCCTGCGGCTCGTCGACCTCCCTCGACTCGCCGCGCATCGACGCAGACTGAACGCGAAGGACGAGGATGCGGGGCCGGCGGTGTCCGCTGCGAGCGAGCGGCGCGGCGGCATCGACCTCAGCGAGCTCGAGTAGCCGCCTCGATTCGCGACCGGCCCGGTTGTGTTGTAGTCTCTCCTAGTGCCCGCGCGCAGGAATGCGACGGGAAACATGCGCCCGTAGCTCAATGGATAGAGCATCTGACTACGGATCAGAAGGTTAGGGGTTCGAGTCCCTTCGGGCGCACACTGTGTTGAGACAGTAGTGGCCCGGCCAGGAAGAGATTCCGGCCGGGCCCTTTTTTCTCGTGACGCCTATCAGCTACCTATGAGGGTGTTGTGCGGCGCTCATTCTTGGAGCCGTCTCAGAACTGTGCCGCGAGCATGGCGACATGACCGCCTCTCCGCTCATCGCCGCCGCACCGCCAACCGCCCTCCGCACGCGGCGTCGGCACCGCGGCGTGTGGCGATTGGGCTCGGTCGCGGTGATCTGGATGACGTCGCTCGCCGTCGTCGCTCTCTGGATCGCCGGCGGCGGTGTGCAGGCGACGTGGGGGATGAGCGCTGAGACGCTCAATACTCTCGGGCGGCTCACGGGTCTCGTCTCGGCGAACCTCCTCATGTATCAGGTGCTGCTCATGGCCCGCGTGCCGTTGTTCGAACGGGGCTTCGGCCGCGACGGGATCACGCGGATGCATCGCCACGTCGGGTTCTGGTCGTTCTGGTTGTTCCTGGCGCACATCGGGCTGCTCGTGGCGGGATACGCCGCCGAGGCGGGCCTCAACCCCCTCGTGCAGCTGTGGCAGTTCGTGTGGGACTACCCCGGCATGCTGCTCGCGACGGCGGGAACCGCGCTGCTGGTGCTGGTGGTCGTGTTGTCGGTTCGGCGCGCGCGGCGACGTCTGCGCTACGAGTCGTGGCACCTCTTGCACCTCTACGGCTACCTGGGCGTCGCCCTGGCCATTCCGCACATGCTGTGGACGGGCGCGGACTTCGTCGGGCATCCGCTCGCGCAGGTGTACTGGTGGACGGTGTGGGCCGCGACGGCGACCGCTGTGCTGCTGTACCGGATCGGGCTTCCTCTCGTGCGATCCCTGCGGCACGATGTCCGCGTGCGAGACGTCGTCGCCGATGGGGCACGCGGGGTCAGCGTGCGGATGGCGGGGCGCAACCTTCGGGCTCTCGGTGCGGAGGCCGGGCAGTTCTTCGTCTGGCGATTCCTCGATGGACCGGGCTGGACGCGGGGGCACCCGTTCTCGCTCGCGGAGGATCCGGCGCGGGGCGAGTTGGTGATCTCCGCGCGCATTGCGGGCGACGGCACGGCCCGGCTCAGGAAGCTGCGCCCCGGCACGAAGGTGCTCATCGAAGGCCCCTACGGCACGATGACCGGGGGTGAGCGCACGGGGAGGCGCCTGCTGATGCTCGGGGCGGGCGCGGGAGTCGCCCCGTTGGTGTCGCTGCTCCAGTCCGAGTGGTACGGCCCGGGCGAGGCCACGCTGCTCACCCGTGATCACGTTCCCGAGGAGGCGCTGCGACGGGAGGCGATCGACGAACTGGTCCGTGGTCGCGGACTCCGCCACGTCACGCTCACCGGCGGCCGGCGCCGCGATGCCTCCTCGTGGATGCCGCAGTCGCACGCCGCGTGGGCAGGCGCCGATCTGTTGCGCCACATCGAATCGGGCATCGACGATGCCGATGTCTTCGTCTGCGGTCCTGAGCCGTGGATGCGGGCCGTCATCGCCGATCTGCGCGCGGCGGGCGTTGATCCCGCCCGCATCCATCGCGAATCGTTCACCGTCTGATCCGGGAGGGATGATGAAGAAGATCTTCTATGGCCTGATGATGACCCTCAGCGGTCTCGTCCTGCTGATGAGTTGGCGCACCTCGTGGGGCGAGCAGCTCACCGCAGCAGACTCGACGGCGGGCGCGACGGGACTCTCCGGTCAGAGCAGCACCTCGGGTTCCGCGGCCACCGGGGGCGGCTCCTCGGCCGGGGGCGGCTCTTCGGCCACGAGCGGCGGAGCATCGACGGCCACGGCGACCCGCCTGGCCGACGGCACGTACACGGGTGACGCCGTCAGCACCCGCTACGGCAACGTGCAGGTGTCGGTCACCGTCTCGGGCGGCGTCATCGCGTCGGTCGACGTGCCGCAGTACCCGGACTCGAACGGTCGCGATCAGCAGATCAACGCACGCGCGATCCCGACGCTGGTGTCGGAGACCCTCGACGCGCAGGGCGCCCAGATCAGGCTGGTGTCGGGCGCGACCTACACGAGCCAGGGCTACACCCGCTCGCTCCAGTCCGCTCTCGACCAGGCGCAGTCATGAGCGGTGCGACGCGTGTCTCGACCGCCGAGGTGATGGGAACGGTCGCCAGCATCCACGTCCTCGGTCCGGGAGGTCACGAGCCCGAGGTGACGCGGGCGATCGAGGGCGTCGTCGCGATGCTCCGCGACGACGAACGGGTCTTCTCTCCCTTCATCCCCGACTCGGACATCTCGAGGATGCGCAGCGGGGCGCTCTCGCTGCGAGACGCCGACCCCCGCGTCGAGCAGGTGCGCGACCTGTGCGCGGATCTGCTCGAGAGCAGTGACGGCAGGTTCGATGCGTGGTGGCGCGGATGGTTCGATCCGACGGGCATCGTGAAGGGCTGGTCCGTCGACCGCGCCGCCCAGCAGTTGCTGGCTCCACTCGTCGAGCGACGGGGCATCGACGCGGTCGGCATCGGCGTCGGGGGTGACATGCGGCTGTTCTCCGCTGAGGCGACGACGCTGCCGTGGCGAATCGGCATCGTGGATCCGGCGGTCCCCGACGCGCTGTGCGCGACGATCGAGTTGTTCGAGGGCGCCGTCGCGACGTCGGGGACGGCAGAGCGCGGTGCGCACCTGATCGACCCGTTGCGGGGGAGACCCGTGGCGGGACTCATCAGCGCCACCGTCGTGGCCGAGTCGCTCACCCTCGCGGATGCGTGGGCCACGGTCGCCGCCCTGGCCGGTGTGGACGAGCTCGCAGCGCGTGCGGTTCCCGGCATCGTCTCCGGCCTCGTCACGGACGGGCGGACGTTGCGCCGCTGGGCGGGTGGGATCGAGATCGTCGCGCCCGGCCCTCTGACCGCGGCCGCCTGAGCGCCGTCGTCAGGCCGAGGGCAGACGCAGCGCGAAGGTCGTCCCCTGCGGGGACGTCTCGGCGATGCTCACGCCTCCGCCGTAGCGGGTCGCCGCCTCCCGGACGAGGGCGAGGCCGAGCCCGAATCCCCGGCGTCGCCCGGCCTCCCCGCTGCGCGCGAACCGCTCGAAGACGCGCTCCCGATGCGCCGGGTCGATACCGGGGCCGCGGTCGGCGACGCGGATCTCGACGTGCTGCGAGTCCGTGACGACCGTCACGTCGACCTCGCCGCCGCGAGGGGAGTGCTGCACCGCGTTGTCGAGGAGAGCCACACACAGCCGCGCCAGCGTGATCTCCGGGATCCGCGCGCGGGCGACGGTGACCCCGGCGCGAAGGGTGACCCCGGCGTCGTCCGCGAGCGGTGCGAGGGTGTCCATGGCCCGTGCGAGGGCTCGAGCCACGTCGCAGACGGCATCGGTGGACGAGGCCCCTTCGGCGGCGAGGAGCATGTCGGTGAGAACGTCGTCCATGACCTGGACATCGCGTCGCAGGTCGGTGATCAGCTGCGCGGTCGGCTCCTCACGCGCCTGTCGCCGTTGCAGGAGCTGGATGCGGGAGCTGAGCGCCGTCAATGGTGTCCGCAGCTCGTGGCTGGCGTCCGAGACGAACGCGCGCTGTGTCGCGAGCGCCTCTCCGAGCGGGCGCACGGCCCGGCGCGCAGCGAGCCAGCCGACCAGGCCCAGAAGAGCCACTCCGATCAGCCCGAGGATCAGCACGACCGGGATGATGCGGTCCAGGTCGACCACCACGGCGTCTCCGTCGGGTCGGAGGCCATGAGACTCGCCGTGCTCGGGACGCGCAGAGCGGAGCAGGACGAACACGAGCACGGCGATCCCGCCCAGGACGACAGCTGCGGATACGGCGGCGACGAGCACACCCACGCGCACCGCGGCACGACGGACGCGCCGTCGGTCGGCCTCGACGCTCACCTCGGCGCTCCCGCCCTGTAGCCGCGCCCCCGCACGGTCTCGATGATGTCGGGCTCGCTCTTGCGGCGGATGTAGTGCACGTACGTATCCACGCTGCTGGCGGACTCGCCCACGGTGAAGGCGCCTGCGAGGATCTCCTCTCTCGTGAACACGTGCTCGGGACTCGTGGTCAGCAACTCCAGCAGCGTGCTCTCCGTCAAGGTCAGCGCGACCCGCGCCCCCGATGGCGCGTACAGAGCCTGCGTGTCGGGCGTGAACGTCCACGCGCCCACCTCGCGGCGGCGCCCCTCGGCACGGTACCCCCGAACGAGCGCCCGCAGTCGCGCCAGGAGCTCGTCGTAGTCGAACGGCTTGACGAGATAGTCGTTGGCCCCCGCGTCCAGACCTTCGACACGGTCGGCCACGGCGCCGAGGGCTGTCAAGAGGAGCACCGGAGTCGTGATGCGGGCGGTTCGCACCGCGGTCACGAGAGCGGCGCCGTCGAGCCCGGGGAGTCGCCGGTCCACGAGCATCACATCGAATCGCGCATTCAGTGCGCGGTCCAGCCCGGTCCTGCCGTCTGTGACGTGCTCGACCTCGTATGTCTCCGAGAGCACCTCGATGGTCATGGCGGCGATCTCGGGGTCGTCCTCGACGTAGAGGAGCCGGGGTCGGCGCGGCGAGGTGGTCACACTGTCATTCTGCTCCCCGTACTCCCACCGGCGGCAGTGCCGTTCCTGTTGCGCCGCGAGCGCGACACGCGCGGCTGCGCTTGGGCGTACTCTGGCGGCATGCCGATGAAGCCGCCGACGGCCAATATCGATGAGACCCGCGTGCACGTGTCGCGACCGAAGAAGGTCGCGGTGGGCGTGCCGGCCGTGCTCCACGCGCTGCAGATCGCGAACGAGCAGATGGGCCTCAAACGATCCGCCGAGACCCTCCTGCGCGTGAACCAGAAAGACGGATTCGACTGTCCCGGCTGCGCGTGGCCGGAGGAGGACAAGCGCCACGTCGCGGAGTTCTGCGAGAACGGCGCCAAGGCCGTCGCGGAGGAGGCGACCGTGCGCCGCGTCGGGCCGGAGTTCTTCGCCGCGCATTCGATCGAGGATCTGCGCGAGGGCGACGACTGGTGGCTCGGCCAGCAGGGGCGGTTGACGCATCCGATGGTCCTCGAGGACGGTGCGACGCACTACCGGCCGATCTCGTGGGATGCGGCGCTCGAGATGATCGCAGACGAGCTGAGGTCACTCTCGCACCCCGACGAGGCGGTGTTCTACACGTCGGGACGCACCTCGAACGAGGCGGCGTTCCTGTACCAGCTGCTCGTGCGCGGTCTCGGCACGAACAACCTCCCCGACTGCTCGAACATGTGCCACGAGTCCAGCGGCTCGGCGCTGACGGAGACGATCGGCATCGGCAAGGGCACCGTCTCGATCGAGGACATCCACGAGGCGGACCTGCTGATCGTGGCGGGCCAGAACCCCGGCACCAACCATCCCCGCATGCTGTCGGCACTGGAGAAGGCCAAGCAGCGCGGAGCGCGCATCATCGCGGTGAACCCGCTGCCCGAGGCGGGCCTCATGCGGTTCGAGAACCCGCAGACCCCCCGCGGAGTCGCCTTCGGCGGCACCAAACTCGCCGACCGCTTCGTGCAGATCCGCTCGGGCGGCGACCAGGCGCTCTTCCACGCGATCGGCAAGCATCTGCTCGAGGCGCAGGACCGCGACGGCGATGTGCTGGACACCGCCTTCATCAGCGCCCACACGAGTGGATTCGAGTCGTACCGCCGTCAGATGGCGGATGCCGGCTGGGCGCAGCTGGAGGAGGCCACCGGCCTCAGCGAGCAGGAGCTGCGCGCCATCGGCGACGAGGTGCGCGCCTCGAAGGCGACGATCGTGTGCTGGGCCATGGGACTCACGCAGCACAAGCACTCCGTGCCCACGCTGCGCGACGTCGTGAACGTGCTGCTGCTGCAGGGCAACATCGGCCGCCCCGGTGCGGGGGTCTGTCCCGTGCGAGGCCACTCGAATGTGCAGGGAGACCGCACGGTCGGCATCTACGAGAAGCCGGCGGATGCGTTCCTCGACGCGCTCGATCGGGAGTTCTCCTTCGCCGCGCCCCGTGCCCACGGCTTCGACACCGTCGCCGCCATCCGCGCGATGCGCGACGACAAGGTCCGCTTCTTCATGGGAATGGGCGGAAACTTCGTATCGGCGACGCCCGACACCGCGGTCGTCGAGGCGGGGATGGCGCGCGTGGGACTCACGGTGCACGTGTCGACCAAGCTGAACCGCTCCCATGTCGTCACCGGCCGACGCGCCCTGATCCTCCCGACGCTCGGACGTACGGACCGCGACCGTCGCGGCGGCCGGGAGCAGCGCGTCACGGTGGAGGACTCGATGGGTGCCGTGCACGCCTCGCGAGGGCGGCTCGTTCCGCCCTCCGACGACATGCTCAGCGAGGTCGCGATCATCGCGCGGCTGTGCGCGCTCGTCTTCGGCGGCGGATCCTCGCCCCAGGATGCGCCGACCGCCCACGACGGTGACCACGAACGCACGCTCCCCGAGCACGGGACCGTCGAGTCGGAAGCCCTGGATGCGGCGGGTCTCCACGACCCGGCCAACGTGCCGCAGGCCGACTGGGCCGCTCTCGAGGCGGACTACGCCCTCATCCGCTCGCACATCGAGCGGGTGATCCCCGGGTTCGAGGACTTCGAGAGCCGCATCCAGAAGGGACGCACCTTCTTCCTGCCGAACGGTCCGCGCGACGAGCGCCGGTTCGCGACGATCGACGGGAAGGCGCGTTTCACCGTCAACCCGCTCGAGTACCCGCGCATCCCCGCCGGGCGCCTACTGCTGCAGACGCTGCGTTCGCACGATCAGTACAACACCACCGTCTACGGCAAGGACGACCGGTACCGTGGGATCCACGGTGGCCGCCGCGTCGTGCTCGTCAACGCCGAAGACATCCGCGAACTCGGTTTCGTCGACGGGGAGATCATCGACCTCGTCTCCGAGTGGACGGACGCGGACGGCACGCTGGAGGAGCGCCGCGCCGAGAGCTTCCGCATCGTCTCCTACGACACGCCCCGTCAGAATGCTGCCGCCTACTACCCCGAGACGAACGTGCTCGTGCCCCTGGAGTCGGTCGCCGACGTGAGCGGGACGCCGACCTCCAAAGCGGTCATCGTGCGCCTCGAGCACCGCTGAGCGCGGCATGGGAAGACTCACCGAGCGCACACCGGTCACACGCATCGCCTTCACGGACGACGGCGTCTCGACACGTCGCCGCGCGGACACGGTCGTCGTGGAGGAACCGCTGGAGGTGCGCGTGAGCGGGGAGCCGCTCGTCGTGACGATGCGCACCCCGGGTCACGATCTCGAGCTGGCCGCCGGGTTCCTCGCGGGGGAGGGCGTCATCGCCGCCGGCTCCGACGTCCGCAGCGCGATCCACTGCGGAGGGCCGGGAAGCACCCCCGTCGGTGCACCCCAGAGCGAGAACACCTACAACGTGCTCGACATGGCCCTCGCGCCCGGCAGCGAGATCCCCGCCAAGGATGCGGCCCGCAACTTCTACACGACGAGCTCCTGCGGCGTCTGCGGAGCCGCATCCATCGAACAGATCACCAAGGTGTCACGTTTCGACCTGTCCGCCGACGACAGCCGCGCTCCCGCGCGGTGGCTCGCCTCGCTCCCCGACACGTTGCGCAGCGGTCAGGCACTGTTCGAGAAGACGGGTGGTCTGCACGCGGCGGCGCTCTTCGACATCGCGACGGGCGAGATGCTCGTCCTGCGTGAGGACGTCGGGCGCCACAACGCCGTCGACAAGGTGATCGGCTGGGCGCTGCTCGCCGACCGGCTGCCGCTGGTAGGCACGGTACTGCAGGTGTCGGGCCGTGCGAGTTTCGAGCTCGCGCAGAAGGCGATCATGGCGGGCATCCCCGTGCTGGCCGCCGTCTCGGCGCCCTCCTCGCTCGCTGTGGAGCTGGCGTCGTCGATGCACCTCACGCTCGTGGGGTTCTCCCGCGGGACGTCTCTGAACGTCTACGCGAGCCCCGAGCGGATCGCCGTCGAGGAGTGACCCGGCCGCGTCCGGAGGAGCCGAGCGTAGGCTGACGGGGTGAGCGCATACGTCTCGGCGTTCGAGCTGTTCTCCATCGGTGTCGGACCTTCGAGCTCCCACACCGTCGGGCCGATGCGCGCCGCCGGGGTCTTCGCCGGCCGACTCGCGGATGCGGGGCTACTGGAGCGCGTGGATCGTGTGCGGTGCGAGCTGTTCGGCTCCCTGGGCGCGACGGGCATCGGGCACGGCACCCCCGACGCGATCGTCGCGGGGCTCGCGGGCCACCGCCCCGACACGGTGGATCCCGACCTCGTGCGCGGCGCCTGGTCGGCCATTGGTGACGACGCGAGGCTCATGCTCGCCGGCATCCACTCGATCCGCTTCCGCGCGGACGACATCGTGCTTTCGCCCCGCGTGCGTCGTCCCGAGCACCCGAACGCCCTCACGCTGACGGCATGGGATGCGGCGGGCGAGCCCGTCGCGACCGAGACCTACTTCTCGATCGGCGGCGGCTTCATCCGCCGCGACGGCGAGGCGGCAGCTGCCCCTGCGGCCGTGCCCCACCCGTACTCCAGCGCCGCCCAACTGCTCGCGCTCTGCGCCGAGACCGGCCTCTCCATCGCGGAGATCGCCCGCCGCAACGAGGAAGCCTGGCGCAGCGAGGACGAGGTGCGCGCCGGCCTCGACGCGATCTGGGCCGCGATGAGCGCCTGCATCGCGGCGGGGCTCGCCCACGACGGCGTGCTCCCCGGCCAGCTCGGCGTGAAGCGTCGCGCCGGCTCGCTGCGTGCGCAGCTCGAGAGCGCGCAGGCGATCGGCCACCGCGAGCTCCCCGGCGAGTGGCTGGGAGCCTTCGCGCTCGCCGTCAACGAGGAGAACGCCGCCGGCGGGCGGGTGGTGACGGCGCCCACGAACGGGGCTGCCGGCATCCTTCCCGCCGTCGCCATGTACTGGTGGCGCTTCCTCGCGGATGCGGGCGTCGGCCTCGACCGGGCGATCGCCGACGACGAACGGCCGCGCGGCATCCGGCGCTTCCTGCTGACGGCCACCGCGCTCGGATCCTTGTTCAAAGCGAACGCCTCGATCTCCGGGGCGGAGGGCGGATGCCAGGCCGAGGTCGGCTCGGCCTGCGCGATGGCGGCGGGCGGTCTCACCGCCGTCATGGGCGGCACCCCCGCGCAGATCGAGAACGCCGCCGAGATCGCGATGGAGCACCATCTGGGTCTCACCTGCGACCCCGTCGGAGGGCTCGTGCAGATCCCGTGCATCGAACGCAATGCGATCGCCGCCGCCACCGCGGTCACCGCCGCCCGACTCGCGCTGCGCGGCGACGGGTCGCACTACGTCTCGCTGGACACGGTCGTCGAGACGATGCGTCAGACCGGCATCGACATGTCGACGAAGTACAAGGAGACGAGCGAGGGCGGTCTCGCCGTCAACGTCATCGAGTGCTGAGCGGGCGCTCAGTCCCGACGGGGCCGGAGCTTCTGCGTGAGATCCAGCAGGGTGCGCAGCTCATCGTCGTCGAGGGTCGACATGTGCTCGGCGATCGATCGGCTGTGCACGGCCGCGATGGAGCGGAACAGACGCGCACCCGTGTCGGTGGCTCGGACGATGGCGCCGCGGCCGTCGTCGGGGTCGGTGCACTTGGAGAGCAGCCCGCGGGCGACCATCCGGTCGACCAGGCGCGAGACGCTGGGCTGGCTGATGAGCATGTTGCGCGTCACGTCGCGCAGCCGCGCCGACATGTCGGGCGCCCGGGTGACGGTCAGGAGCACGTCGTACTCGCCCTGCTGCAGGCCGCTCTGCTCGAAGTCGGCACCCACCTCAGCGAAGATCTCGTGCTGGGCCCGGAACAGGCTCTCCCAGGCGTCGATGGCCAGACGGCGGTCGCTCATGCCCGATAGCGTACGCCGTGCCCGGCATAGGCTGGTGCCATGATCGCTGGGGCAATCACGCGCGTCATCGCCGCCGCATCCGCTCTCGCCCTCGCTCTGACAGTGACGGGATTCGCCGCCGCACCGCAGGCGCCCGCACCCCCGAAACCCGCCACGATCGTTCACGCCGGCGTCGACGACTTCACGTTCCGCAGCCTCGACGTCGATTACACGCTGACCCGCGCGGACGACGGCACCTCCCGGCTGCACGTCGTCGAGCGTTTCGTCGCCGAGTTCCCCGACACCGACCAGAACCACGGCATGCGCCGCGCCATCCCCGACACGTACAACGGCCAGCCGCTGCGGCCCGAACTCGTCTCCGTCACCGACGAGACGGGCGCGCCGCGAGACGCCGAGGTGGACAGCGACGACGGAACGTGGAGCGTGACCTCGCGCGTCGACGGATTCGTGCACGGCGCGCAGACCTACGTCTTCACCTACGACCTGAGCAATGTCGCCTGGTACTTCCCGAAGACGGGGACGGAGGAGTTCTACTGGGACGTGAACGGCGTCGAGTGGGGGCAGAGTTTCGGCTCCGTCTCCGCGACCCTCCACGTCGATCCCGCGCTCGCCGACTCCCTCACCGGCCAGGCCGCCTGCTACGTCGGCATGCAGGGGGACACGACGACGTGCCCGATCACTCTCGATACGGATGCGGCGGCCGCATCCGTATCGGTGGCGAACGTCGCGCCGCGCCAGACGGTCACGCTGTCAGTGGGGTTCGAGCCGGGCACCTTCGTGATGTTCGACAGCAGCTACTTCGCCTCCGGCTGGGGCTGGGCCCAGAGCGGGTCGTTCCTGGCTCTCCTGGGCGCGTTCGCATGGGCGATCGTCGTCTGGCGTCGGGTGCTGCGCGACTCTCCTGGACGCGGCGTCGTGGTCGCCGAGTACGAACCTCCTGCAGGCGTCACACCCCTGACCGCCGCAGTGCTGTTGTCGAAGCTCTCGAAAGCCGCGCCCGCGGCTCTGCTGGAACTCGCCGTGCGGGGCGCGATCCGCATCGAGGAGGTGCCGGGCGGATCCCGCGCGCGCCCCAAGCTGCGGGCGGTGCTGGTGGATCCCTCCCTCGCCCGTGAGGACGGCCGCGAATTCATCGACGCGCTGTTCGACGAGGACGCCCCGCCCGGCGCCGAGTTCGCGTTCGGTGAGCGCAGCACGCGCCTCGCGAAGACGGCGGAGAACATGCGGATGTGGGCGGGGGCCGAGTTGGACGAGCGCGGCATGTATCGCAGTGTGCCGCCGGGGCGCAGGCGACCGGCTGTCTGGGCGCTGATCCTCACGACGGCCGCGACCATCGTCACGGGCGCACTGGCGCTGTCCGCGCAGGTCGACCCGGCCGCTCCCGTGGCCATGTTCATCGTCGGGGCGCTGATCGGTGCCATCGGTTTCCTCCTGCTGGCGCACCGTCCCGTGAGCCCCGAGGGTGCCGAGACCCGGGAACGGCTCGCGGGGCTGCGGCTCTTCATCAGCTGGGCGGAGGCCGACCGCATCCGCATGCTGCAGTCGCCTCAGACAGCCGAGCGTCGTCCGGTCGACGCGACGGATGCAGCGGCGGTCCTCGCGATCTACGAGCCGCTGCTGCCCTATGCGGTGGTGTTCGGCCTGGAGAAGCAGTGGGCGGCCCAGCTGGCCGTCTACTACGAGAGCACCGGCGCGCCTCTCTGGTACGCCGGAGCGACCGCCTTCAACGTGAGCGCCTTCACGAGCGGCGTCAGTTCACTCTCGGCCGCGGCCGTCTCCAGTTCGAGCAGCTCCGGCGGCTCGACCGGGGGC
Source organism: Microbacterium sp. BG28 (assembly GCF_034044005.1). Taxonomy (NCBI): domain Bacteria; kingdom Bacillati; phylum Actinomycetota; class Actinomycetes; order Micrococcales; family Microbacteriaceae; genus Microbacterium; species Microbacterium sp. BG28. The sequence continues at coordinate 414,182 of NZ_JAXCHA010000001.1, read as the reverse complement.
GGCTCCGCCGGCGGGGGCGGTGGCGGAGGCGGCGGAGGCGGCGTCTGAGCGCTCGGTAGAATAAGGTCGATGTCTTTCGCTCGCGGAGTGCGCCCCTTCCCGGCTGCCCCGCACCCGAAATGACCGACTACGGAGCCTCGACCGGCACGATTCGCGTCCCGGGCCCGGCTCGCGGGGCCCTGCCCTGGATCATCTGGGTCGCCGGCGCGTTCACCTACCTCGTCGCGATCGTGGGTCGCAGTTCGCTGGCGGGTCTCGGCACCGACATGGCGGTGCGGTTCGACGCCGGATCCAGCACGCTCGCGCTGTTCACCACGCTCCAGCTGATGGTCTACGGCGCCATGCAGATCCCGGCGGGTCTGCTGCTGGATCGCTGGGGTGCCCGCGTCATCGGAACGGTCGGGATGCTGACGATGGCCGGAGGCTCGCTGTGGCTGGCGTTCGCCCCCGACGTGCCCTCCGCGATCCTGGCGCGCCTTCTGACCGGGGCCGGCGACGCGCTGATCTTCCCCAGCGTCTTGCGTCTCATCGCACTCTGGCTGCCCGCTAAGCGCGTGCCGGTGCTGCAGCAGATCACCGCGCAGTTCGGTCAGCTCGGCCAGGTGCTCAGCGTGGTGCTGCTCACATCCCTCGCCCACGGTATCGGCTGGGAGAGCGCCTTCGCCGCCGTCGCCGGAGTCTTCGTCGTCTTCGCCGTTCTCGACGCGCTGATCATCCGCGAGCGGGGTCGGCCCGTGGCCGTCGGCGGCAGGCCGCGCCCACGCCAGCTTGCGCTGGTCGTCGCGGCGCTGCGCGAGCCCGGCACGCGCCTCGGGTTCTGGATCCACTTCGTGACGCCGTTCGCCGGCACGGCGTTCGCGCTGCTGTGGGGCATTCCCTTCCTCATGGCGGGCGAGGGGCTCTCGCGCGATGCGGCCGCGGGCCTGGTGACCGTGTTCGTGCTGAGCGGCGCGGTGTTCGCCCCTCTGATGGGCATGCTCTCGGCCGCGCATCCCGGTCGCCGAGCGCTGATCGCTCTGGGCTCCGTCGTGGCCCAGGCGGTAGCGCTGGCCGCTGTGCTCATCACCCCGGGCGAGGCTCCGCTGTGGTTGCTCGTCGTGTGGGTCGTCACCCTCTCCAGCGGCGGCGCCGCATCCATGATCGCCTTCGACGTGGTGCGCCGGGACAACCCGCTCTCACGCCTGTCGACCGCGACCGGCGTGGTCAACATGGGCGGCTTCATCGCGGCGCTCGTGCTCGTCTACGTGATCGGGGTCGTGCTCGATCTGCAGGGCGCCGATCCCGCCGCGTACACACGGGACCAGTTGCGGTTGGCCATGAGCGCGACGTTCGCGCTGTGGGTCGTGGGCACGGTCGGGGTGGTCGTCGAGTCCCGTGCGCGCAGGCGCGCGCACGGCGTGTACTAACGCGTCAGACGCGCCGCGCGCATGCCCGCCACGAGCGCATCGACCGCTTCGGTCAGGGCCGCGCTGCTCGTCCGGCCGACGCCGGTGGCGTTGACGAACGCGTGGATGTGGCCGGGCACGACCTGCAGTGTGGTCGGCACTCGCGCCGCGCGCAGACGCTCGGCGTACGCGATGCCCTCGTCGCGCAGCACGTCGAAGCCCGAAACGGCGACGTGGGCAGGCGGTTGTCCCGCCAGCTCGCCCAACAGGGGTGACGCGCGAGGGTCCGTGCGGTCGGCGGGGCGAGGCAGGTAGTGCTGGATGTACCAGTCCATCTGCCGTTCGGTGAGGAAGTAGCCCTCGCCGAAGAGGGAGTAGGACCTGTGCTTCTTGCTCGTGTCGGTGACGGGGAAGAAGAGCAGCTGGAAATCCGGTGGGGCATCGGCGGTCAGCTGGCAGACGGCCGCACTCAGGTTGCCGCCGGCGCTGTCGCCCGCGACGGCGACCGTCGTGCCCCACTCCGGGTGATCGCGTACCCAGCGGTACGCGTCGACAGCGTCTTCGACGCCCGCGGGGAACGGATGCTCGGGAGCCAGCCGGTAGTCGACCGACACGACGCGCAGATCGGTGTGTGCGGCGATGAAGCGGCACACGGAGTCGCACGACGTGAGAGAGCCGACCACCCAGCCGCCGCCGTGGAAGTAGACCACGGTGCCGCTCGGCGCTCTCGTCGCCGACCCCTGATAGAGACGTGCGCCGACGCCACCGCCGCGCGTCGGGATGCGGATGTCCTCGACGAGGGCGACGGGATCGCTGCGCCCGAAGATCCGCGCCTCCGCATCCACCTGCGCGCGGGCCTGCGCCAGCGGCAGTTCCTCGAAGGCGGCGCCGGGAAGCGCGTTGAGCAGCCGGAGCGCCATCTGCACCTCGGTGAGTAGGCGCTGGCCGTCGATCTCGACCGGCCGGCCGGCGATGAGGCGTTGGAGAGGGGCGGGCAGCGCCCCGAGCGTGCGGATGACGGCGCGCGTGACGCGCTCCTGTGCGGTGGGGCTCACGGGCGTCCTCTTCGTCGGTTGGGTGCGCAACACGTTAAGGGGTGCTTCTGGCGCGCTGCGGGCTTCGACGGTCGTTCCTGCGGACCTCGGAGGTCAGAGAGAATGACCCCATGAGCGTCCCCCGGACGGCCACGGTCGGCCCTCACCTCCTTCGCCATCTCCTCAGCCTCGCTGACGAGCGCGGCGTGAGCATCGACGACGCGCTGCGTCGTGCGGGCGTCGACCGCGCCTCTCTCGATGCCGACAGCACGCGGGTCTCGCTGTCGCAGATGCGGCTGATCGTCGCCGCGGCGGGCACAGCTCTCGACGATTCCGCTCTCGGAGTCGAGCTCGGGCGGCGGCAGCCGGTGACCGTCCTCGGGATGCTTGGGCTGGCGATGCTGTCGGCCTCCCGCATCCGCGACGCGATCGAGGTCGCCGTGCGGTTCCAGATGTTGGCCGGCTCTCCGGTGCGCTGGCGTCTGGAACAGCATGGGCGCTCGCTCGCGGTGGTCGCCGAAACCTACACCGGTGACGCGTCCGTGGATCGGGTGCTGATCGACGCCGCCTTCGCTCACTTCACGCGCATGGTGCACGACGTCTCCGCGGGCGCGGCGCGACCGGAGCGCATCGATCTCGCGCGTGCGCGGCCGGCGGATGCGGGGGCCTATGAACGCGGCCTGGGTGCACCGGTGCGGTTCGCGGCCGCGCAGGACGCCTGGTGGATGGATGGGCGTCTGGCCGAGCGATCGAACCCATACGCGGATCGGTGGACGTTCGCGGCGACGTGCGCCGGGCTCGAGGCGGAGGCGGCGTCGGCGGTGGATCGTCGCGAGCTGGTCGCCCGGATCGCCGCCCGGATCGCGGCGGAGCTGCCGGAAGTGCTCCCCCTCACGACACACGCGCGTGCCGCATCGATGAGCGAGCGCACTCTCCGGCGGCGTCTCGCCGATGCCGGCACGTCCTACGGCGCGCTCGTCGACGATCAGCGGCGCCGCTTGACGGAGCGGCTGCTCGCCGCATCCGCTCCGTCGTTGGGCGAGGTGGCGGCTGCAGCCGGCTTCGCGGATGCGCGGTCGCTGCGGCGCGCGACCCGGCGGTGGGTGGGGATGTCGCCGGCCGAGTGGCGTCGTGCCTCAGCCCGCCGGACGGCGGAGCATCGCGACCGGCCGGGCCCCGGGAAGGCCCGTGATGGGAGCGAGTTCCTCGAAGCCGAGTCGCCGGTACAGGCGCCGGTTGTCGGGGGTCGATGACTCGAGGTACGCGTTCTGGCGCATGGTGTCGAGCGCGCGCAGGTGTGTGGAGAGCAGGGCAGCTCCCACGCCTCGACCGCGGGCGCGGGAGCTGACGCCGATCTCGGCCAGGTACCAGTGCGGCACCGTCGGCCGGTATCGCTCCATCCGGCTCAGCAGTCCGAATGCGCGGCCGAGCCGCATCCATCCGATCGAGCGGACGAAGAGGGGGAGCCGCTGCGCGAGACGCCCGAGCGCCCCGCGGCGTGCTTCGGGTCCTTCCCACGCCGCGACGCCCAGCAGCTCGCCGTCGGCGTCGCGGGCGAGGTCGACCGTCCCCGTCGCGTAGGGGCCGGCGCTCAGCGTGCCCTCGAACAAATCCGTCAATCGCTCGCGTCGGCGGTCGCGCTGCGGCACGATGACCCCGAGAACCGGGTCGTGCTCGAAGGCCTCGGCGAGGATCGCGGCCGCGAGGCGCAGTTCCTCGGCGCGGGCGGGAGTGATGATGATGTCCGACATGGCGACTCCAATTGGTCCGAGTGGATAAAACTAGTATGAATGCGGGGATCGACCATCGGCTCGGAGGATGCTGTGAAGGATGAAGCGCAGTCGCGGCCCTATCTCGGAGTGGCCGAACGTCGCAGACAACTCCTGGATGCGGCGGTGGAGGTCATGGTCGAGGACGGCGCCGGCGCTCTGTCCTTGCGCTCGGTGGCGCAACGTGCCGGCGTGGCGCATCGTGTGGTGAACTACGCGTTCGGGTCGAAGGCCGCTCTTGTCGCCGCGTTGCTGGATCGGGAGTCCGAGCGCCTCGCCGCGCGGGTCTGGGCTGAGCCGTTGCCTGCCGAGACGTTGGAGGTGGCGGTGGCCGTGGCGCTGGGGTCCTTCTTGGCGGAGGTGCGCTCCGACCCCCGTAGGTTCGAGCGGCTGGCGGAACTGACCGCTCTCGCCCGTGCATCCGACGCTCTGGTGGACGCGGCCCGTGCCGAATCCGCCGCGTATCGGCGGATGATCGCGGAGCGGCTCGAGATCTGGCGTGCGCAGCAAGGTGTCCGTCTGGCATCGCCGCAGGTGGTGGTCTCGGCGATCCATGCGGCGGCGGACGGGCTCGCGGGGTGGTGGCTCACGACGCGGGATGACGCTCAGGTCGAGGCGGTGATCACGGTGCTTGCTGGCGGTTTCGCGAGTGTTCCGGTGACGCAGTAAGGGCCGGTCGGAGAGGCTTCCGACCGGCCCTTGTCCCTTTGCACCAAGAGTGTCCTGCAATCACATGTCGGTAGCTGCCACAGCAAAACAACTACCGTGCGAGCACTCTATAACGGTGAGATAACGGAGGGGAAGAGGTTTCCGTTACCTTTTCGTGATTCTTTGCTGACGCATAGGTGGAGCCCAGGTTTCGCGGGAGTTCCCGGTCGGGCGGCGGGTGCTGAGTTGTGCACCATGTGCGTGCTGCGCAACCCCCCTGTGCAGGTCGCAACGAAGGAGTGGACTGGACGTGTCCCGAATCCGAAGGCAACGAACACGAGGGAGACCGTGATGAGCAACGTCGAGAACACCGGACGCGACGAGCACAACGAGAAGACCCACGACTCCGCCGCATCCGGCGGGTCGGAGTCGCAGGAAGAGGGCGAGGCGGCGATGGACGCCGCCGAGGAAGCGGTCGTCGACCACGGTCGCGACTGACCGCATCCGTGACGGCGAGGGTGAAGGGTTGACGCCGATCGGCTGTTCGCGCTCGCAGGCCGCGACGTTCGAACGGCTGGGTCGGAGCCACTGACTCCGCCGCAAGCGACCGACCGCTAGAGTTCGGCCATGATCCCGTTCGAGAACCTGGTCGCCTTCGTCGTGACGTCGGTGGTGATCATCGTGATCCCCGGGCCCAGCGTGCTTTTCGTCATCGGACGCTCGATCGCGCTCGGGCGTCGGGCGGGCGTTCTCAGCGTCGTCGGAAACGCCCTCGGCACGGTGCCCGCGGTCGTGGCGGTCGCCTTCGGCGTCGGCGCGATCGTCGCGGCATCCGTCGTCGCCTTCACGATCATCAAGATCGCCGGTGCCGCGTACCTCGTCTGGCTCGGGATCCAGGCGATCCGTCACCGCCGCGCCCGCGTGGACGGTGTCGACCGGGCCCCGGTCTCGACCTTCACGCTCCTGCGCCAGGGATTCGTCGTGGGGCTCACCAACCCCAAGACCATCGCGTTCTTCGTGGCGGTCCTGCCGCAGTTCGTCGACCCGGCGGCCGGGACGGTGTGGCTGCAACTGTTGCTGCTGGGTCTCATCTTCCAGACGCTCGCTCTCGTGTGCGACAGCGTGTGGGCGCTCGCCGCGGGGACGGCGCGTGCCTGGTTCGCCCGTTCGCGGCGCCGTATCTCCGCACTCTCCGGCGCCGGGGGCGTCATGATGATCGGCCTCGGAGGAGTGCTGGCCGTCAGCGGCTCGAAGAGCTGAACCGCGCTCAGTGCTCGTTCTCGAGCACCATTCCGACCGAGGTCGCACAGGCGTCGCCGCGCCATGCCTCGACGCCCTCTCGGACGGCGAACGCGGCGATCACAAGGCCCGCGAGCGCGTCGGCCCACCACCATCCGAACGCGCTGTTGAGAACGAGCCCGAGCAGCACCGCGGCGGAGAGGTACGCGCACAGAAGCGTCTGGGTCGAGTCGGCGACGGCGGTGGCGGAGCCCGCTTCCCGGCCCGCGCGTCGCTCGGCGAGCGAGAGGAACGGCATGACCACGACGCTGAGCGCCGTGAGGACGATGCCGATGAGGGAGTGCTCCGCTTCGACGCGCGTCGTCAGCGCCCACGCCGACGACGCGGCGACGTACGCCGCGAGCGCGAAGAAGGCGACGGCGATCGCGCGGAGTGTGCTGCGCTCCCAGCGCTCCGGGTCTCGGCGGGTGAACTGCCAGGCGACCGCCGCCGCCGAGAGCACCTCGATCGTCGAGTCCAGACCGAATGCCACGAGCGCCGCCGAGGATGCGGCGGCGCCGGCGGCGAGTGCGACGGCCGCTTCGACGACGTTGTAGGCGATCGTCGCCGTCACGATCCAGCGGATGCGGCGCCGGAGCACGCGGAGGCGTTCGCTGCTGGGCGGGGTCGTCGTGCTCATGCGCAGGTGCAGGTCTCGCCCGCGCAGCAGCCCGGTTCGACGAAGAGGACGACCTTGAGCATCTCGTCCAGCGCGGGGATGAGGTGGCTGTCGGCGAGGCGATACCAGGTGCGACGGCCTTCAGGGATCGCTTCGACCAGGCCGCATCCGCGGAGGCACGCGAGCTGGTTGGACATCACCTGGCGTGAGACGCCGAGAGCGTCGGCGAGGTCGGACGGGTATGCCGGAGCCTCGCGCAGGGCCAGGAGGACCCCCGCGCGCGTCGGGTCAGAGAGGGCGTGTCCGAGCCGTGCCAGAGCCGCGGTGTGCGTCGCGGTGGCGCGGTTGAGCACGGAAGTCATGAGACGGATAGTACACGTAAACGTGAACTATGCAGAGAGTGTCGTGATCAGGCCCGAGCGGTGAGCCATTCATCGAGGATGCGGCGGAACTCGTTCGGCTTCTCCACCCAGGGGTAGTGGCCGCAATCGCTGATCATGGCGAGCTCGGCCCCCAACACCGCGGCGTACTCCTCGACGGGGCGCCGACCGGTGAGCAGGTCGACGTCGCCGCCGACGATGAGCGCGGGCGGCAGCGATGCGGTGCGGATGAGCTCGACCGCATTGGCCGGGATCTCTCGGAACCAGGCCTCCGCCGCGGCGAGACTCATCCGCCCGATGCTCGCGTGCGCCTGCTCGGCGGCGGTCCAGTGCGCATAGGTAGCGGGGGCTTGCCGGTGGAACACCTCCTCGAACGCGTCCTGGGTCTCGGGCTCGTCGTTCACGACGGATGCGTACCCGTCGATCCCCTCGACATCGGTGCGGAGCGCGACGATCTCCTCGCCGTCGTGCGTGGTGCCGGTCAGCCAGGTCGCGGGCGGCGTCACGAGGGCCAGGGAGCGCACCCTGTGGGGGAAGCGGGTCGCGACCGCGAGTGAAAGGCGCGTGCCCGCCGAATGGCCGATGATGTCGATCGCATCGAGGCCCAGCGCGTCGATCGCCGCGACGACGTCCTCGGCGTCCGTCCACCATCCTCGGGAGAGACCGCCGGATGCGGGCGTGCCGCGCGGGTGGAGCACGACGAGGGGGTGCTGTTCGCCGAGTCCGGCGAAATCGGTGAGGTACTCGGGTGGGCGGCACGGTCCGCCGGGGATGACGAGGACCGGGCGGCCTTCGGCGATTCCGAGCGGGGTGAGGGCAACGGGCAGGGAGGCGGTGCGGAGTTCCACTCGGCCAGTTTCCCAGCTGCCATGCACCGGATCGCATACGACCTGGGGTTGAATCGATGAGGGCGAGGTTGCTCGCCGCGAACACCGGCGGTACCCGCTCATCCGACCTCATCCGAGACGAGAGAAGTCCATCGTGACCTACGGTTCGATCACCACCTTCCCGCAGGCCGCGGACGTCGCCGCCGAGGCCGCCCGCGACGCGGTTCGCACGCTGGGCGCTGCGATCGAGGCGAACGGCAGCGCCGTGTGGGTGCTCGCCGGCGGAAGCTCGCCGATGGCGGCCTATGCGATCCTCGCGGCCCAGGATGCGGACGCGCTCGACTGGTCGAAGGTCACCGTCCTGATCGGTGACGAGCGCTCGGTGCCGATCAGCGACCCGCAATCGAACTGGGGCACGATCGCTCCCGCGCTGCTGGATCAGCCCGGATTCGACACCATGGTGCAGCTGCGTCCCGACACCGATGTCGACGAGGGCGAATCCGCGCGCCGGTACGCTGCGGCGATCGCAGCGCTGCCGAAGACGGATGCGGGTGCTCCGCGCCTGGACCTGGTCTGGCTCGGCGTCGGAGAAGACGGTCACACCCTGTCGCTGTTCCCCGGGCACCCCGACTTCCGCCCGGTCGACGAGCTCGTGATTCCGGTCCACAACTCGCCCAAGCCGCCGCCCACACGCATCACGCTCACGCTGAAGGCGCTCGACGGCGCGCAGCATGTGGTCGTGTTCGCGACGGGTGCAGGCAAGAAGGATGCTCTGGCGGAGGCGCTCGCCGACGGCGCCCTGCCGATCGCGGTCGTCGCGGCACATGTCACCGCGGTGGGCGGATCGGTGCAGTGGCTGTTCGACGAGGCTGCGGCCGGCTGAGCCGCTCGCTGCGCGCACGGGAGGAATGGACATGACCGCGGACACGATCTCCGGCTCGCCGCTGGAGGCCCGCCCCTGGATCGCTTCCTACGCAGAGGGGGTGCCGGCCGAGATCGAGCCCGTCACCGAGACGCTCGTCGACCTTCTCGACGCTGCCGTCTCGGGCTACGGCGACCGCGTCGCGCTGGAGTTCTTCGGCGCCGAGACGACGTACGCCGAGCTGGGGGAGCAGGTCTCCCGCGCCGCGAACGCCCTGCGCAAACTGGGCGTGCAGGCGGGGGACCGGGTCGCGCTCATCCTGCCGAACTGCCCCCAGCACGTCGTCGCGTTCTACGCGGCCCTGCGTATCGGGGCGATCGTCGTCGAGCACAACCCGCTCTACACGCCGCGCGAGCTGCGCCACCAGTTCGAGGTGCACGGCGCCGTGGTCGCGATCGTGTGGGACAAGGTCGCCGATACCGTCGCCGAGTTCCCCGAGGACGTCGCGCCCTCGGCGATCGTCTCGGTGCGGATGCCGGATGCGCTGCCCTTCGGCAAGCGCCTGGCGCTGCGGCTTCCGGTGTCCAAGGCTCGCGAGACGCGCGAGGCGATGACCACCCGCCCGCGCGCCCGCGGCCTGCTCGAGTGGTCCGACTTCGTGCGCGTGCGCAAGCTCCCGCGCAAGTGGCCGAAGCCGCGTCTCGACGACACCGCGCTCTTGCAGCTCACGAGCGGCACCACGGGCACGCCCAAGGCGGCGATCCTCTCGCACCGCAACCTCCGCTCGAACGCCGCGCAGGGGCGCGCGTGGGTCCCAGGGCTCACCGAAGGCGGCGAGGTGTTCTACGCCGTGCTGCCGCTGTTCCACGCGTACGGGCTCACCCTCTGCCTCACCTTCGCGATCTCGCTGGGTGCGCGCGTCGTGCTCTTCCCGAGGTTCGACGTGGATGCGGTCATCGCCGCCTCCACGAAATCGAGGCCGACATTCCTGCCCGCTGTGCCGCCGATCTACGACGCGCTCTCGCGAGCCAGCACTCGCAAGGGCGTCGATCTCTCCAGCATCCGCTTCGCGATCTCCGGGGCGACGAGCCTTCCGGTGCCCACGGTGACGCGTTGGGAGGAGGCGACGGGCGGACTTCTCGTGGAGGGCTACGGCATGACCGAGACCTCGCCGGTCGCACTCGGCAACCCGATCGGGCCATCGCGGCGCCCCGGCACGGTGGGTGTGCCTTTCCCGAGCACCGAGATCCGGGTCGTCGACCCCGACGACCCTCGCGTCGACCGTCCGGCCGGAGAGGCGGGGGAGCTGCTCATCCGCGGGCCGCAGGTGTTCCAGGGTTATTGGCAGCAGCCCGACGAGACGGCGGCCGTGTTGCTTCCGGGAGGCTGGCTGCGCACCGGTGACATCGTGACGGTCAGCGAGGACGGCTTCGTCACCGTCATCGACCGCGTCAAGGAGCTCATCATCACCGGTGGCTTCAACGTCAGCCCGACCGAGGTCGAGCAGGTACTGCTGCTGCATCCGGATGTGGCAGAGGCGGCCGTCGTCGGCATCCCGCGCCCTTCGGGTGGAGAGGATGTGGTGGCCGCGATCGTCACCCGCGAGGGCGCGGTCTTCGACGCGTCCGCGCTGCGAGACTTCGCGCGCACGCACATCACCTCGTACAAGGTGCCCAAGCGGATCGTGGAGGTGAAGGATCTGCCGCGGTCGCAGATCGGCAAGGTGCTGCGCCGGGTCGTCCGCGAGCGCCTGTCGTCCCGCTGAGTCAGGCGCGCGAGAGGGTCACCAGACCGCGGCGCGAGGCGGACTTCGCGAGCCCTTCCGTCTCGGCGAGACGAAGGGTGCGCGCAGGCAGCGGAGGAAGCTCGGATGCGATGCCCTTGGCCTGCTTCGCGATGCCCACCAGCAGTGCCAGGTCGACGCCGGGCGCGGTGACCTCGAGTCGCGCGTAGTCGCTCGTGGTGCCCCATCGCAGCCGCTCGATCTCGCTCAGCCGAAGCGCGTGTGTCGCCTCACCTGCCGTGATCCACATCCGGTCGCGTGATACGCGCACGCTCGCCTCGACCGAGCGTCTGCGCAACAGCGCGGTGACGATGAGGTAGGCCGGGAAGGCGAAGAGCGCCCCGAGCGCGAGGATCAGCAGGCGGGGTCCGAGTCGCTCGACGATGGTGCTGAACATGATGAGCGCCGTCGTGACGACCGCCCCCGTCACGACGATGGTGGCGACCATCCACACGGTGAGCTCCCGCATCCGCATCGGGATCGCCCGGAAGCGGACGATGACCGCATCGCCGTCGTTCTCCCAGGCGAGCGGTACCCGCGGCTGTGCTCGGGTCTTGCCCGGTAGGAGGTTGATGACGCGGTTGAGCAGCGTGATCCAGACCCACCCGGCGGCGGGCGGCAGCGCGAAGAGCACTCCCGTGTAGACCGCGCGTGGCGCGCCGGGGGCCAGCAGGTGCGGAACCAGCTCGATCGACGCGTACAGGGCCGGTGCGAGCGCGACGGCCACGAGCAGGTGGACGATCGCGCCGGTCGGATGCGGCATGCGCACCGTGAGGTTCACGAACCAGATCCCGCTCAGTGCCCCCGCGATGATCGACATCAGGTACGAGAAGAATCCGCCATCGGTGCGGTATCCGGGCAGTGCCGCCAGGATGCAGGCGACCGCCCAGACCAGCGGATTCAGGGCGATCCTCCGCAGCAGAGGCGGCCGTCTCGCCGCCTCGGCGGGGTCGTTCACCCGCCGATTCTATGAGGTCGCAGAAGCGCTCTGGAGGGCCCTGTGAGAACTAGCACTCTCCATGCGAGAGTGCTAATCTGTGATTGTTGAGCCAAGGGGGCTCAACTTAGGGACTACGGGTCGGATCCCGCATCCGATCCCGCTCGAGAGGAGACGACTATGGCTGCATACGACTCGCTCCGTGACCTGGAGCGCATGGCGAACACGTTCTTCGACACCGCGCGGCGCGGCCCTCGGCAGATGCCGATGGACCTCTACCGCGACGGTGACCACTACGTCCTCACCGCCGACCTGCCGGGCATCGATCCCGGATCGGTCGACGTCGACATCGACGGTCAGCTGCTCACCATCCGTGCCGAGCGCACACTGTCGGCGGGTGATGGAGTCACCTGGATCACGCGGGAGCGGACGTCGGGCACGTTCCTGCGTCAGTTGAGCCTCGGCCAGGGGCTCGACACCGAGAAGATCTCGGCGAGCTACCGCAACGGCGTGCTGAGTGTCACGATCCCCGTCAGCGAGAAGGCCAAGCCGCGCAAGGTCGAGATCGTGACGGGTGACGACGCCCCCGCGCTGCAGGTCTCGGAGTCGCAGAGCTGACGCATCGCGGACAGCAGTAAGGGCCGGTCGGAGAGGCTTCCGACCGGCCCTTGTCCCTTTGCACCAAGAGTGTCCTGCAATCACATGTCGGTAGCTGCCACAGCAAAACAACTACCGTGCGAGCACTCTATAACGGTGAGATAACGGAGGGGAAGAGGTTTCCGTTACCTTTTCGTGATTCTTTGCTGACGCATAGCCGACTGTCGGGTTAGCGGTCGCGGACGGGGGTAATCAGCACCCCGCCGAAGCGCGCCTCGGAGTACTCCCACTCACGTCCGTCGACCCACACCCGCGCCGAGGCGCACGGGAGGGACTCGTGCTCGCCGTCCGGCCAGTGCAGGACGAAGCCGCCGCCGAAGGAGGCGTTCGATCCGGTGACGCGGGCGCCGTCCGCATCCACGGCGCGAGCTTCGCACTCGTCGCAGAGATACTCAGGGTACCGGTCCGACTGCGCGACCTGGGCGCCGCAGTTGGGGCACGGCTGCGTGCCGCGGGAACCTGGGAGGAACGCACTCATGGGCACGAGTGTAGGTCGGGTGCTCGTGCCGCCGGCGGGAGCCAGATCGTGAGCCGCACGGCGTCGTCCGGCAGGTGGAGGATCTCGTAGCTCCGTTCGACGACGACACCGTCTGTCCCGCGGATGCGGGTGGTCGCGCCCCGGCGCCGCTCGACGATGTGCCCGCCCCACCACGCCGCGAACTGCGGACTCTTCGCCCCGAGCTCGCGTACGAGATCTCCCAGTCGAGGATCGTCGAGGCGGTCGACGTTCGCCGCGCGGAGGTGGGCGACGGCGCCGCGGGCGAGTTCCTCCCAGTCGAGGAATGTCTGGCTGGCGCGCGGGTCTGTGAGCAGATAACGGCAGGTGTTCCGGTGCCCGGGCGGAAGCTCGGCGAGCCCGGCGTACAGCGACATCCCCTCCTCGTTCGCTGCGACGATCGTGCTGAACCTGTCGAGCACGTACGCGGGCTGCGGACGGATCGCTGCGACGAGAGCCGACATCCGCGGGACGAGATCGGCGTCGGAGGTCGGATCCGCCGGAGCGGCGTCGGCGTCGCGAAGCCGCACGAGGTGTCGCGCCGCATCCGGCGACAACGCGAGCGCGTGGGCGAGGGCGGCGAGCACGGCGTCGCTCGGGTGGGACTCGCGTCCTTGCTCCAGACGGATGTAGTAGTCGACGCTGATCCCGGCGCGGGTCGCGACCTCCTCCCGGCGTAGGCCCGGAGTCCGCCTGGCGCCGGGGGCGTCGTGGCCGGGCGCGAGCGCCCTGTCTTGACGGCGAGCGCGGAGGAAGTTGCCGAGTTCGTTCGAGATGGTCGGCTCCTCTCGGCTGGGTGGGTGGGTCGCTCCTATGAACAGTACGGTCTTCCGCCGGGGCGGCTCGAAGCCGGAATGTGGAGGCATGTCCACCTATACCCACGGTCACCACGAATCCGTGCTGCGCTCGCACCGCTGGCGCACCGCCGAGAACTCCGCCGCCTACCTCGTGCCCTTCCTCGGAGCCGACGACCGACTGCTGGATGTGGGGGCCGGGCCCGGCACGATCACGGTCGATCTCGCGGATCGCGTGGCCCACGTCACTGCCACCGAGATCGGCGAGGGCGAGGCGGCGCTGACCCGTGCGACCGTTCGAGAGCGGGGAGCCGAGAACGTCGACGTGCGGATCGCGGACGTGCACGCCCTGCCGTTCGGCGACGACTCGTTCGATGTCACGCACGCCCATCAGGTGCTGCAGCACGTCTCGGATCCGGTGCAGGCGCTGCGGGAGCTCGCGCGGGTGACCCGACCCGGCGGGATCATCGCGGTGCGCGACGCCGACTTCGCCGGGTTCGCGTGGTGGCCGCAGTCGCCCGAGCTGGACCGCTGGCTGGAGCTGTACCAGGCGGCGGCGCGCGCCAACGGCGGCGAACCGGATGCCGGCAGACGCCTCCTCTCCTGGGCGCGGGAGGCAGGGCTCACCGACATCAGCGCGTCGTCCAGCACATGGTGCTACGCGAGCGCGGATGAGCGGATGTGGTGGGGCAATCTGTGGGCGGACCGCATCCGTCAGTCCGCGCTCGCACGGCAGCTGGAGAGCAGCCCCGACACCGACGCCGACGAGCTCGACCGGATCGCCGCCGGGTGGCGTGAGTGGGCCGCATCCGACGACGGCTGGTTCTCGGTCCTGCACGGGGAGATCATCTGCCGCGTGTCGTGACGAGATCAGACCGGGTACGGTGGCACTTCCGACCCATCGACGCCGGAGGACGACATGAACTCTGACCAGCGCGGTCGCCCGCGTTCGCCGCAGGCGTTGAATCTCGTTCTCTCGTACGTCGCCTTCGTGCCCTTGGCGATCATCTGGGCGTCCTTCTCGTGGATCATGCTGACCACCAGCGGCGCGAGCAGCATGGCTGCGCTCATGCCGATGGCGGCATTCATGTTCACCTCGTGGCTCTGGGTGCTGCTGGCGATCATCGCTCTGGCGCGCTCGGCGCGATACGGGGGCAACGCGCATGCGCTCGTGGTCTCGCTCGCGGCACTTCTGCTCGCTGCGCTCGGACTCTTCTTCATGCTGCCTCGCTGACAACGATGACTAGGCTTTCGCGAGCTACGGCGAAGGAGGCCTCATGGCGGGCAAGACGATCGTGATCACCGGTGCGAGCGACGGCATCGGGCGGGAGGCGGCGCGGGCGCTGCACGCGCAGGGGCACACCGTCATCCCCGTCGGGCGCAATCGAGAGCGCACCGCGCAGATCGCCCGGGAGGTGGGTGCGCGCGTGCACCTCGCGGACTTCGCCGATCTCACGAGCGTCCGAGAGCTCGCGGACGATCTGCTCACGCAGTACGACCGCATCGACGTGCTCGCCAACAACGCCGGTGGCATCTTCGGCAAGGTGCGTGAGAGCACGATCGACGGACACGAGATGACCTTCCAGGTGAACTACCTCGCGCCGTTCCTGCTCACGCAGCTGCTCATGGAGCGGCTCATCGCCTCGACGGCCACGATCATCAACACCTCCAGCGTGGGCGCACGACTGTTCGGTCAGCTGGATATCGACGACCTCGACAACGAGCGCTCCTTCAGCGCCACGCGCGCCTACGGCACCGCCAAGCTCGAGCAGATCCTCCACGTGAAGGAGCTCGATCGTCGCTACCGCGCGCAGGGCATCAGCGCCGTGGCGTTCCACCCGGGCAACATCGCGACGAGCTTCTCGAACGCGCCCAGCTCACCGATGCGCCTGATCTACCAGACGCCCCTCAAGAAGCTCTTCCTCACGAGCATCCCCAAGGGTGCCGACACCCTCGTGTACCTCGCTGAGGGTGCTTCGGGTCGGGACTATGCACCGGGCGAGTACTACGTGAAGCGCAAGCCCGCGCGGACCCATGCGCAGGCGGACGATCCGACGCTGGCCCGCGAACTCTTCGAGCGAAGTAAGCGCATACTCGGGCTCTGAGGGGGCGCGGAACATTCCTCTTGCTTCCGAAGACTACTTTGCGATACAAAGTAGATATGACCTCCGCCGACGCTTCCTCCTCTGACTCACCCGCCGCGATGCTTCACGTGATCGAGCATGAGAAGCGCGCGTTGGCACGACAGCAGGCGCGGGGTGTGCCGTGGATCCTGCTCGCTTGGGGCCTGGCCTTCCTGATCGGCTTCGGGGCACTCTGGCTGGTGGAGCATGACGTGGTGGCGGCCACTGTCGCCCTCGCGGTCTGCGGCGTGGTGATGGTGGGGGCGCTGGTCGTCAGCTCGATCGTCGGGGCGCGAATGGGGCGCGGTCTGCGTCACACCGGACAGATCGAGTGGGCGGGACCGGTCTTCGGCCTGGCGTGGCCGGTCGGGCTCCTCGGTCTGTTCGTCGTCGGACTGGGCCTCGTGAACAACGGAATGGACCCCGACCTGTTGTGGGTCTTCCTGCCGGTGGCCGGAGTTCTCTTCGTCGGTGTCATGTACGTGATTGCGGGCGGTATCTGGCCGAACTGGCCGACCATCGCCATGGGCGCGTGGCTCGTGATCGTCGCCGTCATCGCGCCGTTCACCGGCTCGTCCCTGCTCGTACTCGCCGCGGCCGGCGGCGGGGTCTTCCTCTTGGCCGCCGCCTACGTCGCGCTGTGGATCGGCCGTCGACCGGCAGCTTCGGTGGCACGGTGACGGAGCTCGACCCCGTCATCCACGCGGCGGCTCGATTGCGCATCACCGCCGCCCTGGCCGCGCTCAGCCCCGGCACCGGTGTGTCGTTCCCGCGACTGCAGGAACTGCTCGACATGACAGCCGGCAACCTCTCCACTCATGTGCGCAAGCTCGAGGAGGCCTCCTACCTCATGGTCGAGAAGACCCATCGGGGGCGGACGCCGGTCACTTACCTGTCTCTGACGAAAGAGGGACGCCGCGCGTTCGAGGACTACACGGAGGCTCTGCGCAGCATCCTCGGTGCCTCATAGCCGGTGCGCGTTCAGCGCCTCGGCCCAGGCATCCGCGTGCTCTCGTACGTAACGGGATGCGGCGAGCCAGTGATCGCCGTGACCCGACAGGAACATCGACCCCCAGGGCTCCCGGCCTTCGGCGTGCGACGACCGCAGAAGCTCGTGCATCGCCTCCGTGCGCGCGACCATCGCCGCGGGCAGAGCCGCACGCAGCGCGGCGTCCGCCTCGTAGCCGTCGACGAACGCGGCCAGATCCGCTGCGGCGTCGGCGGGGGAACACGACGGGTCGTTGAGCGTGAAGGCCTGTGCGGCGTACGCGAGGTCCCAGAGCGGGGTGCTGGGTGCCGCCGCATCCCAGTCGATGAACACCCATCGCTCGCCGGTCACGAGATTCCACGGGGCGAGGTCGTTGTGGCAGACCAGCTCGGCGCCGGGCGCCGGGATCGCGGAATCCCAGGTGGCGCCCGGTGGGGCCTCGAACCCCGCGCTCGCATCGTGGATGGCGCGCACCAGCGCGCCCGCGCGATGAAGCTCCGGCCGCGTCAGGCCCGACTCCGCCAGCGCGCCGGGGACGAACTCCCACACCTGACGACCCTGCTCGTCGCGGCCGAGCGGAGCGGGCGCGTCGACGCCGGCCTCGCGCAGGGAGGTGACGTACGCGTGCACGTGCGGAGATGCGGGCGTCCACGGCTTGCGGACCGTGTCACCCGCGCGGACGACGGCGCCCGCCGAGTTCCCGCCCGAGAGGCCGTGCTCGTCCTGCATCCTTCGAGGCTATCGCCGGGATTCTGCTCTCGCCGGAGTGGCGGCCGACTCCCCGCCGCGCACCTCGCGATGCCAGGTCTCACCCTGCCGCTCGTACATGATGCGCATGTGGCGCCGGTCGGGCGAGCCCTGCCAGAACTCGACGTGCGTGGGATCGAGCCACCAGAGCATCCAGTCCTCGGGCGTCCGGCCGGCACGCGCGGATTCCGGGCGGGCCTCGAAATCCGCTGCGATCTCGGCGGCGGTGGCGGGCTGCATCCCGCCGCGCAGCCGGACGGCGCGGACGATCGGCTGCCACCAGAAGCTGAGTGCTGCCACCGGGCGCGCCGCGAGCTGCTCGGCCTTCGCGGACGACCGAGGTCCCGCGACCGCCCATCCGCGGGGACCGACGTCTTTGAGGATCAGCGCGCGGGCGTCCGGCAGCCCGTCCGCGTCGACGGTCGAGAGCGTCGCCACGTGCGGCTCGGCGGCGCCGGCGCCCGCCGCACCGCGCAGCCAGTGTTCGAACAGCACGTGAGGCTCATCGGGAAGACTCGCCGTGTCCAGAGCCGGTGCCACCCCGGCGAGCGAGGGCTGCGCCCGCAGCCATGCGGAGAAGGAGGAGGACGTCACACCCCCATCATCGCCCCACCCTCGCCGACTGAGCACCCAACGTGCGAGCGAGCACCCGGTCGGATGCTCGCTCGCACGATGAGTGCGCGTTCGCGCCTATCCGTTGTCGCGGAGGGTGACGTCGCCCGCGGAGACGCGGACCTTGACCGGGATGCGGGGGCCGCTGCTTGCGGAGAGCCGGTTGTCGACCCCGCCCGCCTCCACGTTGGAGCGGACGTCGTAGTTGCCGCGCGGCACGGTGACATCCGCGGAGCCGGCGCTGACGCCGATGTCGACGCTGCGTGGAGCGCTACCGGTCAACTCGGCCGTCAGGTCGCCCGCCGAGAGCTCGAACTCGGCCTCGGTGACACCCGACAGTCGGATGTCGGAGCTTCCGGCGCTCATGGAGGTGTCGATCGTTCGGGCCTCGCCGGAGACGATGAGGCTGCCGGCGGAGAGGTGCGTGTCGAGATCGCCGAACGTGCCCGTGGCGCGAAGCTCTCCCGCGGAGAGGGTGAGCGACGCGTCGACGCCCTCGAGCGTCCGCGGAAGCGTCAGCATCACGCGCGGCTGCTGGCCGATCCAGCCGATGCCGAAGAACCCGTCCGGAGCGCTGATCTTCAGCTCGTCGCCGTCACGCTCCATCCGCCACGCGGATCGGCCGGACGTCACCTCGAGCCGAGCCTCGTCGACGTCGTCGAACCGCAGTTCGAACAGCGCCGCGCTGGCATCCACGTCGACCTCGGTGACGCCGGCGGTCGACGCGGTGAGCGTCTGCGAGGAAGTCGGTAGCGAGGAGGTGACGGCGTTGGCGGCGCCCGAGACCACGGTCCCGCCCAGGATGACGGCGCCGATGACGATCGCCGTGATCGCGACGGCCTTGCCGGCCGGATGCCGGGGCGGCGTCGCCGTGCTCGAGGGCGCGGCCTCGTCGGGAGTCGCAGGGGGAGGGGTGAGCGTGGTCATCGTGATGCTCCTGTCTGAGGTGTCTGCGGGCCGGTCTCGCCGGCGCCGTGCTCGACGTGCGCGAGGGCGGCGAGAACGCGGCGGTTGCCCGATTCGCCGGGCTCGAGTTCGAGCTTCTGGAAGATGGCGGTGATGTGCTTCTCGACGGATGCCTCTGAGAGGAAGAGGGTCGCTGCGATCGACTGGTTCGACCGCCCCTCGGCGATGAGCGCCAGAACCGTCGACTCGCGCTCGGTGAGCCGCTGCATCCGCTCGTCGCGGGTGCGGCGATTCAGCAGTTGCGCGATGACCTCGGGGTCGAGCACGGTCGCTCCGCCGCCGATTCGGCGCACCGTGTCGAGGAAGTCGGCGACATCCGCGACCCGGTCCTTCAGCAGATAGCCGAGCGCTCCGCCGTTCGCCGCGATCAGCTCGCTCGCATACCTCTCTTCGACGTACTGCGAGAGCACGAGCACGGGTAGCTGCGGGTGCGCCGCGCGCAGGCGCAGCGCCGCACGGATGCCCTCGTCGGTGTACGTCGGGGGGAGGCGCACATCGAGGATGCAGAGCTCCGGATCGGTGGCGACGACGCTCTCGTCGAGTTCGCTCGCGTCCGGGAGGGCTGCGACCACGTCGTGTCCGGCGTCCGCCAGCAGTCGGACGAGTCCTTCGCGAAGCAGGACGGAGTCCTCGCAGATCAGGATGCGCACGGCACACTCACCTCCAGAGCGGTCGGCCCGCCCTGCGGGCTGTCGAGGCGGACGTTGCCGCCGGCGGCGAGGATGCGGTTGGAGATCCCGTCGAGGCCGCCGCCGGGCAGCACCCGCGCACCGCCGATGCCGTTGTCCTCGATGCGGGCCCAGAGCGTGCCGCCGTCGCGGACGCGGACGACCACACGGCACTCGGCGGCACGCGAGTGCTTTGCCGCGTTGGTGAGCGACTCGGCGATCGCGAAGTACACCGCGGTCTCGGCCTCTCGGGAGCATCGGCCGTCCACGCGTACGTCCAGCGCCACCGGCACGTGCGAGCGGGCCGCGAGGGCGGACAGGGCCGCATCCAGTCCACGGTCGTCGAGCACGGAGGCGTGGATGCCGCGGGCCAGCTGGCGCAGTTCGGTGATCGCGGCCTTCGTGGAGGTGTGCGCCTCTTCGAGGAGCGCCTTGGCGGCCGTCGGGTCGTCGTCGATCTTCTGCTGGGCGAGTCCCAGGGTCATGCCCACCGAGACGAGACGCGGCTGGACGCCGTCATGCAGGTCCCGTTCGATGCGGGTGCGTTCGACATCGGCGGCGCGGATGGCGCCGGCCCGCTGTGCGTCGGAGGTGCGCGCCGCCTGCGCCAGCATCGCCGTGCGGGAGCGGCCGAGGATGGCGCGGCTGATCACGCCGTGCAACATGCCGAGTCCGACGGTGGCGGCCAGTGCGAGCAGCGCGGTCAGGATCCCCACCACCGGAGCCCAGCCGGCGGGGACCATGCCCACCCCGACCCACACCTCGTCGGCTCCCGAGAGGGGTGCGAAGGCGACGCCGATCGCGCCGGTGACGATCGAGACGAGACTGATGACGGTGACGCCCATGACGGTGGCGATCGCCGTGTTGGCCAGCGCCCGCCACATCGAGGGATCGATGAACTGGTGCCAGAGCGACAGCAGGTAGCCGCCGAAGCCCGGTCGGAGTCGGGGGCTGAAGCGCGGGGCCGGGAGGCCGAGTCCGTAGAGCCCGTCGATCCGCGCGATCTCCAGCCACCCGACCGCGTACATGACGTAGACGAGTCCGACGAGCACGATCAGACCCACGCCGAGGGCCGGCACGAGCCCGAGTCCGGTGCCGAGCAGGCCGAACAGGGTGCTCAGGATGAAGGGGCCGATGAGGCCGAGCGCGGCGAGCTGGGCGATGGCCCCGGCGGTCTGCGCCGGGGCGAAGCGCCTCGCGCGTCGCACGGTGGGAGCTGCGGAAGTCATGTCTCCAACGTAGGGGCGCACCGCCCGGGCCACATCGGAGCAATCCCGACGACCGGGTTCGGGAAAACCCGAAGCCTCGCGCATGTCGGCGCCCGGCGTCATGATGGACCCACCATCCAGCGAAGCGGAGCCCGCCATGCTCGAAAGCCCCGACACGGCCGAGCACGCCCGCACCTCGCGCATGCGCAGCTTCTACCAGGTACTGGCCAACACGCTCGTCGCCAACGTGACCACCAGCTACCTCTGGTTCGCGCTCACGTTCTGGGCCTATCTCGAGACCCGCAACGTGCTCGCCACCTCCATCATCGGCGGCAGCTACATGCTGCTGGTGGCCGTGTTCGGTGTCGTGTTCGGGGCGATCGTCGACCACATGAAGAAGAAGGCCGTGATGGTGCTCTCCAGCCTCATCACCCTGGCCACGTACCTGCTCGCGGGCGCCCTCTTCCTGGCACTCCCCGCATCCGCGCTCATCGACTGGGGCGGCCCGTGGTTCTGGCTGTTCGCGGGCGTCATCCTGATCGGCGGGGTCGTCGAGAACCTCCGCAACATCGCGCTGTCCACGACGGTCACCCTTCTCGTGCCGGGCGAGCGCCGCGACCGCGCGAACGGGCTCGTGGGCGCCGTCCAAGGTGTCGCGTTCATGGTCACGAGCGTCTTCTCGGGGCTGTCGGTGGGGTTGCTCGGCATGGGGTCGACCGTCTTCATCGCGATCGTCGCGACCGCCGTCGCCTTCGTCCATCTGCTGTTCGTCCCGATCCCCGAACGAGGAGTCGCGCACGATCCGGACGCGCCGCCTCGCCGGCTCACCTTCCGCGGAGTGCTGCCCGCCATCCGGTCGGTGCCCGGGCTCATGCCGCTCCTGCTGTTCACGACATTCAACAACCTCGTGGGCGGCGTCTTCATGGCGCTCATGGACCCGTACGGTCTGACGCTCTTCAGCGTCGAGGTGTGGGGCATCGTGCTCGGTGTCACCAGTATCGGCTTCATCATCGGCGGCGGTCTCGTCGCGAAGTTCGGCCTCGGCAAGAACCCTGTGCGAACGCTCCTGTGGGTGAACGTCGGCGTCTCGGTGCTGGGGCTCACCTTCGCCCTCCGCGAATGGTGGTGGTTGTACGCGGTGGGGATGCTGGTGTTCATGGCACTCATGCCGGTGGCAGAGGCCGCCGAGCAGACGATCATCCAGCGGGTGGTGCCCTACGAGACGCAGGGGCGCGTGTTCGGGTTCGCGGCGAGCATCGAGTCCGCGGCCGCTCCGATCTCCGCCTTCCTCATCGGCCCGCTCGCCGAGTTCTGGCTCATCCCCTACATGCGCACCGACGCGGGTCGCGACGGGTGGCGCTGGCTGCTGGGCGACGGTGAGGCGCGGGGGATCGCGCTCGTGTTCGTCGCGGCGAGCCTGGTGATGCTGGTGATCGTCGTCATCGCGTTCCTGTCGCCGCAGTACCGGCGTCTCTCGCGTAGCTACGCCGAGACGCCGGCCCCGCTCGCAGGCCAGGCGGCGGCGACCGCCTGAGCGCGCCGGTTCATCCGCAGTACTCCCAGGGGACGTCGGTGTTCGTCACGCCGACGCCATCGACCAAGCCGGAGTCGGTGTTGAGCTGGAAGAACAGCTTGCCGGCCTGGATGTTAGGCCGTTGGCGATTCACGTCGACGCCGTCAGGGTACGCGGCTCTCACCTCATCGATCGTCGAGCCGATTCCGATGCCCTCGGCCGTGCGCGGGCCGACGGTGCCGCCGTCGCGGGCGTACCACTCCACCGAGTTCACGACATCGGTCTGCCAGCCGGCGATCCACAGCGAGCTGTCGAACCCGTAGTACGCCCCTGCGCACGCGAGTGTCATCCCGCCGACCTCCGCCGCGGCCTGTTCGAGCGGCATCCCGAGCTCCACGGGACCGAGACCATCTGGCCTCAGCACCCAGCCCGCGGGCGACGCCGAGACGGGTGGTGTCGCCATGGGATCGGGTGTGGGCGTTTGCGTGGGCGTGGGCGTCGCGGTCCGTGTGGGCGTCGGGGTGGCCGATATCGTCGGCGTCGGCGGGGTCGCCTGCTGCGGGAGGGGAGCAAGCCATACGGCGGCGCTGATCGAGACGACGACGGCGACGGCCGCGGTGGCGGTCACGACGGCGAACGCACGGCGGCGCGTGCGGCGGGCGTGCTCGATCCGCTCGATGCCTCCCATCACACCCGTGACGAGATCACCGTGTTCGCGAGGTGTCAGGTTCTCTGCCATGTCACACCAGCCCTTCCATGTCGGTTCGCAGTCGCGCTTTCGCTCGGGCGAGCCTGGACTTCACGGTCCCTGCGGGAATGCCGAGGGCCACGGCGGTCTCCGCCTCGCTGTATTCCTCGAGTACGACGAGCACCAATACCTCCTGCTCGCGCCGGCTGAGTCGTCGCAGTGCCGCAAGCACCCCCGACTCGTCGGGCGTACGCGGCGCCGGCACGTTCTCCGGGCGTATCCCGCTGAGCGCGACGCGATATCGTCGCGTGGATCTCTCGAGGTTCCGGGCTGCGTGGACGACCGTCGTCAGCAGCCACGGCAGCGGTGAACCGTCGACCAGCCGTACTGCGGCCCGATGCCGCCAGAGCTCGAAGAACGCGATCGCGACCGCATCCTTCGCGTCTTCCCGCGTGGTCAGAACGCGCACTGCTCGCCGGAAGAGGCGATCCTCGTGCCTGTCCACGAGAAGGGCGAAGGCGTTCCTGTCGCCGGCACGGGCTCGACTCCAGTCTTCGGAGTCGGTCGCGAGAGAATCCATACTCCTTACTGTCCGCAGGGGTCGGATCGGTTCCAAATCGGTCGCGACCTCGTGTCTAGCGGATCGGGGAGGATGGAGGGATGAGTGAGCCCACATCCGACATCCGCCTGGTCGCCGTCGACATGGACGGCACGCTCCTCGACGGCGACGGCCGCGTCCCGGACGGGCTGTGGCCGATCCTGGAGCGGATGCGGCGCGTCGGAGCCCTCTTCGCGCCGGCCAGCGGCCGCCAGTACGCGACTCTGCGGCGCGAGTTCGAAGATCACGCCGAGGGGATGGTCTTCATCGCCGAGAACGGCGCGTACGTCGTGCGCGACGGCGAGGAGCTGGCCTCCGACACCCTCGACCACGCTCTCGTCGCCGACGTCCTCGGTCGAGTGCGGGGGATGAGCCACGATGTCGGCGTCGTGCTCTGCGGCAAGCGTTCGGCGTGCATCGAGCGCGACGATCACGCGTTCCGCGCGGAGGCGGCGAAGTACTACGCCCTGCTCGAGCATGTGCCCGATCTTCGGGAGGTCGACGACGACATCCTCAAGATCGCCGTCTACGACTTCGGTGACGCGGAGAAGGGTGCGGGCCCGGCGCTGTCCGAGATCGCCCGCACCCACCAGGTCGTCGTCTCCGGCGCGCACTGGGTCGATGTCATGAACCGTGGCATCAACAAGGGCGTCGCGCTCGAGCGCCTGCAGGAGGTGCTGGACGTCTCACCCGAGCAGACCGCCGTCTTCGGTGACTATCTGAACGATCTCGAGATGATGGATGCGGCCTACCACTCGTACGCCATGGCGAATGCGCACCCGGATGTGGCCGCCCGCGCCCGGCTGCGTGCGCCCTCGCACCTGGAGCACGGCGTCATCCGCGTGCTCGAGGAGCTCTTTCCCGCCTGACACCACCACGCAATGAGGGCCCCGGGAGCGTGCGCTCCGGGACCCTCATGCTCGGCGCGGTCAGGCGCCCTTGAAGCTCTGCAACTGCGCGAGGAGGGCGGGCGCATTGCGATCGAAGACGCGGCCGCCCACCAGCACCCCGATGATCGCGAACACGACGCCGAGAACGAGGCCCGCCGCGAGCGCCACGAATCCCCACATCGCGTCGCCCGTCACGCCGGCGAGGATCGCGGGGATGAGGGAGGGCAACGACAGGATCGCGATCCCGATCCAGATCAGGAACATCAGCAGCGCCGTCACCACGCTCGCTCCCGGCACCCGCTTGAACGGGCTGTCACCGGGAGCGGGGACGGGCTGGACGATCGATGCCGAGCTGATCGCGCACACACCGTATCCGGTCAGCAGCAGACCGAGACTCGCGCCGAGCACCGGAACCAGCAACGACCACTCCGTGGACAGCCCGACCGTGATGACGGCGATCGCAATGGTGACCGGCACCCCGAGCGCCGCGGCGGCGAGCAGACGCCCCGCGCGGTCCTGCCGACCGCGCACGCCGGTGGCGAGCACGGTCGCGAAGGCGGTGCCGTCGTAGGACACATCCGCGTAGGAGACGACACTCAGGACGAACGCGACGAGCACGGCGGAGTAGGCGAACATCGGACTGCGCAGGTCGCCGCCCGAGTAGAACAGCATGAGCACCGGGAACACCGGTACCACCAGGAGCTGACGAAGGTAACGCGGGTCGTGCAGCCAGTACGTCAGCGCACGCGCCCACGTCGCGCCCGTGCCGCCGGTGGGCATACGGCCGAACCAGCCGATCTTGCCCGCCTTCACCGTGGCGGTGCGAGCACGCGGCGGCGAGACCAGGGCCGCGGCCAGCGAACGTCGCCACAGCCACCAGAGGAGGACCAGGGTCGCTGCCCCGATCAACAGCTTCAGGATGCCGCCGAGGATGTCGCCCGAGGCGAGCGTCGCCGGCACCGCCCACGCGGCGGCGATCGGTGTCCATGAGGCCGCGGAGATGATGCCACCGATGCGGTCGGTGGAACTGCCCGCGGCGCTGACCCCCGCATCGAGCAGGTTCATGATGCCGATCGTGATGGGGCCGGCGAGCATGATCACGAGGAACGCGAGACCGCCGAGGAGCTCTCGAGTGCGGCGGTTCCCGCCCGCGCTGCTACTGAGCGCGGCGATGAGCCGCGACACGACGACGCACGTGAGGATGCCGAGCGGAATGCATACGAGAGCGGCGACGAGAGCGATCGGCCAGCGCCACAGCGCGAGGAAGAGGCCGAGAGCGCCCGCGATCGAGGCGATGCCGGGGATGCCGGTGAGCCCGGCGGCCGTGAGGGCGACCATCATCTTGTTCGTCGTCAGGGGGAACGGGGCGAGCTTGACGGGATCGAGCGTCGTGTCGACGCCGGCGACGAACAACGGCCCGAGCGCCCAGCCGAGCACGAGGATTCCGCCGCCCGCGGTCACGACCATCGTCACCACATCGAGGCCGGCGAAGCCCGCCGCGAACAGTCCGATCCACACGCCGATCAGGAGCCCGACGGCCCAGAGACCGCCGAGGATGAACCCGACGAGCTGCCACGGGTTGGCGGCGAGGGTGTTGCCGAGGACGCGGAAGCGCAGCTTCAGGAGAGTCGCAACCACTGCGGTCCCTCCGAGTGGTGACGGCCGCCGACGAGGTCGACGAAGCGATCCTGCAGGCTCTGGCCGGCCCGGACCTCGTCGATCGTGCCCGCCGCCAGGACGCGTCCGCTCGCGATGACCGCGACGTGGTCGCACATACGCTGCACGAGATCCATCGAGTGACTCGAGACGATGACCGTGCCGCCGCTGCCGGCGTAGCTGCGCAGCACGTCCTCGATGTTCGCCGCCGAGACCGGATCCACCGACTCGAACGGCTCATCGAGCACCAGGATGCGGGGCGCGTGCACGAGGGCGCACGCGAGCGCGACCTTCTTCGTCATGCCGGCGGAGTAGTCGACGACGGCGGTGCCGGCGGCTTCTGTGAGATCCATGAGGGTCAGCAGGTCGGCGGTGCGAGCGGCCACCTCGTCGCGCGCCAGGCCGAACATCATCCCCGTGTAGGTGATGAGCTGCTCACCGGTGAGTCGGTCGAACAGGCGCACGCCGTCGGCGAGGTTGCCGATCATCGCCTTCGCGGCGACCGGGTCGCGCCACACGTCGACCCCGTGCAGGACAGCGGTTCCGGCATCGGGGCGCAGCAGGCCCGTGGCCATCGACAGCGTCGTCGTCTTTCCCGCTCCGTTGGGGCCGACGAGCCCGTAGAACGAGCCGGTCGGCACATCGAGATCGATGCCCGCGACGGCCACCTTGTCGCCGAAGCGCTTGGTCAGGCCGCGAAGCTGCAGAGCAGGTCCGGATGCGGCGGGGGGATCGATCGGTGGCAGGGCGGGATCTGTGGTGGTCACGCGCCCCATCCTAGGAGCGCGCTGTGCGCGCCCTCCAGGGGTGGCGCGCGATTCGACCCGGGCGCGGAGCTGGGCAGTCAAGTGCGCACCACATCCCGAAGTCAGTTGGCTAGGCGCAACTCTTCACGCGAGTAGCTCGCCGTTACCGGTTCATCGGCTCCGACAATGTCAATTTTGACGTTGTACCTGCCAGTGATCGTTCGCCCCACGATCGTGCCCGTCGAGTCCCGGTTGCCGAATCGTACGCGCACCGGAGTGCCGGTCTTCGGACTGAGTGGCTCGCTCGCGTGCGGACGGGTGCGGCCGTTTTGCGATGGCATATCCCCTCCTCATCACCACGGCGCGGTGCCGGTAGCTGCATTCAAGTATGCGCGCGTAACACTGTCTATCCCATACGCGAATTTGGTGAAGCGTCGCCGCATGACGCGGAAGGTATTGAGCGTAAGTGGATGTGCTGAGTGAGCAGCAGCGACTTTGGCGACGTCGTTGTGGGCGATGCCATTGCGAGCGTTGTTCAGCCACTCAAGTCGTCGGTTCCAATCCGCGGCGCCATCCGTGGGAGACGGATAGGTGGTATTGAGGTCGGGCCACAGCTGCATAGACAGTCTTGTCCAGTCGCTACCGAGGTTGCCGGGCCCCGCGTTCCCCGTGCCCAACTTGCGGCCATCCTCAAGCGCATGCCTGAAGGTGTCCCGAAGAGTCTGGTTGGGAACAAGCTGTGGCGTGAGCATCGCTGCGATGGACTCATCGTGGAGGTCTCGGCAGTACCCTTGGACTTCCGCCGCGAGGCGCAAGAAAAGCGCGTGATTAAGCTCCGTGACGTCACGGGGCCGGCCCCTCAGGCCGCCGGTCACCGCGGTGTGTACTCTCTCCATCCGGTCCATGGCCGCGGCGCGTTCAGTCGTCCACCGCTGGAGAGACTGAGAAACCATGATGAGAACCTACTCCTCCGGTCGTCCCGCTTACGTCGCGTCAGCACCGAGGCTTCGTGATCGTCAATGACGCCATAGATCTACGACGATCGTTGTCCCGCTAAGCAGTCAGCGCGCTCAGAGCTGGGCGCCGTCGTCGTCTCTGTCGTAGATGCCGACGTTGCGACCCCGCCACGACTCGTAGGCGATGAGCCATCCGATGGACACGATCAGAGCGAGGAGCAGGCCGATCCAGACCGAGCCCAGGGCGATGCCGACCACGACACCCGCCGCGAACAGCGCCAGCGTGCCGAGGATCCACATGGTGCGACCGCGCGGCCAGCCCGTTCTCGAGTTCGTCATGCGCCCAGCGTAGGGCGTGCGCGACTCAGCGCGTTCGGTGATCCTCGGGAGCGAGGCGCGCGCCGCGACGCTGCTCGTGCACGCCGCTGGCCGCCAGCAGCCGGATCACCCGCTGACGCTGCCCCGCCCACGGGGCGAGCAGCTCCAGCATGACATCGTCGTCGACACGGTGGCCCGTAAGCGCGTGCCCCACCTCGTGCGCGAGGTGGTAGTCGCCGACGCTCACCGCGTCCGCATCGCCCCAGGCGCGAATGCGGGTCTCGGCCGAGGTCCACGGACCGATGCCGGGAAGGCTCGTCAGGATGCGATCTCGACGGACGTTGTCCGAGGCCTCCGCCAGTGCACGCACGAGGCTGTCGCCGTGTGCAGCAGCCTTGACCACGGCGCGCGACTGCGGCGGCTCGAGTCCTGCGCGGTGCCACGCCCAGGAGGGGATGCGTCGCCATTGGTCGACGGTGGGGGGCACGAACATCGGGCGCGGGGTGGGGCCGGGCGCGCGCTCGCCGAACCAGGTGACGATCCGGCGCCAGGCTCCGAACGCCTGCAGGCCCGTGACCTTCTGCTCGAAGATCGCGCTCGCGAGGGCGTCGAAGACGAGATCGGTTCGGCTCAGGCGCAGCCCGGGATGGCGATGGTGCGCCGACGCGATGAGCGGATGCCGGGATGCGTCGAAGTCGCCGCGGTCGTCCTCCGCGCCGCACAGAGCGGGTGCCTGGTCGAGCGCCCAGCCGGCGCCGGGGCCCCAGGCCGCCAGGCGGATCCCGATGCCGCTCGCGCGGAGGGCGAGGGTGGCGATGCCCTCGGGAGTTCGGCTCGCGCGCCAGATGACGTGGCCGTCCACGACGAGGGTGGGGTCGTGCGCCCCGCGCCGTTGGAACACGACGGTGCGCTGCAGATCCAGCTCGCCGCGAGGTCGGTAGACGCTCTCGCGAAATTGCGCGTGCTCGGGTGCGGCGGAACGAGGCGGGCGGCGCCCGATCATCGACGTGCCCGCATCCATGTGCACACCCTACGTCGGCCCGCCGACAGCGGACCGACCGGCTCAGAACCGGTCGGGGGAAGGCGTGCCGTGGCCGTATCGGATGGCGACGTCGGCGTGCCGGTCGAAGCGGTAGCCGACTCCGCGCACCGTGCGCACGATGTCCTCGAAGCGCCCGAGCTTGGCCCGCAGGCGACGCACGTGCACGTCGATCGTGCGCTCGCCCGGAGCGTCCGCGTCGCCCTGCTGCCAGAGGGAGCCGACCAGCTCGGCGCGCTCGATCGTGCGGCCCTCACGCAGTACGAGGTACTGCAGCAGCTCGAACTCCTTGAAGGTGAAGGCGGCGGACTCGCCGTCGATCAGGACGCGCTTGCGCGAGATGTCGACGACGACGCCGGCCTCGGCGCGCTCCTCGACGTCGATCTCGGGCTTCGTGCGTGCGACGGCGGAGGGCTCGTGCAACGCCAGGCGCACGACGTCGACGTCGCGGCCACCGGCGCCGATGGGGGCGAGAGCGACGGTCGCATAGGTCTCTGCGGCGGGAGCGAGATCGTGCAGCGTGCGGCGGAGCGCTTCGACGATCGTGCCGAGGGAGACGCCGGAGGCGGCGGCCTTTGCCTCGTCGAAGCCGACGTAGAGCGCGAAGCCGCGCGGCGCGGTGCCCGCGGGAAGACTCCGCTCGGCGGCGGCAGACGCCGGAGCGGTCGCTGCGGGAGCGTCGGTGACCAGACGCAGGGCGGGGCGGGCGATGGAGCGGTCGTCGAGAGCAACGGGAGTGGACATGTGCGGATTCCTTGCCGGAAGGGGAACCGGGACTCGTGCCCGATTCGCGTGTTGTCAGTCGCGGCCCAGGGTCAGGGCCGGGTGCGCAGCATCACGGAGCGGATGCAGAGGACGCGCGGCGTTTCAGATACGCGGCGACGTCGGACGGGGTGACCGAGTCAGCGGCACATTCGACAACACATGACAATGCGGCCGGCCATCATGGAGCCGGCAGTCCCGTTCGCCTCCCAGGCGGACAGAGAACGTGCATTGTCAGTCATGTGGCCGATTATGACGTGTCGGGCGTGTCTGCGTCAAACGGGCCGTGGCCGCGATTTTGTTGTTTTCTCCGCGAAACATGTTGCGCTGGCATCCGATCGTGTTCTACAGTCCTGGACGAAGCAGCGTCGAAGCGCTTCGACCAACCCGGCGAAGAGGATGAGATGGTCACGATCAACGAGGTGGCGCAGGCCGCCGGTGTGTCGATCTCGACCGTCTCCTACGCGCTCAGCGGCAAACGACCCGTTGCCGTGGACACCCGCCGTCGCATCGAGAAGGCCGTCGCCGAGCTCGGCTACAGCCCGAACGCCGGCGCGCGCATGCTTGCGGGGCGCAGGACGCAGATCTTCGCGCTCACCGAACCGCTGCGCATCGACACCCACGCCCCGACGCACATGGCGTTCGTGCTGGCCACGGCTGTCGCGGCACGGCGCAACGACTACGACATCCTGCTCCTGACCGACGAGGACGCGCAGGCCGGGATGCGGCGGGTGGCCGCCAGCGGCTTGGTCGATGCGATCCTGGTGCTCGACGTCGCGCCCGACGACGCCCGCGTGGCGCTGTCTCGCGAGATCGCCCTTCCCAGCATCTTCATCGGGGTGCCGAACGATCGGGAATCGCTTGTGTGCGTGGACCTCGACTTCGAACGCGCCGCCGCTCTCGCGGCCGATCGGCTGATCGATGCGGGCCATCGCTCGATCGGCATGCTCGGCCACCCCGAGATCTCCTACGAACGCTCGAACTTCCCGCCGCGCGTGCGCGCAGGCTTCGAGCGAGCGGCCGAACGCCGCGGGGTCACGACCGCCTTCCGCTACGCCGGGCAGTCGCGTCCGACGACCGCGACGATCCGCGACGCGGTGCGGGGCCTGCTGGCCGAGGGTGTGAGTGCGATCGTGCTGCACTGCGCGGAGGACGTCCACCAGGGCGTGCTCGACGCGCTCGCGGATGCGGGACTGAGCGTTCCCGGGGACATCTCGATCGTCTCCGTGGGCTCCTCGTTCGACACCGCCGCCCTCAGCACGCCGCTCGATTCCATCCCTCTCGTTCCCGCCGAAAGCTGCGAGCTCGCCGTCGAGCTCGCCGTCGCCGCCCTGTCCGGATCCGCTCCGGAACCGGGCGTGCACCTCATTGCCCCTCACTACCTCGACGTCGGATCCGTCGCCGCCCCGTCGAGATGACCCACCTCTCTCCGTCCCTTCTCCTGTGCGTTATCGAAGCGCTTCGATAGGTCGCTTCGCCCGTCCCGCAACACCTGACCACCGACGGTCACCATGAAAGGAGTGCCGAAGATGGCACGCATCACATCACGCACCACACACCGCTCCCTCATCCTGCTCGGCGGCGTCGCCGTGGCTGCCCTCGCCCTCAGCGCCTGCTCGGGCGGCGGCGGCAGCCCGGAGGACTCCAACACCCTCACGCTCTGGCACTACGAGGGTGAAGACAGTGCCATGGGCAAGGCCTGGGACGAGGCGATCAAGGTCTTCGAAGACGAGACCGGCGCCAAGGTCGACTTCGAGGCCAAGGGCTTCGAGCAGATCCGCTCCACCGCCAGCCAGGTGCTGAACTCGGACGAGGCGCCGGACATCATGGAGTACAACAAGGGCAACGCGACCGCCGGTCTCCTTGCCAGCCAGGGTCTGCTCACCGATATCACGTCGGCGGTCGAGGAGAACGGCTGGGCCGACAAGCTCGCCCCGTCGCTGCAGACCACGGCCCGTTACAGCGAGGACGGCGTCATGGGCGGCGACGCCTGGTACGGCATCCCGAACTACGGCGAGTTCGTCACGGTCTACTACAACAAGAAGGCCTTCGCGGATGCGGGCCTCGAAGTGCCGACGACCTACGACGAGTTCGTGAAGGTGCTCGATGCGTTCGTCGCCAAGGGCATCACACCGCTCGCCGAGGCGGGCGCGGAGTACCCGCTCGGGCAGCTCTGGTACCAGCTGGCGCTGAGCAAGGCCGACCGCTCGTGGGTCGACGACTACCAGCTCTACAAGAACCCGGTTGACTGGAACGACGAGCCCATCACCTACGCGACCGACACCCTCAAGGAGTACGTCGACGCCGGCTACATCTCGCCGGACGTGGCGGGCATGAAGGCGGAGGATGCGGGCACCGCATTCATCGCCGGCAACTACCCGATCTTCGTGTCGGGCAGCTGGTGGTACGGCCGCTTCACCGAGGAGATCAGCGGGTACGACTGGGGCATCTTCAACTTCCCCGGCAGCAAGCTGAGCCTCGGCTCCTCGGGCAACCTGTGGGTCGTTCCGGAGAACGCGAAGAACAAGGATCTGGCCTACAAGTTCATCGACATCACGCTGCGGCCCGAGATCCAGGCGATCATCGGCAACAACGGCGGCGTTCCGGTGGCGGCGAACGAGTCCGACATCACGGATGAGAAGAGCAAGGAGCTCATCACCGCGTTCAACTCGATCCTCGACTCCGACGGCCTCTCGTTCTACCCGGACTGGCCCACGCCGACGTTCTACGACACGCTCGTCGCCCAGCTGCAGAACCTCGCCAACGGCAGCTCGACGCCCGAGCAGGTGCAGACCGGACTCGGTGACGAGTACGAGTCGTACGTCTCGAGCCTGCGCGGCTGACCTCCGGTGGCGGGGGGGCGCCCGCCCCTCCGCCACCCCCATCCCTTCGACCAAGTGAGGAGACGGTCATGTCCGCCGTCCCGTTCGTGCGGCCGCCCAGAACGCGGCGCGCCAAGCCCCTGCCCGAGGAGCCGCTGATCCCGCAGCGCGGGCGCGGATCCGCCGGCTACTGGCTCTACCTGATCCCCGGCCTGATCCTGCTGAGCGTCGTGATCCTGATCCCGCTCGTCTGGAACATTTACCTCTCCTTCACGAGCTGGCGCGGCATCAAGCCGCCGGAGTGGATCGGAGTCGAGAACTGGGTGCGCCTGTTCGGCGACACCAAGTTCTGGACGTCGTTCGGCAACAGCATCTGGATGATCGTCGCCATGGTGATCCTGCCCACGGTGCTGGGCCTCATCATCGCCGCACTCCTGTTCGACGTCGTCGGCCGCAAGTACGGCGGGCGTCTCGCCAGCTTCCTGCGCGCGACCTACTACCTTCCGCAGATCCTCCCTGCGGCCATCGCCGGTATCGTCATCGGCTGGGTGCTGCGTCCCGACGACGGCGCCCTCAACACGATCCTCGAGAGCATCGGTCTCGGATCGCTCGCACACAACTGGCTCGGCAGTCCCGACACGGCCCTCGGCGCGATCATGGTCGTGCTCGTCTGGGTGCAGCTCGGTTATCCGATCGTCGTCTTCATGGCGGCCCTGCAGCGTGTCGATCCCGAGCTCTACGAAGCCGCCGAGCTCGACGGCGCGAACTGGTTCCAGCGCTTCCGCTCGATCACCATGAGCATCATCCGCCCGGAGATCTTCGTCGTCACCCTCACCTGCACGATCGCGGCCCTCAAAGTCTTCGGCCCGGTCTACGTGCTGACCCGTGGAGGCCCCGGGACGTCGACGATCGTGCCCGCGTACTACGCCTACAGCGAGTTCTTCCAGGCGCAGCAGGTCGGGTACGGCGCGACCATCGCCACCGCACTCACCATCGTCATCGCGATCGTCGCCGTGCTCTTCATCCGCGCGCAGAACGCGGCGGAGCGCAAGGAAAGGGAGGGTCGCTGATGGCCGTCACCATGGCTGTGACCACCACGAAGGACGAAGGGCGTCGCGCCCCGCGCACGCCGCGTCGCGGTCGCGGGGGCATGACCCGCCCGCGCGGCATCGACTGGCTGATGCTCGCCTTCGTCATCGTCGGGGCGATCGTCGTGATCGCGCCGTTCTATCTGATCCTCGTGAACTCCTTCAAGTCGCCCGCCGACTATTCGAACGGGGGACCCCTCGCACTGCCCAGCCAGATCGACTTCACGGGTCTCGCCGCGTTCTGGGAGCGCGTCAACTTCCCCGAGAAGGTGTGGAACTCGTTCTTCATCTCGGGGATGGTGGCGCTGCTGGCCGTGCTCATCTCGGTGCTGAACGCGTTCGCGATCGGCATCGGACGGGTGCGCGGGCGCAGCTGGATCGTGCTGCTGTTCCTGCTCGCGAACCTCCTGCCCCAGGAGGCGCTGCTGTACCCGCTCTACTACCTCTCCAAGGCGGTCGGGCTCTACAACAACGTGTGGTCGGTGATCATCATCTTCACGGTGATCCAGGCGGCCTTCGGCACGTATCTGCTCGCCTCGGTCTACGGCACCTTCCCCAAGGAGGTCCTGGAGGCCGCGGCGATGGACGGCGCCAGCCGCTGGCAGATCCTGTGGCGCGTCGTCTTCCCGATCAGTCGTCCGACGCTCTCGGTGCTCGTCATCTTCTTCTTCATCTGGACGTGGAACGAGTTCCTCATCCCGCTGACGTTCCTGGTGTCCAACGCCAACCAGACCGTGCCGGTCGCGATCAGCGTCCTGCAGGGCGATCGGCTCATGGACGTCACGACGACCAGCGCCTCCGCCCTGCTGGGGCTCATCCCCACCCTTCTCTTCTTCCTCATCTTCCAGCGCACCCTCACGCGCGGCATCACCGCAGGAGCAGTCAAGTAATGAAGTTCACCGATGGTTTCTGGCAGCTGCGTCCCGGCGTCACGGCCCTGTACGCACAGGAGGCGTACGACATCTGGGAGACCGACACGCTCGATGGCCCCGGCCTGGTGATCACGGCGCCGACGAAGGTCATCGAGCGCCGGGGAGACACCTTGAACCGTGCGACGCTGACGGTCACGCTCTCCTCGCCCGCCGAAGGGGTGGTGCGCGTGCGCATCGTCCACCACGACGGCGGCACCCCGCCGCTCTCCTTCGGCATCGCGGCCGCGTCCGGCGTCGCAGAGGTCGAGGCGGATGCGGCAGGTGCGCGCCTGCGCACCGGATCCCTCACCGCGCGCATCGCCGCGGGGGCACCATGGTCGCTGGAGTTCTTCTCCGGCGACAAGCGCCTCACCGGCAGCGGGCACAAGGCACAGGGGTACATCACCCTCGCCGGCGACGCCCAGGTCGATCCGGGGATCGTCGACAACGCCAGGGCAGGCGGCAGCAGCGTCCGCGCGCACACGTTCGTCCACGAGCAGCTCGACCTCGGCGTTGGCGAGTTCATCTACGGTCTCGGCGAGCGCTTCGGACCCGTCATCAAGAACGGGCAGAGCGTCGAGATCTGGAACGCCGACGGCGGCACCTCCAGTGAGCAGGCCTACAAGAATGTCCCGTTCTACGTGTCCAGCCGCGGCTACGGCGTGCTCGTGAACGACCCCGGACACGTCTCCTACGAGATCGGGTCCGAGACGGTCGAACGGGTGCAGTTCTCCGTGCCCGGCGAGGTGCTCGAGTACTTCGTGATCGACGGCCCGACCCCCAAGGACGTGCTGACGCGCTACACCGCGCTCACCGGGCGTCCGCCGATCGTGCCCGCCTGGTCGTATGGGCTGTGGCTCTCCACGAGCTTCACGACGGACTACGACGAGGCGACGGTCACATCGTTCATCGACGAGATGGCCGCGCGCGAGCTGCCTGTGTCGGTCTTCCACTTCGACTGCTTCTGGATGCGCGAGTTCAACTGGTCCGACTTCGAGTGGGACCCGAGGGTGTTTCCGGATCCCGACGGGATGCTGCGGCGACTTCACGAGCGCGACCTCCGCGTGTGCGTGTGGATCAACCCGTACATCGCCCAGCGCTCGCCGCTGTTCGCCGAGGCGGCCGCACAGGGCTTCCTCGTGCGGCGTGCGGACGGCTCGGTCTGGCAGTGGGACCTCTGGCAGGCCGGCATGGGGCTCGTGGACTTCACGAACCCCGACGCGACCCGGTGGTACCAGGACAAGCTGCGTGCGCTCGTCGCGCAGGGCGTGGACTGCTTCAAGACCGACTTCGGCGAGCGCATCCCGCTCGATGTCGTCTACGCCGACGGCAGCGCTCCCGACCGGATGCACAACCTCTACACCCACCTGTACAACGCGGCCGTGCATGAGGTGCTCGTCGAGGCGCGCGGCGCGGACGACGCGGTGCTGTTCGCGCGGTCGGCGACCACCGGCGGGCAGTCCATGCCGGTGCACTGGGGCGGCGACAGCACGTCGACGTTCGTGTCGATGGCGGAGACGCTCCGCGGCGGTCTCTCGCTCGCGTGGAGCGGCTTCGCCCACTGGAGTCACGACATCGGCGGGTTCGAGGGCACCCCCGACCCCGAGGTGTTCAAGCGCTGGACGGCCTTCGGCCTGCTGAGCTCCCACAGTCGCTTCCACGGCTCGGAGTCCTACCGCGTGCCGTGGAACTTCGATGACGAGGCGGTCGAGGTCACGCGCATCTTCACCCAGCTGAAGATGCGGCTCATGCCGTATCTGTTCCAGCGCGGCGTGGAGGCCGCATCCGACGGCGTGCCGCTGCTGCGCCCGATGGCGATGGAGTTCCCCGACGACCCGACCTGCGCCCACCTCGATCGCCAGTACATGCTCGGCGGCGACCTGCTCGTCGCACCGGTGTTCTCGGCGGACGGCGACGTGGAGTTCTATCTGCCGGAGGGCGAGTGGACCCATCTGCTGACCGGGGAGAGCGCCGGGGGCGGGTGGCGCCGCGAGCGTCACGGCGTCGATTCCCTGCCGCTGTACGTGCGTCCGGGTGCCGTCCTGCCCTGGGGCGCCCGGAGCGACCGGCCTGACTACGATTACCTGGAGGGGCTGACGCTGCGGGTGTTCCCCGGCGGAGAAGGCATCGCCGAGGTGCTCGTGACCACGCCCGACGGACGCAGCGAGACGCTGCGCGCAGACCTTGCGGAGGTGACCCGATGAGCGCGGGCAACGCGGATTTCCGAGACAGCGGCCTGGTATTCCCTTCCGGATTCACGTTCGGGTCGGCCACGGCCTCGTATCAGGTGGAGGGGGCCGCCGCAGAAGACGGTCGCGGCCCCTCGATCTGGGACACCTTCAGCCACACACCCGGTCGGGTGTGGAACGGCGACACCGGCGATGTGGCGTGCGACCACTACCACCGCTGGGAGAGCGACCTCGACCTGATGGCCGAGCTCGGCCTGGACGCCTACCGGTTCTCGATCGCGTGGCCGCGGATCATGCCCGCCGGCACGGGCGAGGTCAACCGAGCCGGCATCGATTTCTACTCGCGGCTGGTCGACGGGCTCCTCGAGCGCGGCATCCGTCCGGTGGCGACCCTCTACCACTGGGACCTGCCGCAGCCGCTGGAGGATGCGGGCGGCTGGCCCGTGCGGGCGACCGCCGATGCCTTCGAGCGCTACGCCGAGGTCATGGGTGCAGCACTCGGCGACCGGGTGCACACCTGGACGACACTGAACGAGCCGTGGTGCTCGGCGTACCTCGGCTACGGCCAGGGCGGTCACGCCCCCGGCCGTCACGAGCCCGCCGCGGCGCTCGCTGCCGTGCACCACCTGAACCTCGCCCACGGCCGCGCCGTCCAGGCGCTGCGCGCGACCTCGACGGGTGATCCGCAGTACTCCGTCACCCTCAACTTCCATGTCCTGCGCGGCGTGGGCGAGCGGTCGGGGGAGGCGGTGCGCCGCATCGACGCGCTCGCGAACCGTGCCTTCACGCATCCCATGCTGAAGGGCGAATACCCCGCCGATCTGCTGGAGGACACCGCATCCGTCACGGACTGGTCGTTCGTGCAGGACGGCGACCTGGAGCGGATCAACCAGCCGATCGACGTGCTCGGCGTCAACTACTACTCGACGGCGACCGTGCGCCTGTGGGACGGCTCTTCGCCGCGCCAGCAGAACGACGGGCACAAGGCGAGCGCGGGCGGGACGGCCTGGCCGGGCAGCGACCAGCTCGTCGAGTTCGTCGAGCAGCCGGGGCCGTACACGGAGATGGGCTGGAACATCGCGCCGGAAGGACTGGAGGAGCTGCTGCTCGCGCTTCGCGACGAGTTCCCGGCGCAGCCGCTCATGATCACGGAGAACGGGGCCGCCTTCGCGGACGACGTGGCACCGGATGGCGCGGTCCACGACGCCGAGCGCGTCGACTACCTGCAGCGCCACCTCACCGCCGCGCATCGGGCGTTCGAGCAGGGCGTGGACCTGCGCGGATACTTCGTGTGGTCGCTGCTGGACAACTTCGAGTGGGGCTACGGCTACGCCAAGCGGTTCGGTGTGGTGCGGGTCGACTTCGACACCCTCGAGCGCACCGTCAAGGACTCGGGGCTCTGGTACCGGCGTCTCGCGCGCACGCGCGCGATCCCGCCCGCCGACGAGCTCGGTTGAGACGGCCTCGGTCGCCCCGCCGACGGCGTAGCCTGGCGGGGTGACCGAGTTCCGCTTCGAAGACCAGACGGATGCCTCCCGCTACGCGCTGTATCTGGGCGACGACCTCGTGAGCGTCCTGGACTACCGCGACGACGGGCGCAGTGTCTCGATGACGCGGGCCTTCACCGTTCCCAGCTTCCGCGGACACGGCTACGCGGGCGAGATCGTCGAGCGTGCCGTGAGCCTGCTCGAGCAGTCGGGCGACCGTCAGATCGTGCCGATGTGCTGGTACGTCGCCGACTGGTTCGCCGCTCATCCCGAGCGCGCGGGCATCCTTCAGCAGCGCGTCTGAGCGCTCTACCGTCGCCGTCCACAGGCGTCAATCCCCTGAGGTCCCCCTCGTGCGTTCCGGGATGCTGGGACCCGACGAAAGGGAGTGCGCCATGGACGATCGCGATCTGCCCGAGGGCGTGATCAACGCCGACCCGC
Organism: Microbacterium sp. BG28; assembly: GCF_034044005.1. Classification (NCBI taxonomy): domain Bacteria; kingdom Bacillati; phylum Actinomycetota; class Actinomycetes; order Micrococcales; family Microbacteriaceae; genus Microbacterium; species Microbacterium sp. BG28. The sequence goes on along the minus strand of NZ_JAXCHA010000001.1, from coordinate 375,297 downwards.
CCGGCGGCTGGGAGGGCACCGCCGACGAGGAGGCCGCCGAGCAGAACGAGCGCGCCGAGGCGTCGCCGGAACTGGTGGAGTCCGACGAGCCGTCGCAGGGCGCCGATCCCGACCTGGCGACGGGAGACGCCGAATGAGCACCGAATCGTTCCCCGAAGGCACGCAGGATGAGCCCGTCATGGACCAGCACATCGCCACGCGCCAGGACAAGGTCGACGGGATCATCGCGCAGACGCGCGTCGACGTGAGGGGGCTACCGATCGAGCGCGTCATCGAGGTGCTGCGTCAGCGCTTCGACGACGCCGCCATCGACACCGACGACGACGAACTCGCGAGCCTCGCGGAGCGGGTCAACGCCTGATCCTCACGCGGCGGGTGTGCCCGGCGACTCGGCGACGACCGTCGCGAGGTCGTCGCCGAACGTATAGCTCCCGTGCGCCGTGCCGCCGCGAAGAACGGCAGGCAGCCACCGGCGAGCGTCGTCCCACATCCGCTCGTAGGGCACCTCGTCGAGGCCGAACCAGGCCGGCACGATCTCTTCCGTCTCGACGGGCTCCGCCACCGGTGCGCGGTAGACGAAGACGTGCGAGCGCTGCGACCAGCTGTCGCGTGAGGGGAAGCGGTAGACGAGTCGGCCCACCGGCTCCAGGAGCGCGGGGTCGATCTCGAGCCCTGTCTCCTCCCGAACCTCCCGCACGGCCGCGTCGACGACGCTCTCGCCCGGTTCGGTGTTGCCGCCGATGCCCACGACACGACCCAGTCCCATGCCCGTGCGCTTGTAGCCGAGCAGCACCTGCGCATCCTGCGCATGACCGCGCAGGATGTAGACGACGCAGACGTCGCGGATGGCCATGTCCGCCACCTTACGGCGGCAATGTTTCGGAACTGTGGCGAGCATCCGACGCCGTGTCCGAGGGCGACCGTACCGTGAACACATGCGGATCCTGCACACCTCCGACTGGCACATCGGGCGTACCTTCCACGGCTACACCACGATCGATGCCTTGCGCGGCGTGCTGGCCGAGATGGTGTCGATCGTGAGTGATGAGTCGGGCGACCTCGTCATCGTGGCCGGCGATGTCTTCGACTCGGCAGCCCCTGCGCCCGAGTGCTACACGGTGCTGACAGACGCTCTCGTCGGGCTGCGCGAGGCGGGGGCACAGGTGATCGTCACCAGCGGCAACCACGACTCGGCCGCACGCCTCGGGTTCCAGGCCCGGCTGCTGCGCGACGGCATCCACGTTCTCACCGATCCCACCCGCCTCGCTGCGCCCATCACGGTGCACGACGAGCACGGCCCGGTGCACGTCTACGGCATCCCCTACCTCGCCCCCGCGCAGGTACGTCATCTGTGGCCGGAGGCCGAGCTGCGCACCCAGGCGCAGACCCTTCAGCACGCGATGGATCTGGTGCGCGCCGACCGCGGTGAGCGCGGGGGCCGCTCCGTCGTCGTCTCGCACTGCTTCGCGGCGGGGATCGAGGCGACGCCGGGGCTCGAACGCGAGATCCGGCAGGGCTCCCTCGATGTCGTGCCGCTGTCGGTGTTCGACGGGCCCGACTACGTCGCGCTCGGCCACATCCACGGGCGTCAGCAGCTCAGCGACCGGGTGCGCTACGCGGGTGCGCCGCTGCACTACGGCTTCGGCGAGAAGGGGCGCCGCCGGGGCGTCTGGATCGTCGACCTCGACGAGGCGGGGCTCGCGTCGGTCGCCTGGCGCGATGTGAGCGTCCCGCGCCGCCTCGAGGTGCTGCGCGCGCCTCTGGACGACCTCCTCACCGATCCGCGTTTCGCCGACGCCGAGTCGGCATGGGTGAGCGCGGAGTACACCGACGCGCTGCCGCAGCGCGACGTCATGCGCCGCCTGCAGCAGCGGTTCCCGTTCTGCGCGAGCGTGGCGCACGTCCCCGACCGCGCCGATGCCGGGCAGGCCGCCAGCTACATCCAGCGCGTTCGGCAGGCACGCAGCGACCGGGAGCTCATCGACGCGTTCCTCGGGCACGTCCGCGAGGGCGAAGCCGCGTCACCCGCCGAGGCCGAGCTGCTGCGCAGCACGCTCGCCGAGAAGCAGGACGCCCTCGTCGAGGCCGGGGCGTGAGGCTCCACCGGCTCGAACTGGCGGGTTTCGGTCCGTTCCGTGATCGGCAGATCGTCGACTTCGACGCGTTCGCCGACGACGGCATCTTCCTCATCACCGGCCGCACGGGCGCCGGGAAGTCGAGCGTTCTCGACGGTGTCGCGTTCGCGCTCTACGGCAACGTCCCGCGTTACGACGGTCCCGACAAGCGTCTGCGCAGCGACCATGCTTCGCCCGACGACCCCACCGAGGTGAGCCTCGAGTTCACGGTGGGCGATGTGCGCTGGAGGGTCGTCCGTTCGCCCGAGTATGCGCGCCCGAAGCTGCGCGGCGGCGGGATGACGACGGAGCCCGCGCGCGCCGAACTGTTCGAGCTCGTCGACGAGGCCTGGATCGGTCGCGCCTCCCGACCGCGGGATGTCGCCGAGATCCTCGATCGGGTGCTGGGACTGAATCTGCAGCAGTTCCAACAGGTCATCCTGCTCGCGCAGAACAAGTTCTCCCGTTTCCTGCTGGCACGAAACGACGAGCGCCAGGCACTGCTGCGCACCCTGTTCGGCACTCGGCGCTACGAGGACTACGCCCGCGATCTCGACGACCGGCGGCGCGAGACGCAGCAGAAGCTGAGTGAGCGGGGCGTGCACGCCGAGGCGCTGCTGACCGAAGCCGAGCTGCTGATCGACGACGAGGCCGAGCTTCCCGCATCCGATGATCTCGCCGCGCGGCGAGAGGCGGTGCGCACCGCGGCGGAGCGGGCGCGCTACCGGGTCGAGACGACCGAGATCGCGCGGGCGAAGGCCGACGAGGCGTGGACCGCGGCCGCCGCCGACCTCGCGCTGCGCGAGCGCCAGCTTCAAGCGCAACGCGCCCGCGACGAGGCGGATGCCCGGCTCGCGGCGCTCGAGTCCGAGGCGGACAGCGTCGCGCAAGCACGCCTCGAACGTGATCGCGCGGTCGCCGCCGAGGCACTGCGCGGTGCCATCGAACGCGCCGCCCGGACGGGTGTCGCCGCCCGGGCTGCCGAGACCGAGGCCGCAGCAGCCGATGAAGAGTGGCTCGCTGCCGGTGAGGACCCGGACGCGGATCTCGACGCGGCCGAGGAAGAGCTGACGGGCGAGCTCGCCCGGGTCGACGCCGCGGCCGAGAACGAGCGTCAGCTCGAGACGCTGGATGCGGAGCTCGCGCTCGCGAACGGTGCCCTCGCCGATGCCGGGGAGGCGCTGCGACGCCTGACCGCCGACACGGCCGAAGTGCCGGCTCGCCGTGAGGCTCTGCTCGCCTCCCGGGCCGAAGTCGCCGTTCAGGCGGCCCGGATCGCGGAGGGGGAGAGCGCCGTCGAGGCCGCGCGGCTGCGGCAGGAGGCGGGCCGGCGGGCCTCGGATGCGGATGCGCGACTCACCGCCGCCGAGGCCGCCTACACCGCCGCGCTCGACGCGTCGGCGGCGGCATCCGCGGCGCTCGCGCGTCTGATGCGTCGCCGCGTCGCGGAGCGCGCGGGCGAACTCGCGGCGGCACTGGTTCCCGGCGAGCCCTGTGCCGTCTGCGGTTCGACCGAGCACCCGCATCCCGCGCCGCGCGCCCACGACGCGGTGACCGACGAGACGATTGCCGAAGCCGAAGCGGCCGTCGTGCGAGCGCGCGCAGAGGAGACACGTGCGGCGGAGGAGGCCCGTGGTCTGCGCGACGAGCTCACCGACGCCCGCTCCGTCGCGGGAGGCGCCGACGCCGAAGCGCTCGACCGGGCGCTTGGCGACGCCCAGGAGGCGTTGCAGCGGGCCCGTGACGCCGAGGCGCGTCTCGATGGGATCGAACGCGACCTCGCACTGATCGACACGCAGCAGGTCGAACTCGCCGCGGCGGTCGAGAGCGCGACGGTCGACGAACGGGAAGCGGCCACGCGCGTCACCGCGCTGGCGGCGCGCCGGGAAGAGATCGCGCAGACCGTCGAGCGTGCGCGCGAGGAGTTCGAGAGCGTGGCCGACCGCCGCGCGGCGCTCATCGCACGACGAGAGCGGACACGCCGGCGGCGTAGCGCGCGGGCGGCGCTCGGCATCGCCCAGGAAGCCGCGGATGTCGCGGTGGCCGAGGTCGCCGAGGGAGCCGAGCGGGCAGGATTCGCCGATCCGCTGGACGCTGCCGATGCCCTGCGCTCGCGCACCGACACGGCGGCGCTCGTCGACCGGGTCCAGACGCACGAGCGCGATCTCGCGCTGGTGCGAGCGCGCCTGCTCGAACTGCAGCTCGAGCTGGCCGGCGTGCCGGAGGGGCCGGTCGAGGTCGGTCTGGCGCGGCAGAAGGCCGACGAGGCGGACCGGGCGCGCGGGCACGCGATCGCGGAACTGAGCCGGGCCCAATCGACGGCGGATCGGTTGTCCGATCTCGTCGTGCGCATCGACGACGCCTACGCGTCGGTGGCCGAACTCGCCCACGAGACGGCGGTGGTCACGCGTCTGGCCGACACCCTGCTCGGGCGCGCACCGAACACGCGGCGGATGACCCTCGAGACGTTCGTGCTCGCGGCCGAGCTGGAGGAGATCGTCATCGCGGCCAACGTGCGCCTGGCCGAGATGTCGGCGGGCCGGTACACCCTCCACCACTCCGATGCGCTGGCCGCTCGCGGCGCCGCATCCGGACTCGGGATCGCGGTCATGGATGCGTTCACCGGCCAGCTGCGCCCGCCGCAGTCGCTCTCGGGCGGCGAGACGTTCCTCGCATCGCTGTCGCTCGCGCTGGGGCTGGCTGAGGTCGTCACCGCTCGCGCCGGCGGGATGCGGCTCGACACCCTCTTCATCGACGAGGGATTCGGCTCGCTCGACGCTGAGACGCTCGAACTCGCGATGAGCGTCCTCGACGAGCTCCGGGCGGGAGGCCGGACAGTGGGAGTTATCAGCCACGTCGAGGCGATGAAGGACCAGTTGCCCGCCCAGCTGACGATCGAGGCGACGCCGCAGGGGCCGAGCTTCATCCGGCAGCGATGACGACGATCGACGAATCGTCGTGCGACGCAAGCCGGGGCCCCGGATCGACACGCGCGCCTAAGGTGGAGGAGTGAGCAAGAACACCCTGTGGACGGTACTGGCCGTCATCGCATCGATCGTGATCGGCTGGTTCCTCGTCAACCTGCTGTTCTCGGTGATCGCCTTCGTCTTCAAGCTCGTCATCGTCGCCGCTGTCGCGCTCGTCGTCTTCCTCGTGCTGCGCTCCGCCTTCAGCCGCAGCGGGGACTGAGCGTGGCGGCCGACGGCGCATCCGCCGCGCACCCGGTCACGACCGACATCCCGCTGAGTTCCGCCGCGCGTTGGCGTGCCTTCTGGGTGTGCGTCGCCGTCGCCGGTCTCACGATCCTCGACCTGTCCAAAGTCAACGTGGCCCTGCCGTCGATCGAGACGGCCTTCTCCGCCGGCGCGACCGAGTTGCAGCTCATCGTCTCCGGTTACGTCCTCACCTTCGGTCTGTTCCTCGTGCCGATGGGGCGCATCGGCGACCAGCGCTCCCGCCGCGCTCTCTTCCTCGTTGGACTCACGCTGTTCACCGCCATGAGCGTGGTCTGCGCGCTCGCGCCGAACTCGGCGGTGCTCCTGGTCGCCCGCCTGCTGCAGGGAGCGGCGGCCGGCATCCAGATGCCCCAGGTGCTCGGGCTCATCCAGCAGCTCTTCCAGGGCAAGGAGCGTGGCCGCGCCTTCGGCTTGTTCGGCGCCACGATCGGTGTGGCGACGGCCTTCGGGCCGACCCTCGGCGGGCTGCTCATCGCCGTGGGCGGTCCTCAGGACGGGTGGCGGTGGATCTTCTGGATGAACCTGCCGCTCGGACTGATCGCCATCCTGCTGGCGGCTCTGCTGCTGCCCGCCACACGAACCCGCTCGCACCGCAAGCTCGCTCTCGACCCGGTCGGCGTCATCCTGTTCGCCCTCACCGTGATCTCGCTCATGTGGCCGTTCCTGTTCACCACGGGTGCGCCGGGGGATGACCCCCGACGGTGGTGGCTGCTCGTCCTGTTCGTGCTCTTCGCGGCCGGGTTCGTGGCGTGGGAGCAGCGCTACACCCGCATCGGCAAGCAGCCGCTCATCCCGCTGAAGCTCTTCCGGATCGGCTCGTACCGCAACGGCACGCTGCTGCAGACGACCTACTTCGCCGCGGTCCCGTCGATGTTCCTCATGACGACCCTTTACCTGCAGAGCGGTCTGCACATCGAACCCGTCTTCGCGGGCATGGTCACGATCGGCTTCGCGCTGGCCAGCGCCGTCTCCTCATACATCGGCGGCTCGCTCGTCGTGCGGTTCGGCAGGCCCGTCGTCGTCGTGGGGCTCGGGCTGATGCTGGCCTGCGTCGCCGGCCTCGTGGCCACCGCGCTCTACGTCCCGGACTCCATCACGCCGTTCGTCATGGCGGGGGCGATGCTCCTGGGCGGCATCGGCGGCGGCCTGGTGGTCTCGCCGAACCAGACCCTCACCCTCGCCGACATCCCCGTGCGCGAGGGCGGGCTCGCGGGCTCGGTCGGACAGCTCGGTCAGCGCATCGGTACCGCGGTGGGAACGGCGGTCGCACTCGCGCTCTTCTACGCGACGGTCTACCGCGAAGACGGCCACGCGGCCGAGGATGCGGTCGTGTTCCACGACGCGTACGGCTTCGGGATGGTGACCGTCGCGCTGTTCCTCGCGGTCGCCTTCGTCATCGCCGTGGCCGATCTCGGCGCGAGGCGTCGGTCCCAGAAGGTCGCCGACGCGGCATCCTGACCCGGGATCAGACTCCGTAGTCGGCGCGGATGCGTTCGCGCAGGATGTGGCTGCAGGCGGTGACAGCCGCATCCCAGTCGGTCATCGCGTCGTCCTGGGCGTTGTCGGAGACCGCTTTGAGAACCCGGATGGGCACACCGAACTCGGCGGCGACCCAGAAGTACGCATACGTCTCCATGTCGACGAGGCCTGCGCCCAGCGACCGGATGAGCGTGACGGTCTCGGCATCGTCGACGAAGGAGTCGCCGGTCGCGATGACGACACCCTCGCGGTCGTGGCCCACCCGCGCGGGAAGCGACAGATGCTGACCGACGACGCCGTCGGGGTCCGTCACGTCGTGCTGGATGGCGCCGGCGATCTCGTGCAGATCCCCCTGCAGCAGCGGATCGATGCAACCCGCGGTGCCGACCACGACGATCTCCTCGTAGTCGCCGGCGCTGAGCGCGCGCGTGAGGTTCACGGCGGCGGGCAGCTTGCCGGGGCCGGTGATGAGCCGGTCGAAGCCCTCGAGCTCTGCGGGGAAGGCGACGACCTCGCTCTCGAGCGCCGCGACGAGCAGACGCATCAGTTGCCGCCTCCGCTGACGATGCCGATGATCCCCGAGATGAGGAAGAAGAGGCCGACGCCGGCCACGGCGATCCAGATGCCGATGCGGGTGGCGGAGGGCTTGCCCTGGTCGTCGCTGGGACCGGAACCGAAAAGACTCACCCTGCGAGCGTAGACGAGCCCGCGACGATCGTGGTCGTCGCGGGCTCATTCGACGTGCTCAGGAGGCGGGCTGCCAGGTGGACAGGCGGTCCAGCTCCGCGATCTGCTGGCTGGTCAGCACCACGCCGACGCTCGTCAGCAGATCGGGGACCTGCGACGCGCGAGAGGCGCTCGCGATGGGGGCGACGACAGTGGGCCGCTGGCGGAGCCAGGCGAGGGCCGTCGCCGCGATCGACACGCCGTGCTCGCCGCCGATGCGCTCGAGGGCATCGATGATCGCGAGCCCCTGCGGGGTCGCGTACTTGGCGGCGCCCTCGGCCCGCGGGGACCCCGCCCCCGCCGCATCCGCCGAACGGTACTTGCCCGTGAGGAAGCCGGAGGCCAGGCCGTAATACGGCACGAGCGCGAGGTCGAATTCCTCGGCGACCGGGATGATGTGCTCCTCCACGTCGTTGCGGTGCACGAGGTTGTAGTGCGGCTGAACGGCGATCGGGAGCGGTCCGCCCGCGGCCTGCGCGAGCTCGATCCACTGACGGATGCGGTCGCCCGAGTAGTTGGAAACGGCGGTGTAGCGGATGAGGCCGTCGTTGACGAGGTCGGTGAAGGCGGCGACGGTCTCCTCGAGCGGCGTTTCGGGGTCGTCGAAGTGGGCGTAGTACAGGTCGATCGTCTCGACGCCGAGTCGCTTCAGCGACGCCTCCGCGGCCGCACGGATGTTCTTCGCGGACAGGCCGCGGAACTCCGGGTGCTGGCTCACCTTGGTGGCGATGACGATGTCGCGGGGCTTGCGCGCCGCCAACCACTCGCCGATGAGCGTCTCGCTCTCTCCTCCCTTGTTGCCCGGCACCCACGCGCTGTAGGCGTCGGCGGTGTCGATGAAATTGCCGCCGCCGTCGTGGAACGTGTCGAGGATCTCGAAGGAGGCATCGCGGTCGGCCGTCCAGCCGAACACGTTGCCGCCGAGAGAGAGGCCGAAGACGTCGAGGTCGCTGCGTCCGATGCGGGTCATGATGTCCTTTCGTCGCTGCTGCGCACGGTCAGTGTGCGCGCACTCCCTATGAACAAGACGGTGATGCCGCCGCCCATTCCCATTACTTCCGGGATCAGCCGGTGGCCTCGCGGCGGGGCCGGACTAGGGTCGAAGACAGGGCGCAGACGGCTGTGCCCGTGATCTCGGGAGGCAGCGATGGAATCGGTCGTTCTCGACACACCGGCGGGAATCGACGCTCGACTCGGATGGGACCCCTCGGTCACCGCGCACGACCGCAAGCGTCTGCTGGCGCGGGCGATCATCGGTGCGCGACTCGGCGTCGACCCGGCCGCCGTGCGCATCGAACGCGAAGCGCCCACGACGTTCGGCCATCACACGCGACTGATCGCCTCGCTCGACGGCGAGGAGCTCGATCTCGTCGTGACCGTCGCCGAGTACCGGGCGGCCAATGTCGTCGCGGTGAGCGAGCCGGGCGTCCGCGTGGGGATCGACCTGCGCGACCTGCACCCCGACACCCACACCCGCGCGGTGATGCGGGCGCAGAGCCAGATGTGGGAGGGCGCGACCGACCTGGATCTGCTCACTCATTGGAGCCGGGCGCAGGCGGTGCTCGCGGCCGACGGGCGCGGACCGCGGCTGTCGGCCACGTCCGTGAAGCTCGACCAGGGCGGACACCGCGGATGGGTGCGGGATCGGCCGACGGGCTACACGATCCAGGATCTGTCCCGGAACGCCTTCGTGATCACGCTCGCCTGGGCTCCCGAGGAGGACTGAGCAGACTCGGCCTGCTCAGTCCGCGAGCGCGGCATCCAACTCGCTGAGCCAGGCGGCGGCGTTCCCGTCGCTCGGCGCTCGCCAGTCCCCGCGTGGCGACAGCGATCCTGCGGGGGACACCTTCGGGCCGTTGGGGATCGCGGTGCGCTTGAACTGGGCGAACCCGAAATAGCGCCTGAGGAACACCCGCAGCCACTGCACGATCGTCTCGCGGTCGTAGGCGTACCGCTCGTCGTCGGGGAATCCGGCCGGCCAGAGTCCCGCCTCCGCGTCGGCGAACGCGACCTCCGCCAGATACGCGATCTTGGAGGGCCGCATCCCGTAGCGCAGGATGTGGAACAGCGTGAAGTCGTGGAGGGCGTACGGGCCGATGGCGTCCTCGGTCGACTGCACCTTGCCGTCCTCGTCCGCGGGGACGAGTTCGGGGCTGATCTCGGTGTCCAGGACCGCCTGCAGCACGGCCGCCGTGCGCTCGTCGATCCCGACGCCGTCTGCGATCACCCAACGGATGAGGTGCTGGATCAGCGTCTTGGGAACGCCGGCGTTGACGGCGTAGTGGCTCATCTGGTCGCCGACGCCGTAGGTGGCCCAGCCGAGCGCCAGCTCGGACAGGTCCGAGGTTCCGATGACGATGCCGCCGTGACGGTTCGCGAGGCGGAACAGCAGGTCGGTGCGCACCCCCGCCTGCACGTTCTCGAACGTGACGTCGTAGAGCGGCTCGCCCTCGGCGGCGGGGTGGCCGATGCCGCGCAGGATCTCGGTGGCAGCGGGGCGGATGTCGATCGTCTCGATCGTCGCACCGATCGCCTCGGCGAGTTCGATCGCGTTGGACTTGGTGCCGTCGCCGGTCGCGAATCCCGGCATCGTGTACGCGAGGATCTCGCTGCGCGGGCGCCCCATCCGGTCCATCGCGCGGGCGACGACCAGGAGCGCGTGCGTGGAGTCGAGGCCTCCCGAGACGCCGATGACGGGGCGCGGGGATCCGATCGCCCGCATCCGCTGTTCGAGTCCGGAGACTTGGATGCTGAAGGCCTCGTAGCAGTCCTGCGCGAGGCGCGCGGGGTCGGCCGGGACGAACGGGAATCGCGCGACCGGGCGGCGCAGCCCGGAGAGGTCGGCGGGCGGGTCCAGACGGAAGTGGATCGTGCGGAACGCGCCCACGCGCTCGGCGAGAGAGCGCCGGTTGTCATCGAAGGTGCCCTGGCGCAGGCGGTCCTGGCGCAGGCGGTCCAGGTCGACGTCGGCGACGCTGCGGCGAGCCGCGTCCGGGAACCGATCCGTCTCGACGAGCAGCTGGCCGCCCTCGTAGATCATGGTCTGGCCGTCCCACGAGACGTCGTTCGTCGATTCGCCCCGGCCCGCCGCCGCGTAGGCATAGGCGGCGAGGCAGCGCAGCGACTGCGACTGGGAGAGAAGCTTCCGGTCGTCGGCCCGGGCGATGGTGATCGGGCTGCCGCTGAGGTTCAGCAGCACCGTGGCCCCTGCGAGCGCGGCCTCGGACGAGGGCGGCACGGGAACCCACATGTCCTCGCAGACTTCGGCGTGCACGACGAGCCCGTCCACATCCAACGCCTCGAACAGCAGGTCGGGTCCGAAGGGGGCGTAGAGGTCGCCGATGCGGATGTCGCCGCCCCGCTGGTCGTCGCCCGGTGCGTACCAGCGGCGCTCGTAGAACTCGCGGTAGGTCGGGAGCATCGACTTCGGGGCGACACCGAGGATCTCGCCGCGGTGGATGACGACCGCGCAGTTGTACAGGCGGTTGCCGTGGCGCAGCGGCGCGCCGACCGCCAGCACGGGGCGGAGGTCCACGGATGCGGCGACGATCCGTTCGACGGCGACGGCCACCGCATCCAGCAGGGGGTCCTGCAGCACGAGGTCATCGATCGCGTAGCCGCTGAGGCTCAGCTCGGGAAAGAGTGCGACGGCGACGCCGTCGTCATGGCAGGCGCGCGCCTCGGCGATCACGGCTTCCGCATTCGTCGCGGGGTCGGCCACGCCGACCGGGATCGTGACGGCGGCGACGCGGGCGAAGCCGTGTCGGTAGGGGTTCGTGAAGGGCAGGTGCGTGCTCACGTGTACAGTCTGGCACCCGCGCGGTGCCGCGGAACGGGGTTGCGCTATCGGAGAGGCGCTGTCGGCGGCCGCAACTAGGGTCGATGAAGGAAAGGGAGCGAATGCGATACATCGAGCCTGCGGGGTCCGACGGCGGGCGCGTGGTGTGGAGCGCGAGCGACCTCAAGGCCGCCGCGGAGTGCGAGTTCGCGTGGTTGCGCCAGCTCGATGCGCGGCTGGGGCGCATCCCCGCAGTCATCGAACCCGAAGACGTCATGCTCGAGCGGGCGGCCAGGCTCGGCACGCGGCACGAGCTGGCCGTGCTGCAGCGCTATCGTGACGAATTCGGCGACGCGGTCGTCGAGATCCCCGAGACACGCTCGGGCGATGAAGCGGCGATGACGGATGCGGTCGCCGCGACCGTGGCCGCACTCGACGACCCGGATGCCCACGTCGTCTACCAGGCCGCGTTCCGAACCGCCGAGTTCGTGGGCTTCGCCGACTTCCTGGTGCGCGCAGACGACGGCGCATGGATCGTGCAGGACACCAAGCTCGCCCGCCACGCGCGCGTGACCGCTTTGATGCAGCTGGCGGCATACGTCGATCAGCTCGACGCGGCTGGCGTCCGCCGGGCCGATCGTGTGGAGCTGCTGCTGGGCGACGGCTCGGTCAGCACCCATCGGGTGCGCGACCTCCTGCCGGTGTACCGGCAGCGTCGCGCACGCCTGCGTGCGCTCATCGCCGACCGCGACCTCGCCGCGGGCGCCGCCGGCGAGCCGATCGCGTGGGCAGACAGCCGCGGAGCGCTGCGTGTCGTGGCGTGCGGGCGTTGCGCGACGTGCGAGACGGAGGTCGCCGCGCATCGCGACCTGCTGCTGGTCGCCGGGATGCGCCCCGTGCAGCGTGAGCGTCTGCGTTCCGCCGGCATCACGACGATCGACCAGCTGGCGGCAGCCGCGGGGCCACCCGAGCGCATGAGTGACGACGTCTTCGCGTCGCTGCGGACGCAGGCCCGTCTTCAGCTGGAGAGCCCCGCGGGCGTGCCCGGACCCGATGGAACGGTGCCCGCGGACGCCGTGCCCCGCTACGAGGTCGTGCTGCCGCAGGCGCTCGCCGCTCTGCCACGACGCGATGCGGGCGATCTCTTCTTCGATTTCGAGGGAGACCCGCTGTACACAGAGGGGGCCGGCGATTGGGGGATCGATTATCTCTTCGGCTGGATCGATCCCGAGCAGCAGTACTCGGCGCTGTGGGCGCATTCGTTCACCGACGAGAGGGCGGCGCTCGAGACGTTCATCGACTTCGTCGATCTGCGTCGGCGCGCGCATCCTGGCATGCACATCTACCATTACGCGCCCTACGAACCGACGCACCTGCTGGCGATGGCCGCGCGCCACGGGACCCGCGAGGCCGAGGTCGACCGTCTGCTGCGCGACGGCGTCTTCGTCGACCTGTATCCGATCGTCCGCCGAGCACTGCGGGTCGGTTCCCGGTCGTACTCGATCAAGAAGCTCGAGCCGCTGTACATGGGCGCCCAGCGCCGCACGAGTGACGTGCAGCGCGGCGACGACTCGATCGTGCGTTACGTCGAGGCGCGAGCGCTGCTCGAGGCGGGGCAGGGTGCCGAGGCTCAGCTCGTGCTCGATGATCTGGCCGAGTACAACCGCGACGACTGCGTCTCGACGCTCCGCCTGCGGGACTGGCTCGTCGACCGCGCGCGCGAGGCTCACCTCTTCCCGTCGGCGGACCCGGTCGTCGGTGAGGACGTCTACGAGCCGTCGTTTCGCGCCGTCGCCCTCCAGCGGCGAGCGGCCGTCATCGACGACGAGGCGGATGCGGCGGCCCTTCGCCTCGGGGCCGCGGCGATCGACTACTACCCGCGCGAGGCGAAGACCTTCTGGGCCTCGCATTTCCTCCGGCTCCGCGAGCCGGTGTCACTGTGGGAGGACACCCGTGACGTCGTCGTGCTCGACGGTGCGCGCACGCGTGTCGTCGACGACTGGCAACCCGGTCAGGGGCGCCAGCGAGCCTTGCGTCGCCGCCTCGAGCTGCGGGGAGACCCCGCGCCGGGTACGCGGTTGAGCGTCGGCACCCAGCCCTTCCTCGTGTACGCGACCCCGGCGCCCTTCGGCGAGGCATCCCCGCGGTGGATCCATGCGGCGCGTGCGGTGCGCATCGTCGAGGCGCTCGATGACGGTGCCGTCGTGGAGGAGCTCGCCGCCGATGGCGAGACGTGGTCGGATCTGCCGATCGCCCTCGCGCCCGCCGCTCCCCCCGCGGCCGGCAACCAGCAGGCGGCGATCGATGCGTGGGCCGACACCCTGATCGACGCCGATCCGCACTTCCCGCTCGATGCGGCCACCGACATCCTCCGTCGCGTCGCTCCGCGCACCACCACGGCCGCGCTCACGCCCTCGACCGGCGACGACGTCGCGGCCATCGTCCGCAGCGTCGTCGACCTCGATGACAGCTATCTCGCCGTGCAGGGCCCTCCCGGCACGGGGAAGACCTACGTGGGTTCCCACGTCGTCGCGCGCCTCGTGGCCGAGCGCGGCTTCCGTGTGGGTGTCGTCGCGCAGTCGCACGCCGTCGTGGAGCACATGCTGGATCGGATCGTGGACGCGGGCCTCCCCTCCAACCTCGTCGGCAAGGCGCTCAAAGACCCGAGCCAGGCGGAGTCGGTGTCGTTCACGGTGTTCGAGAAGAACGCACTCGCGGCGTTCGCCGAGGACCGGCCGGGCGGCTTCGTCGTCGGCGGAACCGCGTGGGACTTCAGCCACGCCGGCCGCGTTCCCCGTCGCAGCCTCGACCTGCTCGTGATCGACGAGGCAGGTCAGTTCTCCCTCGCTTCGACGATCGCCGTGTCCCGGGCGGCGCACCGCCTGCTGCTGCTCGGCGACCCGCAGCAGCTGCCGCAGGTCAGCCAGGGCACGCATCCCGAACCCGTCGACGAGTCGGCGCTGGGGTGGGTCATGGACGGCGCCGCGGTGCTGCCCCCGTCCCACGGCTACTTCCTCTCGCACACGTGGCGGATGCACCCCGCGCTCGCGGGCGCCGTGTCGGAGCTCTCCTACGACGGCGAACTCGCGTCCGCGCCCGTGACCGCCACCCGCACGCTGGACGGTGTCGCACCGGGCGTGCACCCGGTGCCGGTGGTGCACGCGGGCAACGCGGTCGCCGCGCCGGAGGAGGCCGCGGAAGTGGTGCGCATCGTCCGCGACACGATCGGCCGCACCTGGACGTGCCGGGACGACGGCGAGGCGGTCGCGCGGCCTCTCACCGCCGCGGACGTCATCGTCGTGACGCCTTACAACGGCCAGCAGGTCGAGGTGGAGAACGCGCTCGGGGCGGCTGGTCTCGCCGGCATCCGGGTGGGCACAGTCGACAAGTTCCAGGGCCAGGAGGCGGTCGTCGCGATCGTGTCGCTCGCCGCGTCCTCGGGCCGCGATGCCCCGCGCGGCCTGGAGTTCCTGCTGTTGCAGAACCGGCTGAATGTGGCCGTCTCGCGGGCGCAGTTCGCCGCGTACGTCGTGTTCTCGCCCGACCTGCTCGACGACCTGCCGCGCACCCCCGAGGGAGTGGCGCGGCTGAGTGCGTTCGCCCGACTGGTCGGCGAGGACGAGCCGTCACCGGTCACGGCGACACGGATGCGGGCCGGTCACCCGGGAGAGGTATGATCGCCCGGGCCCGCTGAGCGGCCTGAGCACGGCACGTCCCGTGCGGGACAGATCGCAGCAGAGACGACCACCCGAGAAGACAGAGAGGCGGTGATGGCCATGGCCGGCGATAGTTCGTGCGCCACGGCGCACACCGCCGCATCCCTCCGGTAGAGACGGGATGCGGTGGCCGCGCCCTGGCGAGAGCGCAACCACATCCTCTGGCGCCTCGCGGCGCCCGCACCACCGGAGAATCCGATGACTCTGATCGACAACGCCATCTACGTCCAGGGGCACCGCGTGGAGACCCCGCGCAGCCTCGACGAGACCTACGAACTGCTCGACGCCCATGACGGGTTCGCCTGGATCGGGATGTATCGGCCCGGCCCCGCCGAACTCGCGAGCGTCGCCGGCGAGTTCGGCCTGCACCCGCTGGCGGTCGAGGACGCGCTGCAGGGCCACCAGCGCTCGAAGGTGGAGCGGTACGGCGACACCCTGTTCGTCGTGCTGCGTCCCGCCCACTACGACGACGAGCTCGAGCACGTCGAGTTCGGCGAGCTGCACCTGTTCGTGGGCCCCCGCTTCGTGGTGACCATCCGCCACGCCGAATCCCCGAACCTTGCGGCCGTCCGGCAGCGGCTCGAACGCCAGCCGGAGCTGCTGGAGCTGGGGCCGGAGGCCGTGCTCTACGCGATCCTCGACCGAGTCGTGGATGAGTACGAGCCGGTCGTCGCCGGTATCGAGAACGACATCGACGAGATCGAGGATCAGCTCTTCGGCGACAGTGACGACGATGCGCTCTCGCGACGCATCTACGAGCTGTTCGGTGAGGTCATCAGCTTCGGGCGTGCCGTGCAGCCGATGTCCGGGATGCTGGAGTGGTTGCGCCGCGGCTACGAGAAGTACGACGTCGACCTGGAGGTGCAGCGCAACCTCCGCGACGTGCTCGACCACGTCATCCGCATCGCGGACCGCATCGAGGGGTTCCGTGCGCTGCTGGACAAGGCGCTGACGGTGCACTCCGCGCTCGTCGCGCGCCGTCAGACCGAGGCGAGCCTCGCGCAGAACGACGAGATCAAGAAGATCTCGTCGTGGGCGGCGATCATCTTCGCGCCGGGTCTCATCGCCGGCATCTATGGCATGAACTTCGAGAACATGCCCGAACTGCACTGGGAGTACGGCTACCCGCTCGCCGTCGGCGGCATGGGAGCGTTCGCTGTCGCCCTGTGGGTGATCTTCCGCAAGAAGAAGTGGCTCTGAGCCCGGCTCAGACCGTGCCGTAGAGGCGGTCGCCCGCGTCACCGAGGCCGGGCACGATGTAGCCCTTCTCGTTCAGGCGCTCATCGAGCGCACCGAGCACGAGGGTCACGTCGCGGTCGCCGACGAGTTCTTCGATCTTCGCGACGCCCTCGGGGGCACCGAGGATGCAGATCGCGGTGACGTCCTGTGCGCCGCGGGCGAAGAGGAAGTCGATCGCCGCGCCCAGCGATCCGCCGGTGGCGAGCATCGGGTCGAGCACGAAGCACTGGCGGTCGCTGAGGTCGTCGGGCAGGCGCTCCGCGTAGGTGTACGGCTGCAGGGTCTCCTCGTTGCGCGCCATGCCGAGGAAGCCGATCTCGGCCGTGGGCAGCAGCTTCACCATGCCGTCGAGCATGCCGAGGCCGGCGCGCAGGATCGGCACGACGAGGGGGCGCGGCTCGGAGATCTTGACGCCCGTCGTGGAAGTCACCGGTGTCTCGATCTCGAGCTCCTCGACCCGGACGTTGCGCGTCGCCTCGTAAGCGAGGAGGGTCAGCAACTCCTCCGTGAGCTGACGGAACACGGGGGAGGGGGTGTTCTTGTCGCGCAGCACCGTGAGCTTGTGCGTGATGAGCGGGTGGTCGGCGACGTGCAGGCGCATGGGTCCAGATTACGTCACGCGGATGCGGGCCGCAGAGCTAGT
Organism: Microbacterium sp. BG28; assembly: GCF_034044005.1. Lineage (NCBI taxonomy): Bacteria > Bacillati > Actinomycetota > Actinomycetes > Micrococcales > Microbacteriaceae > Microbacterium > Microbacterium sp. BG28. The sequence goes on along the minus strand of NZ_JAXCHA010000001.1, from coordinate 358,366 downwards.
CTGGCCGGGTGAATCTGCCCACCCGACCCGCGGACGACGCTGCCATGGCGCGTGCGCTGGAGCTGGCGCAGCTCGCCTCGGCGGACGGCGACGTCCCGGTCGGTGCAGTCGTGCTCGATGCCGACGGACGGACGATCGCCGAGGGGCGCAACGAGCGCGAGCTCACGGGGGACCCCACCGCCCATGCTGAGGTCGTGGCCCTTCGTCGCGCGGCCGCATCCACCGGGTCCTGGAACCTCAGCGGCTGCACCCTCGTGGTGACCCTCGAGCCGTGCGTCATGTGCGCGGGTGCGATCCTGCAGGCGCGCGTCGACCGCGTCGTCTTCGGCGCGTGGGATGAGAAGGCGGGCGCGGCGGGATCCATGTACGACCTGCTGCGTGACCGCCGTCTGCCCTATCGCGTCGAGGTCGTCGGCGGAGTGGCGGAGCAGGCCGCATCCGCGCAGCTCCAGGAGTTCTTCACAGCCCGTCGCTGAACCCGGGACGCTTCCCGCTACGCTCGAAGAGCCTCGCCGCAGAGGCACGGGTACGGGGTTGTTACCGCAAGGGCAAGACCTGGAGACCGACGATACGCATCGTCGTGCTCCGGGTCTTTTTTGTTGTCACCCCTGCCTCCGTCATCAGTGAAGAAGAGGGAGACTCCATGACCGAGTACCGCACGTCGCTGCGCCGCGGCGCAGCGCTGGCCGCCGTCGCAGTGGCCGCGCTCGCCGCTGCCGGCTGCGCCGCCGATGCCGGCCCGGACGCCGCGCCGACGCCGTCCGCGGCGTGTGCGCCGGCCTGGGAACCGGGACGAACCGCGCTGGACTATACCTTCGAGGGCGCTGAGCGCCACGCGTCCGTGTTCATGCCCGAGGGGACGGCGCCGGTGGCCGCTGTGCTCGCGCTGCACGGGTCCAACAACAACGTCGATCTGATCCTGGACGTCAGCGAGCTGGAGCAGACGGCGGCCGAAGAGGGCTTCGTCCTCGTCGTGCCGCAGGGATCGGTGCCGGGCAACGCCGACGGTCTCTGGGCGTGGAACGTGCCGGGCGTCGTGACGACCGCGGAAGTGGGGACGCCGACGGAGAGCGCGAACGACGTGGACTTCCTGGCCGATCTTGTCGATCGGGTGAAGACCGAGGGCTGTGTGGGCGATGTCTTCGCTACCGGCTACTCCGGCGGCGGTCGCATGATCTCCGCAACGGCGTGCGAGCGACCCGGGCTGTTCGACGCCATCGCCCCCGTCGACGGTCTGCGCGCCGGGGTGCCGGAGGAGCAGAGCGACGGCGGGTGGGCGCCGGACCCCGCGACCTGCGATCCCGCCGCGGGGACTCCGGTGCTGAGTTTCGCCGGCACCGCCGACCCCATCAACCCCTATGACGGCGGCGGTGCGGGCTATTGGCAGTACGGCGTGCAGACGGCTGTGGAACGTTGGGCCGCGATCGACGGATGCGGCGCGTCGAGCGTCGACTCACCGACCGGGGGCGTGAGCGTCACGACCTACACCGGCTGCGCGGCCGGACCTGTGGTGTCGTACGTCATCGACGGCATGGGGCACACCTGGCCCGGGCGCGCGCTCGAGGCGCAGGCCGCCTACGCCTCGGTGCTCGGTGCCACCACCGACCTGGTCGATGCGAACGCGGTCATGTGGGACTTCTTCTCGGCGCAGGCGAGCTGAGCGGAGGTGAGGGTGGCGCCCGCTGGGCGCCGCCCTCATCGTGGCAGCAGCGGCAGTGACTCGGAACCCAGCAGATCGAGGTGCTCGAGGTCGCGCATGTCCATGAGCTGGAAGTAGACGCGATCCGCGCCGAGCGCACGCAGTCGCTCGACCCGGTCGAGTACGGCGGCAGGATCGCCGAGGATGTTGGCTCCGTTGTCGAAGCTCGCCGCATCCGTCCCGATCGCGGCCGCGCGTCGTTCGCGGTCTGCAGGGGTGCGCCCGACGATGGTCGGCAGCGCGACCGAGAGCTTCAGGCTCCCAGGGTCGCGTCCGATGCTCTCGCACGCGGCGCGCACGGTGCGGAACTTCTTCGCGATCACCCCGTCGGTCGCGAATCCGATGTTGAACTCGCTCGCGTACCGCGCCGCGATGGCGGGCGTCCGCCGCGGCCCGCCGCCGCCCACGATGATCGGAACGCGCTCCTGCACCGGCTTCGGGAGAGCGGGGCTCTCATCGAGCCGGTAGTGCTCGCCGTGGAAGGAGAACGTCTCGCCGACGGAGGTCTGCCACATCCCGGTGAGGATCTCGAGCTGCTCCTCCAGCAGTCCGAACCGTTTCTCGGGGAACGGGATGCCGTACGCGGCATGCTCCTCGGCGAACCAGCCGGTGCCGAGGCCCAGCTCGACCCGCCCATCGCTCATGTCGTCGACCTGCGCGACCTGTACGGCGAGCACGCCCGGCACGCGGTAGGTCACGGATGAGACGAGCGTGCCCAGGCGGATGCGGGAGGTTTCCCGCGCGAGGCCCGCGAGGCTCGTCCAGGCGTCCGTCGGTCCGGGCAGCGGGTCACCGGGGGCCATCCGCATGTAGTGGTCGGAGCGGAAGAACCCGTCGAAACCGAGCTCCTCCGCGCGCTGCGCGAAGGCCAGCTGGTCCCGGTAGCCGAACCCCTCTTGCGGTTCCGTGAAGACGCAGTACTCCATGGAGTCAGTCTGCCCTCTCGCGGCGCTCAGTCCGAGGACTTGAGCACGATCGTCTCGGTGGGAGGTGCCGGGTTCGGGGCGTGCCCGATGTATCCGATGACCTCCAGCAGCGCCTGCCGCACGGCGGCGGGACGCTCGAGGTGCACGAGGTGACCGGCTCCCTCGACGATGAGTTCGCGCACGTCCGCTCCGGTCGCGGCGTCCGCATCCAGCACGGCACGTGTCTGCGACACCATCGGCTGGCTCGGCGCCACATCCGCGCCCGGCCAGTCCGGCAGGATCCCGAGCGAGCCGAGGTGGGCCGGGTCCAGGAAAGAGGTGTCCGACACGATCGCATCGAGCTCGCCGTGGATCCACAGCACCGCGGTGCGTGCACCGAGGTGCGCGAGTGCGGACTGGTCGAAGTGGGTGGGGGCGAGCGCGTTGAGCACGCCGAGATCGCCGGATGCCGCGCCCGGCCAGTTCGGGCTCGACACCGTGTCGCCCGGATAGTTGCCGCCCGCGGTCGAGGTGGAGAGCATCGCGTCGACCCAGATGTCCTCGCGAGCCGTCCGATACGACTCCGAGACGAACTCGGCGCGGAAGACACTCCGGGGTGATGCCGGCGACTCGTCACTCTTGTCGCGGGCGGTCAGCCGGCGCACGAACTCCGCGTTCGCCGTGGCGGCGCCGGTTCCCGCGCCGTCGTCGGTGAGCACGGTGCCGTCCAGGCGGGTACCGCCCAGGCCGTAGGGGGAGATGGGCGCCTGCAGCGTCAGCGACAGGGCACCGTGACCGTCGAGCGCGTACTGCGCCGCGACCGCTGCGCCGAGATCGGTGCCCACCAGGTGCGCCGCACGGACGCCGAGAGCGTCGAGCACGGCGTGCAGGTCGTCCGCGAAGTCGCCGACTCCGCGGGTGGCGTCGACCGGCAGCGACTCCGTGCCACCGAACCCGCGCAGGTCGATCGCGACGACGCGCAGGTCGCTCGGGAGATCCTCCATGAACTCCTGCCAGATCAGCGACGACGACAGCAGACCGTGCAGGAGTACGACGGTGCGTTCGGCGGGGGTGTCGCTGCGATCGCCGTCGCGCAGCAGAACGCGCGCGGAGATACGTGCGGTGTCCACCTGTCGGGCGGTGATGCCGTCGAACAGGGGGCTGGTGGGTTCGATCATGGACGCCTCCAGGAGGGGGCACATCACGGCCCCGGCCGTTTCGATGATAGCCGTGGCGCCTGGAGTGACCCCGGGTCGTAGGGTGGAAAAATGAGCCAGCTTCCCCCTCTCGCGATCCTCGGTGCCGGCTCCATGGGCGGCGCCATCGCCCAGGGAGTCGCAGCCTCCCCGCTCGCCGGCGAGGTCGTCGTCACCAACCGCAGCCGCGCCAAGGCCGAGCTCCTGACCGATCCCGGCATCCGCTCGCTCGCTCTCGAGGACGACGCCGCCGCGAATGCCGACGCGGCCGCATCCGCCGACGTCGTGCTGATCGGGGTCAAGCCCGGCATGGTCCCGGATCTGCTGGCCGAGATCGGCCCGCACCTGCGTCCCGGCACGATCGTGGTGAGCCTCGCCGCAGGCGTGACGATCGCCACGTTCGAGCGGGTCCTGGGACCCGAGGCGATCGTCGTCCGATCCATGCCGAACACACCGGCCGTGGTCGGCAAGGCCGTCACGGGGCTCGCTGCGGGCTCGCTCGCCGACGATCGCGTGATGGGAGTCGTGCGGGCGGTGTTCGAGACCGTGGGCGCCGTCGTCGAGGTGGCCGAGGAACAGATCGACGCCCTGTCGACCATCTCCGGCTCCGGCCCCGCCTACGTGTTCCTGCTCATCGAGAAGCTCACCGAGGCGGCGGTCGGAAAGGGCTTCGACTCCGCCACGGCCCGGCTGATGGCTGAGCAGACCTTCGTCGGGGCCGCGGCGCTGCTCGATGCCACGGGCGAAGACCCCGCCGAACTGCGCCGACGTGTCACGAGTCCGAAGGGGACGACCGAGCGGGCCGTCGCCGTGCTGCAGGACGCCCATCTCGACCGCGTGTTCGCCGAGGCGACGGATGCCGCCCTCGCCCGGGCGAAGGAGCTCGCCGCCGGCGGCTGAGACTCAGCGGTTGGCGCCGGGTGTGGTTCCGAACCGCTCGCGATAGGCGCGGTGGAACGTCCCCGCGTCCGCGAATCCGTTCGAGCGGGCGATCGCTGCGACGGATCGTCCACGTCCTGTGGTGCGAAGCTCCTCGCGCGCCCGGTCGAGCCGCTCCGCCCGCAGCCATCCCGAGAAGGTATCGCCATCCTGCGCGAACGCGTTCTGGATGGTGCGCGGGGTGCAGCCGAACGCGCGCGCCGCGGCGGCGAGGTCGAAGTGCGGGTCGGCGAGCCGGGTACGCGCATAGGTGCGCAGCGCGTGCGCCCTCACGGGCGCCGAGGGGTCGCGATCATCCGCGGCGAACGCATCGAGCAGGTCGATGACGCAGCTGCTCATCGACGTGGCGACCCGCGCCAGGTCCGCCTTCGCGGCCTGTGCCAGCAATCCGACCTGCGTGCCCAGTTGCGCTCCGAGCGGGGTGCGCGCGAGGCGGTCGCCGAGCGACGGGAGGGCCCGCAGGGTGCGCGGCGAGAGGTGCTCCCGCGGGATGCGAACAGTCACGAGGTCGAGCCGCCGGCGCTTGTCGGCCAGAACGTCGAAGGGCAGCCCGTTCTCGAGCACGGTGGCGGAGCGGGCGGCGACGTCCCACGTCCGACCGCGTTGTGAGAGCCCCCACGGCTTGAGGCTGTGGTTGATGAAGACGGCGTCGTCGGGCACCCGCGCGATCGATGCGCGGTCACGCCGTGCGTCCACGCCCGGTGTGGAGATCATGCCGACATCCGTGGCGCCTGTGCGGTACAGCGAGAAGTCCGCGTCGAACGAACCGAGTCTGGGGCGACGCGGCTGCACGCCGACGTACACGTCGGCGAGGCTGGAGCAGAAGTGGTCGTAGTCGGCACCCGGTGGAAGGCCGCGGGTCGTGCCGCGCACGCGCACGCCGGAGGCGGTTTCGCCCATCGATACCTCTTTTCGCCGAGCGCCAGTGCTCGGTCTCCGCGGGTGCTCCTATCGTGAGCCTGGTCTGCGGCGCGGTCAAGGATGCGCCGACCCGAACGAGAGCGAGACGACGATGTCCGTACGACCGACCCTGCTCCTGGTCCACGGCGCCTGGCACGGCGCCTGGTGCTGGGACGGACTCATCCGCGTGTTGACAGAGCGGGGATGGGACGTGCGCGCTATCGATCTCCCGACCGTGCACGCGCCGCACAAGGAGGGGCTCGGGATGCAGGACGACGCGGATGCGGTTCGCGCGGCGATCGACGCCATTGCCGGTCCTGTCGTCGTGGTCGCCCATTCCTACGGCGGCGTCCCGGTGACGCAGGGGGCCGACGCGCCGAACGTGCAGCACATCGTCTACGTCGCGGCGTTCGCGCTCGACGCGGGAGAGTCGTTGCTCGCCGCGGTCGGCGGGGTCGAGCCCGACTGGTGGCACGTCGACGGGCTGCTCGCGACCGCCGGTGACGAGCTCCGTCCGCCACGGGAACTCTTCTTCGCCGATGTCTCGCCCGATGCGGCCGCCGCCGCGAGCGCCAGGCTTCTGCCCCAGGCCGTGCGCTCGTTCCACGATCCGGTCACGTCGGTGGCCTGGCGGAGCAAGGAGACGACCTACGTCATCACCGAGCAGGATGCGATCTTCCCGCTGCCAGCCCAGGAGGCGCTGGCCGCGCGGTCGGGTTCCGCCGCGCCTCGGCTCGACACGAGCCACTCCCCGTTTCTCTCACAGCCCGACGCGCTGGCCGACATCATCGAGCTCGCCGCCGGCTGAGTCTCAGCGGTCGAGGGAGGCGAAACGCTCGATGTCGCTGTTCGTCCCCGAGACGATGATGAGGTCGTGGTTGGTGACGACCGTGTTGGCCTCGGCGTAGCGGAACGGCTTGCCGGGGCTCTTCACCCCGACGACCGTCACCTTGTACTTGGTACGCACGCCGGACTCGTTGAGGCCCACACCGCGGATGAAGCGCGGCGGGTACATCTTCGCGAGCACGAAGTCGTCGTCGAAGCGGATGAAGTCCAGCATCCGACCGCTCACCAGGTGCGCGACGCGCTCGCCGGCCTCGCGCTCCGGGTAGATGACATGGTTCGCGCCGACGCGGGCGAGAATCTTGCCGTGCGACTGCGACACGGCCTTCGCCCAGATCTGCGGGACCTTCAGGTCGACGAGGTTCGCAGTGATCAGCACGGATGCCTCGATGGACGAACCGACGGCGACGACCGCCACCTGGAAGTCCGCGGCGCCCACCTGCGTGAGCGCCTCGATGTTGCGCGCATCCGCCTGCACCGTGTGGGTGACCCGCTCCGACCACTTCTGCACCAGATCGAGGTTGTCATCGATCGCCAGCACCTCGCGATCCAGGCGGTCGAGCTCGCCCGCACAGGCGGCGCCGAAGCGACCGAGGCCGATCACGAGCACGGGGGCGTCGTTGCGGAGCTTCTCAACCATGGGCAACAGATTACGGCGATCGCTCCGCCCGCATCGACCGGGCTGCCGATTCAGATCGCGCCGGGGCGGATGACTCCCCGTTCATACGCGTAGACGATCAGCTCGCTGCGCGAGCTCAGCCCGAGCTTTGCGAGCGCGGAACTGAGGTGGGACTTCACCGTGGCTTCGGAGACCACGAGCTGGGCGGCGACGGCGCTGTTGGAGAGTCCGCGCGCGACGAGGCGGAACACCTCGCGTTCGCGCGCCGAGAGACCTTCGAGGCTCTCGTCTGGCACGGCCGGAGCCGCGGGTTGCGCCGCTGACGTGTTCCGCTGACGGCGGCTTCCCGCGCGCCAGAGGGCGACGGTTGCCGCAAGAGCCAGCGCGGACCACCAGGCCATGTTCTGCGCCGCCTCGACCGACGACCAGGACTTGCCGTGGATCGTCCCTTCCACGCCGGAAAACGACAGTGCGGGCACGGTCAGAAGCGCGACGACGACGAGCGCCCCGGTGAGCAGGGCGCACAGGAGGGCGCGTCGGCGCTCGCCCACACGCCCCGCCACGACGTATGCCACGGGGAGCAGCATCAGGTAGGCCGTCCATGCGGTCTGACTGAAGCGCGCCGGCCAGAAGAAGAGCTGGGCGGCGAGGACGAGGCCGATCAGCGCCAGGCTCCATGACGGTCGCCACCGCGTCAGCGCGAGCGCGAGGGCCAGACCGATCGCGCAGAGCAGCCCATAGGGGCTCGTCGTGAACGTCTCATCCCGCATGGGCACGGCGTACGTGAGAAGCCGTGGGCTCTCCCTTGCGAGCCACGCGCCGAACGCCACGGCGGCGACGATCGGCAGGAGCAGATGGGGAAGCAGCTTCGGCATGCCCTCACGGTAGGCGACGGGCGAGCGCGTGAAGAAGGCGCCCGGCGGGGTTTCGACCCTTCGTCGGAGGGCGTCATCCGAACGGATGAGCAGTATCGTTCAGCCGACGATGGGGCGCTCGACCGGCAGCGAGTAGAGCTGGGAGCGGGAGGATGCGGCCACCGCCGCCGCCAGGGTCACGGTGCCGACGCGGCCCATGAACATCGTGGCCGCCAGCACGTACACCGCCGGATCCGGCAGATCGCTGGTGAGCCCCGTCGACAGCCCGACCGTCGCGAAGCCCGACACGACGTCGAACAGCACCTTGTCCACATCCGCCTTCGTGATCTGGGCGATGGTGATCGTGGAAAGGGCGACGATCGTCGCGCCCCACGCCACGACCGAGAGCGCGACGCGCTGCACGTCGCTCGGGATGCGGCGGCCGAACGCCTGCACCGAAGGACGGCCCTTGGCCTCCGACCAGACGCTGAGGGCGAGCACCGCGAGGGTCGTGACCTTGATGCCGCCCGCCGTCGATGCCGACCCGCCGCCGACGAACATGAGCATGGACCCGACCAGCAGCGAGGAGCCGTGGAGGTCGCCGATCTCGACGACGGAGAAGCCGCCCGAGCGTGTCATCGCCGACAGGAAGAACGACTGGAAGGTCGTGTCCCACGCATCCATCCCGCCGAAGGTCAGCGGATTGTCGTACTCCAGACTCACGAACACCACGGCCCCGGCGAAGAACAGGATGACGGTCGTGATGAGCGTGAGTTTGGTGTGCAGCGACCAGTGGCGCACGTGCCACTGATGCCGCCACAGGGTGAAGATCACGGGGAAGCCGATGGACCCCAGGAACACGCCGATCATCAGCACCGTCATGAACAGGTAGTCGTGCGAGAACGGTGCGAGACCGTCGGCGTTGGGGGTGAATCCGGTGTTCGTGAACGACATCGCGGCGAAGTAGGGCGCCTCCCAAAGAGCCGTGATCGGATCGACTCCCCCGGCGAGCAGCGACGGGTACAGCAGGATCGCGAGACCCGCCTCGATGACGAGGGTGGAGAGGGCGACGGTGCGAAGAAGCGCACCGACCTCGCCGAGGCGCACGGTCTGCCCCTCGTTCACGGGGCCGCCGTGCACACGCATGGGGTTGCTGTCGCCGGCAGCGATGAGCTTCGCGCGCAGCCCAAGCCGGCGGGAGATGATGAGCCCGAGGATCGAGGCGAGGGTCAGCACGCCGAGCGCACCGACGTTGACGCCGATGTAGATCACGACCTGACCGAGCGGCGACCAGTGCGAGCCCATGTTGACCGTCGACAGGCCCGTCACGCAGATGGTGGACACGGCGGTGAACAGGGCGTCCGCGAGCGGGGTGGCCCGGCCGTTCGCCGCCATCGCGGGCAGCGACAGGAGCGCCGTGAACAGCAGGATCAGACCCGAGAAGATCAGGACCGCGAAGCGGGCGGGCGACGAGGTCGTGAAGGTCTTGGCGGCGTCGCTGATGCGCTCCCACGCGGCGCTGAGCCGACGCCGCGTCGCCGAGCTCGCGGAGTCGGACGTCATCCGTGGGACCCTTCGGAGATGCGGAGTGGTCTGCGACCGGAACCCGTGTCATGGTACTCCGCTCGGCGCCCGACTAACCTAAGGCGCATGGCGGACATCTTCGGCGTGATCGCGGACGCGACCCGGCGCGACATCCTGCGCCTTCTGCTGGATCGTTCGGCATCCGGTGAAGACGGCACGAGCGTCTCGCACATCGTGAGCGAGCTGGGCGTGAGCCAGCCGACGGTGTCGAAGCACCTCAAGGTGCTCCGCGAGAGCGACCTCGTTTCGGTGCGCGAAGAGGGGCAGCACCGCTACTACAGTCTCTCCCGCGAGCCGCTCGACGAGATCGACGCGTGGCTCATGCCCTTCCTCACGGAGGACGAGGATGCGACGGCCGCGTTCGTCTCGACGCTGCCGGAACCGGCCGCGAACGCGGCTGCGGCCGTCGGTCGCGCGGCCGCATCCGTCAACCGCGCTGTCGCGGCGGCGTTCGGCAAGCGCGGTCGCTGACGACCGCCACGGTCGTCACGCGCGTCACTCCGGTTTACACGCGTCTATGCCTCGCCCTAGAGTGTGCTGAACACCGGGGAGGATGGGACATGGCCGAGTTGCCCGATGTGCGCTTTCTCACCGTCGCCGAAGTGGCGCAGATCATGCGCGTGTCGAAGATGACGGTGTACCGTCTCGTCCACGCGGGCGAACTGCCCGCCGTGCGCTTCGGGCGCAGCTATCGGGTGCCCGAATCCGCCGTCACAGAGGCCGTGCAGCGGCCGATCGCCGACGTCGGCTAGACTTATCCGAGGCATTTTTTCGGTGCCTCGTTCCCGGGAGCAGGTCATCCTGCGCCCAGACCGCCAACCAGTGAGGTTTTCCGTGGGTTCTGTCATCAAGAAGCGCCGCAAGCGCATGGCGAAGAAGAAGCACCGCAAGCTGCTTCGCAAGACTCGCCACCAGCGCCGCAACAAGAAGTAAGCGGCATCGACACAAGCGCCTGTCCCCTGGACGGGCGCTTCGTGTCTGCGGTCTAGCCTGGTGATATGAATTCGATCACGGTGCAGCAGCTGCGCGAGCGCGAGGGCGTTCCTCTCATCGACGTGCGAGAGGTGGAGGAGTTCGCCTCCGGCCACGTCCCCGGCGCGGTCAACGTTCCCATGTCGACCATCGGCGACAATCTCGATCGCCTGCCCGAGGGCCCTTTCGACGTCATCTGCCAGATGGGCGGTCGCTCGGCGCGTGTCGTGCAGGCGCTCGAAGCCCGCGGATACGAGGCCACGAACGTCGACGGCGGCACGGGAGAGTGGATCGCTGCGGGTTACCCGGTCGAGTCCTGAGGTCGTATACCCGATTTAGGATGTGAGCGTGAGAACGATCACGCTCATCGGCAAAGAAGGCTGCCACCTCTGCGACGTCGCGCGCGGGGTGATCGAGCATGTGCTCGCCGAACTCCCCGACGAGGCGGCCGACCGCATCCAGCTCGAGGAGAAGTCCATCCTCGACGACGCGGCGCTGCACCGGCAGTGGGCCGAGAAGATCCCGGTCGTCCTGATCGATGACGACCTGCACGCGTACTGGCGTGTGAACCCCGAGCGGCTGCGTACCGCCGTCGAGGACGCCACCCGCCCCGAAGGAGCATCACTGTGACCATCCGCCACATCGTCGCTTGGAAACTCGCCGCGACCGACGCCGATCAGCGCGTCGAAGACGCCGCCGGCATCACCACGCGGCTTCTCGCCCTCGATGGCGTCGTGCCCAGCATCCGCGCGATCTCCGTGGGGCCGGATGTGCTCGGTGGCGAGAACTGGGACGTGGCCATCGTCGCCGACTTCGACGACGTCGACGGTCTGCGCGAGTACATCGACCACCCCGCCCACCAGGAGGTCGTCACCTACGTGCGCTCGGTGGTCTCCTCTCGCGTCGCGGTGGACTTCGAGCTCTGAGCATGCTCGTCCCCGCCTGAGACGACGGGGATCGCCTGCGTGAAGGTGTCGGCGCGAGCCTCGGCCTCGGCGCTGCCGGTGAACAGTCCCGCATCCTGGGGGGTCGGTTCGTGCGTCTGCGCGGCCGGACCGCCCGGCTCCGTCATGAGCACCCGCTGGACGGGCAGAGCCGTGGGCATGGCGGCCTGCGTCCACGTGACCATCGCCTCCCGCACGAGGCAACGCAGGTCGAACAGCGTCGGAGCGTCCCGCGCGGTCACGAGGATGCGCACGCGCACGTAGCCGCCGGTGGCCTCGGTCACCTGGAGCACGCTGGCGCGGCCGTCCCAGAGGTCGGTGTGCGCGAGCACCTCGTCGAGGTGTTCCCGCATCCGGGCGGGGGAGACGCGCCAGTCCAGGTCGAGTTCGACGGCGCCGAGCAGCTCGGAGCCCCGACGGGTCCAGTTCTGGAACGGCGTGGTCGTGAAGTACGTGCACGGCAGCACGAGCCTGCGCTCATCCCACAGATCCAGCACGACGTAGCTGAGGGTGATCTCGCCCACGCGGCCCCACTCGCCCTCGACGACGACCACGTCATCGACGCGCAGGGCGTCGCTGAACACGATCTGCAGGCCGGCGAAGATGTTGGCCAGCACCGACTGCGCCGCGAGTCCCGCGACGATCGAGGCGATACCCGCAGAGGCCAGCACGCTGGCGCCCACCGCACGGACAGCGGGGAAGGTGAGCAGCGCCGCGCCGATGGCGAGCACGACGATCAGCACGATCGCAAGGCGCTTCACGATCAAGGTCTGGGTGCGGATGCGGCGAGCGAGCCGGTTGTCGGGCACATCGATGCGGTAGCGGCCCAGGGTGAGATCCGTGGTGAAGGCCACGAGAGCACCCAAGAGCCACGCCGTGGCGCCGATGACGAGGATCGTGAATGCCTGGTCGAGCAGCGGACGCCAATCGCGGAGCGGGAAAGCCGCCGTCACAGCGATCCACGTCGCGACGAGGAAGGCGAGCGCGCGAAACGGTGCACGCGCGCGGCGCACGAGGCCACTCGGCCAGGACTTGCGGCGCCCGGTCAGCCGGGTGGAGACGGTCGCCGCGACCGTCACCAGGGCGGCGGCGACGAGGGCGATGGCCAGGATCAGGGCGAACTGCGCCCAGGGGTTGTCGAGCATGGTCCTCCTTCGGGTCCGACCACGCTACGGGGCGCGGCCGAACCCGCCGCTCGACTCGACAGCCGGTGCCGGCTCGGGTGATACTTCGTGCCCGCGCCTGCGCGTCGGGCGCTGGGTCAGTCGCGCGGACGCGTGGCGACCGCCACCGGATCGAGGGCGATCCGCACCGCGTCGCCGTACTGTACGCGCTCGCCGGCGTCGTGCTGCACGTTCAGCATGGTGCCGTCCGCCGTGCGCACGACCGATCGCCGGAAGCTGCCCAGGAACGTGCTCTCCTGCACGGTTGCGTCGATGCCGGGGGCATCGGATGCGGTGAAGCGCACGTTCTCAGGGCGCACGAACACGTCGACCGGGCCTGCAGTCGCCAGCGTCTGCAGCGGCAGACGCTGGTCCCAGACGTCCACGAAGTCGCCGACGACGGTGCCCGGCACCAGGCTCGACACACCGACGAACGCCGCCACCTGCGCCGTGGCGGGCCTCAGATACAGCTCTTCCGGCGTACCGATCTGGTCGATGCGGCCCGCGTTCATCACGGCGATGCGGTCGGACACCGCGAGCGCCTCCTCCTGATCGTGCGTCACGAACACCGTGGTGATCCCGAGGCGCAACTGGATGCGGCGGATCTCGTCGCGCAGCTGTACGCGCACCTTCGCATCGAGCGCCGACAGCGGCTCGTCGAGCAGCAGCACCCGCGGCTCGGTCACGAGTGCACGCGCGAGCGCGACACGCTGCTGCTGGCCGCCCGAGAGCTGGTGCGGGAAGCGGTCGGCGAGATGGCCGAGGCCGACGAGGTCGAGCGCGTCCCCCGCGCGCCGCGCGGCCTCGGTCTTGCCGACGCCGCGACGACGCAGGCCGAAGGCGGTGTTCTCGAGCACCCGCAGATGCGGGAAGAGCGAGTACGACTGGAACACCATGCCGATGTCGCGCTTGTTCGTGGGGACGCCCGATACATCGTGTCCCGCGAGGAGCACGGCTCCGTCGGTGGCGCGCTCGAGGCCGCCGAGGACACGCAACGCGGTGGTCTTGCCGCAGCCCGACGGGCCCAGCAGCGACACGAACTCGCCGGGGGCGATGTCGAGGTCGACGCCGTGCAGCACGCGCGTCGCGCCGTAGTCCTTGACGACGCCGCGGAACTGCACGCGGGTGCCCGAGCCCGCCTCCGCGAGCAGCATGTTGTCAGAGGTCGAGGGGAGCCCCCGCAGCGGGGTGTCTGCCGTGGTCATGAGTTCTTCCTTCCGGCGCCCAGGCGTCCGGCCCGGCCGATGATGAGCAGCAGCACGAACGCGAAGGCGAGTGCCAGCAGAGTGAAGATGGCGGCGGCCCACGCATCCTGTCGGTTGATGAGGACGAGTGCCGTCTGCAGCACCTGGCGGTTCAGCAGCGAGGCGATCGTGAACTCGCCGAGTACGACGGCGACCGAGATGAGGGATGCGGCGAGCAGCCCCTGTCGGAGGTTGGGAACGATGACGCGCACGAGCACGGAGAACCATCCCGCACCGAGGGTACGTGCGGCCTCGGACAGCGTCTTGATGTCGATCGCGTCGATCGAGGCCTGGATCGAGCGGTATGTGAACGGCAGCACGAGCACGCCGTACGCGAAGGCGAGTGTCCACGCCCCCGTGCCGAGAGTGCGGCCGATCTGCAGGTAGATCGGGGCGAGGCCGACGACCAGCACGATCGCGGGGATCGAGATCGGCAGCAGGGCCAGGAACTCGAAGCCGCGACGCAGCTGCGGGAACTTCAGGGCGACGAGCACCATTGTCGGCGTGAACAGGAACAGCACGAGGGCGACGGTGACCGCCGCGAGTGAGAGCGAGTTGCCGAGGCCCGTCCAGATCGGGGCGTACTTCGCGGCGTTCGCGGGATCGAAGACGGCCAGCCACCGCGTCGGGGTGAGGGCGTCGGTGCCGGGCAGCGGCGCGAGCGTGAACAGCACCGTCGCGGCGAACGGCACGGCGAAGACGACACCGACGACGATGCCGATGATCCAGCGGGTGAGGGGGGAGGGGGCGAAGGTCTTCACGCCTGCCACCTCGCTGCCCGACGCTGGATGAGGGCGTACACACCCATCACGACGGCGACGACCACGATCATGCCGAACGCCAGGGCACCCGCGAGGTTCTCGCGTCCGAGCAGGGTCTCGCTCGTGAGCGCCGTGCGGATCTGCAGCGGCACGATCTGCGAGCCCTGGCTCGCCAGCGCCGCGGCCGTCGCGTACGAGGAGAACGCGTTCGCGAACAGGAGCAGGAGGCTCGCGAGGAAGGACGGCGCGAGCACCGGCAAACCGATATGCAGCCAGAAACTGCGCGGCGTGCCGCCGAGGGTCTGGTGGGCCTCGGCCCACTGGGGCTTCAGCGCCGCGAGCGCCGGCATGAAGGTGATGATCATGAGCGGCACCTGGAAAACGATGTACGCCGGGATGAGGCCGGGGACGGAATAGATCCAGGCGCCGTCGGCGTACGGGTCGATGCCGAGCACGTTCTTCAGCAGCAGCGTGACGACCCCCTGCGTCCCGATGGCGGCGACCATGACGAAGGCGAGCATGACGCCGCCGAACTGCGCGAGGACGCCGGACGCCGCATCCACCGTGCTGCGCACGAAGCCGGTCTCGGGAAGCCCCAGCATCGCGTAGCAGACGATCGCGCCCACGATCGCGCCCAGTACCGCCGTAAGCAGCGACACCCAGGTCGAGTTCCAGAAGGTCATGAGGATGACGGGGTCGCCGAGTGCCGCGATGTTGTCGAGCGTGAACGCGCCGCGAGCATCGAAGAGCCCCGAGCCGACGGCGAGCACGGTGGGCAGGGCGAGGAAGAGGGCGATGTATGCCGCGAACGGAGCAAGGCCGAGCCAGGACAGGTCACGGGCGGCGCCCCGGCGCCGGGAAGCCTGGGGCTCCTCGGCGCCGGGGCGCGCGTCCTGCGTGTCGCGGTCGGCCACGACGGATGCGGTCACGAGACGGCCGAGGCCCACTTCTCACCGAGCAGGGTGCCGGCGTCGGTGCTCTGCTGCTCGGTCGGCACGACGGTCTTGTCGGGCGTCGCGGGCAGGGACGCGGCCAGCTTCTCGTCGAGCGTTCCGGCGGTCTGCATGGCGTCCATGCGGGCCGGGCGTGCGCCGCCGGCGAGCCACAGGTTCTGCACCTCGTCGCTGTAGAGGAACTCCTGCCACAGGCGCGCCGCTGCCGGGTGCGGGGCGTTCTTGTTGATCGCCTGGTTGTAGTAGCCGGCGTATCCTGTGCCGTCGAAGACGACGACCTTCCAGTTGGGGTTGCTCTGGTTGTGGGTCGCGTTGAGGTAGTCCCAGTCGAAGACGACGGGCGTCTCACCGCTGGCCACGGTCGCGCTGGTCACGTCGAGCTTCAGCATGTTGCCGGCGGCGTTCAGCTTGCTGAAGAAGTCGATGCCGGGCTGGTAGTCGTCGAGCGTCCCGCCGGACTGCACCGTGGCCATGCCCACCGCGGCGAAGGCCGCGCCGGCCTGCGTCGGATCGCCGTTGATGGCGACCGCGCCGCGGTACTCGTCGCCGAGCAGGTCGTCGAGACTCTTCGGGGCGGGGAAACGCGACGAGTCGTAGCCGACCGACATGTATCCGCCGTAGTCGCCGACGAACAGGCCCGTCGGCTCCTTGAGGGCGTCGGGGATGTCGTCCCAGGTCTGCACCTTGTAGGGCGCGAACGACGCCGTGTTCTGCAGGGCGACGGTGAGTCCCAGATCGAACACGTCGGGGGCGGTGTCCAGGCCCTCGTTGGTCTTCGCGGCCTGGATCTCCTCGGCGCTGGAGATGTCGGGCGACTGCTCCTCGACGGAGATCTCCGGGTAGCGCTGGGTGAACAGATCGATGATCTCGCCGTAGTTGGCCCAGTCGCGGGGCAGGGCGATCACGTTGAGTTTGCCCTCGGCCTTCGCCGCGGCCTCGAGGTCGGCGAAGGTGCCGAAGTCGTCGACACTCGTGGCGGACTGGGCCTTCGAGGAGTCGTCGGAGGAGGCCTCGGCGGTGCCGGCGCAGCCGGCGAGGGCGACGGCAGCGATCGCCGTCAGAGCGATCCCGGCTGCGGCGCGGCCGCGGCGAGTGGAGCGGATGGTCATGCGGATTCCTCTCGGGTAGTTCGATGCGGCCGCGCGCGAGGGGCGCGACACATCGGGACGAGAGGAAGGTATGAGGGGGCGGTGACGGGGGCCGACAGCAGCGGTGAACGGGTCGTGTACGCAGCGTGGCGAGTACGGTGGGCCGCCGCATCCGGCGCATCTGCTCACCTGCGTCGCAACTCGGGCACCCGGGAGGGGGCCGAGAGCGGCGGCGGATCAGGGGGCGAGGCGCGTGGGCCCGCGGAAGAGGAAGGTCACCTCACGGATCGAGTCCTGGCCGAGCATGAGCATCAGCACGCGGGCAAGGCCCATGCCGAAGCCGCCGTGGGGCGGGATGCCGTAGCGGAAGAAGTCGAGGTAGTGCTCGAGGCCCTCGAGCGACAACCCCTTCTCCAGCGCCTGCGCCTCGAGCACCTCGATGCGGTGCTCGCGCTGCGCGCCCGTCGTGATCTCGGTGCCGTTGAACAGCAGGTCGTAGCTGTTCGTGAGCCCGGTCTCGGCGTTGCGCATGTGGTAGAACGGCCGGATCTCGGGGTGGTAGTCCGTGATGAACACGAACTGGTGGTCGTACGTCTCGCGCACGTGCGCGGAGATCTGACGCTCGCCCTCCGGGTCGAGGTCGCCGTCGGTGCGCGGGATGTCGTAGCCGCGCGCCTTCACGATCTCGCGCGCCTCGGCGAGCGGGATGCGGGGGAACGGGAGCGCCGGCACGACGACGTCGATGTCGAACAGCTCCTTGATCTCGTCGCCGTGCTTCTCCTTCACCGCGGTGAAGGCGGCCACCAGCAGCTCCTCCTGCATCGCGGCGACATCCTCGTAGGAGTCGATCCACGACAGCTCGGCGTCGACAGAGGTGAACTCGGTCGCGTGGCGGCTGGTGAAGCTGGGGTCGGCGCGGAACACGTCGCCGATCTCGAACACCTTGCCGAAGCCGGCGGCCTGCGCCATCTGCTTGAAGTGCTGCGGGCTCTGCGCCAGGTACGCCGTCTGGTCGCCGAAGTACTCGAGCGCGAACAGCTCCGCGTTGCCCTCGGCGGGCGTGGACATGAGCTTGGGAGAGTGGATCTCGACGTAGTCGTGCTCCACCCAGTAGGTGCGCATGGCGTGCTCGAGGGTCGTCTGGATGCGGAAGATCAGGTTGTTGCGGCGCTGACGCAGGTCGATGAAGCGCCAGTCCATGCGCTTGTCGAGGCCGCTGTCGGCGGCGATGGGCGTCTCCGGCAGGGCGGCCGCCGCGATCTCCAGCGACGCGATCTTGATCTCGACGCCGCCGAGCTTGACGCGCTCGTCGTGCTTGAGCTCGCCGGTCACCGTCAGGAACGTTCCGGTCGCGAGGTTGGAGATCGTCTCGGTCAGCGCGAGCGCCGCAGCCTGCTCGGCCGTCGCGTCCTCGCCGAGCTCCCGGGTCGCGGGGTTCACGAGCTGAACCGCCCCGGTCTCGTCGCGCAGGATGACGAACTGCACCTTCTTCTGATCGCGGACGGTCTCGACCCATCCGGACACCGAGACACCTCCCGCGGGAAGGGACTTCAGCTGCTTGACCAGAACGCGTTCACTCACGAGAGAGCAGTCTACGGGCCGGGCCCGGCGCCCGTACGATGGCCGCGTGAGCAGTGAGCGCCCCGGCGAGGAACCCGCGATCTTCCGCTTGCCGCCCGAGTCGTTCCGCGTCGGCTCCGACCGGGCCCCGGCCGCCGTCCGTCCGGAGCCGGCTCCGCGCCCGCAGCGTCCCGCCCCGCAGCCGCCGGGCGACACGGGGCGCACCACGCCGCGTCGGCGGCGGAAGGCGTGGGACATCGTCCTCACGATCGTGCTGCTGGTCGCGAACGCCACGGTTGCGACCGTTGCATCGACGCTCGCTCTCCTGCTGGCCTCTTCCTCCACCGGATGCGGTGCTGACGGCCGCGTGTGCCGCACGGCACTGCTCCAGGGCGGAGCGTGGACCATGTTCACGGTGCCGTGGATCGTCTTCGCGCTGACCGCGTTCTTCGCTGTGCTGCTGCTCGTCGTGCGTCGCCGCGCCTTCTGGGTTCCGCTGGCGGGAACCGTCCTCGCCGCGGTGAGCTGGCTCGTGGGCGCCGTCCTGCTGTGGGCCGCCGTCTGACGCTGCGGTGATGAGGCCGCGGGCGATCTCACAGCCGCGGTTCACCGGCGGGGGATACCGTGTGCGCGACGCACGACATCCTTCGCCCGATCACCGAGAGTCTCGAGGACCCCGATGACCCAGGTCGCTCTGCCTGTCCGCGCCTCGTCGAACGAGTCCTGGTTGAGTCAGCTGATGGATGCGCTGGTCGGGCTGATGGAGTGGATCGGCCCCATCGGCGCCGGAATCGCGATCGCTCTGGAGAGCGTCTTCCCGCCGCTGCCGAGCGAGGCGATCCTCCCGATGGCGGGGGTCACGGCCAGTCGCGGCGGGTTCACGCTCGCCGAAGCGCTCCTGTGGACGACGGCGGGCTCCGTGGTGGGTGCGCTCGCTCTCTACGGCATCGGCGCCTGGCTCGGCATCGAGCGGTTGCGCCGGGTGGCGGCGAAGGTGCCGCTGCTGCATCCCGAAGACATCGACCGCACGGTCGCCTGGTTCCGCAAGCACGGCGGCAAGGCCGTCTTCTTCGGGCGGATGGTGCCGCTGTTCCGCAGCTTCATCTCGATTCCCGCGGGCGTGACCCGCATGCCGCTGTGGCGCTTCGTGCTGCTGACGGCCGCGGGCAGCCTGCTGTGGAACGCGATCTTCGTGCTCGCCGGCTACTTCCTCGGCGAGTCGTGGCACATCGTCGAGCAGTACGCGGAGGTGTTCCAGGTGATCGTCATCGTGGGCGTCGCCGCGGGTATCGCGTGGTTCGTGTTCGCCCGGGTGCGGTCGCTGCTCGCGCACCGACGCCGCGTGGGCGCCCGCGACTGACCGCTACCAGCTGACGCTCAGTCTCTTCATATCCGGCATCCACGTAAAATCGGGGGGTGCCCGCCGAACGCCTCCACCTCGTGCGCCATGGCGAGGTCCACAATCCCGACCGTGTCCTCTACGGTCGGCTGCCCGAATTCCGGCTGAGCGCGGCGGGCCGTCGCATGGCGCGCCAGGCCGCCGAGCACGTGCGGGCCGAGGGGCGTCCCGTCACCGCGCTGGTCTGCTCGCCGTTGCAGCGCACGCGCGAGTCGGCAGAGCCGTTCACCGAACTCTTCGGTTTCGAGCCGGTCGTCGAGCCCGACGTGATCGAGCCGTGGAACGTGTTCGAAGGCAAGCGGATGCGGCGGGCCCTCGCCAACCCCCTGAACTGGCGTCACGTGACGCGTCCTTCCGTCCCGAGCTGGGGCGAGCCCTACGCCGAGGTCGTCGCGCGGATGCAGCGGGCCATGGCGAAGCTGTGGAACGCGGTCCCCGCGGGCGACATCGTCATCGTCAGCCACCAGCTACCCATCTGGGTGACCCACCTCGCGATCGCGGGTCTCCCGTTGCGGCACGACCCGCGCGCCCGGCGCTGCGCGCTGTCGAGCGTGACGAGCTTCGAGGGCGGTCCGGGAGCCTGGCGCGAGATCGCCTATGCGGAGCCCGCATCCGCCGAAGGCGCCGTCGATGTAGGAGCAGTATGAGATTCCGTCCCCGTCGCCTCGCCGCAGCCCTGATCGCCGGCGCGCTCGCGGTCAGCCTCGCCGCCTGCTCGGCCAACGACTCCCTCGCCGACCAGTACCGGGAGGGCTCGAACAAGGGCTACATCGGCGCCGACGGCGTGCCGATCGTCGAGACCCCGCCGGCGGAGCGTTCCGATCCCATCGTGTTCACGGGGGTGAGCGACAGCGGCAAGACGGTGACGAACGAGGACTACGCCGGCCAGGTTCTCGTCGTGAACTTCTGGTACGCCGCGTGCGGTCCGTGCATCGTCGAGGCCCCACGCTTGGAGAAGTCGTACGAGGACCTCCAGGGTGAGAACGTGTCGTTCCTCGGCATCAACACCTACGACCAGGCGCCCACGGCCGCATCCTTCGCCAAGGACAACGGCATCAGCTACCCGAGCCTGATGGCGGTCGACGACAGCAAGCTCAAGCTGTCCTTCGCCGACGCCACGCCGCTCACCGCGACGCCGACGACCCTCGTGCTCGACAAGCAGGGCCGGGTCGCCGCGCGCATCGTCGGCGAGCTCGGCGACGCCTCGATCCTCACCACGCTCGTGCGCGACGCCCTCAAGGAGGGTTCGTGACCGGCATCGTCGCCGAAGGAGCGCTCTGGGTCGCGATCCCGCTGGCGCTCGCCGCGGGGCTCGTCTCTTTCCTCTCGCCCTGCGTGCTCCCGCTCGTGCCCGGCTACCTCGGCTTCCTCGGCGGGGCGGCGGGCACCGCATCCGGTCGCAAGGGTCGCGGGCGCCTGCTGCTGAGCGTCCTGCTGTTCATCGCCGGGTTCACGGCGGTCTTCATGGCGATGACGGTGCTGGGCGGCTCGCTCGGTCGGTTCTTCCTGGAGTACTCCGACATCATCACGCGCGTGCTCGGTGCGGTCGTGATCATCATGGGGCTCATCTTCATCGGCCTGTTCGGCTTCGCGCAGCGCACCTTCAAGCCCAACGTCCGCGGCAACCTGGGGCTCGTTGGTGCGCCCCTGCTCGGCCTCGCCCTCGGCATCGGCTGGGCGCCGTGCATCGGACCCACGCTCGCGACGATCCTCGCGCTGTCGTGGAACATGGGCGACCCCGGCCGCGCCGCAGTTCTCGGACTCGCGTACTCGCTCGGGCTCGGCATCCCCTTCCTCCTCCTGGCGGCCGGCTTCGGCTGGGCCAGCAGGTCGGTGTCGTTCCTGCGCCGCCACATCCGTTCCATCAACATCTTCGGCGGCGTCCTGCTCATCGTTCTCGGTGTGCTGATGGTCACCGGCGTCTGGAGCTCACTCATGTCGCAGTTGCAGGGGGTGCTGGTCAATGTCCCGCTCCCCATCTGATCGAGCCGACGTCTCCGAGCCGCTCCGGCCCTCGGACCACGTCGACGGCCGCCCCGCTCCGGCCCGCGACGACGATGTGACGTCGCCGCGCCTCGGGCCGATCGAGTGGCTGCGGTGGGGATGGCGGCAGCTGACCAGCATGCGCACGGCCCTCGTGCTGCTGCTGCTGCTGGCGATCGCGGCGGTTCCCGGCTCGATCTTCCCGCAGCGCTCTGCCGACCCGAACGGTGTGACGCAGTTCCGCGCCGACAACCCGGACCTCTTCCCGGTGCTCGACTGGTTCAAGCTGTTCGACGTCTACAGCTCGCCGTGGTTCTCGGCGATCTACATCCTGCTGTTCATCTCGCTCATCGGATGCGTCATCCCGCGCACGCGGCACCACTGGAAGGCGTTGCGCGCGCGTCCGCCGCGCACTCCCGCGCGTCTGTCGCGCCTCGACGACCACCGCGAGGTCCTGGTGTGCCTGCCCGAGGGCACGGATACCGCCGCAGCGGCGGAGGACGCGATCGCCTCGGCGTCGGCGCAGCTGCGCACCGCCCGCTACCGTGTCGAGCGCTACGACGGCCGCGGCGCGCTGTCGGTGTCGGCCGAGCGCGGATACCTCCGCGAGACGGGCAACCTGCTCTTCCACATCGCCCTCGTGGGTGTGCTCATCGCGGTGGGCGTCGGCGGCGCGCTGACCTACACCGGTCAGCGGGCCATGGTGCAGGGGACGAGCTTCGTGAACGCGCTGACGGACTATTCGTCCTTCAACCCGGGACGCTTCGTCGACGCCGACCAGCTCTCGCCGTACTCGATCACGCTCAACAAGTTCGACGTGACCTATCAGCCCTCAGGCACGGCGGCAGCCGGGCAGGCCGGCGACTTCGTGGCGCACGTGACCACCCAGCTGCCGGGCCAGGACCCGCAGGACGGCGAGGTGCGCGTCAACCACCCGCTCGACATCGCGGGGGACCGCGTGTACCTGATGGGCAACGGCTACGCGCCGATCGTCACGGTGCGCGACGCCGACGGCGACGTCGTGTTCCGCGACGCCGTGCCCTTCCTGCCCCAGAACAACAACATGACCTCGCTCGGCGTGGTCAAGATCGCCGACGGCATGCCGCAGCAGCTCGGTCTCGTCGGGTTCTTCTATCCGACCGCGCAGCCGCTGGACACCGGTGCGTACACCTCGGTCTACCCCGATCTGATCTATCCCGTGCTGAGTCTCGACGTCTACGAGGGTGACCTCGGAATCGACGACGGCACGCCCCGCTCGGTCTACACCCTGGATCCGACCGGGATGACGAAGCTCACCGGCATCGGCACGGACACCTCCTCGATCCAGCTGCTTCCGGGACAGACGACCGATCTGCCCAACGGCCTCGGCACGATCACGTTCGAGAACGCGGCCGACCCGAGTCAGAACGAGGTCACAGACGGCACGCTGGACTCTGGCTCGCCGGGCGCCGACTACTCCCAGGCCGTGCCGCGGTTCGTCTCGCTCTCCATCCACCACGACGTCGGCGCACCGTGGGTGCTGCTTTTCGCGGTGATCGCGCTCGCCGCGCTCCTGCTGGCGCTGTTCGTGCCCCGCCGACGGATGTGGGTGAAGGTCACCCCGCGCGAAGGCGCGCTGCTGATCGAGTACGCGGGCCTTGCGCGCGGGGAGGACCCGCAGATCGCCGTCGCGGTCGACCAACTCGCCGATCGACACGGACGTGCCTTCGCCGAGGCGGCGGAGGGCGAGATCATCGACGCGAATCGGCCGTCCGCCGACGCAGACCCGAAAGTAGACTGACCCCATGCCCGAACAGCTCTCGCTCGACGCGGTCTCGCTGCTCACCGTCTGGACCGCGGTCGCGATCTACGCCCTCGCGTTCATCGCGTACACGATCGACCTCGCCCGCCGCTCCGCCGACGCCGTCGACCGGCAGGATGCCCGCGTGCGCGAGCGCGAGCTCGTCGGCGCCGGTGGCGAGACGATCTCGCAGGTGCGTGCGAGCGAAGAGCGCGCCGCCGCATCCCTCTCGGCACGTGGACGCGACCGCTCGCGTCCGGTGTGGGCGCGCATCGGTACATCGCTGACGTGGCTCGCGTTCCTCTTCCACGTGACCGGAGCGGTGCTGCGCGGCATCGCCGCCGAGCGGGTGCCGTGGTCGAACATGTACGAGTTCGCTCTGACGGGCACGGTGCTCATCGTGGCCGTGTATCTGGGCGTGCTGTTCCGCTACGACCTGCGCTTCCTGGGCGCGTTCATCACCGGGCTCGTCGCCGTGTTGATGGGCTGGGCGACGCTCCTCCACGTCGACGTCGTGCCCCTGGCCGACCCGCTGAAGAGCGTCTGGCTCGTGGTGCACGTGTTCGTCGCTTCACTGGCGACAGCCTTCTTCGCGCTCGCGTTCGCGCTCTCGGTGACCCAGCTGCTGCAGGCGCGACGTGAGCGCAAGGCCGCCGCCGCCGACGCCAAGACCGGCCCGCGGTTCCTCCGCATCCTCCCCGGTGCCGACGCGCTCGAGTCGCTCGCCTATCGCTTCGCGATCGTGGGCTTCATCTTCTGGACCTTCACCCTCATCGCCGGTTCCATCTGGGCCAACGACGCGTGGGGGCGGTATTGGGGCTTCGACACCAAAGAGGTGTGGACCTTCGTGATCTGGGTGCTCTACGCCGGCTACATCCACGCGCGCGCCACGCGCGGGTGGCGCGGCACGCGGTCGGCGTGGCTGTCGATCATCGGGTTCAGCGCCGTGATGTTCAACTTCACGATCGTGAACCTCTTCTTCAAGGGCCTGCACGTCTACAGCGGCCTCAGCTGATCCGCATCCCTGCACCTCGTGCCCCGGCGCCTTCGGGCTGCCGGGGCACGAGGTGCAGGCGGCCGGGCGGCCGCATCCGGCTCCGGTTCCGGTTCCGGCGTCCGGCGCATCCGCGCGTCGGGGCTCATCCGCGCGTCGGAGAAGTGGCCGGATCTCGGAGGATGCGGCGTCGATCCTCCGACGGAAGTGCGTTTCTCCGACCGGGGGCCCGGCCGGTCCGGGTCGCCGCCCGCGCGCCCCGCGACCGTGCCCCCGCGACCACCGGGGTCAGGCGAGGGCGGCGCGGGCCGAGACGGTGCGGCGACGGGAGACGACGATCGTCGTCGCCACGAGCGACAGCAGCAGCCACACGACGAGGAGCGTGATGCCGGCCGTCACCCCGCCGGCGCTCGTGAGCGCGCCGAGCATCGCGGCGTAGGCGGGCTGCACCGGCAGCACGGAGGCGATCGAGGTCAGCACGCCGGGGACCGTGGAGACGACCCCCGTGGCGACGATGAAGGCGCCGATGATGGCTCCGATCCACCGGCCCGCGCCGCCGAACACGGCCACGAGTGCCTGATTCACGGCGGCAAACGAGATGCCGGCGACCACGCAGATCGCCGCGAAGATCGACCAGTCCGCCCAGTCGTAGCTCGCCGCGAGCTGCACGACCCCGGCGACGAGCAGACCCTGTACGGCGCCGAGGACGGCACCGGGGGCGAAGGCGCGCAGCGCCAGCGTCACCGACGACCGGCGGCTCGTGAGCGCCCGGGCGGACACCGCCTGGAAGGCGACGTACGAACCGAGACCGCCGAACCAGAGCACCAGGGCGGTGAGCAGCGGGATGGCCGCCGCGCCGAAGAGGTTCGAGCCGATGCCCTGCGCCGAGACGGGCTCGGCGACGACGGATGCGGTCTGCTGCGCCTGTTCGTCGGTGTACGTCGGGACCTGGTCGACGGCCGTGTCCAGCCCGGTCGCGAGCGAACCCGCGCCGCTGGAGAGCTGGGTCACGCCGTCGGCGAGCGACGTGGCGCCGGTGGATGCCTGGTTCGCACCGCTCGCCAGGGAGCTCGCACCGCCCGCGAGCTGTGAGACCCCGCTCGAGAGCTGGGCCGCCCCCGCGGCGAGCTGATCGGCGCCCGTCGCGAGACCGCCCGCGCCGGACTGCAGGTCGCGCGCGCCGCCGGCGGCCTCCGAGACTCCCGCGACGACCCCGTCTCCGTAGCCCGCGGCGGTGCCGGCCGCCGTGCCGATCCCGGCGATCGTGTTCGGCGTCGGGTTCGCCTTGTCGCCGATCGTGGTGAGCAGTTCGGCGCAGAGCGGTGCCGTGGGGCCATAGGTCGTGTAGCAATCCTGCACGAGTTCGCCCAGCTTCGCGCCCAAGGCCTGTGTCTGGGTGAGCGCACTCTTCGCGGCCGTCACCGTCGCCTCCGCCGCCTTCTTCAGGTCGGGCTGATCGTTCGTGCCGTTGTCGAGACCGACCGCGAGCTTGCCGGCACCGTCCGAGAGTTGGCGCGCCCCCGAGGCGAGCTGCTGCGCGCCACCGGGCAGCGCGGCAGCTCCCGTCGCGGCCTGCGCGGCGCCGGAGGCGAGCTGGTCCGCGCCCGTGGCGAGCTGACCGACGCCGCTGGACAGCTCGGTCGCGCCCTGGGCGGCGCTCGCGGAGCCATCGGCCAGCTGCTGTGCACCGTTCGCCGCGTCGCCCAGCTGGTCGTGCAGCGTCGTGAAACCGAGCAGCACGTTCGTCAGGTACTGCTTCGAGACGGCGCTGCCGAACACGGATGCGGCGGTCTGCGTGATCTGCGCCGTGATCGCCTGGTCGACCACGCGTCCGTCCGGTGCGCTCTCGACCGAGATCGTCGCCTGCTCCGGGGTCGAGCCGGGGGCGGTGGAGGTGGCGGCGGCGGAGAAGTTCTCGGGGATCGTGATGACGGCGCTGTAGGTGCCGTCGGCGAGGCCCGCGGCCGCATCCTCGTCGTTGGAGATCGTCCAGTCGATGTTGCTCGGCACGTCCGACGAGCCCTCGACGAGACCCGCGGTGAGCTGGCGTCCGAGCGGCGCGAGCTGCCCGTTGATCTCCACCGGCTTGTCGTCGTTCACGATCGCCGCCGACATGTTCTCGAGTCGTTCGACCGGGTTGTAAAGGGCGGTGACGAGGAGGCCGCCGATGACGACGGGCAGCAGCACGATCCCGAGGACGGTCAGCCAGGTGACGGGACGTCGGGCGTGGGAGCGTTCGATGGGGACGGTCATGCGAGCACCTCCGCGGGAGCCGTGGGAAGGGTGACGGGTTCGCCGGTGCGGTACCCGGCGTCGGTGAGCAGTGTGCGTGCGGCGGCGATGTCGGATGCGGACCCGACGGCGGTGGCGACGAGCGTGAGTCGTCGCGCCGCGGCGTCGCGCAGCAGCGCCAGAGCCGTGTCGCGCTCGGTGTGAGGCAGTCGCTCGAGGCGGTCGAGGCCGTCGACCACGACGACCGCGGGAGAGCCCGACAGCGCGTGTCGGAGGTCGTCGACGGGGTCGGATGCGGTTGCCAGCAGCGCCATCCCGGCGCGCGCCCGCACCCAGGCGCCGCGCTCGGGCAGCAGGTGGCCCGCGACCCGAAGGCGGCCCTCGCTCGGGCTCAGCCGGCCCGCCAGGACGAGCGTCAGTGCGTGCGTCGCGGCGGGATCCTCCGCCGCGACCACGAGCGCCTCGCCCGGGTCGACGGTCGCGTCCACCGGACCGAACACGGGCCTCGCCTCGGTGCGCAGCGAGAGCCCGTCGGCCACGACGACGGCCGCGCCGGTGCTCGCCCAGTCGCGCAGCGACAGCTCCCGTTCGACGGCCTCGCCCTCGATGTCGAAGTGCGGCAGCACGCGCTCCAGCCACTTCGGCATCCACCAGGCCTTGTCTCCGAGCAGCGCCATGACGGCGGGAACGAGCGTCATGCGCACGAGGAACGCATCGATGGCGATTCCGGTCGCGAGCCCGAGGGCGATCGGCTTGAGATTCGAATCGCCTTCGGGGACGAAAGCCGCGAAGACGGCGAACATGATGATGGCGGCGGCCGTCACCACGCGGGCGGATGCGGTGTAGCCGCTGCGCACGGCTTCGAGTGCGATCTCGCGCGCCGGGCGGTCGGGGTTGTCGCGGCGGGCGTGCACGAAGTCCTCCCGCATCCGGGACACGAGGAACACCTCGTAATCCATCGCGAGGCCGAACAGCACACCCATCAGCACGATCGGCATGAAGCTGATGACGGGTCCGACACGCGCCACGTGCAACAGGTCGGCGAACCAGCCCCACTCGAACACGGCCGCGACGACGCCGAACGAGGCGGCGACCGAGAGCAGGTAGCCGAGAGCGGCCTTGACCGGCACCCAGATGGAGCGGAACACGATCATCAGAAGGATGAGGGAGAGTCCGACGACGAAGATGCCGAAGGGCAGCAGCGCCGCCGACAGACGGTCGGAGATGTCGATGGCCACAGCCGTGAAGCCGGTGACCTGGAGATCGACGCCGTACTCGTCGAGGAGTCGGTCATGCTGGGCGCGGAGCTCGCGCACGAGCTCGGCGGTGGCCGGGTCGTCCGGGGCGGTCTCCGGCACGATCTGCACGATGCCGGTGTCCGCCGCCTGGTTCGGGGTCGCGAGGGCGACCTCCTTCACACCAGGGATGCGGGAGATCTCGTCGCCGAGGTCCTTCATGAGGGTGAGCGGGTCGGTCGAGGTCACGATCGTCCCGGTCATGATGAGTGGACCGTTGGCGCCGGGACCGAAGTGCTCGCTCGTCAGGTCGTAGGCGACACGAGCCGGGTCGCCCTTGGGCAGCTGGCCGGCGTTGGGGAGGGCGAGCGCGAGGCTCGTCGCCGGGATCGCCGCCACGCCGAGCACCGCCACGACCGCCACGCTGGTCACGACGGGGTGGCGCGTCACCATGGCCACCCACCGCGCCGAGAAACCGCGTCTGGCGGGAGCGGCCGCATCCGCCGCCGGGCGCCGGTCGCGCCTGCTCCAGCCGCGCACGCGACCCTTCACGAAGCCGAGCATCGCAGGGGTCAGAGTGACGGCGACGAGCACGGCGATCGCGACGGCGACGGCCGCCGCGACACCCATCGTCGTCAGGAACGGGATGCCGGCGAAACCGAGGCCGATGAGCGCGATGAGCACCGTCATCCCGGCGAAGAGCACGGCGGAGCCGGCAGTGCCGGTGGCCCGGGCCGCGGACTCCTCGGGGTCCGCGCCGTCGCGTACCTGATCCTGATGTCGCGAGATGATGAACAGCGCGTAGTCGATGCCCACCGCGAGACCGAGCATGAGCGCGAGCAGCGGTGTCGTCGACGACACCGAGGCGAACGCGGTGGCCACGAAGATGAGCGCCATCGACAGACCCACCCCCAGGATCGCCGTCATCAGCGGGAGTCCCGCGACGACGAACGAGCGGAAGGTCACGATCAGCACGACGAGCGCGATGAGCAGTCCGACGAGCTCGGTGACGGTGACGCCGGGCAGCGAGACGGCGAACAGGTCGCCGCCGAGCGCCACCTGCGATCCTGCGGGCAGCTCGGGCTCGAGCGCGTCGACGGTGGACTGCAGGTCGGTGCGCGTGGACTCCGGCACGTCGGTCACCTGACCGTCGAACTGCATCCGCACGATCGCTGCGCTGTCATCGTCGGAGATGCTGCCGGTGATCGACGCGTCATAGGGGTCTGTGACGGCGAGCACGCCGTCGAGCTTCTCGATCGTCGAGATCGTGTCCTCGATGCGCGTGCGGTAGGCGTCGTCCGTGATCTTCGCGCCGTCGGCGGCGACCACGACGAACTGCGCGTTGGTGCCGCTGACCTGGGGGAAGGTGCGCGAGAGCTGTTCCAGGCCCGCCTGCGATTCGGTGCCCGGGATCGAGAAGCTGTTGTCGGTGCCCTGCGAGAACACCGCGGCGCCGCCGCCGGCCAGGGCGAGCAGCAGCAGCCAGGCGATCAGGACGCGCCACGGGCGACGGTACGACCAGCGGCCGAGCGAGTACAGGAGCGTGGACACCGGCGCCTCCGTGGGTCGAGGTGATCGGGCGGGTTCGATACGGAAGTGTATCCGATACAACTGTGTATCCTAGAGTCGCCTCCGTGGTGAACCTGGGTGATCGATGAGAACCACATGGATGTGGTGGAAGGAGAGATCGTGACGCAGCCTGCCGTGCCCCGAAGCCGCGAGAACACCCGCGCGCGGCTTCTCGCCGCCGCATCCGAGGTCTTCGCCGAACTGGGCCTGGAAGGCGCATCCGTCGAGGCGATCTGCGAGCGCGCCGGCTTCACGCGTGGCGCCTTCTACTCCAACTTCGCCTCGAAGGAGGAGCTTCTGCTGGGCCTCATGCAGCAGGTCGCCGATCAGAAGCTGGAACGGGTGACGGAGCGGGTGCGCGAGCTCGGCGAGGACGCTTCGGTGCATCGCACCGTGGCCGAGCTGGTCACGAGCATCCTCGACGTCGGAACCGACGGGCCGACGGGGGTCGTGCTGATGAGCGAGATCCGTACGAACGCGATGCGCGACAAGCGGCTCGCCGAGGCCTACCTCGCCTGGGAGGCTGCCATGGCGGAGCGGGTCGCGGATATCGTCGCCGATGTCGCGGGGGCGTACCGGTTGCGGCTGCGCATCCCCGCGATCGAGTTCGCGCGCCTGGTGCTCGACATCTGGGACGCCACCTGCGCCTTCGCGGTGATCTCGGGCCTCGCGCCCCTGGCCATCAAGAGTCTGCTGACCCAGCGCACCGCGACGCTGGCGGCGGCGGTCACCGACTCGGAGTGAGACCCGACTCGCTCACGACCCCGAAGCAGCGTTCGAGGCGAGCGTTCCACCAGTCGCGGCGCGCGGCGGGAGCCGCATACGTGCGCAACAGATCAGCGTCCGGCACCGCACGCCGCACCTCGATCGCGCCGTCGGCGGCGCGCAGCGGCTCGGCGGTCACGTCGGCCGCCAGCAGCGACGCGGTCCCCAGCCCGCAGTCGTAGTCCAACTCGGGGAGTGCCGCCGCGAGGGCGAGCCCCATGCCGAGTCCCACCGAGGTGTCCAGTGCGCTGGAGACGACGGCGGGAAGCCCCGCATCCGCGACGATCCGCAGCGTCCGGCGCACACCGCCCAGCGGCGCCGCCTTCACGACCAGCAGATCGGCCGCCTGCTCCCGGGCGACGAGCAGCGGATCCGCGGCCTTGCGCACGCTCTCGTCGGCGGCGATGTCGATGCCGGAACGATGCACGCGCCAGCGGAGTTCGGCGAGCTCCGCCACGCTCGCGCAGGGCTGCTCCGCGTACTCGAGGTCGTACTCGGCGAGCTCACGCAGCGCGTGCTCGGCCTCGTCGACGTTCCACCCGCCGTTCGCGTCGATGCGGATGCGGCCCGCCGGTCCCATCGCCTCGCGCACCGCGGCGACGCGTGCCACATCGTCAGTGAGAGTCTGCCCGGCCTCGGCGACCTTCACCTTCGCGGTGCGGCAGCCGTCGAAGTGGCTGAGGACCTCCGCCACGGCGGATGCGGTGACGGCGGGAACGGTGGCGTTGACCGGGATGCGGGTGCGCACCGCATCCGGCTGCGCGTTCCAGGCGAAGTCGATGGCCGCGGCCAGCCACGTCGCCGCCTCCTCATCGTCGTACTCGGTGAAGGGGGAGAACTCCGCCCACCCGGCGGGTCCCTCGAACAGGAGCGCCTCGCGCACGTCGATGCCGCGGAAGCGGGTGCGCAGCGGAAGGGCGACGACGTGGAGGTTCGAGCGGATGTCGGCGAGTGCGGGAGTCACTGCTCCATTGTGCTGGCGGTCGTAGGCTGACGGCATGCCTCTTCTCGATACGCCGGTCCGCCTCGGGCTCCAGCTCCAGCCGCAGCACGCCACCTACTCCGACATCCGCGACGCCGTCGTGCGGTTCGAGGACATGGGCGTGGACATCCTGTTCAACTGGGACCACTTCTATCCGCTGTTCGGCGACCCGGACGGCGCGCATTTCGAGTCCTGGACCATGCTTGCCGCGTGGGCCGAGCAGACCGAGCGCGTCGAGTTCGGCGCGCTCGTGAACTGCAACAGCTACCGGAACCCGGATCTGCAGGCGGATATGGCCCGCACGATCGACCACATCAGCGCCAAGGGCGGCGAGGGGCGGTTCATCTTCGGCACGGGCTCGGGCTGGTTCCAGCGCGACTACGACGAGTACGGCTACGAGTTCGGCACCGCCGGCTCGCGGCTGAACGACCTCGCCGACGGTCTCGGGCGCGTGACGACGCGGTGGGGCAAGCTGAACCCGGCGCCGACCCGCCGCATCCCGATCCTCATCGGCGGCGCGGGCGAGCAGAAGACGCTGCGTCTCGTCGCGCGTCACGCCGACATCTGGCACAGCTTCGTCGCGCCGGAGGACATCGCGCACAAGATCAGCGTGATCGAGAAGTGGGCGGAGGCCGAGGGTCGTGATGTCTCGAACCTCGTGATCTCGAACGAACTCAAGGATCGCGACGAGGAATACGCCGACGCGCTGTTCGCCGCGGGCGTGCGCACCTTCACGCTCGGACTCAACGGCCCCGACTACGACCCGGAGATCGCCCGCCGCTGGCTGCGCTGGCGCGACGCGAAGAACGGCTGAGAGCTCTCAGTCGTCCGCCAGCAGGGACGGCAGGTAGCCGAGCGAATCCAACCGGCGGATGAGTCGCGGCGCGAGCGGACCGCGTGAGAGTGAGAGCCGGTAGAAGCGAGGACCTTCTTCTGCCTGCTGCAGCAGGCGTCGATCGAGCAGGCTGCGTATGGCGCGCGAGCGCGCTGACGCGGTGCCGGGCAGAGCCGGTTCGAGATCGCCCGCTTTGACGACTCCGCGTTCGAGGGTGAGGCGCAGCGCGTCTCGTTCCAGTGGTGAGATCAGACCGTCTCGAAGGAGGGATTCGAGAGCGGGTCCGACCAGTTCAGCGACCACGAAGTC
Organism: Microbacterium sp. BG28; assembly: GCF_034044005.1. NCBI lineage: Bacteria > Bacillati > Actinomycetota > Actinomycetes > Micrococcales > Microbacteriaceae > Microbacterium > Microbacterium sp. BG28. Next base: position 326,059 of record NZ_JAXCHA010000001.1, on the reverse strand, counting down.
GTGTTGCTGCAGCTCAACGAGACGCGCGACGTCGTTGCGGATGCCTCGCACGAAGAACTCCGCCCACGCGATGGTGCCGCTGTCGCTCAGATCATCAGCGCGTTCCAGCGCGGCGATGTAGGCCTCACGCTGGTTGCCGAAGACGGCTGTGGGGTTGAGCGCGCTGTAGCCGCGCGTGGCGAAGATCGTCTTGCGCAACATGGCATACGTGAAGAGGCGGGAGACGCGGCCGTTGCCGTTCTGGAAGGGGTGGATCCACACGAAGCGATGGTGAGCGATGGCGATCTGCAGCATCTGCTCATGCAAGGGGCGCGGGGTGTTGGCGAAGTCGAGTAGCGACGTCATCTCCGCGTGTACCGTCACCCAACTGGGGGGAACATGGGTCGAGCCGGTCATGGCGACGTCTACCTCGCGATAGGCGCCTGGATGGGGATCCCCTTCGCGCTGGAGGTCCTCGACGGTGCGACGATGCAGTTCGCGTAGGAACGAGTGTGACAGCGGCTCCGCCGGATCGATCCGGTCGATGAATCTCGCAGTCTCCGCGATGTTGGAGATCTCTCGGAAGTGGTCCTCTTGTGCGGCAACGCCGGATCCGACCTGTTCGATGGCGTCGTACACAGTCGTGTGGTTGCCCTCGATTCTCGCCGACACCACGCTCATCACGACGTCGAAGAGGCGATGCAGCTCGACGAAGGTGTCGTACGGCGTGGTGCCCGTGCCGATGTCGGCGCGGAGGCGTTCGATCTCGAAGAGAGTGGCAACGAGTTCCGTTCCGAAGTCGAGGCGCGGGATCTCGTACTTGTCGTCCATACTCTCGATTATTGCGCCGCCTGGGTCAATTAATTGCCGGATCGGGCAATTCTGTCGTCATTTCAGGCATGCACGATGTCTGATCCTGCAGATTATTTGCAACTTTCGCCGACAGGATTTGCGCTGGCGAGACAACTAGGATTGCGAGCGTGAGCGTCTCCGAGCTGTTCGATCCGACCGAGTGGGAACTCGCCCCCGGGGCGGATTCCTACACCGACATCACCGCGCACGTCTCGCGCGACGGCCGCATCGCGCGCATCGCGTTCGATCGCCCTGAGGTGCGAAACGCCTTCCGCCCGCACACGGTGGACGAGCTCTACCGCGCGTTGGATGCGGCTCGCCAGAACCCCCGCATCGGGGTCGTCCTGCTCACGGGCAACGGCCCGAGCCCGAAGGACGGCGGGTGGGCCTTCTGCTCCGGCGGCGACCAGCGCATCCGCGGGCGCGACGGCTACAAGTACTCCGACGACGAGGCGACGGTTGCCGACCCGGCGCGGGCGGGGCGCCTGCACATCCTCGAAGTTCAGCGCCTGATCCGGTTCATGCCGAAGGTCGTCATCGCCGTGATCCCCGGTTGGGCGGCCGGCGGTGGCCACTCGCTGCACATCGTCGCCGATCTGTCGATCGCCTCGGCCGAGCACGGCCGGTTCAAGCAGACGGATGCGGATGTGGGTTCGTTCGACGCGGGTTACGGCTCGGCGTACATGGCCCGCCAGGTGGGCCAGAAGATTGCGCGCGAGGTGTTCTTCCTGGCGGAGGAGTACTCGGCTCAGCGTGCCTACGAGATGGGTGCGGTCAACCGTGTCGTGCCGCACGCCGATCTCGAACGCGAGGCCATCGCGATGGCGCGCACGATCCTCACCAAGTCGCCGACGGCGATCCGGATGCTGAAGTTCGCCTTCAACGCCGTTGACGACGGGCTCGTGGGGCAGCAGGTCTTCGCCGGTGAGGCGACCCGCCTGGCCTACGGCACCGACGAGGCGGTCGAGGGGCGGGACGCGTTCCTCGAGAAGCGCGAGCCGGACTGGTCGCCGTACCCGTGGCACTACTGACCGCCCGTCCGCCGGCGACGCCCGGCGCCCGCGGGGTGCTGGGGGCGGTGCGTGCGGCCCTCGACGGCGCCGGCCCCGCTGTGCACCTCGGGGGCGCTGCGCCGGTGCCGGTGCCGGCGGGGGTCGCGGCGGTCGTCACGACCTCGGGGTCGACCGGCTACCCCAAGGACGTGCTGCTCAGCCGCAGCGCCCTCATCGCGAGCGCGAGCTCCACCGCCGCGCGGATCGGGGAGGGCGCGTGGTTGCTGGCGCTGCCCGCAACCTACGTGGCGGGTCTGCAGGTGCTCGTGCGCTCGCTGCTGGCGGGGCATGAACCGGCCATCCTCGAGGGCCACTTCTCGGTGGACAGTTTCATCGCCGCCGCGCGGGGCATGGCCTCCGCCGCGCAGGGCGCACGCACGCCGACCTACACCTCGCTCGTTCCGGCGCAGGTGACCCAGCTGATCGCCGCGGCCGACGCGCCCGAGGTGCGTGCGGCCCTCGCCTCGTTCGAGGCGATCCTCGTCGGAGGACAGGCGCTTCCGGATGCCGTGCGCGAGCGGGCCTCATCCCTCGGAGCGCGCATCGTGCGCACCTACGGGGCGAGTGAGACGAGCGGCGGATGCGTGTACGACGGCGTTCCGCTGGACGGCGTCCGCGTGCGGATCGCGGACGGCGAGGTGCAGCTGTCGGGGCCGATGCTCGCTGAGGGGTACCGCGACGATCCCGAACGCACGGCCGCCGCCTTCGTGCGCGACGACGCGGGGCATCGCTGGTACCGCACGGGAGACGCCGGCTCGCTCGAGGACGCACGCCTGCGGGTCACCGGCCGCCTGGACAACGTGATCGTCTCCGGCGGAGTCAACGTGTCGCTCGACCGGGTCGAGCGCATCGTGCGCGGACTCCCCGGATTCGCCGACGCGGTCGTGGTGGGCGCGGCGCACGAGCGGTGGGGCGAGTCGCCCGTCGTCGTCGTGCCGGCGGATGCGGCCGCATCCGCGCGCCTGGACGAGGTGCGCTCCGCCGTCGGCGCCGACCTCGGAGCACCGGCGCGCCCCGATCGCATCGAGGTCGTCGCGAGCCTCCCGCTGCTTCCCAGCGGCAAGCCGGACCGCCGGGCGCTGCGGGCGCTCATCGAGCGCTGACGCCGCCGCAATAGGATTACTGCTCGTGGCCAGTAAGACCAAGAAGAAGCGACCCGGCGTCTCGGGCAATCCCCAGAAGGCGCGCGCGCAGGTCGGTCCACGTCCGGTGCGCCGCGCAGGCGTGGGGGATTGGATCGAGGGCGCGAGGCTCCGCACGCTCCCGCTCGCCGTCTCGCCGGTGCTGCTGGGCACAGGTGCGGCGCTCGTGATCGACAACGCCCTGCACTGGCTGCTCGCGCTCGGCTGTCTTGCCGTCGCCGTCCTCCTGCAGATCGGCGTGAACTTCGCCAACGACTACAGCGACGGCGTCCGCGGCACGGACGACTTCCGCGTCGGGCCCGCTCGTCTGACGGGAGCGGGCAAGGCGAAGCCGCGCACGGTGCTGATCGTCGCCCTGACCTTCTTCGCGTTGGCCGCTCTCGCGGGACTCGCGCTCACCATCCGCACGCAGCAGTGGTGGTTCCTGGCCGTGGGGGCCGTCTGCATCATCGGGGCGTGGTTCTACACCGGCGGCAAGCGGCCCTACGGCTACGCGGGCCTCGGCGAGGTCGTCGTCTTCGTCTTCTTCGGCCTCGTCGCGACCCTCGGTACGACCTGGGTGCAGGTGCAGGCGCTACCGCAGGAGGCCTGGTTCGGCGCGGTCGCCGCGGGCCTGTTCGCCTGCGCCGTACTGCTGGCCAACAACCTGCGCGACATCGAGCCCGACAAGAAGGCCGGCAAGAAGACGCTGAGCGTGCGGATCGGCAAGCGGGCGACGCAGGTGCTGTTCACGGTGATCGTGCTCGTGCCCTTCGCGATCTCGATCTTCCTGGCGCTGTTCTACCCGCCCGCGTGGCTCACGCTGCTCGTGCTGCTGCTCGTGCTTCCCGCGGTGCTGATCGTGTGGACGTATCGCGAGCCGAAGGAGCTGGTGGTGGCACTGAGTCTCACGTCGCTCGGCTCGCTGGCGTACGCGGCGCTCGTGTTCTGGGCCCTCCACGGCTGAGGGGCGGACAGCGATGGTCTTCGTCGCGGATGCCGATCCGACACGGCTCGATCGCGACTGGATCTGGCGGATGCTCTCGAGCGAGGTCTACTGGCACCGGTGGCGTTCGCGGGAGCAGATCGAGCAGCAGATCGACGGGGCCTGGCGTGTCGTGGGCGTCTACGACGAGCAGACCGGGGCGCAGGTGGGCTTCGCGCGCGCGGTGTCGGACGGCGTCAACGACGCCTATCTCGCCGACGTCGTGGTGGACCCGTCCGCACGCGGGGTCGGTGTCGGCAAGATCCTCGTGCGCACCATGATCGACGAGGGCCCCGGTGCCGAGTTCCGCTGGACGCTCTTCACCGGAGACGCGCACGGCCTGTACCGGCAGTTCGGCTTCGACACCCCCGACGCGACCGCCATGGTCCGACCCGGCTCGCGCCGGGTACGCGAGCGCTGAGGACTCAGTCGCCGGATGCGGCGTCTTCAGCTTCGGCGTCGTCGGCACCGAGCGGGCGGCGGGGCTCGCGGGGCTTGCCGAGATCGGCCGTCGCCTCGGCGAGGGGCCGGCGCAGGAAGAGGATGGACAGGCTCAGTCCGATCAGCGCGGCGAAGATGGCCGCGAGCCAGTACAACTCCCGGAACACGGGCAAGAGCATGAGGATCGCGAACGGCACCAGGAACGCGAGAACGCGCAGCACCGAATAGACGATCGCGGGACGGGCCTTCACCCCCTCATCCTACGCGCCGAGCGCCTGCGCTCTCGGGGCCCGTGCAGGCCGCGCGGCCTAGGATGGGGGAATGGTCCGGCTCCTGCTCATTCTGGCGCTGGTTGCCGTCGTCTTCTGGGTCTACACGGTCGTGGACTGCGCGGTGCAACCGGCCTCGCGTCACCGTGGCGTCAGCAAGGGCACCTGGATGGTCATCGTGATCCTGCTGCCCGTCGTCGGCGGCATCCTGTGGTTCGTGACCGGGCGTGCGCGCAAGAACGCGGCGCCGGTGCGGCGGGCGCCCGACGACGATCCGGACTTCCTCCGCACGATCGGCTCGATCAGCGACCAGGACGAGCGCATCCGCCGTCTGGAGGAGGAGCTGGCTCAGCTCGACTCCGACGACCAGGCGCCCGGTGCGCCGGAGCGGCCCGCGCCGCATCGGCCCGACGAGGACGAGCCGCGCTGAGATGACGACGTCCGAAGACGCCGGCCGCGCGCCGGCGACGGATGCGGCTGCGGCGCTGCTCGCGCAGTTGATGGAGCGCGGCGTCGAGCACATCGTGGTGAGCCCTGGCTCGCGGTCGCAGGCGCTCGCGTTGCTCGCCGCGGCGGCCGAGACGTCGGGGCGCGTGCGGGTGCACGTTCGCATCGACGAGCGGGTCGCGGGTTTCACCGCCCTCGGTATCGGGCGGGAATCCGGTGTTCCGGCGGTCGTGGTGTGCACATCCGGAACCGCCGTCGCGAACCTCATGCCGGCAGCCCTCGAGGCGCATCACGCGGGCGTTCCGCTGTTGCTGCTCACCGCCGACCGGCCGCCGGAGCTGCGCGGCGTCGGCGCGAACCAGACCACGCGGCAGCCGGGGCTTTTCCAACCCGCGACCCGCCTCGACATCGACGCTCCGGTGCCCGACGCGATCGACGCCGACGGTTCGTCCGAGCAGAGTCGGATGTTCCGTCGGCTCGCCGATGACGCGTTCGACGCCGCTCTCGGCGCCGGCACCCGCCCCGCTGGTCCCGTGCACGTCAACCTGCCCTTCCGTGAACCGCTGGCCGGCGCCCTTCCCGCGTGGTTCGCCGTCTCCGGCGCCGACGAATCCTCCGCCGCGCAGGAGGAGGAGCCCGCATCCGGAGCCCTCTACCAGGGCGGCGGCGGGATCGGCGAGTCCGATGTTCCCGAGGAGCCCGGAGCCGCTCCGGTGCTGTTGTCGCAGGGGCCGCGCACGGTCGTGATCGCGGGGGCGGATGCGGGAGCCGATGCCGAGCGCGTGTCGCACGAGGGCGGCTGGCCGCTCATCGCGGAGATCGTCAGCGGGGCCCGGTTCGGGCGCCTGCTCGTGCACGGCTACCGGCAGGCGCTGTCGGATCCCGGGCTCGGGGGACGCGTCGAGCGCGCCGTCGTGTGGGGACACCCGACGCTCAGCCGTGAGGTCACCGCTCTTCTCGGTCGCGACGACGTCGAGGTCATCGCGATCCGCGGCCCCGGCGAGCCGCTCAATCTCAACGGTCGCACGACCGCCGCCGACGCGGTCGCCGTCGCACCCGGCGACGCGGATCGTGTGTGGCTGGGGGAGTGGATGCGCGCCTCCCGTGCCGCATCGGTCGATCTCTCGCCGCCCGCGCCCGACGCGGACGGCCTCGCCTCCGCCGTGCCGCGCGAGCGGCTGTCGGCGGTCTCCGCGGAACTCGACGTGTTGCGCGCCCCGCTCGATCGGGCGGCGCTCGTCGATGCCGTGTGGCGCGCGAGCTGGCCCCACGACCGGCTGGTCTTCGGGTCCTCCCGCCTCGTCCGCGTCGCCGATCAGGTGCTGGGCGGCAAGAAGGTGCCGGTGCACGCGAACCGCGGGCTCGCCGGCATCGACGGCACGGTCGCGACCGCGACGGGCGTGGCGATCGCGAGCCAGGACGCGGGGCGCCCCGGCGTGACGCGCGTGCTGCTGGGCGATCTCGCCCTGCTGCACGACGTCGGCGCCCTGCTGCTGCCGGCGGCCGAGGCGGAGCCGCGCATCCAGGTGATCGTGGGGAACGACGGCGGCGGCACGATCTTCGACGGGCTCGAAGTCGCGAGCGTCGCGGATGCGGCCGCCATCGACCGCGTGCAGTACACGCCGCAGTCGGTGCGGCTGGAGCATCTCGCTCTCGCCTACGGGTGGGAGTACCGACGGATCACGACGCGGGCCGCGCTCGACCAGGCGCTCACCTCTCCCGCCGGCGGCCGTCAGCTCATCGAGGTGCCGCTGGAGCGCTGAGCGCTCACGCCAGAGCTTCGACGATCGGGCGGAACTTCACCCGCGTCTCCAGCAGCTCGGACTCGGGATCGCTCGCGGCGACGATCCCCGCACCGGCATAGGCGGTGAGCGAGACGTCGCCACCCGCATCCGGGGTGTCGAACTGTGCGCACCGCAGGGCGATGGCCCACTCCCCGTCGCCGGCCTGGTCGATCCATCCCACCGGGCCCGCGTAGCGACCGCGGTCGAAGGGCTCCAGACGGCGGATGACATCGAGTGCCGCCGGCGTGGGGGTGCCGGCGACGGCGGCCGTCGGGTGCAGCGCCGCGACGAGATCCAGCGACGACGCCGTGTCGGAGAGCGCGCCCTCGACGTCGGTCGCCAGGTGCCAGACGTTCGGCAGCTTGAGAGTGAACGGCTGCTCGCTCGAGCGCAACGCACGGGTGTGCGGATCGAGCGCGGCCAGAACGCTGCGCACCGCGAACTGATGCTCGTCCTGATCCTTGGTGCTCGTGGCGAGGGCGAGGGCAGCCGCCGCATCCGCATCCGGATCCGCGCCGCGTGCCGTCGTGCCCGCGAGCACCCGGGCGGTGACGGTGCCCTGCTCGACGGTCACGAGCGTCTCGGGGCTGGCGCCGATCAGCCCGTCGACGGCGAAGGCCCACGTGTCGGGATAGCCGGACGCGAGGGCGCGCACGAGGCGGCGCAGGTCGGAGCCGGCGGGCACGGTGCCCGCGAGGTCTCGCGCGAGGACGACCTTGCTGACCTCGCCCGCCGCGATCGCCGCGACGGCCTCGCGCACCGAGGCGATGTAACCGGCGGGATGCTGGCGACCGGGGCCGAGGGTGGCGGACCAGTGCGCGCCGTAGGGCGTCGCCGCGGGAGCGAGGGGCGCCTCGTCGCTCCAGCGGATGCGGGTGAGCCAGGATCGCCCGTCGCGGCGTCCGATGACGACGGGCGGAACGAGCAGGGCGCCGGGCCGTGCGGAGCGTCGGTCGAAGGGCAGGGCGCCGAAGGCGACGAGGCCTGTGCCGGGGATCTCGAGCGGATCGTCTACGACGGCGGCGGCGGAGAGCTCGCGCCAGCGGTCGGCGCGCGCGTCGGACTCGGAGGCGAAGGACAGAGCGAGCGGCTCGCCGAGACCCACCATGCCCTCGCCCCGGCGCTGCCACACGAGCGGGCGGGCGGGGTCGGTGAAGGCGAGCAGATCGTCGATCGGGTCGATCTCGCGGGTCTCGACGAGCAGCCGAGGACGCGAGGCACGAATCACCCTCCCAGCCTAGACTCGCCCCGCTCGAGGAGGGCCCAGCGAGAGGGGTGCGCACGCACGCCTTAGGCTGGTGGTGTGACCGAGAGCCCTGACCAGCACCGCGCCGACCTCGGCAAGGATCCGGGCCGTGTCAGCGGCATGTTCGACGAGGTCGCCGCCGGTTACGACCGCACCAACACGGTGCTCAGCCTCGGCAACGACCGGCTGTGGCGCGTCGCGGCGACGCGCGCGATCGCGCCGCGCGCCGGGCAGCGCATCCTCGATCTCGCCGCCGGCACCGGCGCGAGCGCCGTGGCACTTGCCCGCAGCGGCGCGGAGGTGGTCGCCGCCGACTTCTCGCCGGGGATGATCGCCGAGGGCGTCAGGCGCCACGGGCACATCATGAACCTCACCTTCCAGGAGGCGGATGCCACCGCCCTCCCGTTCGAGGATGCATCGTTCGACACCGTCACCATTTCGTTCGGTCTGCGCAACGTCAACGACCCGCACGCGGCGCTCGCCGAGATGCGACGCGTGACCAAGCCCGGTGGCCGGCTGGTCGTCTGCGAGTTCTCGCACCCGCCGCACCCGCTGTTCGCCGGTCTCTACCGCTTCTACAACGACCGCGTCCTCCCCGTCGTGGCCCGCGGTGTCAGCTCGAACGCGGACGCCTACGACTACCTCAACGAGTCGATCAAGGACTGGCCCGACCAGCGCACGCTCAGCGGCTGGATCCGGGATGCGGGCTGGGTCGACGTCGCGCACCGTGACCTCACGTTCGGCATCGTGGCGCTGCACCGCGCGCGGGCACCGTTCGCCGAGCCCGCACAGAACTGAGGGTCCGCAGCGGGGCGAGCCTCTCCGGCCCGCGGGTAGGCTAGAGGAGTGACACGGAGCCCCTCTGCGCCTGGCGCGCACCTCGCGAGCAGACTCGGCCTCGCTGACCGTGTCTTCGCCGGTCCCGTCTCTCGCCGACTGCAGAAGACCGTCGAAGACGGCCTGGCCAAGGTCGAGGCCCACCTCGCCGACGAGCTGCACGTTGCCGACGCACTCGCCGACGCCACGAGCCGCTACCTCTACGAGGCCGGCGGCAAGCGCGTGCGTCCGATGCTGACGGTGCTCACCGCGCAGCTGGGCGACGGCGTCAACGAGCAGGTCATCGACGCCGCATCCGCTCTCGAGCTCACCCACCTCGGATCGCTGTACCACGACGACGTCATGGACGGTGCGGACGTGCGCCGGGGCGTGCCCGCCGCGCACTCCGTCTGGGGGAACAGCGTCGCCATCCTCACCGGAGACCTGTTGTTCTCCCGCGCGAGCCAGATCATGTCGCGCCTGGGCGACAAGGCCATGAAGCTGCAGGCCGACACCTTCGAGCGGCTCGTGCTCGGGCAGATGCACGAGACCGTCGGACTTCAGGCGGGCGATGACCCCGTCGACTTCTACCTGCAGGTGCTGAGCGACAAGACGGGCTCGCTGATCGCGGCCTCCGCGCAGGCCGGTGTGCTCTTCTCGCACGCCCCCCTCGCCTACGAAGAGCCGCTGCTGACCTTCGGAGAGAAGGTCGGTGTGGCCTTCCAGCTGCTCGACGACGTCATCGACCTCTCGGCGGATGCGGCAGAGACCGGCAAGGTGCCCGGCACCGACCTGCGCGCGGGCGTGCCGACCATGCCGTACCTGTTGCTCGGCCGTCTCGACGATCCCGCATCCGTCGACCTGCTGGCGCGCATCGACGCCGGCGTGGCGCAGATCGCCGACGGGGCCGACCCGTCGCTGCTGGACGATCCGCTGGCCGAGCTGCGCGAGCACGCCGCCACCGAGCAGACCCTCGCGCTCGCGCACGAATGGTCGGATGCGGCGGTCGCCGCCCTGGAGCCGCTCCCGCGCGGTGCGGTCCGCGAGGCGCTCACACGCTTCGCCGACGCGGTCGCCGACCGCAGCAGCTGATCTCCGCGCCTGCGAACCAGAGCGCTCGAGGCGTCGCCACCGACGCCGCTGTATCCCTCGAAAGGACTCCCATGACCAAGCTCCGGCTGGCCATCGTCGGCGCAGGACCCGCGGGTATCTACGCGGCCGACATCCTGCTGAAGGCAGAGCGCGCGTTCGACGTCTCGATCGATCTGTTCGAGCACCTCCCCGCTCCCTACGGCCTCGTGCGCTACGGCGTCGCCCCCGACCATCCCCGGATCAAGGGCGTGATCACCGCGCTCCGCGACGTACTTGACCGCGGCGACATCCGCCTGTTCGGCAACGTGCGCTTCGGTGAGGACATCACCCTCGACGACCTCAAGAAGCACTACAACGCGGTGATCTTCGCCACCGGCGCGATCCGCGACGCGGACCTCGACATCCCGGGCATCGACGCGGAGGGCTCCTACGGTGCTGCGGACTTCGTGAGTTGGTTCGACGGACACCCCGATGTGCCGCGCACCTGGCCGCTGGATGCCTCCTCGGTCGCCGTCATCGGCAACGGCAACGTCGCGCTCGACATCACGCGCATGCTCGCCAAGCACGCCGTCGATCTGCTGCCGACCGAGATTCCGGAGAACGTGCACGCCGGGCTCGAGGCCTCGACCATCACCGACGTCCACGTGTTCGGTCGCCGTGGCCCCGCCCAGGTGAAGTTCACGCCGCTCGAACTGCGCGAGCTCGGCGAGCTGCGCGACGTCGACATGGTCGTCTACGACGAGGACTTCGACTACGACGAGGCCTCGCTCGCCGCGATCGCGAGCAACAAGCAGGTCAAGGTCATCGACCGCGTGCTGCAGGAGTGGCGCACTCGTCCGGGTGCGAACGGCGCCGGCGGTGAGGCTTCTCGCCGCCTGCACCTGCACTTCTGGGCCAAGCCCGTCGAGGTCAAGAAGGATGCGGCGGGCCGTGTCGCGGCGCTGGTCTACGAGCGCACGCGTCCTGACGGCGAGGGCGGCGTCGCCGGCACGGGCGAGCTGCGCGAGGTTCCGATCCAGCAGCTGTACCGCGCGGTCGGCTACTTCGGCTCGCCGCTTCCCGGCCTCCCGTTCGACGAGCGCCACGGTGTCATTCCGAACCTCGAGGGTCAGGTGCTCCACCCCGACTCGAACGAGGTCGTCCCCGGCGTCTACGCGACCGGTTGGATCAAGCGCGGCCCGGTGGGCCTGATCGGGCACACGAAGTCCGACGCGATGGAGACCGTGCGCCATCTCATCAACGGTCAGGCGTCGTGGTGGCAGCCCGAGGACGCGTCTGCGGAGGCGATCCCCGCCCTGCTCGCCGAGCGTGGCGTGCGCTGGACCGATCTCGAGGGGTGGCACCGGCTCGATGAGCACGAGATCGCCCTCGGGGCTCCCGCGGAGCGGGCGCGCATCAAGGTCGTGCCGCGCGATGAGATGGTGGCGATCTCGCGCGGCGAGTGAACTCCCGCCGGATCGGTCGCTGCCCGGACGCGCATCGCTAGGCTGACGGCATGAACGCCTGGGTTCCCGACATCCTCGGGCCCGGGTTCGCGCAGCAGACCCTGCCGCTGGACCTTCCCGCGGACGACGGGCCGCTGGTGGCGACCCTCGTGCGGCACCTGCCGCATCCGTTCGGCCGGCTGATCGCGCCCCTCCGCGACGTCGACGTGCTGTACGTCCACGGGTGGTCGGACTACTTCTTCCAGACCGAGCTGGCGCGTTTCTGGGCCCGACTCGGTGCGCGCTTCTACGCCCTCGACCTGCACCGGTACGGTCGGAGCCTGCGCGAGGGACAGGTTCCCGGCTACGCCGACAGCCTCGATGAGTACGACGCCGACATCGCGGCGGCGCTCGCCGCGATGGGGCCGCGCAACAACAGGCGCCTCGTGCTCCTCGGGCATTCCACGGGCGGTTTGACGCTGTCGCTCTGGTCGGCACGTCACCGCGGCACCGCGTCCGCGATTGTGCTCAACAGTCCCTGGCTGGAGTTCCAGATCGGGTCGTTCGGGCGTCAGGCCATCGCACCCCTCATCCAAGCGCGGGCTCGCGTTCAGCCGCGCGGGTCGCAGCCCGTCGTCGACCTCGGGTTCTACACGCGGGCGCAGACCGAACTCGGCGTGCTGCCGGTTCCCGGCTATCGCGAGCAATGGCGTCCGGCGCAGGGCTTCGCGACGCATCCCGGCTGGCTGCACGCCGTGCTGGAGGGGCACGCGCGCATCGCCGCGGGCGTGGATGTGGGAGCGCCCGCATTCGTCCTGCTCTCTGCGCGCTCATCGTCGCCCATCCGCTGGAGCGAGCAGATGACCTCGACCGACTCCGTGCTGGTCGTCGACGACATCGCGCGCGCCGCGCTCAAGCTTGGTCCGCTCGTGACGGTCGCGCGCATCCAGGGGGCGGTGCACGACGTGTTCCTCTCAGCACCCGAGCCGCGACGCGTCGCATATGCGGAGCTGGAGCAGTGGGTGCGCGCGCGCTTCCACTGATGTTGGGGAAGCCGAAAAGCTGACAATCGCGCGGCGGAGTTGAGTTCGGTTTTCCGAAATCGGCAGGCTGGAGGATGCGGGCCATCGCCCGCATCCTCCCACCCACCCCACCAGGAGCGTCATGTCGTTCTGGGCATTGCCCCTGCTCGCTGTCGGCGTCTCCGCCGATGCCTTCGCGGTCGCTCTCGGCAAGGGCCTGCAGCTGCGCTCGCAGATCGTCCGCAACGCCCTGGTGCTCGCGCTCGCCTTCGGTCTCGCACAGGCGCTCATGCCGCTGCTCGGATACCTGCTCGGCAGCGCGTTCGCCGCGTTCATCGAGCCGTTCGACCACTGGGTCGCCTTCGCGCTGCTCGCCGCCGTCGGCGTCAAGATGCTCTGGGAGGCGCTGACTCCCGACAAGGACGGCGCGGAAGCCGGAAGCACCCGCCTCTCCACGCGGGAGACGATCGTGCTCGCCGTCGCGACCTCCATCGACGCGCTCGCCGTGGGCTTGAGCTTCGCGTTCCTCAACTTCCCGGTATGGATCGCGGTCATCGCCATCGGTCTGGTGACCTTCGTGCTGTCGTTCGCCGCGGTGCTCATCGGGCATCGCATCGGCACCCGCTTCCGTCGTCCGGCCGAGATCGTGGGCGGCCTTGTGCTCATCGGCATCGGTACGCAGATCCTGATCTCGCACCTCACGGCCTGACGACTTCGCATCCTCTCCCGTCATAGAAACGGGGCGACGCGATGCGGGCGTTCCCCGTGGACGCTTGGCTGGGAGACATGCAGCGTCGAACCTCCCTCTCTCTCGGGCTTGCCGCCATCCTCCTCGCCGCGGGGACGGCGCTCAGCGCATGCAGCGGCCCTGTAGCGCCCGCTGTCCCATCCGCGGCCGTCTCCTTCGCTGAGATCGAGTCGATGAGCGCAGTGCAGGCGATCGACGCGCTGCAGGCGGTTCCGGTCTCCGATCGGGCGACCGACTACTCGGCATCGGTGCGCCCTGACGCACTGGTGCTGACCACCGGCGACGGCCGCGAGGTCGATAAGCCCCTGCCCGAGGATTCGTTCCACCTGTCGGTAGCCCCGTACGAGGTCTCGACGCACGAGTGCTTCTTCCACAACCTGACGAGCTGTCGCGGCGAACTCGGGGGACGCGCGTTCGAGGTCACGGTGGTCGACGGCGCCGGCGTCACGATCCTCGATGAAACTCTCGTGGCGGCGGACAACGGATTCGTCGGCTTCTGGCTGCCTCGCGGCATCGAGGCAACGCTGACCGTGCGCGCCGGAGATGAGGTCGCCGTCTCGTCCATCGCGACCGGACCCGAGGACCCGACCTGCCTCACCGACCTGAAACTGCAGGTCTGAGCCCAACAACGAGAAAGCCCCTCCCGCGAGGGGGAGGGGCTACACGACACGACATCGCGCTTCACGCGACGACGATGACCCGAACATCCCCGGCGCGCGGTGTTGCTTCGCCCCAGGCTCTCACCCCTCACCGGGTCCCGGCAGAATGTGAAACGACTCTCATGACGTTCTCACGCGGGGTGAGCGGTGGTTCTCAGCCCGCCTCCTCCATGCCCGCCTTGCGGCACGCGGCGAGTGCCTTGCGGGCGCGGGCCACGCGCTGGCGCGCAGCGGCGGCGGTCAGGCCCAGCCGCTCGGCGATCTGGGTGCTGGACAAGCCGTCGACGACGCTCAGCAGAAGCGGCCGGCGAAGTTCGTCCGGGAGATCGTTGATGGCCGACAGTGCGCCGGCGAGCAGGAGCCGCGTTTCGACGTCGATGGCGGTGTCGGCGTCGTCGCTGCGGTCGTCGACGATCGGAACGACCGGATGCCGGCGTCGCTGTCGGGCGAGGTCGTAGGCGGCGTTCCGGGCGATCGTGTCCAGCCACGAGCACATCTGCCCGGGCTCGGGCGAGTGGATGCGTTCCACCGCGCGCCAGGCGCGCATCACCGCATCCTGCGCGACATCGTCCGCATCGGACGGGTCGATGCCCAGCGAGATCGAGCGCCGGCGCAGTCGCTGCGGGTCGGAGCGGATCATCGCCTCGAGGGCGGCGTGCGTGCCAGACGGGATGGGGGACGCTGACGACATAGGAGAGTTCATTCGTTCGGAGGATGGCGCAGAATCCTACCTACGCGGCCGGTGAGCGGGGGCGGCGATCGAGCGCCACCCCCGCCCCCTCACGCTCAGACGGTGCCGAACGGGTTGTCGATCGCGTAGCACCAGCCGTGCTCGTCGTCGTAGACGGCGACGTCGGCCGTGCTGCCGCCGAGCGAGACCTGGTTGCCGTCGGCGGCGGTTCCCTCGAGCTTCCAGTCGGCGATCGCCAGGCCGACGGCGCCGTTGACGAACACGTTGCGCACGGTCATCGAGATCGGCAGGCCGATCGCGAGGAACTGCTCCAGGGCGCCCGCGACCGCCTCGTCGCCCGTGACCGGCTGACCCGGGGCCGGCACGAAGACGGCGCCGGGGGTGTTGAGCGCGGTGAGGGCGGTGAGGTCGCGCGCGTTGAAGCGGCGGGCGAACTCGGCGGGCAGCTGGTCGAGCGAGGTGACGGGAGAGGTCATGGTCTTCCTTTCGATGTGGCCGCGAGGTGCGGTCACCGAGGAAGACGTCGCAGCCGCCGGGCCGTGACGAGAAAGTTCGTCAGCCGTCGGTTACCGGTAGTTGGTGAACTGCAGGTCGACGTCGAGGTCGGCGGCCTTCAGCAGCCGCTGGACTTCCTGCAGGTCGTCGCGGGACTTCGACTGCACGCGCAGTTCGTCACCCTGGATCTGGGATTTGACGCTCTTGGGGCCCTCGTCGCGGATGATCTTGCCGATCTTCTTCGCGATCTCCTGCGAGATGCCTTCCTTCAGCGTCGAGACGATGCGGTACTCCTTGCCGCTGGCGGTGGGCTCGCCCGACTCCAGGCTCTTGAGCGAGATGCCGCGCTTGATGAGCTTGGTCTGGAAGACATCCAGCACCGCGTTCGCACGGTCTTCGCTGTTGGCCTTGATGAGGATCGACTCGCCGCTCCACTCGATGGAGGCGTCCGTGCCCTTGAAGTCGTAGCGCTGCTCCACTTCCTTGCGGGCCTGGTTCAGGGCGTTGTCGGCCTCCTGCCGATCGATCTTGGAAACGATGTCGAACGAGGAATCTGCCATGCCGCGATTCTTCCACGGGCGGATGCGGCCCGCATCCGGCGTCCGCGCCGATTCGTAGACTTGTGTCATGCGGGCTCTGACGGAGGAACAGGTGCGCGAGTCGTTCGTGAACGCCGCGCCGGATGAAGTCCGGGTGGCTGCCATGCCGCACGACTTCTTGCTCACCGACTGGGACCACCTGGACTTCCTGGCGTGGCGTGACCCGCGCTCGCGCGGCCGGGGCTACCTCGTGACCGAGTCCGAGGGTCGTCCGGCGGGTGTGGTGCTTCGCGCCGCGGAGGGCAACGGTCGCGCACGGTCGGCGATGTGCAACCTGTGCCACACGATGCAGCCCGGAGATCAGGTCGCGCTGTTCACCGCGCGCCGAGCGGGCGAGGCGGGCGAAAGCGGTGACAGTGTGGGCACGTACATGTGCGCCGACCTGTCGTGCCACGAGACCGTGCGGTTGGCGGCCCCTCTCGCACCGAGCGAGATCCGGGCGAGCGTCGATCGCCGTATCGATGGCACACGCGCACGGGCTGAAGCGTTCGTCGGGCGCGTGAAGGGGGAACAGGCATGACCGCAGCAGGACGGGTCGTCGTCATCGGAGATGCGCTGATCGACGAGTTGCGCGACGACGCCGGCGTGCGCGAGTTCGTCGGGGGAGCGGCCCTGAACGTGGCCGTCGGGTTGGCCCGGCTGGGGCTTCCGACCACGCTGATCGCGATGGTCGGCGACGACGAGCCCGGCGACCGCATCCGCGCCTATCTCGACGACTTCGGCGTCGAGCTGGTGGCGACCCCGTCGCCGCACGGCTCGTCGCGCGCGGTGAGCACCCGCAACGCAGGCGGGGAGCCGGTCTACGTGTTCAACGAGGCGGCGTGGAACCGCCGCATCCACTTCGGCGACGAGGAGCGTCGCGTCATTCAGGATGCGGCGATCACGGTCGTCAGCTGCTTCCCGTTCGACGACGCGGCGCAGGCCGCCGAGCTCGCGGATGCGGTGCGCGCCGCCGACGGGCTGCTCGCGGTCGACCCGAACCCGCGCGAGGGCATGATGCACGATCGCGCCGCATTCGTCGCGGGCTTCGAGGAGCTCGCCGCGCTCGCCGACCTCGTGAAGATCGGCGACGACGACGCGGAGCTGCTGTACTCGGCGCCGCTCGACACCGTGCGCGACCGGATGCGGGAGCTCGGCGCGGTGGCCGTGCTGACCACGCGCGGTGCGCAGGGTGCGGGCGTCGTCACGGATGCGGTCGCGATCGAACGCCCGATCGCCTCCGTCCCCGGTGCCATCATCGACACGATGGGGGCGGGCGATGCGGTGCTCTCCTCCGCCGTCGCGTCGCTGCTGTCCGAGCATCCGAGTGACGAAGCCGCGTGGGTGACGCTGGTGGACACGGCGATGGAAGTCGCCGCCGCGACCTGCCGTTTCGAGGGTGCGCTGCTGCGCCTGCCCTCCGCGCTGTCGGGACTCGATCAGGGCTCCTGAACCGCCGCGCGCGGGCCCGCCGCGGATTTCTGAGTACGTCGGCGAGGGGGTAGTATCGGAGATCGCGCCTCTGGTCGACTGTACAAGCTGGGCAGGTGCGCACTTGGCGAGTTACCCAAGCGGCCAAAGGGATCTGACTGTAAATCAGCCGGCGTAGCCTTCGGGGGTTCGAATCCCTCACTCGCCACCATCTGTGAGAAGCGCCCCCCCTCGTGGGGGCGTTTCTCGTTCCCGCAATCAGCGCCCCGCTCGAGTGAGTGTGTTCGTCAGCGCGCCGTCGCGGTCGAAGAGCTGCAGGCTGTCGCCGTCGACGACGGCGTTGCGCATGGCGCCGAGTCGATCGGTCGTCTCCGCGCAGGCGACGAGTGTCTGCCCGACATCGCGGAACACGACCGTGTCTTCCGACAGGACCCACCCTCCGCCGACCGCGTTGCAGCCGTCGTATCCGCCGAAGGTGCCGTCCTGGAGGAATGTCAGGTGGACCTCGTCGTCACCGTCCGCCTCCCATCGACCGAGGGGCGCGGAGTCGGATGCGGCGCCGATCGTGAATCCGGGTGAGAACGCGACCGCGACGAAGGAGGCGGCGGGCATGAGAGCGAGTAGCGCCACGATCGCGACGGTCAGCCGGCGCTGAGTGCTCGTGCCCCGCAGCGCGATGAGCACCGCGACCGCGTAGAGCACAAGGGTGAGGAGTGAGGCGACGACGCCGCTTCCCGCCCGGTACGACGCCCAACAGTTCGTGGGTGGCGGATCGCTGGCCGGGCATACGCCGGATCCCACCGGAACGGCGGCGAACCAGATGAGGGCGAGCGTGCCCGCGGTGAGCAGGGTCGCCGCGGCGACGGTGTTTCGCACCTGTCTGCGGTCGCCTTCCCCCTTCGGCGTCATGTGACCGAGCCTAGGGGTGGACTCCATGCCGCCCGCAACCCTCCTCGGCGGATCGGGCTGGCATGCCAGGATGAGGGGGCGGGCGAGGGGCGCCCGCGAAGGGAGCCGTGATGTCCGCGCCGCAACCGCCCGTCGCACCGTCCGCCGCGCCGACCACCGAGTCGTCGAGCCCGAACCGTCTCGTACGGGCCGGCATCTGGGTCGCCATCGGCGCTCTGATCGCCGCGGCGCTCGTGAGCGTCGTCTGGGTGCTCATCGGCTCTCAGAACGGCATCGTCGGACGCGCCTTCCTCACGATCTTCCTGCTCGCCGCCTTCGCCGGCGTCTCGATCCTCGACGCGCACCTCGCTCCCAGGCGCCCCGGATGGTTCGTGCTGACGAGCATGATCGCGTGGGTGCTGATCCTCATCGTCGGCGCCTTCCTCATCTGGATGCCGGAGCGGCCCTCCTTCGACGCATACCGCTACGGCGAGGGGCTCACCAGCTTCACGCGATTCCTCTCGTTCCTGTTGATCGTGCTGATCGTGCAGCTCGCGGTGCTCCACGTGCGTCTGTACACCAAGGCCATCGTGCGCGTGCCCACCCTGTTCAACCGCATCGTCGGATACGTGACCGTCGGCCTCGTCGCAGCCCTCGTCGTGCTGCTCGTGCTGCCGCTGACGATCCAGGAGTGGGTCGACTTCTTCGACGTGTACTGGCGCATCGTCGTGGCCGTGACCATCCTGGCCGCCGTCGGCACCGCCCTGGTTCCGCTGGTCAACCTGCTGTTCGGCCCCAAGACGCCGCGCCCCCAGGCGGCGCCTGCGACCTGGCCGGTCGCCGCTCCGCAGGCGTGGCCGACCTATGCCGACCGCGTCACCCCGCTGCCGGCCCTCCCCGACGGCTCGCCCGACTGGCAGGCGTACTACACGGGATACCCGACGGGTTGGCACCAGGCGCCGTCGGCGGTCTCGCCCACAGTGGAGGCGGCGTACGGCTCCCAGCCGCCCGCATCCGCAGCGCCGGTCACGCCGTCGGAGCCGCCCGCGGCGCCCGGCTACGAGGGCTTCCCGCCCCCGCCGCCGCTGCCCCCGCGCTGAGCAGCCGTACCCCGCAGCCCGGCTCTGCGATCTGTGTGGAGCGCCTACATGTGATCAGCCGGGCAACAGCGCGAGCGCGGCCATCGCCGCGTTGTGACCGCCCAGGCCGCTGACGGCGCCGCCGCGCGCGGCGCTGGAGCCGCAGCGGAGGATGCGGGAATGTGCCGTGTCGACGCCCCATGTCTCGGCGGGGGAGGCCGCATCCGCCTCGTCCTCACGCCACGGCCATGACAGCGGACCGTGGAAGATGTCGCCGCCGGTCATGCCCAGCGACTCCTCGAGGTCCGCGGTGGTGCGCGCTTCGATGCAGGGCGCACCGGTCGGGGTCTCCCAGATGCAGTCGGCGAGAGGCTCGGCGAGCACGGACTCGAGTGAGCGCTCCGCGGCCGCCAGCAGGGTGGCGCGCATCGCGTCGGGGTCCGCGCCGTTCAGGAGCCGATGCGGCACCTGAAGTCCGAACAGGGTGAGCGTCTGCGCGCCGGCCTCGCGCAGCTCCGGCCCCAGGATCGAGCGATCGGTGAGGGAGTGGCAGTAGATCTCGGCCGGCAGCGGGTCGGGAATGCGGCCGGCGACCGCCTCCGTGTACGCGGTGTCCAGCTGGGTCATCGTCTCGTTGACGTGGAACGTCCCCGCGAACGCCGCCTCCGGTGCGACGTGGCGGTCGTGGAGTCGGGGGAGCCGGCGCAGAAGCATGTTGACCTTGACCTGCGCGCCCTCAGGCTCGGGTCGTTGCGGGGCGTCGGCCCCCGCCCCGGCGAGCAAGTGGTCGAGCACGGCCGGCCCGACGGCGGAGAGCACGAGCCGCCCGGTGACGACCCCCGCATCCTCCCCGCCGTAGCGCACTTCGCCGTCGGGGCTCACGCTCGTGACCGGGGCGCCGATGCGGATGTCGGCGCCGGCGTTGCGCGCGGCGCGCTCCAGCTCCGCGCTGACGTGTCCCATCCCGCCGACCGGCACGTCCCAGTCCCCGGTGCCGCCGCCGATCACGTGGTACAGGTAGCAGCGGTTCTGCCGCAGCGAAGGATCGTCGGCGTGTGAGAACGTGCCGATGAGTCCGTCGGTCAGCGCGATGCCGCGCGCGAGATCGGTGTCCAGACTCTCCCGCAGCAGCGTCCCCAGCGGCTGCGTCGTGACCGCATCCCACAGCGCGTCGTCGCCGAGCGCCGTGCGCAGAGCGGATGCGGTGGGCAGTGGCTCGGTCATGGAGGGGAAGACCGTACGCGCCAGCGGTGCGAGCCGCGCGTTCAGCCGCCGGTAGCGATCCGACTCCACGGCGCTGCCCGTCGCGCGGCGGAAGCTCGCATCCGTCGCCTGCGCGTCAGCGGTGTCGACGAGCACGCCGCGCGCCGGGTCGGCCGGGTCGGGCGTGTACGAGGAATAGCGCCGGCGCCGCAGGGTCAGGCGCAGTCCGAGGTCGTCGACGATGCGGGCGGGCAGCAGGCTCACGAGGTAGGAGTATCGCGACAGTCGTGCCGAGACGCCGGCCCACGGAGATTCCGAGACGGCCGCTCCTCCGGTGTGGTCGAGGCGCTCCAGCACCACGACCGAGCGTCCGGCGCGGGCGAGGTAGGCGGCGGCGACGAGGGCGTTGTGGCCCCCGCCGACGATCACGACGTCATGGGTCGGTGCGATGACGGTCATGCCGCCACGCTAACGGCCGACCCTCGCCCGGCGCGACGGTAGCGTGGGAGCATGCCTTCCGCTCTGGATCTGCAATCGCTCGCCATCGAGGTCGCGAAGGAGGCGGGGGCGCTCGCCGCCCGGCGGCGCCGCGAAGGTGTGCAGATCGCCGCAACCAAGTCTGCGCTGGCGGACATCGTGACCGACGCTGATCGCGAGGTCGAGCAGCTGGTGCGTGAGCGTCTCGCGGCGGCGCGTCCCGACGACGGCTTCCTCGGTGAGGAGGGCGGCGTGGCCGCATCCTCCTCCGGCATCACGTGGGTCGTGGACCCGATCGACGGCACCGTCAACTACGCCTACGGCATCCCGGCCTATGCCGTGAGCATCGCGGCCGTGTCGGGGGAGCCCGACCCGCAGCAGTGGGAGGCGTTGGCTGGCGCCGTCTACAACCCCGCCGTCGATGAGCTCTTCACCGCGGCGAGGGGCGAAGGAGCGCGGCTCGTGTCGTCGATCGAGGGCGAGCGGATGCTGCGCGTCGCCGAGCCGTCGGATGCGGGTGCGCTGCTGGCCACGGGCTTCGGATACGACCCGGCGACCCACGCGCCGGCGCTCGAGCGCCTCGCCGGGGTGATGCCGCTCGCGCGCGACCTACGCAGAATCGGTGCGGCCTCGCTGGATCTGACCGGTGTCGCGGCCGGCCGCATCGACGGCTACTACGAGAAGGGTCTGTGGCCGTGGGACCACGCGGCAGGGGCCCTCATCGTCGCGGAAGCCGGCGGGGTCGTGGCGGGACTCGGCGGCAAGCGCGCCGACCGCGAGATGACGATCGCGGCGGCACCGGGGCTGTTCGCAGCTCTGCTCGCCCGCCTCGAAGACTGATGCGCGCGCATGGCATTCTCAGGCTCCGGGTTGTAGTGTTTACCTATTCGTTATCTTCGTCGCCCGAACGAGGATGAGCACCTCCTTCCGTTTTCCCTGTCGCTGCCCGTGCGACCGAGACCGAGGCTGACTACGTTTTGACCCCCCTAGATCCCCAGGCGGAGACCGCTCCCACGCGACGCTCCGGCCGGAACCGCACGACTGAGGCGGCTTCTTCAGGGACCTCGGATGCGGTCGCTCCGCTCACCCGCGCACAGCTCCGCGCGCGCCAGGCGGCGGCGCGCCCCGCGCCGGTCTGGTCGGCGCAGCGCGCCGAGACGCCCGTCGCCGAGCCCGAGCTGGTGCTCGAGGTCGTGCCGGAGCCGGTCGCTGCCGCAGAGGTCACGTTGTCGATGCCTGCGGAGCCGGTCGCGGCCGCCGACGTCACGCTGTCGGTATCGGGGCCCGAGGCTCCCGCCGCTGAGGCGCCGCTGACCCGCCGCCGTGCCCGTTCGCTCGTCCAGGCCTCCGTCGCCGCGGCGACGCCCATCGACGTCGCGCTGGACGCCATCGACGACGAACCGGTCGCCCTGCCGGTCGTCGACACCGTGTCGGTCGTCTCGGAGACCGAGGCGGGCCCCGCCGAGTTGCCCGTCGCGGATGTCGCGGCGGATCTCGACGACGAGGCGCGTGTGTTCGCCGAGGCGGTTCTCGCCGACGAGGCCGAAGCGCACGCGATCGCCGACGAGTTCGAGGCCGCTGCCCGGCTCTTCTCCTTCACGGGTGAGACCCCCATCCAGGTTGCCGCGGCCGCGATCGCCGATGAACCCGTCGCAGCGGCGGAGGTCGCCGAGGCGGCTCCCGCGAAGCGTCGCCGCTTCAGCGGTGCGGCGTTCAAGCGTGCGACGGCCGCATCCGCCACTGTCGGTGCCATGGGAATCGTCGGGCTGCTGGCGATCGGCATGACGACGCCCGCCGAGGCGGTCTCGGGTGCGGGCAACTCCGCCGCCGCATCCGTCTCGATCGCGACCGGTTCGAAAGCCGGCACCTCCAGCGCGCTGTCGAGCGACGAGATCCAGGCGTACGTGGCTCCGGCCGATGCGCAGGTCACCGCCTTGAACCGCAGCGACTACTCCACGGCGTCGACCGCGGAGCTCGCCGCCGAGTCGGGCATCACGCACTACTCGAACTTCTTCACCAACAACGCGAACAGCCCCATCCAGTGGCCGTTCAAGGTGGGCGTCTCGATCAGCTACGGCTTCGGGATGCGTGACGGCACGATGCACGAGGGCCTGGACTTCACGCCGGGCGAGGGTGCCGAGATCCAGGCTGTCGCCGACGGCGTCGTGCGCACCGCGACGGAGAGCGGCGGCGGGTACGGCGTGATGATCATCATCGATCACGTCATCGACGGCAAGCTCGTCTCGACCCGCTACGGCCACATGCAGTACGGCTCGCTGCAGGTGAAGACCGGCGACACCGTGAAGGTGGGCCAGTTCATCGGTCGTGTGGGCGACACGGGCCACTCGTTCGGTGCGCACCTGCATTTCGAGGTTCTCGACAACGGCACGACGGCGATCGACCCGCTGCCGTGGCTGCGTCAGCACGCCGGCGGCTGACCGACCGTGTTTCGTCGGGGCCCTGGGCTCTGATATTCTTTTCTGGTTGCCCGGATTGCTCCGGGCAGCGCCCCGATAGCTCAGTGGCAGAGCACTTCCATGGTAAGGAAGGGGTCGTCAGTTCAATCCTGACTCGGGGCTCGCAGCATCCGGTGGTCCGCCGCCGGAACGTCGCGGCAGGGTAGCTCAGTTGGTGAGAGCGCACGACTCATAATCGTGAGGTCGCGGGTTCAAGCCCCGCTCCTGCTACCAAAGTACTCATACTCGAACAAATGACCTTGAGATAATGGTCTAGGTGTTCGGATCCAGAAGCGCCGGAGTTTTCTCCGGCGCTTCTTGTATTGGCGGGCATGCTGGGACTGTTGAGCACAGCGTCGCGGATGTCAGCGACGAGCGGTTGGAACTCGCGGGCGACTGTGGACTGGTGGACGTCGTCGTCCACCCAGATGCGGGAGAAGAACGCGGCGAGGAGCTTGCGCTTGACCGCGCCGGTCGCTGCAATGAAGAGGGCATCGGGTCGGGCCATCAGGTCGAGGTAGCTGAGCACCATCTCGGTGCGCTGCTGGAGCGACTCGGTAGTGGTGTCCAGGCTGGTACGGATCTCGTGCTTCTTCACCTGCAAATCTCGGAGCCGAGTGCGGAGCTTGTCGGTGGCGAGCGCTCCGTCGGCTGCGAGGTCGACGAGGCGTTCTTCTTGGACGTCGAGCTTCTTGAGTTCCTTCTGCAAGCGCGCACGTTGCTCGGCGTGACGGGAGAGGACGTGGTTGAGTGCTGCTTGCACTTTCCCTTTCGCTTCGTCGATGGCGTCGGGGGAGAGGCGGAGGCTGGCGAACTCCCGGGTCAGCGCGCGCTCAAGTTCGTTCGTCGGGAGGTAGGGCAGGTCGCAGAGACCGTCTTGGCGTCCTCGGCAGAGGAAGTACTCGTAGACCTGATTGGCGTGATTCTTGGCCTCGGCGAAGATGAGGCGGTGCTCGCGCCCGGCGTCGTGGCAGCGGCCGCAGTGCAGCATGCCGCGGGCGAAGTGGTTGTGGACGCGGTCACGTTGTCCCCTCTTCACGCGGGCGTCGATGACCTGTTGGACCCGGTCGAAGAGCTCTGGGGTGATGAGTGCCTCGTGTCGCCCCGGGTAGACGTGTCCTTTGAAGGTGACCATGCCGAGGTAGTAAGGGTCGCGGAGGATCTGACCGAGTTGGCTGCGTGAGAGCGGACGCTCGGGCCACTTACTGGACTTGCGGGTCGTGAGTCCCTGTTCGGCGAGCATGGCGGCCAGCTTTGAGGTGCTGTACTCGCCGGTCGCGTACTGCTCGAAGGCCCAGCGGATGAGTGGCGCGCGTTGTTCGTCGATGCTGATCGTGTTGACGAGGCGCCCGTCGAAGTCCTTGCGATCGTTGATGTAGCCGAGCTTGGCGCGACCGACGGTGCCGCCGTTCTTCGCCTTGTTGAGCAGCTTCTGCTTAATGTCCTCACCGCTCTGGCGGACCTGAACTTCGTTCACGATGTCCGTGACGGCTTCCATGGCCTCTGCCATGTAGCCGTCGCCGAAGTCTTCCTTCGCGGAGATGAGCTTGACGCCCATGCCAGCGAGGATGCGCTTCGTGATCGCCGCGTCACCGGCATTCCTGAAGGCACGCGAGCGCATGTAAATCACGACGTACGCCACCTCAGGGTGTTCCTCGACGTAGCGCAGAAGCTCTCGGAACACAGGACGCTTGCCGATCGACTGCGCCGAGTTGCCTGGCTCCAGAAACTCCTTTATGACGGGGGCGTTGACCCGCTTCGCCCGAACCAAGCACAGCTCGCGCTGGGTTGCGATGGAGTTCCCGTCGGCGTCGATGTCGATCGCAGTGAGCATCTGCCGAGGAGTCGATACGCGGAGGTACAGGACCGCTTGGCCCTGGATGCCGAGATCGAACTCCGGCGGAGCAGATCCGTCGAGGCCGAGGAGGTGCTCCCAGCCAGCGAATGAGGTGCGGCGACGTCCAGACGCCGTGCGCGGTTCGAGGTCACTGCTCATGGGCGTGAGGCGCTCGCTTTCGTGGGTGTGACGCTGTCCCGCTGTGCGGCGAGGCGCGCTGCCTTTGCGCGAGCCTTGCCTTCGCGGATCAAGCGTCCGTGTTCTTCCGCTTCGGCTTCCAGCAACCCCGATGTAATCGCTCTGAGGGCCTGGGCGAAGTAGCTGTCGACGGCAATGGGTCGCTTCGTCCCCACGAGTAGGGGCGACTTCTCTACTGCCTGGTTGCGTAGATGGACGGTGTTCTCCTCGCGGTGAGGGTTCTGTTCTTGTTGTGTCATGTTGTTCTCCTTTTCTGCCCGCTTTCGGCGGACTTAGCTCCTTGATTTACGCTCACTTCACCTCTTATGTCGAGATGCATGGTGACGTGGTTTTTGCATCACTGACCTGGGGAAAACTCTCGATCCTTGTCGATCGCGTGAGGGATGCGGTGAGTGCGGGATTACTTGTAGAACGCGTGCCACCAGCCGTCGAGACGGACGACGTCGTAGATGTCGAGGATCTGCTTGTCGATCGCCGCGTAGTTCCAGATGAGGTGGTCTTCGGGAATGCCCTGGGTTCTGATGACGTCCTTTACGGCGTCCAGCCAGCCGAGTCCTTCGAGGACGTCGTGGCGGAAGTGGCTGAACTGCTCCCAGGCGTCGACGTAGGTGCGGTAGAAGACCTCCTCGAGGTTCTTGGTGGCGACGTCGGTGTCGTGAAGGAGGAGGTAGGCGGCGAACCCTGCTCCCGCTTCTTTGGTAAGCCGCAGCACCCGCAGGGCTTGGTCGGGGTCATCGATGGTGGTGAGTGTTCCGTCGATGACGGCGGCTTCCTCGGGTCCGAATCGGTCGTCTTTCCAGGAGTGGTCCTCCGGACGTCGGTCTGCCGGTGGTGGTACTTCGGGGCTCATCGGGTACTCCTCTCCTGGGTATCGGGTGTCATCACCAGGTGGGCCTCAGGGTCGTCGAGCACCGTGGTGAGCTGGTCGGTCGTCGCGCAGACGAACAATCGGTCGTCCAGCTCTGCGGCGGCCTGGATGGCGGCCCGGAGGCGGGCCACGCGCGCCGCTGCGGGCAGAAGCCAGAGCACCCGGGGGAAGACCCCATGTTCCGCCTGGGCCTGGCCGGTGGCCTTGTAGGCGGCGTAGGTACGGCACTTGGCGAGCAGGACGGGCAGGCTCTCGGTGCCGAGGTCGAACTCGACGTACCAGTGGTCGTCGTAGTCAGGGGTGGTGAGGTGGGCGTAGAGGTCGGGCTTGAGGATCGTGGCCGTCCCGCCTCGGGTGACGAACGGGCGCCAGGAGTCGGGCTCGCCGTCGATGCGTCCGATACTGAACGCGCCAGTGCGAGCGTGGCGGATCACGGTGACGTGCGTCTCCGTGACGGCGAGGGTGTGGGCCAGGAAGGGTGTGGACACGGCGGCGAAGCGGCGGCGGCGGGCGCCTTCCGGCCTGGTGAGGCGTTCGCCAGGCGCATCGAGATACCAGATGCTGGCGGCAGACCCCCGGACGCTGCCGCCGACGCGGCGCTCGAGGCGGGCGACGAGCCGATGGTGCAGCAGCCGGTGGAGGACGCGAATGCAGGCGCGAGTGCCGGCGGTTGGGGTGGCGTGCTCGGCGAAGAAGACGTCTCTGAGCTGGGTGGTGGTGGCGTAGCGGTGCCGGTTGAGGAACGTCAGGATGTCTTCGTCGCGGGGCAGGAGCTCGGATCGCAGCAGGAGCAGCTTCGACGGTCCGGCTCCGGTGCGGGGCAGGCGCATTGTCATGAGCGCCCCTTTGCGTCACGGGTAGTGCTCGACAGGGACTCGGCCGGTTGGCGGGCGTCCAGGGACTCCGCCAAGGGCGGAGTAGTCCGCTCCCAACTGGGGCCATGAGCCGCAGAAAGACGCGGGAAAGGCTGGGTGGAAGTGTCAGCGATCGGACGGTCGAACGGACGAGCGATCGGACACCGTTCCCCTCTTCTGATGACTTTGAGTTGGGTAGTCATGGGCGGGCCTTTCGGCGTCGACCGATGGGCTCGTCGGTGTCGGCATCACTCTCTTCGATCTGCAGTTGTTCAGACATCACTCCGTGGCCATCGCCCTCCGTGGCCACCGCGCCGGGCGTCTCGGCTGCCGTCGGAATGGCCCCGTAACGGGCGCGGCTTTCGGCCAGGACGGCGTCGGGGTTGGAGATCGCAACCGGTGGCGGCAGGGTGACCGCTGAGAACCAGCCAGACTGCACCCCACCACTCATGAGGTCGACGTAGACGTGGAACGGCGGCAGCTTCATGACGTCCTCCGGGGTGAGGGCGGAGTGCTTCGTGACGGCGGCGGCGTCAGCGGGGTCGGCCTGGAACTGGATCTTGTTGCGGGAGTTGGCGGCGATGCCGGCGAGCAGGTTCGTGGGCATCTGGGCGCGGTGCTGATGAGCTAGATGCCAGGCGACGTTCATCGAGCGAGATTGCTCCAGGGCTTCGCCGAGGTCGGATTCGTGCTTCACGAACATCTGCGCCTCGTCGAGGTAGATCGAGACGGGGCGGCGCTGCTCCTTCGGCACGTCGGCGCGGGCGAGCGTTTGTTGCCACAGCTGGCTGACCAGCAGCGAACCGACCAGCTCTGCCGCAACAGGCCCCAAGAGCCCTCTGTTCAGCGGCACCACGAGAATGCGGGGCTTGTCGAAAAGGTCGTGCAGGTCGAAGCGCGGCGCTGCCTGATCGAGTACTGCGCGGATGGAGGGGCGAAGCAAGAACTGGCGCAGGCGGGTCAGGACGGGGCCGATCATGGCCGAGCGTGCTCCGGCGCTCATCGCGTCGTACTGCGCCCAGAACTCGACCAACGACGGGTCGACAACGGTCTTCGTGAAGCTGCGCCGGTACGGGGCGTCGGTGAGCAGGCGCGGGAGGTTCGCCAAGGTCGAACCTTCCCGCCCAGCGAGCGTCAGGAGTGAAGCGTGGACAGCATCGCTGGTACGTGGGCCGAACGCCGACGGGAAGAGACCGCGGAACACGGAAAGGAGGCGGTCAGCGACGAGCGGCGCTTGGTCGCCGGCTCCTGCGAAGGGGTTCAGCCCGACCGGTTCGGGGGAGATCGGGTCGAGGACAACAACGTCGCCCGAGCGCGCCTCAGGGATGACGGTAAGGACGTCCATGGCGAGGTCGCGTTTGGCATCGATGACCACAACGCTTCGGCCCGCGGCGACATCTGCGGCGATGAGGTTGAGGAGCACGGTGCTCTTGCCGACGCCGTTGGGCCCCATGACATGGCTGTGCCGGACGGCATCCTTCATCGAGATCCCGACAGGACGGCTCGGGCCGGGGGCGTCGGTGGTGGCAAACACCCGCTCGCTGCTTGGTGTGAAGCCTGCGGGTGGGGCGATGAGTCGCGGGTAGATCGACGGCATGCCGGGGAGCGCGGTATCGCCGGTGGGCCAGCCTACGAGGCAGAGGGCTTCGGCCGCGGTGAGGCGCAGCGGCTTCTTCGCGGGGATGACGGCTTCGTCGACCAGCTTGGGGCTGTCGGAGGCGAGGTCGATCCGGGTCGACCCCGTTTGGAGCTGTCGTAGCGCGGCGAGGACGGCGTGGACGAGGAGGCGACGTCGGACGGGGCTGGCAGCGGTGACGCCGATACGGATGGTGGCGCGGAACCGATACTGAGCCAGCTTGTCGCGCAGATCCGCCCGAACCTCCAACGGCGCCTGGCGGCTGCCCTTCATGATGAGGTCGAACAAGCTCAGGTTCGGATCCGGCGTCGAGGCCGGCAGCGGCTGCGGCGGAACGCTGGCGCCGAGGATGACTTGTAGCACCAGCACGTCCCCCTTCCCGACTGCCCCTGACAGGGCGGCGTAGAGGGCGCGGAGGGCAGCTCCGGTAGTGTCGAGGCTGAGACCGAGGTTCCGCTGACGAATCCGCACGCGCCCGGCCCGTTCCACCGGCACGCGGTCGGATTCCAGATCCGTCACGGTGACGCCAGGCAGGAGACGCCGCAGGCTGCTGCTGACGCCAGCGACCGTGGTGCGGTGCCCGCCCATCAGATGACGGATGGTGCCACCTTCGGCGCGGGCTTCGAACACGAGCGGCCCACGGGCTTCGTCGGCGGCGAGCGTCTCAAGGAAGCCGAGAGCGGTGGCGGCGTCGAAGGGGCGCGGCCAGTGCAACTGACGCCAGGATTCAGTCATCGGCATCCCCATCGATCGCGTTGTCGGCGACTGAGGTGTTGAGACCGTCGATCTTCGTGGTCGTCGCGGTGGCGGTGCTGTCGGAGACCTTGTCGCGGCGCTCGGCTTCCTCTATGGCAGCGTGCTCGAGGAGGGCGCGGGCGAGCGCGTCGTAGTCCGGATGCTCGCGACGTTCTCCGCGGACACGGATGCGGTACTGGCGGGGCGGACGTCCGCGCCCCCGCTTCGGTGACGATGACCGGCTCATCGGTGGGCTCCGTTCACGTGTGATGGGGTCACCAGCGGTCGCGGCGCGCTCGCAGCCACCACACCAACCAGCCCACGAGCAGGACGACGACGAGGAGGACGAGCAGCCACACCCAGACCTGTTGAACGAGCCAGACGGCTCTGAAGAGAAGTAGCGCGACGAGGAACACGCTCCAGGCGACGGCCTTCGCGGTCTCCAGCGGGCCACGGTCGGAAGAGGACATGGTGCACTCCATTCGGGATATGAGAAGGACGGTTGAGGCGGCGGAGTCGATTAGGCATTGGCGGCCTCCTCGTCGTTGATGACGGCGGTATCGCCGGGGATGTCGACCTTGATGTCGCTAGGCACGGGGTAGCCCGGAATGCAGATATCGCTCTCCACCTGGTTGCCCCAGACGTCCCAGCCAGGGAACGGTCGACGAGCGAAGAGTTCCAGGTAGGGCCCGGGGCTCATGCGCATCACCATCTGGTGGATCTCCTCGGGCTTGTGCGAGTGGTCCTGACGGGGCAGCATCGCGAAGCTGCGCTGGCCCTTGAACCGGACGGGCAGCTTCCCCTTTACGCCGAGCAGCAGCGTTTCGTGGGCATGGCGGAAGTACTGGCCGAGGCCCATTTGGTCTTTGCCCCAGACGAACTCGTCGACGAAGCGGAATCCCCAGCCGCGCAAGATGTCTTCCGCGACGTGGCGTGTGGACGGATAGCACCAGAAGTAGACGTGCGCGTTATCGTCTGCGAGGTCACCGATGGGCATCGCGGCGATGGCGTCGAGCGTCATGAGCGGGTACTTGCTCGCGGCCCCGTATTTCCCGGACTGGCCTGTGGGCCAGGGTGCGTCGACGATGAGCGCTTGGTACCTCTTGCGCGGCGATTCGACCGGCGGGTCGGGGTCCGGCGTGGTGTTGGTGTTGTTGGTCATTTGAGTCCTCCTTTTGGCAGCCGCCTCTTTTGTGGGCGCGACGAACGTCGATGCATGACGAAGACGTCATGGCGCGAACGGAGCCCGAGACTGCTGCCCTGAGTTATGACGGACGAGGGACCGGACGTAAACCGTCCGATCGTGCATGTTCGGGGTTGTTAAGTGAGGTTGAAGAAATCAACGTGGGGGCCGCGTAGCGGCGAGGGCGGCGGCCCCCACGTTGACGGTCGCCTACTTCTGCTCCGGCAGACGCCCGGAGGCGAGGTAAGACTCGCGGATCAGCGCCCGACGGGCATCGTGCGCCTCGGTGCTGAGAGCTCCAGCGAGGCGCAGAACTGCTTCGCGAAGCTCCTCCTGCTTCCGGTCGAGTTCTGCTTCGATCCGCGCCCGGCGGCGCGCCATGATCCAGTCCACGAGCCAGGCCCAGCCGTTCCAGATTCCGATACCGATGTAGTACACCGTGCAGGCGACGAGGAGGAGCAACAGTGCAGTGAGCGCCAGGATGCCGATGATCACTGACCCCACCGCCGGAGCGCCGCGCCTGCCCCGATCGTGTAGCTGTCAACGATCTCGCGATACCGCGCCTCGCCGAGCGGCGCCACGGTGATCAGGTGCTGCTCGAGCGCTGTCAAGGCGCCCACGTGCTCGAGCATGGTGTTTGCGAGGTATGCCCGCCCATCCTCGACGAGCTTCGCGACCATCGCCCGCGACTGGACGTGCTCGACCTCGCGGCGGGTCAGCTTCTGCATACCGATGCTCATCTGAGTAAGTCCGCCTGCTCCGCCCGACAGCGGGGCGCTGCGAGTCGGCATCAGTTCCGTGATGTTCATACCGGAGCCTCTCTCCTAGGGTTTCGCGACTCGGGTCCGAGCCGCGGGTAGGAGTCTCCGCTGGAACTGTGGGCATTTGAGAGGTCAGAATGTGGGCAGTCTCTGGCTACGCTCGCTTCAGGCCGGATCGAACGGAGCAGGGTGATTACACACGACGTTCCTCCGGAGGTCGGCGAGATCGCGGAGGCGCTTCGACAGATTGCCGCCGACGGGCTTCCCGTCGGGCCGTCGTTCGCGGACGACACGTTGCTTGGGCTTCGCGGCGTCGCTGCACGTAGCGTCGATCCGTCCGACCGACTCAGCCGTGTGAAGGCGCTCGACGAGCTCCTCGCCCGTCTCCTCGTTCACTACCCAGACGACAAACTCGCACCGGCGGCAAGGATCGTGTTTGGCCTCGCCCCCGGGACCAGGGGTCTGAACCTCACGAAACGCCGACAGGCCGCAGCCACTGTCATTGACCGCGGCGCCGAGCATTTCCGAAAGCAAGTAGAACCCGAAATCCTCGCGGCACTAGCCTGGCAGCTGCATCGCGATTCGCAGAACTACATCCCTCGCGATCGTGCGGCTCCGCCTCCCTTGGAGGCGAGTGGTGATACACCGGTTATCCGAGTCGGTGATGTCTCAAGCAAGGATGCTGCTGAGCACGAAGAGCTCCTCTCCCGACTCTGGGCCCACGTCTACGCCCTGCGCGCGGAGATTCTCCGGGTCGAACGACTCCGACACTGGCCTTACGACCCCACCGACGCGGCGCTGAGCGAGCAGAAACTGGCGCGAGCGACCGCGCGCCGCGCGAAGGAAGTGGAGAACGTGAAGGTCCTCATACGTGCATACACCGACCGCTATGGCCAGCGGATCACCCACGGTGAAGCCGAGTTCAACGCGGAGTCCTTGCTGAGGCTCGCGGGCTGGGAGACAGACGTTCTGTAGGTCGTTCGGGCCAAGCCGGGGCGTGCTTCATGGTGTGCGCAGTTCGCGTGCCGGTTGGCGCGCGCTCGAGTAGATGGCAGGAAGCAGCGCAGCTGAAACGACAGTCAGGACGGCGACGATGCACGTCGCGGCGATGAACGAGATCGGGGGTAGCGGAGTCTCCGAGAGGAGGCTGTAGAGCACCGCTGTCGCACACCCCGCCAAGACGCCGGCCAGTGCGTAGATTGCAGCAGAGAAACAGGCACTAGCCGCGATCTGCAGGCGTGTTGCCCCCAGCGCCCGCTTAAGGCCGGTTAGTTTGCGGCGAGACCGCGCCACCGAGAACTCGGATACTGCGACCATCGCCGCAGCCACGCCGAGCGCCAGCGCAGCTTGAGTGCGCGTGTTCTGAAGCAAGCTCTGATCGACCGATTGGGCGGCCTCGATGACGTCGGTGCGTGCATCGATCGTGTAACTGGTCGGGTCGACACCCGAGAAGGCGCCTCTCACGAGGGAGAGAGTGGGTTCAACTGCCGTTGCTGACACTGTCCGCAGCACGATGAGCGCGACGGACGGGTCGGTAGAGTTCGATGCGCCGGATGCGGTCGCTGCCACGATCTGTCCTTCGAGCGGGCCCCCAACACCGAAGAGCGTGCTGTCACTCGGTTCCAGATTGAAGGTCGTCACGCCGTCAGCGATCGGGCCGAATCCGTCCACGTACCCCATCTCCTTGATGGTTTCTGCGGATGCGACGGCAATGGGGATGGCGGCGTCGTTATCGCAGCTCATGCCCACTGCGTGGAGACAGTCACGCATCGCGACCGGAGTTCCGGCAGCAGATGCGCTACGAACGTCGCGTGTAGGCCCCAGCAGGAGTGCAGTGCCTACAGACGATGCTGACGCGAGACTGCGCACCTGGCTCAGGGGAACGGCGGTGCCCGGCGAAACCTGAACGGCGATCGTTCGCGTGGCAGCGGAATCGGCGATAGCAAGCGCGTCCTGTGCTGCAACGACAGCGCGGCCATACGTGAGACAGACTACGAAAACGACCCCAGCAATGACCAAAGCACTGGCAAGGGCGGTTCCTGCATGTGATCGCAGATCGCGTACGGCCTCACCGAGCAGAGCCCTCACGTCATCGCTCCGCCCAGATGGATCGTCTCGTCGCAGAGTCCTTCCACCTCCGCGCTATGCGTGACTATCACGACCGCGGAGCCGGCCTCCGCGCGGGATCTGAGCGCACCCATGACGTCGGCGGCCGATCGTGCGTCGAGATTACCTGTGGGCTCGTCGGCAAGAACAATGTCGGGCTCGGCCAACAGTGCGCGACACAGTGCGATTCGTTGCGCTTGGCCTCCAGAGACCTCCCCAGGCCGCCTATCCACGGGAACGCTGACGCCCACCCGATCCAGCAGGTCTCTCGCACGCGTCTTCCACTCAGCTCGACGCGCGCCACGGAAGGCCAGTGGTTGAAGGACGTTGTCCAAAACCGTGCGACGAGGGTCGAGGCAGCTGTCTTGGAAGACGAACCCGAAGCGGCTCGCTCGTAAGCGAGCGCGGTACGCGTCGGAAGTGGTGGACGTCGGTTCACCCAGAATCGTGAGCTCCCCGCTGTCCGGCGACAGCATGAGACCAAGCAAGAACAGAAGCGACGACTTCCCGACCCCGCTTCTCCCGGTAACAGCCGTCATGCTCCCTCGACGGAAGGACGCGTTGAAGCCGTCGATGACGGGTGGAAGGCTTGGCCGATACGCGAACCGGACATCGTGGGCGACGAGTACCTCATCGCCCATCGGGCACCGCGATCTGCATTCCGACGCTGAGCCCATCGCCTTCAATCACCGCGGTACCGGACGCAGCCAGCAGAACGGTGACCGGCAAGTCCTGGCCCGCCTCGCCGACAACGAATGTCTCCCCGGTTCCACTGGTGCGGATCACGGTCGAGGGCACTGTGAGACCAGAAACCGGCCCCGCCTGGTACACCTGGACAAGGAATGAGGACTCCGTGCCGGGGGCTCCGCAGAAGTCGGCGCACAGCGGTCCACCGTCTGCAGATAGCAGGATTGCGCGGCTTCTGGTCGGATCGGTCAGATCCGGTCGGATCTCACCCACCGTGCCCTCTCGTTGCCCGCCGGCAGCGTCGGCGATCATCACTCGCATGCCCGCTGCCACGACGGACTTCTGCGACTCGGTGAGCGTCAAGTAGATCTCGGGCTGCGGGGAGAGACGTTCCAGCACCGCCTCGCCGCCCGAGAGATTGGCGCCCACCGACATGTCCGCAGTCCGCACCACACGCAGAGTCGCGTCTGAGGTGAACAAGATGTCACCACGCCTGACGGTCGAGGTGCGTTCAACACCGAGGTCGTGCTGCCACATTGATACTGCACGAGTGGTAAGCCCTCCGAACTCGCCGTCCGGAGTTGCGTTGAAGTAACCGAGTCTGCTCAGGAATGCTTGAAGCTGCTCAACGTCGTCACCCGAGGCACCCTCAACGAGGTCCCGAAACATCGGAATGCTGCCGACGCCCAGTACGATCGGCCGAAGGTCGACGGTGTACAGGACGCTCCCCTCCGCCACTTCCTGCCCTTCCTCTGGCAGCGACGTAAGGACGCCAACCGCACTATTGGGGGCAAGGGCGGATCGAGTCCACGCGCTGGTGGCGCCAAGTGTGACCGTGGACTTCACCTCGCCCTCTGCTATCGGCACGTAGACGACGGGCGCCGCAGCGTCCACGACGACGGGGGCTGCGAGCTCGCGGAGCGCCCACCCACCCGCGAATGCCGCAGCGGAGGCGACCACCACGACGAGAACCACGGTGAGCACGCGCGCCCAAGGACGACGCGTGCTCACCGTGGTTGCTTCACCCATACAGTCCTTCGGGAACACTGGGGCACGCCTGCGAGAGCGCCAGGATCTCACCCTGCTGGCTAAGCGAAGCAAGCACCTCATTCAGAGGATTCCAGGCGTTGCCCGAACTGTACGCTTCCACGAACGAGGCTTCGCTCGGCGGCGTTGAAGGTACGTACCCCTGCTCGCGAAGGCAATCACTCAACGGTCCGGCGAAGTACGCGAAGAGCGCCTTGACCTGATCGTCGGTAAGCGGCTTCGTGTACTTCGGGTCGATCGGGTACTGCACCCAACATGCATACTGCGCGACCGCCAGAGCCTTGGCCTCGGCTGCGTTAGCGGCCGAGGTCGTGTAGCCCTCTCCATCAGGAGTGAGCTCGACGTCCAGGAAGCCAGCGGCATGCAGGCACTCCGTCATCACCCGTCCCACCTCGCTGGGCTCAATCGTGCGAACCTCGACGACGTCGGGCCTTTCGCCGTCCGTCAGGTCAGGGGCAGATTGAACGGCACGCTCCCACTGCTGATCCGCCCACGACGCCTCCGGGGCCCCGTGCCCCGATGGAGACGGCGCCGGGTCGGAAGCGGGCGCGGAGCAGGCGCCGAGATTCAGTACAAGAACCGTCGATGCAACCGCCAGCAGAGCGCCACGACCCAGCGACCGTACGGTAGTGAAGCCAGACACCGTGCTTAGTAGTCGCAGGACCGGCCGGCCGACGCAATCACCATGTCGGAGTACACGCGCCCCTGCGTCAGGTTCGTGAACTTGGCGGAGATGCGGAACGTTGAAGTCGGGTTGTACCAATAGGCCGACGCCACCGCGCCTCCAACACCGAAGTGACGCTGCTCCGTCTGACCCGTACTTGTGGACGTGATGTTTGCGTAGTAGTTGCCGCAGTTGGCGCCGCCCGTCAGCACTTCCACTGCGGTCGCGGGCGTCACCGAGAGTGCAACCACTCCCGCTGCAATAGCGAAGCCTGCGGCGATCTTCACCGACCAACTGCGACGCGTACGGTTTCCGTTCATGTTGTCATTCCCCCAAATATGAAGATGCACGTTCGTGCGCCTCTGACGATATCCAGCGAGCGAAGTTCGCATGTTGACGCAAACGGGAGGCTTCACCAACTGTTCACCTAGCCCGCAGCGGGCGTCCCCCAAACGACCGACAGCGACACCGAGTCGTTCGGCGAGTGAGGATCCGTCGACTCGTGCGCTAGGCGACGTCGCTTAGCTCATCGTCTCGAGTGGCCGCTGTTGACGACAGCCAGCTCGACAGTTGGGCAGCGCACGCACCCCTAGAGATCGGGAGGAGCAACGACGACGATCGGTGCTCCGCCTTCAGATCCGACAGAGACGACGAGGCGGCCGTCTGACAGCCACGCCATGCTGCTCGGATTGCAGAGCGCGCCGAGACTCACTTCAGCATTAGGCCTTCCGATCATCAGGCGCGAAGTGTCGCAGCCCGCTTGGGCCTCGATGATTTCACGGGCACGACTCGAGCCGCCGTCAATGACGTAGGAGGTCTCCTCCTGGGCACCCGGCATCGCAACCCAGGCCAAGGTGCCAGACGAGCTTGCAACGACCTGCGGTGCGGGACTGACGTACGTGACGAGTGTCTCGACTGCTTCGGCGTCCGGCGAGAGCGAGTAGACCGCCTCGCGAGTGGCGACGTAGACGTTCCCGGCCGGATCGTCGGCGATCGAGGCAGTCGCGCCGTCACCGCGCACAGAGACCACGTCCCTTACTGACCCGTCATCGAGGTTCGCGGCCCTCAGCACGAATGTGTCAGTCTCGCCCTGTTTGTAGCTCACGAAGACCACTTCACGGCCTGTCACCACCAGATCTCCGACGGCCTGCTCGGTGTGTGAGAGCTCCGTCGTCGTGAGCGTCACCGTGTCGATGAGCACGAGATCGCCGAAGTAACCGCCGTCGCTCCACGTGCGGCCTGCGATGAGTTGCGTCGGAGTGACCACATCGACAGCGCCGATGACCCAAGGGGGCTCGAACGGCTCGTAGCTGAACTGTCGATCGACGTCTCCTGCCGCGTCGATGTGTGTCCACGTGCTTCCACTGGTGGCCCATACGCCGCCGGCAGCGTCCGCCGCCAGTGACACCGGAACAAACAGGTCGCTCGCCGTCGCAGGCACAACGTCGGCAGCGCGGCTCAGACTCAGCGGCCGCAGGTGCCACGAGTCGGACGGCGTCGCAGAACACCCCGGCATGACTGCGAGCGCGATGAGCCCAATGACGGCCACCGTCGTCCGATACCTCATTGGGTTAGTTCCAGTCGTTGTAGAAGCACGTGTCCCAATAGTTCAGCGGGGCCGGCATGAATCGGTTCCCGCCGTTGACCCAGGAAAGAGGTGCGTCCCACTTGTCATGCATCCGATGGCAGTTCGGGAACAGCAGGTGTCGGCTGGCATTCACGACGGTGACGGCCTGGGGGCCCGAGTACGGCCAGGGTGTGTTCCAAAGTCCCATGCAGTCTGAGCGGTTGCTCCACTCGCCAATGCAGTCGTCGTGCACCGCTTGGAATGCTGCCGAGAACGACGAATCCGGACTCATCGTGTTGCGAGGTGCCCGAACAGTGAAGGAGTACGTGTAGCCGGCGGTCAAGCTGGCGGGGCGACGGACACCTATCTCATGCGTCAGGACGGCGCAGTCGTCGAACCAGCGATTGTCGTCGAGGTACACCTCCTGGATTTCCGCGCCCGGGCTAGCGCTCTCCAGCAAGTTCGTCGACCAGTCAACATAGTCCGGGTTGAGCCACCATTTCTCGCCGTAATTCACCGTTGTGCTGTTGGGACAGCGCGAGTAGTTGTAGAGCGCAACTCCGAACTCCAACCCCCAGTCGGGGCTGGGCCATGCAGTGGGTGTGTGGTCGTCCATCCACACAACTGATTGAGTCAGGGCTGCAACGCGCTGCGAGCCGACGCAGATACCGTTCGAGAGGTGCGTACATCGATTTAGGTTGTAGCCTTCCGCCCGCCAATCAGACGGAAACCACCGCGGCCAGTCGTTGACCACACTCGCGCTGAGAGAGCTGGGAGACGTGTCGACTGACAGCTCCTCACCGGGAAGTCTGGACGAGTTAGAGGGGAATGTGCGTTCCTGAGAAAGGGCCGGCTCAGGAGCCTCCACGATGGTCGCCGTGATCCCTTCGACGTCGACTCGCGCGCCGCCAAGTGGACGAGCCGCCTCGATGGTTGCTCCGATGACCGGGGGAACGTCAGCGTTCACGCTGCGAAAGAGCGCTTCAGCTTCGTACTCAAGCGTCTCAGGCGTGTCGGTCTCCAGAACGCTCAGCTCTCCCATGCCAGCAGCCCCGCTGAACGAGATCGCCTTCAGCTCCGCCCCCAGCGCGGTTGAGAAGCCCTGCACATCGTCGAAGCCGACCGGCCCATTCGCGGCATCAAAGGTTACGTCAAAGCTCGGCAACGCCTCTTCCGCAAGGCGCGGTTCTTCGGCTGCCCTCTCCGGGGAAGCCGCCACAGCGGGTCCATTCAGGAGAAGCGGCGCCACCACGGCGCACAGACTCGACGCGAGCACAAGCATGCGGATCGCGGGCCGTTTCATAAGAGCCTCCACAGTGTCGTCGACACAACCCGCCCAGAGTTCCAGAGAAGGAGCTCGGCGAACGGAAACTGGGACGGATATTCTCCCAACGTTCATACGCGCATCACAGGAGATAGATAGCCCGCTCCGGGCGCCACTCATGAAGGATGCCGAGCAGTCCGCACGCAGCTGAGATCTTGACGTGCACCGTTCCCACCGAATCGCACCCGCGCTAGTGTTCAGGGCCTGGGGGCTCCGCGCGTGGCAAGCTTCTGCTTTGCCGATCGTTCGGCCAGAACCGGTACGAAGTCGCGGACACGGGCCGAAGAGAGATCATTTGACGCTCGTGATCACGGCCTCCTCGATGACCTGAGGATCAGGTGAGGAGCGTTGACGGGCGAGCGGTCAGGGCGTTGTAGAGAGGTTGCGGTTGCACGAAGCTGTGCCGCATGATTCACTATCGTTATTCGATATCTCGTTTTTCGATACAGATGGAGTTCGCATGCCACTCGTCGGCCTTTGGGCGATACGTTTGTTCCTTGCTCTGCTGCTCGTCTTCTCGCTTCTGATCGAGGCCTACTTCGTACCAGTTCTCGGGCTTGAGGTCATTCAGGCCAACCCTGAAGCTCGGGATATGTTCGTCCCGGCGCTGCTCTGGTCCGTTCTGTTCATCGGGTGCGCGCAAGTGGCTCTAGTAGTCGTCTGGCGCCTTGTGTCACTTATCGAACAGGAGAGAATATTCTCAACAAGCGCGTTGTCGTGGGTTCGAGCCCTGATTGCAACAGCTCTCGTTGCTCTTGGGCTAGTCGTCTTGGCCTTCATAGTGCTAACTGTCAAGGAATACACGCCACCGTTGATCATGTACGGACTGATTGGAACCGGTCTGCTTCTGGCGGCGTTCGCATTGGCAGTGGGGGCGATGCGTGGACTCTTGCGCAAATCGACACGCTTCCAAGAGGAGCTGGAGGAAGTGATCTAGTGCCGATTGATGTCCATCTCGACGATCAGCTGAAGAAGTCGAACATCACGGTCGCTGATCTTGCCACCGCGATAGGCATCACGCCTGCCAACGTATTTGTTCTCAAGAACGGCCGCGCGAAGGCGGTGCGCTTCACAACGCTCAACGCCATTTGCCAAGTACTCAATTGCCAGCCTGGCGACATCCTACGACATCGCCCAGACGACGAAGCGTGAGTCTCTCCCGTCTCGTCGCCTGGGCGAACTGCCACAACGAACTGTGGTCGCGGCGGGCCTATGAGCGGAACCCGCCGGGGCGACCTGAGCCGCTCATCGCCTGACTAGATGATCCCAGGGTTGATGCGCGTAGTCTTGATGTACATGACCGTCTGCGGATCGTTGAGTCCGAGAGAATCAGTCGCGTAGGACACCGCCTCTGCTCCTGCCGACCAGCTGGACCCGTTACTGCTCGCGGTCGAGCACCTCTGGTCAGCGATACCCTTACCGCCACGCTGGAACTGGATGCAGACCTGGATGATCCGCTCTCCTTGGTAGACGTTTGCGGCAGCCTTTGCGTAGCCCGAATACCACACGAAGGCAGTCTCAACAGAGTACGCGTAGCTCGTACCCCAGTACACCATCGGTGTAATGGTGCCGGAGGGTGGGGTCGTTCCCCACTCGACGCCCACGGTTTCTCCAGAGCCGGGCTCCGGGAGCGGAAGCCATTCTTCGGTGACTTGCACGCCGTCCTCTGGCCCGAAGGTGCGGCCGTCGATGACGACGGTGCCAGGATCCCCCTGCCCGTGATCGGCATCGGGATTGTCGTCTGCTACCGCGGGGCCAGCAACTCCGGCGACCAAAATGGCGGCGAACAGCGCGGTGGCGACGTTTCTTGCAACTTTCCGTGACATCCTCATCCAATCTTTGCGCATTCTGTTCGGACGCTATGACACATAGCAGTTTCATAATCGGAGGGGATCCGTGCCGTGTCTATGATTGTCGTGATTTTCGAAAACGCTAGCGAGTTGCCCACCGAATCGTGTACTGCTGGGATGGTCAGGCCCTCCGGAAGCACACCGAGCCTACGGCTGGGGAGTCGCACCGCGGACAGTGGCAACGGCATCCGCTGTATTCGCGCGAGCAGAGCCACGAGACGAGTCGCGCGTCGAAATGCTCGGCGTGTCGTACCGAATCGGACGGAGGATCAAAGAACCGTAGGAACTACCAACCGATGTCAATTGGCGGCAGCGATTAGATCGCAGGCGGAATCCCGCTAATTCTGCACGAATTGAGTGGGGGTTTTGCCCCCTGATGCCCACGCCATATTTGGATGCCAGCAACGATCGTAAACACGTCCATCCGGGGGCAAAACGCGTTCGGGGGGATCGAGGTGCAGCCGTCTATTACGTCCGCTAGACCTGCGTGCGAACTGCCCCTCGGCCGCCACGTCGGTCACATGCGCCGAAGACCGCGGAAGCACCGATGATGAGCGCCGCGAAGACCGAGAATCCGATCACTGGGACCGTGCCTGCATTGGTCGCAGGCACGGCTCCACCGCCGCCCGACGAGCGAGCGAAGGCGGCGGCGATGTCGGGCTGAGCGTCCGCGACTGGACGAGGTGTGGCGGCAATCGTCAGCGCCGGTTCGTTGAGGCCGATGATGGTGTCGTTCGCGACGGCGTAGAAGGCGCCGCCTGTCATTCGCAGTTCGACCAGGTCAGCAGCGGGGTGCGTCACGATGCCGTTAGTGACGGACTCACGAGTATCGAGCGGATAGAGCTGCCACGCATCATTGGCCGGGCGTGCGGCGACCGTGCCGAGGACCTGGCTGTTCTGGTCATACGCCGCGGCAATCCAGTAGTCCGTATCGCCGACCGGGTCGTCGCTCTTGCCGTCGATGTAGGCCTGACTCATGAGATGAACGGGCCGCGGGGCGCTGAAGTGCATCCCCTGCTCGCAGAGGTCGTCTTCGAGCCAGACGCTCGCAGGCACGAGGCTCACGCGAGTACGGCGCCTCCTCGACTTCGACGACTTCCGTCACCACGTCCCCCCTACCCCAACACTTCCACACCGAAGCCCGACACCACGGCCCGCACCTCGTCGAGGTAGCGCTGCGCCTGCTCGGTGAGTCCGAGGGCGGCCTGGCCGATCCAGCCGATCTCGATCCTCTCGTCGACCTCGAGGGGGACGGCGACGATCTCGGGATCGAGGTCGTCGCTGATGATGCCGGTGGAGATCGTGTAGCCGCCGAGACCGATCATGAGGTTGAAGATGGTCGCGCGGTCGGACACCCGGATCTCCTGCTTCGCGGAGAGGGTCGAGAGGATCTCCTCGGCGAGGTAGAACGAGTTGTTCGCGCCCTGGTCGAAGGTGAGCCGTGGCAGGTCGGCGAGGTCGTCGAGTGTCGCGCGACCCCGTGCGGCGAGCGGGTTCTTCCGGGCGAGGAAGATGTGCGGCTCGGCGAAGAACAGCGGATGGAAGGCGAGCCCCGCGTCGCGGAGCAGCTTGTTGATCACGTTCCGGTTGACGTCGTCGCGGTACAGGATGCCGATCTCGCTGCGCAGGGTGCGGACGTCCTCGATGATGTCCCAGGTGCGCGTCTCGCGGAGCGAGAACTCGTACTCCGCGGCGCCGAAACTCCGCACCATCCGCACGAACGCGTCCACGGCGAACGAGTAGTGCTGCGTCGAGACCCCGAGCAGGCGCCGGGCGGGGGGCCGGCCGAGGTAGCGCTGTTCGAGGAGCGCGACCTGCTCGACGACCTGCCGGGCGTAGCCGAGGAACTCGGTGCCGTCGGCCGTGAGCGTCACACCGCGCGCCGACCGGATGAGGAGGGCTCGCCCCACCCGGGTCTCGAGGTCCTTCATCGCCGCCGACATCGTGGGCTGCGAGACGTAGAGCAGATCGGCCGCGGCCGAGATGGAGCCCTCCGCCGCCACCTCCACGAAGTAATGGAGCTGCTGCAGCGAGATGCTGGCGGTGGTCTTTG
This sequence comes from Microbacterium sp. BG28, assembly GCF_034044005.1. Lineage (NCBI taxonomy): Bacteria > Bacillati > Actinomycetota > Actinomycetes > Micrococcales > Microbacteriaceae > Microbacterium > Microbacterium sp. BG28. The sequence continues at coordinate 283,454 of NZ_JAXCHA010000001.1, read as the reverse complement.
CCATAGCCGAAGACTATAGGAGCGCATAGTCACCCCGAATTACCCGATGGGCGCAGATTCTCGGCACGATGGCACGACACCCCGCGACCCACCCGCCGCGCGAGACCCAGATTGGCTGCGCATGACGAACGAGCTCACGTTCCGTATCTCCACGACACCGTTCGACGAGGACTACTCGCCCTCCGCCGACTCCCGCGCCACGACGAACTTCGCCAACCTCGCGCGCGGAGAGGGCCGGCAGCAGAACCTCCGCAACGTGCTGACGATGATCGATCGCCGGTGCAACGACCTCGCGCGGTGGGACAACCCGAACGGCGACCGCTACACCCTCGAGCTCGAGATCGTGTCGGTGGACGCGGCGTTGACCGCCGACGGTGAACAGCGCCACTTCCCGCTGCTCGAAGTGCTCGACGTCCACATCCGCGACTCGCACACCGGCATCCGCCATCACGGGATCGTCGGCAACAACTTCTCGTCCTACGTCCGCGACTTCGACTTCAGCGTGCGCTTGCCCGCCGTCAACGCGGATGCCGGTGCCTTCACCGTCCCCGACGACTTCGGCGCCCTGCACGGTGCGCTGTTCCAGGCGTTCCTGAACTCGGACGCCTACCGTGCGCGCTTCGAGGCGCCGCCGGTGATCTGCATCAGTGTCTCGACGAGCAAGACCTACCGTCGCACCGACAACACGCATCCGGTGCTCGGTGTCGAATACCTCCAGAGCGAGTACTCGCTGACCGACGAGTACTTCGCCCGGATGGGGCTGCGAGTGCGCTACTTCATGCCCGCGGGCGCCGCGGCGCCGCTCGCGTTCTACTTCCGCGGCGACCTGGCCAACGATTACACGAACCTGCAGCTGGTCGGCACGATCAGCACGATGGAGAGCTTCCAGAAGATCTACCGCCCGGAGATCTACAACGCGAACGCGGCCGCGGGCAGCGTCTACCGCCCGAGCCTGGAGCACGGCGACTTCTCGCGCACGCAGGTCGACTACGACCGCGTCGAGCGCGCGCAGCTGGCGATCACCCAGGGCACGTACGCGGCCGAGCACTTCCTGACGCCCTACGGCGAGGTGCTCGCACGATGGGCCGGTCTCGAGCCGGCGCTCGCGCGATGACCCGCGCGCAGGCGCCCGCGCTGCTGCCGACCGCGATCGTCGGGAGCCTGCCCAAGCCCTCGTGGCTCGCGAAGCCCGAGGTGCTCTGGTCGCCGTGGGAGCTGGAGGGCGCGGCCCTCGTCGAGGGCAAGCAGGATGCGCTGCGCATCGCCGTGCAGGAGCAGCAGCGCCGAGGCATCGACGTCATCAGTGACGGCGAGCAGACTCGGCAGCACTTCGTGACGACGTTCATCGAGCACCTCGACGGGGTCGACTTCGCGCGGCGGGAGACGGTGCGCATCCGCGATCGTTACGACGCCAGCGTGCCGACCGTCGTCGGCGCCGTCAGCCGAACGAAGCCCGTCTTCGTCGACGACGCGCGGTTCCTCCGCCAGCAGACGGATCGCCCTCTGAAGTGGGCTCTTCCCGGCCCCATGACGATGATCGACACGCTCGCCGACCGCCATTACCGGAGCCGCGAGAAGCTGGCGTGGGAGTTCGCCGTCATCCTCAACGAGGAGGCGAAGGAGCTGGAGGCGGCGGGCATCGACGTCATCCAGTTCGACGAGCCCGCCTTCAACGTCTTCTTCGACGAGATGCGTGACTGGGGAGTCGCCACACTGGAGCGTGCAGCCCAGGGGCTGAAGGCCGAGACCGTCGTGCACATCTGCTACGGCTACGGGATCGAGGCGAACACCCGGTGGAAGCAGACGCTGGGGTCCGAGTGGCGCCAGTACGAGGAGTCCTTCCCGCTCCTGCAGCGCTCGGCCATCGACATCGTCTCCCTCGAGAGCCACGGCTCCCGCGTGCCGATGGAGCTCATCGAGCTGCTGCGCGGCAAGAAGGTCATGCTCGGCGCCATCGACGTCGCCACCGACGAGATCGAGACGCCCGCCGAAGTAGCCGGCACCCTCCGCGACGCGCTTCGCTACGTCGACGCCGACAAGCTGATGCCCAGCACCAACTGCGGCATGGCGCCGCTGTCGCGGGAGGTGGCGCTCTCAAAGCTCAGCGCGCTGACCGCCGGCGCCGCCATCGTGCGCGAGGAGCGGACCTGACCCGCGCCGTCACGCGTTCGCGCGGTTCGCAGCGTCCTGCTTCGCGTCGGCGGCAGCGGCCGCCTGTCGCCGTGCCTGTTCGAGGAACACGGCGGTGAGCACGGCGCCGATCCGCGCCGATCCCGGCTCGAGAGGGCCGAGGACGGCGGTGATGCGCTCGAAGCGCTGGTAGAAGGTCTGTCGATGGATGCCGAGGGATGCGGCCGCATCCGTCTTGCTGCCGAGGTTCGCCGCCAATGCGCGCAGCGTGTCGAACAGCTCGCCGTGCGACACGGCGTCCCGATCGAGCAGGGCGCCGATCTGCTCGTCGATGAACTCCGCCACCGGCTCGATCTGCGACAGCAGCGGCCAGAGCCGCGTCACGGCGATGCTCGCCGCATCCACCACCGGGTCCGCATCCGACGTGTACGGCACGCTCTCCCTCGCGGAGCGCACAGCGCGCACGGCCCGGTCCACGCTCGCGCTGGTGGGTCCGACCGCGGCGCGCACTCCGCCGCGAGCGGCGAGGTGGCGCAGCGCATCCGTCACCGCACAGCGCACGTCCTGCGCGTCCCATGACGGCGCGAATCCCACGATGCCGACGTACTGGCCGTCGGTGAACTGCCCGGTCGAACGTGGCGAGATCGCGGCGATCGCCTCCTGCACGGCCGCGACGTTCGAGGCGTCGTCGAGTTCGACGACGAACGGGATGAACCGATCGTCGGGCTCGAATCCCAGCCGCACGGCCAGCGTCGTGAGCTCGCGCGCGTGCTCGGCGGCGGAGGTGCGCGGGCCGCTCGACGCGAGCAGCGAGATGAAACGGCTGCGTCGCCGGTCGTGGGGAGAGAGCGGATGCGTGCGCAGCAGCGCGATGGCGAGGATCTCGGGCGCCCGTGAGAGCGCGCCCGAGATGAGGTGGATGTCGGCGTCCGCCGCCGGCCGGAGCGTGAGCGTCGCGACGACCGTGCCGCCGAACGACACCGGTGCGGTGTACTCGATGCCGAGCGACGGCGTATCGGCGTCGGCGAGCGCGACGCCGAGGGTCTGGCCGGACAGCGACGTGAGCTGCGCGGACGAGTTCGCCCGATCGCGGATGAGAGCGAGAAGCTGGTCGATGCTCGCCAGATTCTCGATCGCCTCGGAGAGGGCGAGGGAGATCTGATCGGCGATGCGCAGGCGCCGCAGGCTCACGTCGGCGAGCTGGCTGTTGATGCTCTCGCAGATCTGCACGAACGGCACCCGGCGTCGCAGGTGGATCACCGGCAGGCCGCTCGCCTCCGCGTGCTTCACGAGCGTCTCGGGGATGCGGGGGAGGCGGGGTGTCGTCTCCACGGCGAGCGCGGCGATGTCGCGTGCGACCAGGGTGTCGACGTAGGTCCGCAGCTGGGCCGCATCCGCCGTGACGAGGTTGACCCCCTCCATGAGGATGAGCTCCCCGCCGCGCAGGAGCGGGGCGATGTCGAGCTGTTCGCTCGCGTGCACCCAGCGCACATCCACCTCGGATGCGATGCCGCAGACGAGTTCGGGTTCGGTCTTCTGGACGACGGCGTCCGCGAGGATCTGATCGAGCAGGAGGGGCATACATTCTGTCCATTCGCCGTGACCGCGAGTTTACAGAGCGCCGCGAGCGCGGAAACACCGCCGCCGCATGCTGGGTGGCGACCCGCTCCACTGATCGCTCCACCTCGCGAGAAGGACACCGCCCATGTCTTCTGCCAGCCCGCACGACATCGAAGAGACGCTCCAGCCGATCCCCGAGTCCGCCCGTACGTCCCGCGTCTCGGGTCAGTTCTGGATCTGGATGGGGGCCAACATCGCTCCCATCAACTGGGTGCTGGGAGCCCTCGGCATCAGCATGGGTCTCAGTCTGCTCGACACGATGCTCGTGCTCGTGATCGGCAACCTGATCGGCATGGGCCTGTTCGGCATCTTCGTGCTGTTCGGCCAGAAGACCGGCGTCACCGGCATGCTCCTCGGCCGCGCCGTGTTCGGCCGCCGCGGCAACTACCTGCCCTCGGTGATCCAGGCGGTCGTGGTCATCGGATGGTGCGCCGTCAACACGTGGATCGTGCTCGACCTCGTGACGGCCCTGCTCGGCGAACTGGGATGGCTGGATCCGACCCAGGCGAACATCGGCTGGAAGATCGGTATCGCCGCCCTCATCATGGCGATCCAGGTGGGCGTGGCGCTCGCCGGATACAAGGCGATCGCGGCGTTCGAGCGGTGGACGGTGCCCCCGACCGTGCTCGTGCTGGTGATCATGTCGATCGTCGCGTGGTTCTTCCTCGACATCGACTGGGGCTACGCGGGCCCCGCCGGCGCACAGCTTGCCGGTGGCGACCGCATCGTCGCGATGTCGGCGGTGATGACCGCCATCGGCATCGGCTGGGGCATCACCTGGCTGACCTACGCGGCGGACTACTCGCGCTTCATCAGCACGAGCGTGCCCCGCCGCAAGCTCTATCTCGCGAGCGCACTGGGCCAGTTCATCCCCGTCATCTGGCTTGGTCTGCTCGGAGCCTCCCTCGCCACGAAGAACGGCACGGTCGATCCCGGCCAGCTCATCGTCGAGAACTTCGGCGCCCTCGCCATCCCGGTCCTGCTTCTCGTGCTGCACGGGCCCATCGCGACCAACGTGCTCAACATCTACAGCTTCAGCGTCGCCGCCCAGGCGCTCGATCTCAAGGTCGGCCGCAAGGCGCTCAACATCCTCGTCGGAGTGCTCTCGCTCGCGGCCGCCGTCTTCTTCATCTTCCAGGAGGATGCGGCCCAGACCCTCGACGCGTGGCTGGTCGGCGTGGTCGGCTGGGTCGCCACGTGGGGCGCCATCATGCTCGTGCACTACGGCATCTTCGAGCGCCGATCGCGCCGGTTCGACCACCTGTTCGACGCCGTCGGATCGAAGCGTCTGCCCGACGTCAACCCGCGCGCATTGATCGCCTTCTTCGTCGGGATCGTCTTCACCTGGCTGTTCCTGAACGGCATGGTTCCGGCGCTGCAGGGCCTCGGGTCGCAGGCGCTCGGCGGCCTCGACATCTCCTGGCTCACGGGCGGCGTCGCCGCCGGTCTCACCTACTGGCTGCTGGCCCGCACCAGCCACAGGCGCTGGGTCGAGGCGCAGCAGTTCGCGGCGACCCCGGAGCCCCGCGAGACCGTATCCGCCCGCTGAGGATCCCCGCAGCACCCGCCCCACACCTCGACGGAGAACCACCATGAGTACCTTCATCCGCGACGCCCACGTCATCACCATGGATCCGATCTCGGGCAGCACCCCGCTCGTGCGCAGCATCCGGATCGCCGACGGCGTCATCGTCGCGATCGGCGAGCACCTGGCGCCCGAGCCCGGCGACGAGATCATCGAGGGTCGCGACCGCCTGGTCGCACCCGGTTTCGTGAACGCGCACACCCACTCGTGGGAGATGTTCTACAAGGGCCGCTACGACAATCTGCCGCTGGAGATGTGGATGGCGATGTCGTATCCGCTCCTCGGCGACAGCCGCGTCGCGCCGGACCTCGTGCGTCTTCGCACGACTCTCTTCGGCATCGAATCGCTCAAGGCCGGGGTGACGACGCTCGTCGACGACGTTCTCGAGACGCCGGGGCAGGATCACGAGCAGCTCGCCGCGGTCTTCGACGCCTACGAGCAGCTGGGCGTGCGCGCGAACGTCTCGGGACACGTCATCAACCGCCCCTTCCTCGACACGGTTCCCTTCGCCGAGGAGTATCTGCCCGCCGACGTGGTGCGCGAGATCCGCTCCGCGCATGTGCCGTCCACCGAGGAGTATCTGAGGTTCGCCCGCGAGGCCTTCGCCGCCCACCACGGCCGCGCGAACGGCCGGCTGCGGTTCATGGTCGCACCCTCCGCCCCGCAGCGGTGCGAGCCCGCGCTGCTGACCGGGGCGACCGAGATGGCGCTCGAGTTCGCGGCGGAGTGCCACATCCACGTACTCGAGACCAAGACGCAGCTGGTCACCGGAGACGAGTCGTACGGCGGGAGCCTCGTCTCCTACATGGCGTCGATCGGTGCGCTCTCGCCGAACACGACGCTCGCCCACGGGATCTGGCTCACGGATGCCGACATGCAGACGGTCGCTGCGGCGGGAACCTCGATCTCCCACAACCCCATCTCCAACCTCAAGCTCGGCTCGGGGATCGCCGCGTGGCGAAAGCTCCAGAACGCCGGAGTCAACCTCGGGCTGGGTACGGACGGCTGCTCGAGCAGCGATTCACCGCGGATGCTCGATGTCGTCAAGACCGCCGCTCTGCTGCACAAGGTGACCGAGCCGGCCATCGACCAGTGGCCCACCGTCGCAGAGGTGCTGGCCGCCGCGACGATCGGGGGAGCGCGCAGCGCCGTGCTCGATGACGTCGTCGGCTCGATCGAAGTCGGCAAGCAGGCCGACCTGGTGATCTACGACCTGGAGACCATGGCCTTCACGCCCCGTCAGAAGCTGGACCTGCAACTCGTCTACTCGGAGAACGGCTCCTCGATCGACATCGTCATGGTGCAGGGTCGCGTGGTCGTCGCCGGCGGCGAGGTGATCACGGTCGACGAGCGCGCCGCGCGGGCCGAGCTCGCCGAGCGCCTCGACGAGATCATCGAGCGCCAGGACCGCCTCGACGAGCGCAACCAGGCGGTGATCCCCGGTCTCTCACGCATGTACGAGCGGGCGACGTCCACCCCGGGCGCCGTCAACCGCTTCAGCGGCGACGAGCGCGCCTGGCTGGTCTGATCGCGTCGCGGGTCGGGGGTGAGCGGTAGCCTGCCGGAATGGCCGCCCCCGTCCCGTACCTGCAGTTCGCCGGCATCGCCGCGGACGCGCTGAAGACCTACCGCGACGTCTTCGGCGGTGAGCTGGAGCTTCACACCTTCGCCGAGTTCGGCCGCCAGGACGGTGCGCCGTCGTGGATCGCGCACGGCGAGCTGCGCGGCCCCGTCGACCTGTTCGGTTCGGATGCGGCCGACGGCGCCGCATCCGTCCAGGTGCACGGCGTGCTTTTCGCGCTGCTGGGTGCCGGCGACGCGGCGACGTCCCGGCGATGGTTCGACGCGCTCGCCGCGACGGGAACCGTCATCGAGGCCATGGGGGAGCGTCCCTGGGGCGATGTCGACGGACAGGTCCGCGACGCGTTCGGGGTGACCTGGCTGATCGGGTACTCGCCCGTCGCCTAGTTCAGGCCGGCCGGATAGACGCGCGCACCACCACCGGCATCTCCACGAGGTGGATGCCGGGCGGCGGGCCGTCCGGCTCGAGCAGGAGTTCGACCGCGCGGCGGCCCATCTCCTCGTGCGGCAACCCGATGGTGGTGAGGCCCGGTCGCAGGTAGGCCGCGAGCTCGTCGTTGTCGAAGGAGACGAGCGACACGTCGTCCGGGATGCCGAGGCCGGCCTCGGCCAGCGCCTGCGAGGCGCCGAAGGCGAGCCGGTCGTTGAGGCAGATGATCGCTTTCGGCCGCTCGCCCTCGGCCAGCAGCCGTGAGATCACCTCGTGACCACTTGCGGGCTCCCAGAGCCAGATGGACTCCGAGCGCGCGAGGGTCATGCCGCGCTCGCGGAGGGTCTCGGACATGCCGCGGATGCGGGAGGCGACCGTCTCGGAGCGGAACACATCGCGTTCCGCCTCGGCGTCGTAGCCGAGCAGCACGATGCCCTCGGTGATGCCGGCGTCGGCGAGCAGCTCGACCGCCCGTCGGCCGCCGGTCTCTTCGTCGGGGAGCACGCTGCAGGTGTGCACGTCGTTCGTCGCGTTGAGCATCACGATGCGCGTGCGGGAGGGCAAGGGCGGCACGAAGGTCTCTCTGGCCCTCATGGAAGCGAAGATGATGCCGTCGACCTGACGATCCAGGAGCGCCGAGACGGCTTCGACCTCGCGCTCGGGCTCGCCGCCGGTCTCGGCGACCAGCACAACGTGCCCCGCCGCCTCCGCCGCTTCGAGGGAGCCCTTGATGAGTCCGCTCGCGAAGCGGGTCGTGGCGACGTGATCGGAGACGAAGCCGATCGTGTGGGTCGTGTCGGTGCGCAACGCCCTGGCGGCGACGTTCGGCCGGTACCCGAGCTCGGAGGCGGCGGCGTGCACGCGCTCATGGGCGTCGGCCGACAAGCGGGTGTCGGGGCGGCCGTTCAGGATCATCGACGCCGCGGACGGCGACAGCCCGGCCTTGCGCGCGACGTCAGCAAGGGTGACTCGCTTGCCCACGCACACCTCCTCGAATGCTCCCCCAGCGTACGCGGAGCGGACATTGACACTGGGGACCCAGTATGCGCACAATGTGCGTGCTAAATCCATTCAGCACGCGGATCGGCGAGAACATGACCCGATGTTCCCGTCATCCGCAGCCGTTTTTTGCACCACAGACAAAGGAGTCGCCCCATGACCACGACACCGCACCGCCGCCTGCGTCGCTCAGGGCCGGTCGCCCTGCTGGCGATCACCGGGCTCGCCGCAGCAGCGCTGACGGCCTGCGCGCCGGGAGCCGCCGCGCCGGCCGCCCAGAACGACGTCACCGTCTCGACCGAGCTCACCTCCGACCCGGTCGAGCTGACGATCGCCGATGAGACGGGGTTCCCGGTCACCGACAAGCTGACCGAGGAGTTCACCAAGCAGCACCCGAACGTGACCTTCACCATCACCCGTGACACGTTCCAGAACCTGACGGCCAACGCCCCGAAGCTGCTCGCGAGCGCGACGCCGCCCGACCTCATCCGCCTCCCCACCCTGGGCGACACGGTGCGCGACGGCCTGGTCGCCAACCTCGACCCGTACTTCGACGCCTACGGCTGGGATGCGTGGCCCGCCTCGCAGCTCGCGCCGCTGCGGATGAGCGAGGACGGTATCCGCGGCTCGGGCTCGCTGTACCAGCTCGGGCTCGGCTACAGCATCACCGGCATCTACATGAACGACAAGCTCGCCGCCCAGCTCGGGATCGACGCACCGCCGCAGACGCTCGCCGAGCTCGAGGACGACATGGCCAAGGCCAAGGCCGCCGGCATCCTGCCGATCATGGCCGGCGACAAGGACGGCGTCGTCAACTTCGTCGTGCAGGCGGCGATGAACCAGTACGTCGACAAGGACCAGTTCCTGTCATGGATGTTCAACGAGCCGGGCGCCCGCTACGACGAAGAGGGCAACGTCAAGGGCGCCGAGCTCGTGCGCAAGTGGGCGGATGCGGGCTACTTCCCGTCCGACATCAACGCGATCGACTACTTCACCTTCACGAGCCGGTTCGGCGAGGGAGAGGGTCTGTTCACCTTCAACGGCAACTGGGAGGCGGCGAACTACCAGAAGGCTCTCGGCTCCGACGTGTCGTTCTTCCTCGTCCCGCCCGTGGAGGCCGGAGGCGACCACGTGGCCATGGGCGCGGCGAACTCGTTCTCGGTGGCGGCAGGGTCTGCGCACCTGAACGAGATCGTGTACTTCCTCAACTGGGTGCACACCGACCCGACCGCGCGCCAGATCATCGTCGACGTCACCGGCGCCTCGCCCGGCGGCGACCCGTCGCTCGAGCAGCCGAAGGTCGAGTCCGGCTCGCTCATCGAGGATGCCCTCGCGATGTCCGCGCAGATCGGCGCCGAGAACGGCCAGGTCGACTTCATGGCCAACACGACCGCCGGTATCTACGCCGGATCGATCATCCCCGAGTCCCAGCTGCTGGTGACGAGCCAGATCACCGGCAAGGAGTTCGTGGACCGCGTGCAGGCGTTCTACGAGAAGGAGGTCGGCGGCAAATGACCGACCGTGCGGTCGCCGCTGTAGCGGCACCCCGACCCGACGGCACCGCCGCGGCGACGACCGCACCCCCGCGCCGGGCAGCCGCCAAAGCGGCCGCCCGGCGCGGGACGCTCGCCGGTTGGCTCCTGCTCGTTCCGGCGCTCGCGGCTTACGTGTCCTTCGTCGTCTGGCCCCTCATCCAGGGGGTGCAGTACTCGTTCTACGACTGGAACGGGATCGGCGTCGCTCGCTGGGTGGGAGTGGACAACTACCTGACCGTCTTCACCGACCCCGACCTGCTCGGTGCCATCCGCAACGCCTTCGTGCTGATCGCGTTCTTCACGATCATCCCCGTGGGTGCGGGGCTGGTGCTCGCGACCCTCATCCGCGGACTGCGGTCGAAGGCGTTCGCCGCCTCGGCGCAGACGGTGCTCTTCCTCCCGCAGATCATCCCGCTGGCCGCGGCGGGTATCGCCTGGTCGTGGATGTACGCGCAGACCGGCGCGGTGAACCAGATCCTGGGATGGCTGGGCCTCGGGTGGATCACTCGCCCCTGGCTCGCCGACTACGGCACCGCTCTTCCCGCTGTCGGTCTCATCGGGTCCTGGGTGCTGACGGGGCTGTGCACCGTACTGCTGCTCACCGGTCTCGGCAAGATCGACGTCTCGCTCTACGAGGCGGTCCGGCTCGACGGCGCCGGGTGGTGGCGCGAGTTCTTCACCATCACCCTCCCCGGGCTGCGTCAGGAGATCGCCGTGCTCGTGACCGTCACGGTCATCGCCGCGCTGTCCAGCTTCGACATCATCTACACCTCGACGCAGGGCGGGCCCGGCCGGGCCACCCTCGTGCCGGGCCTGTCCATCTTCCGCATCGGGTTCACCCAGAGCGACGTCGGTCTCGCATCCGCCTTCGGCATCGTGCTGATGGTGCTCGTGCTCGTCGTCGTCCTGCCCATCCAACGACTCTCGAGAGCGAGCGACTCGTGATCGCCAGCCGCACCGAGCGTGTGCTCGGCTACCTCCTGCTCAGCGTGGCGGTGATCGTCACCGTGCTGCCGCTGGTCAGCATGTTCTCGGCCGCCCTGCAGCCCGCCGACCGCAACCCGACCGGCCTCACCTGGCCGACCGACCCGCAGTGGGGCAACTTCGCCACCGCGTTCGAGACCGGCCACGTGTGGCAGCTGATGGGCTCCAGCATGCTCATCGTGCTCGGCGTCGTGCCGGCGAGCCTCATCGCCGCCACCCTCGCCGGGTTCGCGCTCGGATCGCTCCAGGTCCGGTTCGGCCGCGGAGTGCTCGTGTTCTTCATCCTGGGCCTGACGATCCCGTTCGAGGCCCTCATCATCCCGCTCTACTACCAGGCGCAGTCGCTCGGTACCGTGAACACCCCGTGGGCCGTCATCTTCCCTCTCATCGGGCTGTACATGCCGTTCGGCGTGTTCTGGATGCGGGCCCACTTCATCAATGTGCCCAGGGAGCTCTCCGAGGCGGCCCGGGTCGACGGAGCGTCGCTCTGGCGCGAGTTCCGCAGCATCCAGCTTCCTCTCGCGATGCCCGCGCTCTCCGCCCTGGCGATCCTGTTGTTCATCTGGACGTGGAACCAGTTCCTGCTGCCGGTCGTGCTCATCGCCGACCCGCTGCAGCGGACGGTCGCGGGTGCGCTGACCTTCTTCCAGGGGCAGTATTCGCTCAGCATCCCGCTGCTGAACGCGGGAGCGCTGATCATCATCACGCCTGCGGTCGTGCTCTTCCTCATCTTCCAGCGGCAGTTCATCCGCGCGCTGGTGCAAGGCGCCGTCAAGGGCTGAGCCGCCCTTCCCCATTCACGAGGAGAACTCTGTGACGTTCACGCTGCCCGACCACTGGGTCTGGGACTTCTGGTTCGCCCGCGACGGCGACACCCATCACATGTACTACCTGCAGGCGCCGACCTCGCTCGGAGACCCCGATCTGCGCCATCGCAACGCGACGATCGGTCACGCCACCTCCACCGACCTGCGCACGTGGACCGTGCACGGCACGGTTCTCCAGCCGTCGGGCGGGGAGGCGCCGGATGCGACGGCCACGTGGACGGGCAGCGTCGTCCGCGAGGCGCAGACATGGCGGATGTTCTATACGGGTTCGCGGTTCCTCGACCCCGCGGCGCACACGAACGTGGAGACGGTGCTGGCCGCGTCCGCGTCGGAGCCGGGCGCTTGGACGAAGGATGCCTCCGTCGTCGTCGCCGCGGACCCGCGGTGGTACGAGACGCTCGATGACGGCACCTGGCACGAACAGGCGTGGCGCGACCCGTGGGTCTTCGCCGATCCCGCCGGGGAGGGGTGGCACATGCTCGTCACCGCGCGCGTCGTGGGAGATGGTGACCGCGACACCGGGGTGATCGGACACGCCCGCTCGGGCGACCTGTCGCACTGGGAGGTGCGTCCGCCGCTCAGCCTCCCCGGTGCGGGTTTCGCGCACCTTGAAGTCCCGCAGCTCGTGCAGATCGACGGCCGATGGGCGCTCATCTTCTCCTGCGACTCCGCGCACCTGGCCGGCGCGCGGACCGGTGCGCGGGGCGGGATCTGGGCGGTGGCCCTCGAGGACCCGCTCGGGCCCTACCCGGTCGACCGGGCCGTCCTCGTCGCGAGCGAGAAGCTCTACAGCGGTCGCATCACGCGGGATGCGGCCGGGCGCGACGTGATGCTCGCGTTCGAGAACATCGGGACGGACGGCGCCTTCGTGGGCGCGCTGTCGGATCCCCTTCCGGTGCGGTGGGAGAACGACCGTCTCGTCGTCGAGGAGGTCGCAGCATGATCGGGATCAACGGCCACATCGCCCCGGGCTTCGAGGCGGTCGGCGACGCCTTCGCGGCGGCGTTCGAGGGGCTTCCGCGGATGGGCGGAGCGCTGGCGATCCGCGTCGAGGGCCGCAGCGTCGTCGACCTCTGGGCCGGTTCCGCGGATGCGCGCATCGACCGCCCCTGGGAGAGCGACACCCCGTCGGTGGTCTTCTCCTGCTCGAAGGGCCTGATGTCGATCCTCGTCGCCCGGCTCGCGGCATCCGGACGTGTCGATCTGGACAGTCCCCTGGCCGCGCTGTGGCCCGAGTTCGGCCGGCACGGCAAGCACGAGGTGACGGTCGGAGACGCGCTGGCCCACCGTGCGGGGGTGCCGGCGCTGAGCGTCGACCTCGCGACCGACGATCTGCTCGACTTCGACCGCGTCGCCGCGCTGCTCGCGGCGCAGGAGCCGCTGTGGAAGCCGGGGGAGGCGTGGGCGTACCACGCGTTGACGCACGGCTGGATCTCGGGTGAGATCGTGCGCCGTGCGAGCGGTGTCGCCCCCGCTGCGGCGTTCCGCGAGATGGCCGATCTGCTCGGTGCGGATGCGTGGCTCGGGCTGCCGGCCGAACGCGCCGGTTCTGCGGCGCACCTGTTCGTGGGGCCCACGCTCCAGGGGCTCGTGGCGCAGCAGGCCACTCAGCGCGTATCCGGAGTCATCGACTGGGGCGACCGCGCCATGACCCTGGGCGGCGCGTTGCCGCCCACTCTCGTGGGTGAGGCGGAGGGCTTCAACACGCCGGCGGTGCAGGCCGCCGTTATTCCGGGCGCCGGGGTCGTCGCGACGGCGCGCGCCGTCGCCGCGATGTGGTCGGCGACCGTGGCCGAGACAGACGGAGTGAGGCTGCTCGACGACGACACCGTCGCCGCCGCTACACGCGAGCGTACGGTGGGGGCGCCGTTCTTCGACGCGCCGCCGCCGTGGCCGCGCTGGGGCGCGGGGTTCCAGCTCGACTCCGAGGCGCGGCGGTATCTCGGACCGTCGAGCTTCGGCCACGACGGCGCGGGCGGGCAGGTCGCGTTCGCCGATCGCGACAGCAGGGTCGGCTTCTCGTTCGTCACGAACTGGATGGAGGCCGTCGATGATCACCGAGCGACCCGGATCGTGGACGCGCTCCGAGAGATCGTGGCCTAGTCGCCGCCGAGCTGTCCCGGGTGGGTGAGCCGCCACCACTCGGTCGGCGGCTCGATGCCGCCCGAGACGACGACATCGGCCGTCGTGCTGTTCGGCCCCGCGGTCCACGTGATCGTGCCGACGACCTCGCCGTCGGTGTACGTCGCGGGTTCCGAGACGTCCATGGCGACCGTGATCGGGGTGTCCGACCAGGTCAGGATGCTGGGTGCCGAAGCGACGACAAGGGCCGCACGTGAACCCCAGCGGGTCGACAGGGAGCCGATCTGCTGCCCCTGTTCGGCGAGCTGCACCGCGTGGAACCCATCGCGGATGCTCTGCAGCTGCGCACGCACGACGCTGTCCACGGTGCTGCGGGAGTACACCCCGAGCACGACGCCGGTGATGTGCAACGGCTCGCCGATGCCCACATCCAGCGTCGAGGTGTACAGCAGGTTGTAGTTGTCGGGTCCGAGGTTCCCCGTCTTGAGACCGGTGATCCCGTCGACGCCCAAGAGGTTGTTCGTGTTGCTCACGGTGCCGAGATCTCCCAGCGGCGCGGACGGCATCGCGGCGATCGCGGCGATCGTCGGCTCGGATGCGGCCAGCTTGCCGAGGGTGATCAGGTCCCCGGGCGTACCGGTGTTGCGCGCGCTGATGCCCGTGGGCTCCACGATCGTGGTGCCCATCATTCCGTGCGCGTCGAGCCAGGTGCGTGCGGCCGCGAGGAACCCGCTGCGCGAGCCGAAGGCCCAGGTGGAGACGGCATCCGCGTAGTTGCTCGCGGAGGGAAGCAGCATCGCCGTCAACGCGTCGCGCAGCGACATCGAACTTCCGGTCGGCATGGCGAGGATCGTCGCGCCCTGGACGTAGTACTCGTCGTACAGGTCGTGGTCGGTCTTCGAGAACGTGATCGTGGGCCCGGGGTCGTCCGGGCCGCTCAGCGGTGACGCGTCGAGCACGACGAGCGCCGTGATGAGTTTGCTGATGCTCGCCAGCGGGCGGGCCTCATCGCCGCCGCTCGAGGTCCAGATGCCGCTGGCTCCCGCGCCGAGGTAGGCCTCTCCGCCTGACACACTGAGCGCCGACGCGCCCTCGGTCGGCATCGCGATGCCGACCGCTCCGGGCGTCGAAACCGACGGCTGCTCCGCGGTCATCACCGGGGAGGGCAAGGGGGCGTTCAGCGCCCAGACCGTGTAGCCGCCTCCCGCCGCGAGGGGGAGCGCCACGAGGACCAGCAGCACGATCGCCACGATCCAGCGGCGCCGACGACGCACGCGTCGATCGACGGGCGGCGGGTCGTCTCCGCCGGTGTCGAGCAGGTCGGCGAACGGGACCAGTTGATCGGTCGGGTCGTCGTGCGTCGTCATCTCGGGCCCCCATCCCTCACGCGCAGCACCATCCTGCCGCATCCGGCGCGGGAGCGGTGGCGCGCACTCAGCTGCGGACGGCGGCGTGCAGGGGATCGGTCACACCGTCGACGCAGGCGTAGCGCGCGATCTCCCATCCGGCCAGCTCCGCTCCGGCGCGATACGCGGCCTCGAAGAAGTCGAGCGCCGCCCTCCGCGGGTCGCCCGTCGCCTGGGCGCGCGCGAGCGGGTACACGGCGAGGTGCGACCTGCCGCGGTCCAGCCACAGCGCTCCATCGGGGAGCGGGCGCTGTGCGATGCCTGCCGGCTCCGGTGACGTGTAGGAGTAGAACGCGGGCTCCGGCACGCTCGCATCGCCGAACCAGAACCCCGACGAGACGACCTCTCGCGAGTAGGCCTCGCGCGTGACGCTGTCGGCCTGGTCGGTGTGTGGCACGACGGTGTCGGAGAAGCGCGTGGCGGCGATGTCGAACGTGTGCCAGAAGTGATGCACGGGGCTCGTCTTGCCGCTGAAGCGACCGCAGAACTCCTCGAGCACGAGCCCCGCATCCGACAGCAGCCGCCAGTAGGCAGTGACGGATGCGGGGTCGTAGACGTCGTGTTCGGTGTCGTCGCGGAACGGGCGGGCTGCGTCGGGCAGGTCGAACGGCTTCGCCTCGAGGATCGGAGCGGCGTCGAGATCGGCACCCTCGAGGGCGCGGACGAGGTGCGCATGGAAGTCTGCGACGGACAGTCCCCGCAACGAGAACGACGTGCGGACGCCGTCGCTCGTGACCACGCTCAGGCGGTGATCGATGAAGTCGAAGTCGACCGCGAATGTCGGGTCCGCACCCATCGGACGCGTCGTGATCCCGGCGCCGGTGAGATGGAACGGCACGTTCCACCAGTGGTTGCGCCGCACGCTGCGCGCGAGCCGAAGTTTGCCGACGAGCTGCACGAACCGGTGCAGGGTCTCCTTCGTCGGCTGCCAATCCTCGTACGGCAGACGTGTCTCGAGCATGCGGACCTCTTCTCGCCACGGATACGGCCTTCGTGGCCGCATCCGTGATTCGAGCATGCCATCCGCACCGGGCCATCCGCGTGGAGGAGACCTCGACACGTGTCGGAGCAGCGCGGCCGTATCCGTTCCTATCGTCGTCGCACGGACCTCATCCCACGGATCTCAGGAAGGACAGTGCAGATGGACGAGCGACTGCGGATCGGCATCGCGGGCGGATCGCTCGGTGGACTCGGCGTTGCGGCGCTGCTCACTCGGGCTGGTCACGACGTCACCGTCTTCGAGCGTTCGGCGAGCGGGCTCTCGGGCCGGGGGGCGGGGCTCGTCGCGCAGGACGAGATCCTCGCGCTCCTGCGAGCGGTGGGTCGCCCGGATGCGGCGCGCGGCACCATGACTTCCGAACGCATCGTTCTCGATCCCGCGGGGCGGATCGTCTCCCGTGATCCCACGCCGCAGACACAGCTCTCGTGGGATGTGCTCTACGAGACCCTGCGCTCCACGCTTCCGGATGCGGCCTACCTCACGGGGACGCGCGTCGCAGGGGCGGGATGCTCCCAGGGCGTTGCGTACCTCGATCTCGGCCCGAGGGGTCGGCGCGAGTTCGATGTCGTCGTCGGGGCCGACGGCCTGCATTCGGCGGTACGCGGATTCGTGGCACCTGAGGAGAAGACGAACGCGTACAGCGGCTACGTCACCTGGCGCGGACTCCTTCCCGAGACGGCGCTGCCGTCGGAGGCCGCCGAGGTGTTGACCGGACGGTTCGCCTTCTTCACGGGGCGTGGCGGACACGTGCTCGGCTACCTCGTGCCCGGGCCGCGCGGCGAGACCGAGCCGGGTCGGCGCCGCTACAACTGGGTCTGGTACCGCACGCTGACCGCCGGCGCGTTGAACGACCTCCTGGACGCATCGGGCCGGCGCCGGGATGCGGGCTCACTGGCTCCGGGCCAGCTCCCGGCCGGCCTGCGCGAGGGTCTCGTGGATGACGCGGCACGGCTGCTCCCGCCACCGTTCGCCGACGCGGTGGCTGCGGAGCCGCATCCCTTCCTGCAGGCCATCTACGACTACGTCCCGCCACGGATGTCCGCCGGCCGTGTCGCCCTCCTGGGCGACGCAGCCGTCGTGGTGCGGCCTCACACCGCGATGGGTGCGGCGAAGGCGGCCGCCGATGCGCTGACGCTGGCGCGCCTGCTCGCCGAGCGGGCGCCCGTCGAGGCGCTGCGTTCGTACGACGCGGCTCGGCTCCCCGTGGGGCGGTGGATCGCCGACTACGGGCGCAGACTGGCGGCCGGCCTGCAGCTGTGAGCAACGCGGCACATTCGGGCGGACCGGTCAGAACGGCGGATCGCCGGGTGGCGATGCGTCTGCGATGAACGTGGGCGTGCGTCGCTCGGGCGCGACGGTGTACATGCGCCCCGTCGGGCTCGTCCACTCGATGGACGCATCCGCGAGTTGCCGCACCTTCCATCCGCCGTGGTGTTTGACAGTGTGGTGGCCCTTGCAGAGCGGGGTGAGGTTGTCGGCGGCGGTCGAACCGCCGTGCTCCCAGGCGATGGTGTGGTCGATCTCGCACCGATTCGCCGGCACCATGCAGCCGGGGCGCTGCACCGCGCGCTGCGCCACCGTGCGAGCCGTCGCAGGCTCGCCGGCGGTCGGTACTGCGTGCGCCCGACCGACAGGACGAGGCCCGTCTCGGGGTGGGTCAGCACGCGCATCCATCCGTCTGCCCCGCCGCACAGCTCGCGAGCCGTCGCGAGGGGGATGGGACCGACGCCGTCGACGACGGCCGGACTGTCACCCTTGCCGAGGAGGGTGAGCACGGGCACCGTGACCGCGACTGTCGCGCGGATGCCGCGCGCCTGCTCGCCGTGTTGCGGCACCTCACCATCGATCAGGAGGTCGGCCGCGACATCGGCGCGTGCCTGATCGAGTGTGCGCTGCCGGTTCGCCTCGTCACCCACGGAGCATTCGGGACTGTGGGATGCGGTCGGCTCTGCGGCGATGAGGGCTGCGGCGGTGCGTGTGAGGCGGTCGAAGATCGCCCTCGCCTCGACGGTCGGCAGATACACGGTGAGCCACGCCATCCCGTCGCGGTCGTCGTCGACCGCGACCCGGCGCGTTTCGAGAGCCTCGCGCTGCCGCTCGGTCAGCGTGACGGCGCGGGCATCGTCGACGAGACGGCGCACGGCGTGCCGGAAGACACCGATGGGCAGGCGCACGGCGAGCTCGAGCGCGAGCGGGGCCAGCTCTTCGCGCAGCCACGGCTCGGCGCGATCGACGGCGTCGACGAGAGCCTCGGCGTGCCGCTGGGTGATCTGCGCACGGCTCAGCGCGGCGAGGGTCTCGGGGTACCGCTCGACGAGCGCCACGGCGTGGGCGATCAGGCGGTCTGCTGCAGCCTCGGTGGCTCCGATCGCCTGCGCGAGCTCGAGGCGCAGCGACCGTTCGACGATGCCGCGATCGTGACGGCCCGCGCGCTTCGCGTCCGCGTGCGCATCGGCGCGCATCTGGGCGATCGCCCACACCTGCTCGGCGGCGAAGACGGACAGCATCGCGGAGACTTCGACGACACGATCCACCGCGTCTTCGGGCTCGACCGGGGCCCTCTCCGCAGCGCGCGCGAACGCCGCGTCGGGGTCCTCTTCGAAGAGGGGCGCATCGTTGAACATACCTTCACCGTAGGCAGGGCCTCCGACATCGCCGCCGTGCTCGATGATCGAGAACGCGCCGTGCATCTCACCGCGTTCCAACGGGCCGTAGCGGGGGCAGATAGCCAGTCGCTGCACCCAGCGCTCGTGCAACGATCAGCGGCGGATCGACAACGAGGCCCCGAGAGATCAGCGCATCGAGCTCCACGAGCCGCATTCGCACCAGCCTTACCTGCTCGGCGGGATCCGACGCATCGGGGCGAGCCCAGGTGAACCCGGCTGTGGAAATGAACAGATGAGTCGGCCAGGCGGCGCGGCCAGGGTTCATGAAGAACGTGTGCAGGTGCCGAAGATCATCGGGCACGATGCCGAGCTCTTCTTCGAGCTCGCGCTGTGCCGCTGTGCGAGGGTCCTCGTCCGCCTGGCCGCCGCCGCCTGGAAGGTCGTAGATCCAGCGGTCGATGGCGTAGCGGTACTGACGAGAGAGGAGAACGTCCGCGCCGTCGACGACGAGAGTGGCGACGGAGAAGGGCACACTCTCGTCGACTTCATAGGAGCTCTGGGAACCGTCCGGGAGGAGGACGGTGTGGTCAACCAGCGTCACCCGCCCGTCGTACGCGACGGAACGACCGATCACTGTCCAGCGGGGTTCGGAGTGATCGTCCATCTGCCCAGCTTACGAAGACCGCTGCGGCGATGATGGAGTCATGGTCGACGTCACCTTCCGCCGCTTCTCGGACGACGAGTTCCCCGCGTGGATCGCCGTTCAGCATCGCGCGTACGCGGAGGAACGCGTGCGCGCCGGCGATGACCGTGCCACCGCCGAGCGCATCGCCGCCGAGTCGTACACCGAGCTCTTCCCCGGTGGGCTTCCCGCGGCGGGACACGACGTGCTCCACGTCGAGGCGGCGGGACGCGCCGTCGGGGTGATGTGGCTGGGCCCGCATCCGCGCGGCAATGAGGGCGTGTGGTGGGTGTGGGACGTCGAGATCGACGAACCGTATCGCGGGCGCGGCTACGGCCGGGCGGCGATGCTCCTGGCCGAGCGGTATGTCGCCGAGCGGGGAGGGCGAGAGCTCGCGCTCAACGTCTTCGGCTTCAACGAGCGGGCTCGCCGCCTCTACGAGTCGCTCGGGTTCGGCGTGACGGCGGTGCAGATGAGCAAGCCCGTGCGGCCGGACGCCTGAGCCTCAGGCGTGATCGCGCCAGGAATGCCGCGGCGCGTAGCCGAGCAGGCGCTGCGCCTTCGCCGTGGAGAACAAGCTGTCGTTCACGCCGACCTCGCCCCGCACCTCGGTGTCCGGGAACACCTCGGCGATCAGCTCGGCGTTGGGGCGCGTCATGACCGTGTCGGCCGCGGCGATCAGGAAGTGATCGAAGCCGGTCGGAGCCGTCTCGAGCGCGCGGAGCACGGCCTGGGCACCGTCGCGGGCGTCGATGTAGCTCCACAGGTTCCACTTGCGCACCCGTGCGTCCCCGTTGAAGGAGGGGAACTCGGCGTAGTCCTCGGGAACCATGACGTTCGAGAAGCGCAGCGCCGTGATCGACAGCTCAGGATGCCAGCGCACCAGCTCGATCGCCATCCGCTCCTCGAGGTGCTTGACGAGGGAGTACACCGACTCGGGCCGCGCGGGGTAATCCTCGTCGACCGGGATGTAGGGCGGCGGGACGTCGAAGGGGAGCCCCTGGACGGTCTCGCTCGACGCGGTGACGATCCGGCGGATGCCGAGCCGGGTCGCCGCGTGCAGCACATTGAACGACACCGTCATGTTGTTGTGGAAGACGGCGACGTCCGCGCGCAGGCCTGGCGCGGGAACCGCGGCCAGATGTACGAGCGCGTCGACGCCGTCGTGCTGGTCGTTCACCGACCCGAGCGCGTCGACGACCTGGCCGTAATCGGTCAGATCCACCTGCACGAACCCGGGTCCGCGCTCGCCGACGACGTCGAGGCCGATGACCTCGTGTCCGGCCGCGGCCAGTTCGCGAACGACGACGCGTCCGAGCTTTCCCGATGATCCCGTCACTGCGATCCGCATGTCTCCAGCGTGCCACAGGGCGAGCCGGATAGCGGCCGCAGCCGCGGAGGGCAACCCCGTCGGAGCTCGCAGCAGACGCGCTTAGCGTGGCGCAACGACGATCGGAGGCCGCCCATGTCACGCAATGTCCGTCGCATGTCCTGCACGCCCGAAGAAGTCTTCGCCGTGATGGCGGATGGCTGGCTGTACCCTTCGTGGGTCGTGGGCGCCTCGCGGATGCGGTCGGTCGACGATGCCTGGCCGGCCGAAGGGGCGCATCTGCACCACTCGTTCGGCGTCTGGCCCGTGCTGATCGACGACACCACCGAGGTGCGCGAGTACGACGCGCCGCGGCGGATCGTGCTCCGTGCGCGCGGATGGCCGATGGGTGAAGCGCGCGTGGTCATCGAGGTTCGACCGAGCGAGGACGGATGCGTGGTGCGCATCACGGAGGATGCGGTCGCCGGCCCCGGAGCATGGATCCCGCGCTGGATCCTGAACCCGCCGCTGCATCTGCGCAACGCCGAGACTCTGCAGCGATTGGCGTTCCTGGCGGAGGGTCGGGCCGCGAGAGGGGGATGATCGAAGAGTGAGCGATCTCGACGTCATCGTGGTCGGATCGGGTCCGAACGGACTCGCCGCTGCTGTGACCCTCGCCAGAGCCGGACTCTCCGTCCGTGTCTACGAGCGCGCCGCGACCCTCGGCGGCGGCGCGTCCTCGGCGGGCCTGACGCTGCCCGGCTTCCTCCACGACGTGTGCTCCGCCGTGCATCCGCTCGCCTTCGAGTCCGCGTTCTTCCAGGCGTTCGGTCTCACCGAGCGCGTCGACTTCGTCGTTCCCGAGGTTTCGTTCGCGCATCCGCTCGACGGCCGGCGTGCCGCGCTCGCCTACCGTGATCTCGACCGCACGAGTGAGGAGCTGGGGCGCGACGGCGCCGCCTATGCGCGGCTCATGCGCCCTCTCGCCGAGAACACCGCGCGACTCGCCGAGCTGACCGGTGGGCCGCTGCTGCGCTTTCCCGCCGATCCCGTGTTCGCCGCGCGATTCGGCATGCGCGTGCTCGATCAGGGATCGCCGCTGTGGGGATGGAGGTTCCGTGAGGATGCGGCGCCCGCCCTCGTCACCGGTGTCGCCTCGCACTCGATCCTGCCGCAGCCGAGCCTCGCCGCATCCGGGGCCGGGCTCGCGCTGGGCGCCTACGCACACGCGCACGGCTGGCCGATCCCGATCGGCGGCAGCCAGGCGATCATCGACGCGATGGTGGGGGACCTGCGTGATCACGGGGTCGAGGTCGTGCGCGATCACGAGGTGCGCTCGCTCGCGGAGCTGCCTCCGGCCCGCGCGGTGCTGCTGGACGTCACCCCTGCGGCGCTTCTGCGCATCGCAGGCGACGACCTGCCGCCCTCATACCGGGCCGCACTCGACCGGTTCCGTTACGGCGCCGGCGTCGCCAAGGTCGACTTCGCGCTCTCCGCTCCCGTCCCGTGGGCGGATCCGGCGGTGGCGCAGGCCGGCACGGTGCACCTGGGCGGTACCCGTGCCGAGATCGCCGCCGCCGAGAACGACGTCGTCCACGGGCGGATGCCGGAGCGTCCGTACGTGCTCATCTCGCAGCCCTCGCTGTTCGACCGCACGCGCGCTCCCGACGGCGCCCACACCCTGTGGGCCTATACCCACGTGCCCGCCGGCAGCGACGTCGACCGGGAGGAGGTCGTCGTCGCCCAGATCGAACGGTTCGCACCCGGCTTCCGCGACACGATCCTCGCCGCCCGCTCGCGCACCGCCGTGGACCTTGCCCGGCACAATCCGAACTACCCCGGCGGCGACATCGCCGCAGGCACTCCTGACGTCGCGCAGCTGCTCAAGCGCCCCGTGCTGCGCAGCGACCCCTGGCGCACGCCGCTTCCGGGGGTCTACCTGTGCTCGGCGTCGACCTCGCCCGGCCCCGGAGTTCACGGCCTCGGCGGATGGTGGGCGGCGCAGAGCGCGCTCCGGCATGTCTTCGGCATCCCGGTGGCGCCGTCGCTGTCACCGCGCTGAGCGCAGCTGTTCCCAGTCCACGTCGATCGTGCGCGGCAGCGCGCGAGAGAACCGCGCCGGCAGAACCGTGCCGGGCTCCGGCCAATACCTGGTGTCGATGACGACCTCTGCCGATGTCGTCGCGCCCTCGAAACCCTCCGCGGCGAGAGCCAACTCGACCGTGCAGCTCTGGTGGCGCCGCCGAGAAGAGGGCGGGGTCGCCGACAGGATGCGGGCGGTGCCGATCCAGGGCGAGCCGAGCCCCGACTCGGTCAGCCTGTCCAGCGCCTCGGCTGCCTGCTCGGTCCAGTCCTCCATGCCACCGACGATAGCGACCGATGCGTATGCGCCGACGCACGCCGACACACGAATGGGGGCCGCGAGAAGCGGCCGGTAGGCTGCGGGAAACCCGCACCCCCCTCGAAAGGGCCCTCATGGCCGATCGCGAATACGGCTTCCGCACGCGCGCCATCCACGCCGGCAACATCCCCGACGCCGTCACCGGCGCCCGTGCGCTGCCGATCTACCAGTCCTCGGCGTTCGTCTTCGACGACACGGAGGATGCCGCTGCGCGCTTCGCGCTGCAGAAGTACGGCAACATCTACAGTCGCCTGGCGAACCCGACGACGGCGTCGTTCGAGGAACGCATCGCCTCGCTCGAGCAGGGTCTCGGCGCCGTCGCCACCTCGAGCGGGCTCTCGGCGCAGTTCATCACGTTCGCCTCGCTCGCGGGGGCGGGCGATCACATCGTGGCCAGCGCCAACCTCTACGGCGGCTCCATCACCCAGCTCGACGTGACGCTGCGCCGCTTCGGCGTGGAGACGACGTTCGTGGCCTCGGCGGATCCCGCCGACTACGCCGCCGCCATCACCGACCGCACCAAGGCGGTCTTCGCGGAGACCGTGGCCAACCCCTCGGGCGAGGTCGCCGACATCGAAGGCCTCGCGGCCGTGGCGCACGCCGCCGGTGTTCCACTCGTCATCGACTCGACGGTGGCCACCCCCTATCTGTGTCGTCCGATCGAGTGGGGCGCCGACATCGTCGTGCACTCCGCCACCAAGTTCCTCGGCGGCCACGGCACCTCCCTCGGCGGCGTCGTCGTCGAGTCGGGCCGCTTCGACTGGTCGAGCGAGCGCTTCCCCCTGTTCACCGAGCCGGTGCCGAGCTACGGCGGGCTCGAGTGGTCGGGCAACTTCGGCGAGTACGCCTTCCTCACGCGCCTGCGCGCCGAACAGCTGCGCGACATCGGCCCGGCGCTCGCGCCGCACTCGGCGTTCCTGCTGGCGCAGGGCGTGGAGACGCTGCCGTATCGCATGAAGGCGCACGTCGAGAACGCGCGCGCCGTGGCCGAATGGCTCGACGCCGACCCGCGCGTCGAGTACGTCACCTGGGCCGGGCTTCCGGGTCACATCCATCACGACCGCGCCAAGAAGTACCTGCCGGAGGGGCCCGGCGCCGTCTTCAGCTTCGGGGTCAAGGGTGGACGTGCGGCCGGGCGCACCTTCATCGAGTCGGTCGATCTCGCCAGCCACCTCGCCAACATCGGCGACGCGAAGACGCTCGTCATCCACCCCGCGTCCACGACCCACGCGCAGCTGACCGAGCAGCAGCTCATCGACGGCGGCGTGCTGCCGGGGCTCGTGCGCATCAGCGTCGGCATCGAAGACGTCGATGACATCATCTACGACCTCGACCAGGCCCTCGCCGCCGCGCAGGGGGCATGATGAACGACGTGACCGCCGTCGAGGAGACCGTCGAGACCCGCCTCCCCAACGGACTGACGTGCGCCCTGCCCGCCAGTTCGCCCCTCGCCAAGCTGCTGCGCTCGCAGCGCACGTGGGAGGGGCCGGGCGCGAAGGAACGCCTCGCGATCCTCCGCGCCGCGAAGAGCATCGCGATCGTCGGCGCCTCGGCGAACCCCGCGCGCTCCAGCTACTTCGTCGGCACGTACCTTCTGCAGTCCGGCGACTACCGGGTGTATTTCGTGAACCCGAACGCCACCGAGATCCTCGGTCAGCCGGCCTACCCCGACCTCGCTTCGTTGCCGGAGGTGCCCGACATCGTGGACGTCTTCCGCCGCGCCGACGACATCCCCTCGGTCATCGACGACGCCCTCGCGGTCGGCGCGCCCGCCGTGTGGGTGCAGCTCGGGATCTGGAACGAGGATGCGGCGCGCTACGGTGAGAGCAAGGGCCTGACCGTCGTCATGGACCGCTGCATCAAGATCGAGCACGCGCGCTTCCACGGCGGCCTGCACCTCATGGGGTTCGACACCGGCCAGATCAGCTCCCGGCGTACGCTGCGGTGAGCGCGACGCGGTTCCGCCCGGCCGTCGGCCACCTCACGCGGATCGGCGCGGCGACCGTCCTCGCGGGCGTCGGCACCGGTCTCGCCGTGCTGCTGCTGGTCTGGATCGTCCACTCGATCGAGCATCTCGTCTGGGGTGAGGGTCGAGGCCCCTTCCTCGACGGTCTCGCTGCGCCATCCGAGTTCTGGCTGCCGCTGGTGACGGTCAGCGCTGCCGGCGTCATCGCGGCCGCCGGCTGGTACCTCATCCGCCGCTTCGGGCGGCCGGTCTCGAGCGTCGAGCAGGGCGTCGCGGGGCGACCGATGCCCGTGCTGGAGACCTTCGTCGACACCGTCCTGCAGGTCGTCTCGGTCGCGCTCGGTGCCTCGATCGGCAAAGAGGTGGCCCCGCGCGAGCTCGCCGCGATGGCATCGTCGAAGGTCGTCGGCTGGTTCCGTCTGACGCCGCGCTGGCGCCGCATCCTGATCGCCTCGGCCGCGGGGGCCGGTCTCGCGGCCGTCTACAACGTGCCGTTGGGCGGGGCGGTGTTCGCGGTCGAGATCCTCCTCGGCGAGTTCTCGATCGCCGCCGCTGTGACCGCGCTGGCGGTCAGCGCGATCGCGACCCTGGTCGCGCGACCGCTCGTCGGCGACCAGTCGCTGTACGACCTCGGATCGATCGAGGTCAACGCGTCGCTGCTCGTCGCGGCTGTGGTCGTCGGACCCGTGATGGGAGTCGTCGCCACCAGTTTCGTGGCGGCGACCAAACGACTGAGCGCCTTCCGGCCCACCGGCTGGAAGCTGCTCGTCGTGCTCCCGCTCGTGTTCGCCGCCGTGGGCGCCGTCGGCATGTTCTTCCCGCTCATCCTCGGCAATGGCCGCGCATTGGCGACCGCCGGCTTCGAGCTGAGCGAGCCGGTCGTGTTCCTGCTCATCCTCGCGGTGCTGAAGTACGTCGCGACCACGCTCTCGCTCGGAGCGGGCGCCATCGGCGGAACGCTGCAGCCCTCCGTCGCGATCGGTGCCGCGCTGGGGGCGGCTGCGGCAGCGGGGTGGGCACTGCTCTGGCCCGGGGCGAGCGGCACGGGACTCGCCGTGGTCGCCGCGGCCGCCTTCCTCGCCGCGAACATGCGCGCCCCGTTCACCGCGATCGCCCTGATCATCGAGTTCACCGACACCGGGTTCTCTCTGCTGCTGCCGATCTTCCTCGCGGTCGCCGGCTCGCTGGCGGTCGCGGGCCTGCTCAAGCGCGGTGGTCTCGCCGGCTTCACACCCGTCGACCCCGGGCGCGAGTAGCTGGCGTTCGGGTGCTCAGCCGGCGAGGCGGACCTCGACGGCGGCGATGACGGCGTCGACGTCGAAGGCGAACTGCGCGTCGCCGTAGGCGTCGAAGCCGCTCCCGTCGAGCCGGCGCAGCACGCTGAGCTCCGCGGCGCCCGTCTCGCGGAGCATCCCGCGGAACTGCGCGACCTGTGGGTGCCCGCCCGCCCCCGCTGCCGCGATCTCCTCTCGCGCGAAGCCCGTGGCGACGGTCGTCAACAGCAGGAGGGTTCGTCCGGCGGCGACCTCGTCGAGCCCGCCGGCGAGCAGCCGCTCCAGCACGACCTCGGCCGGCCGGACGGCGGCGAGCGTCGCCCGCGACAGCGTGCGGAAGTGCTCGACGAGGGCGCCCGAAGCGACCAATGACTGCCGCATCCCCTCGGCGAACGCGCGGCAGGCGTCGGGCCAGGGGGCGTCGGCGGGGATCTCGAGCGCCGCGATACGGGTGAGGAACACGTCTTCGGCGAGAAGCTCGAGCAGGCCCTCGCGTCCGTGGACGTGGTGATGGAGCGCCTTGCGGTCGACCCCGAGCGCGTCGGCGACGCCCTGCATCGTGAGCTGCCCCGAGGGCAGCGTCCGTGCCGCGTCGAGGATCGCGGCGCGGTCCAGGCCCGCGCGTTCGCCGCGTCCTCGACGTGAGGGGGATTCTGGCGTCACGTCGGCTCCGTCTCCTCGATCTTGCCCGGGCGTACCGGTCCCGACGAGCGTAGTATTTCCCGTGCGGGATTATCCGTCGAACGGCGACGGCCCGCTCGAGAGAAGGGCTCTGCAATGTCGGAGAGTGTGGTGTTGACCGCGAACAGCACGATCGCGCAATGGCTGGATCACCCCGTCGGGGGCGACCTCATCCGCGGGCTGCTCGCCGCATCGGGCACGACGGAGGACGCGCTGGGCCCCGTCCGATCGCAGCCGCTCCAACAGCTCGTCGCGCTGAGTCAGGGGCAGCTGCCGCAGTCGGTCGTCGACGATCTCGTCCGTCAGGCGAACGGAGGCACGATGCCGGAGCAGACGGGCCCTGCACCGTGGGTCGAGCGCGTGGTCGCGGGCCGCTTCGCCGGTCGCACCGTGATCGTCACGGGCGCCGCATCCGGGATCGGGCGCGCCGTGGCGTCGCGGGTGCTCCGCGAGGACGGCCGCGTCGTCGCCGTCGACATCTCCGCCGATCGTCTGGACGAGCTGGTGGCGGCGCATGGCGGGGAGAAGCTCGTGGCGGTGGCCGGCGACATCACCGACCAGGGCGCCGTCGACCGGATCGTCGCGACCGCCGGAGAGCGCATCGACGGGCTGGCGAACGTCGCCGGGATCATGGACGACTTCTCGCCGCTCGGCGAGACGACGGATGCGGTGTGGGAGCGCGTCATGTCGGTCAACGTCACCGGCACCTTCAAGCTGTCGCGTGCGGTGATCCCCGGGATGACCGCGGCCGGGACCGGGGCGATCGTCAACGTCACCTCGGAAGCGGGGTTGCGCGGCAATGCCGCAGGCAACGCGTACACCGTCTCGAAGCACGCCGTGATCGGGCTCACCAGGTCGGCGGCCTTCATGTACGGCCCCGCCGGGATCCGCGTCAACGCCGTGGCGCCGGGTGCCGTCGCCACCGGCATCGCTCTGCCGCCGCACCTCTCCGAGACCGGCCGCGCCCGCGTGTCGCCGTTCGAACAGCTCATCCCTACGGTGGCCACGGCGGAGCAACTCGCCGCATCCATCACCTTCCTGCTCTCGGACGACGCGGCCAACATCAACGGCGTGATCCTCGCGTCCGACGGAGGGTGGTCGGTGCAGTGACGCGACGGGGGCGACGGTAGGCTCTCCCGGTGACCGACGCCCCCGCACGCCTGCTCCGCCCGCGCACCCCGGCCTTCATCCTCACCTGCATCGCGACCGGGCTGCTGGCCGGCCTGCTGTCCGGACTGTTCGGCGTGGGTGGCGGCACGGTGATCGTCCCGCTGCTGGTCCTGTTCCTGAAGTTCGACCAGCGGCTGGCCGCAGGAACCTCGCTCGCGGCCATCGTGCCGACCGCCGCCGTCGGCGTCATCTCGTACGCGGTGCACGGCTCGGTCGCGCTCGTGCCGGCCATCCTCCTCGCCGTCGGAGCGGTCGTCGGCGCGCAGATCGGCACGTGGCTGCTGCCCAAGATCTCGCAGACGGCGCTGCGGTGGGGCTTCGTGGCCTTCATCGTCGTGGTGATCGCGAGCCTGTTCTTCGTCATCCCCTCCCGTGATGCGCACATCGAGGTGACGGTCGTCACCGGCATCGCCCTCGTCGTGGTGGGTGTGTTCACGGGCATCATGGCGGGTCTCATCGGCGTCGGCGGCGGCGTGATCGTCGTCCCGATCCTCGTACTCCTCTTCGGCGCCAGTGACCTGGAGGCGAAGGGGACCTCGCTGCTGTTCATGATCCCGACCGCCCTGTCGGGGACCATCGGGAACCTGCGTCGCAAGAACGTCGACCTGGTCGCCGCGGCCCTCGTCGGCGTCGCCGCCTGCACGACCACGGCCCTCGGCGCGTGGATCGCGACGCTGCTCGACCCCTTCGTCGCCAACGTCCTGTTCGCGGCGTTCCTCGTGTTCATCGGCACGCAGATGGCGATGAAGGCCGTCCGCGGGCGCAAGCGCTGAGCGATTTCTGACGGCGGCCGCTCGCAGGCCGCTCGGTAGGATGGGGCTGTGCCCGTGAATCCCACCCTCGTCGAGCGCGCCTTCGAGCCGACACCGCCCTATCTCGTCGGCCGTGAGAAGGTGCGCGAGTTCGCCCGCGCCGTCTTCGCCACCGATCCGCAGCACACCGATCCGGCTGCTGCCCGGGCGCTCGGCTACGCCGACGTCGTCGCGCCGCCGACCTTCGCGATGGTGATCCAGGACCTCACGCTGCAACAGCTGCTGGCAGAGCCCGACTCGGGGATCGCTCTCGAGCGCACGATCCACGCCGAGCAGCGCTTCCGCTACTCGCGCCCCATCATTGCCGGCGACGAGCTCACCGCGCAGCTGCGCGTGACGGGCGTGCGCGCCGTGGGCAAGGGCGCCATGGTCACGAGCGAGGCCGAGGTGACGGATGCGGCCGGCGCGCACGTCGTGACCGCCACCTCCATCCTGCTGATCGGAGGCGAGGAATGACCGCGTACGAGATCGGCCAGGTCGTCGCCGAGCGCGACGTGCACCTGACCCGCGAATCGCTCGTGCGGTACGCGGGCGCGTCGGGCGACTTCAACCCCATCCACTTCCGCGACGACGTCGCCGCCCGCGTGGGGCTGCCCGGCGTCCTCGCCCACGGCATGCTCACGATGGGCCTGTCGGTCGAGACGATCGTGCCGTGGCTCGGAGACTCCGGCCGCATCCGCGAGTACGGCGTGCGCTTCACGCGACCCGTCGTCGTCGATGCCGAGACGGGAGCCGACGTGCGCGTCGTCGCCACCGTCGGTCAGATCGACGACGAGACGCTGCGCATCGACCTCACGGTGACCCACGCCGACACGACCGTGCTGGGCAAGGCGCAGGTGCGGGTGACCCGCGAGGCATGACCGCCGTAGAACCGCTGCCGCTCGCGCAGCTGACCACGCTGGCCACGGGCGCTGCCCCCGCGCGGATGCGCGAGGCGCGGTCCCGGGACGAGCTGATCGCCGCGCTGCGCGAGGTCTGGGCCGACGGCGACGACTGGTTCGTGCTCGGCGGCGGATCGAACCTCCTGGTCGGCGACGAGCCCTTCGACGGCACCGTGGTGCGTGTGCTGACCCGGGGCATCGAACGGCTGGCCTCGCCTCGGGCGGGCTTCGTGCGTCTGCGGGTGCAGGCGGGGCACGACTGGGACGCGCTGGTCGCCGACACCGTGACGGCGGGGCTCGCCGGCATCGAGGCGATGAGCGGCATCCCCGGCACCGTCGGTGCGGCTCCCGTGCAGAACGTCGGAGCGTACGGGCAGGACATCTCGCAGACCCTCGTCGACGTCGAGCTCATCGACGAGTCCACCGGCGATGTCGTCACGGTCCCCGCCACCGACTTGAATCTCGGCTTCCGCACCTCGGTGCTCAAGCAGCACTACGGATCCGTCGCCGCCCGTCGGGCCGTGATCCTCTCGGTCACACTCGAGCTGCAGCAGGTCGGTCACGGCGCAGGGCCTGTGCGCGGCGAGCAGCTGCGCCGGGCGCTGGGACTGGGAGCGGATGCGGTCGTCTCGCTCGCCGAGGTGCGCGACACCGTGCTCGCCACCCGCCGCAGCAAGGGTATGGTGCTCGATGCGGATGATGCCGACACGCGCTCCGCGGGCTCGTTCTTCCAGAACGCCGTGGTCTCGCAGGAGTTCGCGCGCACCCTTCCGGCGGAGTGTCCGAGATGGCCGCTCGAGCCCGAGATCGAACCGGTGCGTGTCATCCCGCTCGACCAGTTCGACGGCTACGTCCCCCCGGCCCCGGTGCGTTCGATCGACGTGAAGGTCAGCGCCGCGTGGCTCATCGAGCACGCGGGGATCGGCAAGGGCTTCCGCATCGGCCGCTCGCGCGCCGCGGTGTCGAGCAAGCACGCCCTGGCGCTGACGAACCGCGGCGGGGCGACGGCGGGCGAGATCGCCGAGCTCGCGCGCTTCATCCAGCAGCGGGTGCAGCAGGAGTTCGGCCTGATCCTCCAGCCCGAACCCGTGCTGGTCGGCGTCGAGCTCTAACCGATCGTCACCGCATCGCGCGCGGCACGGCGGGCGATGACCACCACTCCCGCGGCCGCGCCGCCGAACATCACCGCCAGGATCGCCCATCCGGCCGTGCCCAGATTGATCGCCGTCATCGTCACGACGGCGGGCGCGATCATCGCGCCGAGGGCGTAGCCGGTGCCGTAGACGCCCTGGTAGCTGCCCATCCGATCCTGCGAGGCCAGGTCGAAGCTCAGGCTCCAGCCGGCGGCGCTCGAGGTGATCTCGGCGAGCGAGTGCACGAGAGCCGCCGCCAGCAGGATGACGGCGGCGACGGCGATCGGCCCCCACCCGTCGCCGCCGACCCAGCCGCCGCCCGCCCAGAGGGCGCAAGCGAGCACCATCAGCACACCCGCGTTGCGCATGGCGCGCCCCGCCCCCGCGAAGGTGCCGGTGCCGCGGCTCATGCGCACCTGCAGCAGGACCACCACGACCGTGTTCACGAGCAGGAGCGGGCTCACGAGCACGTCGGGGGCGACGGTGTGCCCGACGACCCACAGCGGCACGCCGACCTCGAAGAGCCCGAACTGGATGCCGAAGACGCCCATGAACGCGGTGAGCGACAGGAAGCGCGCATCGCGGTACGGGCTCGGCCCCTTCTGGGTTGCCGTGTCCGCATCCGCCTCGCCGGGCGACCTGCGCCGCACGTCGACGCGGTCGGCGGACAGGCCCGTGACCAGCACCGCGGACACGACGAACAGGGCGCCCGCGATGGACATCGTGAGCTGAAAGGCGAAAGCCGTGCCGAGCGCGAGGGGGATCGCGGCGACCGCGGTTCCCACGCCGATGCCGACGTTGGTGACGGTGCGCATCGTCGCGCGGATGCGGACACGGTCCTCGCCGAGGAAAGCCCGCCCGACGACGGCTGAACGCACGCTGGCGTTGCCCTGCTGCGCGAGGGTCACCAGAGATGCGGCGATCACGAGGGTCAGCAGATCGTGCACGAGGACGTATCCGATGAGGGCCGTCCCCTGCAGCAGATGCAGCCAGAGGAGCATCCGACGGGCGCTGAAGCGGTCGGCCAGGTGCCCGAAGACGAGCGAGCTCGCGACGCCGACGGCGCCGGCGATGGTCAGCCCGATGCCCACGGACAAGGCGGGAACTCCGACGATGAGGGTCAGATAGAGCGTCGTGAGCGTGAAGAAGGCGCCTCGGCCGAGGGTGTCGACGAGCGTGATCGTCAGCAGGCGACGCAGGGTCTGGTCGTCGGCGATGAGTGTGCGCAGGGGAACGGTGGGGGTGGTGCTCGTCACCTCTCCATTCCCGCAGCGGGTGGGTAATCGTGCAATCGATGTAGATTATGGCTTCATGATTCGGTACGAGATGGAAGCGGCGGATGTGTCCGCCATCCGCTTCGGCGTCTCGCCGCTGTCCGAGCTCGGCCTGGCGCTGCGCGCCCTGTACGAGCCGGAGTGGTTTCCGCTGCAGCGCCCCTGGCTCCAGCGCATCGCCGGTGTGCGCTCGCTGCTCGACGAGGAGATGCTGCTGGCGCTCGTGAACGACAAGCGGTGGGTCGCGGACTTCGTGAACCCCCACCCCTCGTCGCCGTTGACGTCTCTGGAAGACGAGCTCGCCGACCTCGGCCGGATCAGCCGGGCGCACCTGTACGCGGATCTGGAGAAGGTGCACGGGAGCGTTCCGCGCGTGTTCCAGGGGCGTCACGACGTCGTCGTCTCCCGGCTGCAGCGCGCGCTCGCGACGGCGTGGGATCTCTGCTTCGCCCCGCACTGGGCGCGCATGCACGCCGTCATGCAGGCCGACATCGCCTACCGCGGACGCATCGCCGCCCAGGCCGGTATCGGGGTGGTGCTCAACGGGCTCTCGGATGCGGTGCGTTACGACGGCCGGCACCTGGATGTGCGGCTCTGGAACCCGGCTGTGCGTCATCGTCCCGTCCTGGGCGACGGCCTGACGCTCGTGCCGTCGATCTTCACGGCGCGCGTATCGACCCCGATCGACGACGATCTGCCGCCGACGGTGATGTACCCCGCGCGCGGTCAGGGAGCCATGTGGTCCACCGCCGTCGGTCCGGATGCCGCGGCCGTCACCGACCTGCTCGGCCGCACGCGCGCCGTGCTGCTCACCGAGCTCGGCGAGCCCGCATCCTCGACCGACCTGGCGCTTCGGCTCGGGGTGTCGACCTCCGCCGTGAACCAGCACCTGCGGGTGATGGCGCGGGCGGGGCTGCTCAATCGCGCCCGCTACGGCCGCGCCGTGCTCTACTACCGCAGCGCCGCCGGCGACGCCCTCTGCGCCGAGGGCTCTCGCGCGTAGCCCGCAACTCCCTGTGCAGTCATACGACCCGTGCGTAGGCTCGGTGCCATGACCGATCTCACCCGCCCCCAGACGCCGGACCCCTATCCGCTTCTTCCCGCGGTGGCCTCGTTCACCGTCACCAGCGACGACGTCACCGACGGCGCATCGCTGAAGGACGACCAGGTCGCCGCCCTCGGCAACACCTCGCCGCAGCTGTCGTGGTCGGGCGCTCCCGAGGGGACGCAGTCCTACGTCATCACGTGCTTCGACCCCGACGCTCCGACCCCCAGCGGCTTCTGGCACTGGGTGCTCGTCGACGTTCCCGCATCCATCACGTCCCTCGACACCGGAGCCGCCGCGGCCGAGCTTCCCGCCGGCGCCTTCCACGTGCGCAATGACGGCGGACAGGCGGGCTTCATGGGCGCCGCACCGCCCGAGGGCGACCAGGTGCACCGGTACTACTTCGTCGTGCACGCCGTGTCCGAGCCGACGCTCGGGGTGGATGCGGACGCCTCACCCGCCGTGGTCTCGTTCAACCTCGCGTTCAAGACCCTCGGCCGCGCCATCATCCACGGCACGTACCAGCACTGACTCCTCCGACATGAGCGACGTGCTGGGGTGGGGGACCATCGTCCTCGTGCTGAGCATCCCGCTGCTCTTCGTGCTCGTGAGCGTTTCCACCCATCGCCGGCAGAGATCGGACGGCGCGGATGCGGGCTCGTCAGGCGGGCTGCTCGGATTCGACGAGCTCTTCCATCCGTCTGCGCACGAGGCGCGGCTCGTGTGGGAGGCGGAGCAGGAGATCCCGGTTCCCGCGCCCACGCCCGACAAGGGCCACGGCGTGATCGAGGGCGGCTCGCGGATCACGATCGAGGTTCCGGGAGCCTCCTCTGGTGCACCGCGCCCGACGGACACGACGGATGGCTGACGATCTCTGGGGACAGCTGAGCGCCTTCGCCGAACGGCTGCGGATCGAGGGAATGCTCGGCTGGGCCGACGAGCTCGACGGCGTCACGCGGTACGCGAGCACGGGGTCGGAGGCGCTCATGGGAGCGCGGTGGGTGCTCACTCGACTGATCTCCGCCGAGGCCGAGACGACCGCATCCAGCCGAGAGGCCGCTCGTGGTCTGATGGTCGAGCTCACGGCTGCGCTCGGAAGAAGCTGAGGACGCCGGCCCCGCGTCAGGCGAACAGGCGCTGCAGGCGTCGCACGCCCTCGAGCAGCGCGTCGTCGCCGAGCGCGTACGAGAGGCGCAGGTAGCCGGATGGTCCGAACGCCTCGCCCGGAACGACGGCGACCTCGGCCTTCTCCAGGATGAGGTCCGCGAGCTCGAGCGTCGTCGTCGGGGTCACGCCCTCCCATTCGCGGCCCAGCAGCCCCTGGACGTCGGGGTAGACGTAGAACGCGCCGAGCGGGTTCGGAACCGTGACCCCGTCGATCTTCGACAGCTCGTCGACGATGAGGCGGCGGCGACGATCGAACGCAACCCGCATCGTCTCGGCCTCGTCCTGCGGGCCCGTGAGAGCCGCGAGTGCGGCGCGCTGCGCGATGTTGTTCACGTTGCTCGTCAGGTGCGACTGGAGGTTTCCGGCGACCTTGATCGCGTCGGCGGGGCCCACCATCCAGCCCACACGCCAACCGGTCATCGCGTACGTCTTCGCGACACCGTTGACGAGGATCGTCTGTCCGGCCAGCTCCGGCACGGCCTCGACGATGGACACCGCGCGGGCGCCTTCGTAGACGAGGTTCTGGTAGATCTCGTCGGTGATGACCCAGATGCCGTGCGCGAGGGCCCACTCGCCGATCGCGCGCGTCTCTTCCGGCGTGTAGACGCTGCCGGTGGGGTTGGACGGCGAGACGAAAACGAGCACGGTGGTGCGTTCGGTACGGGCGGCCTCGAGCTGGTCGACCGTGACCTTGTAGTCCTGGTCCGCACCGGCGAACACCTCGACGGGCACGCCGTCGGCGAGGCGGATGGTCTCGGGGTAGGTCGTCCAGTACGGCGCGGGCAGCAGGACCTCGTCGCCCGGGTTCACGACAGCCTGGAATGCCTGGTAGACGGACTGCTTGCCGCCGTTGGTCACGATGATCTGCGAGGGGGAGACCTCGAGGCCGGAGTCGCGGAGCGTCTTCGCCGCGATCGCCTCACGCAGCGCCGGCAGACCGACGGCGGGCGTGTAGCGGAAGTTCGCCGGGTCCTTCAGCGCCTCCGCGGCCGCATCCACGATGAACTGCGGCGTCGGGAAGTCGGGCTCGCCCGCGGCATAGGAGATGACGGGGCGTCCGGCGGCCTGCAGGGCCTTCGCCTTCGCATCGACCTTGAGGGTCGCGGATTCGGCGATGGCGGAGAGCTTGCGGGAGACGGGAGCGCGTTCGGTCACCCTTCGAGCCTAGCGGGGGAGTGTCCGCCGCAGCAGGGCCGAACGCCCCGGGCGGGTGTGGAAACATGATCGGGTGAGCGCACCCCGCATGCAGGTCTGGGCCCTCGACGGTATCGCCGAGGTCGCCGCAGGCGACGACCTCGCCACGATCATCGGAGACGCGCTCGCGGCGGATGCGGACGGCATCGCCGACGGTGACATCCTCGTCGTGACCTCCAAGATCGTCTCGAAGGCGGAGGGACGCCAGCTGGCCGCATCCGATCGCGAGGACGCGATCACGGCGGAGACCGTACGGGTCGTCGCGGTGCGTGGCACCACCCGGATCGTGGAGAACCGACTCGGCGTCGTGGGAGCAGCGGCCGGCGTGGACGCGTCCAACACTCCCGAGGGGACGATCTTGCTGCTGCCGATCGATCCGGATGCGTCGGCTCGCGCGCTGTGCGCCGCGCTCAGGGAGCGCTTCGGGGTACGGATGGGCATCGTCGTGAGCGACACCCTGGGACGCGCCTGGCGTATCGGACAGACCGACATCGCGATCGGCGCGGCGGGGATGCGGGTCGTCGACGATCTGCGCGGCGGGACCGACGCGCAGGGCAGGCCCCTCGTGGTGACGGTGCCCGTCGTCGCCGACGAGATCGCCTCGGCGGGCGACCTCGTCAAAGGGAAGGCCACCGGTCGGCCGGTCGCTGTCGTCCGTGGGTTGTCGCGCTACGTCACCGACGAGGTCGACACCCCCGGCGCACGCACGCTGCCGCGCACGGGCGAGCACGACATGTTCCGCCTCGGCACCGACGAGGCGATCGCCATGGGGCGCCAGGTCGGCTACGCCGATGGGTTCGCCGCCGGGCGCGCATCGCGCGGCTGAGCCCGAACTCCTGCAGGACGGGCGTTCGCCGCGGGGCGGCCGGCTGATCGGGGCGATCCTGCAGGAGTCCGGTGCCCTGATCGTTAGCGCTTCGTTGCGCGGGGAGGCCTGCCGCGTGCCTAGCGTGGAGGGATGCGGAAGACGGGGGCCATCATCGCGGTGCTGCTGGCGGCGACGCTGACCGGCTGCGCGGGGGCGCTGCCGTTCGTGTCGGGCGAGCCGCGCGCCGACGCGGTCCCTATCGACGAGCTGCGCTGCGGCGACGGGTTCGGCGCAGTGGATCCGGACGTGGTCTCAGGCGCCGTGCCCGACGACTTCGTGCCGGTGGCGTTCTACCGGTGCGAAGCGTTCGCCACCGAGACGGATGCGGAGGGCATCTGGGCGGGTTCGCGGATCGAGCGGTTCGAGGGCGATCTGAGCGAGCTGCTCGCGGCCCTCGCCGAGCCGGATGACCCGCCGAGTCTCGGCGCGTGCACCGCGGACATGTGGATCGGGCCGGAACTGTGGCTCGCCGACGCCGAGAGTCGTTACGTGCGAGCGCCGTACCCGAGTAACGGATGCGCGAAGCCGCGTCCCGATGTGCTCGAGCGCATCGAGGAAGCGGTCGCCGCGCTCGCCCTGGTCGAGTCGCGTTTCCAGCGCGGCAGCCTCATCGAGTCCGCCGAGGCGACGGCCGCGGGGTGCGCATCGACGGCGAGTCTCCTGGTGGTGGCCCAGACGCTTCCGCGCGTGGACATCGACCACGATCGGGTCCTCCCGGAGGCCGGCGCGACGGCCGTCCCCGTGCCGCTGCCCCCGCTACCCTCCGCTGACGAGGTGACCGGGATGCGGGTCTGTCGATACGCCCCGGCGTCGCTTTCCGCCGACGGGGCCGTGGTGAGCATCCAGGGGGTGCTCCCGTACGCGGGTGTCGACGACCTCGACCGCGAGGGCGCCGCGCGAGTGCTCGCCCTCATCGGCGAGGCGGGTCCCGCGGGGACGTGCGAGGTGGAGGCCACATCGACGGTGGTCCTGCATCCGCTGCCGATGGCACCGGGAGGCCCGACGGCGACAGTGGAACTCGACGGATGCGGGCGTCTCGTGGGTCCGGATCTGCGGGCCGCTGTCGCTCCGGAGGAGATGCTCGCCCTCCTTGCGCCCTGACTTCCATGGCGCCCGCGCGAGCGGTGCGGGTGCTGTCGACGCCCGAACTCCTGCAGATCCGCCGGCTCGGCGGCACCGACGGCGGTCCGGTCGTCTTTTGCAGGAGTTCGGGCGTGAGCACGCAGAATCCCCGGCCGCCCCGCGAGGAGCGAAGCGGCCGGGGATTGTGGAGCGATCAGCGTTCGACGAGGAACCGCGAGTACGCGCCGAGCGTCAGGAACGACGGGAACTCCGCGCCCAGGGCGACGTCGCGGAACACCTCGGCCGCGTCGTCGAACCGGTCGCCGTCACGCCGTTCCACCTCGCCGAGCACCTGCGCGATCAGCTCCTCGATGTACTCGCGGGTGATGCGGGTGCCCTCCTCCGTCGAGCGGTCCTGGTGGATCCACTGCCACACCTGCGAGCGGCTGATCTCGGCGGTCGCCGCATCCTCCATCAGATTGTCGATCGCGACGGCGCCGAGTCCTCGGAGCCAGGCCTCCATGTAGCGGATGGCGACCGAGACGTTCCCGTGCACGCCCGCCGCCGTGATGGGGCGGCCGATGTGCACGTCGATGAGCTGCGCGGCGGTCACCTCGACGTCGTCACGCTGACGATCCAGCTGGTTCGGCCGGTCGCCGAGCACGGCGTCGAACTCCGCGCGAGCCACGGGGATCAGATCCGGATGCGCCACCCACGTGCCGTCGAAGCCGTCGCCGGCCTCGCGCTTCTTGTCGGCGGCGACCTTCTCGAAGGCGCGCTCGGTGACCTCGGGGTCGCGGCGATTCGGGATGAAGGCGCTCATGCCGCCGATGGCGAAGGCTCCGCGCTTGTGGCACGTCTTCACCAGCAGCTCGGTGTACGCCCGCATGAACGGCACCGTCATCGTGACCTCGCTGCGGTCGGGGAGCACGAAGCGCGCCCCGCGGCCGCGGTAGTTCTTGATGATCGAGAAGATGTAGTCCCAGCGTCCGGCGTTGAGCCCCGCGCAGTGGTCGCGCAGTTCGTACAGGATCTCCTCCATCTCGAACGCGGCCGGCAGCGTCTCGATCAGCACGGTCGCGCGGATCGTCCCGTGTGCGATACCCAGCCGTCGCTCGGTGAAGCTGAAGACGTCGTCCCACAGCTTCGCCTCCTCGCTCGACTCGAGCTTCGCGATGTAGAAATAGGGGCCCGCGCCGTTCTCGATCAGCCGATGCGCGTTGTGGAACGCGTACAGGCCGAAGTCCACGAGCGAGCCGGATGCGGCGAGCGTGCGGCCCGAGCGGTCGGTGAACCCGAGGTGCTCCTCGACCAGGTGCCAGCCGCGCGGGCGCATCACGATCGTCGGGGTCTCGGTGGCCGTCACCTCGTAGCGCTTGCCCTCTGCGCTCGTGAACGACAGCTGCCCGCGGATCGCGTCGAAGAGCGACAGCTGCCCCTCGATGACGTTGCGCCAGGTGGGGCTCGTGGCGTCCTCCTGGTCGGCCAGCCAGACCTTCGCTCCGGAGTTGAGGGCGTTGATCGTCATCTTCGGATCGGTCGGGCCGGTGATCTCGACCCGGCGGTCCTCGAGACCGGGACCGGCGCCGGCGACGCGCCAGGAGGCGTCATCGCGGATGCGGGCCGTGTCGTCGCGGAAACGAGGGTCGTGCCCGTTGCCGATCTCGTAGCGGCGCCGCATCCGGTCCGCGAGCCGGTCGTGCCGGCGCCCGGCGAAGCGGTCGTGCAGCTCGGCCAGGAAGCCGAGGGCTTCGGGGGTGAGGATCTCGTCGTACCGCTCGCGGAGGGGGCCGCGGACCTCGATGGCGGGGAGGTGGGATCCGGTGGCGATCGGGCCGGTGCCGGGGTGGCGTTCGTCGCCGCGGATGCGGGTGCTCTCGGGCGCGAGGCCCGTGGCGGTGGGGGTCATGGCACTGCCTTTCGAAGGCGGGAGGAAAGGGAAGAGGGGTCAGTGGAACTGGGCGGTCTCGGTGGAGCCGGCCAGTGCCAGGGTCGCGCTGTCGGGGTTGAGCGCGGTCGAGACGTGGTCGAAGTAGCCGGTGCCCGCTTCGCGCTGGTGGCGGGTGGCGGTGTAGCCGCGCGCCTCTGCGGCGAACTCGGCCTCCTGCAGCTCGACGTAGGCGCTCATGGCGCGCTGGGCGTAACCGGCGGCGAGGTCGAACATGGCGTAGTTGACGGCGTGGAATCCGGCCAGGGTGATGAACTGGAACTTGTAGCCGAGGTCGGCGAGGTCCTGCTGGAACGTCGCGATCTGCTCGTCGCTCAGGTGCCGCTTCCAGTTGAAGCTGGGCGAGCAGTTGTAGGCGAGGAGCTTGCCGGGGTAGCGCTCGTGGATGGCGGCGGCGAACGCGCGGGCGAGCTCGATGTCGGGCTCGCCGGTCTCGACCCAGATGAGGTCGGCGTACGGCGCGAAGGCGAGGCCGCGGCTGATGACCGCGTCGATGCCGGGACGCACCCGGTAGAAGCCCTCGGAGGTGCGCTCGCCGGTGGTGAACTCCTGATCGCGCGGATCGACGTCGCTCGTGAGCAGGTCGGCGGCGAGCGCGTCGGTGCGGGCGATGATGACCGTCGGGACGCCCGCCACATCCGCCGCCAGGCGCGCGGCGTTGAGGGTGCGGATGTGCTGCTGCGTGGGAACGAGCACCTTGCCGCCGAGGTGGCCGCATTTCTTCTCGCTCGCGAGCTGGTCCTCCCAGTGGATGCCGGCGGCGCCGGCCGAGATGAGCGACTGCGCGAGCTCGTAGGCGTTGAGCGGCCCGCCGAAGCCGGCCTCGGCGTCGGCGACGATGGGGGCGAGCCAGTCCTGCGTGATCTCGCCCTCGGCGTGCTCGATCTGGTCTTGGCGGATGAGCGCGTTGTTGATGCGGCGCACGACCGCCGGCACCGAGTTGGCGGGGTAGAGGCTCTGATCGGGGTAGGTCTGGCCGGCGAGGTTGCCGTCGGCGGCGACCTGCCATCCCGACAGGTAGATCGCTTTCAGGCCCGCGCGCACCTGCTGCACGGCCTGTCCGCCGGTGTAGGCGCCGAGTGCGCGGATGTAGTCCTCCGTGTGCAGCAGGTTCCAGAGGTTCTCCGCGCCGCGGCGGGCGAGCGTGTTCTCCTCGCGCACCGAGCCGCGCAGGCGGATGACGTCCTCGGCCGAGTAGGTGCGCTCGACGCCGTCCCAGCGCGGATCCGTGTTCCAGATCTCCTGCAGCTCGGCGGCGGTCTGCGTCATGTCACCCGCGCGCAGCGGGCCCTGGGCGAAGGGGGCGGTGCTGGTCATGTCGGTCTCCTGTGATCGAAGGGACGGTCGTCGTCCCGAGGCGTGTGACCACTGTGGGTGAAGATTGCGGACTCGAACCGAGGTTTTCGGGGAGAAGATTGCTCGTTCTTCTGTTCTTGTGACACAATCCCGATCCATGACGATCGAAGAAGATCCGATGACCGACGATGCCGACGCCCTGACGATCGGGCGCCGCATCCGCCAACTGCGCACGGCGCAGGGCATGACGCTCGACGCGCTCGCGTCCGCTGTCGAGCGCGCACCGAGCCAGCTGTCGATGATCGAGAACGGCAAGCGCGAGCCCCGTCTCACGCTGCTGCGGGCCATCGCGAAGGCGCTCGGGACGACGGTCGACGCGCTGCTGGAGGCCGAGCCGCTCGACGAGCGCGCCGCCATGGAGATCGCTCTGCAGCGGGCGATGAAGGGGCAGACCTTCCAGGCGCTCGGCATCGACGCGTTCCGCATCGGCAAGGCGGTGCCCGACGAGGCGCTGCGGGCGATGCTGGCTCTGCACGGCGAGATCGACCGACTGCGCGACGAGCGCTCCGCGACGCCCGAGGAGGCGCGGCGCGCGAACGTCGAGTTGCGCGATCTCATGCGCGAGCAGAACAACTACTTCGCCGACCTCGAGACCGAAGCGCGGGCGATCCTGGATGCGGTGGCGCACCCCGGCGGTCCGCTCACGCAGCGATCGGCGAGCGACATCGCGGCGCACCTGGGCTTCACGCTGCACTACGTGCCCGACCTGCCGCAGACCACTCGCAGCGTCGCCGACCTCAAGCACGGGCGCCTCTACCTCTCGAGCCGGGTCGCCGCGAAGGGCGATGCGCGCACGGCGGTGCTGCAGGCGCTGTCCAGCCGCATCCTCGGGCATCGCGAACCCACCAGTTACGCCGAGTTCCTGCGCCAGCGGGTCGAGACCAACTACCTGACGGGCGCCCTGCTCGTCCCCGAAGCGCACGTCGTCCCGGTGCTCACCGATGCCAAGGGCGACAGGGCGA
The DNA here is from genome assembly GCF_034044005.1 of Microbacterium sp. BG28. Lineage (NCBI taxonomy): Bacteria > Bacillati > Actinomycetota > Actinomycetes > Micrococcales > Microbacteriaceae > Microbacterium > Microbacterium sp. BG28. Next base: position 241,484 of record NZ_JAXCHA010000001.1, on the reverse strand, counting down.
TCTCGATCGAGGATCTGCGCGATCTCTACTCGGTCTCGTACGAGACCGCCGCCCACCGCTTCACGAACCTCGCGACGGTGCACCTCGGCATCCCGGTGCACTTCCTCAAGGTGCATGAGTCGGGCACCATCACGAAGGCGTACGAGAACGACGACGTGAACTTCCCGGCCGACCGACTCGGCGCGATCGAAGGGCAGATGTGCTGCCGGCGGTGGACCAGCCGAGTGGTCTTCGATGTCGACGATCGCTTCAACCCCTACTACCAGTACACCGACACGGGCAACGGCACGTACTGGTGCACGGCCCGTGTCGAGCACTCGAGCGAGGGGGCGCACTCGATCAGCGTCGGCGTGCGCTTCGAGGACACGAAGTGGTTCCTGGGGCGAGACACCGCCAACCGCGGAGTCTCACGGCACTCGGTCGAGGTGTGCTGCCGGCGCGCGCCGGCCGAGCTTGAGAGTGCCTGGCGCGAGAACTCCTGGCCCAACGTCCGTACGCCCCGCACCCTGCTCGCGACCCTGCCCACCGGAGCCTTCCCCGGCGTCGACACCACCGAGGTCTACGAGTTCCTCGAGGCGCACTCACCGGGCTGAGGGAGCGGGGTCCTCATTCGACCGCGTTCCAGCGCAGTCGGGGAGGCCCCGCGTCGATGGCGGCGAGAGTCTCGGCGGGGGTGGAGATCGGGAACGTCGTCACGAGGCGCTCGCCTGCCCCGCGATCGATCGCGTAGGCGAGGGCGAAGGGCCCGGATGCACTGCGCCGCCCGATGGCGATCCGCGCGCGTACCGGTCCGATCCGCTCCTCGCGCACCGTGTGCTCGGCCAGCAGGGCGCGCGCGGCATCCGTGATGCGCGCGAGCGGCGTGACGGAGACGGCTCCGCCGATCAGGGCCTCGGCGTGGAAGAGCGTGCGCTCGCCGTAGGCAGCGGCCAGCCCCGCATCCAGCCACCGCTCGCGCTTGAGTCCGTAGGGCGTCTCGGCGAGGGAGAAGAGGTACCCGTAGACGTGCACGAGGCCCGCGTTGCCTGCGGGCCAGGTCGCATCCAGACCGGCCGCGGCGTGCAGGTGGTGGAAGAGGGCCTCGGGCACGACCGGCTCCCGGGTGTTCTCATCCACCACCGAGGAGAGCTCCCACGCGTCGAACAGGCCGCCCGCGGCATCCTGGCGAATGGATGCGGCGACGCCGGGCAGGAGCGCGAGTGCCGCGCTGGGGTCGTCGATGGCGCGGCGGGCCGCCGCATCCACGTGATCGGTCGATGATTTAACCGGCTGTTCATCGGGCGTGGTCATTGCGTCCACAATCCTCCTTCACCATGGACGAAGCGTCCAGCTGAAGGAGCCCCGTGCCACGTCCTGTTCTCATCTTCGACTTCGACGGTACCGTCGCCCTCGGCGACGGACCCGTGCTGGCCTACGCCGCATCCGTGGCCGCGGCCGGTCGTCTGCCGGAGAGCTTCGTCGCCGAGGTGCGTCGGGGGCTCGGCGACCCGAGTGCGCACGACGCCGTCGACGGCTACGACCTCGTCCGCATCCTCGCCCTGCGCGCAGGCGCCGACGAGACGCACCTGGCGTTCGGCTACCGCGCGAGCCGCGGGATGCTGGCCACCTCCGCCGCCCCGATCGGCACGCCCGCGGGCCTCGCGCGGCTGCTCGACGAGGTCGACGCGGAGCGGATCCTCCTCACGAACGCGCCCGATGTGCGACTGGCCGAAGCGCTCGCGGCGGTGGGGCTCGCCGGGCGCTTCGACCGGATCGTCACGGATGCGGCCAAGCCCGCGGGACTGGAAGCGCTCCTCGACGAGCTCGACCCCGCCCGGCCCGTCCTGAGCGTCGGCGACATCTGGCGCAACGACCTCGCCCCCGTTCACGCCCGCGGCCACGCCACGGCGCTCGTGGGCGCATCCGCCGCTCCCGACGCCCGACCGACCTATCGCGCCGCGCGCCTGGACGACCTCCTCGACGACATCTCCCGCTGGGCGCTCGCCGCCCGCGTCGACTGAGCCCACCGACCCGCACACCACCCCGATCCGAAGGACACCACATGAACATCACCCGCCTGCGCCTCGGCGCCGCAGCCGCCCTCGTGGCGGCCGCATCCCTGCTCCTGGCCGGCTGTGCCGGCTCGGCCGACCCCGGAACGAGCGGTGCCGCGGCCGACCCCGACTCCCTCGTGCTGGCGCTCGTTCCCTCGCAGGACCAGAACGGTCTCGTCGACACCGCGAAGCCCCTGACCGACATGCTCACCGAGAAGCTCGGCATCCCGGTCACGGGCGTCGTCGCGAAGGACTACCAGGCGGCGGTCGAGGCGATGGGTGCGGGCCAGGCCCAGATCGGCTTCCTGCCTTCGCTGCAGCTCTGGCAGGCGAGCGACAAGTACGGCGCCAAGGTCGTGCTGCAGACCGAGCGCAACGGCAACATCACCTACCCGGCGCAGTTCATGACGAACAACCCCGACAAGTACTGCGAGGACACTCCCGTCGAGCGCGACGGGATGCTCTTCTGCAACGGCGCCGACGCGATGACGGGGCCTGCCGGTCTCGACTCCATCACCAAGGTGAAGGGTGCGAAGGTCGCGATGCTCGGTCCCGGGTCTCCCGCCGGCTACATCTATCCGGTGCTGGCGCTGCAGGAGGCCGGCATCAACACCGACAGCGACATCGAGAAGCTCCCCGTCACCGCGAACGACGCATCCGTCCTCGCGGTCTACAACGGCGACGCCGAGGTCGGCTTCAGCTTCTGGGACGCGCGCACGATCGTGAAGAAGGACGTCCCGGATGTGGGTCAGAAGGTCGTCGTGTTCGCGATGACGGACGAGATCCCCAACGACGGCGTCGCCCTCACCTCCGACCTCTCGCCGGAACTGCAGCAGAAGATCACCGACGCACTCGAGGAGTACTCGAGCTCCGACGAGGGCTCGAAGGTGCTCCAGAGCATCTACTCCATCACCAAGCTCGCTCCCGCCGACCCGTCGTCGCTCGACGTGGTCGCCCGCGCGGCGCAGCAGCTGGGGCTGCAGTGACGTCGTCTCCCCACCGGGAGGCCGGGGCCGCGGCCTCGGCCTCCTGGCCCATCCGCCTACGCGACGTCCAGGTGCGCTACCCGAACGGCACGATGGGACTGCGGGGTGTGAGCCTGGACATCGCCGCCGGCGAGATGGTGGCGATCGTCGGGCTCTCCGGATCGGGCAAGTCCACCCTCATCCGCACGATCAACGGACTCGTCCCCATCTCCGCGGGTTCGCTGACGGTCGGAGACACCGAACTCGCGGGCGCGAGGCCCCGCACGCTCCGGCGTCTGCGCGGCGGCATCGGGATGGTGTTCCAGGGCTTCAACCTCGTCGGGCGCACGAGCGTCCTGAACAACGTGCTCGTCGGACGACTCACGCACACCCCCACCTGGCGCACGCTCCTCGGCGCCTACACGACGGCCGACAAGCAGCTCGCCTACGAGGCGCTCGAGCGCGTCGGCATCCTGGCGAAGGTCTACGACCGCGCCTCGGCGCTCTCGGGCGGTCAGCAGCAGCGCGTCGCGATCGCCCGCGCCCTCGCGCAGCAGCCGCGGATCGTGCTCGCCGACGAACCCGTCGCGAGCCTCGACCCGCCCACGGCGCACGGCGTGATGGGCGACCTCCGCCGCATCAACCGCGAGCTCGGCATGACGGTGCTGGTGAACCTCCACCTTCTCGACCTCGCACGCGAGTACGGCACACGGCTGATCGGGATGCGGGCGGGCGAGCTCGTCTACGACGGCTCCGCCGCCGACGCCACGGATGCCGACTTCGCCGGGATCTACGGCCGGTCGGTCACGGCCGAGGATCGGCTGGGCTCGTGAGCACGTCGTCGCTCGAGCTGCCGCCCAGGCCCGGCGGCAGGTGGCGGGGCTGGGTGATCGCCGCCGTCATCGCCGCGGTCACCGTGTTCACGTGCCTGCCCGTCGTCGGGATCGACTTCGACCTGAGCGGCATCGCCCGCAACTGGCAGCACGGCGCGAGCAAGGTCCTGGGACTGTTGCAGCCCGACTGGTCGTTCTTCCCGCGCACGATCGGACCGCTCCTGGAGACGCTGCAGATGGCCGTCATCGGAACCGCCGTCGGCGCGCTCGTCTCGCTTCCGCTCAGCTTCCTCGCCGCCCGCCCGACCAATCCGCATCCGTGGCTGCGCGGCGCCGTGCGCACCGTGCTGAACGTCGTGCGTGCCGTCCCCGACCTGCTGTCGGCCGCCGTGCTCGTGGCCATGGTCGGCGTCGGTGCGCTTCCCGGCATCCTCGCTCTCGTGCTCTTCAACGTCGGGATCATCGTCAAGCTCGTCTCCGAGTCGATCGACGCGATGGATGCGGGCCCGATCGAGGCGGGCCGCGCGGCCGGCGGCACCCAGCTGCAGATCAACCGCACCCTCGCCCTGCCGGATACCTGGCCGGCGTTCGTCGCCCAGACGCTCTACGTGTTCGAGCTCAACGTCCGCGCCTCGTCGGTGCTGGGACTCGTCGGTGCCGGCGGGCTCGGCCTGCTCATCGACGCCGTGCGCACGTACTACCGCTACGACCAGCTCTCGCTCATCATCTTGGAGATCCTCGTGCTCGTCGTCCTTCTCGACGCCCTGAGCGCCGCCGTGCGACGGAGGCTCGTATGAGCGCGGTCGACACCTCGCCGGCGCGCACCGCGCCCGCCTTCGCGCTGCCCGAGCGACCGCGTCGACCTCTCGTGATCGGCGTCGGCGTCGGCGTGACGGTGATCGTCGTCGCCGCCTTCTGGTCCGTCGACATCACATGGTCGCGGCTGGGGGAGCTTCCCGCCGCGATCGTGCGCTACATCTGGCTCATGTTCTCGGCCCCGGACTGGTCGAAGCTTCCCGAGGCTCTCTGGCAGACCTGGCGCAGCGTCGAGATGGCCTGGGTCGGCACCGTGCTCGGCGTGATCGTCGCGACGCCGCTGAGCCTGCTCGCCTCCCGCGGGTTCGGACCGGTGTGGCTGCGCGAGGTGCTGCGCCTCGTCTTCTCCGTCATCCGTGCGGTTCCGGAGATCATCTTCGCGATCATCATCCTGTCGATGACGGGACTCACGCCGCTCACAGGCGCCCTCGCTCTCGCGATCAACGGCGTCGGCACGCTCGGCAAGTGGGGATACGAGGCGGTCGAGGCGGTGCCGCAGGGGCCGATCGAGGCGGCGCGTGCCGCCGGCGGGAGCACGCTGCAGGTGCTGCGGTGGGGTGCGTGGCCGCAGGCCGTCCCGGCGTTCCTGTCGTTCTGGCTCTACCGGTTCGAGATCAACGTCCGCTCGTCCGCCGTCCTGGGCCTGATCGGCGTGGGCGGAATCGGCGACATGCTGACCACGTACACCCAGTACCGTGAGTGGTCGACGGTGGGGATGCTGCTGATCGTGGTCATCGCGGTGACGATGACGATCGACGCGATCAGCGGTGCGGTCCGCCGCAGGATCATGGAGGGTGCGCGTGTCCGCTGACGCTGCCACGACCGTGCGCATCGCCGCGCTGCGCAACGTCCTGCAACCCACCGAACGGCGGGTGGCCGACCTGATCATGTCGGAGCCGGAGGTCGTCGTGGAACTGACGGCGCAGCAGCTCGCGGATCGGGCGGGCGTCGCGCGCTCCTCCGTCGTGCGGGCGTGTCAGCGCCTCGGCTACCGCGGGTATCCCCAGCTGCGGGTCGCCCTCGCCGCGGAGCTCGGTGCGCAGCCGGATGCGGCGACCGATCACGGCGTGGGCGTCCTCGGTCGCATGCGCACGGCGATGGACCGTGCGGCGCAGGCGCTCGTCGGGTCGGCCGGACTCCTGACCGAGGATGCGGTCGCCGCCGCCGTGTCGCGCATCGCCCGCGCCCGGCGGGTGCTGGTCGTCGCCAACGGCCTGTCGTCCCCGCTCGCGAGCGATCTCGCGATGCGGCTGACCGCGGTCGGTCGTCCCGCCGAGATCGTCGCCGACCCGATCGCACAGCAGATCTCCGCCCGTCAGCTCACGAGCGACGACGTCTGCCTCGTGATCAGCGGCTCGGGGGCGAACGAGGCGAGCGTGCGCGCCGCCCGCGCCGCCGACGCCGCCGGCGCGGCCGTGCTTCTCATCACCTCGTTCGTCGCGTCCACGCTGACCGAGATCGCCGGCCTCTCCCTCGTCCTGGCGCCGGCGGGTGCGACGTTCCGCGACGAGCTGGAGCACACATCCCGCGCCGTGCACGCCGTCTTCGGCGAGGTGCTCGTGGACGCCGTCGCGGCGGAGCTGGGGGAGCGCTCGCCCCGCGTCCGCGCCCAGGTGCTCGAGATCCTCTCCGAGAACCTCGCCGACCCCGCCGAGTGAGCGGGTGCTCACTCGCCGGGGTCGGCCGCCGGTGTCCGGGGGTCTTGAATGAAAACCAATCACGTGTAAGGGTTTTGGGACTCGGTTCCCCCCGGAGCCGCTTTCGATGAGGAGAGCGACGATGAGAAAGACGACCCGTTTCGTGCTGGCCACCGCATCCGCGGCGGTGCTGGCGGTGACGACCGCGGCGCCCGCGCTGGCGGATGCGGTGCCCACAGGTCACGGCCACGGCCACGGCCACGACACCAGCGAGACCCGCACATTGGAGCGCTACGCCGCCGACACCTGGGCATCGCTGGTCGCGATGACGGACCCTGACACCGGCCTGCCGTCGGACAACATCGACGGCGCGCTGCAGAGCGCGGGCGCCTACACCTCGCCGACGAACATCGGCGGCTATCTGTGGTCGACGGTGACCGCCCGCGACATCGGGCTGATCGATCGACGGGAGGCCCGTGACCGCATGCGGGCGACCCTCGACACGCTCGACCATCTGGAGCGCAACGACGCCAGCGGCATGTTCTACAACTGGTACGACCCGGCTTCCGGTGTCAAGCTGACGACGTGGCCCGATTCGGGCGACCCCGTCGAGCCCTTCCTGTCCACGGTCGACAACGGCTGGCTCGCCGCATCCCTGCGCATCGTGCGCGAGGCGGAGCCGAGCCTGGCCCGCCAGGCGGACGCCCTTTACCGGTCGATGGACTTCGGCGCCTTCTTCGATCCCGCGGGTGCGGCCGGGCTTCCGGCCGGAACGAACCGCGGCGGGTTCTGGGACTCGCCGCCCACGGGTTGCAGCGTCGAAGCGCCCATGTACAACGGCTCGGGCGAGACCGCGTACTACACCTGCCACCACTACGACACGACCGTGAGTGAGAGCCGCATCGCGACGTATCTGGGCATCGCGAACGGGCAGATCCCGCCGACGGCGCTGTACGGCACGCATCGCACGATGCCGCCGGGCTGCGACTGGGCCTGGCAGGAGCAACTGCCCACCGGCACCACGCGCACGTACGCCGGCTTCGACGTCTGGGAGGGGGTCTACTCCTACGACGGCATGAGCTTCGTGCCCAGCTGGGGAGGCAGCATGTTCGAGGCGCTCATGCCCGATCTGCTCATTCCCGAGAGCGAGTGGGGAGAGAACTCGTGGGCGCTGAATCATCCGATCACCGTCGCGGTGCAGGAGCGCCACGGGCAGGACGCCGGCTACGGCTACTGGGGCTTCTCGCCCGCCAGCGATCCGTTCGGCGGCTATGCCGAGTACGGCGTCGACCTCGCGGGGATGCGCTCGGACGGCTACACCTCCGATCGGGAGAAGACCGACGTCGACATCGACCGGCCCGGCTGCTCGGTGGGCACCAACCCCGACCCGCAGTTCGGCGACGGCGTGGTGACCCCGCACGCGAGCTTCCTCGCCCTTCCCTACGACCGTGAAGGCGCCCTCGACAACCTTTCGCGCATCGAGGACGACCTCGGCGCGTACGGGCCCGGCGGCTTCTACGACGCGGTCGCAGTGCACAGCGGCACGATCGCCGAGCGCTACCTCTCACTGGACCAGTCCATGATCATGGCCGCCATCGGGAACGAGCTGACCGGCGATAGCCTCAAGGACTACGTCGTGGATCGTGACATGGAGCGCACGCTCCGGCCCGCGATGCGGGCGCAGGTCTTCAGCTCGAGCTGGGGGGAGTCCGGCGGTCGATGACGAGAGGGATGCGGTGAGCACACCCGATGACGCGAGTCGGGAGGAGGCGGCGCAGGACGCCGTCTCCTCCCTGCCCCGCGGCAAGCGCGGCAGCTACGCGAAGGGGCAAGCCCGTCGCCAGCAGATCGTCGAGGAGGCCCTCGTCGTGTTCGCCCGCAGCGGGTTCGACGCGGGCTCGCTGCGGGCGATCGCACGGGGGGTGGGGGTGACGCCGGCGGGGCTGCTGCACCACTTCTCGAGCAAGGAGGAACTCTTCGTCGAGGTGCTCCGGCAGCGCGACGAGCGCATCCGAGCGGCGGTCGGAGATCCCGCCGAGCACAGGCTCATCGAGCAGAGTGCGGACGTGGTCGCCTACAACCAGAGCGCACCCCGTGGTCTCTCCGCCCTGTACACCACGGTGGCCGCGGACGCGATCGATCCCGCCCATCCCGCGCACGCGGAGTTCGTCGACCGCTATCGAGACTCGGCGGCATCCGCCGAGCGCATCATCGCAGCGGGGCAGGCCGCGGGGGAGATCCGCGCCGACGTCGATCCCGCCCGCGCCGGCCGGCTCATCAGCGCCGTGATGGACGGGCTCCAGCAGCAGTTCCTCCTCGACGAGGAGGTCGACATGGTCGCTCTGTTCGACGAGTTCGTCCGCGGCTATCTGCGTCCCCTCTGAGGGTGCCGTCCACCTTCCGTCGACAGGGGTTGCGCTCTCTTAAGCGCTTAAGTACCGTAGTGACCACGCCATCAGGTGTGTCTCGTTCAAGGAGGAACCATGAAACATGTTCGGCTCGGCGCCGTCGCGCTGCTCGCCGTCGCCGCCCTCAGCCTGGCGGGATGCGGACGAGCGGATGACGCAGGAACGGCGGCCCAGGAAGCGACCACCATCGGAAGCGAGCCCGCGACGGGCAAGATCACGATGTGGGCGATGGGGACGGAGGGCGAAGCTCTCCCTGACTTCGTCAAGACGTTCGAAGAGGCCAACCCCGGCGTCGAGGTCGACGTCACCGCCATCCCGTGGGATTCCGCATACAGCAAGTTCCAGACCGCGATCGCAAGCGGCAACACCCCCGACATCGCCATGATGGGCTCGACCTGGATGGCCGACTTCGCCGACGCGTTCCAGACCGTCCCCACCGATCTCGACACGTCTGGCGCCTTCCCGGGTGCCGTCGAGTCCAACAAGGTCGGAGATCGCGCGGCGGGCGTGCCGTGGTACGTCGACACGCGCGTGCTCTACTACCGCACCGACATGGCCGAGCAGGCCGGCTGGACGAGCGCGCCCACCACATGGGACGAGCTCAGCCAGATGGCCGCCGACATGAAGTCCAAGGCGGGGGCGGAGTACGGCATCCGCCTGCCTGCCGGGAACGACTCCTTCCAGGGGACGCTCTGGATGCCCTGGTCCAACGGCGCCTCGCTCGAGGACGGCTCGAAATGGACGCTCGATACCCCGGAGATGGTCGAGGCGTACGAGTACTACCAGAGCTTCTTCACGGACGGACTCGCCAACCCGTCGGCGGACCGGTCCTCGGGGGCGCAGGAGGCGGACTTCGTCGCCGGCCGGACCCCGATGCTCATCGACGGGCCCTTCATGATCGGCTCGCTCGAGAAACTCGGCGGTGCGGACTTCTCCTCGAAGTTCGCGACGGCGGTGCTCCCGACGAAGGAATCCTCCACCTCGTTCAGCGGCGGCTCGAACCTCGTCGTGTTCGACGATTCCGACAACGCGAACTCCGCGTGGAAGCTCGCCCAGTGGCTGAGCGAGCCCGAGACGCAGGCGCGCTGGTACGACCAGACCGGCGACCTCCCCGCCGTTCAGGCGGCGTGGAAGGACGACGCCCTCGCCTCGCAGCCGACGCTCGCCGCCTTCGGCACGCAGCTCGAGACGGCGAAGTCCGTCCCGGCGACGACGACATGGGTGAAGGTGGCCGCCGCCGGAGACGCCGTGCTCGAGAAGGTGCGTCTGGGAGCCATGACCCCCGCCGATGCGATGAAGGAGCTGCAGAGCAAGGCCGACGCGGTGGGGCTGGACTGATCCCATGACGCAGACATCACTGGCCGCGACCGGGGCGGCCGTCGCCGGCTCCGGTCGCGCCGGCGGTGGCCGCCGCTCGAGCCGTCGCCGGCGTCAGGGCCTCATCGCCTGGGGGTTCGCGCTCCCGTTCGTCCTCGTCTTCGCGGCCTTCATGGTCGTGCCGATCGTCGGCTCGTTCGCGATGTCGTTCACCGACTTCCGCGCGCAGGACATCCGCTCGCCCTTCGCGGTCAACTTCGTCGGCCTCGACCAGTACCTGGCCGTGCTGGGAGACCCCACCTTCCTGAAGTCGGCCGGCGTCACGGCGACCTTCGTGGTGATCGGCATCCCGGTGACCATGGCCGTGGCGCTCGCGCTGGCCCTGGCGCTGAACTCCGGCGGTGGGCGGATCGTCTCCTTCCTCCGCGTGGGGTTCTACGCGCCGGTGGTCACGAGCATCGTCGCGGTCTCGGTCGTGTGGCGGTACATCCTGCAGCCGGAGGGGCTGCTGAACGCGGCACTCGCCGTGGTGGGGATCCAGGGGCCCGACTGGCTCAACGACACCACCTGGGCCCTGCCCTCGCTCATCGCGATGGCGGTCTGGCGAAACGTCGGAACGCTCATGGTGATCTTCCTCGCCGGGCTCCAGGCGATCCCGACCGACGTCAAGGAGGCGGCCGTCATGGACGGGGCCTCCGCCTGGCGCCGCCTCACCGCGATCACCTTGCCGCTGCTGCGTCCGACGCTGCTGCTGGGCGCGGTGCTCATCTCGGTCGGCTTCCTGCAGTTCTTCGAGGAGGCCTTCGTGATGACCCAGGGCGGACCGCTCGACTCGACGCTGTCGGTCGCCTACTACACGTTCAAGCAGTTCGGTTTCGGCGAGTACGGCACCGCATCCGCTGCGAGCTACATCCTGTTCCTCGCGATCGCGCTCGTGAGCCTCGTGCAGTTCCGGCTGCTGCGCTCGAAGGACTGAAGGAGGAGATCATGACCTCGACGACGATGGCCTCCCGCCGCGCTCGCCGCGCGCTCACCGGGCGTGCCCTCACCTACACCGTGCTGGTCGCGGGCCTCATCGTGTGGGTTCTCCCGTTCGTCTGGATGCTGCTGGGCTCTGTCAAGACGCAGAGCGAGATCCTGCAGCGCCCGCCGACCTGGCTGCCGCAGCAGGTCACGTGGGACAACTTCGCCCAGTGGTTCGGCCCGCTCGACATCGGCCGGTTCTTCACGAACAGCATCGTCGTGGCGCTGCTGACCGTGCTCGGCAACCTCGTCTTCTGCTCGATGGTCGGCTATGCGCTGGCGAAGATGGACTTCCCCGGCAAGAAGGTGCTGTTCGCCGTCGTGCTCATCACGCTCATGGTGCCGGGCATCGTGACCTTCGTGCCGCTGTTCGTGATGGTGTCCTCGTTCGGGCTCACCAGCAGTTACGCCGCGCTGATCCTGCCGTTCGTCACGACGCCGCTGGGCGTGTTCCTCATGCGCCAGTTCATGCTGGGCATCCCCGACGAACTGCTCGAGGCGGCGCGCATCGACGGCGCGGGAGAGCTGCGTATCTTCGCCCGCGTCGTGATGCCGCTGTGCGGACCGCCGCTGGCGACGCTCGGCATCCTCACCTTCCTCGCATCCTGGAACAACTTCCTCTGGCCGCTCGTGGCCGCCCAGAGCGAGGACATGTACACCCTTCCCGTCGCCATCTCTCTTTATGCGACGGGGCAGAACGCGACCGACTACGGCCTGCTGCTCGCGGGCTCCGTGCTGGTGATCGCCCCGATCATCCTCCTGTTCGTGTTCCTGCAGCGCTACTTCATCCAGGGCGTCGCGACGACGGGACTCAAGTGAGCATCGTCGACACGCACCCCAGAAAGGCCCCCATGTCCGCGACCTTCTCGACCGCCCCCGACGGCACCCGCTACCGCGACCTGAACGGCAACGGAGTCATGGATCCGTACGAGGATCCGCGATTGACGCCCGAGGAGCGCACGGAAGACCTGCTCGGGCGACTGAGCCTCGAGGAGAAGTGCGGCCTCATGTTCCAGACGGTCATCGAGGTCGGCGAGGACGGCGCGCTCCTCGAGCACCCGGGGCGCATCTCCAAGTCGCCGACGACGACCGTCGTGCGGGACAAGCACATGAACCACTTCAACGTGCATGCCATCCGCACCGCCCGGCAGGCGGCCACGTGGAACAACGCCCTCCAGGCGCTCGCGGAGCAGACGCCGCACGGCATACCCGTCACCATCAGCACGGATCCGCGCCACGCATTCGTGGAGAACACGGGGGTCGCCTTCTCGGCCGGCCCGTTCTCGCAATGGCCGGAGGGCCTCGGCCTCGCCGCCATCGACGACGTCGAGACGGTGCGCGCCTTCGCCGACATCGCGCGGCAGGAGTACGTGGCCGTCGGCATCCGCGCCGCGCTGCACCCGCAGATCGATCTCGCGACAGAACCGCGCTGGGGACGTCAGGCGCAGACGCTGGGCCAGGATGCGCAGCGCGTCGCCGAGTTCACCGCAGCCTATCTCCAGGGCTTCCAGGGCGACCGGTTGGGGCCGGAAAGCGTCGCCTGCACGACGAAGCACTTCCCGGGCGGCGGCCCGCAGAAGGACGGCGAGGACGCCCACTTCCCGTACGGCCGGGAGCAGGTCTACCCGGGGGGCATGTTCGAATACCACCTCGAGCCGTTCCGCGAGGCCATTCGACGCGGGACGGCGGGGATGATGCCGTACTACGGGATGCCGGTCGGCCTCGAGCGCGGCGGCGAGCAGATCGAGGAGGTCGGGTTCGGCTACAACCGGCAGATCGTGACCGACCTGCTGCGCGGCGAACTCGGCTACGACGGCGTCGTCGTGACGGACTGGGAGCTCGTGAACGACAACCACGTCGGCGACCAGGTGCTGCCTGCGCGGGCGTGGGGGGTCGAGACGCTCACGCCGATCGAGCGCATGGCGAAGATCCTGGATGCGGGCGCCGACCAGTTCGGCGGCGAGGAGTGCGTCGAGCTGCTGCTGGAGCTCGTGCGCTCGGGTCGCGTGAGCGAGGAGCGCATCGACGAGTCGGCGCGACGGCTTCTCCGGGTCAAGTTCGCCCTCGGCCTGTTCGACGACCCCTACGTCGACGTCGACGCGGCTGAGCGGATCGTCGGCAACGCCGACTTCCGTGCTGCGGGGGAACGGGCGCAGGCGCGCTCGTTGACCGTCCTGCTCAACCGCGAGGGAGCCGAGGGGGCGACCCTTCCGCTGACGAAGGTGGCGGCGATGTACGTCGAGGGGTTCGCCGACGCGGATGTCGCCGAGCTCGGACCGACGGTCGCGGATCCCGCATCCGCCGATCTCGCGATCGTGCGGATCAAGGCGCCGTTCGATGCGCGCGACGACCTGTTCCTCGAGGCATGGTTCCACCAGGGCTCCCTGGACTTCCCGCCCGGGCTCGTCTATCGCCTGCAGCAGATCGCGAGGCAGTGCCCGCTGGTGCTGGTGGTCACGATCGACCGCCCCGCGATCCTCACCCCGCTCGTAGCGGATGCGGCGGCGATCGTCGTCGACTACGGCAGCTCTCCCCGCGCGGTGATCGACGCCCTGACCGGTCGCGTGCGGCCCGAGGGGCGGCTGCCCGTGGAGCTGCCGCGATCGATGGCAGCCGTGCGTGCGTCGAGGGAGGATGTACCGTCGGATACGGGGGACCCGCTGTTCCCGGTGCGTCACGGGCTGCGACTCGCCTAGGGCACGCACGGCCTGTCGCAGGGAAGGATGTCGCACGCGTGAGTGAACGCCCGCGGACGCGCCGCACGACGGTCTACGACGTCGCCCAGGAGGCGGGTGTGTCCATCGCCTCCGTCTCCTTCGCGTTCCGCAGGCCCGAGCAGCTCAGCGATGCGACGCGCGAGCGCGTGCTGGAGGCGGCCAGGCGGCTCGGCTACGCGCCCAGCGCGTCGGCGCGGGGACTCGCGCGCGGACGCACCGGCATCCTCGGCCTGCACGCGTTCGACCTGATGCTCGAGCGGGCCCACGAGCCGGAGGCGCGGGTGCGGGCGCTGCGCGACCTGCACAGCCCCGATCTCGAGGGGCCGCGCACCATTGCGTGGACCGAGACCGACGACGAACTGCTGGCCGACCCGAGAGCGTTCCCGCTGTACGTGGATGAGGTCCAGCGGGGATTCGCGCTGGAGTGCTGGGTGATGGGCAGGCCCGTCATGCTCAGCAGCGGCTCCGACAACGACGTCTCGGTCGCCGACACGGCTGGGCGTGTGGACGGACTCGCGATCTTCCCGTCCGAGGGGTCCGCGGCGGCGCTGTCGCGATTCTCCTCATCGATACCGATCGTGCTGTTCTCCGCCGCGCCCGCCGCGGACGGCCACCATCGCGTGCGTGTCGACAACACGGGGGGGATGCGCGAGATCATGGCGCACCTGCTCGACGTGCACGGCGTGCGCTCGTTCGCGTTCGTCGGGAGGCTGGACTCCTGGGACGGCGAGGAGCGCTTCGCCCAGTACCGGGAGAGTCTCATCCAGGCGGGGCTCGCCCCGGAGGACGAACCGGTCGATGCCACGGTGCGTGGACCCGACCGGATGGCCGAGCAGCTGCACGCGCTCGCTGCGGCCGGCCGGATGCCGCGGGCACTCGTGTGCTCCACGGATCAGAACGCGCTGGCCGCCATGGACGTGGTGCGCGAGCTGGGCTTCCGCGTGCCCGACGATGTGATCGTGACCGGGTTCGACGGCATCCTCGCCGGGCGGCTGAGCACGCCGGCGCTCACCACCGTGCGTCAGCCGATGGAGGCGATGGGGCGCGCCGCGGCCCGCATCCTCGCGGGGACGGCCGGTCCGCTCCCCGAGGACGGTTCGCCCTTCGACGCAGTGTTCGCCCCGGCGCTCTTCGTGCGCGCCAGCTGCGGCTGCGGCTGACGTTCGGCCCGGTCGGGGCGGTCAGTCCAGCGCGCGGAGGGCGAGCCAGAGCTGCGCGCGCACCGCGAACGAGGACAGGTCGACGCCGAGCACGCGTTCGGTGAGGGCGAGACGGGCCCGCACGGTGTGCCGATGCACGCCGAGCGCCCGGGCGGCGGCTTCGTGGGCGGTGTCCGCTGCGAGCCATGCGTCGAGGGTGGCCACGAGAGCGGTCGCATGCTCAGCGTCGTGGCGCAGCAGAGGTTCCAGCTCCGCGCGGGCGATCGCGCCGACGCGCTCGTCGTCGAGAAAGGAGAGCAGGCCGCCGCGCACTTCCGCGAACGCCGCGGCCGATCCCGCCGAGGCGCGCTCCCGCGCGACCCGGGCCTGCGAGAGGCCCACGCCGACCGTGTCGAGCGTCGCGGGAGCGGAGACGCCCACTCGCAGGCCGAGTTTCGCGGCGAGTTCGGCGAACACCCCGTCTCGCACGGGCGCCGCCAGCAGCAGTCCGTCCTCGATCCGACCGAAGAACAACGAGCCGCCTCGGGCGGCCACGGCGCTCTCCAGCCACTCGCGGACGTCTTCGCGGCGGGCGGCCTCGGCATTCGTCAGACCGATCGCGATCGCCCCCGTGCCGAGCGTCCCCCACAGCGGCTTCGACACGCGCCGCACGAGTGCGCCGTCGCCGGCCAGCAGCGCCTCGGCAAGCCCGGCTCGGAGCACCGTCGTGGCCTGAGCGAGCGTCTGTCGCTGCTCGAGCGCGAGCCCCGCCATCGCGACGGCCGTCGTCACGACCCCGCGTGCCTCGCGGTCGAACACCTCGGCCGACACGGCGATCGCGCCGCGCAGACGCCCGCCGCGGCCGAGGGTCTGCACGTGGAACGGGGTGGAACCGATATGCAGCGAGGACCCCGCCCGCGCGCCGCGGCGAAGCAGCGCCGACACCTCGTCGCGCAGGTCGTCGCGCGTGGCCGCATCCAAAGTCGCCGCCGGATGCTCGTGGGTCAGGGCGCCTGCGGCATCGAACATGCCGACCCAGCCGCCCAGCTGTCGCGCGAGCTCGTCCAGGGTCGCGGCGAGCCCATCGGCACGCAGCGCCGCCAGCGAGAGTGCGCGCCCCGCAGCGAGCGCCCAACTGCGCCTCGCGTACTCCTCTGCGGCGATCGACTGCGCGTTGGCGCGGGCGACGGCGATGAACGGAGTGCGGTAGGGCACCTCGAACAGCGGGAGTCCGTGGGATCGGCACGCCGCATCCAGTCCGCGAGGGATGCCCTCGCGGACCACCTCGGTGCCGAAGCCGAGGGCCGTGATGCCGCGTCCGCGGAGGCGGGCGACGTAGGCGTCGAAGTCGGACGAATCGTCGTCGGAGCCGAGGAACTGCGTGCCGGTCGTGAGCAGCACGAGCCCCTCCGCCAGGAACGGCGTCGGGTCGGCGAGGTCCGAGCTGTGGACGCCCTGCACCCGCGCAGCGAGCGTGGCGCCGTCGAACTCCCTCGCCGCACGCAGGTCCAGATCCCGCCGGGCGAGGAGGGAGCCGAGGGTCGGGCTGTCGCCGAGGGACGTACTCATGTTGTACATCGTGGCGCATCTCGTGCGCGCACGTGTACGGGCAGGCGAGTGCGGCGCGCTCCGCGTTCGCCCTACGCTCGCGGCCATGAGCATCGCCGACGTCACCACCGCGCCCCTGGGCGGACCCTCGCTGCCGCAGGAGCGGCGCCTCGTCACCGCCATCCCCGGCCCGCGCTCCCTGGAGCTCCTGGCGCGCAAGGCCGCGGCGGTTCCCGCCGGCGTCGGTCACACGGTGCCCATCCAGGCGGTGGCCGCGGGCGGTGGGGTGGTCGTCGACGCCGACGGGAACTCGCTCATCGACCTCGGCTCCGGTATCGCCGTCACCTCGGTCGGCAATGCGCACCCCGGCGTCGTGGCGGCCGTGCGGGCGCAGGCGGCCCAGTTCACGCACACCTGCTTCATGATCTCGCCTTACGACTCGTACGTCGCGGTCGCCGAGGCCCTGAATCGGCTGACTCCGGGCGATCACGACAAGCGCACCGCACTGTTCAACTCCGGTGCCGAGGCCGTGGAGAACGCCGTCAAGATCGCACGCAAGTACACCGGCAAGCCCGCGATCGTCGCATTCGATCATGGCTACCACGGCCGCACGAACCTCACGATGGCCCTCACCGCGAAGGCGATGCCGTACAAGAGCGGCTTCGGCCCCTTCGCCGGCGAGATCTACCGCGCCCCGCTGTCGTACCCCTTCCGAGACGGCCTGAGCGGCGCGGATGCGGCCGCGCGCGCGATCTCGATGATCGAGAAGCAGGTCGGCGCGGACAACCTCGCGGCGCTCGTCATCGAGCCCATCCAGGGAGAAGGCGGCTTCATCGTTCCGGCCGACGGGTTCCTCAGAGCGCTCGTGGACTGGTGCCGCGCGAACAACGTCGTCTTCATCGCGGACGAGGTGCAGACCGGCTTCGCCCGCACCGGCGAGATGTTCGCGAGCGCCGGGTTCGGCATCGTGCCCGACCTGGTCACGACCGCCAAGGGTCTTGCGGGCGGACTGCCGCTCGCCGCCGTCACCGGTCGGGCGGAGATCATGGACGCCTCCCACGCCGGCGGGCTCGGCGGCACCTACGGCGGCAACCCGATCGCCTGCGCCGCAGCGCTCGCGGCGATCGACGCGTACGAACACGAGGGTCTCGTCGAGCGAGCCCGTGAGATCGGCGCGATCCTCACCGCCCGCCTCGAGACGCTCCAGAAGGCAGACCCGCGCGTCGGCGACGTCCGCGGCCGCGGCGCGATGGTGGCGGTCGAGTTCGTCGACCCGGCGACGGGGGCTCCGGATGCGGCGCTCGCCGCCGCGGTCGCGAAGGCCGCCATCGCCGAGGGCGTGATCCTGCTGACCTGCGGCACCTACGGCAACGTGATCCGATTCCTGCCGCCCCTCTCTATCGACGACGACCTCCTCGGCGAGGGACTCGACGTCCTCGCCGCATCCCTCGCCGCCGTCTGAGACACAACACCCGAGCACCACGAAGGAGTGAGATGAGCACCACCGAGATCATCAGGGACGTCGTCGTCATCGGCGCGGGAGCTGCCGGGCTGACCGCCGCGAACGACCTCCGCAAGGCCGGGCTGTCGGTCGCCGTGCTCGAGGCGCGTGATCGCGTCGGCGGGCGTCTGTGGACCGACACGATCGAGGGAGCGATGCTCGAGATCGGCGGTCAGTGGGTGTCGCCCGATCAGCAGGCGCTCATCGACACGGTCGCAGAACTCGGCCTCTCGACCTTCTCGCGCTATCGCGAGGGCGACAGTGTCTACGTCGGCCCCGACGGCACGGTGACGCGGTTCACGGGAGACGTCTTCCCGGTCGCGCCCGACACGGCCGCCGAGATCGAACGCATCACCGCCGACCTCGACGCGATGGTCGCCGAGATCGACCCCGACCGTCCGTGGGCTCACCCGAAGGCCGCCGAGTGGGACACCATCTCGTGGGACGCGTGGCTGCGTTCGCAGACCGACGACGACGAGGCGGTGCGCAACCTCGCCTTCGCGACCGGCTCGGCGATGCTCACCAAGCCGACGCACGCCTTCTCCCTCCTGCAGTCGCTGCTCATGGCGGCCAGCGCCGGGAGCTACTCACACCTCGTCGACGCGGACTTCATCCTCGACAAGCGCGTCGTGGGCGGACTCCAGCAGGTGCCGCTGCTGCTCGCGGAGCGCCTGGGCGAGGACGTGCTGCTGGAACAGCCGGTGCGCTCGCTGGCCTGGGACGAGGGCGGGGTCGTGGCCGAGGCCGCATCCGTCACGGTCCGCGCGCGCCGCGCCATCCTCGCCCTCGCGCCCGTGCTGTACCCCCGCATCTCCTTCGTGCCGCCGCTGCCGCGCCTGCAGCAGCAGATGCACCAGCACATCTCGATGGGCTTCGTCATCAAGGTGCACGCCGTCTACGACCGTCCGTTCTGGCGGGAGCAGGGGCTGTCCGGCACGGCATTCAGCCCGTACGAGCTCTCGCACGAGGCGTACGACAACACGAACCACGGCGACGAGCGCGGCACGCTCGTCGGCTTCGTCTCCGACCGCAACGCCGACGATCTGTTCCGCCTCGACGCCGCCGAGCGCAAGGAACGCATCCTCGAATCGCTGTCGCACTACTACGGTGCCGAGGCCAAGAACCCGATCGTCTACTACGAGAGCGACTGGGGCAGCGAGGAGTGGACCCGCGGCGCGTACGCGGCGAGCTTCGACCTGGGCGGCCTCCACCGCTACGGCGCCGACCTGCGTACGGCGGTCGGGCCCATCCACCTGGCCTGCAGCGACATGGCCGGCGCCGGCTACCAGCACGTCGACGGCGCCATCCGGATGGGGCACCGCGCCGCATCCGAGATCCTCGAGGAGCTGCGCTGATGGCCGCCCCGGTGGTCGTCGGCTACACCGCGACGGATGCGGGCGCCGACGCGCTCGCGCTGGGGGCACGGCTCGCGGCGGCGACCGGATCGGTGCTGGAGATCGTGATGGTCTTGCCGGGGGAGCGCTCGGTCATCACGCCGCCCGACGCGGGGTACGACCGGCTCGTGCGGGAACGGGCACGGGAGTGGCTGGCCCGAGCATCCGAGACGCTCAAGGACACCGTCGCCCACGGTCGTCACGTCCGCTACGGCGAGTCCTTCGCCGAGGGCCTCATCGCTGCCGCTGCCGAGTTCGGAGCCGGCATGATCGTGGTGGGCGCCGCGAACGGCGGACTCCGCGGACGCCACCGCCTGGGTACCGTCGCCAACGAGCTCATGCACTCCTCCGACGTCCCGGTCGTCCTCGCTCCGGAGGGTGCCCGCGAGATCGCCGCATCCGTGGGCATCGAGCGGGTCACCGCCGCGATCGGCACGCGGCCGGGCGGCGACGTGCTCCTGGCCGAGGCAGCGGGGCTGGCCAGCGCGTCGGGTGCGCCCCTGCGCCTGTTGTCGCTCGCAACGGTCGATCTGCCCGCGGGCGTCGACACCGGCGTCATTCGGCTCACCGAGGCGACGCATGCCGAGGCGGTGCTCGCCCAGGCGCGCGCCTCGCTCGGCGAAGGATCCGTCGCCGACGTCGTCAGCGCGCAGGGCGCCGACATCGAGGATGCGGTGTCGCAGATCCAATGGCTCCCGGGCGAGATCGCCATGGTCGGTTCGAGCCGGCTCGCGCAGCCGCGTCGGCTGTTCCTGGGCTCGACGGCGGCGAAGATGCTGCACGTGCTGCCCGTTCCCATGATCGTGGTGCCACGCACCCGCAACGCAGAAGGGGCTCGATGATGAGCGCACCCGAATCGCAGGCCGTCGCTGCCGAGACCGGCGGACTCTCCAAGAAGGGGCTCTCCGCGGGAACGGTCGGCCTGATCGGCGCCGTGGTCATCGGCATCTCCTGCATCGCGCCCGCCTACACCCTGACCGCGGCGCTGGGACCCACGGTCTCGGCGGTGGGCGTGCAGGTCCCGGCGATCATCCTGGTCGGCTTCATCCCGATGCTGCTGGTGGCGTTCGGCTACCGCGAGTTGAACCGGCGCATGCCGGACTCCGGCACATCGTTCACGTGGGCCACGCGCGCCTTCGGACCGTGGATCGGCTGGATGGCCGGGTGGGGGCTGGTGGCCGCCACCATCCTCGTGCTCTCCAACCTCGCCGGAATCGCCGTCGACTTCCTGTTCCTGCTCATCGCCCAGATCACCCAGAATCCCTCGATCGCCGACATCGCGGCGCAACCGGGGGTGAACGTCCTGGTGTGCCTCGCGTTCATGGCGGCGGCGACCTTCGTCTCGTACCGCGACATGCAGACGACGCAGAAGCTGCAGTACGTGCTGGTCGGATTCCAGGTCGTCGTCCTGGTCGTCTTCGCGATCGCGGCGATCATCGAGACGGTCAACGGCAACGGCTTCGATGCGACGCCGTTCGACTGGTCGTGGTTCGACCCGTTCGCCGTCTCGTCGTTCAGCTCCTTCGCCGCGGGCCTTTCGCTGTCGATCTTCATCTTCTGGGGCTGGGACGTCACCCTCACCATGAACGAGGAGACCAAGGACCCCGACAAGACGCCGGGACGGGCGGCGACCATCACCGTGCTCGTCATCGTCGCGCTCTACCTGCTGCTCGCCGTCTCGCTCATCATGTTCGCCGGTGTCGGCACCGGGGAGTTCGGGCTCGGCAACCCCGACATCCAGGACAACGTGTTCTTCCACCTGTCGGGTCCGGTGCTCGGACCGCTCGCCGCCCTCGTGTCGCTCGCGGTGCTCACCAGCTCCGCCTCCTCACTGCAGTCGACGTTCGTATCGCCGGCGCGCACACTGCTTGCCATGGGGCACTACGGCGCACTGCCGGAGCGGTTCGCGAAGGTGAGTCCGCGCTTCTTCACCCCGGGGTTCGCGACGATCGTCGCGTCCGTCGTGGCGTCGGTGTTCTACGCGGTCATGCGCTTCGTGAGCGAGAACGTGCTGTGGGACACCATCACCGCCCTCGGCATGATGATCTGCTTCTACTACGGTCTGACGGCCTTCGCGTGCGTCTGGTACTTCCGCAAGCAGTGGTTCGACTCGGTGCGCACCTTCGTCTTCACCTTCCTCTTCCCTCTCGTGGGCGGGGCCATCCTCGCGGTGCTGTTCGTGACGACGCTGGTCGACTCGATGGATCCCGACTACGGCTCGGGCTCGCAGATCTTCGGTCTGGGACTCGTCTTCGTGCTGGGGGTGACCGTCATTCTGCTGGGTGTCGTGATCATGATCTGGCAGGCGGTCAAGCGTCCCGACTTCTTCCGCGGACGCACGCTGAGCCTGGATGCGCCCGAGAGCCTGCGCCGCCGCCGGCGGTGAGGGCAGACTGTGACCACAACCAAGGAGGACGAATGAGCAGCGAATACGCGGTCGTGAACCCGGCCACCGGTGAGCGGCTGGCCACCTACCCCGCCCTCAGCGACGTCGAACTCGAACAGAAGCTCGCCGCATCCGAGAGTGCCTACCGACGTTGGCGCGAGATGCCGGTCGCCGAGCGCGCCGCGCTGGTGCGGCGCGCGGCCGAACTCCACCGCGAGCGCCGCGACGAGCTCGCCGCGAGCGCCGTGCGGGAGATGGGCAAGCCCCTGGCCGCTGCCCTGGGTGAGGTGGACTTCGCCGCCGACATCACCGAGTTCTACGCCGACCACGCCGAGCAGATCACGTCGGATCGGCCGATCGACATCCTCGGCGAGGGCTCCGCCGTGATCCGCCCGACCTCGCTCGGGGTGCTGCTGGGCATCATGCCGTGGAACTTCCCCTACTACCAGGTTGCCCGCTTCGCGGCCCCGAACCTGGTGCTCGGCAACACCATCCTGCTCAAGCACGCGCCGCAGTGCCCGGAGTCGTCCGCGGCGATCGAGTCGATCTACCGGGATGCGGGTCTGCCTGAGGGCGCGTACCTCAACCTCTACGCGAGCAACGAGCAGGCGGCGACCGTCATCGCCGATCCGCGGGTGCAGGGGGTCTCGGTCACCGGTTCGGAGCGTGCCGGCGCCGCCGTCGCGGAGATCGCCGGTCGCAACCTCAAGAAGGTCGCGCTGGAGCTCGGCGGATCCGACCCGTTCATCGTGCTCTCCACCCCGGATCTGGATGCCACGGTCGCCGCCGCGGTCGAGGCGCGCATGGACAACAACGGGCAGTCCTGCAACGCGCCCAAGCGCTTCATCGTGGTCGACGAGCTGTATGACGCCTTCCTCGAGAAGTTCACCGCCGCGATGGCAGAGACGCCCATGGGCGATCCTTTCGCCGAAGAGACCCTGCTCGGGCCCCTCTCTTCTCTCGCGGCCGCCGAGCGGCTCGAGGCGCAGGTCGACACGGCCGTCGCGCAGGGTGCGCGCCTGGTGACCGGCGGCACCCGTGAGGGCGCGTTCTATGCGCCCACCGTACTCACGGATGTCACGCCCGAGATGGACGTCTACCGCGAGGAGCTCTTCGGGCCCGCAGGCGTGGTCTACCGCGTCTCGGGTGAGGAGGATGCGGTGCGCGTGGCGAACGATACGAGCTTCGGGCTCGGCTCCTACGTCTACACGACGGACCCCGCGCAGGCGGAACGTGTGGCGGATCGGATCGAGGCCGGCATGGTCTACGTCAACTGCGTGCTGGCCGATTCCCCCGAGTTGCCGTTCGGTGGCGTCAAGCGGTCGGGTACCGGCCGCGAGATGGGACTGCTGGCGGCGGACGAGTTCGTCAACAAGAAGCTCATCCGCATCGCGGCCTGAGCCGGAACGATGGTGGGGCGAGGATCTCGCGCCACCATCGTCATGCCGGAAGCGTCGCGCGGACCTCGGCCGCCTCGGCCGGCCGGCCGAGGCTCTCCAGCACGTCACCGAGCTCGAGGGCGGCGGTCTGGCGCAGTGCCTCGTCGTCACCGGCGTGCTCCATCGCCGCGCGGTAGAGCGGGACCGCATCCGCGGCGCGCTCCGCGCCCATCAGGATGCGCGCGGCAACGAACTCGGAGCGGCCGGCGGACATCGCGTCACCGGCCTGGACGAAGCCGTCGGCCGCCTGCAGCGCGGTGGCCACGGCCTCGTCCGTGCGCTCGGCGGCGGCGAGAGCGCGTGCGCGCGTGTCGAGCACATCGGCGACGAACCACGCGGCGTCGTTCGCCCGTCCGAGCTCGACGGCCTCGTCCAAAAGGCAGAACACCTTCTCGAGTTCTCCCCGCTGCTGGTGCGCCTGCGCGAGTGTGTGGAGGCCGTCGGCCAGCAGGCCCACCTGCTCCTCGTCCCCGCGCACGATCTCCACGGCCTGCGTCAACGAGTCGATCGCGTCGTCGATCTCGCCGAAGCGGCCGAGCAGCCGTCCGTGCTCCTTCAGGGCGTAGGCACGGGCGGCGGGCTCATCCGCCTCCTCGTGCAGCTGTGCGACGAACTCCCAGCCGCCCAGCGCGTTGCCGAACTGTCCCGCCTGCTCGAACGCACGGGTCAGCAGCCCGACGGTGATCGCACGCGAGCCGGCGGGCTCCTCCGCGGCCGTCTCCTCCTGCAGCACCTGATCGAGCACCTCGATGGCCTCCTCGCTGAGACCCGCGCCCAACAGGGCGCGGCCGAGCCGGAAGCGCAGGTCCGTCGCCGGAGCGCCCGTGGCCTCCCGGCGCTCGGTGGCGACACGGTAGCGAGAGACAGCCTCGACCATGGCGCCCGCATCCTCGTGCAGTGCGCCCGCGAGGAAGAAGACATCGCTCACGAGCCGGTCGTCGGCACCGGCCAGCAGATGGATGCGTATCGCCTCGTCGGCGTCGGCGGCGCCCGCGGCGTACTCGGTCAGTGCGCCGCGGGTGCGGGCGCGCAGCAGCAGGGCCCGCGCACGACGCGCGTCGCTGAGGTCGTGTTCCGCGAGGAGAGCCTCCAGCAG
Organism: Microbacterium sp. BG28; assembly: GCF_034044005.1. NCBI lineage: Bacteria > Bacillati > Actinomycetota > Actinomycetes > Micrococcales > Microbacteriaceae > Microbacterium > Microbacterium sp. BG28. The sequence continues at coordinate 217,232 of NZ_JAXCHA010000001.1, read as the reverse complement.
GGCCATGGCCTCGGGGAGGTCTCCCGCCGCCGCCGTCATGTCCGCCTGCATCCAGCGCTGCGAGTGCGAGGGGCCGGCCTCCCCGGCCTCGGCGAACAGCTCCGCCGCCTCGGCGAACATCTCCGCGGTGCGTCGACGATCGTCGGGCTCGGTGGCCGTCTGATCCTTGAGCCGGAGGAAGGCGATCGTAGCGAGGAGGTCCGCGCGCACCCCGGCGGGTGCCTCGTGGCGCTCGTCGAGCTCTCGCTGGAGAGTCTCCGGCGCGTCGTCGGCGTCGGCGCCGTAGAGCAGGAGCCCCAGCTCCTCCTCCAGCTCCGCTTGCGCGACGCGTTCTGCCGCGCGGAGGGCGGCGATGCGCGTCGGTAGCGCGGCCTGGGCCTCGTCGAGGCGACCGAGCGCGATGAGCACCGCGAGCAGCCCGTGCGTGAGCGCAACCCGCTGCTCGACGTCCGCGTCGTCCAGCGCCTCGACGATCGCCTCGAGGGAGGCGATCGAGCCCAGCTGGTGCAGGGTCAGCGCGCGCTCGACGCGCTCCGCGGGTGTGCGGGGAGCGGGAACGGAGGACCGGGCGGCGAAGTCGTGGGAGCTGATCGGCACCTCGTAGCGCTCGGCGCCGACCGCGCGCTGTCCGGCGAGCCAGGCGCTCTGGGCGTCGGTCGCGTTCCGAGCGTCGAAGGCCTGCGCGATGCTGGCGGCGGCGTCCCACATGCGCGCGGCGAGCTCGGCGGCCGGCCAGACACCCTCGTGAGCGCCGATGAGAGGGACGAGCGCCTCGGCGTCGGAGCCGCGCACCGCGGCGTCGGGATGCCCCGCGGCGGCGACCGCATCCAACGCAACGGCGAAGGCCGCGAGCGCCTCCAGGTGCGCGCTGGCATTCAGTCCGTCGTGGGTGAGCCACGGCAGGTGACGCTCGACGAGCGCGAGGGCGCGTGCCTCGTTGCCCGTGATGGCGCAGAAGACGATGTTCTTCGCGACGATCGAGAGGTTGTCGGCGTTGTCCTTCGCGAGGCGGTAGCTGCGCAGATGCGCGGCCCGGGCCTCATCCGGGCGCCCGGCGTGCAGGTAGGGCAGGAGGGAGCGGGCGAGGGCGTGCTCGGGCTCCTCGCCGCAGGTGAAGCCGCCCTCCACGAGCTCCTCGACGAGACGGATCGCCTCCGCCTCGTCGCCGGTCTCCGCGAAGAATCCGGCGAACTGGCTGCGCGTGCAGGCGTCGCAGTGGCTGTACTCGTCGCGGGGCGTGGCGTCGAGTCGACGTCGCAGCTCGGCCGCCTCGTCGATGCGTCCCGCCGACCACGCGTCCTCGAAGCGCGCCATCAGCACGCCGCTCATGCCGTGACCGGCGCGCTCGTAATGCGTCTGCATGTCATCGAGCACGGCCGTGATCTGCTCGGACGAGAACTCGGGCGAGCCGCGGAGCGCGCCCGCCATCCACTTGTAGTGCCACATGAGGTCGCCGGCCGGCTCCAGCTCGGCGGGGAAGCGCTCGGGGTCGGCGTCGTGGTGCCCCAGGCACCACGCGAACGAGGTGAGCATCAGATCCGTGTCGCCGCCCATGTTGGCGCTGGCGGTCTGCCGCATCCGCGCCTCGTACTCGAGGCGCTCGTCGCCGCTCTCCTGCGCCAGCGCCACCGCCTGGGCGACCAATGCCCGCTCGGCGGGCCCCCAGGGCGTGCGGTCGATCTCGTCGAACAGCGATCGGATGCGGGTCGCGTAACCGGTCATGTTGCTCCTTCCGGGTCGTGGCTGGCGGCGAGTGCCCTGTCGAGCAGCTCCGCGAGTGAGGTGCTCATCACGGCGCGATCGCGCGGGCTGAGCGGGTGATGGCCGGCGAGGAGCGACTGCACGTGCAGCAGACGGATGCCGCTGTCGAAGACGGCCGCGTCGCCGGCCGCGGCGAGGGCGCGGACGGTCTGATTGCCCCAGTTCAGGCACAACCTGGCGGCGGGCGGTGCCGCATCCGCGTCCGCTGCGGAGACGGCCTTCTCGGCGCGGTCGAGGACGCCTGACCACAGCGAGCCTGCGGCGCCGCGGGCGCGCCCCCGGTCGAGAGCCCGGAGCGCCTGCGGATCCGCGACGAACAGGCCGGGCAGCTCGCGACGCTCGAACGAGCGCACGGAGACGTCGACGTCGCCGAGGGCAGCACGAGCGCGGCGCTCGAGATCGAGGGCGGCGTTGCGGTCGTCGAGCGGCGGCAGATCAAGCCGGTCCATCTCGGCACCGACCTCGACGCGCTCCACGGTGACTTCGGGGAAGATCTCGGGCAGCAAGCGGACGAGCTCGGCGTCGTAGAGGTAGCCGCCGTCGACCAGAAGCGTCCCGGGCGGCACGATGCTCGCCAGCTGACGGAACTCGTCGACGGTCTCGGCGTAACGCACCTCCGGCGAGCGGCGCACGAGCTCTTCGATCCGCACGCGCCCCGCGGTCGTCTCGACCGAGAGCCAGCGCACGATGAAGCGGGCCAGCTCGTCGTCGTGGCGGACGAGCGATTTCAGGGCGACCTCGTGGACGGCGACGAACTGCGCGAGCCGCGCCGGCTCGCGCAACGCCAGCTCCAGGATCCATCGCCGGATCGCGTCGCCGATCTCGCTGCGGGTCTGCTCGAGCGCGTCGTCGTCGACGAGCGCCTCGCGGCTGGCGGTCGGGTGCAGCCCGCCTGAGTCGATGACCGCCCGCGCGAAGAACGCCCAGTCCGGGAGCAGGTCGTCGGCACGCTCGGCCAGCAGCATCCGGCGCAGGTATACGCGGGTGCTCTGACGTGCAGAGGGGGGCGGGGCGAACGGCAGCACGTAGGCGACGCCGCGGGTCTGGGTCGCGGCGACCGTCAGCTCGATCGCGTCCAGCGGCTCGACGCCGATCAGTTCGCGGCCGTATGCCAGCCGCGTCTCCAGATCGCCGTCGAGGAAGGGGGCGGGCTCGGTCACGGTGGTCTCGCCGCCGCCGGGCAGATCCACCACGACCGTAACCGGCAGGTAGCGGCCGAACGTCTCGGCGAGCTCCGACACCGTCGCAGCCGTGAGCAGCGACACGCTGTCGCTGCGCGGGGTCAGGTGCACGCTGGTGCCGACCGGCATCTCGCCGTCGAACGGCTGCACGGCGAAGGTCCCGTCCGAACGCCCGACCCACTCGACGGCGGGTCCTCCGGCGGCGCTTCGCGAGCGGATCACGATGGTGTCGCACACCATGAAGCACGACAGCATCCCGATGCCGAACTGACCGAGGAAGTCGCTGCGCGGAAGGTCGAAGATGTCGCGCTTGGAGCTGCGCCCCACCGTCGCCAGCAGATCGGCGACCTCGCTCTCGGTGAGGCCGATGCCGTCGTCGCGGATGATGAACTCGGGTGCTTCGAGCCCTGCCGGGGTGATGCGGATGCGACCGCCGCCGCCATCGAGCGCGCGACGCGCGGCGATCGCGTCGACGGCGTTCTGCAGGAGCTCGCGCAGGAAGACACGGGGGCTCGAGTAGATGTGCCGACTGAGCAGATCGATCACCCCGCGAAGATCCACCTGGAACTGCTGGGGGGCCGGCACCTCGTTCACCGTCGCTCCTCGAACCTCGTCACAGCGCCGCCCATCGGGTGGTGGGCGGCGACCGGTTCAGCGTACTCCGGGAGCATGAGCGCATCTGAGCGCCTGGGGAGAGAACGATCTCGTGCGCGCGGGGGCCGGTTGGGCCAGGATGGGCTCATGAGCGACACGACGCAGGCGGATGGGGTACGGGTGCTGGACGAGGAGGCGATGTGGCGCCTGCTCGCTACGCAGGAGGTCGGCCGCCTGGTGACCAGGATCGGTGAGCGCATCGACGTGTTCCCGGTCGGCTACGCGCTCGACGGGCGCAGCATCCTGTTCCGCACCGCGCCGGGTACGAAACTGCTCGAGCTCACCGCCCGTGACGAGGTGCTGTTCGAGGTCGACGACCACAGTGCGCACGATGCCTGGAGCGTGGTCGTGCGCGGAACGGCAGCGGCCGTCGACCACTCCGATGAGATCGCGGCGCTCGAAGCGCTCGCCTCGGCGCCCTGGGCTCCCACCGTCAAGGACGTCCTGGTGCGCATCACGCCATCGGTCACCACCGGACGCGCCTTCGAACGGCGAGCCGCAGAGCCCACCGAAGGGGCGATGGCGTGACGTTCGATCCGGCCCCGCCGGAGGCCGGATCGCCGCCCGTCCTTCCGCAGACCGTCCCTGCCGCCGCGCCGCGCCGCCGTCGCGGCGCGGGCTGGATCGTCGGTCTCTCGCTGAGTCTCGTCCTCATCATCCTGCTCGCTGCCGGCGCGGGGGGAGCATGGCTCATCTGGCAGCAGCGGGAGCGACTGCTCGCCTCGCGCGTGATGAGCCCCGAGCAGGAGTCGGCGATCGCCGACACGTTCGCCGCAGCCTCCGAGAAGGTGAGCGCCACCCAGCAGGCGACGGCCGACTACGAGAGCGATCGTCGTGCCTGGGACGACGAGCACGCGCAGGTCGAGGAGTGGAAGACGGGGACCGAATCGCCGCTGCTGGCCGTGCCGAACCCCGGCGGGAGCGCGATGCCCGGGCCGGATCCGGACGGGCGTGCGTTCCTGGCCTCGATCGGCGCGGACCGTGTCCAGGTCGCTTTCGATGCGGGGGACGAGAACTGCGGTTATCACCTCTCCGAACGCACCGGGTACGAGATCGTCGTCGGCGGCTGCTATTCCACCCGGTATCCGAGCTGGTTGTTCCTGGCATGGGATCCGGGCATGGAGTCGTCCGTCTGGCCCGTGTTCGTGCACGAGGCCATGCACTGGTACCAGTACCAGAACTACTATCCGGCCTTCCTCGCGGCTGATCGGGCCGGGGTCACCGACGACCAGTACGGCCCCGAACTGGAGGCCGACGCGAGTTGTCGCGCCGTGTACGTCTACGGCATCCCGGCATCCGACTACGTCGACACCTCCTCGCCCTGCGATGTCGAGGGCTGGTACGACGGGTGGCTGCTGGATCATCTCGCGTCGCTCGGCGTCCAGGTCACGGAGCCCGTGGCGGCGGATTACGAGGTGCTGGAGGTGATGAGACCGTGAGGGCGCGCTCGGGCCTCGCCGCCGCCTCGTTGCTCGCCGTGTTCGCGCTGAGCGCGTGCTCGTCGATGGATGCGGATGCGGCGGATCGCCGGATGAACGAGGTGTTCGACGATCTCGTCGCTCAGGCATCGGCTGTGGACCCGCAGGTGCTGCGAACGCTGGAAACCGCCGAGCCGCGCACACAGGCGTGCTCGCGTCCCGCCGACACCGAGCAGGTCGTGCTGACGGCGACCGGGGTGCTCGCGGTCGCGGCCGACGTCTCGGAGGCGGAAGGCGTGCGTGACGACCTCGGCGAAAGCCTGGATCCCGATGTGTGGCGACCTCTCGCCGACGCCGACCCTTCCCCGGAAAGGCAGGGCTGGATCTCGGAGGAGGGCGTTACCGTGAGCCTCGCCTCGGAGGGCCCCGCGGTGGTGATCGCGGTCTTCTCGCCCTGCCTTCCGGGATGAGCGCGTTCGCGCCCTCGTGTGCCATGCCGTACACTTGAGCGTGCAGTTGAAGTCTGCATTCTTTCGCCGTGCCCGTCATCGGGACGACACATCCCTTCGGATCAGGTCGCGGCAGGAGTGCGGGCGCGAGACCTCCGGGTCTCTAGGGCGGTAGCTCAATTGGCAGAGCAGCGGTCTCCAAAACCGCAGGTTGCAGGTTCGATTCCTGTCCGCCCTGCGCGCCAGCGCATGCTGGCACGACGTAAGCGATTCAGGTGGGTGCATGATCCAGGACGAGCCGAAGGGCGAGGTCGTCGCCGCTGGCGGTGCCGTGCGCGAGAAGAAGCCCAACTTCTTCCTGCGCATCGTCATTTTCATCCGCCAGGTCTTCGCGGAGCTTCGCAAGGTCGTCACCCCGACGCGCAAGGAGCTGGTGAAGTTCACCGGCGTCGTCCTGGGCTTCGTTATCGTGATGATGGCGGTGGTCTACGGACTTGATGTCGTGTTCGTCTGGCTGACGACAGTCGTCTTCGGAGTCCCCGGAGCCTGACATCGCGAGGCGCGGGTGTCGCCACCCGCAGACCAGAACGAGAGAGTACGTAAGTGTCTGAGAAATACACCGACGACGCCGATTGGGCGACCGCCGCCGAGCAGTCCAGCGAGGACGACGAGGCGCAGGAGGGCAACACCCTCGCCGCCGAAGAGCGCTCCGTCGAGGCTGCGGAGCACGTTGCGCTGCACATCGAGGGCGACGACGAGGATGAGGACTCCGACACCGGTTACGACGCGGATGCCGACGTGGAAGACCCCGAGGCCGACGCGATCGTGAACGACGCGCTGGAGATCGACGAAGCCGCCGAGGCCGAAGCGGCAGCCGAGGTGCTGACCGAATCGCTCGCCGAAGAAGAAGCAGAGCGCGCAGCCGAGGAGGCCGACGAAGTGACGCCCTACGACGGACCCGACATCAACGGCGAGCCGGACGCTCCCGTGCTCGACCCCGAGTTCGTGGCCGAGATCGATGACGCGGCCGCCGCCGTGGACGAGGTCGAGGAAGAGGTCGACGCGGACGCCGATCCCTACGAGGCGTTCCGTCAGGAACTGCGCTCGCTCGAGGGCAAGTGGTATGTCATCCACTCCTACGCCGGCTTCGAGCGCAAGGTGAAGGCCAACATCGAGCAGCGCAAGTCGACGCTCGAGGTCGAGGACGACATCTATCAGGTCGAGGTCCCGATGGAAGACGTCGTCGAGATCAAGAACGGCCAGCGCAAGATGGTCACCCGCGTGCGCATCCCGGGCTACGTGCTCGTGCGCATGGAACTCAACGAGGACACCTGGTCGGTCGTCCGCCACACGCCCGGCGTCACCGGCTTCGTCGGCAACGCCCACAACCCGACGCCGCTGCGCTTCGAAGAGGCGTTCAACATGCTGAAGAGCCTCGTCGAGATCAAGGACGTCGCCCCGGCGAAGTCCGGTGGCGGCAGCTCCGCCCCGGCGGCCGCCCGCGTCATCGCGGCGGAGGTCGACTACGAGATCGGTGAGACCATCACCATCAAGGAGGGCTCGTTCGCGGGTCTTCCCGGCTCGATCAGCGAGATCAAGCCCGAGAGCGGCAAGCTCACGGTCCTCGTCTCGCTCTTCGAGCGCGAGACGCCGGTCGAGCTGTCGTTCGACCAGGTCTCGAAGATGGTCTGACCCGCAGACCCCTCGAACGCCCCGCCGGTTCTGCCGGCGGGGCGTTCGTCATTCCGCCGCGGGGTGGCAGGTGTGCACGGCGCCTCCAGGGTGTGAACCGATCGGTACATCTTTTACCTGGTGGAAACACTCCAGAGCCCGAGCGGGAAATCCGGGCCTGTGACGCTGCAGGAGCACCAGACATCCTCCGCGTCAGCGCACCCGAGCGCTTCGCGGGCCCTCAGGAAGGATCCGCTCCCGCATGCCCAGATTCATCCCGCGCCGCCTCGCGGCGGCCACGGCCGCCGCAGCGGCGCTGCTCGGCGCGACGCTGCTCGTCGCACCCGCCGCCCATGCCGCTCCCACCGCGGCAGGCGTCACGATCACCGCGACCAGTGCCGCCGAGGTCGGCGACACGGTGACCGTCACGATCGCCGCAGCCAACGTCGAAGACCTCTACGCCTACGACCTCGCGCTCGGCTACGACGTCGAGCTGCTCTCGTTCGACGAAGGCAGCGCTACCTTCCCTGAGGGCGGCTTCGGTGACGCGACAGCGGATGCCGACGGTGGCGTCGCCTACCTCGCACACAGCCGCCTGGGCACCTCGCCCGGACTCGTCGGCGCGCAGCCGCTCGTCTCGCTCACGTTCACGGCGCTCGCGGCAGGCGACGCGGTGATCGAGCTGGTATCGGCCGACCTCGTCGGTGCGGCGCGCGACACCGCCTCGCTCGACGTGACAGCGATCGATCCGGCCACCACAGCCATCACCGCCGTCGCGTCTCCGCCGTCGACGACGCCGTCGCCGGGCACGTCGACGCCCGCCGCTCTGCCCGCCGCAGGCACGAGCGAATCGCTGCCCACCACCGGTGTCGACGCCACGCCGTGGTTCGTCGTCGGTGCGATCGCACTCGCCGTCGTCGCGCTCGGCGTCGTGCTGCTCATCCGCCGCAGGGCGGTCACCCGATGAGCCGTCGCCGCGCAGTCGTTCCCGCAACCTTCGCGTTTTCCAGGAGAGCGTCCATGTCCACCCGTACGACCCGCACGATCGCCGCCGCAGCGGCACTGGGTACCGTCACCGCCGTCATGGCCGTGGCGCCCGCCTTCGCCGAGCCGGAGCCCGCCGCATCCGCCGCGATGCTCGCTCCGTACTACACCGAACTCGATCTCACCGGTGACCGTCAGGTCGATGCCGACGACCTCGCCGTCGCCGCGCGCTATCTCGGCGTGACGGCCGCCGACGCCGCGTGGCCGGAGATCGCCGTAATCGACACGGACGTGGACGGTGCGATCACGATCGCGGACCTCGCCGCCCTGTCGCAGCGCATGATCTACGACGACGGCCCGTTCGAGCTGATCGAGGCCTCTACCGTCGACATGCAGGCGGCGATGAACGCCGGCGTGATCACCTCGGTGGAACTCACCACGGCCTACCTGAAGCGCATCAAGGCTTACGACGACACGGTGATCCCGTACCCCGTCGATCCCGCCGCCCCCGCCATCACGACGAACACCGCCCGTCCCCTGAACGCGATCATCACGACGAGCAGCACCGCCCTCGAGGCGGCGGCAGCCGCCGATGCAGAGCGCGCCGCGCACGGGATGACCAGCATGCTGCTGGGCGTGCCGGTCGCGGTCAAGGACAACTACAACACGAAGGACATGGTCACCACCGGCGGTTGCGGCTGCTGGAACGGGAACCAGACCGCCGGTGACGCCCACATGGTCGAGGGACTCCGGGCCGACGGGGCGATCATCATCGCCAAGGCGAGCCTCGACGAGTTCGCCTACGGGTTCAGCTCGCAGTTCTCCGCCTTCCAGCCGGCAGGTTCCTCGCTGTATGTCGCAAGCCCCTACGACACGACCAAGACGGCGGGCGGTTCGTCGGGTGGGACAGGAGCTGCCATCGCCGCGAACCTCGCCGGCATCGGCTTCGGCACCGACACGGGCGGCTCCATCCGCGTGCCCTCCTCCTACAACCAGCTCGTCGGCATCCGGCCCACGGTGGGTCTCGCAAGCCGCGACGGCATCATTCCCCTCGCCCTTTCGCAGGACACCGGCGGCCCGATCGCGCGCAGCGTGACGGATGCGGCGCTGGCGCTCGACGCCGTCGTCGGCGTGGATGAGAACGACGCCGTCACTCAACGCCAGGTCGGCAAGGTTCCGGAGTCCTACGCGTCGTTCCTCGACCCGGGCGCTCTCAAGGGCGCACGGATCGGTGTGATCGGTTCGCTGAGCGGCACGGGCGACACCGCGACGCGCTTCGCGGCGGCTCGCGACCTGCTCACCGCGCAGGGGGCGACCGTCGTCACGATCACTCCTCCGGCCGAGTTCACCGCCGTCACCGGCGAGGGGTCGGGCTCGACCAACGAGTTCAAGCATGACCTCGACCAGTACATCGCGTCCTACCTGAACCCAAACGTCACCGCCCGCAGCCTGCAGGGCATCATCGACAGCGGAAGCTTCGTGCCCGGCTACCGCAGCACCTACGTCTCCCGCAACGCCATCACCCCCGAGACGTACGAGGCCTGGGCCGGCGCCGAGGGCTCGCACACGCGCCAGATCGCGGCCGGCAAGGCGCTCGTCACGAAGATGATGGACGACGCCGACCTCGACGCGATCATCTACCCCAGCACGCACGCCTACGGCACGATCGACACCAAGTACATGCGACTGAGCCCGAACACCGGGCTTCCCGCGGTGACCGTGCCGATGAGCGCATCGGGCACGGGCGAAGGTGGGCAGACGGTCGGAACGAACATCGAGTTCCTCGGACGGGACTTCTCCGAGGGCACGTTGATCGGACTGGCGTACAGCTACGAGCAGGTCACGCACGCTCGCACCTCGCCGCGCATCTTCGGCGCGCTGAAGTAGGCGGCTCCTCGAACGCCCCGCCCGGCTCTGCCGGCGGGGCGTTCGTCGTCCCGGTGGATGCCGCGACACGCCCGGTGATGCGGTAGAGTGTTGTGGTTTGCGTGCCGCTTCGGCGCGCTGCCACAACCGCTTCTCTCGATGGGATGCGGGAGAGCCGATGCATCCGGCATCCGCTCGATGAAAGGAAAGAAGAATGGCACCGAAGAAGAAGGTGACCGGCCTGATCAAGCTTCAGATCAACGCCGGTGCAGCCAACCCGGCGCCGCCGATCGGCCCCGCGCTCGGTCAGCATGGCGTCAACATCATGGAGTTCTGCAAGGCGTACAACGCCGCGACCGAGTCGCAGCGCGGCAACGTCATCCCCGTGGAGATCACCGTCTACGAGGACCGCAGCTTCACCTTCATCCTGAAGACCCCGCCTGCCGCGGAGCTCATCAAGAAGGCCGCAGGCGTCGCCAAGGGATCGAAGACCCCCCACACCGTCAAGGTTGCGAAGCTCACCAAGGACCAGGTGCGCCAGATCGCCGAGACGAAGATGCCCGACCTGAACGCGAACGACATCGAGGCTGCCTCGCTGATCATCGCCGGCACCGCCCGCTCCATGGGCATCACGGTCGAGGACTGAGGGAGATAACGAACATGGCTACCAAGTCCAAGGCATTCCGCGCGGCCGCCGAGAAGATCGAGGCCGACAAGTTCTACACCCCGACCGAGGCTGTGACCCTCGCGAAGGAGACCGGGTCGAAGAAGTTCGACTCGACCGTCGAGGTCGCCCTCAAGCTGTCGGTCGACCCCCGCAAGGCGGACCAGATGGTGCGCGGCACCGTCATCCTCCCGCACGGCACGGGCAAGACCGCCCGCGTCATCGTGTTCGCGACGGGCCCGGCCGCCGAGGCCGCTCTCGCTGCGGGCGCTGACGAGGTCGGCGGCGCCGAGCTGATCGAGAAGGTCGCGGGCGGCTACACGTCGTTCGACGCCGCCGTCTCGACCCCCGAGCTCATGGGCCAGGTCGGTCGCCTCGGTAAGGTCCTGGGTCCCCGTGGCCTCATGCCGAACCCGAAGACCGGCACGGTCACCCCGAACCCGGCCAAGGCCGTCGAGGAGATCAAGGGCGGAAAGATCGAGTTCCGCGTCGACAAGCACGCCAACGTGCACTTCGTCGTGGGTAAGGCTTCGTTCTCGGCCGACCAGCTCGACGAGAACCTGAAGGCCGCTCTCGAGGAGATCGTCCGTCTGAAGCCGTCCAGCTCCAAGGGTCGTTACATCCAGAAGGGTGCGGTGTCGACCACGTTCGGCCCCGGTATCCCGCTGGACGTCAACGCACTGGTCTGAGACACGTCTCACACGAAGGGCCCCGTCTTCGGACGGGGCCCTTCGTGCATGTTCAGGCGTCTTCTCGGATGTCGAAACTGAGCGGCCCGGTAGGAGTGGTCTCCGAGACCTCCACGCGCTCGACGTGCGCTGCAGGCGGCCCCTTGCGAAGCCAATCGATCATCCGATCCACGCGTCCTTCCTCGCCGTGGAGCTCGGCCTCGACCGTGCCGTCGTGACGGTTCCTCACCCATCCGGCGACGCCGAGGCGAGCGGCGGCATCGTGGGCGGAATAGCGGAAGCCGACGCCCTGCACGGCGCCGCTGACGATCACTCGGACATGACGCATGCGCACATTGTGCCGCGGATGGGCCGGCGACGCTGCGGGCTGTTGCGAATGACGAGCGGGTGGCAGGATGCCGTGGCTTGCGCCCGGATCAGCCGCCGAGGATGAGGCTGAGCGCGAGCAGCGCCATCACGACGGCGATGATGCCGTCGAGAACCCGCCACGCGTTCGGCGACGTGAACATCCGGCCGAGCAGCCGGGCGCCGTAGGCGAGGGAGAAGAACCACGCCAGGCTCGCCAACATCGCGCCAGCCGCGAACCACCACCGGGTGTGGCCATGCGTGCTCGCCACGGACCCGAGCAGGAAGACGGTGTCGAGGTACACGTGCGGATTGAGCCAGGTCAGCGCCAGGCATGTGAGCAGTGCCCCGGTGCGCGAGGTGCGGTCCGGGATGGATGCGGTCGCCACGGGCGGGGCGGCGCGCGATGTCTGCACAGTGGCACCATCGTCGCTCGCCTCGTCTGCCCTATCCGTCACCGTGGTCACCACCTCTCGTGCAGATGTCGCGTCGACGGAGGGCAGACCGCCGCCTTGCCATGCCCTGCGCGCGGCGAGTAAGGCGTACGCGAGCAGGAACGCTGCCCCCACCCATCGCGCGACCTGCACCGCCCACGGGGCGGCCTCGAGTGCGAGCCCGAGGCCCGACACCCCGACGGCGATGAGCGCCGCATCCGAGGCGGAGCAGACGAGTGCGACGGTGAGGACGTGCTCTCGCCGGATGCCTTGGCGCAGCACGAACAGGTTCTGCGCGCCGATGGCGACGATGAGCGAGAGGCCGAGGCCGAGGCCCGCGGCGAGCGAAGGGAACACACTCCGACGTTATGTTCGGCACTGCATGAGCACCAGTTCGGATTACTTCACCGCCGTAAGCTGTGCTCATGACGGATCTTCCCGCCGACCTCGCGGCGACGCTCGCGGCCGTGGTCGACACGGGCACGATGGATGCGGCGGCTCGCCGACTGCGCATCACGCCCTCGGCGGTCAGTCAGCGCATCCGTGCGCTCGAGGAGCGGTTGGGTCGTGTCCTGCTCGTGCGGTCGAAGCCCGCCCGCGCGACCGCGGACGGTGAACTTGTGGTGCGTCTGGCTCGGCAGTATGCGCTGCTCTCGCACGATGTGCTGCGAGAGCTGGGCGAGCCGGGCGAGGGGGAGAGTCGGGTGGCGGTCAGTCTGCCGCTCGCCGTCAACGCGGATTCGCTGTCGACCTGGTTCGTCGCCGCGCTGTCGCAGGTCGCCGCGCTGGGCGACGCGGTTTTCGATCTCCACCGGGACGATCAGGACTTCACCGCGGAGCTCCTCGCATCGGGGCGGGTGGTCGCCGCGGTCACGTCCCGGGCCGACCCCGTGGCCGGATGCCGGGCGCGTCCCCTCGGGGCGATGCGCTACCGTGCCGTGGCAACGCCGGCATGCGCGCGGGAGCTCGAGCATCTGGGGCCGGAGCACGCCCGGGTTGTCGACTACGATCGCCGCGACGAACTGCAGACCAGGTGGTTGCGCGAGCGGGGCGTCGATCCCGCGTCCCCGCCCCGCAACTTCGTGCCCGGTTCGCACGCGTTCGCCGACGCGGTCCGCGGCGGTCTCGGATGGGGGATGCTGCCCGATCTCCAGACGGAATCGGACCTCGCCGACGGCTCGCTCGTGCTGCTTCCCGGGTCGCCTGTCGACGTTCCGCTGTACTGGCAGCAGTGGAACCTGACGTCCTCGCTGCTGGATGCGGTCGCAGACGCAGTGGCGGAGACCGCGAGCAGGGCGCTGACGATCACGCCTCGCTGATGCGCAACACCGACTTGCCCCGCGTGCGGCCGCGCTCCAGCGCGCGGTGAGCCTCGGCCGCATCCGCGAGCTCGTACACGGTGTCGACGTAGACCTGGATCGATCCGGTGTCGAGCAGCCGCGCGAGGGTCGCGAGAACGTCGCCGTCGGGGATGACCTTGTAGCCGGTGGCGCGCACCCCGGCCTCCGCCGCAGCCTCGGCGAAACCGGGCCAGCCGCCGCTGGGCACCATGATGTACAGGCCGCCGGGCCGAATGACGCCGAGCGAGCGCGTTCCGACCTCGTCCTCGGTGTTGGCGACGAGGTCGATCACGACGTCCATGTCCGCCACGACGTCCTCGAAACGTGTGGTGGCGTAATCGATGACCACGGACGCGCCGAGCTCACGGAGCCACGCGGCGTTGCGGGCGGAGGAGGTGACCGTCACGTGCGCGCCGAAGTAGGCGGCGAGCTGCACGGCGAAGTGGCCCACGCCGCCGCTGCCGGCGTGGATCAGCACGCGCTGACCCTCGTGAGCGTGTGCGGTCTCGACGACCACGCCCCACGCGGTGAGTGCGGCGAGGGGGATGCCGGCGGCCTCGACGTGCGAAAGCGATGCGGGCTTGCGGGCGACGGACTGGGACGGCACGACCGCGTACTCGGCGTAGGTCCCGCCGGTGCGGGGGAAGGGCACCATTCCGAAGACCTCCGTGCCGGCGGGGAACGGGTGCGCCTCGAACGGAGACGCGACCACGACGCCGCTGAAGTCGAAACCCAGCGCGGCGGGGTAGGCCGCGATGGCTCCGCTCACGCCCTGCCCCGCGCGCGTCTTCGCGTCGATGGGATTCACTCCGGCGGCGACCACGCGCACGAGCAGCTCGCCGAGGACAGGCTGGGGAACCGGCAGCTGGGTCTCGTGGAGGAGCTCCGGCGCTCCGGTCGCGTCGATGACGGCGGCGCGCATCTGGGCCGGGACGTCCTCGGCCCGCATCGGCGCGGGGGAGGGGGCGTCATGTCTCAGCGGTCGGGGGATCATCGGCCGCTCCTTTCGCTGCGGAAGGCATCGGCCATGCGATGCGGTGACTGTCCTCAGTCAATCGCGGCTTTGTCTCGGGGGCGTTACCCCGGTGTCACCGTGCGGAGAACCTCACAGCGCCGTGGAGGATGCGGGAGACGCCGGCGGCAGCTCCACGCGGATGATCTCGCTCAGACGGTCACGCAGACGGCCGGCCATGTCGACGGTGCGGGGGGAGTAGAGCCACTGGATCTGCAGGCCATCCATGATCGCGATGATCTCCTCTGCCAGCCGAAAGCTGTCGACGGCGCTGTCTCGCAGCAGTCCGCGAGAACGCAGGTCATCCACCGCGAGCGCGAGGTGCTCCCTCGAGTTCTTGTATCGACGCGCGAAGTAGGAGTGCGCGGGGTGGGTGGGATCGGTCGCCTCGGCCGAGAGGGCGGCGTACAGACTCACGATTCCCGGTGTCGTGGCATTGGCTCGGGTGAGTGCGACGAGTCGGGCGAAGTGATCGAGTCCGTCGCGGCCCGGGCCGGGTGCGCCCTCGAAGAAGCGCAGCGAGTGGCGCCGATCCCGTTCGTCGAGCACCGCCTCGAGGAGGGACTCCTTGGTGGGGAAATGGTGCGCGAGCCCGGCGCGTGAGACGCCGCAGTCCGCGGCGATCTGACTCATGCTCGTCTGCCGGTATCCGACGGTTCCGAACGCGGCGAAGGCGGCGGACACCACCTGGTCGCGGCGTCTGCGGCCGCTGGCGTAGCCGCGCGGCGGGGTGTCGGGCATGGGGATGACCCTAGCGGGGGTGGACGAATTTCAAAACCGGCACTACTGTCGGTTTTCGTCAACTCCATCGCGTGGCATCGCCGCCCGCCCAGACGCACCGTCGCGTCAGAGAATCGAGGATCCTCCCCATGACCGAACCCGCACTCGCTGTTCAGCTGTACTCTCTGCGCGACGACCTGGCCGCTGACCGGGAGGAGACCTTCGCACACCTCGCCCGGCTCGGGGTGCGTCGGGTGGAGGCCTACGACATCGTCGGCGGGGGTGCGGCGCTGGCGGAATCCCTCGCGCGTCACGGCCTGCGCAGCCCGAGCGTCCACGCTTCCCTGGTGGGCGCGGGCGAGGGGAGCGCGGCGACGCTGGACGAGGTGTTCGATGCGGCGCACCGGCTCGGGGCGCACACGGTGTTCGAGCCGATGGTGTGGGCCGAGTACTGGCGCGACGAGGATGCGGTGCGCCGTACGGCCGACCGGCTGAATCACGCGGCGTCGGTCGCCGCATCCCGAGGTCTGCGCGTCGGGTACCACAACCACTCGCAGGAGTTCCATCACGTGATCGACGGCCGGAGCGCCTACGAGTTCTTCGTCTCGCTCCTGCGAGAGGACGTCGTCCTCGAGGTCGACGCATACTGGGCCGCTGTCGGGC
This sequence comes from Microbacterium sp. BG28, assembly GCF_034044005.1. Classification (NCBI taxonomy): domain Bacteria; kingdom Bacillati; phylum Actinomycetota; class Actinomycetes; order Micrococcales; family Microbacteriaceae; genus Microbacterium; species Microbacterium sp. BG28. The sequence continues at coordinate 201,381 of NZ_JAXCHA010000001.1, read as the reverse complement.
GGCAGGACGTTCCCGCGCTGGTCACCCGACTCGGGCGGCGGGTGCGGGCCCTGCACATCAAGGACGGCAGCACGGCGTTCGATCCCTTCCTCCCGGACTCGCCTCCGGGTGTCCTCGATCAGGTGCCGGCGGGACAGGGCGAGGTACCGCTCGCCGCGACGTTGGCGGCGGCGAGCTCGCTCGAACTCGCCGTGCTCGAGTTCGACGAGTACGACGGCGACCTCTTCGATGCCCTCGCGGCGGGCATCGCGTTCCTCGCAGAAGCGGGCATCCGATGACCGGCACGGGGCCCGTCGGCATCGGCGTCATCGGCGCCGGCATGATCAGCGACACCTATCTCGAGAACCTCGGCTCGTTCCCGGACGTCCGCGTGACGGCGATCGGCGACCTCGACACGGCTCGCGCGGCAGCCCAGGCGGCCCGCCACGGGGTGCCGCACGCCGGTGCGCCCGAGGATGTGCTCGCCCACTCCGACGTCGAGATCGTCGTCAACCTCACGATCCCCGCCGCGCACGCCGCGGTCAGCGCGGCGGCCATCGCCGCCGGCAAGCATGTCTGGTCGGAGAAGCCCCTCGGGATCGACCGGGAGAGTGCGCTCGCCCTGCTCGCCGCCGCTGATGCCGCGGGCCTACGCGTAGGCGTCGCTCCGGATACGATCCTCGGCCCGGGGATGCAGACCGCGCGCCGCGCCGTGCTGCGCGGCGACATCGGCGTCCCCCTCTCGGCGCACACGACCATGCAGTACATCGGCCCCGACACCTTCCATCCCAACCCGGAGTTCCTCTTCGCCCGCGGCGCCGGGCCCCTCTTCGACATGGGCCCGTACTACGTCTCGGCTCTCGTGAGCGTCTTCGGCGCGGTCGATCGGGTGATGGCGCTCGGAACCCGTTCCCGCACCGCTCGCGAGATCCGAGTGGGGAACCGGGTGGGAGAGACCTTCCCCGTCGAGGTGCCGACACACGTCCAGGCGCTGACCCGCTTCGAGAGCGGCGCGGCCGCCGACAGCGTCTTCAGCTTCGACGCCGTGCTGGCCCGCAGCGGAGTCATCGAGATCAACGGCACGGAGGGAGCGCTCATCGTGCCCGATCCCAATACCTTCGGGGGCGAGGTGCGCGTGGGGCGCGCGCGCGGCGGCGCGGATCCGGTCTGGGAGACGGTCGCGCCCGTCGGCGTTGAGGCGGGCCGAGGGCTCGGCGTGCTGGACATGGCACGGGCCATTCGCACCGGCGGCGCGCATATCGCCACGGGCCGCCTGGGCTATCACGTGCTCGACACCCTGGTGGCGATCGACGAATCCGTGCAGACGGGGGCGGCGGTGGCCGTTGCGAGCACCGTCGACGCCCTGCCCCTCGTGCCAGAGGACCGTGACCCGCGGCAGGCGACGCTGTGACCGGGTTCGCTCCGGTGCGCGCCGGGTTTCTGGGCGGCGGCTTCATGGCGGCCGTGCACTCTCGTGCAGCGCGCGCCGCCGGTGCGCGGCTGGTCGCCCTCGCCAGCTCGTCGCCCGAGCGCGCAGCCCAGGCCGCGGATCGCCTGGGGATCGGACGTCCGGCCAGGGATGCAGCAGAGCTCATCGCTGCGCACGACATCGATGTGGTGCACGTGTGCACCCCCAACCGCGACCACGCGGAGCAGACGCTGGCCGCGCTCGCCGCGGGCAAGCACGTGATCTGCGAGAAACCCCTCGCCACCTCGGTGGACGATGCGCGCGCGGTCGTCGTCGCCGCCGAGGAGGCCGGCGTCGCGGGGGCCGTACCGTTCGTGTACCGGTACCACCCCGTGGTGCGCCAGGCGCGTGAACTCGTCGCCACGGGGGCTGTCGGGCGCATCCTCACGATCGACGGTGCGTATCTTCAGGACTGGTTGCTGGATGCGGGCGACACCGACTGGCGGGTGGATGCGGTCGCCGGCGGGGCCTCCCGCGCCTTCGCCGACATCGGCTCCCACCTCTGCGATCTGCTCGAGTTCGTCACCGGTCGACGGATCGTCGCTCTCTCGGCGCGCACCTCGACGGTGTTCGAGACGCGGGCGGGTGCGGCGGTCGGCAACGAGGACATCGCTGCCGTAATGGTCGAACTCGAGGGCGGGGCGCTGGGGACGCTGCTGGTCAGCCAGCTCGCCCCCGGTCGCAAGAACGGGCTCGTTCTCGAGCTGCACGGCTCGTCGCGCAGCCTCCGCTTCGCTCAGGAGCGGTCGGAGCAGCTGTGGATCGGCTCCCGCGAGGGATCGCAGCTCGTTCTCAGGGATCCGGATGCGCCAGGTGACCGTGGGCTCTCGCTCGTGCCGGCGGGTCACCCGATGGGTTACCAGGACGCGTTCAACGCCTTCGTCGCCGACGCGTACGCGGTGCTCGAGGGTGCGAGCCCGGACGGCCTGCCCACCTTCGCCGACGGTCTGCGGGCCGCCGAGATCACCGACGCCGTGCTCACGTCCGCCCGGGAGCGTCGCTGGGTCGACGTCGCCCCCGTCACCGCGCGAGGGGCCTCCTCGCTCAAATCGAAGGAGTCGCTATGACCAACACGCATCCCGTCACTTTGTTTACGGGGCAGTGGGCGGATCTTCCGTTCGAGGAGGTGGCGGGTTTGGCGGCGTCTTGGGGGTTTGACGGGTTGGAGATCGCGGCGTCGGGTGATCATCTGGATCTGTGTCGTGCGGATGTGGATGATGCGTATGTCGCGTCGCGGCGGGAGATTCTCGACCGGTACGGACTTCGGGTGTTCGCGATCTCGAATCATCTGGCGGGTCAGGCGGTGTGTGATGCGCCGATCGATTTTCGTCATGAGGCGATCGTGCGCGAGTACGTGTGGGGTGATGGTGACGCGGAGGGTGTGCGTCAGCGGGCGGCGGAGGACATGAAGCGGGCGGCGCGGGTGGCCCGCAAGCTCGGTGTGGACACGGTCGTCGGGTTCACCGGGTCGTCGATCTGGCCGTATGTGGCGATGTTCCCGCCGGTTGCGGCCTCGGTGATCGAGGGTGGGTTCGAGGATTTCGCGGCGCGGTGGAATCCGATCCTCGACGTGTTCGATTCGGAGGGGGTGCGGTTCGCGCACGAGGTGCATCCGGGTGAGATCGCGTACGACTATTGGAGTTCTGTGCGCGCGCTGGAGGCGATCGATCACCGCGACGCGTTCGGGTTCAATTGGGATCCGTCGCACATGATGTGGCAGAACATCGATCCGGTCGGGTTCATCTGGGACTTCCAGGACCGGATCTATCACGTGGACTGCAAGGACACCAGGATGCGGCCCCGTAACGGTCGGGCGGGAGTGTTGGGTTCGCACCTGCCGTGGGGGGATCCTCGCCGGGGGTGGGACTTCGTCTCCACCGGTCACGGCGACGTGCCCTGGGAGGACTCCTTCCGCGCCCTCGAAGCCATCGGCTACGACGGCCCCATCTCCATCGAGTGGGAGGACGCGGGCATGGACCGCCGCCACGGCGCCGCCCAAGCGGTCGAGTTCGTCCGGAGCCTGCTCTGGCCCACTCCCACCGCCTCCTTCGACGACGCCTTCCGCAACCAGTAGTACCGAAGAAGCCCGGCCGAGGTCTTGACTTCGTCCAGTCTTCTTCATAGCCTCGTGCTCATACGTAGAAGCATCCATTCCTGATCGATGAATCAGGTGCTCATACGAATGAACACGAGGTGGCCTTCGGAGCACAACAGCGTGCTTCCCGCATCAGAGCATCGTGGCTCGTCGCCGCGGTGACACCCCGAGAACATCCAGTCGAAGGAGACAGGAATGCGCACCACCAGACGAGTCCTCGCCGTAGCCCTCGCGGCATCCGCACTCGTGGCCGTCGCCGGCTGCACGGCCGGCACGACCTCCGCGGGCGGAACCAGAGCCGACACCATCATCTTCGGCAAGTCGGATGGCGGCACCACCTACGTCCGCAACTACAACGTCCTCGGCCCCGCGACCGAGAAGGCGCCGAACGCGGAGCTCATCTACGAGCCGCTCGCGCGCATCGACTATGCCAACGGCGCCGTCGTCGAACCGTGGCTTGCCGCCTCGCTCGATTTCGACGAGTCCGGCACTCAGCTCACGATCGACATCCGCGACGACGTGACCTTCTCCGACGGCGAGGCGCTGACGGCCGATGACGTGGCCTACTCCCTCTCGCTTCCGCTCGAGCGTCCGGAACTCAACCTCGCCGGCGTCACGTACGCCGGTGTCGAGAAGGTCGACGACGACACCGTGCAGGTCTCCTTCGACGAACCGTCGTTCGCCGCTCTGAACCAGTTCGCATCCAGCTCGCTGCCGATGGTGCCCGAGCACATCTGGAAAGACCAGGACCTGACCACCTGGACCAACCCCGACCCGGTGGGCACGGGTCCCTTCACCCTCGACGCCTTCGCCGCGCAGCAGGTCACCCTCAAGGCGCGCGAGGACTACTGGGGTGGCAAGCTCCCCATGGCCTACATGAAGATCCTCGCGACCAGCGGCGAGACCGTGAAGGCTCAGCTGCTGCGCGGCGACGTCGACTGGGCCCCGACCGGCTGGCCCAACGCCGAGCAGGAGTTCGTGGCCCAGAACCCCGAAACGAACCTCTACCAGCTCTACGCCACGGGCGGGGCGTACTCGATGATGTACAACACCGCGCAGGCGCCGTTCGACGACGTCAACGTGCGGCGCGCCTTCGCGATGTCGATCCCTCGGTCGGACATCACCGCCACCCTGAATCGCCCGGGCACCGAGGCCGGCCCCACGGGCCTCGTCGACCAGATCTACTCGGACTGGATCGCCCCGGAATATCAGGGGATGGTGCAGGAGGTCGACGCCGACGCAGCGGTCGCCGCCCTCGCGGCGAGCGGCTACGAGGTGGTCGACGGGGCGCTGGTCAAGGACGGCAAGACCTTCACGCCGCGACTCTCGTTCAACCAGGACTTCGGCTGGAACGCGTACGCCGACATCATGATCAACAGCTGGAAGAAGGTTCTCGGGGTCACCGTCGCCCCCGCGGGCGCACCGGGTGCGACCCTGTACGACCAGCAGAAGACCGGCGACTTCGATCTGACCATCGCGACGACCGGCGGAGCGGGCGTGTACGGCGTGTACAGCTTCCTCGACAGCCGTTACGTCGAGCCGCTCGGTACGGCCGCGGCCACCAACATCGGCCGCTGGAACGACTCCGAGACCGATGAGGTGCTCGGCCAGATGACGCGGGCGGCGGACGAGGCGACGATGAAGGACCTCGGGATGCAGATGCAGCGCATCGTGGTGGACGAGGTGCCGTTCTCGCCGCTGTACAACTCGTACTGGTTCGTCGATGTGAACGCCTCGCACTGGAAGGGTTGGCCGACGCCGGACGACTTCGATGCGGTGCCCTTCCCGAGCCTCGGGCCCGACACCATCCGCACCCTCCTCTCGCTCACTCCCGCATCATGAGCCTGGCACCGGGCGCCGTCACCTCCGCCACGGTCAGCGTGGCGCAGGTGACGGCCAAGAAGAGGCCCCGGCGCGGCCGGAGCATGTTCCTGCTGCGCCGGTTCGGCTTCTATCTGGCCGCAGCATGGGCAGCGATCACGCTCAACTTCGTCATTCCGCGCCTGATGCCCGGTGACCCCTCGGCGGCGATCATCGATCAGCTGGAGCGTGTGAGCGGGCAGGCGCTGCCCCCGGCCACGCTGCAATCCATCCAGGGCCTGTTCGGCAACCCGCAGGAGAACCTCTTCGAGCAGTACGGCGCATACCTCGTGCAGCTGTCGCGGTTCGACCTCGGCGTCTCGATCGTGAACTTCCCCGTGCCGGTCGCGGACCTCGTGGCCACGGGCCTGCCGTGGACCCTCCTGCTGGTGGGCACGACGACGATCGCCGCTTTCCTGTTGGGCACGGCCCTCGGCGTCGCCGCCGGGTGGAGGGCGGGATCGCGATTCGACTCGATCGTCACCCCGCTCACCACCTTCCTGTCCTCGGTGCCGTACTTCTGGATCGCGCTGCTCGCCGTCTGGTACTTCGGCTTCATCCTCGGGTGGTTCCCGCTCGCGGGCGGCTACGACCCCAACCTTCCGATCGGGTTCAACCTGCCTTTCATTCTGAGCGCGCTGCAGTACGGCGCATTGCCGGCGGCGACGATCGTGTTCTCCGCCTTCGGCGGCTGGATGCTCGGAATGCGCAACATGACCGTCACGACGGTCGGTGAGGACTACGTGCTGCTCGCCCAGGCGAAGGGGTTGTCGTCGTCGCGCGTGCGCTGGCGCTACGCCGCCCGCAACGCCATGCTGCCGCAGTTCACGGGCTTCGCGATGGCGCTCGGCGGAGTCGTCGGCGGCGCGCTGCTGACGGAGATCGTCTTCAGCTACCCCGGCATCGGCTACCTGCTCTTCTCCGCGCTGCAGAAGCGCGACTACCCCGTCATGCAGGGCGTCTTCCTCCTCGTGACGCTCACCGTTCTGTTGGCCAACCTCATCGCGGACTCCGTCTACGCCTGGCTCGACCCGCGTGTGCGAGAGGAGAAGTGACGTGAAGTACCGTCTCTTCGCGAACGGCAAGGTGACCTTCGGTGTCGTCGTGCTGGCCTTCTTCGTCCTGCTGGCGCTGTTCGGCCAACTGCTGCTGGACATCTTCGGACTGGATGCGCGCGCCAACGACATCTCCGCCATCTCGCAGCCGCCGAGCCCCCAGCACCTGCTGGGCACCACGCAGTTCGGCCAGGACGTGCTCGCCCAGGTCGTCGAGGGTGCGCGCGGCTCGATGTTCGTCGGTTTCCTGTCGGCGGCGATCGGCACCCTCCTCGCCATCCTCGTCGGCGTGCCGTCCGGTTACTTCCGCGGTGTCACGGGTCAGGCCCTGAACTTCGTGACCAACCTCTTCCTCGTGATGCCCGTGCTGCCGCTGATCTTCGTGGTGGCGGGATACCTGCAGGGCACCGGCCTCGTCATGATCGCCGTCATCATCGGTGTCTTCGGCTGGGCCGGCGGCGCCCGAACCCTCCGTGCGCAGGCGATGAGCGTGAGCAGCCGTGATTTCGTGCAGGCGATGCGGATGATGGGAGAGTCCCACACGCGCCTCATCTTCACCGAGGTGCTCCCGCATCTGTACGGCTGGATCGCGTCGATGTTCCTCGGCGGTCTCATCGGCGGCGTGATGGCCGAGGCAGGTCTGGCCTTCCTCGGCGTATCCGACTCCTCCGCCGTGAGCTGGGGGACCATGATCCAAGCCGCTCAGCAACAGAGCGCCGTGCTCCGCGGACTCTGGTGGTGGCTGGTGCCGCCGGGGCTGTGCATCGCACTGGTCGGCACGGCCGCCGCCCTCATCAACTTCGGCGTGGACGAGCTCGCCAACCCCAAGCTGCGTTCGGCATCGCGCCTCGTCGCCAAGCGCACGGCGCGCGTGCGTCGGGCCGCGGTCGCCGTGGAAGGAGCCTGAGATGACCATCACCGCCGAGAGCCGTGCGGAGGCCGCGTCCGTGTCCGAGCGCGATGACGAGGTCCTGCTGGAGGTCGACCAGCTCAGCGTGGAGTACGCCTCCCTCGGCGCTCCCACCCGCGCTTGCGCCGACGTGACGTTCTCCCTGCACCGCGGCGAGATCCTCGGGGTCGTGGGGGAGTCCGGATCGGGCAAGTCGACGTTGATCACGGCCCTCACGCGCCTCCAGCGTCCGCCGGCCGTCACGACCGCCGGGCGCATCATGTACCACCCGCGTGAGGGCGGTGAGGTCATCGATCTCGTGACCCTCACGCCCAAGAGACTGCGGGAGCTGCGCTGGACGCGTCTGTCGATCGTGCTGCAGAGCGCGATGGATGCGTTGAATCCCGTCATGAGGCTGGGTGCGCAGTTCGTGGATGTGCTGCGCACCCACGACCGTTCCCTCTCGAAGGCGGCGGCCTGGGATCAGGCGCGCCACCTGCTGTCGCTCGTCGGCATCTCCGCCGACCGCGTGCGCAGCTATCCGCACGAGCTCTCCGGCGGGATGCGGCAGCGGGCCACCATCGCCCTGGCGCTCGCGTGCCGTCCCGAGCTGATCGTCATGGACGAGCCCACGACGGCGGTGGATGTCGTGATGCAGCGGCAGATCCTGGCGCAGGTGCTGCGTCTGCGCCGGGAGTTCGGCTTCGCGGTCGTGTTCGTCACCCACGACCTTTCGCTGCTGCTGGAGCTCGCGGATCGCATCGCCGTGATGTATGCGGGCAGGGTGGTGGAGCTGGCCGCCGCATCCGAGATCTACCGTTCGCCGTTGCACCCCTACACGAAGGGGCTGCGCGACTCGTTCCCGCCACTGCACGCGACGGCCACGCGGCTCGAGGGGATCCCCGGAACGCCGCCGGATCTGCGGGCGCTGCCTGCCGGGTGCTCGTTCGCCCCGCGGTGTCCGCGCGCGTTCGATCGGTGTGCGCGCGAACTGCCGCTGCCGCGCACGCGTGGCGACCGCGAGGTCGCCTGTCACCTGCACGATGAGGAGGTCCCCGCATGAGCGAGGCGGTTCTGGAGGCCATCGATGTCTCCAAGCACTTCACGGTGACCGGCGCCGTGGGCCGCTCCGCGATCGTGCGCGCCGTCGAGGGGGCGAGTATCCGCCTCGTCCCGGGGCGCGTCACCGCGGTGGTGGGCGAGAGCGGCAGCGGCAAGACCACGCTCGCTCGGATGCTGGCCCGCTTCTATGAGCCGACCTCGGGCGAGATCCTGCTCGACGGGCGGCCGGTGGCGACCGGACGAAACGTGGACAAGGCCTACCGCAAGGCCGTGCAGCTGATCTTCCAGGACCCTTTCGGCTCGCTCAACCCGCTTCACCGAGTGCGGCACAACCTCGACCGGGCGCTCCGGCTGCACCAGAGCGCGACCACGCGTGCCGAGCGCGAGCAGCAGATGATCGCCCTGCTCGAACGGGTCAGTCTCAGCCCCGCCCGCGATTTCCTGGACAAGTTCCCGCATGAGCTCTCCGGCGGGCAGCGCCAGCGCGTGGTGATCGCGCGGGCACTCGCCGTGAGACCGCGCGTGCTGCTCGGCGACGAACCGATCTCGATGCTCGACGTGTCGATCCGGCTCGAGATGCTCAACCTGCTGAACCGCCTGTGCCGCGAAGACGGTCTCGCGATGCTGTACATCACGCACGACATCGCGAGCGCCCGCTACCTGTGCGACGACATCGTCGTCATGTACGCCGGGCAGATGGTCGAGGCGGGGCCCAAGGACGAGGTCATCTCCCGTCCCCAGCACCCGTACACGAAGCTGCTCGTCGAGTCCTCTCCCGATCCGCACCGCGCCACGGTCCTCGACCGCGACGAGCTGTTCGGGACGGCCGACGACCTCGGCGAGCCCCCCAGCCTGATCGAGCCGCCCGAGGGGTGCCGGTTCCATCCGCGGTGCCCGTTCGCGATGGAGCGCTGCCGCACCGAGGCGCCGCCGCGCACGGTGCAGCCGGACGGGCACTGGGCCGACTGCTGGCTGCATCAGGTCGGCCGCGCCGACCTGATCGATGACACCTCGATGACCGCCCCCACCCTCGAGACGCCGACGGAGGCATCCGCATGACCGATCACTCCTCGCTCCCCCCTCGTGGGCGCGTCGCGCGCCAGGCCGATGTCGCGCGCCTCGCGGGGGTCTCGCAGTCCGCCGTATCCCGGGTCATCAGCGGCGACGCGTCGTCGTCCCGAATCCCTGAGGAGACGCGGCGTCGGGTGCAGGAGGCGATCGCGCAGTTGGGATACGTGCCCAACCCGGTGGCGCGGAACCTCCGCGGCAAGCGCACCCAGCTGCTCGGCGTCCACACGTTCGAGCCGTTGTTCCCGCACGCGCGCGAGTCCTTCTACTTCGAGTTCCTGCTCGGCATCGAGGAGCGGGCGGAGGAGAGCGGACACGACCTCGTCCTCTTCAGCTCTACGGGCGACGGCTCGGGCACCCGCCGCATCTATCGCGCCGAGACCAACCGACTCACCATCGCCGACGGCAGCATCCTGCTCGGCATGACCCCCGACCGCGCGGAACTCGCCAGGCTCTGGCAGGACGGATATCCCTTCGTCCACATCGGCCGCCGTGACGTTCCGGGCGCGCCGTTCCCCTGCATCGTGCCCGACTACTGGAGCGCCGCCGCCGAGATCGTCGAGCGGCTGCATGCGCTCGGGCACCGCAGCATCGCGTACGTAAGGGACTCCATCGGCGGTGAGCCCTACGACGACCGCCGCGCCGGCTACCGGGAGGCCGTGGAGCACTTGAAGCTCCGCGACGACTCGCCGGGCTACACCGACGAGGTCGCGGGGCTTCCCGACGTCGTCGTCGATGCGCTCGCAACCGGCCGCGCGACCGCTGTCGTCGTGGAATCGGAGCGGATCGCCGAAACACTGCGAGCGCGACTCGCCGAGCGGGGGGTCTCCGTTCCGCGGGACGTGTCGGTCGCCGTCCTGGAGGACACCGCGGCGACCGGCGCAGGCTGGAGCGATCTGCGCATCCCGCGGAAGGAGATCGGCCGCATCGCCGTCGACCGGCTCATCGCCATGGTCGAGGACCCTACGGCGCCCCGGGAGAGTGTGTTGGTGCGGTGCGACCTCGTCGCGGGCGGCACGGTCGCCGAGGCGCGCACGGAGCGTGGCGCATGAGCGACGCGGGCGCGGATCTGCTCATCGTCGGCGGCGGATGCGGTGGTGTCGCTGCGGCCCTGACGGCGCTGCGATTGGGGCTTCGGGTGCTGCTCACCGAGGAGACGGACTGGCTCGGCGGGCAGCTCACGGCCCAGGCCGTGCCGCCGGACGAGAACGCCTGGATCGAGGGGCCGCACGCGTCGCCCGGCTACGCCGAATTCCGGCAGCGGGTGCGCGCGTACTACCGCCGCAATTACCCGCTGACCCCGAAGGTCGCGGCGGACCCGCTGCTGGATCCTGGGCTGGGGATCGTCAGTCGCCTCTGCCACGAGCCGCGGGTCGCCGCTGCGGTGATCGATGAGATGGTCGCGCCGTGGCTGGCTTCGGGTCGGCTACGCGTGCTGTTCGAGCATCGACCCGTCGCCGTGGAGCTTGTGGCCGACCGCATCCGCTCGGTCACCGTGCGCGCTGCCGACGGGGCGGAGAAGGAGCTGCGGGCGCCGATCGTCGTCGACGCCACGGAATTGGGTGACCTGCTGGAACTCGGCGGCGTAGAGCACGTGATCGGCGCCGAGGGCCGTGACGATACGGGCGAGCTGCACGCGCCCGAGACCGCGGACCCGATGGACCAGCAGGCTGTCTCATGGTGTTTCGCGCTCGAGCACCGACCGGGGGAGGACCACACGGGCGACAAACCCGCGCGATACGACCACTGGCGCACACACGTGGATCCGTTCTGGCCGGGACCGCAGCTGTCGTGGGTCGACGTCGAGCCCATCGGCTTGCGCGTGCGCACCCGGCCGATCTTTCAGCTGCGACCGACTCCCGACGTGCCGTTCGACCTCTGGCGCTTTCGTCGGGTGGTGGCGGCGGAGAACTTCCGCGACGGCACCATCGACTCCGATGTCTCACTCGTCAACTGGCCGCAGATCGACTACTGGGAGGCTCCGCTGCTGGGCGTAGGGGAGCAACAGCGCGAGCGCGCGCTCGCCGCCAGCCGGGATCTCTCGGCGTCATTCCTGTACTGGATGCAGACGGAAGCTCCCCGCGAGGACGGCGGTGAGGGGTACCCGGGGCTGCGCCTGCGCGGCGACGTGACCGGCACGGCCGACGGGTACGCGAAGGCGCCGTACATCCGTGAAGCGCGGCGGGCGCTCACCGAGTTCCGCGTGTTGGAGCAGCATGTCGGCGTCGAGGCGCGCGGGGCGGGCGTCGGCAGCGAGCTCTTCGCCGACAGTGTCGGCCTCGGCCACTACCGGATCGACCTGCATCCCAGCACTGCCGGTCGCACCTATGTCGACATCGAGTCGTATCCGTTCCAGATCCCCCTCGGCGCTCTCCTGCCGGTGCGCGTCGACAATCTTCTTCCGGCGGGCAAGAACATCGGAACCACCCACATCACGAACGGGTGCTACCGACTGCACCCGGTGGAGTGGGCGATCGGTGAGGCCGTGGGTGCGCTCGCCGCGTTCAGCCTGCAGCGAGCCAGACCGCCCCGTGCCGTCCGCGCCGAGCCGCGGCTGCTCGAGGAGTACCAGAGCCTGCTCACCCGGACGCTCGGGATCAGCCTGCGTTGGCCCGAGGAGGTGCGCACGCATCACTGGAAGCCGGAGTCCGCGTCGCGGGATGCGGCGGTGCCCACCGGCTGAAGGGTCTTCCCGGCTCCGGCCGGAAGCGTCGTAGGCAACGAGGCCCGCGACGAACAGGAAAGGGAACACACCATGCACCGATCCTCCTCACGCGCCCCTCGGCGCTGGGCGTTCGGATTCGCCGCGGCGCTCGCCGCCGCGGTGCTGTCCGTACCGCTCGCCGCGCACGCGGTCACGGAGTCCGAAGCCGCAGCGGCGGATGCGGCGGCGACGCTGCCCGCACTGCAGGTCGAAGGAAACCGCATCGTCGACGCGAACGGCGAGGATGTCGCCCTCCGCGGCGTCTCCGTTCTCGCGCCGGAGCAGAACGACCTGTGCGAGTACTGCAACGCGCGCCCCACATCCGAGCTCATCGATGTGGCGGTGGACTGGAACTCACGGGTCGTCCGACTCCCGGTCACCGAGATCGGCGCGACGACGGATCTCGCCGCTTACGACGCCCAGTACATCGCCCCCTATGTGGCTCAGGCGGTGGAGCGCGGTGTCTACCTCATCATCGACCTGCACCTCGTGCGCAACTACGGGGATGCGGCCGGCGCCGTGCCGCGTTCGACGGTCGAGAGGTTCTGGGACTACATCGCGCCCCTCTACGGCTCGAATCCCAACGTGGTGTTCGAGGTGTTCAACGAGCCGATCTCTCCGGCGAGCTGGACGACCTGGAAGGACTACATCCAGCCGGTCGTGGACGGCATCCGCGATGTCGCACCGAACACCCTCTTGCTCATGGGCTCGCCGCAGTGGAGCACGATGCTCAACGGTGCGCTGACCGACCCCATCGTCGGTGGGAACATCGCCTACGTCTACCACCTCTACCCGAACCAGGGGGCGCCGACGACAGCGCTGCTGGACCAGAAGTTCGGCACCGCTGCCCAGACGTTGCCCGTCGTGGTCAGCGAGTTCGGCTGGAACCCGCCGGGTGAGTTCTCGGACTCGATCACTGCGGGCACCACGACGAACTGGGGCGTGCCGTTCCGCTCGTACATGGACGCGCGTCCCTGGATCGGATGGCAGGCCTGGATCCTCGACAACTTCTGGAAGCCTCAGATGTTCGACTACGACTGGAACATCCTCGCGGGCGAGCATCAGGGGCAGTTCGTGAAGGACTGGCTGGCGGGCGCACCCAACACGTCCCCGTGCGCGGATCACGATGCGATCAGCGCGAGTGTGCAGGTGTCCTCGCAGTACAGCGCGTCTACACCGGGTACGAAGCTGGTCGACGGCGACTGCTCGGACGTGGGGCGCTGGCTCTCCGCGGTGGGGGACACGACCCCCACGGCCACACTCACCTTCGCCCAGCCGCTCGATGTGGCTTCGGTGGGGCTGTACAGCGGATACGGCAGCAGCGTCGGCACGGTGCTGGTGGATTTCACGGTCGAGGTCCACACGAGCGCCGGATGGCAGACGGCGGCCACGGTCACCGGTAACACGCAGGGCGCGCGGGAGATCGCCGTCGGCGTCGCCGGCGTCGACCAGCTGAGGCTCGTGGTGACCAACCCGTCCGCATCGACGACGGAAGCGAAGATCGCCCGCGTGCACGAGATCGCCGTGCACGCCGGCTGACCTCGCCCACGAAGCAGGAGCCCCCGCACCGGATCCCGGTGCGGGGTCTCCTGCTGATCGTCAGGAGACCGTGTCGGGGTTGATGCCGGCCATCAGCGCTTGGAGGAGGCGGCGAAGGTTGTCGATGTCGGAGACATCCCAGCTCTCCAGTGCGCGCACGAGCACCCCCTCCTGCGGAGCGCGCGCGGCGGCGAGCCGCTCGAGCCCGTACGCGGTGGGCGAGAGCAGGCTCGAGCGACCATCGGCAGGATCCGGGGAACGTGTGATGAGACCGAGGGCCTCGAGCTCCCGTACCGTCCGGCTCAGCTGCCCCTTGTCCAGCAGCAGGTGATCCGCCAGCGTCGCCTGCGTCACGGTCTCGTGACGGGCGATGGTCGTGAAGACCTTGTACGCCCCGGGGAGGAGTCCCGGGCTGACGCGATGCGCGTTCTCGCTGATGACGCGACGGAACTGTCCGATGAGGTCGCTGAACTGGGCCTCGAGTGCACGCACGGCTTCGGTGCGCTCCTCGTCGCTCGACTTCTCGGACATCGTCATCACTCTACTTGCGCTCGTCGTCCGCATCCGGCGTGCCCGACGGCGTCGTGATGGCGCCGGTCGCGGTCAGCGTGGCCATGGCCTCGGGAACCGAGACCGTCGCCAGATCCGCCTCGGAGGCGTGCGCCCGCTCCGCCGTCGTCATCCGCGTCAGGGGCGTGTTCGGGAGGAAGACGATCGCCAGCACGCTCAGGACGGCGACGGGCACCGCGATGAGGAACGCGTGCGAGATGCCGTTCGCGTACACATCCTCGAAGATGACCCGCAGCGGCTCGGGCATCGCCGCAACCTGCGGCAGGGTGCCCGAGTTCAGCTGCGTGGCCCACGCTGCGCCCTCCTTGCCGAGCCCGGCCAGCACCGTGCGGACCTCGTCCGCGCGATCGGTGAGCAGGTCCGTCACGCGGGTCGCCAGAGCGGCGCCCATCACAGAGACGCCGATCGTGCCGCCGAGGCTGCGGAAGAAGGTGACTCCAGAGCTCGAGGCGCCGATCTCGCTGGGGTGCGAGGTGTTCTGCACGACGAGCACGAGGTTCTGCATGGTCATGCCGACACCGGCGCCCAACAGGAACATGTACACCGACACGAGGGCGAAAGGCGTGTCGTAGTGGATCGTCGACAGCAGCGCGGAGCCCGCCGTCAGAAGCACCCCGCCCGCGATGAGGTAGGGCTTCCAGTGACCGAACCGGGTGATGAGTGCTCCAACGCCCATCGATGCGACGAGCAGTCCCGCGATCATCGGGATGGTCATGACGCCGGCTTCGGTCGGCGTGGCCCCACGAGCCGACTGCATGTACTGGCTCAGGTACACGGACGCACCGAACATCGCGATACCGGTGGCGATCGATGCGATCACGGCCAGGGTGAAGGTGCGGTTGCGGAAGAGCGTCAGCGGGATGAGGGGTTCGCGCACCCGCAGTTCGACGACGATGAACAGCACCGTTGCGAGGATCGCGCCGCCGACCATGAACAGCGTGTTCGGGCTCCACCACTCGAAGTCCTTACCGGCGAGGGTGATCCAGATGAGCAGAAGC
This sequence comes from Microbacterium sp. BG28, assembly GCF_034044005.1. Lineage (NCBI taxonomy): Bacteria > Bacillati > Actinomycetota > Actinomycetes > Micrococcales > Microbacteriaceae > Microbacterium > Microbacterium sp. BG28. The sequence goes on along the minus strand of NZ_JAXCHA010000001.1, from coordinate 186,094 downwards.
GAGACGGCGGTCGCCAGCAGAACGATGCCCGTGTAGTCGATCGACACCTTGCGCGGTGTGCGCTGGGGCAGGTGGAGGGTGCGCTGCACGATGAGCAGAGCCGCGACGGCGAAGGGGAGCGCGACGAAGAAGTTCCAGCGCCAGCCCCAGGCATCCGTGATCACGCCGCCGAGCAGGGGGCCGCCGACGGTCGCGACCGCCATCACGGCGCCGAACAGGCCCATGTAGCGCCCGCGCTCACGCGGGCTGATGATGTCCGACATGATGACCTGGCTGAGCGCCGCCAGGCCGCCGGCGCCGATGCCCTGCACAGCGCGGAACGCGATCAGCATCTCGGGGCTCTGCGAGAACCCGGCGGCTGCGGTGGCCAGCACGAAGATCGCGATGGCCAGCTGGTACAGCACCTTGCGGTTGGTGAGGTCCGCGAGCTTGCCCCAGATGGGAGTCGTGATCGCGGTGGTCAGCAGGGTCGCGGTGACGACCCAGGTGAAGGAGCTCTGGTCCCCGGAGAGGTCGTGGATGATCACGGGGAGCGAGGTCGAGACGACGGTCGAGGCGAGCATCGACACGAACATGCCCAGCAGCAGGCCGGACAGGGCTTCGAGGACGTGACGACGCGAGGTCTTGCTCGACGCGTCCGTCGGTCGGGAGATGGAGGTGGTCACAGCGGCATCCTTCGGTGGCGGGTGCGGCGTCGTCGGCGCAGTAAGTTGATGTATGTCAACGATTGAGTTGGGTCAACTATATGGTCAATCGTTGAGACGCGTCAACTATTCCCATCCGTCTCGACGGATTCCCCAACTGTTCGAGGGACCCGAGATGCGGTGCGTGGGCCTCCGGGGCGACGTTTCGCGTCCCTCGAACCCGGATGCTGTGCGTCCAAGGGACCCGAATTGCCTCGAATCGGCGGTCGCGGCAACGTTTCGCGTCCCTCGAACCCGGATACGAGGGCGGGGGGCGGCGAGGAGCGGGGGGGCGGCGAGGGGTGGGGGCGAGGGCGCGCGGGAGTTCCGGCGGCCGGGGTCAGTCGCTGAAGACGAGCGCGCGATACTCGCGACGCTGCGGAGCCTCCGGGACCGGGGCGGGCGCGCGACCGCGTGTGGTGCGCAGGTGCAGCTCGTCGATCAGGGCGGTCGCAAGGCGCACGAGCTTGCCGATCTCGACCTCGTCGCGCTCGACCCATGCGCACCGCGGCTCGTCGTCGACCGGAACGAAGCCGTCGTGCTGCTCCCAGGCGACGAGGGTGCGGTCGGCTCCGAGCACGTGCTGCTGCCACCACACCTGGCGGAGGTAACCGCGGGGGATCGATCGCCACGACTTGTTGGTCGTCTTGATCTCCGCCAGCGTCACCCGCCCCTCGGCGTCGACCGCGATGCCGTCGGGGGTCGCGAGGTGCCGTTTCTCCACGACCGCGTGGAACAGTGCGGACGAGGGCTGGATGCCGTGGGTCGCCGCGACCCAGGCGGCGATCTCGGGCTCGCGCCGCCGGCCGTGGTCGGTGTAGGCGTTGCCGGAGAATCTCGAGCCGCCCAGCTTCTGGTCGGCGGCCTTCGCGATCGCCCGCTCACTTGTGAGTGACGCCACATCCGTCGCCGTGATGCCGCGTGAGCGCGCCCGGATCCACGCCACCCGATCGCGGGAGTCCGCGACGATGCGAGCGGCGAGTTCGGGTGTCACCTCTCGAGGGTACGCCCGGTCGCCGACCTCTCCGAGAGCGACATGCGCCGCGGGTGCGCCGGCCTGCCTGCGATTTGGGGCAACGGGCGACGTGGCGTACTCTGGTGATAAGCCAAAGACCGCTGGTCATCGCCGTGCGTGCAAACGTGCCGCGATCGAAGCTCTGCAACGCAGGGGCCCGCGCAGGTGACACTGAACTTCCTCCTTCGGGAATCGAGCTCCGTGCGCTTGCGCCGGAGCTTTTGTCATGTGCGGGTGGTCGAGGCCGACGCTCCGCCACCGCGGGGTGTCACGTTCACATCAAGGAGTGACCATGGCGCAGAAGGATGCATCGGTCGCCGAGCTCACGAAGAACTTCGAGGACTCGACTGCCGTTCTGCTGACCGAGTACCGCGGTCTGACGGTTGCCCAGCTCAAGCAGCTGCGCAACAGCATCCGTCAGGACGCGAGCTACGCCGTGGTGAAGAACACGCTGACCAAGATCGCCGCCAACAACGCGGGGATCACGGCGCTGGACGAGGACCTCAAGGGTCCCTCGGCCGTGGCGTTCGTGCACGGTGACTTCGTCGCCACCGCCAAGGCTCTGCGTGACTTCGCCAAGGCCAACCCGCTTCTCGTGATCAAGGGCGGCATCTTCGAGGGCAACGCCCTGAGTGCCGACGAGGTCAACAAGTACGCCTCCCTGGAGAGCCGTGAGGTTCTGCTGGCGAAGGCCGCGGGCATGATGAAGGCGACGATGGGCAAGGCTGCGGCCACCATCGACGCGCTTCGCGAAAAGCTGGAGACCGCCGAGGCCGCGTAAGCGTCCGGCGAGCTCTTTCCCACACACCCCCACCTATCTAGGAGATACATCATGGCGAAGCTCACCACTGAGGAGCTGCTCGAGCAGTTTGCCGGCCTGACCCTCGTCGAGCTCAGCGAGTTCGTGAAGGCGTTCGAGGAGAAGTTCGACGTCACCGCTGCCGCCCCCGTCGCCGTTGCCGGCGCTGCGGGTGCTGCTGGTGGCGCGGAAGAGGTCGAGGAGAAGGACTCCTTCGACGTCATCCTCGAGGCCGCTGGCGACAAGAAGATCCAGGTCATCAAGACGGTCCGCGAGCTCACCTCGCTCGGCCTCGGCGAGGCCAAGGCCGTCGTCGACGGTGCCCCCAAGGCCGTGCTTGAAGGCGCGAACAAGGAGACCGCCGAGAAGGCGAAGGCCGCTCTCGAAGAGGCCGGCGCGACGGTCACCCTCAAGTAAGGTTCCACACCTTCTTCACGAAGGCCCCGGATGCGTTCGCCGCATCCGGGGCCTTCGTGCGTCCGCGCGCATAGCACCCGCGGATGAGAGCAATCTCATCGAACCGTCATCTTCTCGTAAGCCGCGGAGGGGTCCTCTCTTCGTAGTCTCCTGAATGTCCCCCCAGCAAAACCTCAGGAGATCCATGTCCCCCTCCCAGCCGAGGCGTCCTCTCGCGGCGCTCGCCTTCGGGATCGGAACCGCGGTCGTCGCAGGCATGTTCGTGCCCGCCGTCGCCGTCGCCGCCGAGCCCGCTGACGTCATCATCAACGAGGTGTACCTCAAGGGCGGAAGCGCCAACGCTCCGTTCAACAAGAAGTTCGTCGAGCTGTACAACGCCGGCGAGACCGCGCAGAGCCTGGACGGCTGGTCGCTCCAGTACCGTTCCGCCGATGGAACCGGCGGGCCGTCGGTCACCGAGCCGCTGAGCGGCGTCATCGAGCCGGACGACTACTACCTGATCGCGTGGAACGGCAACGGCGCCGTGGGCGCCGCGCTCCCCGTCACCCCCGACCTGTCGTTCGACAAGGGCTTCAACGCCTCCGGCACGACGGGCACGATCTACCTCGCCGATGTCACTGAGGCGCTGACCCTTCCGACGGGCTCCGTCGTGGGCCAGCCGCACGTCGTCGATCTTCTGGGCTACGGCGCCTCGAAGACCTTCGAGACGAATGTGGTCCCCGTCGCCGGTGCGAACAGCGTTCCCAACTCGCTCGCGCGCACGAACTTCGTCGACTCCGACGACAACGTGGCCGACTTCAGCCACCCGGCGCAGATCACTCCGCAGGCATCCGCGACGTCCGGCACCGATCCCGACCCGGGAACCGACCCCGATCCCGGCACGGACCCGGACCCCGGCACTCCCGCGGTCACGGCGATCGCCGACATCCAGGGCACGGGTGACGCGACGCCGCTGTCGGGCCAGGCCGTCACCACCCGCGGCGTCGTCACGGGCGCATACGCGACCGGCGGCTTCAACGGCTTCACGATCCAGACGCCCGGCACGGGCGGCGCGGTCGACGCCTCGCACACCGCATCCGACGCCGTTTTCGTCTACGGCGGAAGCGGAGAGGCCGGAGCGGCCATCGCCGCGAAGGCCCCGATGGGCGCCTACGTCGAGGTGACCGGTGTCGCCGGCGAGTTCGGCGGTCTCACGCAGATCAACGTCTCGGCGGGATCCGTCACGACGATCGACGAGCAGGTCGCGGCCGTCACCCCGGTTCCGCTGGCCTGGCCCATCGCGCCGGCGGACCGCGAGAAGTTCGAGAGCATGCTCGTCGCCCCGCAGGGTCAGTTCACGGTGAGCAACACCTACACGACGAACCAGTTCGCGGAGATCGGGCTCGCCTCGGGCGAGAAGCCGCTGATCACGCCGACGGACGTCGCGCGTCCGGGCACGCCGGAGGCCGCAGCCGTCGAGGCCGACAACGCCGCGCGCGGTGTCGTGCTGGACGACGGCGCGTCGATCAACTTCCTGGGTGGAACCACCAACAAGGCCGTTCCGCTGCCGTACCTGACCGACGTCGACGTCACCGTCGGTGGAGCGGTCTCGTTCACGCAGCCGGTGATCCTGGACTACCGCAACGGCGCCTGGAAGTTGCAGCCGACCACTCAGGTCAAGGCAGGCGGTCCGCTGCCCGTGACGATCGGCTCGGCGCGCGCCGCATCCGGCCCTGACGCGGTCGGCGGCGACATCTCGATCGCCAGCTTCAACGTGCTGAACTACTTCACGACGACGGCCGCGGACGTGGGCTGCACCTCGGTCTACACCGACCGCGACGGCGACCCGATCACGGCCAATCGCTGCCCGAACAACGGCCCGCGCGGCGCCGCGACCGAGGTCAGCCTGAAGCGTCAGCAGGACAAGATCGTCGACGCGATCAACGCGCTCGGCACCGAGGTCATCTCGCTCGAAGAGATCGAGAACTCGGCGGCCTTCGGCGAGAACCGCGATGCGGCCCTCTCGACCCTGGTCGACGCGCTGAACGCGGATCTCGGCGCTGACGAGTGGGCCTTCGTCCCCTCGCCGACCCAGGTGCCTTCGGGTGAGGACGTCATCCGCACCGCGTTCATCTACAAGGCGGCCGCCGTCTCTCCGGTCGGGCCGTCGGTCATCGATCTGGACGACGCCTTCGTCAACGCGCGCCGTCCGCTCGCGCAGGCCTTCGCGCCGAAGGGCGAGACGGATGCGGCGTTCCTGGCGATCGTGAACCACTTCAAGTCGAAGGGCGACAGCGACCCGAAGCAGACGGGTGACAACGCCGACGGCGAGCAGGGCGCCTTCAACGGCGACCGCGTCCGCCAGGCCAAGGCGCTCGTGGACTTCGCCGCCGAGCAGAAGACCGCCGCGGGAACCGACCGGGTGTTCCTGCTCGGTGACTTCAACTCGTACACGCAGGAAGACCCGATGCAGGTCCTCTACGAGGCCGGGTACACCGACCTCGGTTCGCGCACGGGCAAGCACACGTACTCGTTCGAGGGCGCCAGCGGCTCGCTCGACCACGTGCTGGCCTCGCCCGCCGCGGCCAAGATGGTCACCGGCGTAGATGTGTGGAACATCAACGCGGGGGAGTCGATCGCGCTCGAGTACAGCCGGTACAACTACAACGCGACGAACTTCTACAAGGTGTCGCCCTATCGCTCCAGCGATCACGACCCCGTCGTGGTGGGCGTCGCGTGGAACCCGACGGTGCCGATCAACCTGCTGAACATCAACGACTTCCACGGTCGGATCGACGCCAACACGGTGAAGTTCGCCGGCACCGTCGAGCAGCTGCGCGCCGAGTACGGCGACGACAACACGCTGTTCCTCTCCAGCGGTGACAACATCGGCGCCTCGCTGTTCGCCTCCTCCTTCGAGGACGACCAGCCCACGATCGATGTGCTGAACGCCCTCGAGCTGAAGGCATCGACGGTCGGCAACCACGAGTTCGACAAGGGCTTCGCGGATCTGAAGAACCGTGTGCAGCCCGCCGCCGACTTCACGTACCTGGGCGCGAACGTCTACAAGAAGGGCACGATGACGCCGGCGCTTCCCGAGTACGCCACCTTCGAGGTCGACGGGCTCACGGTCGCGGTCATCGGCGCCGTCACCGAGGAGACGCCGACGCTGGTCACGCCGGCAGGCATCACGGACATCGAGTTCGGAGACCCGGTGGATGCGGTCAACCGCGTCGCAGCGAAGCTCGAGGCAGAAGGCGACGTCGACGTGATCGTGGCCGAGTACCACGAGGGCGCGGCTTTCAGTCAGGTCGATGTCGCGACTCTGCCGGAGAAGCTCGAAGAGGGGAAGGCATTCACGGACATCGTGCAGAAGACCTCGGCATCCGTCGACGCGATCTTCACGGGTCACACGCACATGAAGTACGCGTGGAACGCGCCGATTCCCGGTGAGCCCGGAAAGACCCGTCCCGTCGTCCAGACCGGAAGCTACGGCGAGAACATCGGACACGTCGTGCTCAACGTCGACGCGGACAGCGGCGACGTCGTCTCGTACGAGGCGGAGAACGTCGAGCGGACGAAGACCGATGACGCGCAGCTGGTTGCCACCTACCCGCGGGTGGCGGAGGTCAAGAAGATCGTGGACGGAGCTCTCGCCCGCGCGAAGGTCGTCGGCGACAAGCCGATCGGTTCGGTGAACGCCGACATCACCAGCGCGTTCACGGGCGGTGCCTACACGGGTGGCGTCTACGCCGGTGGCACGCGCGACAACCGCGCGGCGCAGTCGACGCTCGGCAACCTCGTCGCCGACTCGCTCGTGGCGACGCTGTCCGACCCGCTTCGCGGCGGCGCCGAGATCGGCGTGGTGAACCCCGGTGGTCTTCGTGCCGAGCTCCTGCGCGGCGACGATGGCGTGATCACGTTCGCCGAGGCGAACGCGGTGCTGCCCTTCGTGAACAACCTCTGGACGACGACCCTCACGGGGGCCCAGTTCACGCAGGTGCTCGAGGAGCAATGGCAGACGAACGCGGACGGGTCCATCCCGTCTCGTCCCTACCTGGCTCTCGGTCTGTCGAAGAACGTGACCTACACCTACGACGCGGATGCGCCGCAGGGATCCCACATCACGGGCGTCTGGATCGACGGGAAGCCGATCGATCCGAAGGGCTCGTACCGGATCGGCTCGTTCAACTTCCTGCTGACCGGCGGCGACAACTTCCGCACTTTCAAGGAGGGCACCGACACGCGCGATTCGGGTCTCATCGACCGGGACGCCTGGATCTCGTACCTGACCGCGAACAGCCCGGTCTCGCCGAGCTACGCAACGCGCAGCGCCGAGGTGACGGGGCTTCCCGCATCCGTCGCCCGCGGTGCGCAGGTCTCGTTCCAGGTGGGCGGTCTGAACCTCACCTCGCTCGGCAGCCCGGAGACGACCTCGCTGCTGGTGAGCATCGAGGGCAGCACGGCCGTCATCGATCCGGTCGCCGTAGAGAACGGAGCGGCAACGGTCGCCTTCACGGTGCCCGCCGACGCTCCGGCAGGCAGCACGATCGTCCTCCAGGCGCCGCAGACGGGGACGGAGCTGCGCCTGCCGCTGAAGGTGACCTCTGACACCCCGCCGACCACGACGCCGCAGCCTGTGGACCCGAGCCAGCTCGTGCCCGCGCTGCAGGATCTCATCAAGGTCATCACGGGTGAGCTGCGCGCCGGAGCCACGATCACGATCCACGTCGGTACGCAGTACGCGGGCGACTGGGTGACGGTCTGGCTGTACTCGACGCCGCGCCAGCTCGGTGGATGGCACCAGGTGGATGCGGCGGGCAACGTCACGGTCACCCTGCCCGCCGAACTCACGGGCGATCACCGGCTCGTGGTGCTCGACGAGAACGGTCAGGTCATCGGCTGGCAGGCGGTCTCCATCGCGCCCAGGTCGGGAGCGTTGGCCGCCACCGGCGCCCAGACGCAGTGGATCGCGGCTGCATTGCTCGCCGCATCGCTGCTGATCGCGCTCGGTATCGTCGGGCGGGCCGTGCCGGTGCGTCGACGCAGCTGATCGACGACGGATGACGCGAGGGCGTCGGCGCTTCGGCGCCGGCGCCCTCGTTCACACCGTGGCGTCGGCCGTGGCGCGATCCGAGCGCAGCGGGCCGGTGGAGCTGCGCACGATCAGTCGCGGCTTGAGGCGCTGGATGACGGGAGCGAGTGTCGGGTCCTGGATCTGTCGCATGAGCAATTCGACCGCCGCGGCACCCTGCTCCCGCGGCACCTGGCGAAACGTGGTCAGCGCGAACATCTCGGCGAACTCGTGGTCGTCGATGCCGATGACGCTCAGCGCCGCCGGAACGTGCAGGCCGAGACGTCTGGCTGCGATGATGGCGCCGATGGCGACCTCGTCGCAGGCGGCGACGATCGCGGTGGGACGCGTGCGCGCGTCGCTGAGCAGCTCGACGGCGGCGTCGTAGCCGGCGGGCAGTGTGAGCTCCGACTCGGTGTGGGTGGCTTCCTCCGCCAAACCCGCATCCGCCATGGACTGCATGTAGCCGTCGAGTCGCGACGACTCCACGTGCGGCCAGCGGGTGCGCGAGCCCGCCCCCAGGAAGGCGATGCGGCGGTGCCCGAGCTCGATCAGATGCTCGGTGGCGCGCCGAGCGGTCAGCGCATCGTCGAGGGTCACGACACTGGTGCGCTCGTGGTTGCCGACGACGCTCACGACGGGCTTGCCGAGTGCGAGCATGCTGTCCAGCTCGTTCTCCTCGGGCTCGAGCCCGACGGCGATCAGTCCGTCGAACCGTTTGCGCGTGAGGAAGCTCTCGAAGATCCGCTCGCGGGTGTCGCTGCCGGGCTTGGCGTCGTAGAGGGTCAGATCCAGGCCGCGCTCCAGAAGTGCGGCCTGGATGCCCTCCAGCACCTCAGCGAAGAACCACCTGTTGACGTAGGGCATGACCACGCCGATGTTCTGGGTGCGCCCGGTCGACAGGCTCTGCGCGTTGGTCGACGGGACGTAGCCCAGCATCTCGGCCGCACGAGTGACCCGGTCTCTCGTTTCCTGAGAGACGTAGCCGGAACCGCTGAGCGCGCGTGACGCCGTGGACTTGGAAACACCGGCCTGACGCGCGACGTCGGCAATTCCGCTCATGAGAGCCACCCTCTTCCTCGACGGGTGATGTGGGGACGTTCCACATGGTAGGGCAAATTCGCGGCGATAGGGAACCGGTTCCACATAGTGCCAGAGACGCGGGAGCGCTCCCATGACCCCCTCGGATCAATTCGGGAGCGCTCCCATAGCAGGTTATCGAGTTGTGATCGTTCGCTGTTGTGTCGGATGCGGGATTGGATTACGGTGGCGTGGAATCGGTTCCTGAGTGAAGCCGATACGCGGGGCAAGATGCTCCTGCGTGCTCAAAGAGGAGGAATCACATGACCAGGTCACAGCGACGTCGGGTGCTCGTCCCGATGGCTCTGTTGGGAGTCGCCGGCCTTGCGCTCGCAGGCTGTGCCGAGACCAGTTCGTCCCAGGGTGGCGGCTCGGTCGAGGGCGCGACGGTCCAGATCGCCGGCGGTATCACCGGTGGAGAGGCGGATGCGCTCAACAAGTCCTTCGAGCAGTTCACCGCCGACACCGGCATCAAGGTCGTCTACACGGGCGACAAGAGCTTCGAGGGCAACATCGTGACGAAGGTGACGGGTGGCTCGGCCCCCGACATCGCGATCGTCCCGCAGCCGGGTCTGCTCAAGTCCCTCATCGAGACCGGTGAGGTCAAGAAGGGCTCCGACGCGGTCTCCAAGAACGTCGACGAGTACTGGTCCGCGGACTGGAAGAACTACGGCAGCCTCGACGGCACCTTCTACGCGGCGCCGATGCTCGGCAACGTCAAGGGCTACGTCTGGTACTCGCCCGCCAGCTTCAAGGAGTGGGGTGTCGAGGCTCCCAAGACGTGGGACGACCTGCTGACGCTCACCCAGACCATCCGCGACAAGACCGGTGCCGCCCCGTGGTGCGCAGGCTTCGCATCCGACGCCGCATCCGGTTGGCCGGGGACGGACTGGATCGAGGACCTCGTGCTGCGCCAGTCCGGTGCCGACGTGTATGACCAGTGGGTCGCCAACGAGGTCAAGTTCACCGACCCGCAGATCAAGGACGCGTTCGACGCCGTCGGCAAGATCCTGCTGAACCCCGACTACGTGAACGCGGGCTACGGCGATGTCAAGAGCATCAACTCCACCGCTTTCGGTGACGTCGCGGCCGCGGTCGCCGACGGGCGTTGCGCTCTGACGCACCAGGCATCGTTCCTGTCGGCGAACTTCCTCGAGGCCAAGACCGCCTCCGGTGCCACGCCGACCGTTGCGCCCGACGGTGACGTCTACGCGTTCCTGCTGCCCGGCATCACCGCCGACGGCGAGCAGTACGTCGAGGCCGGTGGCGAGTTCGTGACCGCGTTCAGCGACGACGAGGCCGTGCAGAAGGTCGTGGAGTACATGTCGACTCCCGAGTTCGCCGACGCGCGCGTCAAGCTCGGCGGCGTCATCTCCGCCAACAAGGGCGCCGACCCGTCGCTCGCCTCCAGCGAGTTCCTGACGGATGCCATGAAGACGCTGCAGGACCCGTCCACGGTCGTGCGCTTCGACGCCTCCGACCTGATGCCGGCCACGGTGGGTCAGGGCTCGTTCTGGAAGGGCATGGTCAACTGGATCGACGGTCGTCCGGTCGACCAGGTGCTCAGCGACATCCAGGCGGGATACGACAACTAATCCCGTCGGCTCGCTCGCGACCGCGGGGTCGTCCGGTTCTTGTGCCGGGCGGCCCCGCGGCCCCGCCCGCGGGCGGCCGCCCGGAGGACAAGGACCCAGATGTCCCAGACGAAAACGACGGAGCCGCTCGTCTTCCATGACGAGCTCCAGCCTCCGAAATCGCCCCGTGCGCGCAAGATCGCCACGATCATCGCCATCGCCGCCGCGGCTCTCGCCGTTGTGGCGGCCCTTCTTCTGTGGCTGAGCCCGAAGGTCGACGACGCACCGCCGACCTCGCTCGGCTTCTCCCTCAACAGCTTCTTCATCTGGCTCGGCGGTCTGAACCCCATCGTGCAGATCCCGATCGTGCTGATCGTGTTCGGCGCCGTGGTCGGGCTCGTCCTGCTGCTCATCGAGTTCGCGCCCCGTCGCGGACGCGGGTACATGTGGCTGCGCGTCGTCGCGTGCTTCGCGATTCCGCTGCTCGCCTTCATGCTGCTGCGTCCCTACCAGAACGCGCTCGTCTACGTGCTGGCCATCGCACTGGGCGTTGGCGCCCTGCTCTTCTTCGCCGACTATCGATCCCGCGAAGGCGCGGGATACGTGTTCCAGCTCGTCGTGTTCCTCGCCCCGGCGATGCTGCTGCTCCTGCTGGGACTCATCTACCCGGCGATCTCGACGTTCTTCCAGTCGTTCTTCGACAAGACGGGTGACAACTTCGTCGGCCTCGAGAACTACATCTGGACCTTCACGAACCCCGAGGGCTTCTGGTCGGTCATCAACACGGTCATCTGGGCGTTGTTCGCCCCGACGCTGTCGACCATCATCGGCCTCGCGTACGCCGCGTTCATCGACCGCGCGCGCGGGGAGAAGATCCTGAAGGTGCTCGTGTTCATGCCGGTCGCGATCTCGTTCGTCGGCGCCGGCATCATCTGGAAGTTCGTCTACGACTACCGCCAGGGCGAGCAGATCGGTCTGCTCAACGCGATCGTGACCATGTTCGGCGGGCAGCCCGTCGGCTGGCTGGACGCGCAGCCGCTCGTCAACACCTTCGCGCTGCTGGCCGTGTTCGTGTGGACGCAGACCGGCTTCGCGATGGTCATCCTCTCGGCCGCCATCAAGGCCATCCCGACGGAGCAGCTTGAGGCCGCGCAGCTCGACGGCGCGTCGGCCTGGCAGCGGTTCAGGAACGTGACCGTTCCCGGCATCCGCTCCTCGCTGATCGTCGTCCTCACGACGATCACGATCGCCTCGCTGAAGGTCTACGACATCGTCGCCGTCATGACCGGCGGTCGGTCGAACACGTCGGTGCTGGGCTTCGAGATGGTCAACCAGCAGCAGCGGTTCCAGAGCTACGGGCACTCCTCGGCGCTCGCCGTCGTGCTCTTCCTGTTCGTGCTCCCGCTGATCATCTACAACGCGCGTCAGATGCGCAAGCAGAAGGAGATCCGATGAGCGCCGCCGCCCCGACCACGCCGGCGTTCGACGCCAAGGCTGCGCGCAAGGTCGCGCGTGACACACGCCGCAACGAGAAGACGGCGCAGAAGCGGATGACGTCGAAGACGGCCACGCTGATCGCGATCATCATCGCGATCTTCTGGACCATCCCGACCTTCAGCCTCTTCGTCACCTCGTTCCGCCCTGGTGCCGACTCCCAGACGAGCGGATGGTGGACGGTCTTCGTCGACCCCGCGTTCACGCTCAACAACTACTTCGACGCGCTCACCTCCGGTGGTACCGCGTTGACGCTGGGAGAGTCCTTCCTCAACTCGCTCGCCATCGCCATCCCCGCCACCGCCATCCCGATCGCGCTGGCATCGCTGGCGGCGTACGCGTTCGCCTGGATCGACTTCAAGGGCAAGAACGGCCTGTTCATCTTCGTCTTCGCGCTGCAGATCGTGCCGATCCAGATGGCCCTCGTGCCGCTGCTCAGCCTGTTCTCGCGCGGCCTCGAGATCAACGGTGTCGCTGTCTTCCCCGGCTTCGAGCTGCGCGGAGTGGAGCACAGCTTCGCGACGGTGTGGATCGCTCACGCGATCTTCGCCATGCCGCTGGCCATCTTCCTCCTGCACAACTTCATCTCGGAGATCCCGAGCGAGGTGATCGAGGCGGCACGCGTCGACGGGGCCGGTCACGGGCAGATCTTCTTCCGGATGATCCTGCCCCTGGCGATGCCGGCGATCGCGTCGTTCGCGATCTTCCAGTTCCTGTGGGTGTGGAACGACCTGCTGGTGGCCACGATCTTCGCGCCGAGCTCATCGCTGCCGCTGACGCAGACGTTGAACTCGCTGTCCGGATCGTGGGGCGACCGCTGGTACCTCCAGTCGGCGGGTACGTTCATCTCGATCATCGTTCCGTTGATCGTGTTCTTCGCCCTGCAGCGGTTCTTCGTGCGCGGCCTGCTGGCCGGCGCGACGAAGGGCTGACGCCTCGCGCGACGCAGATCAGGGGGCCGCATCCGAGAGGGTGCGGCCCCCTGATGCGTTCACGCGGCAGGCGGATAGGGTGAGCGCATGCACCAGGGGGCGGGCCCATCCGAGCAGGCACTGTCGATCGCCGATCCGGACACCGGCCTCGACGCGCAGGAGGCCGCCCGACGTCTCGCCGCGGGGCTCGGTAACACGGTCGATGCCGACACGTCGCGCAGCGTCTGGAACATCGTGCGCGCCAACGTGTTCACCCTCTTCAACGGCATCGTCGGCGCCTGCTTCCTCGTGCTGCTGCTGGTGGGCCGGTGGCAGGACGCCCTGTTCGGACTGGCCGCCTTCGCCAACGCGATCATCGGCACGGTGCAGGAGTTCCGCGCCAAGGTCGCCCTCGACCGTCTCGCCCTGCTGAACGCGCCGCGCGCCCGCGTGCGACGCGAGGGTCGGGAGGTGGAGATCGCGCCGGCGGAGGTCGTGCTCGGCGACATGCTCGTGCTGCGAGCGGGCGATCAGATCGCTGCGGACGCCGTGCTTGAGCGCTCCGTCGCGTTGCAGGTCGACGAGTCGATGCTGACCGGCGAATCGGATGCGGTCGACAAGCGTCCCGGTGATGAGGTGCTCTCGGGATCGATCGTCGTGGGCGGGGAGGGCGACGCGCGGGTCGACAAGGTCGGTGCGGACTCCTACGCGAATCGCTTCCAGTCCGAGGCCAAGCGCTTCTCGATGGTGCGCAGCGAGCTGCGCACCGGCATCGACCGCGTGCTGAGGTGGGTGAGCTGGGGGATCGGCCCGATCGGGCTGCTCGTGCTCAATGCGCAGGTCATGGTCGCGGGCGGCTGGTCGGTGATCTTCTCCGAGGGGCGCTGGGAGCAGGCGGTCGTCAACACCATCGCCTCGCTCACGGCGATGATCCCGTTGGGTCTCGTGCTCATGACCTCCATCGCCTTCGCGGTCGGGGCGGCCAAGCTCGCCGGCAAGCAGGTGCTCGTCAACGAGTTGCCGGCCGTCGAGGGCCTCGCGAGGGTCGACGTCATCTGCCTCGACAAGACCGGCACCCTCACCGAGGGGGAGATCACCTTCGACGCCGCGCATCCGCTGCCGGATGGCCCGGGTGGCTGGGAGGACGCGCTCGCCTGGTACGGCGCGGCTCCCGATGCCAACGCGACGGCGCGGTGTCTGCGGGAGCCCTACCCGAACGCGCCCGACACGGCGCCGACCGCGCGGATCGGCTTCTCGTCCGCCCGCAAGTGGAGCGCGGTTTCGCTGGCCGGCGACACCTGGGTGCTCGGCGCCCCCGAGATGGTCTTCCCCGAGGAGGCGACCGATGCGGCATCCGTCCTCGGTGCGCTCGTGACCGGACTCGCCTCGCGGGGACTGCGCACACTGGTGCTGGCGCAGGCGCCGGTCGAACTCGACGACCAAGACGTGACGGAGGAACGGCTTCCGACCCCGCTCCGCCCCGTCGCGGTCGTCACGTTCCGGGAGCGCGTGCGTGCGGATGCGGCGCAGACCCTCTCGTACTTCCACGCGCAGGGCGTCGGGGTGCGCATCATCTCGGGCGACAACCCGCGCACGGTCGCCGCCATCGCCCGCGATGTGGGGCTCGATGTCGCCGAGGGTTACGACGCGCGCACGCTCCCCGACGAGCAGGAGGCGCTGGCCGAGATTCTCGAGACGCACACCGTGTTCGGGCGGGTCACCCCCGAGCAGAAGAAGGCGATGGTGCTCGCCCTGCAGAGCCGCGGCCACACCGTTGCGATGACGGGAGACGGCGTCAACGACGCGCTCGCCATCAAGAGCGCCGACATGGGGATCGCGATGAACTCCGGTGCCGCTGCCACGAAAGCCGTCGCACGCCTCGTGCTGCTGGACGGCAGGTTCTCGCACCTGCCGGACGTCGTCGCCGAGGGTCGTCAGGTCATCGCGAACATCGAGCGCGTCTCGATGCTCTTTCTCACCAAGACCGCCTACGCGACGGCGTTGGCCATCCTGTTCGGCACGCTCGTCCTGTCGTTCCCGTTCCTGCCGCGCCAGCTGTCCATCACCGACGGGCTGACCATCGGCATCCCCGCGTTCTTCCTCGCGCTCATGCCGAATGCCCGGCGGTACATCCCCGGCTTTCTGCCGCGCTCACTGGCCTTCGCCCTTCCGTCGGGGCTCATCGTGGCGCTCACACTCACCGGATACGCGCTCGTCGCCCGGTCGATCGGCGTCGGAGAAGACCAGCTGCGCACGGGCTCGACGATCATCCTCGCCGTCGTCGGCATCTGGATCCTGTCGATCCTGTCGCGACCGCTCAACCGCTTCAAGGTGATCGTGATCGGTGTCATGTTCCTCGCCCTGATCACGCTGTTCACGGTGCCGTTGTCGATCGAGTTCTTCCAGCTGGTCGATCCCGGCCGCGAGGGAGCGTACGCCCTGACGCTGTTCGTGATCGGCGCCATCGGTGCGATCGAGATCGTGCGCGTGTTCCACGTACGGTTCGTGCGCGCCTCGCTCGCCCGCTCTCAGGGGGCGAAGGGGTCCGGCGCGGTGTCCCGCGAGCGGAAGTAGCGCGAACCCAACGGCGTCCACAGCACGACGAGGAGGGCGATCTGCAGGGCGATCTGCACGAAGAGCAGGCCGTCCCACGCGTCGCTGGTGACGATGGTGATCACGTGCAGCGTGAGCTGGATGACGCTGTAGACGGTGACGAGCAGTCGGGAGAGCCGGCTGCCCCGCGCGATTCCCGAGGCGACTGCCAGTGTCAGGAGCCCGAACAGGATGATCCCCGCGCCGATGAGCGAGACGGCCAGCACGTCGGCGGCGGCGACGTCGTAGCGGCTCAGCAGCACGAGGATGCCGAGCGCGACGTCGTATGCCCCGGTGAGGGAGACCAGCACGACCGCGAGGGTCACCGCGACGGGGCGGCGGACGTGCTGCTGGTTCACGCGACCACCATAGCGGCCGCTCGGCTCAGCCGGCCGAGCAGCCCAGTCGTGCCTGCGAGGCGCGCATCGCGTCGATCTCCGCCGTTTGGTTCGTCTTCATCGTCTCCGCGACCTGGAGTACCCGGGGGATGCTGCCGCGCTCGAGCACGGCATCGGCCATCGGGATGGCGCCTTCGTGGTGACGGATCATGAGCGTCAGGAACTGGCAGTCCAGCGCAGTGCCGGTCGCGCTGCGGAGCTCGGCCAGCTCTGCGTCGGTGGCCATCCCCATCGAGGCGCGGACCTCGGCCGGGTCGGCGCTCGCTGCCGTGCTGTGCGAGCCGTGACCGTCGGCGTCGCCCATCCAGCTCATGAGCGCGCCCTGCTGCGGCACGCCCCACTGCGTCAGCCACTCGAACATCATCCCGTTCTGAGCGGCCTGGCCCGTGGCGATGTCGTAGGAGAGGGCTTTGACCGTGTCGTCCCGGGTTCCCTGGTAGGCGATCATCGCCATCTCGACGGCCTGATCATGGTGTACCTGCATGTCGCGTGCGAATCCGATGTCGGCAGCGTTGGGGACGGCCGGACCGTTGTCGAAGAGCGAGAAGCGCCCGATCGCGAAGCCGACGGCGATCACCGCCAGCGCGGCCAGGCCGACGGCGATCCACCGGCCCGGCCGGCGCTGAGCGACTCCCGTCATCGGATCACTGACGGCCGGGCGCGTCGACGCCGCCGCTGCACGCGGCGAGGGGCTCGGGGGCGTTCTGGCTGCGCCAGTACTCCGTGAAGAATTCGGGGATGCGGGGGTCGTCCGCGGCGTCCAGCTTCAGCTGCGCGTTCCACGCGCTCAGCACGATGGGGGAGTCGAGGCCTTCGTACGGCGACAGCAGGGTGTACGTCTGCGGGAAGAAGCCTTTCAGGGTCGCGAGCTCGTCATCGCCCACCTTGGTCGGGTCGTACGTGACCCAGATCGCGCCGTGCTCCATCGAGTGCACGGCGTTCTCGTTCGGGACGGGCTCGGTGTAGATGCCGCAGTTGAGCCAGAACGGGTTGTGCTCGCCGCCCGCAGGCGGGGTCTGCGGGTACTCGACCGGACCCTCGACGTGATTCGTGGTGTTCGAGAAGGTCTCCACGCCGTCGATGACCGCGCCCGTGGAGTTCTGAGCCTGGTACGTGACCGGTTTCGGAGTGAAGACGATCGAGGCGACCACGAGCGCGACGACGACGACCGCTGCCCCCGAGCCGACGACCCACCACACGAGCTTGCTGCGCCGGCGCTTGGCCAGCTGGCGCTGGTACTCGGCGAGCTTCTCCTGACGGCGCTGTTCGCGCTCCTGCTTCTGCGAACTGGCGATCTTCGCCTGGGTCGCGGGATTGCCGCTCTGGCGCTTGTCGGGCGTCGGGGTCATGCGATGTACGTCCTCGGGTGGGTGCGGGCACGGAAGGGCGGAACACGGGCCATGCTGCCGGCCCGGGAGGATTCTATGCGAACGCATTTTGTGGGGGCTGGGAAGTCGTCCGGGCCGGTGTCGAACGAGCTCGGATAGAATCGACCTGCCGCTCGAATCGTTTCGACTGCGGCCCGCCGATCGGCGCCCTCCTCCTCTTGCGAACTGGTACCCCTTTGTCTGACGCCCCCGCTTTCGACCGCAACGAGACCACCGCCACCGGTTCGGTGCGCGTGCCGCGCCCGGCGACGGGCGCCATCCGCACGCTCGGCTCGAACCCGGCGACGGCCCCCATCGTGCTGCACCCCGGCGATGCCATGGCGACCTGGCGTCGCGTGCTCTACATCGTGCTGCTGGGCGCGCTCACCGCGCTCGGGCCGTTCACGATCGATCTGTACCTGCCGGCGTTCCCCATCCTCGAAGCGGACTTCGACACGACGGCGGCGATGATCCAGTTGACCCTGACGGGGACGACGATCGGATTCGCGCTGGGCCAGCTCGTCGTCGGACCCCTGAGCGACAAGCTGGGGCGCCGCATCCCCCTGCTGATCGTGACGGGCCTTCACATCGTGGCGAGTGCGGCCGCCGCCTTCGCGCCGGATCTTGTGAGCCTGGGCGTGACCCGCGTGCTCATGGGCGCGGGCGCCGCGGCCGGCGGTGTCGTCGCGGCCGCGATCGTGCGCGACCTGTTCGGCGGACGTCGGCTCGTGGTCATGCTCTCGCGGCTCGCCCTCGTCTCCGGCGTGGCACCGGTGCTGGCGCCGCTCGTCGGCTCCTGGCTCCTGCAGGTCATGCCCTGGCGCGGGATCTTCGTCGTCCTCGCCGTCTACGGCGTCGTCATGCTCGTGTCCGCGCTCATCTTCATCCCCGAGACCCTCCCGCGCGCTCGCCGTCAGGAGCGGGGCTCGACGACGATCTGGCAGCGCTACCGGAGCGTCTTCAGCGACCGCGTCTTCGTGGGCGTACTGATCATCGGCGGCATGACCTTCAGCGGGCTGTTCTCCTACCTGTCGGCGTCCTCGTTCCTCTTCCAGCAGAGTTACGGCTTCGACGCGCAGCAGTACGGCCTCCTGTTCGCCGCCAACTCGGTCGGCCTCGTGATCGGCGTGCAGACCGCATCCCGGCTCGCCGCCCGTTTCGGGCCGCAGTGGGTGCTGGCATTCTCGACAGCGGCTCTGGTACTGACCGGCGCCGCCATCATCGTCGGTGACCAGCTGCAGCTGGGAGTGTGGGGCACCGTCGTGCCGCTGTTCCTCTTCATGACGACGTGCGGATTCACCTTCCCGTGCGTGCAGGTGCTGGCACTCGACCGGCACGGCAACGCCGCGGGAACCGCGCAGTCCATCATCGGGGCCACGAACTTCGGCGTCGCCGGCATCATCTCCCCGCTGGTGGGCGGGCTGTCGCACGGGGCGCCCATCTCGCCCACGACCATGGCATCGGTGATGGTCGGATGCGGCGTGATCGCCGCGCTGTCGCTCTGGCTCATCGTGCGGCCGCGCACGGTCGCCCAGCTCGCGCCCTGAGACACCGTCGCGTTCCACCCCGCGGATCCCGGATGCGCGTGCCAGACTGACGCGATGAGCCAGCCCAGCGCCTCTGCCCGCCGCGGCATCCTGTGGTTCGGGGGAGGGCTCGTCGCGCTCGGGGTGGCGATCGGGGTGTGGATCGTGCTGAGCGGCGATGCGCCGTTCGCCATCGACACCGCCTGGAACGACCTGCTCGCCGCGGCCGCCTCGCCGTTTCTGACACAGCTCTCGCTGTTCCTCAATGTCGCCGGCGGAACGCTCGTCGGCTCGCTCGTCGTGCCTGTCGTCGGCGTGACGATCCTGATGCTGGCGCGGCGTCCCTGGTCGGCCGCGACGCTCGTGATCGCGATCGCGGCGAGCGCTCTGGTCGTGCAGATCCTGAAGAACGTGTTCGCACGGGGGCGTCCCGCCGACATGTCGGTGCTGAGCGACTTCGGTTCGTACCCCTCGGGCCACGTGGCGAACGCCGCCACGGTGGCGACCATGCTCGTCGTGCTGCTGCCGCGGGTGTGGACGATCATCGTCGCCGCCGCCTGGGTACTGCTCATGGCGTTCAGCCGCACTTACCTACACGCCCACTGGCTCACGGACGCCATCGGCGGCATCGCCGTCGGCGTGGGCGTCGCGCTGGTGTGCACCGCGCTTCTCGGGCGCCGCCTCGAACCCGAGCGCCGCTGAGGCGGCTTTCCCGCGGGCCCTGTCAAGAGCCGACCCCCGACACGGTGGACGGGCTTACCCTCGCAGCATGACGACGCTCTCCTCGCCCACCGGGCATGAGTCCGCCCTGCGCGCCCTGGACCGTGAGGACGGCACGACGCCGCTCGTGCTGGTGCTGGGCGCCACGGGGTACATCGGTGGGCGGCTCACCCCGCGCCTGCTGGCCGCCGGCTACCGGGTGCGTGTGCTGTCCCGTGACGCCGAGCGCGTGCGGGCCCTGTCGTGGGGAGGCGACGTGGAGATCGTCGAGGGCTCCGTTACCGACCCCGAAGCCATGGCTGCGGCCTGCGACGGGGTCGATGTCGTGTATTACCTCGTGCACTCGATGGGGCAGGGCAAGGGGTTCGAAGACACCGACCTGGCCGCCGCGCGTACGGTCGCGGATGCGGCGGCCGCCGCATCCGTCTCACGCCTCGTCTACCTGGGTGCGCTGCATCCCGAGGGCGTTCCGCTGTCGCCGCACCTCGCGAGCCGGGTCGAGGTCGGCGAGGTGTTCCTCGACAGTCCGGTTCCGACCGCCGTGCTCCAGGCGGGCATCGTCATCGGCTCGGGTTCCGCATCCTTCGAGATGATCCGCCACCTCACCGAGGTGCTGCCGTACATGCCGGCGCCGAAGTGGGTGCGCAACCGCGTGCAGCCGATCGCGGTGCGCGATGTCCTGTACTACCTGCTGGGAGCGGCCCGTCTTGCCCCCGACGTCGACCGCGCGTTCGACATCGGCGGTCCCGACGCCCCTCGCTACGGCCAGATGATGAACGGTTACGCCGTGGAGGCGGGCCTCCCGCAACGGCCCATCGCCCCGTTGCCCGTGCTGACGCCGGGACTCGCGTCGCACTGGGTCAATGTCGTCACGCCGGTGCCCCGCTCCATCGCGCGACCCCTCATCGCCTCGTTGCAGAACGAGTGCGTCATCAAGGACCGCTCGATCGACGAGGTCATCCCGCCGCCGGAGGGCGGTCTGACGTCGTACCGGCGCGCCGTGCAGCTCGCGCTGGGACGCGTGGATGCCGACGACATCGAGACGAGTTGGCAGGACGCCGAGGTCTCCGGGGTTCCCAGCGACCCGCTGCCGAGTGATCCCGAGTGGGCGGGGCGCACGGTCTACACCGATGCGCGCAGCGCCGTGACGACCGCATCGCCGGAAGATCTCTGGAGCGTGGTCGCGGGCATCGGAGGGGAGAACGGCTGGTACTCCACGCCGATCCTCTGGGCCGTGCGCGGGTGGATGGACCGCGCGGTGGGCGGGGTGGGCCTGCGCCGGGGCCGCCGCAGCCGCACCCGCGTCGCCGTCGGAGACGCGATCGACTTCTGGCGCGTCGAAGCGGTGGAGCCGGGACGGATGCTGCGGCTGCGCGCCGAGATGAAGGTGCCGGGCCTCGCGTGGCTCGAGTTGTCCGTGACGCCCGAGACGAATGGGTCGCGCTACGACCAGCGGGCGGTGTTCTTCCCCCGCGGGCTCAGCGGCCGGCTGTACTGGTTCGCCGTTCTGCCGTTCCACGGCTTCGTCTTCCGCGGCATGGCCGAGCACATCATCGCGGCCGCCGAAGCGCGCGAGCTCTGACGCGCGCCGTAGGCTGGCCGGTATGCGTCTGGCGGCTGTCATCACCGTGTCCGATCGGTCCGCTGCGGGCGAGCGAGAGGACGCATCCGGACCCGTCGCGGTCGAGCGACTGCGCGCCGCGGGGTGGGAGTGCCCGCCGGCTCGTGTCGTCGCCGACGGCGCCGACAGCGTCGAGAGCGCCCTGCGCGCTGCGCTCGCTGACGGAGCGCGACTCGTCGTCACCTCCGGCGGAACGGGTGTCTCTCCCCGGGATCAGACGCCCGAGGGGAGCGCGCGCGTCATCGAGCGGGAGCTGCCGGGCATCGCTGAGGAGCTGCGCCGTCGCGGTGGTGAAAGCAAGCCTGCGGCCCTGCTCACCCGTGGTCTGGCGGGAACGGCGCGAGGCGCGTTCATCGTCAATCTGCCGGGAAAGCCGGCAGCGGTCGCGGAGGGGATGCCGTTGATCATCGCCGTCGCCGATCACGTCGTCGACCAGCTCGCCGGAGGAGACCACTGATGCCCGTCGTCATCGCCCGCGTGAGCGCCGAGCCCCTCGATCTCGACGCGCACCTCGCCGCCGTGCACGACGCCGCATCCGGCGCGCTCACCACGTTCGTGGGCCGCGTCCGCGACAACGACCCGGATGCACGGACCGCGGTCGTGGCGCTCGAGTACTCGGCTCACCCGGATGCGGAGCAGTTCCTGCACCGGATCGCCGAGCAGGCCATCGGCGACACGGGCGCGCTCGTTGCCGTCAGTCACCGCATCGGCCGGCTGGAGGTCGGCGACGCCGCGGTGGTCATCGCCGTCGCATCCGGGCACCGCGATGCGGCCTTCACCGTGTGCCGCGAGGTGATCGAGCAGATCAAGCGCGAGTTGCCGGTCTGGAAGCGCCAGGTCGAGTCCGACGGGACGACCGCGTGGAAGGGCCTGGGCGGCTGACTCAGCCGCCCGCGAAGGGCGGCAGCACGTCGACCAGAGTGTCGGCGTGCAGGGGCGCATCGTCGTCGCGCCGCGCTCCGGCGACCAGCACGGCGCACCGTGGCAGGATGCCGCCGAGGCCCGGGCGCTCCTCGGCCAGGGCGCGTCGGAGCTCTCCGACCGTCGTCTCCGTCCGGTGCTCCTCGGCTCGCCCGGCGAGCTCTTCGGCGGCAGCGAAGTAGCGGACGTGTGCCATCACGCCTCGCGTTCGGCCACGAGATCGGTGATCTCGGCGATCGCGCGGCGCACGTCTTCCGGAGAGCCGCCGGCTCGTCCGGCCGCCAGCCCCGCCGCGAAAGTGCTCACGGGCGCCGCGGGGCGTGCGACTCCCCGCGCGACCACGCCTGCCAGATCCAGCACGGCCGAGATCGGCAGGTTCTCGGGCGTGAGGCCAAGACGGTCGGCGATCTGCGCCGCCCATTCGTCGAGAGCCTCCGGTGGAAGGTGCTCGCTCATCGGTCGTCCTCCTTCTCGGCGCGGGGCGCGACGGCTCCCGCATCCTGCAGATCCTGCCACGTGTCGATGTCGGCCACGACGTCGTCCGGTGCGCGCACGACCGCGATGGCAAGCTCGGCCATGATCTGGCGCACCGGTTGGTCTCTGCCTTCGTCGTCGAGCGATGCGGCTCCGCGTGCCAGGGCGGCGGTGCGGTAGAGCCCCGTCAGCCATTGCGGGCGTGAGGAGGCATCGCCGAGGCACACGCCGTCGGTGTCGGCGGGCCACAGCTCTCTATCCGCCATCAGGCGCGCGACGGCTTCCGCCGGACGGATGAGATCGACGGCGAGCACGAGCGTCCAGGCCGCATCCTCCGCGGCGGTGGACATCGCAGCATGCAGCGCAGCCGCGGGTCCGCTGAAGGCCGGGGCCTCCCGCACCCATCGCACCCGATCGGGGGCGGGGTCCATCGCGGGGCCGACGATGATGATGTCGGCGGCGCCCGCGGCACGGGCGGCGTGGACCGCGCGCTCCAGCAGGGTGGCGCCCTCCAGGCGCACGAGCGCCTTGGGGATCCCGTCGAGGCGTGCCGCGCGGCCACCGGTCAGGATGATCGCCTGCAGGTCGCTCATGCCTCGCCCGGACGGTGCCAGGTCCCGGACTTGCCGCCCTCCTTGCGCACGATCCGCACGTTCTCGATCGACGGGGACTTGTCGATCGCCTTGACCATGTCGATGACGGTCAGCGCCGCCACGGTCACCGCGGTGAGCGCTTCCATCTCCACGCCGGTGCGGTCGGCGGTGCGCACCGTCGCCTCGACCTCGACGCCCTCGTCCACGACGGCGAGGTCGACGACCGCCCCGTGGACCCCGATCACGTGCGCCAGCGGCAGCAGGTCGGGGGTGCGCTTTGCCGCCTGGATGCCGGCGATCCGTGCGACGGCGAGCACATCCCCCTTGGGGACCGAGCCGTCGCGCAACGCCGCGACGATGTCGACGGAGGCGCGGACGAAGCCCCGAGCCGTCGCCGAACGGACGGTGGGCTGCTTCGCTGTGACGTCGACCATGCGGGCGTGGCCCGCCGCATCCAGGTGGGTGAAGCTCATGAGATCAGCATGACATCGACGAGATCGCCCTCGCGGACCTCCACGACCTCCGCGGGCACAACGGCGTAGGCCTCGGCGCGCGCGAGGCCGCCGGCGAGGTGGGAGCCCGAGCCGCCGGCGGTGGCAGGTCCCACGCGCCAGGCTGCGGCATCGGAGCGGTCGATCGCCGCGGGCAGGTACTGGCGGCGGCCGGGCGGCGTGCGCCATCCGGCGGCCGCGGGAAGGCGGATGGTATCGCGGTGCAGCTCGGTGCGACCGAGCAGCTGCAGCAGCGCCGGGCGCACGAACACCTCGAAGGAGACGGCTGAGGAGACGGGGTTGCCGGGCAGGGCGAAGAGGAGGGGGCCCGCAGCGAGGCGCCCGAAGCCTTGCGGCTTGCCCGGCTGCATGGCGACCTTGGGGAAGGCGATGTCGCCGCTGAGCGCGTTCTTGACGACCTCGTACGCCCCTGCGCTGACGCCGCCGGAGGTGATCACGACGTCCGCGCCGGCGACGTCCGCATCGCGAAGGACCTCGAGCAGCGACGTGTCCGTGTCGTCGACGCTCGCACGCAGCACCACCTCGGCGCCCGCGGCCGCCGCGAGGCCGGCCAACAGGATGCTGTTCGACTCGGGGATCTGTCCGCGTCGCAGGGGGAGCCCCGGAGCGACGAGCTCGTCGCCGGTGGAGACGACCGCGACGCGCGGGATCCGCGTCACCTCGACCTCGCCGACACCCGCCGCCGCGATCGCCGCGATCTGGAGCGGGCCGAGCAGAACGCCGGCTCCGATCACGACATCGCCGGCGGAGAGGTCGGCAGCGCGTCGACGCACGTGTGCGCCGGATGCGGACGGGGCGACGAGCACGGCGATGTCGCCGAGCGAATCGTCGAGCCCGCCGGCGGTGTGCTCGAACGGCACGATCGTGTCGGCAGCGGTGGGCACGGGGGAGCCCGTCATGATGCGTGCGGCCTCACCGGGCCGCAGGTCGGGGTCGAGGGCGGTCCCGGCGGGCAGGTCGGCGATGACGCGCAACCGACTCGGCTCGGCATCCGTGGCCGTTCGGACGTCGGCGAAGCGCACCGCGAAACCGTCCATCGCGGAGTTCTCGAAGACGGGGATGTCGACACCGGCGTGCACCGGCGCGGCGGTCGTGCGGCCCGCCGCGGCGGACAGCGCGACCCGCTCAGCGGGCAGGGTCGCCGCCTCGGCGAGCACGATGGCGAGTTGTTCCTCCACGGTACGGATGCTCATGCGCGGCCTCTGCTCCACGCATCCATACCACCGGCGAGCACCACGACGTCGGCTCCCGCCGCAGCGAGGGCGCGTGCGGCGCGGCGCGCCCGCATCCCGGCCTTGCATACCACCGCATAGGGGCCGACGCCGAGCGCGGCAGGATTCTCGAGGACGGCGGCCAGCGGCACCAGCTGCGCGCCGGGAACTGTACCCAGGTCCGTCTCCTCGGGCTCGCGCACGTCGAGCACGGCGACCCCGGCGGCGCGGCGCGCATCGAACTCCGCGATGTCGATCTCTGCGATCTCGGGGAGTGGCTTGGGCGCCGGCGCCGGGCTTTGCCCGCTCGGGAGCAGCGGGACCTCGCGGACGCGGGCGGTGAGGGCGTCGATGAGCAGGATGCGGCCCAGCAGCGGCTCGCCGATACCCGTGATGAGCTTGACGGCCTCGATCGCGAGCGCTCCGCCGACCTGCACGCACAGGGCCCCGAGGACGCCGACCTGAGAGCAGGACGGTACCTCGCCCACCGTCTCGGGCGGGTACAGATCGGACAGTACGACGGCGGCGACGCCCTTCGGTGGTGCCGACCAGAACACGGTCACCTGGCCCGCGAACTCCTGCACGGTTCCCCACACGAGAGGGATGCCGCGGCGCTCGCAGGCCGCGGCGACCGCCGCGCGGGTGGCGAAGGTGTCGCTGCCGTCGATGACCAGGTGCGCGTCGGCGAGCAGCCGATCCGCGTTCGCCTCGTCGATGCGCGCACGGATGCCGGTGACCACGGTGGCCGAGCCCAGGTCGTCGGCGGCGCGGCGGGCGCTGTCGATCTTCGGCGCGCCGACATCCCCGACACGGTGCAGCACCTGACGCTGCAGATTCGTCAACTCGACCTCGTCGTCGTCGATGACGATCAGCTCACCCACGCCAGCGGCGGCCAGTGCGAGCACGACGGGCGACCCGAGTCCGCCGACGCCGATGACGGCGACACGGCCGGCAGCCAGACGGCGTTGACCGAGTTCACCGAATCCGGCCAGGACAGCATGGCGTGCGGTGCGGGCGCGCTCGAACTCCGACAGCGCGGCAACCGGCTCGACGAGCGCGGGCAGGGGCATGACCCCAGGGTAGTCGCGGCCGGCGGGCATGGGATCGGCCGGGGTCAGGGGCGACGCCGCATCCTCAGGACTCGACGGTCACCTTCGCGATGGCGTCGTCGGGGTCGAAGTGAACGGCGGGCCAGTATCCGTCCGGGAAGTGCTGACCGCACGTGTCGGTGAAGTGAACCGTGACGGCGCCGTCGGGGAAGACCACGATCTGCTCGGCCTTGAGGTCGTCGGCCGCCTCGTCGAGCTCGGCCTGCGTCGGGTCCTCGGAACCGAACTCGACGACCACCGCATCGGTGGCTGCCCGCTCCCACAGCGCGCGACGGGACAGGAACGCCTCGAGGGGGTTCAGAAGCGTCGTGGCCATCGTCGCGTCGCCGGTCTCGAGCGCGAGGTGAGGATCGCCGGCGACCGAGAACCGTTCGAAGACCCTGACCTCGCCGTCGATCGACGTCACCGAATCGCGGGGCGCGGATGCGGCGGAATCGGCGCTGATACACCGCGAATGCGGATATCGTGAGAGGCATGCGCTCCTTCAAGGTGTCCCACGCCGCGCGGCTACTCGGTGTCAGCGACGACACCGTCCGGCGGTGGATCGACCAGGGCATCCTGCCGACGACCGATGCCACCCCCGTGGAAGTCCCCGGCGACGCGCTCGCCGCGCGAGCGAGCGAGCTCGCTGCCGCATCCGAGGACCCGAGCGACGTTCTCTCGAGTGCGCGCAACCGCTTCGTGGGCCTCGTCACGCGGGTCCAGATCGACGGGGTGATGGCGCAGGTCGACATCCAGGCCGGGCCGCACCGGGTCGTCTCGCTCATGACGGCGGAGTCGGCCCGGGACCTCGCTCTCGAGCCCGGATCCCTCGCCGTCGCCGTCGTCAAGGCCACTACCGTCATCGTCGAGACCCCGAAGGACTGACATGCCCGCTCGCCGCCTCTCCCTGATCGGCCTGGTCGTCGCCGGTTGCCTGCTGCTCGCCGGCTGCGCCGGGACGGCCGAGCCGACGCCGGCACCGAGCGCGTCCGGAGCCGCGGAGCTGACCGGAACACTCACGATCTCGGCCGCCGCATCTCTGAGTGCCGCATTCGACGAGATCGCCCAGGGCTTCGAGGCGGAGCACCCCGGCGTGCAGATCCCGCCGATCTCGTACGACGGATCGTCGACCCTCGCGACGCAGATCATCGGCGGCGCGCCCGTCGACGTGTTCGCGTCGGCGGACGAGAACAACATGAACAAGGTGGTGGATGCGGGCCTGGCCGGGGATCCGCAGGTCTTCGCCACGAACACACTCGTCATCGCGGTGCCCCGGGGAAACCCCGCCGGCATCGCGTCGCTCGGCGACCTCGCCAAGCCCGGCGCGACCGTCGTCCTGTGTGCGCCGGAGGTGCCGTGCGGCGCCGCATCCCAGAAGCTGCTGAGCGCGGCCGGCGTGACCGTCACCCCGGTCAGCCAGGAGCAGAACGTGACCGCGGTGCTGACGAAGGTGGCGGCGGGCGAGGCCGACGCGGGCCTGGTCTACGCGACCGACGTCAAGGGCCGCGACGATGTGGACTCGCTCACGCCCGACGGCGCGGGAGCCGTCGTCAACCGGTACCCGATCGCCGTGTTGAAGGACGCGCCCGACGCGGCGGTCGCCGCCGCGTTCGTCGCGTACGTCCGTGGCGAGCGGGGGCAGGCGGTCCTGGCCGCACACGGCTTCGGCGCACCGTGAGCGGTGCCCCGCGCGGCCACCTGCCGCGCTCCCTCGCCCTCCCTGCGGCGGTCGGACTCGCGTTCCTGCTGCTGCCTCTGCTCGCGCTCATCGCCCGTGTCGATTGGTCCACCTTCCTCTCCGACGTCACCTCGCCGGCCGCGCTCAGCGCGCTCACGCTGTCGCTCGGCACAGGGGTCATCGCCACGACCGTCTGCGTCGTCGTCGGTGTGCCGCTCGCGCTGCTCATCGCGCGTGCGGCTCCCCGCACCGCCGCGGTGCTGCGCGCGCTCGTGACCGTGCCCCTCGTGCTTCCGCCGATGGTCGGCGGTGTCGCGCTGCTGTACCTGTTCGGACGAAACGGGGTGCTCGGCGACGCCCTCGGCGGGATCGGGGTGCGCGTGCCGTTCACGACGACAGCCGTCGTCATGGCGCAGGTCTTCGTGGCACTGCCGTTCCTCGTGCTCGCCGTCGAGGGGTCGCTGCGTGCCATCGGCACGGGCTACGAGCGTGCCGCCGCATCCCTCGGCGCCGGCCGGTGGGCGGTGCTGCGCCGCGTCACCCTCCCGCTGGCCGCCCCCGGACTCGTCGCCGGCGTCGTGCTCTGCTTCGCCCGGGCGATCGGCGAGTTCGGCGCCACCGCGCTGTTCGCCGGCAACGCGCCGGGCGTGACCCAGACCATGCCGCTCGCGATCTACACCGCGTTCAACGGGGCAGGAGTGTCACAGAGCGCCGCCGTCGCGCTGTCGCTGCTGCTGCTGGCGACCGCGGTGCTGGTTCTGCTGCTCGTGCGGGCGTGGCGGCCGGGGGCTGTGCGATGACCGCGGTGCACGCCCGCATCCACGTCTCGCGGCCGGGATTCGGCCTGGACGTCCCCCTCTCGGTGGCGTCCGGCCAGACGGTGGCGATCATGGGCCCGAGCGGCGCCGGCAAGTCCACGCTGCTGGACGCGCTGGCCGGTCTCGTGCCGCTGAGTGGGGGACGGATCATGCTCGACGAGGACGAGGTCTCGACCCCGCGATTCCAACTCGCGCCCGCCCGCCGCGGGACCGTGCTGCTCGGGCAGGACCCCCACCTCTTCCCGCACCTGAGCGCGCGCGAGAACGTCGCGTTCGGGCCCCGCGCCGCCGGGGTGTCGGCCCGCGCGGCGCGGGCGCTGGCGGAGGAGTGGCTGGTGCGGGTGGGGCTCCCGGGCGCGGGCCAACGGCGACCCGCGGACCTGTCCGGAGGACAGCAGCAGCGCGTCGCCATCGCGCGTGCGCTCGCCGCATCCCCCCGGCTCGTGCTGCTCGACGAGCCGCTGACCTCGCTCGATCCGGTGACGGCGGACGGCATCCGAGCGCTGCTGGCCGAGCACCTCGCGGGACGCACGTGTGTGCTGGTGACGCACGACGCGGTGGATGCGGTCGCCTTTGCGGATCGGGTCGCGGTCATCGAGGCGGGCAGACTCACGCAGGAGGGTGCGGTGCGTGACGTGCTCGGCGCGCCGGCGACGGCATTCGTCGCCTCGCTGGCCGGACTCAACCGCATCGTGGGCGCCGCGGACGCCGGCGGAGTGAGGGTCGACGGGGTGCTGATCGAGGGGCGCGGTGACGTGGGTGACGCGGCGCAGGGCGCGGCGGTGTTCCGCCCCGCAGACGTGCGGATCGTGGGCGACGGCACACCCGGATCGTGGGCGACCCGGGTGGTGAGGGTCGAACCCACGATCGCGGGCGCGCGCGTGCACACCGCGATCGGCGGGATAGCCGTTGACGTCTCGCTCGATGAGCTCGCGGCGCGCGGCCTGCGTGCGGGGGTGGAGGTCACGCTGTCTGTGGCCTCCGAGCGCGTCCGTATCCTGCCGGAGGTACGCTCGGCGCATGGGAGTCATCCGTCCGTTCCGTCCGGGTGACGAAGACGCACTGGCGGCGGTCTGTCTCGCGACGGCGGCGGCCGGTTCCGACGGTGCGGGCATCTTGACCGACGACGGTCTCTGGGCCGACCTGTACCTGTCGCCCTACCTCGATCGTCATCCCGACCTCGCCTTCGTCGCCGAGGACGCCGAGGGGCGGCCGGCGGGATACATCGTCGCGACCGACGACACGATCGCCTTCGACGCCTGGTTCGCGGAGCACTGGTGGCCGGATCACCGCGCCCGCTACGCGCACACCGACGCGAACGCCAGGCAGTGGGCGATCGTCGCCGAAGCGGATGCGCGCATGGAGAGCAGCGCCCTGCGGGCCACCCACCCCGCGCACCTGCACATCGATCTGCTCCCCGCGCTGCAGGGACAGGGCACGGGGCGGCGCCTGGTCGACACCCTCGTCGAGGCGCTGCGCGAGCGGGGTGTGCGCGGCCTGCACCTCGGCGCGGACGCCCGCAACGCGGGAGCACTGGCCTTCTACGACCGCCTGGGATTCGCGCGCGCCACGTCACCCGAGGGCGCTCAGCTGTTCACGCTCGAGATCTAGACCTCAGGCGGATGCCGCCAACCGGCCGTTCTCGAGACGCACCTCCCGGTCCACCAGCCCGTCCGGGGGCGCGACGTGCGAGATCAGCACGACGGCGCGGTCGGCCTCCACGGCGCCCAGCAGGTCGCGCAGCAGCCGATCGGAGGCCGCGGGATCCACGCCCGCCGTCGGCTCGTCGAGCACGAGCACCGGGAACCGCGCGAGCAGCGCCCGTGCGAGCGCGATCCGCTGCGCCTGCCCGCCGGACACGAGGACGCCGCGCTCGCCGAGGTCGGCATCGAGGCCGCCCCGCTCGCGTGCCCAGCCGGTGAGACCGACGCGCCCCAGCACGTCCCACAGCTCCGCATCCTCGGCACTGTCGCGGGCGAAGAGCAGGTTCTGTCGGAGCGTCTCGTCGAAGAGGTACGGCGACTGCTCGCAAAGACCGATCGTCCGGCGCAGATCATCGCCGGAGACTTCTCGCACCTCGCGGCCACCGATGCGGTAAGAGCCCTCGTAGTCGAGGAAGCGGACGAGAACGTGCGCGAGGGTCGTCTTGCCCGCGCCGCTCGGGCCGGTCACGAGCACGCGTTCGCCGGGGCGTACGTCCAGATCGATCTCCGCCAGCCGGCCGGCATCGTCGACGGATGCGGCTGCGGCGTCGTCCGGGAACGTCTGCGCGCCCAGGCGGTCGGGCCAACGCGCCGAGACGCCCGACAGACGCAGTCCGTCGCCGAGGGGCGGGGCGTCTCCCGTGGCCAACGGTTCGTCCCGGGGGAGCCCGGCGGGCACCTCGTCGGGCACCGTCTCCGCCACGCGCTGCGCGGCCGTGCGCACCTGGCGCCACGCCGCGAGGGCCAGCGGGACCGTTCCGAAGACCTCGAACACCGCCATCGGCAGGAGGACGACCACGGCCAGGGCCGGTCCGTCGAAGCCGCCCTGCCCGAGCAGGGCGGCGGAGGCGAGCAGAGTGGCGAGCGAGGCGATCCCGGCGACGAGTGACACGGCGCCGGAGGTGAGCCCCTGCGCGCCCGCGCGGCGCACGGTGGCCCGGCGCAGCTGCTCGTCGGCGTGACGGATGCGGGTGCGGGCCGCATCCGTGGCCTCGAACGCCGTGAGCACGTCGAGGGCCGTCAGTTGGTCGAGGAGCGCGTCGGAGAGGTGGGAGCGCAACGGCGCGATGCGGTTCTCGGCCCGTGCGCCGGCGCGCCAGCCCACCCACGCGGCCAGTGCGAAGGCCGCTGCGAGGCATACGGCCAGCACGGCGGCGGCGATCGGCTGCAGGAAGGCCGTGAACACGACGCTCGCGATGGCGGCGAGGGTCGCCGTCGCGAGGGGCATGACGACACGCAGAGGCAGATTCTGCAACTCGTCGACGTCGTCGACGAGGCGGGACAGCAGCGCCCCGCGCCGGGTCGTCCCCAGCCCGTCGGGGGCGAGCGGCACGATGCGGCGCACGAGGCCGGCGCGCACGGTGGCGAGGCGTCCGAGCGCGGCATCGTGCCCGCTCAGCCGCTCGAGGTAGCGGAAGACACCGCGTCCGAGCGCGAAGGCGCGGACGGCCACCACCACCGCGGTGATGTACATGACGGCGGGCTGCTCGGCGGAACGCGTGATGAGCCACGCGCTGGCCGCGAGCAGGGCGATCGCGCTGACGGCGGTTCCCGTGCCGGCCGCGAGCGCCCACCAGAAGCTGCGCAGCGGCGGCTGCGCCGACCGCAGGACGTCGGAGGTTCTCACGCCGCGCCCCCTTCCCCGGACGCATCCAGCGCGGAATCGAGAGCGGCGGCGGACGACACGACGATGACGCGGTCGGCGATCGTCCGTGCCGTCGGCCGGTGAGAGACCAGAAGCACGGCGGCGCCCTCGGTATCGGCCGCGCGACGCACGGTCTGCCACAGAGCGGCCTCGGTCTGAGCGTCGAGGGCGCTCGTCGGCTCGTCCAGTGCCAGGACGGGCGTCCCGCGGTGCCGCATCCGGTACAGGGCGCGTGCCACCGCGACGCGTTGCGCCTGACCGCCCGACAGTCCCGCCCCGGCGACGCCGAGCGTCGTTGCGCCGTCGACGTCCGCGACCGCGTCGGTGAGACATCGCGCCACGAGAGCCTCATCGGGATGTTCGTCGCCGAGCGCGACGTTCTCCGCCACGGTGCCGGTCACCAGTCCCGGCCGCTGACCCGCCCACGCCAGGATGCCGCGGGCGGCCGCATCCGTCGCCGGGGTGCCCGCGACCTCGATACGCCCCGTGTAGTCGGCGAAGCCGAGGAGGGCGGCGAGGATGCTCGACTTGCCCGCGCCGCTGGGGCCCTCGAGCAGCACCACCTCTCCGGCCGACAGTTCCAAGTCGATCGGGCCGATCTCGCGATCCCCGCGCGGCACGCGCAGATCGTCCAGGCGAAGCAGGGGTCCTGCTGTCGCCGGCGGGGTCGCGGCGGGGGCGACGGACGCTGCCGGCGAGAGCGCGCGGGCGTCGTCCAGAGTCTGGAAGATCTCGTCGGTCGCGGCGACGCCCTCGGCCGCGGCGTGGAACTGCACACCCACTTGCCGCAACGGCAGGTACGCCTCCGGCGCGAGCAGGAGCACGAACAGCCCCACCAGCAGCGGCATCTGTCCGCCCAGCAGCCGGAAGCCGATCTCGACCGCGATGATCGCGACGGAGATGGACGCCAGGAACTCGAGCGCGAAGCCGGACAGGAACGAGACGCGCAGCACTGCCATCGTCTCGCGCTTGTAGTCGGCGGTGACGGTCTCGATGCTGCGCGCGGCGCGGTGCTGGCGTCCGAAGACCTTGAGCGTGCCGAGGCCCGCCACCGTGTCCGCGAAGCGGGACGCCAGATGCTGCAGGGTTCCGTACTGCCGGCGCTGCACGGTCTGTGTGGCCAGACCGATCAGCACCATGAACAGCGGGATGAGGGGCATCGTGAGCACGACGATGAGGCCCGAGAGAGGATCCGATACGAGGATCGTCACGATCAACACGGGCATCGTGATCGCGGTGGCGACCAGCTGCGGCAGGTAGCGGCCGAAATAGGCGTCGAGCGCCTCGAGACCGTGGCCCGCCGTGACCGCGAGCGCCGCGCTGTTGCGGCGGGACAGCCACGCGGGGCCCAGTCGGTCGACGGCGGACACCAGGGCCGCACGAAGCTGGAGCGACGCCCGCGCTGCGCCCACCGCCGACGTGCGCTCGGATGCGGCGATCAGCAGCCCTCGCAGGAGCGCGAGCCCCGCAGCACCACCGAGGGCCGGAAGGAGGGTCTCGACGGGCTCGCCGGCGATCGCGCCGACCAACGCCGTCGTCAGGAGCCAGGCGAAGCCGATGATCACGCCGGTCTGCGCGAGCACGATCGCGGCGGTGATCAGCAGGAAGTGGCGCGACGCGGAGCTGTATCGCAGCAGCCGCGGATCGATCGGGCGATTGCTGCCCGACGCGCGGGTGGCGGCGTCCGTACTCACTCTTCGATCCTGCCTCATGTGCCGGCGGACCGGCCGATGCCCGGGAGCATCCGCCGGTCCGACGGGGGTGTGCCCTCATCCGCTCCGAAGGGGAGGAGCGGATGCGAGCAGTCAGTGGACGACCGCTGCGGCCTTCTCGATCCGCGAGCGCATCACGCGCTTGCGGAAGACCCAGTACGTCCAGCCCTGGTAGAGCAGCACGAGCGGCAGGAAGACCACCGCGGCCCAGGTCATGATCGTGAGGGTGTAGTCGGTGCTCGAGGCGTTCTCGATCGTGAGGGTGCCCGCGGGATCCGTCGAGGACGGCATGACGTTCGGGAAGAGCGCGAGCCACAGCGTCAGCACGGCGAACGCCACGGTGCCCGCGCCGAAGGCGAATGCCCACCCCTCGCGGTCGGTCGCATTGGCCAGCACGGATGCGATCAGCAGCACGGCTGCGAGAACGGCGCAGACGATCACGAGCGGCAGCGCGGGAGCCTGGGCGCCCATCGCGTTCATGACGGTCCAGCCGAGGAACGCGGCGGCGACGACGACGGTCAGCAGTCCCGAGGTGCGGGCGAGCTTGCGGGCGTCGGTGCGCACCTGGCCGTCGGTCTTGAGTGCGACGAAGTACACGCCGTGCGTGAAGAAGAGCAGCAGCGTGGTGAGACCGCCGAGCAGGCCGTACGGGTTCAGGAGCGTCAGCAGCGAACCCGTGAACTCGTGGTGTGCGTCCAGAGGCACGCCCTGCACGATGTTCGCGACCGCCACCCCCCACAGCAGCGCAGGAAGCGCGGAGCCGACGACGATCATCGTGTCGAAGCCCTTCTTCCACCGCAGCGAGTCGCGCTGATGGCGGTACTCGAAGGAGACGCCGCGGGCGATGAGAGCGAGCAGGATGAGCAGCAGCGGCAGGTAGAACCCGCTGAACAGCGTCGCGTACCACTCCGGGAAGGCCGCGAACAGGCACGCGCCGGCGACGATGACCCACGTCTCATTGAGGTCCCAGACGGGGCCGATCGTGTTGATGATCTGCCGGCGGCCGATGTCGTCCTTGCCGAGGAACGGCAGCGACATCCCGACTCCGAAGTCGAAGCCGTCGAGCACGAAGTATCCGACGAACAGCACGCCGACGATGAAGAACCAGACGTATGCGAGATCCATGGCGAGCTCCTCAGTAGACCGTGGTCATGCGGTGGGCATCGTCGTCGGCGCTCTGGCCGTCCCCGGGTTCGGGGATCGGCTCGGGCCCCTTTCTCGCGGCCTTCAGGATGAGGCCGAACTCCACGACGGCCAGAGCCGCGTAGGTGAGGGTGAAGGCGATCAGTGAGATCAGCACGTTCCATCCCGGAACACTGGGCGAGACACCGTCCTGGGTCAGCATGAGACCGAACACGATCCAGGGTTGACGCCCCATCTCGGTGAACAGCCAGCCGACGAGGCTGCCGAACATGGGCAGCGGTGCAGACCAGATCGCCACGCGCCACGCCCACTGCGGGACAGCGCGCTTCGCCTTCTTGCGGGTGAGCCACAGGCCGACCACGGAGATCAACGCTGCGATGCCGCCGAAGCCGATCATCCAGCGGAAGGACCAGTAGGTGATCCAGATGGTGGGCGCGAAGGGCAGGTCGCCGCCCAGCTGGTCGGCGAACACGGGCCAGTTCTGGGTGTACTCGGCGTTCAGGTTGTTGATGCCCTCCACGCAGCCGTCGAGCGTGTGGGTGGACAGGAACGAGAGCAGATAGGGCACACGCAGCGACCAGATCTCACTCGTGCCGTCGGGGGTGCCGAGCGAGAAGATCGAGAACGAGGCATCCGCTCCGCACGCCGTGTTGTACAGCGCCTCCGCGGCCGCCATCTTCATCGGCTGGGTGGCGACCATCTGAAGGCCCAGCAGGTCGCCGGAGATGGCGGTGCCGGCGAAGGAGATGATGACCGTCCACATCCCGAAGCGCAGGGCGGGACGCATCGACTCGAAGTGCTTCCCGCGGGCCAGATGCCAGGCGGCGACGGCGACCACGACAGCGGCGGCGAACATGATGGCCGCGAACATCGTGTGCGGGAAGGTCGCGAGCACGACGCGGTTGGTGAGCACCGCGAAGAAGTCGGTCATCTCGGCGCGGGTGCCGTCGGGCGACATGGTGTAGCCGACGGGGTTCTGCATGAAGGAGTTCGCGGCCAGGATGAAGTACGCCGACAGCGTCGCGCCGATCCAGGCGCACCAGATCGTGGCCAGGTGCACACGCTTCGACAGGCGATCCCAGCCGAAGATCCACAACCCGATGAAGGTCGCCTCGAAGAAGAAGGCGAGCAGGCCCTCGAAGGCGAGGGGAGCGCCGAACACGTCGCCGACGAAGCGCGAGTACGCCGACCAGTTCATGCCGAACTGGAACTCCTGCACGATGCCGGTCACCACGCCCATGGCGAAGTTGATCAGGAAGATCTTGCCGAACAGGCGGGTGAGCTGGAGCCATTTGGTCTCGCCCGTGCGCACCCACCAGGTCTGGAAGATCGCGACGATCAGGCCCATGCCCAGCGTCAGCGGGACGAACAGGTAGTGGTACAGCGTGGTCAGACCGAATTGCCAGCGCGCGAGCGCGAGCGGATCAAGAAAATCCATGAGCGTCCCCTTCAGAGCCCTCGCCTCGACTCCGGGCCGCGGGACCGGCCGGATGAGAGGTTGCGGCACAGTGTCGCAGTTCGAAATGAGATGGCCGCAGGGGGCGGCCGTGAATAATGGCGAGGAAATTGCGCCCCGATGCGCGCCGGGGGTCCGAGCGCGGCACGTACCCTCGTGTCATGGGCGATCGAACGGCGGAGGTGAGCGGATGACGGCGATTCCGCTCCAGCTGCGCCGGACGCCGCCCGTGGATGCGGGGCGGCAACGACAGGGAGATCCGCTCGTCGACGCGTTCGGCCGGGTGCATCGGGACCTTCGCATCTCGCTGACCGACCGCTGCTCGCTGCGCTGCACGTACTGCATGCCCGAGCAGGGCAACGAGTGGCTCGCGCGCAACAGCATTCTGACGACCGACGAGATCGAACGCGTCGCCCGCGTCGCCGCCGCCGACGGGATCAGCACCTTCCGGCTGACCGGCGGTGAACCTCTGCTGCGCCGCGACATCGTGGACGTGGTGGCGCGCCTGGCGCGCATCGAATCCCCCGAGGGGCCGGTCGCGATCGCGATGACCACCAACGGGATCCGACTGCCCGAGCTTCTGCCCGACCTCGTTGCGGCGGGACTCAGCCGGTTGAACATCTCCATCGACACGCTGCGGCGCGATCGATTCGCCGAGCTCACGCGCCGCGACCGGCTCGAAGAGGTACGCGAGGCGATCGCCGCAGCCGCCGCATCCGGGCTCCGTCCGCTCAAGCTCAACGCCGTCGCGATGCGCGGGGTCAACGACGACGAACTGGTCAACCTGGTCGAGTTCGCCGTCGCGCATGACGCGCAGATGCGTTTCATCGAGCAGATGCCGCTGGATGCGGGCCACACCTGGGACCGATCGCAGATGGTCACCCGCGAGGAGATCCTCGAAGCGCTCGGCCGCCGGTGGGAGCTGACCCCCGTGCCGGGCCGCGGCGGCGCGCCCGCCGAACGCTGGACGCTCGATGCCGGACCGCACACCGTGGGTGTCATCGCGTCGGTCACGGCGCCGTTCTGCGGTGACTGCGACCGGATGCGGCTGACCGCCGACGGACAGCTGCGCAACTGCCTGTTCTCCACGAGTGAGTACGACCTCGTGCCGCTGCTGCGCGGGGGCGCGTCCGACGCTCAGGTCGACGCGATGCTGCGTTCGTGTATCGCGGGCAAGCTCGCTGGGCACGCCATCGATGACCCCTCGTTCCTGCAGCCGTCGCGGGGAATGAACGCGATCGGCGGCTGAGGGCCGCTCGTTCATGCCGGTAGCGTCACCCGTTGCGCGAGCATCAGCTTGACGACGCAGTTGCGCGGATCGCACGAGGCGGCCATCTTGTCCACGCGCAGCGGGCCTCCGGCCTCGGCGAGAACACCGTCCATGAGCCCCAGGTGCACATCGCACAGAGTCTCGCGGTGGTCGGGATCCGCGCCCGCATTGGGGCAGGGGGAGATGTCGACGGTGAGCTCGGCCTCGTCGACGATCGGCTCGAAGCCGGCATCGCCGAGGTCTTCGACGAGAGCGTCGATCTGGTGCACGGCATCGGGAGTGAGCCCGGTGTCCGACACGTTCGTCCACGGCATGATGCGGCGCATGAGGTCGCCGCGCTGCGCCGCCTCGCGCACCTTGCGCTGTGAGATAACGCTGATGCCCTGACGGTCCGAGGTGGTGCTGTACAGCACGCGCGGGCGTCCGCGGGTGGTGCGGTGCTCGGTCTCGGCCACGATGTAGCCGCCGTCGAGCAGGCGCTGCAGGTGCTCGCGCACCGTGTTCGGGTGCAGCTCGGTCGCCTCGCACAGCTCGGCGACCGTGCGCTGTCCGCGCTTCTGCAGAACGTGGAGGATCTGGACGCGCGAGTAGCTGGAGATCGCGCTGTAGCCGGGGCGGGTCATGTCTTCATTGTTCATGTTTTCGGATGAAATTGAAAGGTCAGACCACAACATTTCCGAGGTTCTACAGTCGGGGTCGCGCATTCGTGCGGTGAGCCTTGTGGGTTATCCACGGCTCCTGCGGGAGAGCACCACAACCGGTCCCACGGCAAGCGGCGACCTGCGCTGCGCGGGGGTGAGAGCATGTGTGCATGCCCGCATCCCGCACCGCCGTCATCTACAACCCGAGCAAGACCAAGCGCGAGGATCTCGCGCGCGCGTGGGCCGGTGTCAGCGCGGAAGCAGAGCCCGAGTGGTTCGAGACGACTCCCGAGGATCCGGGGCAGGGGCCGGCGCGCGCGGCGATCGAAGCCGGGTGCGATCTGGTGATCGCCGCGGGCGGCGACGGCACCGTGCGGGCGGTGGCGGAGGGGCTCGCCGGAACGGACGTCGCGCTCGGCATCGTGCCCCGTGGCACCGGCAACCTGCTGGCGCGCAACCTGGGCGTGCCGCTGCTGAGTCTCCCGGCCGCCATGCGCCGGGCATTGACATCGGAGTCGCGCTCGATGGACATCGGCTGGGTCGACCTCACCCGGGAGAGCGGCACCGAGCGCCACGCCTTCGTCGTGATGGTCGGCTTCGGTCTGGACGCGCAGATGCTCGCCGAGACAGACGACGATCTGAAGTCGAAGGCGGGATGGCTCGCCTACGTGGCGGCGATGGGGCGCGCCCTGTCGTCATCGAGCGTGATCGATGTGCGCCTCGCGCTCGATGGCGAGCCGGCGCAGAGCGTCGAGGCGCACACGCTGCTCGTCGGCAACTGCGGTGCCATCCAGGGCGGGGTCACTCTCTTCCCCGACGCGCAGCTGGATGACGGGCTGCTCGATGTGCTCGTGATGAGCGCGGCCGGCGTCGGCGACTGGCTCGAGACGCTGCGCACCGCGATGTGGGACAACGGCATCCTTCGCCTGTTCGATCGCGAGCGCTCGGCGACGAGCACGGAATCCGCGCGCCACGCACAGGCGCAGCGGCTGAGCGTCGAGCTGTCCGAGCCGTGCGCCTTCGAGATCGACGGCGAAGAGGTCGGCGAGGTGACCGGTTTCGCGGTCAGTGTCGAGGTCGGAGCGTTGCGCGTTCGCTGAGCGGGTTCAGGCGATCTGCTCGCCGCACATGCCGCACACGCCGTTGGCGTTCGCCTCGAGGAAGCACGTGGGACACACGGCGCGCACGCGCTCGGGCACAACGGGCTTCGGCGCGGCCCGGCGGGCGGGCGCATCCTGACGAGTCGCGCTGCGCTTCGCGCGTACCGCGGGCGCTGCGGGCGCAGGTGCGCGGGGCGGCTCGGGGCGGTGCTCAGCGCAGTAGAAGCGCACGAATCCGTCGTGGTTGTTGGGGTGGCGATGCTTGACGGCCCACAGTTCCGTGCGTTCACGCATGGGTGCGTCGGCGGGGCAGGATGCGCAGCGACCCGGTTCGCCCGGCGCGATGTCGGCGACCAGCAGCGGGGTCTCGAAGGGGATGTTCTGCCGCCAGTCCGATGACGATGCGATCCTCACGGGGTCCTTCCTGGCGGGCGCGCTTCGGGTGCGCGGATCCTGCCTCTACAACGGTAGATCACCTGGCGGGGGCCGGGCGCCCCGTCCCCCGCCAGCACGATCAGTTCGGGACCTCTTCGCGGGACGCCGGTGCGCGCGT
Source organism: Microbacterium sp. BG28 (assembly GCF_034044005.1). Taxonomy (NCBI): domain Bacteria; kingdom Bacillati; phylum Actinomycetota; class Actinomycetes; order Micrococcales; family Microbacteriaceae; genus Microbacterium; species Microbacterium sp. BG28. The sequence goes on along the minus strand of NZ_JAXCHA010000001.1, from coordinate 146,323 downwards.
CACGTGCAGTTCACTGATCCGGCGTCGATCGATCGCGCTCACGCGGATCATCGCGTCGTCGACGTCGACGACATCGCCCACGCGGGCGAGGCGCCCGAGCCTCTCGACCACGTAGCCGGCAACGGTATCGGCGCTGCCGCGGGGGATGGTGATACCGGTGGCCTCTTCGAAGTCCTGCAGGTTGAGCCGGCCGTCGACCGTGCCGCCCTCGGCGCTGAGAACCTCGGCGACCGCGTCGGTGTCGTACTCGTCGAAGATCTCGCCGACGACTTCCTCCACCAGGTCCTCGAGCGTGACGATGCCGTCCGTGCCGCCGTATTCGTCCACGACGACCGCGATGTGGTGCCCCTGCGCCCGCATCCCCGTGAGGGTCGGCAGGACACGCGCGGAAGAGGGGAGATACGGGATGTCGCGAGCGAGGGAGACGAGCTCGCCGCGGTCGGATGCGGACGCGGCGTCGAAGATGTCGCGCACGTGAACGAACCCGACGATGTCGTCGATCGAGGTGTCGATGACGGGATATCGCGAGTGCGGCAGGTCCTTCACCCGCGCGGCGGCGTTGTCGATCGACTCGTGGGCGTCGAGCGCGACGACCTCGGGGCGGGGTCGCATGACTTCGCTGATCTGGCGGTCGCGCAGCGAGAGCACGTCGTCGAGGATGCGGCGCTCGTCCTCCGGCAGGCCCTCATGACTCGAGACGATGTCGCGCAGTTCCTCATCGGTGAGCTCATCGGCGGTCTTGTCCGGGTCGCCGCCGAGCAGCCGCACGAGAGCGTTCGTCGACACCGACAGCAGCCAGATGACGGGACGCATGAACCGCGCGAATCCGCCGAGGACCGGGGCGACGGCGTAGGCGAACTGCGCGTTGCGCTGGATCGCGAGACGCTTGGGCACGAGTTCACCGAGCACGAGCGAGAGGTAGGCGATCACCAGGGTGAGCACCATCGTCGCAACGGTCGCCGCGGCGGACTCGGCGAGTCCGAGCGACACGAACAGCGGCGTCACCGACGGGGCGATCGACGAGGCGCCGTACGCGGCCGAGGCGAATCCGGCCACCGTCACGCCGATCTGGACGGCGGAGAGGAAGGTGTTGGGATTCCGGGCGAGTTCGGCGACCTTACGACCACGCTTGCCCCGCGCCGCGAGGGCATTGACCTGACTGTCGCGCAGGGTGACCAGGGCCATCTCCGTGGCGGCGAACACGCCGCCGATCAGGACGAAGACGATGACGAGCGCGATATTGAGAAGGAGGTCGCCGTTCAACGGCCGACCTCCTCGATGTGCAGGCAGACGCCCGGGGTCACCCGGGCGCGCGGACTATGACTGTCGGAGGAATCGCCAGAGTGCGTCATCGCACCAGCGTACGAGGACGGGTCGGTGTGATGCTCGGTGTTCGCCGAGAGAGGGCGGCACGGGCGAGCTTGACAGGCCGTGCGTTCGCGCTAACATCGAGCACAAGTCACTGGTACCGCTAACACGCGATGTCGCGTATCCGCACCCCGCTCGACGCTCCCGCATCACTTGCGCGCGTTGTGGCGTGCACCGGTGACGACTTGACCACGTCGAACAACGAGTGAGTGACCCATCGTCGGGTCACAGCAAAGGTGCACGATGCTCGCTGCGCACGCCGGCCCACGGCCCGACGTCGCGACCGCACGCGGCGACATCGTCCCTTTCGCCGAGAGGCGTCCGGCTGCGGCCGCATCCCTCTCGGGCAATCTGGCGACCGGAGAGCCCGGCCGTCCTGGAGCTCGGCGGAGCGCTGTCGCCTCGCCGGAGATCGGAGACACACCATGAAGAAGGGCCTTCTCGCCCGGACAGCCGTCGGCCTGGTCGGCGGCGCACTTCTCATCGGCGCCGCGGGAGCGGCCGTCGCGGACGAGATCGGCAATGACGATGTCGACGTGACCGTCGACATCGCGGCGTTGCCCGATGCTGGTGCTCTGACGTTGAGCGTCGCCCCGGGCTCCGCCGTCCTGACCGAGGGGGAGTCCGCCGACCCCGACCAGCGCGTCTTCGAAGGCACGCTCCCCACCGTCTCCGTCACCGATGACCGCGACGCCATCCCGGCCGGTTCCGCCTGGTACGTGACGGGCCAGGCCAGCGCATTGACGTCCGGCGACGCCTCGATCGACCCCGGGCACCTGGGCTGGAAGCCGAAGCTGCTGACACAGAGCGCCGACGTCGCGGAAGGTCCGGACGTCGATACCGTGCTGGATGGAGGGCCCAACAACGTCGGGCTCGTGGACGCCGAGTTCCTCGCGATCGCCTTCGATGCGCAGAGCGCCGCCGGCACCTGGGACGCCACGGCCGATCTGCTGCTGAAGACCCCGAAGAATGTCACGCCCGGCAGCTACTCCGGCACGATCACGCTGACCCTGTGGGAGGAGCTGTCCTGAGGTCGCGACCCCGCCTCGCGCACGTCCCACGCGGAGGAGCCGGTGACGGCTCCTCCGCCCCTTCCCCCAGGATGACCGCTGTGTTCCCACGCCTCCGTACCCCGCCGTCCGCAATCCGGGCGTCTGTTCTGTCCATCGCCGCTCTCGCGGCCCTGCTCGTGCCTCTCACCCCGGTCGGGGCCGCCGCGGCCGACGACGATCCCGTCCGCTGGTCGGTCGCGCCCGCGGATGCGGATGGGACGGACGGTCGGCGCGCCGTCGAGCACGAACTCGCGCCGGGGGAGCGCGTGGACGAGCATTTCGCGGTGCGCAACCTCAGCGAGCAGGAGATCACCTTCCGGATCACGGCCGCCGACGGCTTCTTCACGCAGACGGGTCGTTTCGACATCCTCGCGGATGCGGCCGCGTCGACCGCGGCAGGCACGTGGATCACGGCGCCCGACGCGGTCACCGTCCCCGCCGGTGGGAGCGTCGTCGTCCCCTTCTCGCTGGCCGTGCCCGAGCGCGCGGAGCCCGGCGACTACGCGGCGGGCGTGACGGCGTCCATCCTTTCGGCGGGCAGCGCCGCGGGAGGGGCGAGCGTGGGCGTCGAGAGCAGGGTGGGCTTCCGCGTGCTGACGCGGGTGACGGGTGAGATCACCCCGGCAGCCTCGCTCGATGCGCTCGCCGGCGACTACCGACTGTCGTGGAATCCGCTGCGCCCCGGGGAGGCGCAGGTCTCGTTCGAGGTCGTGAACGACGGCAACACGCGCGTCGCTGCCGTGGGCACGGTGGCGGTCGGCGGTCGGAGCGTCGCCTTCCCCGCACCGGGCCAGCAGGCGCAGGAACTGCTGCCCGGTGATCGTCGCGAGATCACGGTCGAGGTGGACGAGGTGTGGCCCTGGGTGCTGCTGACCACCACCGTGACCCTCACGCCGGAGGTCCTGACCATCTCCGACACGGATGCGACCATGGCGCCGATTTCCGCCGAGGTGGCGATCTGGGCGGTACCGTGGCCGCAGTTGGCGATCTTGCTGGGGGCGGGTCTCGTCGTCTGGGCTATCCTGTGGCGACGATCACGCTCCCGGAGGCGGATCTCCGCCATGATCGACGACGCACTCCAGCGAGGGCGTGAAGAGGGACGCAACGAGATGACAGACCGGGTGGGGGCATCATGAGGCGCTGGGGCGCGGTGCTGACCACGGTCGTGAGCGCGGTCGCGGTTGGTATTGCGGCGGTGCCCGCCCACGCGGCCGACATCGACGCCGATCCAGGGAGCATCGGCGTCAGCGTCCAGATCACCCCGATCGAATGTGCGAGCGGATGCGGCGCCGGGGTCGAGGGTGTCGGCTCCCTGGCCGCCAGCGGTCTGGCGCCGATGGAGCCGGTCCTGTGGGCAGCCACCCTGCTCCTGGCGCTGGGCGCCGCTCTGGCCCTGCGCGTCACCGTCTCCCGCCGCGCGAAGCCGGCGCCCGCATCCGATTCCGGAGACGGTGCGTGTCAGAGCTGACGCGCGGCTGGCAGCGGCCCAGCATCTACGACGTCGCCAAACACGCGGGCGTGTCTCATATGACCGTCTCGCGGGTCCTCAACGACCATCCCAACATCCGCGACTCGACACGTCAGCGCGTGCTGAAGGCGATCGAGGAGATGAACTACACCCGCAGCTCGATCGCGCGGGCGCTGGCGACGCGGCGGGCGATGCGCATCGGAGTGTTGGTCGACGGGCCGGTGCAGTTCGGTCCGAACAGCACGCTGCGCGCCCTGGAGGCCGCCGCGCGCGATTTCGGGTACGCGATCAGCGCGTTCTCGATCGACGACGACGATGATGCGCAGCTGGATGCGGGGGTCGTGGAGCTCGTGACGCAGGGCGTTGACGCTCTGTGCGTCATCGCCCCGCGCGCATCCTCGCTCGAACTGCTCCGGCAGAAGAGCACGGGTCTGCCGACGATCGTCATCAAGGCCGAGACCGACGACGTGTGGCACACCGCGGCCGTCGATCAGCGCAGCGGGGCACGATTGGCGGTCGACCACCTGATCGAACTCGGCCACAGACGTATCGCGCATCTCGCGGGACCGCTGGACTGGTACGACGCACGCGAGCGCGAGCAGGGCTGGCGCGAATCGCTGGCCGCTGCCGGCCTCGAGGGGGGCGAGGCGATCATCGGTGACTGGACCTCGGACTACGGCTACGAGGTGGGCAAGGCGTTCGATCCCGGCAGTGCGACGGCCGTGTTCGCTGCGAACGACCAGATGGCGCTCGGTCTCGTGCACGGCCTTGTCGATCAGGGCCTGCGGGTGCCGGAGGACGTCAGCGTCGTCGGCTTCGACGACCTCCCGGATGCGCGGCACTTCCTGCCCCCGCTGACGACCGTCCGCCAGGATTTCTTCGCTCTCGGCGAGCTCGCTCTGCAACTCGTGATCGCTGCCATCGACGGCGAGGATCACACTCGGCACGATCGCATCGCGCCGGTCCTGGTCGTGCGCTCGTCCACGGCATCCGTACCGCGCGACTGAATCGATGCCACGCGTTGTTAGGCGCAACAAATGTTCGCGGTAACGGAAAAGTAACGAATCGCCCCGAAAGAGTTGCGAAGACGCATTGTTAGCGCGCACAATGTGGCTACCCGACGTTCCCGCTGGGGGGCACACGGACCACCTCTTCGACGATGAGCGTCGGGGAGTCTCAAGGAGGAGATCACATGGCACACAACAAGCGCGCACTGGGCATGCTGGGATTCATCGGCGTGGGGGCTCTCGCGCTGGGTCTGGCCGGCTGCTCGAGCGGTGACGCAGAGGCCGGCGGCGACGCGAGCGGCGGCAGCGGCGACCTCACCACGGTCGGCTTCGTTGCAGTTGGTCCTGAGGGCGGCTGGCGCAACGCCAACGAGCAGGCCATCAAGGACGCCTTCACCGAAGATGCCGGCTTCGAGCTCAAGTACGCCCCGGCCGCCAGCCCGAGCGACCAGAAGTCGCAGCTGGACGCCTTCTCGACGTTCGTCAACGACGAGGTCGACGTCATCCTGCTCACCGCCACCGAGGCGTCGGGCTGGGAGGACTCGCTCAAGCTGGCCAAGGAAGCCGAGATCCCGGTCATCCTGCTCGACCGCGGTGTCGACGCTCCCGAGGACCTCTACGTGACCCGCATCGCGCCCGACAACGTGCAGGTCGCGAAGTCGGTCGGCGAGTGGGCGACCACCGCGTTCCCGGAGGGCGCCAACTACTTCGTGCTCGAGGGCGTTCCCGGCCTCTCGGTCGTCAACGAGCGCAACGAGGGCTTCGATGAGGCGCTCGGCGGCGCGTCCGGCTGGAACAAGGTCGGCGCGCAGACCGCCAACTGGAAGACGGACGAGGGCAAGTCGGTCATCGAGACTGTTCTGAAGGCCAACAACAACAACATCCAGTTCATCTTCGCCCAGAACGACGAGATGGGCATCGGCGCGGCGCAGGCCGTGACGGCGGCGGGTCTCAAGCCCGGCACCGACGTGAAGATCGCCACGATCGACGGCACCAAGGGCGCGCTCGAGGCCCTGTCCAAGGGTGACCTGAGCTTCGTCGCTCAGTACAACCCCTTCTTCGGCACCGACGCCGTCGACGCCGTCAAGAAGGCCCTCGCGGGCGACAAGGTCGACTCGACCATCATCGTCAAGAGCGCCACGTTCGACTCGCCGGAGGCGGCCGACAAGGCGCTGGCCGACGGCCTCGCGTTCTGAGCGCCGGAAGCACGCACTAAACCGCGCCGGCAGGCAGAGCGGGGATCGCCCCGGGCGATCCCCGCTCTCTGTCCGGCCCCCAAGGGCATCAGCCCCGTAGCGAGGAAGCTCGTCAGTGATGACCGAATCACCCCCGATCGTCGAAGTCCGCGGCGCATCGATCACCTTCCCCGGCGTCAAAGCGCTCGACGCCGTGAACTTCCGCCTCCTCCCCGGAGAGGTGCACACCCTGATGGGTGAGAACGGCGCGGGCAAGTCCACGCTGATCAAGGCGCTGACCGGCGTGTACCAGATCGACTCGGGTGCGATCCTCGTGGGCGGCGTCGAGCGCCACCTGACCGGTACCAAGTCCGCGCAGGATGCCGGGATCTCCACGGTCTACCAAGAGGTCAACCTCTGCACGAACCTCACCATCGGCGAGAACGTCATGCTCGGCCACGAGGTACGCGGCCCGCTCGGCATCAACTGGCGCAAGACCCACGCCCGGGCCGCCGAAGCCCTGACCCGCATGGGCCTCGGCCACCTCGACCCCCGCGCGCCGCTGGCTTCCATCTCGATCGCTCTCCAGCAGCTCGTGGCCATCAGCCGTGCCATGGTCACCGAGTCCAAGGTGCTGATCCTGGACGAGCCGACCTCGAGCCTGGACTCCGCCGAGGTCGAAGTGCTCTTCGGCGTCATCCGCAGTCTCCGTGACCAGGGCGTCGCGATCCTGTTCGTCTCCCACTTCCTCGACCAGGTGTATGCGATCAGCGATCGCATCACGGTCCTGCGCAACGGAGCGTTCGTGGGGGAGTACCTCACTCACGAACTCGACCGCACGCAGCTCATCTCGAAGATGATCGGCAAGGATCTCGACGCGCTGCGAGCCCTCGGCTCCAACCGTCAGGTCGACGAGCGCGACCGCACCGACACCCCCGTGTACAGCGCGGAGGGTCTGGGGCGCAAGGGCGCGCTGAACCCGACCGACATCGAGATCCACCGCGGCGAGGTCGTCGGCTTCGCGGGACTGCTGGGCGCCGGTCGCACCGAACTCGCCCGGCTCATCATGGGCGCCGACCGTGCCGACTCCGGCACGGTGCGCATTCGCGGCAAGAAGGCCAGCATCGCCTCTCCTGTCGCCGGCCTCGCCAACCGGATCGCCTACTCGACCGAGAACCGCCGCGACGACGGCATCATCGGCGACCTGAGCGTCCGCGAGAACATCATGCTGGCGCTGCAGGCGAAGCGGGGCTGGTTGCGCCGCGTGCCCGCCCGCGAGGTCGACGCGCTGGTCAAGACCTACATGGAGCGCTTCAGCGTACGACCGAACGACCCTGACCGGCCGATCCGGCTGCTCTCGGGCGGCAACCAGCAGAAGGTCCTTCTCGGCCGCTGGCTGGCCACGGAGCCGGAGCTGCTGCTGCTCGACGAGCCGACGCGAGGCATCGACGTCGGTGCGAAGGCCGACATCCAGGAGACCGTCGCCGAGCTCGCCGAGGGCGGCATGGGCGTCGTCTTCATCTCGTCCGAGTTGGAGGAGGTCGTCCGCCTGTCCGAGCGCATCGTCATCCTGAAGGACCACGACAAGATCGGCGAGGTCGTCAACGGACCCGACGTGACCGCCGAGCGCATCGTCTCGATCATCGCCGCCGAAACGGAAGAGAAGGCCGAGGCCCAGACCGAGGCGCTCGCCGAAGGAGAGCTCTCATGACGTCCTTCCTGAAGACGCTCGTGCGCACGCCCTGGTTCTGGGGCATCGTCGGCATCGTCCTGCTGCTCACGCTGAACGTCATCAAAGACCCGACCTACCTGTCGGTCGGCATCAACCCGACGACCGGGATGCTGGCGGGCAACCTCCTCGACATCCTGCGCGTGTCGGCGCCGATCATCATGATCGCCCTCGGCATGACGTTCGTCATCGCGACCAAGGGAATCGACCTGTCGGTGGGATCGATCATGGCCGTCGGCGGCGCCGCAGCCATGGAGAGCCTGTCCGCAGCCGGTGCGCCGACGTCCGTGGGAGCCATGCTGACGGCGATCGGTATCGCACTCCTGCTGGGTGCCGTGCTCGGTCTCGTCAACGGCCTGCTCGTGTCCGTCATCGGACTCCAGCCCTTCATCAGCACGCTCGTGATGATGCTCGCCGGCCGAGGTATCGCCCGCGTCATCACCGGAGGCCAGAACACCAACGCCACCAACGAGCCGTTCCGGCAGATCGCGAACGGACAGATCCTCGGACTGCCGATCAGCTTCGTCGCAGCGATCGTGATCGTTGTCCTCGTCTCGGTCATCATGCGGCGTACGGCGCTGGGGCTCATGATCGAGTCCATCGGTGTGAACCCGGCCGCGAGCCGTCTCGCCGGCATCCGACCGCGGCCCATCCTCATCGCGGTGTACATCCTCTCGGGCGTCCTGGCGGCCACAGGCGGTCTGTTCACCGTCTCGGAGGTCATGACCGTCGACGTCTCAGGTACCGGCTACCAGATGGAGCTCGACGCGATCCTCGCTGTCGTGATCGGGGGGACGTCGCTCGCGGGCGGTAAGTTCTCGATCCTCGGCTCCACAGTCGGCGCGCTGCTGATCGCGACGCTCAACAAGACGGTCCTCTTCCTCGGGATCTCGGCCGCCGCGACCCCCGCCTTCAAGGCGATCGTCATCGTGGTGCTCGTTCTCCTGCAGTCCGAGCGGGTGCGGGGCTACGTCCTGCGGCTCGGGCGCACCCGTTCCCGAAAGGAGGCTGTCGCGTGAGCGCGTCCGTCTCGACCTCGTCCATCGACCTCGACAAGGTCCCCTCCCGCGGATTCGCCCGCATCTGGGGGCGCAGCCAGTCGGTGATCCCGTCGCTCGCGGCGGTCCTGCTGCTGATCGCGATGCTCGTGTACGCGGAGCTCGCGTACGGCCGCGTGTTCCACATGGGCACGATGTCGAGCCTGCTCGTCAGCTTCGCGCCGACGATCATCCTGGCCGTGGGGATGACGATCGTCATCCTCTCGGGCGGGATCGACCTCTCGGTCGGCGCCGTCGTGGCCTTCACCTCGGTCGCCGGCGTCATGCTGATGAACATCGGCGTGAACGGATGGCTGGCGATCGTGCTCATGATCGTCTTCGGCGCGTTGTTCGGTCTCATCTCCGGAGTGCTGATCCAGTACTTCAACGTGCAGCCGTTCATCGCGACGCTGGCCATGATGTTCCTGGCCCGCGGGCTCGCGTCGATCCTGTCGACCGTGCCCGTCCAGGCGCCCGACGACTCGCCGATCCTGCTCCTGGCGACCGACTTCAAGCTCGTCGACGGACCCAAGGTGAACGACCTCGTGCTCACGCCCGGGTTCTTCATCGCCGTGCTCGTCGTGATCGGTGCGTTCTTCTTCCTGCACCGCACCCGCTCCGGACGCACGATCTACGGCATCGGCGGTGCCGAATCGTCGGCGCAGCTGATGGGCCTCCCGGTCGCCCGCACCCGGGTGTCGATCTACATCATCAGCGGTGCGCTGGCAGGTCTCGCCGCCGTCGTCTACACGGCCGAGGTCGGTGGTAAGGCTCAGAACGTCACGGCCATCGGCTGGGAACTCGACGCGATCGCGGCCGTCGTCATCGGCGGGACGCTGCTGACCGGCGGCGCGGGCTACGTGCTCGGCTCCGTGGTCGGATCGCTCGTGCTCGCGACGCTCTGGATGATCATCACGAAGGACGGCACCATCCGCCCCGAGTACCTCACGATCATCACCGGCGGCATCCTGCTCGTCTTCGTGCTCCTGCAGCGTGTGCTGACGGCCAGACGACGGAGATGAACCCCGACACGGCGTCGGGGCGGGCACGCGGCCCGTTCCGACGCCGTGTCGCGCCCGCACGCGGGCGGATCCACAACTGAACACCGCATCCGACGCGACGTCGGCCGTGACACGGCCCGGTCGCTCGAGACGAACAGGACTCTCGATGACGAGAAACTCCCCGCCCGTATCCGTCGCCCCGACACGGCATCGTGGACGCGCGCGTGCGTTCGCCGCCTCCGTGCTCGGCGCAGCGCTCACCGTCACCGGTCTCGGCGTCCCCCTCGCCGCACAGGCCGCGGACATCCCGACCCCCACGGCCCACTACGACATGTCCCACCAGGGCCCGTCCCTGATCGATGTGTCTGGCAACGGTCGCAACGCCACCCTCACCGGCTTCACCGACGCGTCATTCGCGGATGCGGCGGGCGACGCCGTGCTGCGTTTCCGGGCCGACGGGTACGCATCGCTGCCCAAGGGGCTCGTGACCGGTACTGACAACGACTTCACCGTCGAGTACACCGTTGCCACACAAACCGCAGCCAACCACTTCGGCTGGGTCATCGGCGACGGCGTGGGTCCGTGGAACACGACCCAGCTGGGCAACCACATCTTCCTGAGCCCGCGCTCGTCGCAGGGCGGCTACGTCAACCAGGCGCTCGCCGCGATCCGGGTGAAGTCCGCGAGCGACAACGGCGAGACACGGATGCCGGCCGGCGGCGGGCTGAACCCCGGGTTCACGACCCTCACGATGGTGGGCCAGGGCAACACGCTGACGCTGTACCGCGACGGCGTCGTCATCTCGACGCTCACCCACACCCGCTCATTGAGCTCGATCATCCCGAGCGGCAACGTCCTCGGGTATCTCGGACGCTCCCTCTACCAGGGCGACGCGCTGCTGCGCGCCGATGTCTCTGACGTGAAGTTCTGGGACGCAGCCCTCACGGCGGACGATGTGCGCGCCAGCATGCCGACGGCTCAGGAGAAGAGCGCGGCCACTGCTGCGCTGCTCCGCGGCGATGTGCTCGCAACGATGCTGGGGGCCAACCCCTCGCTCGACCGGGTGTCGACGAACCTGACGCTTGCGGCCACGGTCAACGGCGTCGCGCTCACCTGGGCCTCCTCCTCGCCCCAGACCGTGTCCACGACCGGCGTGGTCTCCCGCTCCATCGCGCAGGACACCCCCGTCACCCTGACGGCAACCAGCTCGCTGGGCACGCTGACCTTCGACGTCACCGTCGTCGCTCCGTCTGTGTCGAGCGATCTCGACGCGATCGTGCTGGCGACGCGCACCACCGAGAACCTGCCGCTGGCGACGAAGGGCGCCGTCAACGGCGCCACCATCACCTGGACCTCCTCCGACCCGACGCTGGTGACCGGCACCGACCCGGCCTACGTGGCACCGGCGGCCGGCTCGGCGGACCCGTTCGCGGGCGGCGGGATCGTCTCGAGGCCGGCATACGGCACGGGCGATCGCAACGTCACGCTCACCGCGATGGCCACGCTGAACGGCCGTTCTGCCGAGCGCACGTTCGAGGTCACCGTCGCTGAGCACGGCCGGTGGGCACCGGATGCCGGCTACGCGGCCGCGTACTTCAAGTCCGACGGTGACGAGAAGATCTATCAGGCCGCCACCAGCGGGAACGACTTCTTCACCTTCTCCGCGGTCAACGGTGGAAACCCGGTCATCACCTCGACGACCGACACGAAGGGCCTGCGCGACCCGTACGTGCTGCGCTCCAAGGACGGCGACAAGTACTACATGGTCGCGACCGATCTCTGCATCAGCTGCGGAACCGGCTGGGGCCCGGCTCAATCCGAGGGCAGCCTGAAGATCGAGGTGTGGGAGTCGACGGACATGGTGCACTGGAAGCGCACCAACGACGCGAACACGGGCATCACGATCAACCAGCCGGCCGCCGGCATGACGTGGGCGCCCGAGGCGTACTGGGATGACGAGCTGCAGTCCTACGTCGTGCACTTCTCGTCGCGGCTGTACTCGGATGCGTCCAAGACCAACAACGACAACCTGCACGCCCGTGTCTTCACCGTCCTGACCCGCGATTTCCGCACCTTCACGTACCCGCCCGTCGAATGGCAGAACACCGGCTACGCCCGGATCGACTCGACGGTGCAGAAGATCGGGGACTACTACTATCGGTTCACCAAGAACGAGGACGGCGGCGCCGCCGACGGCCTCGAGCGCGGAAAGGACATCTTCCTGGAGCGTTCGAAGGTGCTCACCGCGAAGACCACCCGTTCGGACTGGAACGCGAACCCCGAGACGGGCTGGCAACTGATCGACACCGCCATGACCAGCCTCGAGACCGGGCAAGCGGGTGAGGGACCGCAGATCGTCAAGCTCAACGACGGCGACCCGAACAACACCGCGGACGACGACGGGTACGTTTTCCTCGTCGACAACTACGGCTCCGGCGGCTACCGCGCGTTCGTCACGACGGGTGACGAGATCGCGAGCAGCAACCAGGGCGACCGCCTCTCGCGCCGGGCCGACTGGAACGTGCGCCCGGTGGGGGGCTTGCCCGCAAGCCCGCGTCACGGCTCGTTCGTCAACGTGTCGCAGGCCGTTCTGACGGCCCTGCACGGATGGACGGATGTGGCCGCCGTCGCCTCGACGACGACGCTCACCGCGTCCGGCCGCACCGCCACCGCGCACGTCGTCGCCGCGGACGCCGGTCAGGTCGCCGGCACGGTGACCTTCGCCGGCGGCGGATGGAGCCAGAGCGCGATCCTCGCCGACGGGGTCGCCTCGGTCGAGGTTCCCGCCCAGGTAGGTGCCGTCACCGCCACCTACGACGGGTACCGGGATGGACGCGTGAGCGTGTCGAGTTCGGCGGCGGTCACGCTCGGAGTCGCGTTCACGACCACCGTCGCCGCGAAGTGCCTGGCAGGGAAGGTCGTACATTCCGTTGCGGTCGTCAACAGCGATCCGTCGACGGTCACGGCGACGATCGTCGGTGCCTACGGCAGCAAGGCGCTGACGCTGGCCGCCGGTGCCTCGGCATCGGCAGCCTTCACGACGCGGCTGACGGCGACGCCCGCGCAGACGGTGACCGTGACGGCGAGGGCCGCCGACGGGCGCACGACGACGAAGAGCGCCGTCGTGCCGTCGACCACCTGCGGCTAGGCGACGCTCCTACACCACCGGGGCCGGGACAGCGCACAGCTGGCCCGGCCCCGCTGCGTGTGCGCAGGATGGTGGCGAGCCTCGACCGACAGGAGCACGCATGAGCGCCGACGACATCGACATCCATCCGATCTCGCCCGACGATGCGGGAGAGGTGTTGACTCTCCAGCGCGCCGCCTTCGTGCAGGAGGCGCTGATCTACCGCGACGTCGACATGCCGGTGTTCACCCAGACGCTCGAGGAGGTCGCCTACGAGCTGCGGGACAATCTCGGCCAGGTGGCACGGCGCGCCGGGCGGATGGTCGGCGCGGTCCGCGCGCGGATCGACGGCGACGTGCTGCTCGTCGGACGGCTCGCCATTGCGCCCGACCAGCAGGGAGAGGGCATCGGTTCCGCGCTGCTGGACGCGGTCGAGGAGCGCGGTCGTCGCGCGGGCGCCCGCACGGCGGAGCTGTTCACCGGCCGGCTGAGCGAGGCCAACATCCGCCTCTACGAGCGGCAGGGATACGTGGTCGCGGAGGCCGCCGGCGGCGCCGGAGGTGCCGATGAGGTGTTCCTGCGCAAGGAGCTCACCGACTCCGGCGCCGCCGACGACTGAGCGACAGGACGACTGAGCGTCAGATGGTGGCGACCGACCCCGAGTCCACGCGGTAGTTCGACCCGTTGACGAAGGAGGCGCGCGTCGAGCAGAGGAAGGCGATCACCGACGCGACCTCTTCCGGCTCGCCGCGGCGACCGAGCTCCATGTACGGCCGCTCCTGGTCGAGGAACGAGGCGATCGCCTCGTCGAACGACTCGCCCCTTTCCTTCGAGCGCTTCTCCATCATCGCGTCCGTCATAGGCGTGTGGATGAAGGCGGGGGAGACGGCGTTGACGAGCAGCCCCTCGGATGCGTAGCTGCGCGAGAGTCCCTTCGTGAGCGCCAGGATGCCGGCCTTCGCCGCGCAATACGGCAGCTCGTCGTCGTAGGGCTGCACCGCATCCTCCGAGGCGAGCAGCACCAGCCGCCCCCACCCGCCGGAGCGCAGATCCGTCAGGAACTCCCGGATGACACGGACCGGCCCGAGCAGATCGGTCTCGATCGTCGACGTCCAGCCCTCGTCGTCGATCTCATGGAACAGTCCCTGCGCGCCGGTGATGCCGGCGGACTGCACCAGGATGTCGATGGCGCCCACCGCATCCGTCGTCTTGCGGTGCAGCTCGGCCACGGAGGCGACGTCGGTGATGTCGGCGGCGAAGGCGTGGAGTCGGCCTTCGGGTGCGTCGAGCTCGGCGGCGGACTGCTCCAGCTTGTCGGCATCGCGGTCGGTGAGCACGACCGTCACGCCCTCAGCAAGGAGCAGCTTGGCGGTCTCGAACCCGATGCCCGAGTCGCCCCCGGTGATGAGAGCATTCTTGCCTGCGATGCCGAGATCCATGTCGTTTCCTTTCATTCGCCGTCGGACGGGATCGGTCCGAACGTGTGTGCCGGGCGCCCTTCGGCATCCGTGTCGATCACGAAGATCGATCCGCTGAGGGGCGCGGCCACGAGCTGCTGCTCGGTGAGCTGTTCGCGAGCGGTTCCCACGAACAGCAGATTCCGCGCCGGCCCGCCGAAGGCGACGGAGGTCACCTGCGGTGCCGGGATGGGGATGCGGGCCTCGACGCGTCCGTCGGGAGTCCACCGCACGACCTGTCCCGCGCCGTAGACGCCGTTCCAGAATCGTCCGTCGGTGTCGAGGGTGAGGCCGTCGGAGTCCTCGCCGACCAGGAAGGGCACCAGCTCGCCGAGCGCCTCAGCCTGCGGGGAGTACGCGCCGCGGTAGACGGTCCGCGTGGCCGTGTCGGTGACGTACATCGTCTGCGCATCCTCGGACCATTCGAAGCCGTTGGCGACGCCGAACCCGCCGCGGAGCGCCCGCACCGAGCCCGCGGGCTCGACGAGGTACAGACCCGCATCGGGCTCACCGGTGGTCACGTTCATCGCTCCCACCACGAAACGCCCGAACGGGTCGACCTTGGCCTCGTTGCTGCGGATCCCCGCGTGCGCGTGGGGCAGCACAGCGACGGTGCGCCGGACGGTGCCGACGGCATCCAGCAGCACGACACGATCCTTCAACGCGGCGACGAACCCACCGGATGCGGCGGGCTGCACGGCGCTCACGGGTGCCGGCAGTCGCACGATCGTGTCGCGGGAGCCGTCCTCCGGATCGTCCAGACGCGCGCGGTGCATCGTGCCCCGCGTGATGTCGACCCAGACGAGTTCGTCGGTGCGGTCGTCCCAGAAGATGCTCTCGACGAGGATCGCGTCGAGGCGGCGGAAGATGCGAGCTTCAGTGCCCATCGAGTTCCTCCTCGGGGACGAGGTCGCGGATCGTCAGCGCGGCCCCGATCACCGCCAGGTGGCTGAGCGCCTGGGGGATGTTGCCCCACGACGAGCCGTCGTGCTCCGAGATCATCTCGGCGAAGACGCCGACATCGTTGGCGCGGGCCACCAGGTCGTCCATGGCCGCGACGGCCTCGTCGTGGCGCCCCACGCACGCGAGCGCGGCGGCACGCCAGAAGGCGGAGGCGACGAACGTGTGTTCCTCCTGATCCATCCCGGTGTAGCGATAGAGCAGGTCTCCGGCGCCGAGCCGCTCGGTGAGTACGTCGATGGTCCGTGACATCCGCTCGCCGCGGTCGAATCCGCTCTCGGCGTGCAGGAGCACCGAGGTGTCGACATCCGTCGAGCCCGGGTGCATGACGTACGCCCCGATCTCCTCCGACCAGCCGTGCTCGGCGATCCACGCCGCGATGCGGTCCCGCTCCGATGCCCAACGCTCGGCACTGCCGGGGATCGCGCCCGCCTCGGCGAGTACGACCGCATCGCGCAACGCCTGCCAACAGCCCATCTTCGACGAGGTGTAGTGGCGGATCTCAGGAAGCTCCCACATCCCGGAGTCCGGCTGGCGCCATTCGTCGCACGTGCGGTCGGCCATGGCGGCGAGCATGCGGCCGGTGGCGACATCCAGCACGTTGCCCGCATCCACGTACGTGCGGCAGATGGCGAAGAGATCGCCGTAGACGCCCAGCTGGAGCTGTCCGTGTGCGGGGTTGCCGGTCACCACCGGGCCGATCCCGCGCCAGCCCGGCGCCTCATGCTCGGTGACGTTCTGCGCGAGCGTGCCGCGCAGCGTGTACAGCACGTGCAGGTCGGGCCCGTTGTCGCGGATGGTACGCAGCAGCCACGAGATCGCGGCGTGCGTCTCCTCTCGGAGGCCGAAGCGCACGAGCGCGTGCGCGGTGTAGGCGAGATCGCGTACCCACGCGAACCGGTAGTCCCAGTTCTTGCCACCTCGCGGGTTCTCGGGCAGTGACGTCGTCGCGGCCGCGGCGATGGCTCCGGTGGGGGAGTAGACCAGCAGCTTCAGGGTGAGCGCGCTGCGCTGCACGGTGGCCGCCCACGGGCCGTCGTAGCCGAACTCCCGCGACCAGGCGCGCCACCCCTCGATCGTCCGGTCGATGCTGCGGTCGACGTTCTGCGGATGCGGCAGGTGCAGCGGCTCACCGTCGGTCGCGACGACCACGAGCAGGTGGCGCGACTCGGGCGAGGTCGTGAAGGATCCCTCGACCCGCGGGCCCGCGCCGTCATCGACGGTGGTCGGCGTGCCATGGTCCTCTCCCACCATCGCCAGCGACGTCTCGCCGACGCGGAGGACGGTGGCACCGTCGCGCTGCTCCGCCCAGGGCGCCGCCGTGTTCAGGCGGGTTCCCGGCTGCACGCGCCAGGTGAAGGCGACGTCGCCGTCGATGCCCTCCACGCGCCTCGCCAGCTCCGCCCAGGGAAGGCGTCCGGCGACGCCCGTCACCATCGCGTCCGTCAGGCGCGCGGTACCCGTAGGGGTGACGAACGTCGTCTGCAGCACGTTCGTGCGCGCGACGTATCGACGACGCACCTCGAACTCGCCCACCGGCGTGATCTCCAGGCATCCGCCGTTCTCAGCATCGAGGATGCGTGCGAAGACCGGCACGGAATCGAGGTTGGGCACCGGCAGCCAGTCGATGCTGCCGCGGCGATCGACGAGAGCGATCGTCCGGCCGTCGCCGATCGCGGCGTAGGACGAGAGGTCGGAGAAGGGCCGGGGCACGCAGCCACGCTAGGCGGACTCCCGGTCCGCGGGGGCAGGCTTGCATGCGGGGCGCGAGCGGGTTACGTGCCGTCGGGCGCACGAGCGCTAGCAACCCGCGGCGGGGCGGACAACCCCCGCCGGCGTGCGCCGCACCCGGGTTAGCGTCGCACCCGTCAGACACCGAGCGACGGGCACGACCCGTCCTCGACGACGAAGGAGGACGACATGGCCGCCACGAACGCATCGAGCACCACGCGCAACCGTCGCCGCCCCGCGAAGGGCGGGGCAGGAGCCGGGCTCACCGAGGAGCAGAACGCGGAGAGCGGGTTCACCGCATCCCAGAAACTCAGCGACAACCTGCAGAAGGTGCTCGTCGACCTGATCGAGCTGTCGCTGCAGGGCAAGCAGGCGCACTGGAACGTGGTCGGCCGCAATTTCCGCGACACCCACCTGCAGCTCGACGAGGTCATCGATGCCGCCCGCGAGTTCAGCGACACCGTCGCGGAGCGGATGCGGGCGCTGCACGCGCTTCCGGACGGCCGCAGCGACACGGTCGCCGAGACGACCACGCTGCCGGAGTTCCCGCAGGGCGAGATCGACACGAGCGAGGTCATCGACCTCATCACCGAGCGCCTGGAGGCCACGATCGGCACCTGCCGCGACGTGCACGACGAGGTGGACGACGAGGACCCGACGAGCGCCGACATCCTGCACGCGGTCCTGGAGCGCCTCGAGCAGCTCGCGTGGATGGTCAGTGCCGAGAACCGCGCCCCGGCGGCGCGCTGAGAGGGGCCGCACGATGAGCATGTACGACGCCCAGGATCCGACCACCCAGTTCCCCCGACCGCCTTTCCCTCCCCAGCAGCAGAGTGCGCCGGGAGACATCCACGAGATGGATCCCGCACCCGACCACGGCGAGACCAGTTACATCGGCTTCGGGCGACTGCCCGGGCGCAAGGCGCTCGTGACCGGCGCCGACTCCGGCATCGGCCGCGCGGTGGCCATCGCCTACGCCCGTGAGGGCGCAGATGTGGCACTCAGCTATCTGCCCGAGGAACAGGCACAGGCCGAGGAGGTTGCGGCGCTGATCGAGAAGGAGGGCCGTAGGGCCGTGCTGCTTCCCGGAGACCTCCAGCAGGAGCAGACCAACATCGATGTCGTGGAGCGCGCTGTGGAAGAGCTCGGCGGCCTCGACATCCTCGTGATCAATGCCGGCACGATGCCGACCGTCGACAGCATCGACGACTTCGAGACGCACACGCTCGACCACGTCGTGAAGGCCAACATCTATCCGCTGTTCTGGCTGACCAAGGCCGCATCCACGCACCTGAAGCCCGGGGCCGCGATCATCACGACCTCGAGCGTGCAGGGGTTCCAGCCCTCGCCTTCGCTCGCCGAGTACGCGGTGTCGAAGGCGGGTATCGCCAACTGGACCCGCGCGATGTCGCAGCAGCTGATCGAACGCGGGATCCGCGTCAACGGGGTGGCTCCCGGTCCGATCTGGACGCCGCTGCAGCCCGCGTACGTGCCGAACGAGAAGATCGAGGAGTTCGGTTCGCAGACGCCGATCGGGCGGGCCGGTCAGCCGGTCGAGCTCGCCCCGGCGTTCGTCTTCCTCGCCTCTCAGGAATCCAGCTATGTGGTCGGCGAGACGATCGCCGTGACCGGCGGGATGCCGGTGCATTGACCTTCGCGGGGGAGACGGCCGTCCGGACACCGGGCGGCCGTCTCCGCGTGTGCCCTTAGCATGGGCGAATGGATCCGCGGGTGCGTCGCACGCAGGAGCGCCTGCGCGCTGCGGCGATCGAGCTGGCATCCACCACGCGGTTGTCGCAGATCAGCGTGACCGACCTCTGCCGCGCCGCCGGCGTCACCCGGGACACCTTCTATCGGCATGCCGTGGGTGTCGCGGAGCTGACGGCCGATGCGCTCGCGGCGGAGCTGCAGGAGGTGACGGCCGCCCTCGGTGCGGACGCGGCGATCGGCGACGGCGAGCGGATGCTGTTGGAGCACGTCCGCAGGCGGGCCGCGGTCTACCGCTCGGCGATGGAGCCGCTGCTGGCGGCGCCCGTGCGCGCGGGGCTCGAGCGGAGCCTGCGGCAGGGACTGGAGCAGTGGGTGCAGCAGCGTCCCGGCATCGTCCCCGCGGCGATCGCGGGCGATGTCGCCGCGGTCTCGCTCGCCGTCGCCTATGCCGCGGCCGGGACGGTGGGTGCCATCGAAGAGTGGCTGCGAACGGACATGGCGGACCTCGATCGTGCGGTCGCGGTCATCCTGGCGGCGTCCGCCGGCTGGTGGCAGCTCTGACCCGAGCGGGGAATCTATAAGACATATGTCAGATAGTTTCTCTAGACTTCTGTCGAGCAGCGACGCCGCCCGGTCGTCGCGGGAAGGCAGTCATGGCACGTTTCGACGGCAAGGTCGCGATCGTCACCGGAGGTGTCTCCGGAATCGGCGCGGCGATCACGCGTCGCCTGGTGGATGAGGGTGCTCGGGTCTTCGTCGCCGACATCAACTCCGAGGCGGTCGCCGCCGCCGGCGTCACGTTCGGCGACAGCGTGGCGGGACTCGCGACCGACGTCACCGATGAAGGCGGGATGACGGCGCTCTTCGACGGCGCGCGCGAGCGCTTCGGACGCATCGATGCCGTGTACAACGTCGCGGGCGGATCCCGACCCGGCCGCGTCGTCGACATGGACCTCGCGACGTGGGACTTCAACATCCGACTGAACCTCTACGGCGCGTTCCTGGGCACGAAGCTCGGCGCGCAGCACTTCCTCGCGGAGCGGCAGCAGGGTGCGATCGTGAACATCGCATCGCTCAACTCGCTCGTTCCGATGCACTTCGGCGCGGGGTACTCGGCCGCCAAGGCCGGTGTCGTGATGCTCACGAAGAACGCCGCACTCGAACTCGGCGGCGACGGCATCCGCGTCAATGCGGTCTCGCCGGGTCTCGTGGCGACCCCGCTCACCGGAGGCCTGATGAGCATGCCCGGTGTTTCCGAGGCGTACATGGCCCGCATCCCGGCCGGGCGTCCGGCCGAGCCCGAGGAGATCGCCGGCGTGGCGCTGTTCCTGGCGTCGGAGGACGCCTCGTACGTCAACGGCGAGAACGTCGTCGTCGACGGCGCCTGGCAGACCAGCGGATACCCCGACCTGCGTCCCTTCCTCGGCTGAGGCGATGCGCGGGCGATCCTTCCGGGTCGCCCGCGCACGCTTAGGCGAGCGGCAGACGATAAGTCAAGCCTCAGCTGTTTGCTACCGCCCGGGCGCACAGTGGGGATACCCCACGGAGCAGGAGGCGACGATGACGCTGCAGATGATGCCGGAGAAGCGCACTCCCGCAGCCGAGACCGCCGCCGAGAGTCCTGATGTCCACGAGCTGCGCTGGGAGCGCATCGCTCCGGAACGCTATCGGGCCCTGCGGGGCGAGACGTGCGTCGGCTTCGTCGACGTGGTCGGCGCCGTGTTCGTCGTGCTCGCCGGAGCTCGCTACGACCGCGCGGAGGAGATCGCGCAGACGCTCGATTTCGACCGGGTGACGATGCTTCTCGACGGCACCGCCCGCTGAGCGCGCTCGGCGCGATGCGGATATGCCAGATCGCGTATCCGGTGTCAACCCTCTTTCTTCGTGCACGAACGACCTCCATTCTCATTGCTGCCACACGGCTGCGTGTGGCGGATACTTCCCGCGTGGATCGGATCGATACCGAGCCCGCCGGGAGGGGATCGCACAGGGTGGGGATGCGCCCGTGATCGGCGCGCGAGGAGGGCAGTTGGGCAGGGTGGATTCCGCGGTTGTCGTTTCAGGTGACGGGGCGTGAGGGAGGGGGCGCCCTCTCGCCGTGGACTGCAGACGGATGACCCGCAACGCGCGCAGGAGTCGGTGAGTGAGCTCTTCAACACCGCGATGGTTCTGACCGCCGACCCTCCGACCGGATTCCGGTATCAGATGGCCGCCGTGAGCGACGGCAGCCTCATGGCCACGGCACTCCGCTTCGGTGGATCGAGCCGCACAGGCGCGGAGGAGTTCCCCGAGTTCATCGTCGCCCATGCGGTGGCGGGTCGTCATCGGTGGTCGGTGGGGAAGGAGAGCGGCGACGGTCGCATCCCGTTCCTGGTCCCGCCCGGGACGAGGTTCGAGGCGCGTTTCTCGCAGCTGCAGCTGCGCGCCGTCACGATCGACGCCGACACGTTCCATCGAGTCTTGCGCGCAATGCTGGGGGAGGAGCCGCCGCGTCTTCGGACCGATCGGGTCAACGGCGCCGCGGAACGCCACGTGATCGTCGCGGAGACGCTGCGTTTCATCGAGGCGACCCTGCTCGCCGACGAGACCGTGGCCACTTCGCCGCTTCTGCGCGCCCAGTTCACCCACCAGCTGGTCGCCGCCATCGCGACGTCGTTCCCGTTGCTGGGCGAGCACTCGCGGACGCGCGCGCACTCGTCCCCGCGCACCGTGCGGCGGGCGATCGCGTTCATGGAGGAGCGCGTCGCCGACCCGATCACGATCGGCGACGTCGCGGTTGCTGCAGGCACCTCGGTACGCGGTCTGCAGCTGGCCTTCCGGCGGTCGTACGAGATGTCGCCGTCGGCGTTCTTGCGCCGCATCCGGCTCGAGGGCGCGCACACCGATCTGATGGCGGCGGATGCGGGCGCCCGCACGGTGCGGGAGATCGCCGCGCGGTGGGGCTTCGCCCATACGGGCCGCTTCGCGCACCTGTATGCGGAGGCCTACGGCGAGCCGCCCTCGCACACGCTGCGGCGCTGAGCGCGCGTCGGGGACATTTCGTGCGCGCTCGGAGTGGACTCCGCGGGCGCGCGGGAGCGCTCGCATACCGTGAACGGCATGGGACAGATCTTCTACGGGGCGGGCGAGACGGCGGTGGAGATCGAGGATCGCGCCCTCGCCCATCTCAAAGTCGTCATCGCCACCAAGCTTCGCCGCGGCGAGAGCTTCACGGTGTCGCTCACGCATCCGGACAGTGAAGAAGGTGGGCGAAGCACCCTCTGGTTCGCCCCCTCCATCCCGTTGCGCTTCGTGTTCGACGACCCGGAGCCCGCCGAGATCAGCCGCGAGTGGATCGAGGAGCTCGCCCGCTCGGCCCACTCCTCGGGGGGAATCGTGCTCGTTCCGGAGCGCGATGAGCCCGGGGGCGACGCGGGGTGAGCGGCGACCGCGCGCGGGCGACGGCGACCGCCCGTGTTAGGATCGCTCCTTGGAAGTGTGTCCGAGCGGCCTAAGGAGCATGGCTGGAATCCATGTAGGCGGGGTAACTCGCCTCGCAGGTTCAAATCCTGTCACTTCCGCCACGGAGAACCCCGTCCGAACCACTGTTCGGGCGGGGTTCTCGCATGGTGTCGGTGGTCAATCGTTGCGGCGCCGCTCGACCAGAACGGTGTCACGCCATTGGCCGGCCCACGGGCCGTAAGCCATGAGAGCGATCCGCTCCCGCCGCCCGACGCGACGGAAGCCGGCGCGTTCATGGAGCGCGAGACTCGCGAGATTCTCCGGGAAGATGCTCGACTGCACCGTCCAGACGCCCGCGTCGTCCATCGCGTCGAGGAACGATCCCAGCAGAGCCCGCCCCACGCCGCTTCCCTGGGCTCTCGCCGCGACGTACACCGAATGCTCCACGACCCCGCGGTAGACCGCGCGGGTCGAGACGGCGGATGCCGCGATCCAGCCGACGACGACGCCCTCCGCGTCCACCGCGACGAGCCGGCCGGCATCTCGCTTGCCGCCGTCGAACGCATCCCATTTCGGCGGTTCGGCTTCGAAACTGGCGTTGCCCGTGGCGAGGCCCTCGCCGTAGATAGCCTCGACGGCGGGCCAGTCCCCGGGCCGCATCGCGCGGATGCCGCCCGTCCTCACGGGCGGAGCCCGCTCGCGGCGCTGTCGAGCACGTCGGTGACCGCGCGGAAGTACGCCCAGCGACCGCGCTGCTCACGCGTGGCGAGACCTGCGTCGACGAGCACCTTCATATGGTGGGAAACAGTCGGCTGAGACAGTCCGACGGGCTCCGTCAGATCGCAGATGCACGCTTCGCCGTCGCGGGATGCGGCGATCAGCGACAGCAGGCGCACCCGCGTGGGGTCGGCGAGCGCCTTGAAGGTGCGGGCGATCGATTCCGCCTCCGCGGGTGTCAGCGCGTCTCCGGCCGGTGTGGAACAGCACTCGACAGCATCGGGTGGCAGGAGCGGGAGCGGAGTCGGCATGCTTCGATTGTGCACCTCGTATTGACATCTGTCGATGGATGCCGGAACCTCTTCTCATCGACGAACGTCGATATGGACGAGGAGTAACGGTGGACGAAGCACTTCCCGTCGTCGTGATCGGCGCCGGCCCTCAGGGCTTGGCCGCCGCCGCCCATCTGACTGAGCGGGGGATCCCGTTCGTGGTGCTGGAAGCCGGCGGCGCGCCTGTCGCTGCGGTGCTCGAGTGGGCTCATGTGCGTCTCTTCTCGGACTGGTCCGAGCTGGTCGACGCCGCGGGCGCCCGGCTGCTGACCACGACCGGGTGGACCGCCCCGTCGACGGGCCACCCCACCGGAGCGCAGTGGATCAGTGGCTATCTCGCTCAGCTCGCCGACCTCCTCGGCGATCGAGTCCGATACGGTGCGCGCGTCGTCGGGGTCTCCCGCCTCGGCCGCGACCGACTCGTCGACGCCGGACGTGGTGACCGACCGTTCACCGTGCACGTCCGGCCGACCCAGGGCGAGGAGTATCGGTTGCTCGCTCGCGCTGTCATCGACGCGTCGGGCACCTGGGCTTCTCCCAATCCAGCAGGCGCAGACGGCCTCCCCGCTCTCGGTGAGCGCGATGTGGTCGACAGGCTGTCGTACCGGATTCCCGACATGCGGACCGACTCGAGGTTCGCGGGTGGGCACACCGTCGTCGTCGGATCCGGGCACTCCGCGGTGACCGCAGTGCTGGCCTTGGCGCAGATCGCTCGTCGTGACCCCGCCACCCTCGTGACGTGGGCGGTGCGCCGCACAAACGCAGGGAATGCCTTCGGGGGCAGTGATGCGGACGAGCTCCCCGCGCGCGGAGCCCTCGGCATCCGCGCGAAGGAAGCCGTGGATGCCGGTCTGGTCTCGCTCGTGACCGGGTTCCGCACGGAACGTGTGGCCGCGGACGACGAGGGCGTGGTGCTGATCGCCGAAGACGGTCGTCGCCTCGTCGCTGATCGGGTCATCGTGCTCACCGGCTTCCGCCCCGACCTGTCGTTCCTCTCGGAGCTGCGCCTGCAGCTCGACCCGGTGCTGCAGGCTCCCGTCCGTGTCGCCGCCGAGGTGGATCCCAACGTGCACTCCTGCGGCTCGGTCGCAGCCACGGGCGCCGCCGATCTGGCTCACCCCGAACCGGGCTTCTTCATCGTCGGTGCCAAGTCCTACGGCCGAGCTCCGACCTTCCTTGCCCTCACCGGCTACGAGCAGGTGCGCAGCGTCGTCGCGGAGCTGGCGGGCGACCACGAGGCAGCACGACGCATCGAGCTGATCCTCCCCGAAACCGGAGTGTGCGGTGGTGCCGGGTCGTTCGACGCGACAGACGGATCGATCGGCGGCGCATGCTGCGCACCGGCCGTACAACTCATCCCCCTCACCACCATCACGCCCGTCCGCTCCTGATCCGAACCGAGAACGTCATGACCGATTCCACCAAGCCCGCCGTCCTCTTCGTCTGCGTGCACAACGCCGGCCGCTCGCAGATGGCCGCGGGCTACCTCCGAGCCCTCGCCGGCGATCGCATCGATGTCTTCTCCGCCGGAAGCGAGCCCGGCAACGTCATCAACCCCGCCGCCGTCGCCGTCATGGCCGAAGAGGGGATCGACCTCTCCGGCGCCTCCCCGCAGATCCTCACGACGGACGCCGTGCGCCAGGCGGATGTCGTCATCACCATGGGATGCGGGGATGCATGCCCGATCTTCCCCGGCAAGCGTTATGAGGACTGGCAGCTCACCGACCCGGCCGGTCAGCCCGTCGACATCGTGCGCGAGGTCCGCGACGACATCAAGGGCCGCGTCGAGAGACTCATCGCCAGCCTCGGGTAGGACGTCGCCGCGGTCTACAGCGGTCGTCGAGCGTGCTCGTGCCAGCCCGCGCCGGCAGCGGTCGTGCCGGGACGGATGACGAGAGAGCGCGGCGCGACGACGGCGAGGATGCGGCGCGGGGCTGCAGCGGCATCCATCAGCCCCCGACGTACGCGCGAAGCCGCTGCGGCGAGGCTGCTGCCGTCATGGCTCGACGCCGTGGATGCGGGCGCGTAGCTGGCGTGCTCGATGGCGTCGACGAGCGGCCGCAGATCCCCCGCCGGGGCCCCCGCCGCGATGAGGCGCTCCGCCAGCGCTCGCGGGGAGGCGCTCGCGGGTACCGGCAGTCCCAGATCGATCGCGGCCTCTTCGACGAACAGCCACGCGGCGCTCGCATCGCCCCGCGCGCCGAGGAGCAGGCGCCGGCGGCCACGCAGCGCGTGCGCGAGTGCGGGCGCGGCCAGCAGCAGGATCGCCGCGATCGTCACCCACACGGCG
The DNA here is from genome assembly GCF_034044005.1 of Microbacterium sp. BG28. NCBI lineage: Bacteria > Bacillati > Actinomycetota > Actinomycetes > Micrococcales > Microbacteriaceae > Microbacterium > Microbacterium sp. BG28. Next base: position 120,721 of record NZ_JAXCHA010000001.1, on the reverse strand, counting down.
GGAATGATCGCGCCGGTTCCGGCGCTGTCGTTGACGGTGCCCGCCTGCGGGCTGTCCGGGGTGTCAGGACGTTCGGTCGCGGCCGCAGTGGGGGTGGCGGCCTCGGTCGGCTCGGGGGATGCGGAGTCGATCTGATCCGGCGAGGTGCCCACGCCGCTGGAGAACACGGTCGGCACGCCCAGGCTGTTGGTCGGCTCGAACGGCACCCAGCCGATGCCCTCGAAGTACACCTCGGGCCAGGAGTGCAGCAGGTCGCTCGAGACCGAGTACACGAGGTCGCCGTCGATCCGATCCGTCGTGGCCGTGCCGGGCAGGTAGCCGATCACGATGCGCGTCGGCATCCCCAGAGACCTTGTCATGGCGGCGAAGGCGGATGCGAAGTGCACGCAGTAGCCACTGCGCACCTCGAGGAACTGTCCGATCGCGTCGACGCCCGCTCCGTCGAAACCCTCCTGAACGGGTGCGTCCAGCGAGTAGGTGAACGCGCTCGAGCGGAACCAGCGCTGCAGAGCGAAGGCGGCGTCGTAGTCGTTGCTCGTCTCGGCGGTGACGGCCCGGGCGAGCTCGGAGACGTTCGCCGGGGTGTCGTCGGGGATCTCGCGAAGCTCGGGATCGACGTCGGCGCCGCGGGAGGTCGCGGCACGGATCTGCTCCAGCGTGGGGGTGGGCGTCTCGGTGATGACCTCGTAGCTCTGGCCGCGTGAATCCCCGTCCTGGCTGACGACCGTGCGGTTGTCGGCCACGATGCCCCAGTCGCCCGTCAGCCCGCCGATCGCCGTCGCGGGGAAGGGGATGGGCAGGTATGGGGTGTTCAGCTTCACGATGTCGATCTTCGTGTCGGCGCTGACGCGAGAGACATCGGGGTCGGTGCGCACCGGGCCGAACCCGGGCCCTCCGCCCACCGGTGTCGCATCGCGCTCGTCCGGTCGCCAGACCTCGCCCGCGAAACTCGACAGCGTCACGGCGCGCAGGTACGGCGCGCGGGGCTCCGAAGAGCGCACCCGCAGCACCTCGACGGGGTTCGGTCGGCGCAGGTCGTCACCGAGACGCAGGGTGGGGTTGATGCCGCTGCTGCCGGCCCCGCTGACCGCTGCCTCGCCGTCGGGGGCGGGCAGCAGCGGCGTCACGATGACCGCCACCGCGATCGACGCGACCGCGATGAGGGCGGCCGACACGGCGGCCGGTGCGCCACGCGGGCCGGTCCTGCCGCGGCGGGTCCGCGTGTCGGTCGCGAGGAGGAACAGGATGCTGGCGGCCAGCAGCACGAAGGCGAACACGTCCATCGCCGCAGGCACCGCGATCGTGGGAACGACAGCGACGGCGACGAGGGCGATCGCGGCGAGCAGCGGCATCCGCGTCGTGATGACGACGTGATCGAGCACGATGGTGAGCGCCCCGATCGCGGCGACGACGAAGAACGATAGTGCGGGCGTCGCGGTCAAGGGCGCCGCACCCACCGCCATCTCCTGAACGGCCGAGGAGATCAGCGCGCTCACCGCGTCGAACGACGCGGGGGACGGGACGAGCCCGCCCCACGCGCTGTCGCGCAGGTACAGCAGGGTCAGCGCGAGCACCCAGACGACGACGTCGATGCCGGTGACCACGAGTCCCGCGACGCCGACGCGGCGCAGCACGGCGCCCAGAGCAAGGATGACGGCGGCCAGCCCGAAACCCGCCGCGACCCAAGCGCCGGGTGCGATCACGCGCATCACCGGAAGCGTCGTGGCGATGAGCGCCACGAAGACGCCGACGGCCAGCGCCGCCTGCCCCTGCGCGCGCGCGGTCTTCTCAGCCGGCATGGGGGAGCCTCTCCGAGACCGCGTCGCGCCACGCGTCGGCGACGTCTCGGCCGAGCGCCGCGGCCGTCCAGCCGGTCGCCGCGTCGAACGCCCCGGGCGCGGGAGCGGTGCTGAGCAGCACCGGGAAGGCGCTGTGGTGGCCCACGGTGGCGAGCATCGCCGCATCCGTGGGCGACAGCACGCCGGTGACGAGCACGAGCGGACCCGTCGCCTCGCCCACGAACAGGCCCGCCAGCGCACCGAGACGGTCGTCCAGCCGTGCCTGCACCGTCGCCAGCATCAACATCGCCGCCTCGAGCGCCGGCGCATCCGCCGGCTCGACGTCGTCGCACAGCGGGGCGCCGTCGGGCTCGACGAGGGCGACGGTGTAGCCGTCGGCGACGAGTCGTGCCAGCGCCGAGGCGACAGCGCCGACGGCCGCCTCGAAGGCGGGATCGGAGCCGGTTGCCTCCGTCGCCTCGGGGGAGAAGCGACCCAGCGCGCGATCGAAGACGATCGTCGCCTCGGGCGAGCTCTCCTGCTCCTCCTGGCGCACCATGAGCTCGTCGCGGTGTGCCGAGGCCCGCCAGTGGATGCGGCGCATGGAGTCGCCAGGTGCCCACGGGCGGGCGATCACGTCGTCCGTGCCCTGCCCGAGCCGGTTCGTCGCGCGAGAGAGGCTGCCGCCGGAGGAGCCGGCCACGCCCGCCAGGGAGAGGAGCTCCTCGACCGCGGGCGTGACGACGAGGCGCGTCAGCTCGCCCTGGGCGACCGTGCGACGGGCTATGCCGAACGGGTCGAGGGAGCTGACCTCGAAAGGGCCGATCCAGTGGATGCCGCGGCGGAGCACCCTGGCCCGATAGCCCACGACGACCTCTCGGTCATCGCGACTCAACCCCGAGGAGACGGCGGGGAACGTGCCGGGACCACCGCCTTCGATGCCTTGCGGCATCGTGTCTCGCCAGCGGCCGCCAGAGGTCGGAAGCGCCGTTCGTGCCCCGACCCGCACGGTCACCTCGACCTCATCGCCCGCATCCGGAACGGCGGGCACGACGGCGCGGGTGACGTCGGCACGGCCGCGCGTGGCGAACACGGCCACCAGTGCCGCGATGACGAGCGAGACGAGGAGGAGCCCTACGAACACCAGCTCGACGAGGCCAAGCTGGTTCGCGGCGGCGAAGCAGGCGAGCGCGAGCACGACGGCACCGGTTCCCCGCGCCGTGAGCGGCCAGCTGCGTCTCATGCGTTCAGGCGCGTGCGGCGAGGGGAACGCGGACGCTGTCGATGATCCGCTCCAGGATCTTCGGTACCGAGTGTGAGTCCGAGCCGCGGGTGCTGGAGGAGCGCGTCGCGATGATCCGGTGCGCGAAGACGGGCACGACGAGCGCCGCGATGTCGTCGGGGATGACGAACGCGCGCCCCTCGAGAGCCGCCCACACTTTCGCGGCCCGCACCAGCTGGAGGGTCGCCCGGGGGCTCGCCCCGAGGCGCACCTCCGGATGCGTGCGCGTGGCCTGGGCCAGCGCCACGGCGTACTCCTCGATGGCGGGCGCGACGTGGATGCGTCGGGCCCAGGCGATGAGCTCCAGCACCTGGTCCGCGTGCACGACGGGGCGGAGATGGGACAGCGGGTTCTCGGTCTCGCGCTGGCGGAGCATGAGCGCCTCTGCGGCCGCATCCGGGTACCCCATGGAGATGCGCATCATGAAGCGGTCGCGCTGCGCCTCCGGCAGTGCATACGTGCCCTCCATGTCGAGAGGGTTCTGCGTCGCGACCACGAGGAACGGATCCGGGAGGTGGTGCGCTTCGCCGTCGACCGTCACCTGGCGCTCCTCCATCGCCTCGAGCAGCGCGGACTGCGTCTTGGGGGAGGAACGGTTGATCTCGTCGGCGATGACGATGTGCGCGAACACCGCGCCGCGCTTGAACTCGAACTCGCGGGCGACGGGATCGAACACCGACACGCCCGTGACGTCGCCGGGAAGCAGATCCGGAGTGAACTGTATGCGGCGTACGGTCGCGTCCACGGATGCCGCCAGCGCACGCGCGAGCATCGTCTTTCCGACGCCGGGAACGTCCTCGATGAGCAGATGGCCCTCGGCGAGCAGCGCCACGAGCGCGCTCCGCACCGCATCGGGCTTGCCGTCGATGACGGTGGCGACGCTCTTGCCGATCGCGCGCGTCAAGCGGGTGAACCGCTCGGCGTCCATCGCGGAATCGACCTCGTCGGTGAGGACTCGTGCGGTATCGGTCATGCCGGATGCCTTCCCGTCGGCGCGATCGTGTCCCGATCGTAACGTGCGCCGCGGAGCATGGGGCGGGGTATTCGCCGTGAGCGAGCGCATGCGGGCTGGGTTAGACTTGTGACAGCTCTCCGCGAGGCGGCATCCAGGCCAACTCCCCCAGGACGGAAACGTAGCAAGGGTAACCAGGCTCTGCCGGGTTCGCGGAGAGTCTTTTCTTTTCCCGTCGATGTGTCGCGAGCGTAGGGTGGCGCCGTGCACCGGGACACCCTGCAGGATGAGCTCAGCCGCATCCTCGGCGTCGCGGGCGACGGCGTCCCGGGCGACGTCCGGGTGAGCGGGGCAGCGGACCTCGACGGCGCCCTGCGGGTCTCGGCCCTCGCAACGACGGCGATGAGCGCGCTCGCCGCGGCCGTCGATGCGCTGCTGCGGCGAACTTCTGGCGAGCCCGGTCTCGAGGCGCGCGTGGATCGCGCGCTCGTCGACACGTGGCTCGGCCGTCACATCCGACCCGCGCAGGGGTCGTTCCCCTCGCCATGGGATCCCTTCTCGGGGGCTTTCCCCACGGCCGACGGGTCGTGGATCCGCACGCACGCCAACGCGCCGCACCATCGGGCGGCCCTTCTGGTCGCACTGGCGCTGTCCGACCCGCAGACCGTCGAGGAGCTGTCCGCCGCGATCGCCTCCCGCGGCGCGGACGAGCTCGAGTCGGCGATCGTCGCGGCGGGCGGTGCGGCGGCAGCGTTTCGCAGCCCGGCGGAGTGGATGCGGTCCGTGCCCGGCTCCGCCGTCGCTGCGGAGCCCCTGATCGCCCGCACGGACACGGGCCCGGCGCGCGCGGGTTCGATGTGGCATCCCGAGCCGGCCAGACCCCTCGCGGGACTGAGAGTGCTGGATCTGACCCGCGTCATCGCGGGGCCCGCCGCCACGCAGGTGCTGGCAGGCCTCGGTGCCGACGTGCTCCGCATCGACCCCGACACGTGGGACGAGCCCGCCGTACTGCCGTACGTCATGGCGGGCAAACGCTCCGCCCGCCTGGACGCGACCACTCCCGCCGGGCGGCGCACGCTCGCCGACCTGCTGGCTGCCGCCGACGTGCTCGTGCACGGCTACCGCGCGGGGGCTATCGACCATCTGGGGCTGGGTGAGGGCGAACGCCGGCGCCTGCGCCCCGGACTCGTCGAGGTCGGGGTCCGCGCGTACGGATGGAGCGGACCCTGGGCCGGTCGACGCGGATTCGATTCGCTCGTGCAGTTCTCGACCGGCATCGCAGACATCGGCAGGCGGCGCGCGGATACGGCGACGCCTGTCTCGTTGCCCGTGCAGGCCCTCGACTGGACGACGGGGTACCTCGCGGCCGCCGCTGCCGTCGCCGGAATCACCCGCCGTCAGGTCTCGGGGCGTGGCAGCACGTGGCGACTGTCGCTCGCCCGTACCGCCCATGCGCTCACGACGCTCACGAGGGAGGGCGCCGCCTCCGCCTCCGCCGGCGGCGCCGATTCCGTGTTCGGTGCGGAACAACGGATCGAGACGCACGACGGTGCGCTCCTGCTCGCGCCGCCCCCATTCCGGGTGGGCGAGACGACCCTGCGCTTCGACCATGTGGCCACTCGCCTCGGCGGCGACCCGCCCGCCTGGCTGTGAACCGCCCCTCATTCCCGTCCCGGCATCCGCCCTCTTCCCCGCGAGACTGTCCCCACGCCCTCTCCACGCCCGCTGCGCGGACTCGGAGCCTCTGGGCGCGTGGGCCCATATCCCGCACGAGATCAAGGTCCTTACCCGTGATCTCGTGGCGGAAATGCTGTTTCGCGGGAAGTGAGGGCCGGAGGGTGGATACGTGAGCGGGATGGGAGGCGGGGAGAGGGGCTGCCGGGGGAGCGGATTTTATTCACGGACGCCTCATCTGGCTCCTCACATGAGGCGCGCCTAGGCTGATCGGGTGGCTCAGAGCATCCTCATCACGTCCGCGGAAGGTCATTCGGGAAAGTCCACGATCGCATTGGGAGTGCTCGAAGCGCTCAGCCATGCGACCGCGCGCGTGGGCGTCTTCCGTCCCATCGCCCGTTCGACGACGGAGCGCGACTACGTGCTCGAGATGCTGCTCGATCACGACGGCGTAGACCTCGCCTACGACGACTGCATCGGCGTCGGCTACGACGACATGCACGCCGACCCGGATGCGGCCCTCGCGCGCATCGTGGAGCGGTACAAGACCGTCGAGGCGCAGTGCGACGCGGTCGTCATCCTGGGCAGCGACTACACGGATGTGGGCAGCCCCGCCGAACTCGGCTACAACGCCCGCATCGCCGCGAACCTCGGCGCCCCCGTGCTGCTGGTCGTCGGCGGTCGCGCCCAGCAGGGCCAGAGCGAGCAGCTCGGTACGAGCGATCCGCGCACGCCCGCCGACATCGCCCAGATCGCGAAGCTCTCGGTCGGCGAGCTGCGCCAGGCCCGCGCGGAGCTGTTCGCCGTGGTCGCCACGCGCGTCGACCCCGCGATGCTGGACGAGACCATCGAGGCCGTCCGCGACATCGTCCCCGCCGGTATCGAGGTGCCTGTGTGGGCCCTTCCCGAGGACCGCTTCCTGGTGGCCCCGACCGTCCGCGGCGTCATGCGCTCCGTCGATGGAGAGCTCGTGAAGGGTGACGAGGAACTGCTGACCCGCGAGGTGCTCGGCGTGATCGTCGCGGCCATGAGCCCCGCCAACGTGCTCCCGCGGCTGAGCGACGGGGCCGTCGTGGTCATCCCCGCCGACCGCACCGAGGTGCTGCTCGCGACCCTGCTCGCGCACGCCTCCGGCACGTTCCCGTCGCTGTCGGCGATCGTGCTCAACGGTCCGTTCCCGCTGCCGGCCGACATCGATCGCCTGATCGACGGCCTCGGGTCGCGGCTGCCGATCATCGCGACCGACCGCGACACCTACGACACATCTGTGCGCATCATGAACACCCGCGGCCGGCTGGCCGCCGACTCGCAGCGCTCCTACGACACGGCGCTCTCGCTGTTCGAGCGGCACGTCGACGGCGCCGAGCTGACGCGTCTGCTGGGCCTGGCCAAGCCCACCGTCGTCACCCCCCTCATGTTCGAGTACGGGCTCGTCGAACGGGCGCGCTCGAACCGCCGCCGCATCGTGCTGCCGGAGGGCGACGACGACCGGGTGCTGCGCGCCGCCGCCACCGTCCTCGCCCGCGGCATCGCCGACCTCATCATCCTGGGCGAGGAGGTCGAGGTCCGCTCGCGCGCTCTGGAACTCGGTATCGACATCGCCGCGGCCCAGGTCATCAGCCCGTTCGATCCCGTCCTGGTGCAGAAGTTCGCCGAGGAGTACACGCGTCTTCGCGAGCACAAGGGGATGACGATGGCGCGCGCCGCCGACACCGTCACCGACGTCTCGTACTTCGGCACGCTCATGGTGCATCTCGGCCTCGCCGACGGCATGGTCTCGGGCGCCGCTCACACGACGGCCCACACCATCCGTCCCGCTTTCGAGATCATCAAGACGCGTCCGGGCGTCGGCGTCGTCTCCAGCGTCTTCCTCATGGCGCTCGCCGATCGCGTGCTGGTCTACGGCGACTGCGCGGTCATCCCCGACCCGACGGCGCCGCAGCTGGCCGACATCGCCGTCTCCTCGGCCGAGACCGCCGACCGCTTCGGCATCGAGCCGCGCGTCGCGATGCTGTCCTACTCGACCGGCGAGTCGGGGTCGGGAGCGGATGTGGAGAAGGTGCGCGAGGCGACCGTGATCGTGCGCGAGCGGGCGCCCGAGCTTCCCGTGGAGGGACCCATCCAGTACGACGCGGCGGCGGACGCCGCCGTCGCCTCGAAGAAGATGCCGGGCTCGCCCGTCGCGGGCCGCGCCACGGTCTTCGTCTTCCCAGACCTCAACACCGGCAACAACACCTACAAGGCCGTGCAGCGCTCGGCCGGGGCGATCGCGATCGGCCCCGTCCTGCAGGGTCTGAACAAGCCCATCAACGACCTGTCGCGCGGCGCGCTGGTCGAGGACATCGTCAACACCATCGCGATCACCGCGATCCAGGCTCAGGGCGATGCGCCCGCATCCGAAGGGAAGGCATGAACGTGAGCGTCGTTCTCGTCATCAACAGTGGCTCGTCCTCGTTCAAGTACCAGCTGCTGGACGTCGAGACCGAGACGGCGCTGGCGTCCGGGCTCGTGGAGCGCATCGGCGAAGGCATGGGAGCGGCCAGCCACAAGGTGCACTTCACGGGTGTGGGGGCGGCGGCGGTCGATGCGACCTACACGCAGGAGCTGCCGATCCCCGACCACGCCGTCGGCTTCCAGGTGATGCTCGACGCCTTCGCCGAGCACGGTCCGTCGCTGATCGAGAACGCCCCGGTCGCCGTCGGGCACCGGGTCGTCCAGGGCGGTGCGCGCTTCTTCCAGCCGACGCTCATCACCGACCTCGTCGAGATCAACATCGATGAGCTCTCGGTGCTGGCCCCATTGCACAACCCCGGCGCCGTGCAGGGGATCCGTGCGGCGCGTGCGGCCTTCGGCGACCTGCCCCACGTCGCCGTCTTCGACACCGCCTTCCACCAGACACTGCCGCCGGCTGCCTACACGTACGCCATCGATCGCGCCATCGCCCGCAAGCACCGCATCCGCCGGTACGGGTTCCACGGCACGAGCCACAAGTTCGTCTCGGAGTCCGTCGCCGCGTACCTCGACCGACCGCTGCGCAGTCTCAAGCAGATCGTGCTCCACCTCGGCAACGGCGCATCCATCACCGCCATCGACGGAGGACACTCGGTCGAGACGTCGATGGGTCTCACCCCGCTCGAGGGGCTCGTGATGGGCACCCGCTCGGGAGACCTGGACCCCTCGATCCTGCTCGTGCTGGCGCGACGCGAAGAGATGTCTCCGGCGGAGCTCGACGCATTCCTGAACAAGAGCAGCGGGATGCTGGGGCTCGCCGGCGTGTCGGACATGCGCGACATCGAGGACCGCCGGGAGGCCGGCGACGGTCCCGCGTCGCTCGCCTTCGACGTGTACATCCACCGCCTTCGTGCCTACATCGGTTCCTACATCGCCCAGCTCGGCGGCGTCGACGTGATCTCCTTCACGGCGGGCGTCGGCGAGAACTCGCCCCTCATCCGCGCCGCGGCCCTGGAGACGCTCGGTTTCCTCGGCGTCGAGCTGGATGCGGCCGCCAACGAGGAGCGACGCAAGGGCATCCGCACGATCTCCACCCCGGACTCGTCGGTGACCGTTCTCGTGGTGCCGACGAACGAGGAGCTGGAGATCGCGCGGCAGGCACTGGCCGTCGCCCGCGTCGCCTGAGTCCGCGACACCGACGCGTAACCTGCCGCGACTACGCTGGGTGCGCCCGGTCGAGCGCAATCTTGGAGGCTTCGTGACCGACCTGCCCGATCTGTCTTCCTACGACGCGGTGCTCTTCGACCTCGACGGGGTGCTCACCCCGACGGCCGAGGTGCACATGCACGCCTGGCAGACGATGTTCGAGGAGCTGTTCGCCGCGTGGGGCATCACCCCGCCCTACACCGAGCAGGACTACTTCCTGCACCTGGACGGCAAGAAGCGCTACGACGGCGTCGCGAGCCTGCTGCGCTCGCGCGACGTCGAGGTGCCCTGGGGTGAGCCCGACGACGATCCGTCGGCGGACACGGTCTGCGGCATCGGCAACCGCAAGAACGAGGTCTTCGCCAGGGTGCTGCGCAGCGAGGGGATCGCGCCCTACCCCGGCTCGTTGCACCTGGTCGACCAGCTCCGCGAGCGCGGCGTGCCCGTCGCCGTGGTCTCCAGCTCGAAGAACGCGGAAGAGGTGCTCGCCGCCGCCGGCATCCGCGACCGGTTCGCCGTCGTGATGGACGGCGTGGTCGCCGAGCGCGAGAACCTCGCGTCCAAGCCTGCACCCGACGTGTTCCTCGGCGGCGCGCGGATGCTCGGAGTCGATCCCGCGCGCAGCGCCGCCGTCGAAGACGCGCTGAGCGGTGCCGCATCCGCTCAGGCCGCGGGCTTCGCCCTGGTCGTGGGCGTCGATCGCGGCGTCGGCGCCGAGGCGCTGCGCGCCGCCGGCGCGGATGTGGTCGTCGACGACCTCGCCGCCTTCGTAGACTGAGCCGGTTCTGTCGCGATACCCGATCGCATCTTCCTCACCCGAATCCCCGGCCGTGTCATCGGCGGAAGGCATGTTCATGATCGATAGAGACCGTTTCCCGGTCGACCCGTGGCGACTCGTCGAGCGTTCGTTCGACATCGACGAGGCGGGCGTCACCGAGACGCTGTTCACCGTGGGCAACGGATATCTGGGGCTGCGGGGGAACCAGCCGGAAGGGCGCTTCGGCCACGAGCAGGGCACCTTCATCAATGGCTTCCACGAGGTGTTCCCGATCCGTCACGCCGAGCAGGCCTACGGGTTCGCCGAAGTCGGCCAGACGATCATCAATGCCCCCGATGCCAAGATCATGCGCGTCTACGTCGACGACGAACCGCTCTCGTTCGATCTCGCCGAGATCCTCGAGTACGAGCGCATCCTCGACCTGCGCGACGGGGTCCTGCGCCGCCACCTGCTCTGGCGCACGCCCTCCGGCAAGGAGGTGCGCATCGACTTCGAGCGCATGGTCTCGTTCGAGGAGAAGCACCTCGCGCTGATGAGCATCGAGGTGACCGTGCTCAACGCCGACGCCCCCGTGACCATCAGCTGCCAGCTCGTGAACCGCCAGGACGGCGAGGACGTGTACGGCGGTCGGCCGGCGAGCAAGCTCAAGGCCGGCTTCGACCCGCGCCGCGCCGAGCGCATCGAGGAGCGGGTGCTGCAGCCGCAGGAGTTCTGGCAGGACGGCGCGCGCTCCGTGCTCAGCTACAAGGTGACGCACTCCGAGATGACGCTCGCCGTCGCCGCCGACCACATCGTCGAGACCGCGAACGAGTACACCGCGCGCACGCTCATCCAGCCCGACATCGCCAAGAACGTGTTCCGCGTGCAGGCGAAGGCCGGGGTCCCCGTGAAGGTCACGAAGCTCGTGAGCTACCACACCTCGCGAGGGGTGCCCGCGGCCGAGCTCGTCGACCGGTGCCGCCGCACGCTCGACCGCGCCCTCCAGGAGGGCGTGGCGAAGCAGTACGCCGTGCAGCGCGCGTGGCTCGAGGCCTTCTGGGACCGCTCGGACGTGCGCATCGCCGGACACGACGACCTGCAGCAGGCCACGCGCTGGTGCCTCTTCCAGCTCGCGCAGGCGGCGGCCCGTGCCGACGGTCTGGGCGTGCCCGCCAAGGGCGTCTCGGGCTCGGGATACAGCGGGCACTACTTCTGGGACACCGAGGTGTACGTGCTGCCCTTCCTCACGTACACGAGCCCGCACTGGGCGCGCAACGCCCTGCGGATGCGGGTGCACATGCTCCCAGACGCGCGCCGCCGGGCCTTCCAGCTCAACGAGGCGGGGGCGTTGTTCCCGTGGCGCACGATCAACGGCGAGGAGGCTTCGGCCTACTACGCCGCAGGAACCGCGCAGTACCACATCAACGCCGACGTGAGTTTCGCGCTCGCCAAGTACGTGCGCGCCACCGGCGACGTCGACTTCCTCTACCGCGAGGCTGTCGACATCGCGGTCGAGACCGCGCGGCTGTGGAACTCGCTCGGGTTCTGGCGCGACGAGGTCGACGGTGCGGACTCGTTCCACATCCATGGGGTCACCGGTCCCGACGAGTACACGACGGTCGTCAACGACAACCTCTTCACGAACGTCATGGCGCGATTCAACCTGCGCTTCGCCGCCCGCACGGTGCGCGAGATGGAGCTTGCCGCTCCTGAGGCGTACCGTCTCATGGCCGACAGGCTGGGATTGGATCCGGACGAGCCGGAGATCTGGGAGAAGGCGGCCGATGCGATGCACATCCCCTTCAGTCCGGCGCTCGGCATCCATCCTCAGGACGCCGTGTTCCTCGAGCGCGAGGTGTGGGACCTGGAGAACACTCCGGACGAGCAGCGCCCGCTGCTGCTGCACTTCCACCCGCTCGTGATCTACCGCTACCAGGTGCTGAAGCAGGCGGATGTGGTGCTCGCGCTGTTCCTGCAGGGCAACCACTTCACCGAGGCCGAGAAGCTCGCCGACTTCCAGTACTACGACCCGCTGACCACCGGTGACTCGACCCTCTCGGGCGTCGTGCAGTCGATCCTGGCGGCGGAGGTCGGCTATCAGGACCTCGCACTGGAGTACTTCCTGGACTCGATCTTCGTCGACCTCGCCGACCTCCACAACAACGCGGCGGACGGCGTGCACGTCGCCTCCGCGGGCGGCGTGTGGGCGTCGCTGGTCTCCGGTTTCGGCGGGATGCGCGATCACTACGGCGAGCTCACGTTCGATCCGCGGCTGCCCGCCGCGTGGCCCGAGCTCTCGTACGCGCTCACGTGGCACGCGTCGCACCTGGACATCACGCTGCGTCGTGACGAGATGATCGTGCGCAACCGCGCCGGGGGAGAGGACGTCGCCTTCTCCGTGCGCGGTGTCGCCTACACGATCTCCCCCGATGAGGAGCTCGTCGTGCCGCTGCCCACGCAGGGCCCCGTGCGCGCGGGGCGGCCCACGCTGCAGATGTTCGCCGATGTCAGGCGCGAGGACGGCACGCTGCTGTCCGCATCCGTGCCCACGCTCACCGCTTCGCTTCCCGTCGTGACCGGGCCGACCCTCATCGGCGAGAACGAGGCGCACTTCGATGCCTGACCCGACGTCGCGGGGGGCGAACCCCCCCCCCGCCACGTCGGTGGCACGCCGTAGGCTACTGGGGTGACCACAGCCCTCTACCGCCGTTACCGTCCCGAGGCGTTCGGCGAGATGATCGGGCAGTCCCAGGTGACCGATCCGCTCATGACGGCCCTGCGCGGCGACCGCATCGGCCACGCCTACCTCTTCTCCGGCCCGCGCGGCTGTGGCAAGACGACGAGCGCCCGCATCCTCGCGCGCTGCCTGAACTGCGCCGAAGGTCCCACCGACACCCCGTGCGGCACGTGCGACAGCTGTGTCGAGCTGGGCCGCGGCGGCGGCGGTTCCCTCGACGTCGTCGAGATCGACGCGGCCAGCCACAACGGTGTCGACGACGCGCGCGATCTCCGCGAGCGCGCGATCTTCGCCCCGGCCCGTGACCGGTTCAAGATCTTCATCCTCGACGAAGCGCACATGGTCACCCCGCAGGGGTTCAACGCCCTGCTGAAGCTCGTCGAGGAGCCCCCCGCGCACGTCAAATTCATCTTCGCCACGACCGAGCCCGAGAAGGTCATCGGCACCATCCGCTCGCGCACCCACCACTATCCCTTCCGCCTCGTGCCGCCCGCCGCGATGCTCGAGTACGTGCAGCAGATGTGCGAGACCGAGGGCGTCTCGGTCGAGCCCGGGGTGCTGCCGCTGGTCGTGCGCGCGGGCGGCGGGTCGCCGCGAGACACTCTGTCGCTGCTCGACCAGCTCATCGCCGGCTCCGAGAACGCGGCGATCGGCTACGAGCGTGCGGTCGCCCTCCTGGGCTACACGCACGCCGAGCTGCTCGACGAGGTCGTCACCGCCTTCGGCGATCTCGATGCCGCCTCCGCCTTCGCCGCCGTCGACCGGGTCGTCCAGACCGGGCAGGACCCGCGGCGTTTCGTCGAAGACCTGCTCGAGCGTCTTCGCGATCTCATCGTCATCGCCGCCACCGGCGCGGGCGCGTCCGCCGTGCTGCGCGGCATCCCGGCCGACGAGCTCGAGCGCATGTCGCGTCAGGCCGAGATCATCGGAACGGCGCGCCTGTCGCGCACCGCCGACATCGTCGTGGCCGCCCTCGACGAGATGTCGGGAGCCACGTCGCCGCGCCTTCAGCTGGAGCTCATGGTCGCCCGGGTGCTCGCGAACGCTCCCACCGTCGGCTCGGCTCCCGCTGCTCCCGCGGCGGCGCGTCCGGCTCCGGCAGCCCCGGCCGTCGCCCCCCGTGCGGCCGAGGCTGCGGCCGTGCCGGTTCCGCCGGCTCCCGTCCCGGTCGCGGAGCCCGCGTCCGCCCCCTCCGCCGATGCCCCCTCCGCGCCCTCCGCCGAGCCGGCGGCGCAGGCCGCGTCCGCGCGCGAGATCCCGGCAGGCCCTGTCACGGTGCAGCGGTTGCGTGACGCATGGCCGGAGGTTCTCGGCCGTCTGGAGACCATCAGCCGCAGCTCGTGGCTGATCGCGACGGCTGCTCGCGTCGCCGCGCTCGAGGGCGACATCCTCACACTCAGCTTCCGCAGCCAGAGCGACATCGCCGCGTTCAAGAAGCGCACGGCCGGCGCCGGGCCCAGCGAAGACCTGCGTCAGGCGATCCAGGGCGTGCTCGGCATTCGGGTCAAGTACATCGCGCGCCACGACCAGGACACCGACCCGACCCCGCCCCCGCCCGCGGCTCCCGCAGCGCCCCCCGCCCCACCCCGTGCCGAACCGTCCGCTCCGACGGCCGAGCGTCCGGGTCCTGCTCGTGCGTCCTCCGCGGCTCCGGTCACCGAGTGGGCCGTCGCGCCGATCCCGACCTCGGATGCGGGAGACGCACCCGCGGCGCCCGTCGCCCAGCTGGCCGTCGACGAGGAGCCCGAAGACGCCCAGGCGTCTGCGACGCGCACGCTGACCGTGGCACCGCCCGAGGGCGCCGTGCTGCCCGCGGCCGAGGTGGCGACCTCGTTCGACCCCGACGAGCCGGTCGATCCCGCCGACGAAGAGATGTATCCGACGGATGTGGCGGCCATCCCGCCCGTCGTCCCGCCGCCGGCGCCCGTGCGCCCCGCGCCGACCGACGGCATCCAGCGCTACGGCGAAGCGGTGGTGCGCCAAGTCCTCGACGCGCGCTTCGTGCGTGAAGAGCCCTACCAGCAGCCGACGAGGTTCTCCTGATGTACGACGGCATCGTCCAGAACCTGATCGACGAGTTCGGCCGTCTGCCCGGGATCGGTCCGAAGTCCGCGCAGCGGATCACGTTCCACATCCTGCAGACGCCGAACTTCGATGTCTCCCAGCTCGCCCAGCTCCTCGTCGAGGTGCGCGAGAAGGTGCGCTTCTGCGAGATCTGCGGCAACGTGTCGGAGCAGGACCGGTGCGCGATCTGCCGGGACCCGCGACGCAACGAGACCCTCATCTGCGTGGTCGAAGACGCGAAGGATGTGGCGGCGATCGAGCGCACCCGTGAGTTCCGCGGGCTCTACCACGTGCTCGGCGGCGCGATCAGCCCGATCGCGGGCGTCGGGCCCGACGACCTGCGCATCACGCAGCTCATGCAGCGCCTCGCCGACGGAACCGTGCAGGAGGTGATCCTCGCCACCAACCCGAACCTGGAGGGCGAGGCGACAGCGACCTATCTGAGCCGTCTGCTCACGACGCTGTCGATCCGCGTGACCCGGCTCGCCTCCGGCCTGCCGGTCGGCGGCGACCTGGAGTACGCCGACGAGGTGACGCTCGGGCGGGCCTTCGAAGGCCGCCGCGCGATCTGAGCGAGCGGGCTCAGTGGCCGCGCCCCGGCCCGTCGTAGCGTCGCAGCTTCGCGCGCGAGCGGGTCACACCCGACAGCGACGCCCGCAGGGGCTGCCCGAGGTACAGGCCGAGCGAGGCGCCGACGGCGAGGCTGATCCCGATGACGGCCGCGTTCACGAGCGTCGCGAACCCGGTCATCATCACCGCCGTGTCGCCCGCGGACTCGACGACGCCGAGAAGCCCACGGAACACCGCGGCACCCGGCACCATCGGCAGGATCGCGGCGGTCGTCACCGCCACGGACGGAACGTGGAGGCGGAAGGCGATCACGATGCCCACGAAGCTCGCCACGAAGGCTCCGATACCGCTTGCCGCGGCGACCTCCAGTCCCGCTGCCGCAGCGATCGTGTAACCGCCCCACGCGACCAGGCTGAGCAGCGCGCTCACGGCGACCACTCGCCCGCCGGCGCCGTTGAAGACGGCGACCGCGATCGCGATGATCGATGCGCCGACGAACTGCATGACCGGCGGCCCGAGCGGCAGAGCCGTGTCGGGCGGCTCCATCGCAAGCCCCATCACCCGCACGGTCTCGAGTCCCGCGAGGATGCCGATCACCACGCCGATCGTCTGTGTGACGAGCTCCAGGATGCGGCCGGTGGCCGTCAGGGCGAAGCCGTCGATCGCGTCCTGCGCGGCTCCGACCACGGTGAGACCGGCGAGCATGAGCACGATGCCGGCGGCCACGATGACCGAAGGGCGGATATCGTCCGCGCCGGGGACGCCGAGCACCGCGAGGAAACGGCTCATCGCCGCGATGACCGTGAGCACGAAGGCGCCGGCGACCTGGCTGAAGAAGTACGGCACGCGCGCCTTCGCGAGGGCGAACTGTGTGAGGGCGGCGCAGGCCGCCCCCGTGAACGCGAGTGCGATGAGCAGCCAGTTCGCGCCGAACATGACCGCCACGCCGACGGCGAGTGCGCCCTGGGCTGTGATGACCGCGGCGGGTGGATAGCGGAAGGGGGCACGGCGGATGCGGCGCGCCGCCGTCTGCGCATCATCGAGACCCATCCCGGCGGAGATGTCGGCGACGAGAGCCTGCAGCCGCATCAGGCGGTCGTGGTCGGGGGTGCTGCCGCGCACGACGCGCAGGAGCGTGACGGGGCGGGCGGCGCCCGAGCGATGGTAGGCCGCGGTGATCGAGTTGTACGTGACGTCGACGTGCACCGGTGTGAGGCCGTAGACCTCGCACACGCGCACGATCGTCAGGGTGACCTCGCTCGCCGGAGCGCCGGCGACGAGCATCGTCTCGCCCAGCCGGACCGCGAGATCCAGGATGCGGACGCTGAGGGCGTCGTCGACGACGGGCAGGAGGTCCGTCGTGTCGGCGGGCGGTTCCACACGTCGGCGCGCGGGCCTGAAGAACCTCGGCAGGGCGGGGCGGGGGGACATCGAGTGCGTCGGCCTCCGTGTCGGCGGTGTCCTCTCGAGCGTAACCGGCGAGGTCCGAGAGCGCCGTCACATGGCGGGGACGGAATGCCGGGCTGCCTAAGATGGAGCGTTGGACGCCGCATCCGAGCGTTCCATCGTCGTCGCGCCGGACACGGCGCATCCCCGGGAGCAGCACAGTGGCGTTGATCGTCCAGAAGTACGGCGGGTCGTCGGTCGCCGACGCCGAGAGCATCAAGCGCGTCGCGAAGCGCATCGTCGACACCCGTCGCGCCGGCCACGACGTCGTCGTGGCCGTCAGCGCGATGGGCGACACGACCGACGAGCTCCTCGATCTGGCGAACGAGGTTGCGCCGATCCCCGCGCCGCGCGAACTCGACATGCTTCTCTCCTCCGGCGAGCGCATCTCGATGGCGCTGCTGGCCATGGCGATCCACTCGATGGGCTTCGAGGCGCGCTCCTTCACCGGCAGCCAGGCCGGCATGATCACCGACGCGAAGCACGGTGCGGCCCGCATCGTCGATGTGACCCCCGTGCGCCTGCGCGAGGCGCTGGACGAAGGCGCGATCGTCATCGTCGCCGGCTTCCAGGGCTTCAACCGCGACACCCGCGACATCACGACCCTCGGCCGCGGCGGCTCCGACACCACGGCCGTTGCGCTGGCAGCCGCCCTGGGCGCCGACGTCTGCGAGATCTACAGCGACGTCGACGGCATCTTCACCGCCGACCCGCGGGTCGTCCCGCGCGCCAGGAAGCTCCCCGTCGTCTCGACGGAGGAGATGCTGGAGCTCGCCGCCAACGGCGCGAAGGTGCTGTACATCCGCGCGGTCGAGTACGCGCGCCGCCACGGCGTCGTCATCCACGCGCGGTCCACCTTCAGTTCCAGCGAGGGCACCTATGTGCTCGACGCGCAGCAGCGTTCCGCCTACATCCCCGAGGGAGAAGCCATGGAAGAGCCGATCGTCGCCGGCGTCGCCACCGACCTCAGCCAGGCCAAGATCACCGTGATCGGTGTTCCCGACGTGCCCGGCAAGGCCGCCGAGATCTTCAAGATCGTCGCCAAGTCCGGCGCCAACGTCGACATGATCGTGCAGAACGTGTCGGCCGCAGCCACGGCCCGCACCGACATCTCCTTCACCCTGCCCAAGTCGGATGCGACGGCCGCGCTGAAGGCGCTGGCCGCCGATCAGCTGGACGTCGGCTTCGAGGCGCTCGTGCACGACGACCAGATCGGCAAGCTGTCGGTCGTGGGTGCGGGTATGCGCACGAACTCGGGCGTCAGCGCGACCCTGTTCGAGGCGCTGAGCACGGCGGGCATCAACATCGAGATGATCTCCACCTCCGAGATCCGCATCTCGGTGGTGCTGCGTGCCGACGACATCGCCGAGGCAGCGCGGGTCGTGCACACGGCCTACGGCCTCGACGGCGAGGGCGACGCTGTCGTCTACGCCGGCAGCGGGCGCTGACCCCGGTACCCGGCTCCGCGCCGCGTCCTGCACGGGCGCACGATAGAATCGGCCAACCCCGCGCCCTGTCCGTCTCGGATGCGGCGCGCCCCGCGACATCCCGAGGAACAGACATGACCCGCATCTCCGCATCCGGACTCTCCGTCGCCGTCGTCGGCGCCACCGGCCAGGTCGGCACCGTCATGCGGGAGATTCTCGCGGAGCGCTCCTTCCCGATCGGCGAGCTGCGCTTGTTCTCCACGGCGCGCTCGGCCGGTACCGCCGTCGAGTTCGCAGGTCACACGGTCATCGTCGAGGACGTCGCCACGGCCGACCCCGGCGGCATCGACATCGCCCTCTTCTCCGCGGGCGCCACCGGCAGTCGCGCGCATGCGCCGCGCTTCGCCGAGGCCGGCGCTGTCGTCATCGACAACTCGAGCGCTTGGCGCAACGACCCCGAGGTTCCTCTGGTCGTCAGCGAAGTAAACCCGCACGCGATCGATGAGCGCCCCAAGGGCATCATCGCGAACCCGAACTGCACCACGATGGCCGCCATGCCGGTGCTCAAGGTCCTCGACGCCGAGGCGGGCCTCGAGCGACTCATCGTCAGCACCTACCAGGCCGTATCCGGGTCGGGTCTTGCCGGTGCCCAGGAGCTGCTCGGGCAGGTCGAGGGCGTGCTCGCCCAGGGCGACACCCTGCGTCTCGTGCACGACGGGTCGGCGGTCGACTTCCCGCAGCCGGAGAAGTACATCGCGCCCATCGCGTTCGACGTGATCCCGTTCGCCGGCAACTTGGTCGATGACGGTGAGAACGAGACCGACGAGGAGAAGAAGCTCCGCAACGAGAGCCGCAAGATCCTCGAACTGCCCGAACTGCGTGTGGCAGGCACCTGCGTGCGCGTCCCCGTGTTCACGGGCCACTCGCTGTCGATCAACGTCGAGTTCGCGCGTGACATCACCCCCGAGCGCGCCCGCGAGCTGCTCGCCGCAGCCCCCGGCGTCGCGCTGGAGGAGGTCCCCACGCCGCTGCAGGCCGCGGGCAGCGACCCCAGCTACGTCGGTCGTATCCGCCGCGACCAGTCGGCGCCCGAGGGCAAGGGGCTCGTGCTGTTCATCAGCAACGACAACCTCCGCAAGGGTGCCGCTCTCAACGCGGTGCAGATCGCCGAGATCGTCGCCGCCCGCCTGGGCGCCACCGCCTGAGCCGCGCCCGCGGCAAGAACCGCGAAAGTTGCCGCGCGCGGCCCCTCCCACTGGCGGAGGGGCCGCGCGCGCCGCTTTAGACTTGTCGGGTGACAGGAAACGTCGATGTCCTCCTGATCGGTGGCGGCATCATGAGCGCCACACTCGGGACTTTTTTGCAGCAGCTCCAGCCGGACTGGAAGATCGCGGTGTTCGAGCGCCTGGGCGAGGTCGCCCAGGAGAGCTCCAACGCGTGGAACAACGCCGGAACGGGACATGCCGCTCTGTGCGAGCTGAACTACATGCCGGCCGCCCCCGACGGGTCGGTCGATCCCGCCAAGGCCGTGGCGATCAACGAGCAGTTCCAGCAGAGCCGGCAGTTCTGGTCGACGCTCGTCGAGCGCGGTGTGCTCGCCGCTCCCGAGACATTCATCAACCGCACGCCCCACATGACGTTCGTGCGCGGTGAGAAGGATGTGGCCTACCTCAAGCGCCGCTACGAGTCGCTGAAGCAGCAGCCGCTGTTCGAGGGCATCGAGTACAGCGACGACTCCCGGGTCATCAACCAGTGGGCACCTCTGCTGATGCAGCAGCGTCGCAAGGGCGAGCCGTTCGCCGCGACGCGGGTGCCCAGCGGCACCGACGTCGACTTCGGGTCGCTCACCCGTCAGCTGCTGGATTCGATGCAGCGGGGTGGTGCAGAGGTCCTCACGGGCCGCGAGGTGCGTTCTCTCAAGCGGCAGAAGGACGGCTCGTGGCAGGTCGGCTACCGCCACACGGTGGGCCGGACGCCGGGCCGCATCAACGCGCGCTTCGTGTTCATCGGAGCGGGCGGTTGGGCGATCAAGCTGCTGCAGCGCTCGCGCATCCCCGAGGCGAAGGGTTACGGCGTCTTCCCCATCGGCGGACAGTGGCTGAAGACCAGCAATCCCGCCCTCGTCGCGCAGCACAAGGCCAAGGTCTACTCCCAGGCATCCGTCGGGGCGCCGCCCATGTCGGTGCCGCACCTGGACACCCGCGTGGTCGAGGGTGAGACCTCGCTGCTGTTCGGTCCGTTCGCGACGTTCAGCCCGAAGTTCCTGAAGAACGGCTCGCCCTGGGACATCGTCGCCCAGGTGCGCCTCTCGAACCTCGGCAGCATGCTGACGGCCGGCGCCACCAACCTCAACCTCGTGAAGTATCTCGTCAGCGAGCTGCTGAAGACGCACAAGAAGAAGGTCGACAGCCTCCGCGAGTTCATGCCGTCCGCCGACGGCGCGGACTGGGAGCTGTTGAACGCCGGTCAGCGCGCTCAGGTCATGAAGGGCGGCAAGCTGCAGTTCGGCACCGAGGTCGTCGCCGCGGCGGACGGATCGATCGCGGGACTGCTGGGCGCCTCCCCGGGAGCCTCGACGGCCGTGTCGATCATGCTGGGCCTGCTGAAGTCCTGCTTCCCCGACCGCATCGACGAGTGGGAGCCGCAGCTGCGGGAGCTCATCCCCAGCTACGGCACGACGCTGAACCAGGATCCGGCCGCGGCCGAGGCGTCCCTCGCCGCGACGGCCGAGGAGCTGCACCTCACGGTCTGATTCGGGCGCTTGCCCGAGGCGGATGCCGGGAGCCGCCTAGAATCGCTAGGTGGCCAAGCTCTACTTCCGCTACGGGGCGATGAACTCCGGCAAGTCGACGGCGCTGCTGCAGGCCGCGTACAACTACGAGGAACGCGGACAGCACGTCCTGCTGGCCAAGCCCGAGATCGACACGAAGGGCGCCGAACGCATCTCGAGCCGTTTGGGGATGTCGCGGGGTGTGGACTTCCTCATCCGACCCGGCGACGACCTACGCGAGCTGTTCGCGGCGCACCGGGCGCGGGTTCTCGCCGAACACGGCGCGGATGTGGCCTGTCTGCTCGTCGATGAAGCGCAGTTCCTGACGCGCGCTCAGGTCGACGATCTGCTGCGCATCGTGGTGCTCGACGGTGTGCCGTCCCTCGCCTACGGCATCCGCACCGATTTCCAGACGCACGCGTTCCCCGGCTCCCGCCGCCTCATGGAGCTCGCCCACAGCCTGGAGGAGCTCAAGACGATCTGCCGTTGCGGTCGTAAGGCCCTCTTCAACGCGCGGCTGGTGGGCGGCCGCTTCGTCTTCGAGGGGGACCAGGTCGCCATCGACGAGCTCAGTCACGAGAAGGTCACGTACGAGTCGATGTGCGCGCAGTGCTACCTGACCGCATCCGGCGGACGCCTCAGCTGAGCGCGCCCGCCGTCTGACGGCTGCGCGGCGGCCACGGCACCAACATCGAGGTCGTGCGCCGGTACTCCGCGTAGGCCGGGTACTTGCCGGCGGAGATCGATTCGGTGAACACCGTCGAGCCGATGAACAGGAGGGTCAGCAGGATCGGCCCTACGATCGTCACGTTGATCGCTCCGCCCAGGATGCCGGCGCCTGCGCTCAGTGCCGCGTTGGCGCCGATCAGGTACAGCACCCACCACTGCGCCTGCTCGAAGAAGAAGTTGGGGTGGCGGCTGTAGCGGAACAGTCCCGTGGTCACGAAGCCGGGGGCGAGCTCGCCGCCGGCTGCGGCTTTGGCGCGGTGGAAGTTCCACTGCTGTTGATCGGCGAGCCACTCACCGGCGAGGAAGGCGAGGAACAGCAGCGCCCACACCGCATCCCAGGCGTTCAGCGGCGCCGCGTTCAGCAGCGCGGCCGCCGCTGGCAGGGTGATGAGCACGAGCAGCGCGTTCTGGTACAGCACGATGAACAACAGATTGAAGACCTGGAACTGCCACGGCCGCATCCGGGCGCGCAGGATCGCCCAGCGATAGTCCTCCATGCCGCTGTAGCCGCCCTTGCGGGCGAAGTTGAACGTGAGGCGTGCACCCCAGAGCGTCACGAGCACGGCCATCAGGATGAGGCGAGCTGCGTCGAGACCTCCTGCGATCGCTACCCCCGCGAAGATCCAGACGTAGGCGACCGGCACGATCGACCAGATCCGGTCGACCCACGAGGTGTCCTTCGTGATCAGCGAGAGAACCCAGCACAGCGCGCACACGGCACCTGCGAGCACAACGACCATCCCCAGAGCGCCCATGACGTCACCGTAGCGCGCGCACGGCGGCGCAGGGAAGGCTCAGCGGGTGGGGAGAGTGGGGATGAGGGTGTCGAGGTAGTCGGCGGTGTCTCGCCAGCCTGCCACCGCGTGGCAGGCGACGCCGAGGGCGAGGACGGGGTAGTCGTTGCCGTCGGGGTCGAGGCGGTCGCCGATGAAGAGCATGTCGTCGAGGCTGATGCCGGTGTGTTCGGCGAGGCGTTGCATGCCGTAGGCCTTGTCGATGCCGCGGTGGGTGATGTCGACGCTGGTGGATCCGCCGGAGCGGACTTCGAGGTCGGGGATGCGGGCGGCGACGGCTTCGCGGAGGGTGTTCTTCTTCTCGCCGGTGGGGTCCCACGCGGTCTTCGCGTCGAGGGGTGCGGACTGGCCGAGGGCGGAGAAGGTGATCTGTGAGCCGCGGTCTTCGAGGATGGGGCCCCAGGTCTCTTCCGCCCAGAGTCCGAGGCGTTTGGCTTCTTCTTCGACGGCGGCGAGGGCGCGGGTCTTCTCGTCGTCGGTGAGGCTGTGGGCGTAGACGGTGGTGATGCCTTCGGGGGTGAGGCGGTAGTACTGGGTGCCGCAGGTGGGCAGCAGGTGCATCCGGTCGAGGATGTCGTCGGTGGTGTCGGGCAGCTGCTCGACGACCTGGGTGCGGAACTGGGCGAGCTGGCCGCCGGAGATGATCGCGACCTCGACGCGGGAGGCGAGAGCGAGCAGCAGGTCCGCGATCCGCGGATCGACCGCGCTCTTGGACGGGGCGAGCGTGTCGTCCAGATCGAACGCAACGAGCTTCGGCGGCTGAGTCATGACGGCTCTCCAGCGGGTGTCGGGTTCTGCCGGCGGCCCGGCGGAAGAATCTGAGCGCGGCGGCGCGGCTTCCGCCATCCTATCGGGGCCCGCCGCATCCGCCGTGCGCGCCCGCCGGCCCTCACCGCGCGCCCACCTCTCTCACGCCCCTCACCCCCACCCCCCAACCGCGAGACTGCATTTCGAGCACGAGATCACGGGTAATACCCGTGATCTCGTGCGGGAGATGCAGTCTCGCGGTGAGGACGCGGCAGGCCGGGAAAGCGAGAAGAGGCCGACCCGAAGGTCGACCTCTTCTGCTGTGCGGTCGGGGTGACAGGATTTGAACCTGCGGCCTCTTCGTCCCGAACGAAGCGCGCTACCAAGCTGCGCCACACCCCGTGGCAACCGTTCGAGTCTACCCCAGCCCGACCGATTCCCCGAATCGCGGGCGCGTCAGCGACGCTGCTCCCGGTGTCGTCGGAGTGCAACGACGGATGCGGCCGCGAACCCGAGCGCGAGGGCACCGACCCCGAGACCTGCGACCGTGCGCATCGAGGGTCCGCCGCTGATCGCCAGCATGTCAACGAAGGTCGTCTCACCCTCCTCGCCGCAGGTACCGGTGTGCAGCACGACGAGTTCTGCGCCCGGTGCGGGCCGGTAGGAGAGTTCGGCGATCCAGAGTTTCGTCCCCGCCTCGTCCGAGGTGACGTCGGGGGAGATGTGCTCGCCGGATGCGGCAACCGCCACAGGTTCGGTCCGATGCTCGAGCGTCTCCGCGTCGCAGCGCGGCTCGGTGCCCGGCTCGTTGTGGAACACCGAGAACACCAGCTGCGCATCGACGCCCTCGCCGAGCCCCGTGACCGTGGCCCGGTCGACGAACGGTTCGTCGACGCTTGCGTGTTCCACCGCGCGCGTGGTGACCGAGGGCTGCTCGACGACCGTGGTCTCCTCAGCCAGCCCGCAGGATCCGCGAGCGAGCAGGCGAGCCTCGCCGCCCGCCGGCGCGTGCCAGAGCGACTCGATCCAGTAGTGAACGCCCGGGCGGTGGAGGCGCACCGCGGGTGACGCGTACTCGCCCGCGGCGGTCACGACGACGGGAGACCCGAACGTGTCCGCGACACGCGTCTCGGTCGTGCACGCCTCCGCGGGAGCCACGCCCTCGGGAGCCTCGAAGATCTCGAAGCTCAACCATGTGGCGCCCGATCTGGGCACGAGGCCCTCGACCACGGCGGTGTCGACCGCGGCGCCGCCGAGTCCCACGGTGCTGACCGCCCGCGTCGACACCGTCGGCAGGGGAGCACGGGTCGTCTCGCTCTCGACCCCGCACGCACCCTCGTGAATGAGTCGGCCCTCCGTATCGGTGGCGCGTTCGCGCCACACGTACGTGCCGAAGTCGGGGACGACGGGCCCGGCGACGCGCACCGAACCAGGCTCTGCTACGCGCACCGGGTCCTCCGGTCCCTGCCAGACGAGATTCTCCGACGTGCAGGCTTCCGTCGCCGCAATGCCGTCGGGAACGCGGAACACGGATGCGGTCACGAGGACACCCGACGCGGGCAAGGGTGCCGCCACGATCACCTCGTCGGACATCCGGTCGCCGACCGCCACGAGGGCATCGGCTTTCGATGACACCTGCGGAACCATCGTGATCTGACTCTGCACCCCGAAACGTTCCTGCCACACGTAATCGGCGGTGAACGCTGCGGCGGTCTCCTGGCTCTGCCGGGATCGTTCGATGCGCCAGACCGCGGTGTAGAAACCGGGACCGGGCAGCGGCTCGGCGGACTCGACTCGGTACGGTGCCGTCGGTCCGATGGCGGGGTCGGTGGTCACCTCGAGCTCGGCGATCTCTTCCGCATCGGCCGGGGGAGAATCCGTGAGCTGTGGCTCCGTCTCTGTCCGATACAGGGTCGCGGTGGCCGTGACCGGAAGGTAGCCGCCGTCGACCGTGCGTCCCCAGGCTCCGCGGGAGCTGGCGAACGTCACGTCGTCGACGTAGGAGCCTCCGGGGACGTAGCGCGACGCCACCTGCGTCGTGACGAGTGGGTCGAACGTCGTGTCGCGCTCCTGCTCGTCGGCGCCCGCGAGCGGGAACTCGAGGCGGCCACCCGGTCCCGCCGTGTCCTGGCCGCCGGGCGTGGTGAAGTGCCGGACAACGGGCAGGAACCCGCCGACGAACTGTCCCTCGCCGGAGACGCGGAAGCGGGTTCCTCCGGCAGGGGCGGCCGCCAGAATGTCGTACGCCACACCGATCTCGGCGTCGTCTCGCGAGGCCGTACCGGTATCGGCGAACACGGCGTTCTGGAGGGTGATCCGTCCGCGGGCGCCGGCCGCATCCGCGATCGCGGTCACCGTGCCCCGCAGAGGAGAAGCCGCATCCGTCGCGAACTGCAGCAAGCCCGTGGCCGTCATCTGTCCGGCGGGCAGCGCCATCGCCTCCGCGTAGTACGCGGCTGCGAGGTTCTGCACTGCGCCGTTGTGGTCTGGCGCGACGTGACGGAAAACCCAGTCGATCGCACCCTGCAAGGTGTCACCGGGGTAGCCGAAGTGGTGCAGTGACTCGTTCCAGTTGGCGATCGCTTTGACCGCCCAGGCGACCGCCGCCGCCTGCACCGGATCGCCGGTCTGCCCGTAGGTCGAAACGAGCATGTTGATGGCCGTGAGTCGCTGCGGATCGAGGCCCGCGGCATTCGGGCTCAGCCCGTTGTCGATGCTGTCGCCGGTGGGCAGCGGACGCCCGGGGAAGATGCAGTAGGTGTGCGTGCCGTTGATCGCCATCGACCCGTGCCATCCGTAGCGGGTGGAGCTCGCCCACTCTCCGAACCCGGTTCCGGGGGATGCGGCGGACGCGGGCATGATCGAGACCACGGCGGCAACGACGGCGGCGGCGAGGACGAGGAGAGCGGCGAGCACACGTTTCATGTCCCGATGCTCGGGTGATGCCGGCTGCCGGCATCGCCTGAAGCCCGCGAACGGGGACGGCGCGCGCGCCGCATCCGGCTGTGGAGAACCGGGCCCTCTCCGTCAGATCGCGGGAACCAGCGTCAGAAGGGACGCCTCGGGGCGGCAGCCGAAGCGCACCGGCGCGAAGATCGAGTGGCCGATGCCGGCGCTGACGTTCAGGGGGACACGACGTCCGCCGTGTGCCCAGGTGCTCAGTCCTCGTGCCTGATCGAGCGGGATATCGCAGTTGGCGACGAGCGCCTTCGAGGAGAACGGGATGCGAACCTGGCCGCCGTGCGTGTGCCCGGCCAACAGTAGATCGGCGTCGAGGTCGACGAAGGCGTCGAGCACCCGCCGATACGGCGCGTGCGTCACGCCCAGCACGAGGTCGGCCTCGCCGGCTGCGCGCTGTTCGGCGCGCGTCGAGGTGAGGGCGGCGGTGTCGTCCCAGCGCCGATGGGCATCGTTCACGCCGAAGGCATCGATGCGCAGGCCTGCCACGTCGAGGGTCGCCGCGGTGTTGTCGAGCGCGTGCCAGCCCAGTTCGTCGGTCAGGAAGCGGTCGAGGGCGCCCGTGTCGAGTGCCTCGGCAGATCGGTGCGCCTTCGACGGCCCTGTGAAGTAGCGCAGCGGGTTGCGGGGGGACGGTGCGTACAGGTCGTTCGACCCGTGCACGTACACCCCGGGAACACCCCGCAGGCCCGCGAAGGCGTGCCGGATGCCGGCCAACCCCTCCGCATGGCCGAGGTTGTCGCCCGTGTTGACGACGAGGTCGGGTGCGAGCTCCGCGAGGCGCGCAATCCACTCCTGTTTGCGCTGCTGCCACGGCGCCATGTGCGCGTCGGACAGGTGCAGCACGCGCAGCTCGCGCGCGCCTGCGGGCAGGATCGGCAGCGTGTGCTCGCGCAGCGTGAACAGGTACCGCTCGACGCCGATGCCCCACACCGCAGCGCCCACGCCGACCGCCCCCACCGCTGCGACAGCGGTGAGGGCGGAACGGCGCGGGCTGCCGGTCAAGGGCAGGTCTTCTTGGAGTAGTTGATCAAGACCTGCGAGCCGCGGTTGACAGCGGTGCCGGCGGCGGGATTCGTTCCCGTGGCTGTCGCCTGGTTGTCGGGCAGCTTGTCGTCCGGGGTACAGGTCCCCAGCGCGATGGAGGTGAATCCCGCATCCTGGAGTGTCTTCTGCGCGTCCTGCACCTTGCCGCTGACGGCTGGGACGGTCGCCCCCTGACCGTTGCTGGGGTTGATCGTGACGGTCGTGCCGCCCGCGACCTGACCCGCGCCGGGGTTCTGCGCGGCGACGATGTTCGTCGGCGCATCCGAGTCCACCGGATCGCCCACGCTGACCTCGAAGCCGGCGTTCTGCAGCGTGGTCTGCGCTTGCTCGATCGTCTGCCCGAGCACGTTCGGCAGGTCCTTGAGCACGCGCTTGGTCAGGTTGGGGTCCGGGGCGGGGAAGTCGCCCGCGGGATAGATCTGGTCTGCCGTGCGCTGCAGGTTCTTGGCGAGCGTGTAACGGATGTTCTGCAGACCGCGGCCGAACATGTCGTTGTCGCCCTGTACCGTACCGACCCATGCGGCGTTGACAACGCGGGTGCTCGACTCGATCATCCAGGTTTGCAGAGCCTCGTGCGTTCCCGTCTTACCGATCAGCTGGGTGCCGTCGTAGGGGTTCGCTCCCGAGCCAGTTCCGCCGTTCATGACGCCTCGGAGCGCGTAGGCGGCCGTCGCGGCGACCTCGGGAGAGATCACGGGAGAGCATTGGCGATCGGGCCTCTTGAGCTCATTGCCGGCCGTATCCGTCACGCGGTCGATCGCCTGTGGCTGGCAGTAGGTTCCGTTGTTCGCGATGGTGCCGTAGGCGCCCGCCATGGCGATGGGGGAGATGTTGTCGACTCCGATGACCTCGGCCGGGTTCGACATCGTGATGTCGCGGCCGTCGCCGGTCGTGACGCCCATCTTCTTCGCGACCTTGGCGATGTCGCACATGTCGAGCTCGGACGCCATGGCGAGGTAGCCGGTGTTCAGCGACTGCGCCGTAAAGGACATCGGCGTTCCCACGCCGCCACTGACCTTGCCGAAGTTGTTGATGGGGGTGCTGTTGACGATGTTGCCGGTGCAGGAGTTGGTGAAGTTCTTGAAGACCCGCATCCGGCCGTCGAGCACCTCGTTGACCGACCTGCCCTGCTCGAGCCAGTCGACGAGCGTGAACAGCTTGAATGTCGAACCGGCCTGGAAACCGCCGGAGCTGCCGAACGTCGAGTTACCGGCGTACACGAGCGAGCTGAAGCCTTCGCCGGCATTGGCCTCTTCCGAGAAGTTCGTGTTCTGGGCGATCGCGAGGATACGCCCGGTGGAGGCCTCGATGCTCACCGTCGATGCTCCGAAGTCGATGCCGGATACGGACGCGGGAGCGTTGTCGCGCATGCTGATCGTGGCGGTGTGCTGCAGATCGGGGTCGAGCGTCGTGTAGATCTGCAGGCCGCCGCGGCGGAGCGCCATCGCGCGATCCTCGGCGGTGGCGCCGAAGGCCGGGTCGTTCTTCACGACGGAGACGACATACTGGCAGAAGTACGGTGCACCGGTCGACGCGCAGCCCGAGGTGGGCTGCGTGATCTGCGGAGTGATGGGCTCCGCCACGGCGGCGTCGTGCTGCTCCTGTGTGATCTTGCCGTCGGTGAGCATACGGTCGAGCACGTACGTCTGTCGCTTCTTGGTCAGGGCATAGCCGTCGGCCGCGCCGTTCGTCTCGCGATCGGGCTGATCGATGCGGTACGTGTTCGGGTTCTGCACGATGCCCGCGAGGGTCGCGGCCTGGCTGAGGCTGAGGTTGGCGGCGGGAACACCGAAGTAGTAGCGGGCGGCGGCGTCGATGCCGTACGTGATCCCGCCGAAGTTGGCGATGTTCAGGTACCCGAGCAGGATGTCGTTCTTGGAGTACTTCTGCTCGAGTCCGATCGCGTAGCGCATCTCCTGGAGCTTGCGCTCGATGCCGCTCGAGCCCGAGGAGTCCGTCGCCCGCAGGAAGCACGACTGCCGCTCGTCCTCGTTCTGGGCGTTCCACTCGCAGCGCTGGATGAGGATGTTCTTGACGTACTGCTGGCTGATCGTCGATCCGCCCTGGGTGTCGCCGCCGCCCTCGAGGTTGGAGAGCACGGCGCGCGTCGTGCCGATCAGGTCGACGCCGCCGTGGTCGTAGTACCGGGGGTCTTCGCTGGAGAGGATCGCGTCGTACATGACGGTTGCGATCTGGTCGAACGTCACCGGCGAGCGGTTCTGGTCGTAGAACGAGGTCTGCGGGACGTAGTTGCCCGAGCCGTCCTTCCAGTAGATCGTCGACGGCTCCATGATGTCGTCGATCTCGAGGTAGTTCGGCATGTTGTCGAACAGCTTGATGGCTTGCGATGTCGCAGCGCCGGTGACGGCGATGGCGGGCGTGACCGTGGCGGTGATGAGAACACCGGCGACGACGCTCAGGCCGACGAGTCCGGCCAGGCCGGAGAGCACACCGGTGGCCGTGCGTTTCTTATCGGGCATAGGGTGATCGTAAGCCAGGATGCTGGGCGAACACTCGATGGCACGGCATCCGGTTCCCGCTGTTTCCGGGGCTCAGGCCCCGTCCTCACCCACGAACGGGAGACGCCGTGACCACCTGGGAGTACCTCACCACTCCGCTGCTGATTCACAACACCGCCGCCATTTTGAACAACTGGGGCAAGCAGGGCTGGGAGCTCGTTCAGGTCGTGCAGGGCCCCGAAGGCGGTCTTGTCGCCTACTTCAAGCGCCCCGTCGGTACGGATGCCGCCGCCAACGCAGGTCTCGGTGCGGCGCAGGTCGCTGCGCGCCAGTTCGAAGGAGAGAACGCATGAGCACAGTGTCCGATCGACTCGCGGAACTGGGGATCGATCTGCCGGAGGTCGTGCCGCCCGTGGCGTCCTACATTCCCGCCAAAGCGTTCGGTGACCTCGTGCACACCGCCGGCCAGCTGCCGTTCGTGGCAGGTCAGCTCCCCGCGACCGGCAAGGTCGGCGAGGGGGAGGGGCTCGTTGCGCCGGAGGACGCTGCGACGTACGCCCGCCAGTCGGCACTGAACGCGGTGGCCGCGGCCGCGGCCGCCGTGGGAGGCGTCGACCGCTTGACCGGCGTGCTGAAGGTGACCGGCTTCGTGTCGTCGGTGCCGGAGTTCACCGGACAGCCCAGCGTCATCAACGGCGCCAGCAACGTGCTCGCCGAGATCTTCGGCGAGTCCGGGCGCCACGCCCGCTCCGCCGTGGGCGTGCCCGTGCTCCCGCTCGACAGTCCTGTTGAGGTCGAGGTCGTCTTCACCCTCGCCTGAGACATCAGACACGCGGGAGCCCCGCGCCCCCCAAGGTCGCGGGGCTCCCGCGTGTGCGCCAGAATGAGCGTCTGGGGTAATCGGGGGGCAGGATGAAGGACGACGGCGTCGGTCGTGTGTCAGGCATCGGATCCTTGATGTCCGTCGCGGAGGATCTCCAGCGGCTGCGTCATGAGGCCGGGGGTGTGAGCTACGCCGAGATCGCGACGCGTGTCACGAGCTTGAGGGCGATTCGCTCCGGCCGTTCGTCTGTCCCCGTGTCGCGCTCGACGGTGTACGACGCCTTCCGGCCCGGCCGGACTCGACTCGATGCCGATCTCGTCGTCGACATCGTGCGCAGTCTCGGAGCCACCGAGACGGATGCGGAGGACTGGCGCAACCGGTGCATCGCAGCCAAGCCCGCCGCACCGCGGCGCTCGTCGCGGTTGGCTGCGGCACCCGGTGCCGAGGCGCCGCCGGTGAGTGCGGCTTCCGTGCTCCGTTTCGACGCGCCTCGTCGCGGCGGGCGTCGCGTCGTTCTCGTCATCGGCGTTCTGATCGGAGCCGTGCTCCTGAACGTGGCGGGTGGCCGAATCGTGCTCTGGCTCGATCTACCGCTCTACCTGGACATGGTCGGCACCGCGGTCGTGGCGCTGGCTCTCGGTCCGTGGTACGCCGTTGCGACGGCGGTCATCACCCAACTGGGCGGTGCTCTGGCAGGCCAGAGCACTCTGGGTCTTCCGTTCACGCCGGTCGCGGTGGTCGGGGCGCTCCTGTGGGGCTACGGCGTGCACCGCTGGGGGTGGGGGCGCTCGCTCTCGCGGTTCCTGCTGCTCAGCGTGGTCGTCGCCGTCGCCTGTACGATCGTCGCCGCCCCGATCACCGAGCTCGTCTATGGCGGCTTCAGCGCTCACGTCGCCGGAAACTCCTTGACGGCGCGGTTCCGCGACGCGGGCCTGGTGCTCCCGCTCGCGATCGCGACGGCGAATCTCATCACGTCGCTGCTGGACAAGCTGATCGCGAGCTTCGTGGCGCTCTCGTTGACGCCCGCCATCCGGCACGGGATCGCCCGGGATCGGATGCCGTCGCCGAATCTCCCGCCCATGGCTCTGTTCTCCGGCGCCCGCCCCTCGGTGGCTCTGCACCTCGGCGTCGTCGCGCGCCGGGCATCCGTCTTATGAGCGCCGCAATGCCGTACCCCGCGCCGATCCCGGAACGCGGCTGGCGCAGCGACATCGTCGCCGCGCTCTTCTGGCTCCTCACCGTCGTGGGCGTGCTCGTGATGACGGGCGCGTGGTTCCTCCTCGCTCTCGCATCTCTCGAGGAAGGCACGGAGCAGTCGAAGGCGCTCGCCGCGGGAACGACGATGGCCGGAACGACGCTGCTGCTGGGCGTCGCGCCGCTCGTCATCGCGCACATCGCAGGGTTCGCGCTCTTGTGTCTGGTGGCGACCACCGGCCGGTTCGATCGGGCCAGGGGAGTGCTCTGGGCAGGCGGGGCGGTGGCCGCCGCATCCCTGATCGGCCTCGCCGTCGTGCTCGTGCTGTCCGGCGGCGAGCTCATCTATACGGCGTCCGAGCCCATGCTCTGAGCTCCATCGCGAACGAACGAGCCCCGCATGCCTGGAGGGACGCGGGGCCCGTTCGTTCGTGCTACTTGGTCGAGAGCTTGGCCTGGATGGTGGACATGACCATGGTGTCGGCGAGAGTGGTCGTGTCACCGACCTCGCGCCCCTCGGCGACGTCGCGGAGCAGGCGTCGCATGATCTTGCCGCTGCGGGTCTTGGGGAGCTCGGTGACGATGTAGACGTCGCGCGGCCGGGCGATCGGGCCGATCTGCTCACCGACCCAGGCGCGCAGGGCCTGGGCGAGGCCCTCGGGGGAGTGCTGGCGCAGGTAGCTCTCCTTGATGATCACGAACGAGACCACCGCCTGGCCGGTGGTCTCGTCGTTCGCTCCCACGACCGCCGCCTCGGCGACCGCCTCGTTGCCCACGAGCGCGGACTCGATCTCGGCCGTCGACAGGCGGTGCCCGGAGACGTTCATGACGTCGTCCACGCGGCCGAGTAGCCAGATGTCGCCGTCTTCATCGCGGCGGGCGCCGTCGCCGGCGAAGTAGTAGCCGCGGTCGGCGAACTTCTCCCAGTATGTCTCGACGAAGCGGTCGGGGTCGCCCCAGATGCCGCGCAGCATACTGGGCCACGGCTCGGTGACCACGAGCAGTCCACCGGCGTCGTTGCCGACCTCCGCGCCTGACTCGTCGACGACGTCCACGGAGATACCGGGGAGCGGCACCTGCGCCGACCCGGGCTTGGTCTCGGTGACACCGGGAAGGGCCGAGATCATGATGGCGCCGGTCTCGGTCTGCCACCACGTGTCCACGATCGGCGTGCGCTCGGCGCCGATCACGTTGCGGTACCACATCCACGCCTCGGGGTTGATGGGTTCGCCGACGGAGCCGAGCAGCCGCAGCGACGAGAGGTCGAACTCCTGCGGCACCTGGCGTCCGATCTTCATGAACGAGCGGATGGCGGTGGGAGCCGTGTAGAGGATCGTGACCCCATACTTCTCGACGATCTCCCACCAGCGGCCGGGATGCGGCGCATCCGGCGTGCCTTCGTAGATCACCTGCGTGGCGCCGTTCGCGAGCGGACCGTACGTGACGTAGCTGTGTCCGGTGATCCAGCCGATGTCGGCCGTGCACCAGTAGACGTCGCGCTCGGGGTGCAGATCGAAGACGTTGCGGTGCGTGTAGGCGGCCTGCGTGAGGTAACCGCCGGACGTGTGCAGGATACCCTTGGGCTTTCCGGTCGTGCCGGAGGTGTACAGGATGAACAGCGGGTTCTCGGCGCCGAACGGCTTCGCCTCGTGCTCGGCGGATGCGGCTGCCACCGCGTCGTGCCACCAGATGTCGCGCCCCGGCGTCCAGTCCACGTCGTTGCCGCCGCGGCGCACGACCAGCACGTGCTCGACGGTTTCCTGCGCGCCCGAACCACGGTCGGCGAGGGCCTGATCCACGGCGGGCTTCAGGGGTGAGACCTTTCCCTTGCGATAGCCGCCGTCCGCCGTGATCACGAGCTTCGCGCCGGCGTCGTCGATGCGTGCGCGCAAGCTGTCTGCGGAGAATCCGCCGAAGACGACGGAGTGGATCGCGCCGACTCGCGCCACCGCGAGCATCGCCGCCACCGCCTCGGGGATCATCGGCAGGTAGAGCGCAACGCGGTCGCCTTCGCCGATTCCCAGTTCCGTCAGCACGTTGGCCGTGCGCTTGACCTCGTCGGTCAGCTCCGCGTAGGTGACGCGGCGCTCGTCGCCGGGCTCGCCCTCCCACAGCAGGGCGACACGGTCGCCGTTGCCGGCGAGCACGTGGCGGTCGAGGCAGTTGTAGGCGACGTTGAGTTCGCCGTCGCCGAACCACCGTGCGAAGGGAGGGCTCGACCAGTCGAGCACTTCGGAGAAGGGGGTGTGCCAGTGCAGAAGCTCGCGTGCCTGGTCTGCCCAGAAGGCTTCTCGGTCGGAGGCGGCCTGCTCGTAGAGCTCGGCGGTGGCGACCGCGCTCGCGGCGAACTCGGCGCTGGGGGCGAAACGACGGGTCTCGTTCAGCAGGTGGTCGATCTGGCTGCTCATGGCTCGCTCCTTTGCGCGCTGTTCGGGATGACGTGCGGGACGTCTCGCACATCATCACCCGCTCCGGTCGCGGGGGATACCTCCATTAGAAGGGGGGCGGACACCGATATATCAATGCGATTGGCCCGGCCTGCCGTTTGGCCGCCGGTGTGAGGTTGCGTATGCTCGTGTGCGCCCGCCCTCGCGGCGGGGAGCACGGCCCTCATCACCCCCAATTTGCGGGGCTGTGCTCGGCGGCATCCCAACCCCCCAATGGGATGCCGCCTTTTCCTTTGCCCGCGGGCGGTGCGTCGATCCGCGACGTCGGGCGCGCTCGGATCTCCCCAGACGCTTCAGGCCCGCGGTTCCTCAACCGGGCGTTCCCGTCCGCGGCGTCCGCGGCAGGTGCGCGCCTAGCGTCGTCGTCATGCCGCAACCCTTCGTCGTCGCTCCGCGGGGCGCGCCCGCATCCGGCGGGGCTGCGATGAAGGCGGTCGAGCCGGCGGGGGAGGCGCCGCAACCGGCGCTCGGCGGACTGCCCGTCGCGGCGTGGGATCCGGTGCGGGTGCATCTCGGCGACCCGGAGGTCACCGACATCTTCATCAACGGCGAGCACGGTCTGTTCGTGGACCGCGGCCGCGGTGCCGAGCAGGTGCCGCACTGGCACGCGGCGGAGAGCGAGGTGCGCGAGATCGCGACGGGGCTCATCGCGCAGGGCGGTCGACACATCGACGATGCGACGCCGTGCGTCGATGTGCGCCTCGACGGCGGCATCCGGGTGCACGCCGTGCTGCCGCCCGTCAGCGCGGACGGTACGACGATCTCGATCCGCGTGCCGCGGCGTCAGCTGGGATCCTTGGCCGCCATGCGCGAGGCGGGCATGCTCGATGCGCGGAGTGAGCGCGCGTTGCAACAGCTCGTCGTCGCTCGCGAGAACCTGCTGGTGACGGGAGCGGCCGGCAGCGGCAAGACCACCCTCTTGGCGGCGCTGCTCTCGTGCGCACCCGAGCACGAGCGGATCGTGACGATCGAGGACGTGGCGGAGCTCCGCATCCATCACCCGCACCACGTCCGTCTCGAGGCGCGCCAGGCGAACCTCGAGGGCGCGGGCGGCATCGATCTCGCCCGCCTGGTGCGCGAGGCGCTGCGCATGCGGCCGGACCGACTGGTGGTGGGCGAGTGCCGCGGCGGCGAGGTACGCGAGCTGTTGACGGCGTTGAACACCGGGCACGACGGGGGAGCCGGCACGCTCCACGCCAACGGCATCGACGATGTGCCGGCACGACTGGAAGCGCTGGGGGCGCTCGCCGGCCTCGGCGACGCCGCGCTCGCCCGCCAGGTGGTCAGCGCGATCGGTGTCGTGATCCACGTCGCCCGTGACAGCGGCGGCATGCGGCGCGTGGCGGGCATCGCGCGTCCGGTCCTGCTCGACGGGCGGCTCGGGATGGAGCCGATCCCATGGGACTGATCGCACGGCGCCGACCGGCTCCCGACGGTGTGGGGGAGGCGGCCCAGCGCCTGTCGGTGCTGCTGCGCACGGGTATCTCGCCGGCGTCGGCCTGGGCCTTCCTCGCTGCGACGGGGGACGCGGATGCGGTCGCCATCCACGCGGCGCACAACGGCGGACAGGCGATCCCCGCTGCCATCGCGGCCCGAGGCGATCGGTGGCGTCCGCTGGCCGCGACCTGGCGGGTGGCCGCCGCCGTCGGCGCCCCGCTCGCCGAGAGCCTCCGGGCGGTCGCGGCCGCCGTCCGCGACGCGCAGGAGTGCCGCGACGAGGTGCGTGTCGCGCTCGCGGAGCCCGCGGCCACCGCGCGACTCATGGCCTGGCTGCCGCTCGTGTCCATCGGCCTGGGCGTCGCGCTGGGCTTCGACACGATCGGCGTCCTCATGGGCAGCCCGATCGGCATCGGATGCCTCATCGCCGGCATCACCCTGATGATCGTGGCCCGCGTCTGGACCGGTGCGCTCTCCCGCCGTGCGACGCCGCCTCCTGCGATGCCGGGCCTGCACGCCGAGCTCGTGGCGATCGCGCTCTCCGGCGGAGTGTCGATCGAGCGCGCCCGGGCGTTGGCCGATCCGGAGGTCGACGCACCGGACCCGGGGCTCGACGCGCTGCTGCAGCTCTCGCGCTCCGCCGGGGTCCCCGCCGTCGAGCTCCTGCGCGCGGGCGCGTCTCTCGCCCGCCACCGCGCTCGCACGGACGGCCGGATGCGGGCGGCTGGTCTCGGCGCCGCCCTCCTGCTGCCACTGGGGGTCTGCATCCTCCCCGCCTTCCTGCTGCTGGGGGTCGCGCCGATGCTCATGAGCGTGCTCGGCACATCCGCACTCCCGCTGTGACCGCGTGCCCACCCGCAGGTGCCCATAAGAGAGGAGCAACACATGACCCCCACCACCGACGCCCGACGGCGCCTCCCGACGCTCACCCGCCGCCGTGCGGCCGAGCTGTTCGGCGACGACTCGGGAGCGGCGACGGCCGAGTACGCGATCGCGACGATGGCAGCCGTCGCCTTCGCGGGACTTCTCGTCGTCATCATGAAATCCGATGAGGTGCGGGGGATCCTGGAGGATCTCGTGCGCCGCGCTCTCACGGTCGAATGAGATCCCGGCTCGGCGATCGCGGCTCGGCCGCGGCGGAGTTCGCGGTCGCCGTGCCGGCGGTGCTGCTCGTGCTGGCCCTCGGCGTCGGCGGGCTCGCCACCGCATCCGCTCAGGTGCGCCTGCAGGATGCCGCAGCGGACGCGGCGCGGCTCGCGGCGCGGGGCGAGGACGCCGTGCGGGCGCTCGGACTCCTCACCCACGCCGTCTCGGGCGCGAGCGGCACGATCGGAGAGGAGGGCGACCTCGTGTGCGTGACCGCATCGGCCCCTGCGCCGCTGTCCGCGATCTCGCTCAGTGCCCGCTCGTGCGCCCTGTCGGGTGGGCGCTGATGCCCGGCACGGCGGCGACGGTGGGCGCGATCGGCGCGCTCGCAGCTCTCGTCGCGGGTCTCAGCGTGGTCGGCGCGGCGAGCGTGCACGCGCAGCGACTGTCGGCGGCGACGGATGCGGCGGCGCTCGCCGCGGCGGACGCCGCATCCGGTGCCGTGACGGGTGTTCCGTGCGAGCGCGCCGCCCAGCTGGCAGCCACCGCATCCGCGGAGGTCGTATCCTGCGAGGTGGAGGGTCTCATCGCGACCGTGCGCCTCAGCAGCGCCTTCGGTCCGTTCCCCGCCCAGGCCGCAGCCCGCGCGGGTCCCGCGCCCGAGCCGCGCGACGACGGGTGAACCGGCCCTCCAGCCGACCACCGTCCCGAGGTGTGTATGGTGACAGCGACGAAAGGACCACCGTTGGCAAAGGGTTCTCAGACCACGACGAAGAGCGGCAAGACGCTCGTGATCGTCGAGTCGCCGACCAAGATGACCTCGATCCAGGGCTACCTGGGTGACGACTACGAGGTGCTCAGCTCCGTGGGGCACATCCGCGACCTCGCGAGCAAGAAGGACATTCCGGCCGAGAAGAAGGCCGCGTACGGCAAGTACTCGATCGACGTCGACAACGGCTTCGACCCGTTCTATGTGGTCAACGACCGCAAGACCAAGACCGTCGCCGAACTCAAGCGGGCGGTGAAGGATGCGAGCCAGGTCCTGCTCGCCACCGATGAAGACCGCGAAGGCGAGGCCATCGCGTGGCACCTGCTCGAGGTGCTCAAGCCCAAGGTCCCCGTCAAGCGCATGGTGTTCCACGAGATCACCAAGGACGCCATCCGTGCGGCCGCCGAGAACACGCGCGAGCTCGACCTGGCCCTCGTGGACGCCCAGGAGACGCGTCGCGTGCTCGACCGGCTCTACGGCTGGGACGTCTCGCCCGTGCTGTGGCGCAAGGTCGGCAGCGGTCGTGAAGGCGCGGCCCTGAGCGCCGGTCGCGTGCAGTCGGCGGCCACTCGTCTTGTCGTCGACCGCGAGCGCGAGCGCATGTCGTTCGTCTCGGCCAGCTACTGGGACATCGAGACGCTCGCCGTCAAGGGCGACCAGTCCTTCACCGCGCGTCTTGCCCGCATCGATGGCGCACCGCTCGCGCGCGGCACCGACTTCGACGACAAAGGTCAGCTGAAGAAGGCGGTCGTCGTCCTCACCGAGGAGGACGTGCGCGCGCTCGCCGCGGCCATCGAGAGCGTCGGTACGGCACAGGTCTCCGCGCTCGAATCGAAGCCGGGAAGCCGCAGCCCCCGCGCACCCTTCACGACCTCGACCCTGCAGCAGGAGGCCGGCCGCAAGCTCTCGATGAGCGCGAAGCACACGATGAGTGTCGCCCAGCGTCTCTACGAGAAGGGGTACATCACCTATATGCGCACCGACTCGACCTCGCTCTCGAAGCAGGCGGTCGAAGCGGCGCGCGAGCAGGCCGTGAGCCTGTACGGCGATCGCGCCGTGCCCGCCAACCCGCGCGTCTACGCGAGCAAGAGCAAGAACGCGCAGGAGGCGCACGAGGCCATCCGCCCCTCCGGCGAGCACTTCCGCACCCCCGCATCCGTCGCCTCCCACCTCGACCGCGACGAGCAGCGTGTGTACGACCTGATCTGGAAGCGCACTGTCGCGAGCCAGATGGCCGACGCCAAGTACGAGACCACCACCGTGACGCTCGCGCTGACGGCTGACAAGAAGGCGCTCGAGTTCACCGCATCCGGCACCGTCTACACCTTCAAGGGCTTCCTGGAGGCCTATGAGGAGGGCCGCGACGAGAAGCGCGCCGATGCCGACAAGGCCGACGACCAGTCACTGCCCGCCCTGAGCGTCGGCGACGAGCTGGCCACGCGCGAGGTGGAGCCCAAGGGGCACTCCACGTCGCCGAAGCCGCGCTACACCGAGGCCAGCCTCGTGAAGGCGCTGGAAGAAAAGGGCATCGGTCGTCCCTCCACGTTCGCCAGCATCATCGACGTGATCCTCGACCGCGGCTACGTCTCCAAGCGCGGCCAGGCCCTCGTGCCCAGCTGGCTCGCCTTCAGCGTCGTGCGTCTGCTCGAACAGCACTTCTCCGATCTGGTCGACTACGACTTCACCGCGGCGCTTGAGGACGACCTCGATGCGATCGCCCGCGGCGAGCAGCGACGTGAGCAGTGGTTGCGGGAGTTCTACTTCGGTTCCGAGAACCACGTCGGACTCCGCCACATCGTCGACAACCTCGGCGACATCGATGCACGTGAGCTCAACGCCACCCGCATCACCGACACGGCGACGCTCCGCTTCGGCAAGTACGGTCCGTACCTTGAGGTGGTCGACCCGGCGGACCCCGAGGCCAAGCCCCGGATCATCAACATCCCCGACGAGCTGGCGCCCGATGAGCTGACCGCCGAGAAGGCGCAGGAGCTCGTCGATGCTCCGATCGCCGGTGATCGTGTGCTGGGTGAGAACCCCGACAACGGCAAGCTCATCGTCGTCAAGGACGGCCGTTTCGGGCCTTACGTGCAGGAAGTCGACCCCGTCGACCCGGATGCGGTGGACGAAGCGACCGGCGAGGTCGCCGAAGCGCCCAAGAAGCGGGGCGCGAAGAAGGAAGCCGCACCCAAGCCCCGCACCGCCTCTCTGTTCAAGAGCATGTCGGTCGATACCGTCGACCTCGACACCGCGCTCAAGCTGCTCGAACTGCCGCGCGTCGTCGGTGTGGACCCGGCGACCGAAGAGGAGATCACCGCTCAGAACGGCCGCTACGGCCCGTACCTGAAGAAGGGCACCGACTCACGATCGCTCGACTCCGAGCAGCAGATCTTCGACATCACCCTCGAAGAGGCGCTCGAGCGCTACGCGCAGCCCAAGTATGGTGCGCGGCGCGCGTCCAGCGCTCTCAAGGAGTTCGACGCGGACCCGGTCAGCGGCAAGCCGATCAAGATCAAGGACGGGCGCTTCGGCGCCTACGTCACCGACGGTGAGACGAATGCCACCATCCCGCGCGGTGAGACGGTCGACGATGTCGACTTCGAGCGGGCGAAGCAGCTGCTCGCCGACAAGCGCGCCAAGGGCCCCGCGCCCAAGCGCACCTCGGCGCGCAAGACGACGACCCGCAAGACGCCCGCGAAGAAGTGACCACCGCGACGCCGTCGGGTCTGTGGATCACCTTCGAGGGTGGTGACGGCTCGGGAAAGACCACGCAGGCGACCCTGCTCGAGCAGTGGCTGCGCGAGTCGGGCCGCACGGTCGTGCGGACGCGCGAACCCGGCGGCACGGAGGTCGGCGTTCTCGTGCGCGACATCGTGCTGCATCACCGCGGCGAGGTCGCGGCGCGGGCCGAGGCGCTGCTCTACGCGGCCGATCGCGCGCAGCACGTCGAGACGCTCGTGCGGCCCGCCCTGGCGCGCGGCGAGATCGTGGTGCAGGACCGTTACCTCGACTCGTCCGTCGCCTACCAGGGCGCCGGACGCGTGCTGGATGCGGGGGAGATCCGCCAGCTGTCGCTTTGGGCCACCGGGGGCGCGCTGCCGGATGTGACCGTGCTGCTGGATCTCGACCCCGCATCCGCACGATCCCGCCTCGATGCTGCCGACAAGCCGTTCGATCGCCTGGAGGCGGAGAAAGACGAGTTCCACGCGAGGGTACGTGCCGCCTTCTTGGACCTCGCGGCCGGTGAGCCGCAGCGCTTCCTCGTCATCGATGCAACCGTGGGCGTCGACGAGATCGCCACCGTCATCCGCGAGCGCGTCGCGAGCCTGCTGCCTCCTGTGGACGCTGACGGGAGCGTCGACGGCCGCGGATAGGCTGGGCGCATGCACACCGCCACGTCGTCTCTCCCCTGGGAAGACGTGTGGGGGCAGGACGACGCGGTGCAGCTGCTGCAGGCGGCCGCATCCGATCCCGCCCAGCTCACGCACGCGTGGTTGATCACCGGCCCTCCCGGCTCGGGCCGCTCGACGCTGGCCTATGGGTTCGCGGCGGCGCTCATCGCCGAGCCGGGCGACGACGCGGCCGTGCGCCAGGTGCTCGCTCGCACACATCCCGACCTCACCGCGCTGCGCACGGAGCAGGTCGTCATCCGCATCGAGGAGGCGCGCCAGCTCGTTGAGCGCGCGTACTACTCGCCCTCGCTGGGTCGATACCGCGTGATCGTGGTCGAAGACGCCGATCGCATGGCAGAGCGCACCTCGAACGTGCTGCTGAAGGCGCTCGAAGAGCCGCCCGAGCGCACGATCTGGGTGCTGTGCGCGCCGAGCGACGCCGATCTGCTGCCCACCATCCGTTCCCGGGTGCGCACTGTGCGCTTGCGCGAGCCGGACGTGTCCGATGTCGCCCGTCTGATCGCCCAGCGCACCGGGGTCGAAGCAGCCGTCGCCGAGCAGGCCGCGCGCCACGCGCAGCGCCACATCGGCATGGCGCAGCGCCTGGCGACGGACGCCGATGCGCGCCGTCGGCGCGATGAGACGCTGCGCAGCGCACTGGCCGTGCGCGGGGTCGGCGACGCGGTCGATGCGGCCGCCCGCATCGTGCAGGTCGCCACCGATGATGCGAAGGCTCTCACCGTCGAGCGCGATGAGGCCGAACGGGCATCGCTGCTGCGAACCGTCGGGCTCGCCGAGGGCGCCGCCGTACCGCCCGCCGTCCGATCGCAGCTCAACGCGCTCGCCGACGAGCAGAAGCGGCGCGCGACGCGCAGTCTTCGCGACGGCATCGACCGCGTCCTCACCGATCTGCAGTCGCTGTTCCGCGACGTGGTGATGGTGCAGTTCGGCCGCACCGACGGCCTCATCAACACCGAGTTGTCCGACGACCTGCACGCCCTTGCGGCGGCATGGGAGCCGGCTCGCACCCTTCTCGTCCTCGACGAGATCGCCCTGACCCGGCGGAACCTCGAGCGCAATGCGGCCCCCGCGCTGGCGCTCGAGAGCCTGCTGGTCGCCGTCGCCACCGGAAGGAGCTCGTCATGAGCGCCGCCCCCCGCATCCGTCGCCTGATCGCTGTGACAGGTGTCGTCGTCACCCTCGCCGCCCTCGCCGGGTGCGCGTTCAAGGTTGACGTCGCGCCCTCGCCGACCCGCAGCGCAGAGCCCGACACGACCGGTATCTCCGAGGAGCTGCTGCCGTTCTACGGCCAGGAGCTCTCGTGGAACCCGTGCGGCACCGGGCTCGACTGCACCACGGTCACGGCCCCTCTCGACTGGAACAACCCGTCGGCCGGCGAGATCGAGCTCGCCGTCGTGCGACACCTCGCCACGGACGGAGATCCCCTCGGGTCGCTGCTGACGAATCCCGGCGGCCCCGGCGCGAGTGGTGTCGCGCTCATCCGCGATTCGCTCTCGTTCGCGGTCGGCGATGCTCTCCAGAGCGACTACGACGTGATCGGGTTCGACCCGCGCGGTGTCGGCGAGTCGAGCGCGGTGCGCTGTTTCGACGCTCCCGACATGGACCGCTACCTGTTCGACATCCCCACAGGCACCCGTGGCTCCGCGGAGTGGAACAGCCAGCTCGAGGCACGCAACCAGACGTTCGCCCAGGCATGCGAGGCGAACAGCGACGGCATCCTGCAGTTCATCACCACCGAGCAGTCCGCCCGCGACATGGATCTGCTGCGCGGTGTGTTGGGCGACGAGAAGCTCAACTACCTCGGCTATTCCTACGGCACCTTCCTCGGCGCGACATACGCGCAGCTCTTTCCGGAGCGTGT
This sequence comes from Microbacterium sp. BG28, assembly GCF_034044005.1. Lineage (NCBI taxonomy): Bacteria > Bacillati > Actinomycetota > Actinomycetes > Micrococcales > Microbacteriaceae > Microbacterium > Microbacterium sp. BG28. The sequence continues at coordinate 77,843 of NZ_JAXCHA010000001.1, read as the reverse complement.
CGGCCGCCTCGTCCTCGACGGCGCGATCGATCCCGAGACCTCCCAGCTCGATGTGTCGACGACGCAGGGCATCGGATTCGAGTCGGCGCTGCGGGCCTACATGGCCTCGTGCCTCCAGGGTTCCGACTGCCCCTTCACCGGCACGGTCGACGACGGCATGGCGGATCTCAGTACGCTGCTCGCGAGCGCCGATCGCGATCCGCTTCCCAACGCGGACGGCCGCCGCATGGGCGCCGATTCGATGATGACCGCGATCGTCGCGGCTCTCTACTCGCAGGACAGCTGGTCGTATCTGACGACGGCACTCTCCAATGCGATGCAGGGAGATCCGTCGGTCGCGTTCCAGCTCGCCGATTTCTACTACAACCGCAGCGGCGGCGCCTACAGCGACAACTCCACCGAGGCCTTCACCGCCTACAACTGCATGGACTACCCGGACGACGCCACACCGGAGCAGGAGGCCGCGTCGAAGGCCCTGCTCGCGGAGCGCGCGCCGACCGTGGCGCCGTACTGGTCGAGCGACGTCGACTCGTGCGCCTCATGGCCGTTCCCGCCGAGCGGTGAGCGCAAGGCGCTGACCGCCCAGGGCGCCGCGCCCATCGTCGTCATCGGCACCACGAACGACCCCGCCACCCCCTACGACTGGTCGGTGGCATTGGCCGATCAGCTCGCCTCCGGCGTGCTGATCACGCGGGTCGGCGAGGGCCACACCGGCTACAACAAGGGCAACACCTGCGTCGACGACGCGGTGGAGGCGTACTTCATCGACGGCACCGTGCCCCAGGATGGCCTGCGCTGCGAGTGAGCGCCTCCCGAGCGTTCGCGGCCGCCTGTTCGAGCATGTAAGATCGTTGCTTGTGCATCGCGGAAGCGACGCGCGCCGCCTTAGCTCAGACGGCAGAGCGATTCACTCGTAATGAATAGGTCAAGGGTTCGATTCCCTTAGGCGGCTCAGCACGAGAAGAGGGGTCCCGGAAGGGGCCCCTCTTCTGTTCTCCGGCCGCCCGCATCCGCTCGCTCGCCCGCGTCGATGCTCGCTTCTCCCGCGAGACTGCACTTTCGTCACGAGTTCACTGTGTTTACCCGTGATCTCGTGATCGACATGCAGTCTCGCGGGATCGGAAGGGGATGGCGGAGCGGGCGAGGGGGGGATGGGATGATCTGATGGTGGGTCACACCGTCGACGTGCTGCTGGAGACGTTCACCTGGGTCGGCTTCCTCGGCGCGGTGGCCGTCGGAGTCATCTGGTTGATTCTGCTGCTGGTGGACGGCACCTGGACTGCCGCGCACGCAATCATCGAACCGGGCGAGACCGGGCGCGTCGCGCACTGGTTCACCGCGGAGGGCGGCGTGGGGCGTGCGGTGCTCAGCGACGCCGACGAGGCGCACCTCGCGGGTGCGGATGAGGCGGCCATCTACTACCGCGCCGGTACGGACGATCGGATGCGGTTCATCGCCCGGTCTCCGCTCGTACGACTGACCGGGTGGTTCACGGTGGGACTGTTCGCGGTCGGCGTCCTCGCGCTCGTCCTGTCGCTGGTGACCATGTTCGCGGCCTGAACCGGCGGCGAAAGAAAGAGAGTGGCGCGGCGGCCATATAGCTAGATAAGCTAGCGACATGGCCGCATCCTCGACTTCGCCCCGACCCTCACGCTGGCTCCGGGTGGGCATCCCCGCACTGCTCGTGCTCGTCTGGCTCGTCGTGGGCTCGATCGGTGGTCCGTACTTCGGCAAGGTCGACGAGGTCTCCACCAATGACCAGTCGACGTTCCTGCCGCAGAGCGCGGCCTCCACGCAGGTCAACGAGCGGCTTCCCGACTTCCTGGCCGGCGACAGCATCCCTGCCGTCGTGGTGTTCTCGGCAGACCAGAAGCTCGGCGACGGGCAGCTCACCGAGCTGCAGACGGTTGCCGACGACATCGCGCGGACGCCGGGGGTCCTCGACGGCATCTCGCCGCCGATCGTGTCCGACGACGGTCTCGCCGCGCAGATCTTCGTGCCCATCGACGCCTCGGGCGAGGTGCCCGACACCGTCGAGGCGGTCCGCGATGTCGTCGCCTCACAGGCGCCCTCGGGCGTCGAAGGATGGGTGACCGGTCCCGCCGGATTCACCGCGGACCTCGTCGAGGGCTTCCTCGGCATCGACGGGCTGCTGCTCGGCGTCGCGCTCATCGCCGTCTTCGTGATCCTCGTCATCGTCTACCGATCCCCGCTGTTGCCGGTGCTCGTGCTGCTGACGAGCGTCTTCGCGCTGTGCGTTGCGCTGCTGACCGTGTGGTGGCTCGCCAAGGCCGGGATCTTCGTGCTGAACGGCCAGGTGCAGGGCATCCTCTTCATCCTCGTGATCGGCGCCGCCACCGACTACGCGCTCCTCTTCGTGGCGAGATATCGCGAGGCGGTGGCCGAGGGGCAGACGAGATGGCCGGCGACCGTGCAGGCCTGGCGCGGCGCCTTCGAGCCCATCCTCGCTTCCGGCGGAACCGTCATCGCGGGACTGCTGTGCCTGCTGCTCTCGGATCTCGCCAGCAACCGCGCGCTCGGCCCGATCGCGGCCATCGGCATCGCGTTCGCGATGCTCTCGGCGCTCACCTTCCTGCCCGCGCTGCTCGCGCTCGTGGGACGCGCCGCCTTCTGGCCCTTCATCCCGAAGCACCCCGCGCCGGTTCCGTCCGACGACCCGAACGCGCCCGTGTCGGGCCTCTGGCCGCGGGTGGCGCGATTCGTCACGCGGCGCGCTCGTCCGGTGTGGATCATCAGCACCGTCGTCCTGCTCGTGGGAGCCGCGGGCATCACGCAGCTCAAGGCCGACGGCGTGCCCTCCAGCGACCTCGTACTGGGGTACTCGCAGGCGCGCGACGGCCAGGACGTGCTCGCGGAGCATTTCCCGGCAGGCTCCGGCAGCCCGGTCTACGTCGTGGTCTCCGAGTCGGATGCGGCCGCGGCCGTCACCGCCACGTCGAATGCGCAGGGCATCGACAGTGTGGCGATCGCCGCCGCGGACTCGCCGACGGGTCAGGCGTCGGTCACCGTCTCGCAAGGTGCGCTCGAGCTCGCCGCGGTCGGCCCGCCCGGAACCCCCGAACCTTCGGCCACCACCGTCGACGGCGACGCGCTGCTGATCGCGACGCTCGCGGATGCGGCCGACTCCGCCGCCGCCGACGACGCGGTCGTGGCGCTGCGCGACACCCTCGACCGCGATCTCGGGGAAGGCGCGGCGCTCGTCGGCGGTCAGACCGCCATTGACGTCGACACCAACGCCACCTCGATCCGCGACCGCACGGTGATCATCCCCGTCATCCTCGCCGTCGTCTTCATCATCCTCATGCTCCTGTTGCGCTCGATCCTGGCGCCGGTGCTGCTGATCGCGAGCACGGTCATCTCGTTCGGCACGGCGATGGGGGTGAGCGCGCTCGTGTTCAACCACGTCTTCGACTTCCCCGGCGCCGACCCCGCGGTGCCGCTCTACGGCTTCGTCTTCCTCGTCGCGCTCGGCATCGACTACAACATCTTCCTCATGTCGCGCGTGCGGGAGGAGTCGCTTCGCCACGGCACGCGCGCGGGCATCGTGCGCGGCCTCGTGTCGACCGGAGGGGTGATCACCTCGGCCGGCCTCGTGCTCGCGGCGACGTTCGCTGCCCTCGGCGTCATCCCGATCCTGTTCCTCGCGCAGCTGGCGTTCATCGTCGCGTTCGGTGTGCTCCTGGACACCTTCGTCGTCCGTTCGCTGTTGGTGCCCGCGCTCGCATCCGACATCGGGCGCGCGGTGTGGTGGCCCTCCAAGCTGTGGCGTGCCGGACCGGAGACGAAGGATGTGGCACCGATGACGCGCGCCGAGTACCGGCGTACGCTCGGATCATGACCAAGGCGCTGTTCATCGTCGACGTCCAGAACGACTTCACCGAGCGCGGTGCTCTCGGTGTGGCGGGGGGTGACGCGGTCGCCGAGCGGATCTCCGCCTACCTCGCGGAGCATGCGGGCGACTACGGCCTCATCGTCGCGTCCCGGGACTGGCACGATGCCGAGGGTGACAACGGCGGGCACTTCGCCGCAGAGCCCGACTTCATCGACACGTGGCCGCCCCACTGCGTCGCGGGCACCTTCGGCGCCGAGTACGACGAAGTCTTCGACACGTCCGCCGTGACGCACCACCTCAAGAAGGGGCGGGGCGAGCCGGCGTACTCGCTCTTCGAGGGACGCACCGACGACGGCCGCACGGCGATCGAGCTGCTGGAGGAGCACGGGATCCTCGACATCGACGTGGTGGGTCTCGCGACCGACTACTGCGTGCGCGCGTCGGCCCTCGACGCCATCGCGGCCGGGCGGCACGTGCGCGTGTTCACCGACCTCGTGGCCGGAGTTCACGCGGAGTCGAGCGAGAAGGCCCTCGCCGAGATTGCGCACGCCGGTGCCGAGGTGACCGCGTCGCGCTGAGCGCCCCCCACGGAGCTCACGAGATCCAGAGCACGAGGCCGGTCATGCCGGTCAGCACGGCCGCGACGCCCGCGCGGATCGCATCGTCGCAGCGCTCGGGGGTGAACGACGCCTCGTCGAAGTGCGTGGCCGACCCCAGGCCCTCGCCGCGGAATCCCGCGCCCGTCCAGTCGACCGCGGTGACGTTCTCGGTGGGCTCGGCCAGTTCCGCCCCGAGCACCAGGAACGCGATGTCGAGGTGGTTCGGCGTCACCATCGCCATCGCATCGATGAGATCCTCGCCGGCCGCGACGATGAGCTCGGGATTCAGATCCATCGCGTGCACGATGCCCGTGATCGCGTCGCCGCCCGCATCCACCGTTCGCAGATCGACGTGCTCGTCGGCCGCCCATGCGCTCACGGCCTCGCGCAGCGTCTGGGTCGTTGCGTCGTCGCCGGAGGTCAGGAGCACAACGCGGTAGCCGGGGGCGGGATGCACGTCGTCCCACGACCCGCTCCGCGGATCGACCGTCGCCTCCGGCGTCGGCTCGATCTCGGGAGCGAAACCCGACGCGGGGGACCCCACAACGCCGATCGCGTCGCGCGGCACGCTCCAGTCGGCGCTCGCGCATCCGGTCAGTGCGAGTACGAGCGCGAAGCCGGTCGCGCCGAGGAGGAGGGATGCGGGGCGATGCGGCACGGAGATTCCTTGTAGAGATCGGAGGGGCGAGACCAGGATGCCGGTCGCCGCGCACGCCGCTGCATCCTCGAGCCCCGGTTCGCGCATTGTTCTTCGGATCTGCCGTCGGCGTTCACCGGGCGGGCGCACCGGCGGGACACCCCGTGATCCTCATCTGTTCTCCCGACAGCCGATTCGTAAGCCATCGATCGTTCACTCCCAGGAAAGTTCGTCGAGCCAGTCTGCTTCCAGGCGCCGGGATCCGTGCGTCTGCCTGGTTGACCCACATCCACTTCCTCTCCAGAAACGGAAGACACATGCTCCTTGCAGCACCCTCGCGACCCACGGGTCGCGCGGCCCTGTGGGCCTCGGCGGCGGCGGTCGGCGCCGCGCTGATGCTCAGCGGCGCCCTCGTCGCCCCCGCGGCGCACGCCGACGACCCTGCGGGCTACACCGGCATCGTGCTGGGCGTGGCCTCCAACGAGACGCAGCGCACGGTGTCGTGGTACACCTCCGCCGACACGTCGCAGGTCGTGCAGTTGGCCCCCACCTCTGCCGTGGTGAACGGTCAGTTCGTCGCCTCCGTGACGACCTTCGCCGCCACCGGCGCCACCAACGTCTCGACCACGGGTTACAACCGCCACGCCGTCCTGTCGGGGCTGCAGGAGAACACGCAGTACTCGTACCGTGTGGGATCCGATGGCAACTGGTCGCCGACCTACTCGTTCAAGACGCAGTCCTTCGAGGGCGACTTCGACTTCCTGTTCTTCGGCGACCCCCAGATCGGGTCCTCGGGCAACGTCGCGAAGGACGGCGCCGGCTGGGCCGACACCATGAACGTCGCGCTGACCGCCAACCCCAACGCGGAGCTGCTGGTCTCCGGCGGCGACCAGGTCGAGTCGGCCAACACCGAGCCGCAGTGGGACGCGTTCCTCGCTCCCGACCAGCTGCGCCAGTACCCCTGGGCCGCGACGATCGGTAACCACGACGTCGGCGGCAAGGCGTACGAGCAGCACTTCTACACGCCCAACACCGACTACTCCTCGGCCTACTACAAGGACCCGACCAAGACGGCGACGACGTCCGGCGGCGACTACTGGTACATCTACAAGGACGTGCTGTTCATCGACCTCAACAGCAACAGCTACGACTCGGCGAACGGCGGCGGTGACGCGGCCCACGTGCAGTACGTGACGGATGTGGTGAACCAGCACGGCGCCGACGCCAAGTACACCGTGCTCGTGTACCACCACTCGATCTACTCCGCCGCGGACCACGCGAAGGACGCCGACAACAAGGTGCGTCGCGTGGACTTCCCGACCACCTTTTCGAAGCTCGGCGTCGACCTCGTGCTCCAGGGCCACGACCACGTCTACACCCGCAGCTACGAGATCAAGAACGGCGAGAAGGCCAATCCTGCCGAGCAGCCCGGCCAGAACGATGTCTTCGTCGGTGAGGGCGGCGTCATCTACATGACGGCGAACTCGGCATCGGGTTCGAAGTACTACGACATCACGGCGCCCGACAACAGCGGAACCACGGGAGCGGGCAACGGTCCCGACCCGCTGAAGCCGAGCGACTACTGGTACAACTCCGTGCAGAACCAGGAGCACGTGCGCAGCTACGTCAAGGTGCAGGTGCGCGCCGATCAGCTCGTGGTCGAGGGCATCCGCTCCGGCACCTGCGACGCGCCCAACGCTGCGGTGGAGCAGGGCAAGGTCGGCTGGTGCGGCACGCCGGGTTCGAGCACAGCGGTCGACGGCGTCGGGTCCCTGATCGACTCGGTCACCATCCACCCCTTCCACGGCGACGGTCAGGACATCCAGGTCGACGTTCCCAACCAGGCTCCCGGCGAGTTCGGCTGGACGATCGACGGACAGAACGGTCTCGTCGACCTCGGGACCGCCGAGGAGAAGGGCGACTACTTCGAGGCGACGGGCGAGATCAACCCGATCAGCGTCACCGACACGCGCTCCTCGCTGGCTCCGTGGTCGCTCACCTCGGTGCTCGGCGACTTCAAGGACGGCGACAAGACGTTCTCCGGACGCTACCTGGGCTGGACGCCGAAGGTCGTCACCGACGGCGCCGGGGCCACCGCCGGTGCACCTGTCTCCTCGGGCTACGACACCGGTGACGGTCTGGCCGTCAGCCGCGTGCTCGGCTCTGCGGCGCAGGGGCACACGAAGGGATCGGCGCTGCTGGGAGCGGCGCTCGATCTCAAGCTGCCGACCGAGACGGCAAAGGGCAGCTATCGCGCGACCCTGACCCTCACCGCGCTCGCCGGCTGACGCCCGCGGCACCTTCCGTCCGTGGGAGGGGGCGCCTGCCCTCTCCCACGGACATCCCCATTCCGCCACGACCCGAAAGATCTCCGTGAACCCACGCTCGACTCCTCCGCATCCTCGCCTCATCGCGCTGAGTTCCGCGATGCTCGCCGTGCTCGCGGTCCTCGCCTTCGCCGCACCCGCTCAGGCCGCCGAGGGCGATGAGGTCACCTGGACCGTCCGGACCGCCTCCAACAACCTGGGCTCGGAGCGCACGAACTACACGTACACGGTCGATCCGGGCGGGTCCGTCTCGGACGCCGTCACGATCGCGAACCACGGTGACGAGGCACTGGACCTCAAGGTCTACGCCGCCGATGGCTCGACGTCCGAGGAAGGTCAGCTGTCGCTGCTCGTCGCGGGAGATCCGTCCCATGCGATCGGCGCCTGGATCGTTCCGCAGCAGGCGACCGTGACGGTGGCGGCCGGCGAGACGGTCACCGTCCCGTTCACCCTCTCCGTCCCCGAGAACGCTACGCCCGGTGACTACGCCGGCGGCGTGGTCACCTCGCTCAGCGCGCCGGATGCCCAGAACGGCGTCACCGTCGATCGGAGGCTGGGGATCCGCGTCAACCTGCGGGTCGGTGGCGAGCTTGCGCCCTCCCTGGCGGTCGAGAACATGTCTGTCGCCTGGAACGGTGGGCTGAGCCCCTTCGCCGGCGGTGACGCCACCGTGACCTACACCCTGCACAACACCGGCAACGCCTCGATCGCAGCCCAGCCGACGGCGCGTGTCAGTGGAATCTTCGACCTCTTCGGCACGGACGCCGCCGCGGCACAGGACGTGCCGGCGCTGCTTCCGGGCGAGTCGTGGACCCAGACGGTTTCCGTTCCGGGAGTTCCTCCCGTGTTCGCTCTCATCGCAGGCGTGAACGTGGTGCCTGTCGTGACGGATGCGTCCGGTTCGACGACTCCGCTCGAGACGGTGACGGGACAGACGATCGGCGCCGCCGTCCCGTGGACACTGCTCGTGATCGTCCTGCTCGTCGCGGCCGCGATCGTCCTGCTGCTGCGCTCGCGTCGCCACCGCAGCAAGGCCGCCCAGCAGCGCGCCGATGCGCGCGTGGAGGACGCGGTCGCCCGCGCTCTCGCCGAAGAGCGTGCGAGGGCCGCCGCCGGGGCCGCGTCGGTCGACTGAGCCTCACCACGACAGAGCGCCCCCGGAGCGATCCGGGGGCGCTCTGTCGTGGAAGCGGCTCAGGCGCGACGACGGCGAGAGATGAGGGCTGCGCCCACGCTCGTGACAGCCAACCCGCCGAGGAGCCACGGGAGAAGCCGCTGCACATCGTCGCCGGTCGCGGGCAGCGCGCCGGTGGGCGTCTGGGACGGCGCGGCGGTCGGCGACGGTTCGGTGGTCGGGGACGGGGATGCGGCCCCCGCATGGTCAGGTATGTCGACGGTGATCACCATCTCTCCGCCCGCTGGCGTTCCCGCATCCGGGTCGTCCTCCGCGGCGTTGGCGACCGAGGCTCCCGTGCCCAGGAGGAGCGTCGCGACGGTCAGGGCCACGGAGCCTCGTCCCAGCAGCGATGCCCGGGCCCGCTGCTGGGGCGCGGTCACCGTCCCACCTCGATCCGTCGCGAGGATGCCGTGGTGCGCGTGAAGTACCAGAGTGCCGCGACCAGGGCCACCAGTAGGAGGTACGACACGACGGGGAAGCTCGCGATCCCGGTGAACACCGGCTGCAGCACCGAGTCCTGATCGGTCAGGATTCCGCCGATCCACGCGGCGGCGGCCACGATCGCGGCGATCGCGACGGCGGTGCGGAAGCCGGCGAACGCGCGCGCGTGGGAAAGCCAGATGAGGAGCGGGAGCACGAGCAGTGCGGCGATGAGCTGTGCGAGCTCAACCCCGACGTTGAAGCCGATGATGGCGACGAGGGTCTCGCCGAACCCGAGATTGAGTTCGAGGATCGTCGTGGCGAACGCCGTGCCGTGCACGAGCCCGAACACTCCCGCGATGAGCAGCTCCCCACGCGGGAGCAGCGGCTTCAGCGCGTGCGCGGCAGCGACCGCGATCGAGACGGCGACGAGGATCTCCACCGGCTTCTCGGGGAAGGAGATGAGTCCCAGTGACACGAGCGCGAGCGTGATCAGATGTCCGACGGTGAACGCCGTGATCGTCAGTGCTGCCCTACCCATGGTCTTCTTCACGGGGATGGGCTGCTTCCAGCGCCATCCTCGCCGAGCCCTCGTGGCGAGCGAGGGGGCGACGATCAGCAACGTCGTCAGGAACAGCAGGTGATCGGTGCCCTCGGCGATGTGCAGCATCCCGAGGCGGATCACCGCGAGCAGGCCATGTAGCGGGTCGGTGTCGCTGCGTTCCCACGTGAGGTGCGTGACGCCGCCGCCCAGCACGCCGATGACCTCCGGGTCGCCCTCGTTGATCTGGCCGTCGTCCCAGTCGCTGATCAGCGCGACGTAGACCTGATGCGAGGGGACGACGTCGATGATGAAGTCGTCTGTGAACGTCAGTGCACCCTGCAGCGGGCGTCCCGCAGCGAAGCGGAGCGTCGTCTCGATCGCATCCTCCTCGTTGACCGTCGCGAAGGTCGGCTTCTCGAGCACGGAGGCGGTCAGTGCGCCCTGCTCGTCCGAGACGCGCACGCGGTGGAGCAGGAACGTCATGAGGTTGTCGGAGATCGCGTCGAGCTCCGACTGCTCGGTGGCGATGTCGTAGCCCGTGGCCGCCACGAAGCCGGCCTTCTGGATCTGCATCTTCACATCCACCGCATCCTGGCGGACCGTGAGGAACACGCCGGTCGAGCCCGTGGGATGCGCTGCCGCGCGCTGCGTGGGCAGGACGACGAGGACGAGGACCAGCAGGAGGACCGCGAGCGCGATGGCCGCCAGGCGGTTCTTCCGCGCACGACGGACGACGGTGGTAAGCACACGCGAACCCTAGGGGCGGCGGGCAAACGGCTGTCGAACGGGCGGCAACCGCTCGGAGCAGGAGCCGACTTACGGGTGCGGCTCGATGACCCGACCGCGGGAGGCCTCGAGGGCGCGGATGAGGGAGGCCGAGTCCCAGGGGCCGACATGGCGGATCCCGCCGATGAAGAACGTGGGCGTCGAATGCAGGTCCATGAGTTCTGCGTCGAAGCGGTCATCCTGGATGTGGCGCAGCACAGCGGGGGAGCGCAGGTCGTCGGCGAAGCGATCGGTGTCCAGCCCGAGCTCGTCGGCGTAGCGGATCAGGTCCGAGAGTTCCAGCTGATCCTGATGGGCGAACATCTTGCGCGTCATCTCGTAGAAGTGGCCCTGCGCCGCCGCGGCCTCCGATGCCTGCGCTGCCTGCTGCGCGTGCGGATGCGGCGCGTCGAGCGGAAGGTGCCGCCACACCCACCGCACCTGGTCGCCCAGCGCGGCGAAGACCTCGTCGATGGAGCCGGTCGCGCGGCCGCAGAACGGGCACTCGAAGTCGCCGTACTCGACGATCGTGAGCGGCGCGTCCTTCGGCCCCTTGATGTGGTCGCGCGCGGGGTCGACGGGCCGGTTCAGGTACTTGCCCACGGCGACGGGCGGACGCAGGCGGTCGCCGATCGAGATGATCGCCCATCCGGCGAGGAACGCGAGCACGGATGCGGTGAGCACGCCGACGCGGGCGAGGTCCTGCGTGTGCGGGTCGTCGATCGCGATGGGCACGAGGAAGAGCGCGATCGTGAATCCGATGCCCGAAAGGGCCCCGCCGCCGGCGATCCGTGTCATCCCGAGGCCGGGGGCGAGAACGCCCTTGCCGGTCGCGCGCAGCAGCCAGGTCGCGCCCGTGATGCCGACGAACTTGCCGGCGACGAGAGCGACGATGATGCCCCAGGTCAACGGTGAGGTGAAGGCCTCCTTCAACGTTGCCGGGTCGAGGTGGACGCCCGCGTTCGCCAGCGCGAACAGAGGCAGCACGCCGAAGGAGATGTAGGGGCGCCATCCCGCATCCACGCGTTCGTTGATCGAGAGCGAGTCGCGGAGGCTGCGCTGCACCGCGGCCGCATAGACCGTGTTGGGCGACTCGCGGAAGGCGCGCGTGAGCTCAGCGGTGCGCTCGACATCGCTGCGCCGGGGCGGGAAGACCGGGATGAGGAGCGCGATGGCGACGCCGGCGAGGGTCGCGTGCACGCCCGACAGCAGCACAACGATCCAGAGGGCGATGCCCAGGGCCGCGTAGGAGAAGCCGCGGCCGTAGGGCAGGAATCGCACGAGGGCGATCAGCCCCATGAGCACGACGGCCACCAGGAGGGCCACCAGGTTGAGGCTGTCGGAGTAGAAGACGCCGATCACCAGGAGCGCCCCGATGTCGTCGACGACGGCGAGGGTCAGCAGGAACGCGCGTAGGCGAGCGGGGAACTTCGGGCCGATGATGGCGAGGGCCCCCAGCAGGAACGCCGTGTCGGTGGAGATCACGACGCCCCACGCGTGCGTCTCGTCGGTGCCGAGGGTGAAGAGGATGAAGATCGCCGCGGGTACCACGAGTCCCGCGACCGCCGCCGCGATCGGAAGCGTGGCACGAGCGCGGTCGGTGAGCTCGCCGATGGTCAGCTCGCGCTTGACCTCGAGGCCGACGAGGAAGAAGAACAGCGTCATCAGCCCGTCATTGACGAGCGCGTGGAGGTTCGAGTCGATCTGCACGTCGCCCACGGCGATGGCGATCGGCGTCTCCCAGAAGTGCTCGTAGCCGGCACCCCAGGGGCTGTTCGCCCAGATGATGGCGAGAGCGGTGGCGATCAGCATCAGGGCTGCCGACAGACGGTCCGGGGCGATCGGCCGGCGCTTCTTCTTGGCGGGGCCGCTGCGGTGCAGTTCGACGCGGGTCATCGGGCTCCTCCCGGGCGCGGAAGCGGGATCACGGGCGAATGCCCAGGAGGAAGTCTGCCGCATCCGGGGCCTGTCGGGGCGAGCGAGAGGGGCCCCGCCTAGCCCACCCTGCCGGATCGCCTCCGATCAGCGCTGCATCGGACGCCAGGACTCCAGGAATGCGGAGACCGTGAGCGTCTCCATCTCCAGCTCGATCTTGCCGAACAGATGCGACGCCGTATTGGCGTCGGTGGGGATACGGAGCACCAGCGCCTGGGTGTCGAGGCGGCGTACCTCGACGTCGTACATGTTGAGCACGCCGGAACCGAGCAGGGCATCGACCCCCGCGCGTACCCAGTTCGAGGGGCGCGGCACGAGCGCCGCGCTCAGGTAGTCGGCGGCGACGTCGTCGTCGCGTGCGGTGTCCATGCCCCCATCCTCTCGTAACGGGCGGGTCACTCGTCCGTGCGGAAGCCCGCCGCCTTGTGCGTGCCGTCGCAGAACGGTTTGATGCTCGACAGTCCGCAGCGGCACAGCGCGACCGTGCGGCGACGGCGTTCGACAGCGTTGCCGGCCGCATCCACGATCTGCGCCGCGCCTCGCACGAGCAGCGGGCCGTCCGGGTAGGCCGTGATCGTCACGGGCTCATCGCTCATGCGGCACCGCCACGCAGCGAGGACACACCGTTCGTGAAGGCGTCGTACATGTGCTGCGCAACCCAGCCGTCGACGGCCAGGCACGCCGCAGCGCCGAACATGATGTCGGCGAGCAGGTCGGGGCGGTCCTCCGCGAGGGCGCCTGCGAGGTCGCGGCCGGCGATCTGCTCGTGCACGGCGTCGGCCTCGACGTGCTCGTCGAAGTAGTCGGTCACGTCGTCGCCGTAGCCGAGCCTGCGCAGACCGTCGCCGTAGAGACGATTGGGGATCGACGACGTCATCTCGAAGGCGGCCAGGTGGCCCACGATGGCGCCCAGCAGACGACGGTTCAGCCCGAACATCGACATCGTGTTCTGCGAGGCCAGAGTCGCGGCGGGGACGTCGTCGACGTACGCGCCGTAGCGATCGTCGAGGCCGGCGGCGCGGATCGTGCGCGCGAAGATCTCGGCGTGCACACGGTCGGGGCGGCCCCCACCGTACTCGTCGGACTGGATCTCCACGAGTGCAGCCTTCGCGCGCCCGCGTAGCCGGGGGATCGCCCACGAGTGCGGGTCGGCCTCGCGCAGCGTGTAGATCGTGCGCTGGATGAGGAACTCGCGGGCCTGCTCGTCGGTCGCCTTGCGGGCGAGGTAGCGGGAAAGGCTCGGACCGCTGTCATCGGAGGTCAGCGTGAAGAGCGCCTGTGCGACGTCGGGGGCGTTGGGGGTCGGAAGGGCGGGCACGGAGACCTCTCGACGCAGGGCGGCCTCGAACGTCGACTCGAGGAGCTGCCGGACGGTGAGGAGTTCCGCATCCCACTCCAGCGCCGCGTCGAGGCCGTCGAGCGAGCCGTAGGCGTTCGCGTAGAGGCAGAAGAGCGCGAGTTGGATGTCATCGTCGCGGACGATGTCCGTCGTCATCGAGAGGGCTTCCGCGGCCAGTGCGCCCAGATCGCCGCCTGCGGCAGCGGAGGTGAGGCGCCGTGCGACGGCCTCGCTCATCGGCCCGCGGGCGGCGAAAGGCAGACCGGGCAGAGTCGCCCGGGGGATGGCGGTCAGTGACACGAGTGCTCCGATCGTTCGGGGGAACGTCTGCATCTCACCCGTTCCTGCGCCCAGGCGAAGGGGGCTTGACACATCGGAGCGTGCGGCGCGGGTCAGTCCCTCTGATGCCGGCTGCGCACCCGGAACCACAGGGTGAGCTCCCCGATCGCCCGCAGCACGTTGTCCGGGTCAGCCTCGTCGCCGAGGTCGTCGAACGTGTCGCGGAAGCCGTCGGGAGCCGGATGCGAGGGCGGCGAGATGGGCTCGTAGCCCATACTCCACTCTGGGAACCGTCGCTCGCCGATCTCCTCGTCCCGGACGATCCGCACATCGCCGTGCCGCGGGTCGGCTTGAATGACCCGCATCAGCTCGCGCACCGCCGCATCCGGGCCCTCGAGGATCTGGATGAAGTGCCCCGCCCGATACAGGAGCATGCCGGTGATTCCGCGGCGACGGTTCGACGCGCGGCTGGTGGTGAGCAGTTGCTCCAGATCGGGGTCGGTGAAGGGGGCGCGCGCGTGACTGGTGTAGACGACGGAGATCAACGGGTCGGTCACGGTGGTGGGCTCCTTCAGCGACGCACAGGACGTGGGCGCGGCGGCTGTGCGGTGAGTGCGCTCATCGCGTGGGCGATTGCGGTGAAGCACCCCGCGGGGCGCGAATGCATGTCGAAGGCGGCGAACCCGCCGTCGCCCTGTCGCTCGATGTAGCCCAGGAACTCTCCCCACCTGCTGCCGACGTGGAAGCCGTCCTCGACGCGCGCCCACACGACGCCCGCAGCGTTCGGGTCCGTCGTCATCATGGGGCCTCTCCTTCCTGGCGTCGCGCCGCCCAGATCGCCTCGATGGCCTCTCGATGCGAGCTGTGGAGGTACAGGGAGCGGTAGCTGAGCGAGAAGCTGTCGGGGGTGATGGCGTCGGTGTAGCGCACCACGATGGCGCTGTCGAGCCCGAGCAGCCGCTGCACCTCCGCGTCCACGCGCTCAGGCACGCTCGCGCCGCCCTCGAATCGAGGCGGCAGCCGTCGGGATAGGCGCCGTCATGTCACGAACGTACGCGATGGGGCCCGACGGCCGGAGGGGCTTGCGAAGCCGGCCGGAATCGCCTCGCGACGTGGGGTCAGGCGATAAGGCTCGTCCCGCACTCCGCGCAGAAGCGGGACGAGCCCGGGTTCTCGGCGCGGCAACCCCCGCACACGCGAACGTTCACCAGCGAAGCCCCGCACTCGCCGCAGAACTTGCCACCGTGCGACTGGGCGCCGCACGAGGGGCAGCGTGGCTGAGCTTGGCGGCCGAGGTCCACTCCGCCGACCAGGTCAACGGTCTCCAGCCGCTGGCGCATCTGCTGACGTCGGGCCTCGGCCTGCAGCTGCGCGAGCTCTTCGGTGAGGGCGGGGGAGCAGCGCACGCACTGCCCGACCTGGTCGTTCCAGCACACGTCGCCGCACACCCAGTCGCTGCATCCGCGGCACTGGTGGAAACGCGGGCCGATTTCCGCGGTGGCGGCGCGCAGCGCCTCATCCTTCGCGGGCGAGTTGGTGCTGCGATCCAGCAGGTTCTCCGCCATCGAGGTGAACTGCGACAGCTGACCCCCGAAGAGGTTGCCGAGACCGCGGGCGATCTTCTGTCCGGCTGCTCGGGGGTCGCGACGGAACGCCGAACGGTAGCCGTTGCCGCAGCGCTCGCAGCGGAATTCGAACTGGTAGCCGTCGGCGTTGGAGAGGTCGCTGAAGTTGTCGGTGAACGGCACGTGTTCAGACATGTCACTCCTGAGGAGAGTCGGTCGGGGCCGAGGGGGAATCGGATGCCTCGTGCCGGTGCGCCCGGGCGCGATCTGCGTCCTGATCAGACGATAACACCGTGGATTCGGGGTCCAGAACCGCTGTGGATGACCGCATCCGCTCGGTCAGCGGGCGAGGCTCGAGACGAGGTTGATCGTCGCGGCGACGACCACGACGCCGAGCAGGAACGATAGGAGCGCATGGCGAAGAGCCTCGCGTCGGATGGTGCTGCTGGTGATGGTGGTGTCCGACACCTGGTACGTCATACCGAGCGTGAACGCGAGGTAGGCGAAGTCGCGGTAGTCGGGGGGATCGGGCTGATTGAAGTCGATGCCGCCGTGCTGCGCGTAGTACAGCGCGGCGTAGCGGAGGCTGAAGAGTACGTGGATCAGGAACCATGACGCGGCCACCGTGACGACCGCGATGCCGGCCAACTCCAGCCGGGCGGAGTTCGAACTCACGGTGCCCGCCTCGACGAGCACGAGCGCGATGGCGCCGAAGCTCGCGAGGCTGGCGAGCACGAGCAGGGTCTGCGCGGTCGTCCGGGTCGGGTCCTCGCGGGTGGCGTGCTGCTCGGTCTGGGCGGCATCCAGACGCAGGATGCCGAGCCACACCCACAGTGAGAAGGTGCCGGCCCCCGTGATCCAGCCGATGGCGGGGGCATAGATCCACGAAGATGTCAGTCCCACGGCGACGGTGACGACGAAGAACACGCCGAACAGGACCGTGACCCGCCACCCGGCGCGGTGGCGGCGCGAGGAGAAGTCCCTGGCCGGGGTGCTCACGCGCGGGCCGTTCGCTCTTGCATACCCGGATCGTACGGCGTGCGCGGGGTGGGTAGCCCTGAGGATTGCCGTGACGCGCGGGTCGCGCCACACTGATCTCGATGCGGTGCATCAACCGGACCTGGGGGTGGTGAGGTGGGAGACGAGAACGCTCTCGCGACACACGAGGTGCTGGCTGGGTTGGGAATTCAGGACGGCGACGCCGGGGGTGTCTCCGAGCCGTTGGAGCAGGCAACGACCGACGGGCGCTCCCGCCTGTTGGCGCGGGTTCTCCTCATCGTCGCTGGCGTTGCCAGCATCGCAGGCGGGTTCGTCATCGCCGGACACGGGGTGGCCTACCTCTTGGCTCAGACGGCACTCCTTCCCTGGCTGATCCGATTCGGGCCCGAGTACCTCGACGTCATGATCCCCTCGGTGCTCATTCTCGTCGGCGGTGCGCTGCTCGCGTTCGTGGGGCTCGGTCTGATCATGGCGTCCCTCAATCTGGGGTGGACCCGCCGCCGCTGACGCGGCCGGCGCTGTTCTCCCCTTGGAAGAGGCCCTTGTGGTCTTCGACCCATCGACGGAACGTGCGAGACGGCTTGCCGGTGATGCGGGTGTACTCATCCGACAGGGGAGGGGTGGCCCCGACCGCCTCGTGCCAGTCCTTGATGATCTGGTGCACCCAGACCTCGGGAACATGACGCGAGAGCATCGCCGCCGACTCCGCTTCCGTCTGCTCGGTCACCGAGAGCGGCCGTCCGATGACGTCGCCGATGATCTCGATCTGCTCGCGCAGCGTGAGGCGTTCCGGGCCGCTGAGCGACGGCGCCCGCCCGATCAGAGTGTCGGAGGTCAAGGCGATCACGGCGACATCCGCGATGTCCTGTTCGTGGATGGGGGCCTGCACCGCATCCGGATAGGGGAGCGGGACGGCTCCGTCGCTCTTGATGCTCCAGCTCCACCGCGCCGCATTGCTGGCGAAGCCGCCCGGCCGGAGCAACGTGTAGGCGAGTCCCGACTCTTCCACTGCTCGTTCGACGCGAAGGAAGCGGCCGCCGTTGAAGTCCTCCGCAGCCCCCGGCAGGGTGACGGCGCTGGATGACAGCAGCACCACATGCTGCACGCGGCAGGCGGCAAGCGTGTCCAGCAGCGGCTTCGGCGCAGCGAGGTCTGCGTAGAGGAACACCCGATCGACGTTCACGAGAGCGTCGGCGAAGGATGCGGGATCGTCGAGGTCCGCGGCGAAGGTCGGCACAGAGGCGGGCAGAGCCAGCCTCTCGGGCGAACGACTGGTGGCACGAACCTCCGCTCCGCGCTCGAGGAGGCCTTCGACCACCGCGCCGCCCACGGCGCCGCTCGCACCCACCACCAGAACCGACATCACGTACCCCTCTCGATCACGAACATTGTTCGCGAACAGTATTCGTTACGAACGATGTTCGTGTCAACTGATACTCTCGGCGTATGGCTTCGACAGGCGATGGGCGAACCCGCCGCGGCAGATCCGCCAAGGCTCCCCTTTCTCGGCAGGCGATTCTGGATGCGGCGAAGGAATTGGTGCGCGATCACGGGGTCGACGCGCTGACCCTTCGGCAGGTCGCGGATCGCGTCGAGACGGGGCCCGCATCCCTGTACGCGTACTTCGCCAACCGTGACGTGCTGCTGGAACACCTTCTCGATGCGGCCTACGGCGAGGTGGAGCTTGTCGAGATCGCGGGCGACGGGTGGAAGAAGGCGCTCGCCGCCACGATCGGCAACACCATCGACGCTCTCGGCCACTACCCGGGACTCGGAGCCGTCGCGCTCGGGACCATTCCGACGCTGCCGGGTGCGCTGCGGCTCGCAGAGCACGAGCTGACTCTCATGGAGGCGGGGGGCGTGCCGGACGATCGCGCCGCGTTGGCAGTCGACCTCATCGCCCAGTTCGCGGCATCCACCGCGATCGAGCGTGCTGTGCGTCACGAGGATCCTCGCGGGGCTGTGCAGCGGGGGCGGGTGCGGGCGGCGTACCAGGAGGCCGACCCCGACCGGTTCCCCCGGGTCACGCGGTCCGCCGCGCTGCTGACCGGTCCGGGGGAGGACGCTCGCCGCGCCTTCGCGATCGACCTCATCGTGAACGGGATCGAGCATTCCGATTGAGTGTAAATACTCAGCCTGCGCTGAGCCTTTACACAGCGGAAACACAGGAGCGCATCCGAGAAACACCGCCTCTCTAAGTTCCGGGGTGGACGTATCCGTCCGTCACCCGAACGCAGGAAGAGGACGCCGTGAAGGCACTCGGCTCCGCGCGCTGGCGCGCGCTCGCCACGATCCCCATCATCGCCGCTTTGCTTCTCCCCGCCGCGCCCGCGGTCGCTGCCTCCGCTCCGGCGGTCGTTCCGGCCGCTGCGGGGGACATGCTCGATCCGGACACGCTGCCGGACCCCACCGCGCGCGGGCCGTTCGCCCCCGCGACGATCCAGGAGACGAAGCTGGGTACCGTCGCGCTGCAGGAGCCCAACTCCCAGGGCAACGCGCCGACGGCCGGCTCTGCGCAGGCGGCCGAGGAGATGGAGATCCGGGGAGCGTTGTACTACCCGAGCGACCGCCGGGAGCCCTCGCCCGTTCTCGTCCTGGTGCACGGCAACCACGGTTCATGCGACATCGCCGGCTCGAACGCGACGCTCTCGTGCAACCAGTTCAAGCGCAACGAGGCGGGATACGCGTACCTCGGTGAGAACCTGGCGACCTGGGGGTACACGGTCTTCTCGGTGTCTCAGGACCAGCTCATGATGCGCCAGGACAACACGAGCGGCAAAGGCATGCACCAGCGTCGGCTCCTCATCGCCGCGACGCTCGACGCGCTCACCGCGGCCAACCAGCCGGGGGGCCTGCCCGCCGACGAGCACACCACGCTCGGTACGACCCTCGTCGGCAAGCTCGACATGACCCGCATCGGGCTCATGGGTCACTCCCGCGGCGGCGACGCCGTCACGAGCTTCATCGACTACAACCGCATCCGCACCGATGGGCCGCGGTACCCGTTGCGCGGCGTCATTGCGCTCGCGCCCGTGGACTACGAGCGCAAGGCGCCCTACGGCGTGCCCTTCATGTCCGTTCTTCCCTGGTGCGACGGTGACGTCTCCAACCTCCAGGGCGCCCGATTCTTCGAGCGCAGCCAGTACATCAACGGCGAGAACCCCTTCCCATCGATCCAGGTCTCGCACCTGGGCGCCAACCACAACTGGTACAACTCCGTGTGGTTCGCCGACGGCCAGGACGGCAACACCAGCGGCGACGCCGGATGCGGTGACACGCGACCCTCCAGCACCAGCAAAGTCGCGCCCACCAACCACCGTCTCAGCGGTGCCGCCAGCTACGACCCGTGGTCGTACCGGGTCGACAACTCCGACACCTACAACCCCCTCGTGAACACGAAGATCTCCGGCGACCCGGCGCGCATGGGAGCCCAAGAGAAGCTGGGGCTCGCGACGATGGCCGCCTTCTTCCGTCGCTACGTCGGTGGTGAGGGCGCTTTCGAGCCGTACATGACCGGCGAGCTGTCGAACACGACCACGCACAACCAGGTGCCCGCATCCGCGTGTCCGAGCATCACCGCGGGCGACACGGCGATCTCCTGCGCCGATCGTGTGTCGACGACGTACTTCGCTCCGTCCAACGAGCGCATCGACATCATCCGGCCCGAGGTCGAGAACCCGCTCACGCTCAACGCGCTGGGCGGCTCGCTCAGCGGGACGGGATTTGCGAACCCGTACCTCGACAACGACGGCGTGAGCCCGCGTCCTCAGCCGACGCTGGGCTACGACTGGTGCAACCCTGAGCCGAACCAGTTCTCGACGAGCGTGCTCGGCATCGCAGGTCAGCCGACCGGCGCCAAGGCCTGCCCGCTGCCCGGGAAGGCGGAGGTCGGCGGACAGAACGGCACTCGTGAGAACTCGCCGATCAACCAGTCCTACGGCCGTCAGCTCTCGCTCGCGTGGGAGAAGGGCTCGTCGGCGACGCTGACCGCCCAGATCCCGGCGGCCTCGAAGGACGTCAGCGGCATGAAGTCCCTCGCGCTGTCGGCGGACGTCAACTTCTTCGATCCGCGCAACCCCGGCTACGCGTCACGAGAGCCCGGAGCGCCGGCGGCGGATGTGATGTGGAACCCCTCCGCATCCAGCCAGGACTTCGACATCGTGCTGACCGACACCGCGGGCAAGGCGGCGTCGGTGCACGCCGGCGACCCGCGCTGGGGCAACGCACTCCACATGGCGACGGGCACGATGACACCGTCGACCCACATCGTGCTGGAGCAGATCCGCGTGCCGCTCACGGAGTTCACCGCGCAGGGTGTGGATGTGTCCTCACTCGCGAAGCTCGAACTGCGATTCGGAGTCGACGGTACGCCGGAATCGGGATCGATCCAGCTGGCCGACGTGCGGTTCCAGGAGGCGGCCACGGCCGCGCCGATGATCCTCTCGGACGGCACGGCGAAGAACACGGGTGCCGGATTCGGTGAGCCCGCCTCGGGGCCGAGCCCGAAGGCCTTCCTCGAGATGACGGACATCACCGCAGGCGCCCTCGCGCTGCCCGATACCGTGGCCGATCCCGCGTCGAACGTGACGTGGGTCGTCGACGACGACAAGGTGCAGTGCCCGAACGCCAACTTCACGAAGATCCAGGATGCGGTCGACTTCGCATCGCCCTGGGACACGATCGTGGTGTGCGAGGGGACGTACCAGGAGCGCTCGACGCCTACCATCGCCGGGCGTAATCCCGTCTCTGCGCTCGCACCCGGGGCTATCAACGGTCTGACGATCGCCAAGTCGCTCAAGATCAAGGGTGCAGGTGCCGACAAAGTGACGATCATGCCTGTTCAATCGCTCGCAACGCTGGAGGGCTCGACGCCGTATCTGCGCGACACGGGCGGCAACGTCATCACAGTGTCGCGGCAGTCGTTGGGCTCGACGGACACCAACGAGCTGTTCGTCGACATCTCCGGCGTCACGATCACCTCGGGTTCGGTGTGGGCCGAGGCGGGCGTCGCCTTCGTCAACACGGCCGGTCGGATCAGCGACAGCGTGATCGGGCCGCTGAAGACGGCCACGACCCCCGAAGAGCGCGCTGCGCACCCGCACGGCTGGGGCGTCGTGAAGACCAACTTCCTGCAGGGAGCCGGCGCCGGGACGGTGGAGACCGAACTCACGATTGCGGACAGCCGTGTGAGTGGCTTCCAGTCGGGCGGCATCCTGTTCGACGGTGCGCGCGGGGCCGATGGCGACGCGGCGAATCTGCTGCGGGCGGGTATCCGCCAGCACGGGTATGTGACCGGCACCGTCATCGAGGGCGCCTCGAACGCGGGTCAGCCCCAGGTAGGCGTGCGCTACACGAGCGGATTCGACGGGTTCGTCGCGTCGAGTCGCGTCACCGGACACCGTTTCGACGCGGCGCCCACGTCGGCTGTCGGGGTCGAACTGCGTGACTCGGGCGCCGTCGAGGTGCGCGGATCGGTCGTGACCGGCAACGGTGTGGGCGTGGCGAACCGCGACGCGTCGGGGACGGCTCCGCGTACCGAAGCGCCCGTCACGGTGCGCGGCAGCCTCGTCGACGGTCTCTCGGCCGACGGGTCGACTGTGACGGTCCTCGACCCGAAGGCGGTCGAGCCGGCCGGCGTACCCACCACCGTGGGCGCCGTGGACAACGCGGCGCCGGTGGCGGCGATCGTTGACCCGGGTGCAGGCCTCACGATCGAGGTCGGCGACACCGTCACTCCGCTCGTGCGGGCGAAGGACGACTTCGCGGTCATGTCCGTCGAGCTGTTCGCCAACGGACAGTCGGTCGGCCGGACGGGTGTCTCGCCCTACGCCTTCTCTTGGCAGGCCGCCGAGGTCGACAAGGGCACCAAGGTCGCCTTCACGGCCGTGGTGACGGATGCGGGAGGCGTGAAGACGACGACGGATGCGCTCGAGGTCACCGTCGCGGGCGACGCCCCCGGTGGCGGGGAAGAGCCCGGCGGGGAGGAGCCCGGCGGCGAGGAGCCTCCGGCTGCCACAGCGGTGCTGTCTCTGTCGGCACAGACCGTCAAGGCGGGTGACCCGGTGACGGTGAGCGGCGCCGGCTTCGCTCCGGGCGCTCAGCTGCGACTGGAGCTGCACTCGGTGCCCGTGGTTCTGGGCAACACGACCGCCGGGGCTGACGGATCCTTCCAAACGACGGTCACCATCCCTGCGGATGCGGCGGCGGGAGCGCATACACTGCGAGCCTTCGCGGCCTCCTCCGAGATCGCATCGGTGGCACTCGAGGTGACGGTCGCCTCGCCGCTCGCAGCCACCGGCGGCGCGTTGTGGACCGCCGGCATCGTGCTGGGTGCGCTGCTGCTGATCGTCGGTATCGCGATGATGCTGCTGGTCGTGCGTCGCCGGATTCGCATGAGCTGACGATCTGAAGCGGGGCGGGGCGGGGCGGGGCGAGGGCAGCGGCCCTCGCCCCGCCTTCTTTCGTCAGTTGCCTCCAGCAATACCCCTAGGGGGTACTCTGAACCCGCGGCGCCGTCCGCGGAGGGAGGGCAAGATGTCACACGAGCACATGGCGCATCACGCCGAGGCAGCGGATCACGGAACCGACATACCGGATCAGCACGCCGGTATGACGCACGGCGGCCACGCACATGGTGCGCACGCAGGTCACGGCGATCACGTCGCTCAGTTCCGTCGGCTCTTCTGGATCATGCTCGCGATCGCGGTGCCGGTGGTCGCTTTCTCGAGCATGTTCTCGATGCTGCTGGGCTACGCGCTTCCCGGTGGCTCCTGGGTCGGATGGGTCTCGCCACTGCTGGGTGCGGTCATGTACTTCTGGGGAGGATGGCCGTTCCTTACCGGCGCGGTGTCGGAGGTACGAGCGCTCCGACCAGGGATGATGCTGCTGATCGCACTCGCCATCACCGTCGCGTTCGTCGCATCACTCGGCGCGAGCCTCGGGCTCCTCGACCACGAACTCGATTTCTGGTGGGAGCTGGCGCTCCTGATCGTCATCATGCTGCTCGGCCACTGGATCGAGATGCGTTCCCTCGCGCAGACGACATCGGCGCTCGACTCCCTGGCGGCTTTGCTTCCGGACGAGGCCGAGATCGTCCACGGTGACGGCACGCGAACGGTCACCCCCTCCGACCTCGTGGTCGGCGACGTCGTCGTGGTGCGCCCCGGCGGACGCGTCCCGGCCGACGGCCGCGTCGTGGCCGGTTCGGCCAGCATGGACGAGTCGATGATCACGGGGGAGTCTCGCGCGGTGCCCCGCGCCGAAGGCGCGGCGGTGGTGGCCGGAACCATCGCGACCGACTCGTCGATCCGGGTCGAGATCACGGCGGTCGGTGACGGCACGGCTCTCGCCGGCATCCAGCGTCTCGTCACCCAAGCGCAGAACTCATCGTCGCGGGCTCAGCGGATCGCGGATCGGGCCGCGGCCTGGTTGTTCTGGTTCGCGCTCGGCGCTGCGGTCGTGACGGCTCTCGTCTGGAGCCTGGTCGGGCTGCCCGATGAGGCGGTGGTGCGTACGATCACCGTTCTCGTCATCGCCTGCCCGCATGCGCTCGGACTCGCCATCCCGCTCGTCGTCTCGATCGCCACGGAGCGTGCGGCCCGCGGTGGTGTCCTGATCAAGGACCGACTGGCGCTCGAGCGGATGCGCAACGTCGACACCGTCCTGTTCGACAAGACCGGCACGCTGACGAAGGGTGAGCCCACTGTCACCGGCATCGAGCCCGCCGGTCAGCTGGCGCCGGACGACGTGCTCGCCCTCGCGGCTGCTGCGGAGTCCGAATCCGAGCATCCGATCGCCCGTGCCATCGTGGCTTCAGCCCGCGAACGTGGCGCACGCATCCCGAGCGCTTCGGATGTCAGCTCCTCTCCGGCCGTCGGCGTCTCGGCGACGGTCGGCGGGAGGACGATCAGGGTCGGCGGACCGAATCTGCTGGCGGAAGAGAACGCGCGGGAGCTGCCTGTCGCCGATGTCTGGCGAGACGAGGGGGCCATCATCCTTCACGTGCTCGCCGACGGGGAGGTGATCGGCGCGTTGCGCCTCGCTGACGCCGTGCGTGAGGAATCTCGTCAGGCGGTCGACGCGCTGCACGCGCTGCGGCGCGAGGTCGTGATGATCACGGGCGACGCGGAGGCCGTGGCGAGCTCCGTGGCCCGGGAGCTCGGCATCGATCGCGTCTTCGCGGGCGTCCGCCCTGAGGACAAGGGTGACAGGGTAAGAGAGCTCCAGTCCGAGGGGCGGGTCGTCGCGATGGTCGGCGATGGCGTCAACGATGCGCCGGCTCTCGCGCAGGCCGACGTCGGCATCGCCATCGGTGCCGGGACCGACGTGGCGATCGCCTCGGCGGGCGTGATCCTGGCCGGTTCGGACCCGCGTTCGGTACTGTCCGTCATCCAGCTCTCTCGTGCGTCCTACCGGAAGATGACGCAGAACCTCTGGTGGGCGGCGGGGTACAACCTGCTGTCGGTGCCGTTGGCGGCCGGGGTGCTGGCGCCCCTGGGATTCGTGCTTCCGATGTCGGTCGGAGCAATCCTGATGTCGGCGTCGACCGTGGTGGTGGCGGTCAACGCGCAGCTCCTTCGTCGTCTGGACCTGCGGCCGGAGACGAGCGTGCGTGAGATACTCGGCGAGGCCCGTCGGGTGTAGCCCCGGGGGTGCTCGCCGATCAGTCCGCCGCGACCCGCACGGGCGAGCCGCCGGTGAGCGCTGCGAGGTGCTCGAACGTCAGCGGCATGACGGTGTGCGGTGTGCCGCCCGCGGCCCAGATCGTGGCGTAGTCGGACAGGGCGGTGTCGATCACGGTCCGAATCGGTGAGGGGTGCCCCACCGGTGCCACGCCGCCGATGGCTTGCCCGGTGATCGCGCGCACCTGCTTCGCCGAGGCCATGACGATCGTCGCGGCCCCCAGCTGAGCCGCCAGGATGTCGGTGTCGACGCGATGGCGACCGCTGGTCATCACCAGTACCGGTTCGTCGTCGGCCAGGAACAGAAGGCTGCTCGCGATCGCCCCGGCCTCGCATCCGAGTGCTGCGGCGGCGTCGGCGGCGGTGCGGGTCGAGTCGGGGAGCTCGCGCACCTGCGAGGCGATCCCCGCATCCGTCAAGTGCTGCTGGACGATCCGGCTCCGTTCGGGCAGGTGCTGCTGGTCATCGGTCATGGGCGAGAGGTCCTTCCTCGGAGCCGGTGCGTGGTGGATAGTGCATGAGCAGGATCACGTCGGAGGTGTCGTCGAGCGCTTCGAACCGATGCGGCACATCGCCCGAGTAGCGGAGGCTCTCGCCGGCGCCCAGCTCCTGCTCGCTGCCTGTCGGCCCGACGCGAATGCGCCCCCGGATGACGGTGACTGTCTCCTCGATCCCACGGGCGTGCGCGGGGGACTCCTGGCGATCGGTCGTGAGAGTCGCCCGGTACGTCTCGACCAGTGTCGCGCCCACCGTCCACCTGTCGAGCAGTGTCGCGGACACGGAGGCGCCGGTCACGGGCTGAGTGGCGACCCCGCTGCCGGAGACGAGGGCGCCCAGGGGGGCGCCGAGTGCGGTCGTCAGGGCGAACAGGGTGTCCAGGCGTGCCCCTCGGCGATCATTCTCCAGCTCGGAGATCGTGCCCTTGCCGACCCCGCTCGCGCGAGCGAGCTCGGAGAGCGACATTCCGCATCCCTCGCGGAGCCGTCGCAGGCGCGTGCCCACCGAGTCGTCCATCTATCACCACCGTTCTGAAAACAGAACGATACGGATGTGGGGCTGCGCGCGCAAGCCCGAGGCTCGGGCCTGACCGCGGGGTGGGGTGCTCGCGGCCAGGCCCGGCAACGAGACTGCACTTCCGGCACGAGATCACGGTGTTTACCCGTGATCTCATGCTCGAAATGCAGTCTCGCGGTGAACGACCGGCTCAGGTGAGATTGTCGCGGCGCCAGAGCGAGGCGGATGCGGTGAGGTCCTCCGCATAGGTGGTCAGACGAAGGGCCCGCGTGGTGAAGGAGGAGGCCCGCTCCGGCTCGCTCGTCTCGTGATCGTCGGCGAGCTGCACCGCACCTGCGGCCGTCACGCGGCAGAACGCCGCGGCGCGCTCGAGTGCGACGGCGAAGTCGCCCTCGAAGAGTCCGCGCAGGATCATGTCGATCAGCGCCACCAGCTCTTCGGGCCCGGCCGGTGCCGGCGCGCCCGCGACCAGGTCGTCGATCGAGGCGAGCGCCGTACGGCCCCGCTCGTACAGGAGCGCCGCGGTGCGCGGGTCGTCGTGGATCATCGCCTGCAGCAGGTAGAGGCGCCAGAGCGCACCAGGCAGCGAGCGCGCAGGCGCACGCGACCACAACTCGGCGACGTCGTCGATACCGTGCTCGGTCGCGAAGGACACCAGCCGATCGACGACCTCCGCATCCGGATCCGCGCGAACGCGCGCAAGGAGAGCGGCGGCCGTCGAGTGCGCGATGCGCGACACTTCGGCGGGATCGTCGCCCGAGAACAGGCGGTCGAACAGTTCGGCAGGACGCCGAATGGGCTTGTGGAAAGGCCGCTGCTCGTCAGTCATCCCCACAAGGGTACCCGCGCTCCGTGCGCGACCGGCGGGCAGCGGATGCGGCGAACAGAGGCCGTTCGAAACAGTAGGCTGGAGGTCACGGGCCTCTAGCTCAGTCGGTAGAGCATCGGACTTTTAATCCGCGGGTCGAGGGTTCGAGCCCCTCGGGGCCCACTCCATGCCCCCGCCGGGACCATCCGGACGGGGGCTTTCGTCTGCCCACCCGAGAAACCATGTCCGCGGGACGCCGGACATGTGCTCGAGCTTGACGGCGACGGCCGGCAGATCCGCCGGCTGGTTCCGGCCGCTCTCCCACGCGGCGTACGCCGGCGAGCCGACGCCGAGCTGCGCAGCCATGTCGCCCTGCGTGAGGCCAAGCTCACGACGGACCTTGCGGAGGCGCTCGCCAAAGGTCCACTGCGGGATGCGGCGAGCCATGTGGATGACGTTGGTCGACATGGCACCAGACACTATCTGCACGCATCAATACCTGTCAACGGCTATTAATACCTGCACGCTGAGTTGACAGGTTTAGATACCTATGCGTACCGTCAAGCCTCATGGAGAGTACGGATACTTACCTCGCGATCGGCGAAGTCGCTGCCGCGTTCGGTGTCACCGTCCCCACTGTGCGCAACTGGGAGAGCGCCGGCAAGCTCCGCGCAATCCGAACCCCTGGCAATCAGCGCCGATTCGCCGCCTCGCAGATAGAAGCTCTGCTCGCGGGTGAGCCCTGGGAGCCGGCGCAGTGATGCCGCCGTGGGCGCTCGCGACGCCGATCGGCCTCGAGAGGTTCCGCGAGGCGTCGTCGATCGGGTTCTCGGCCGCGTGGGACTTCCTGTCGCCGAAGCTCGC
Organism: Microbacterium sp. BG28; assembly: GCF_034044005.1. Lineage (NCBI taxonomy): Bacteria > Bacillati > Actinomycetota > Actinomycetes > Micrococcales > Microbacteriaceae > Microbacterium > Microbacterium sp. BG28. The sequence continues at coordinate 50,037 of NZ_JAXCHA010000001.1, read as the reverse complement.
ACGGGCGCAAGCGGATGCCGACTGGTGGTTCTACGTCGCGAACAACCCCGAGCAGGCACGCGCTGAGCACCAGGCGCAGATCGCCGGCATCCTCGCGCAGATGGACGACGCGCGCGCTCAAGCGCGCAGCGACGTCGAGCGTCGAGTACTCGACCGCCTCGAGCGGACCGACCCGATGGAGTATCGCCGGCTGGCGTGGCTCCGACTGACCGATCGGGCCGCGTTCCGCGCGGTCCTCGACACCCACCTGGGGGCATGATGACTGATCCCGAGATCCGCGCGGCCGTCTACCGCGAGCTGACCGGCGCGCTCGACACGCTCAACCGCGTACCCGAGCAGCTCCGACAAGGCGACGTCGCGGCGGCGAACCTGCTGCTGGACGACGTGCGCGCCCACCTCGGCGCGATCGCGCTGCTGTGCTCAGACGAGCCCGACGCCGCCGGCTATGCCGAGCTACTCAAGCGCACGCTCACCGGCCCGACATCCGCGGCCGAGGCCGCGTTCATCGAGAGGCACGGACATGCGTCCTGACTTGAACCCCGACTACATCGACCCCGCGATCGGCATCCCGTTCGCGCTGGCGCTCTTCGCCTACTGGGGGTATCTGATCCTCCGCGATCGCCGACGTGGCTAAGGGCAAGCCGAAGCCGCCGAAGCTCTCGCAGTTCCTCGACGGCGGCGATCCTCCGCGCCTCGACGCGACACTGCTCGCCGACTACGTTGCGCACGAGCCCACCCAGCTCGGCCGCGGCGCTGACGGCGAGATGTACGAGTACCGCGACGGGATCTTCGTCCGCGACAGCGACGTGATCACCAGGCGCACCGCGTTCGCGCTCGGCAAGCGCTGGTCCTCGAGCGTCAACGGCCAGGTCACGGCCCACATGCTCAACGTCGACATGCCCGTGGTCGGGCTGCCGGATCTCCCGCACGGCTACCTCGACTACATCGTGCTCGAGAACGGCATCTACTGGTGGGCCGTCGACCAGCTCGACAATCACTCGGCCGCACTCGGCGCCACCACCAAGCTCCCGATCGTCTACGACCCGATCGCGATCCCGCACGCCTTCAACGAGTGGCTGCACCAGGTGCTCGGCGACGACGAGGACATGCACCGGCACGTGTGGGAGCTGCTCGGCTACCTGCTCATGACCGGCAACCCGCTACAGAAGATCTTCCTGCTGTTCGGTGAAGGCGGTAACGGCAAGGGCACGCTGCTACGCCTCATCCGCACCATGCTCGGCCGCGAGAACTACTCGAGCATGAGCATGCACCAGCTCGTCGACGACCGATTCGCGACGTCGGGCCTCTACGGCAAGGTCGCGAACATCTCGGGAGATCTCTCAAGCAAGTTCCTGTCCGACCCGCAGATCCTCAAGGAGATCACGGGTGGCGACTCGATCGCCGCATCCCGCAAGTTCGGCCACTCATTCGAGTTCGTGCCCTACGCGGTCCCGATCTTCGCGAGCAACGAGTACTTCCGCACCTCCGACAACTCGATCGGCTGGCGGCGCCGCTGGGAGGTCATCGAATTCACCCGTCGCGTCGACACTCTCGGTGGGTTCGATGAGCGCTTGCTGTTCGATGACATCCCGGGGATCTTCAACCTCGCGATGGACGGCCTACGCCGGCTCATGACGCGCGGCAAGTTCGCGCCGCCCGGTGAGGCCGTCGAGGCCACGAACCGCCTGCACGACGCCGCCGACCCGTTCATGCTGTGGCTCGACGACGACGAGGGCGTATTCCGCGACGACCCGCAGGCCATGGCCGCGTGCGCGGACGTCTACCACAAGTACGCCAACTGGTGCCGCCGCAACGGCTACAGCGCGCTCGCATCCGGCCCGTTCGGGCAGCGCCTCAAGCAGATCGGCGTCACCCGCACCCGCACCCGTCAGGGCGCCTCCCGCACCTGGTGCTACGTCGGCATCGACGTGCAGCTCGGGCTCAGCGATGCGTGAGGTCCAGGTGGTCCAGGCAGCGGGCCAGGTGGCCACGGCGCCGGCGGCGATCGCCCAGCCCGCACCCCCGCACCCCCGGAAGAACGACCCTCCGGGGCGGTCCCTGGCGGGGTGGTCCAGGCGCGGGTCCAGGCAAGGTCCACCCTGTGGTCCAGCCTCGATCCCAGTCGAGAGAAGGGAAGGTCCAGGAGGTCCACCCACTCTCTCAACCTTTACGCACAAGAGAGAGAAGAGAGAAGAGATAGCGATGAGCCTGGACCACCTGGACCCTGTGCCCTTCCGGATCGTGATCGAGGGCCGCGCGCGTGTCTGGTTCCTGCCGACGCTGCTCGACCGGGTGAGGAGTGTGACGCCTGCCGGCTGCGCCTTCCTCCTCACAGTCGAACAGGGCGCGGAGTCATGAGCACGAAGCACTCCGATCCCGAGTACCGGAAGAACGCGCGCCTCGTCCGGCAGCAGGTAGCGATCGCGCACCGCCGCGGCGAGGACGTCGCGTGTGGTCGCTGTCCTCGCCCGATCGAACCGGGCGAGCGCTACGACGTCGGCCACGTCGACGAGCACGGCGGGCACGGCATCGACAACCTGCGCGCCGAGCACATCGGCTGCAACCGCCGACACGGTGGCCGGCTCGGCGCCGCGATCACGAACGCGGGCCGCGGCGCGCGCCGTTCCGATCGGCTGCTGCGTTGGTGATCCGCGAGGGGGAGCGGCTTCTTTTGGTGGCGCTGTCGTACCCCCGCCTTCGGCTCCAACAGCGACCCCTCCCCCTGAACCGAGAGGCCCACGGCCATGACTGACCCGACTCTGACCGACCTGCAAGACGAGGCCACGTGGCTCGAGTGGCGCGAGGGGGTGTTGGGGGATCGGCCTTTCATCCGTCTTGACCGGCTCGCGACGACCGAGCAGTCGCGGGCCGAGTTCCTCGAGGGGGCGCGGCTGCTGCGCCTGGACAAGCTCACCCGTGCCGGCGACGGCGGGCACGGTCCGACGCCGATCCAGCTCGTGATCGCGGACCTGCTCGAGGCCGCGGGGCAGGACGGCAAGCTGTTCGTGGGGATCGGGGAACCGCGCCGCACGACCAAGACGACGAGCGTGCAGTGCGTGCTCGTTGGGCGGTGCCGACTGCGCGAGGACTACCAGGTGGGCTGGACGATGCTCACGACCGGCGCGAAGGCGGGCGAGCGGTTCCGCAAGGACATCGTGAACCCGGTGGTTCGGATCTACCCCGACCCGCGTACGCGCCCGTTCCTGATCAACGTTGGCAAGGGCACCGAGCACATCGACTTCCGCAACGGCTCGTTCCTCAACGTCTACACGCCGAACGGCGCCGGGTTCCGATCTGGCGGGTTCGATGTGGCGTTCGTCGACGAAGGGGCGGAGGGCGACCCCGAGCTGGTGGCCGACATCAACTCGGCAGTGATCCCCACGATGGACACCAAGATCGGCGCGCAGTTCATCGTCGCCGGGACGGGCGGGAAGTACCGCACCGGGAACCTGCTGCACTCCACGCTCACCGACCCTGAGGCCGCAGTGGCGTGGCATGGCATCCCGGAGACGACTCCGCCCGAGCAGGTGTCGACGTGGGAGCCGACCGAGGAAAACCCCGGCGGGCGGATGCGCGAGCTGATCGAGCTCACGCACCCCGGCGTCGGCTACACGACGCCGCTCGAGTCTGTGCGGCGCTCGTTCAACAAGCAGTCGCTCGAGGAGTTCCTGCGCGAGTACGGCCTACAGTTCGGGCTCGAGGGCGCGACCGATCGCGCCGTCCCGGCCGCGTGGTGGGAGCGCGCGGGCGTGCACGATGACCTGCCCGAGCCGCCGCCGCGGTTCTGCGCGTTCCTCAAGGTCCACCACGACGGCACATACGCGTCGCTCGGCGTCGCGTTCGAGTACTCGGGCGCGACGGATCTCGTCACCGACGCGTTCGCGCTCGACGGCGAGGAGCCGCCGACGCGTCGCGCGATCGCGCTGTGGCACCACCAGGAGGGGACGCGCGGGCTCGAGCGGGAGGTGCTGCAACGCATCCGCCGCCGCCGCATCCCGCTCGTCGTCGACAACCATGGCCACACCGCGGCGATCGCCGACAAGCTCGAGAAGACGATCCCTAAGCCGAAGATCATCCGCACTCGCCCCGCCGACGTCCCGCGCGCCGCGGTCGAACTCATGCAGGCACTCGAGCAGGGCACCGTCGTGCAGTTCAACCAGCCGATCCTCACGGCGTCCGTCGATCTCGTGGTGAAGCAGGCGTTCGGCCAGTTCGGGACGTGGCGTTTCGGGGCGCCCAAGACGAAGCCCGACCACGATACGACACCGGTCGAGGCCGTGGCCGGCGCGCTGCGATTCCTCGACGATCTGCCTCGCGCTATCTCGCCGAGCGACGTCACCGATTGGGGTACCGAGTGAGCAAGAAAGACGCGCTGCTGTTCCTGGACGCGACGACGATCAGCGTCGTCGTCGGGTGCCGGGACTGCGGGCACTGGCGAGCGTTCGCGTGGTCAAAGCTCGAGGGGTGGGCAGTCGCCGCGGCGCACGAGGCGCGCGTCCACCCCGACGAACGCGCGGCGCAGAAAGCCCTTCACATGGCCCTGAAACGACACCGGGACACGCCGACTCCTCCCGAATGATTTTCGGCTGTGGACGACCCCCGAGAAGGTCGTCGACGTGGGGATCTTCGGACGCAACATAGCCAAGGCTTACGGCCCGTCGTCGGCGCCGATCGCGATCTCGTCGCCCTACTCGCCGCAGGATCAGCTCGTCACGTTCGCGATCAACGATGAGCTGGGCGGGCTGCTGAAAGACACGGCGCTCATGACCCGCGACATCGCGCTGCGGGTACCGGGTGTGAAGCGCGCGCACGGCGTGCACGTGACGCAGTTCGCCGAGATCCCTTTCTTCCAGATGGACAACGCCGCCCGAACCGCGCACCAGCCACGGTGGCTGACGACGAGCGACACCAGCGAGGCGCCCTACCAGCGGATGTTCGGTCTCGGTTCGGACCTGTTCTTCAACGGGTGGGGATGCCTCGGGTTCACCGCCGACATGTCGGACTGCATGCGGATCCCGTTCGGCATGTGGTCGCTCAACGATGAGGGCGTCGCCGTCGCCGACGAGCGGTTCATCCCCGCCGCGTACCGTGCCCGCGTCGTGTCATTCCAGGCCGGCGCGGGCGAGAACGGGCTGCTCAACGACGGCGCCGACACCCTGCGCGAGGCACGGTCGATCGAGGAGGCCTACATGGACCGCCTCGCGAATCCCGTCCCGCTGACCGTGCTCGGCATCCCCCGCGACGTCTGGGAGTCCTGGACGGTCGACGAACGCAAGTCATACCGGCAGCAGTGGATCGACGGGCGCCAATCGAAGAACGGCGCCGTCGCCACGAAGGTGTCCGAGTGGCCGGTGGAAATGCCCGGCGCCGCCCCCGTCGACCTGTACGAGACGGGCCGAAACGCGGTGCGGCTCGACATCGCGAACCACACGAGCACACCGGCCGCGCTGCTCGAGGGATCGAAGCAGGGCGGCAGCGGCACCGAGATGAACTACAACGGCGTCGAGAACGGCGCCACCCGTAGCGACCTGTGGGACTTCGGCCTCGCCAAGCGCTGGATGCTCGCGTTCGAGGCGCGCATGTCCCTCGACGACGTGAGCCCGCCCGGCCTCTCGATCCGCGGCGATCGCTCGTTCGCAGTCGCCACCCCGACCCCACCGACCAACCCCACGAGCGAGGACTGATCCACATGGACCTGATCGAATACGAAGGTGGCGAGATCCTCGCCAACCTCGAGGACCGCACCATCACCGGCCTGCTGCTGCCGTACAACGAGCTGGGCCAGACCAACGCCGGCCGCTTCATGGTCGAGGCCGGCACCTTCCCCGAACTGCCCGCCGATCCTGCCGTCATCGGCATCAACACCGACCACGAACGCTCGCAGCCAGTCGGTCGCGCGACCCGCGTCTGGGAGGAGCCCACCACAGGGATCATGGCGACGTTCGCGATCGCCCGTACCCCCGAAGGGGACGCGGCTCTCGCCGACGCGATCAGCCCGACCGGAAAGCGCAAGCGCCTGTCGGCGGAATTCCACACCGCGATCAAGGCGGGCAAGGCGGTCCCCGGCACGGGGCGCCTGTGGGGTGCGGCGCTCGTCGGGATGGGCGCGTTCCCTTCCGCGATGGTGCTCGCCGCTGATCGCAGCAGCAGGTACTCGAGCGAGTTCACCGACGAGGACGGCGTGACGTGGGTCCGCAAGGAGACGAGCGAGACGACCACGACCGAGACCGAGAACGGCACCGAGACCACCACCGTGACGACCGTCACGGAGGAAAGCACCCAGCAGGAAGAACAGGAAGAACCCATGGGCGACACCACAGCCACCGTCGAGGCGCAGGTGCGCCCCGCTACCCCCACCGCATCCGGCGCGCCTGCTGCGCGCACCGCCGCGGTCAACCTCACGCACCAGGTGCTCGCCGCCGTGCACGCGCTTAAGACGAACCCGCTCGACGGCGCCGCGCACCAGGTGCTCGCCGCGATCGCCGACGTCAAGATGAGCGGCACGGGTGCGCTGCCCGGAACGAACGTGCTGCGCGAGAACTGGCTCGGTCAGCTCTACCAGGGCATCGAGTACGTGCGTCAGTTCCTGCCGCTCGGCAACACCGGCACCGACATCAGCGCCGCCGGCAAGCGCGGGTTCCGCGTGTTCCGCGGGACCGCCGCATCGCCGCTCGGCCCGCAGGACGGATCGTGGGCGGGTAACAAGACCGCGATCAACGGCTACCCAGGCGGTTCCGACACCATCGGTTCGCTGCTCTACCGGTTCGCGGTCGGCAACGACATCGACCGGTCGCTGTTTGACCTGCCCGGTGGCGTCGAGGTCGTCGAGGCGTTCCTGCGCCTCATCATCGAGGACCACCTGTTCTGGTCCGACCGGATCGCCCGTGAGGCGTGGGTGTCGGCGGCTGGCAACCCGGTCAACCCGAACACCGCCGCGTACCCGACGAACTACCCGCCCGCGCTCGGCCAGCTCATCCAGGGCATCCTCGCCGTCAAGAAGCGCAAGGGTGACCAGCGCTCCGACGTCCCCACGTTCGCGATCGCGAACGACCGCGCGTTCGAGCAGCTCGCGTACGCCGCGGGCGGCGAGCAGAACCTGCCTGCATTCGTCAGCATCGCCATGTCGACCAACCGTGAAGGCACGGTCGACGGCACGGTCCAGATCGTCAACGGCGACACCGGCACGTCCGGCTCGCCGTCCGTGATCGTCGGCACCGGCAACGCGATCGACTTCGACGAGCTCGCGGGCGGGCCGCTCATCATCGACGCGGTCGACCTCGCCAAGGGTGGCATCGACAAGGCCACGCACGGATACCTCCAGGTGTTCTCCAAGCGCCCCGAAGCCGTCGTGCATGTCGGCGCGAAGGATGCCTGGACCGCGACAACCCCCGAGCCCGTCGGCTCGATCGTGTCGCTCGGCGCGGGTGTGGTGCAGGCGATCCTCCCGACCACGCAGATCGCGGGTGCCGCGTTCGTCGGCACCACGGGCTCCGCGGCCCCGACCCTGCCCGGCGCTGTCGGCGGCACCGTCACGGACGGCACCGTCAACTGGCGACGCATCGCCTGACCCCCGCCCCTCACGGCATCGAACAAAGGAACCGAAATGGCAGACACCAAGACCGAGACGCCCGACCCCACCGTCGGCCGCATCGTCCACTACACACTCAGCGAGCAGGACATCGCCCGCATCCAGAACGACGAGGACCCCCGCACCGCCTACGGCAACGTGCCGCACGCGGGCGACCTGGTCCCCCTCATCGTCGTCCGGGTCTGGGACGGACGCCTCGTCAACGGCCAGGCGCTGCTCGACGGCAACGGGCGCCTCTGGGTGACGTCGCGCGCTGAGGGCGACGACGCCGGCCAGTGGCGCTACCCGCCCCGCGTCTGACCTGAACGGGAGCGTAGACGATGATCACCACCTGGTACATCGCCGCCGAAAGCGGCGACGAGTACGACCGCCTGCTGAACGCATGGGAGGACGCGCCGTTCGAGCAGCTCGAGCTGCTCGGCATGCTGCTCGAGGTCGCCAAGGAACAGGTCATCGCCTACGCTCCCGCCCTCGCCGAGGGAGAGCCTCTCCCCGCTCGCTACGTGCTCGGGCAGCTCGAGCAGGCCAAGAACCTGTGGGCTGCCGGAACCGTGTCCAGCGACGGCAACATCGGCGACGGCGGATACTCGTTCACCCCCCGACCAATGGACAAGACCGTGCGCGGCATCATCCGCCCGCGGGACGGGAGACCCAGTGTCCTCTAGCCGCGATCGCCTCTCCGGGATCATCACGCCCCTGCTGCCCGAGGCGTGGCGAAAGGTCGAGAAGTTCACGGTCAAGAACCTCGGCACGCTCTCCGGGCCCCGCGTGTTCATCGACTACACCTCGATCAGTCACGAGGGCATGCCTCCGGGGCAGCTCGTCGACGGATTCGAGGTCGCGCTGATCTCGCACCTCAAGGACTACGCGAAGGCCGAGGACGCCCTCGACGACGCCGTGCGCGCGTTCGTCCGCAATCTCGACGTCTCCAACGACATCGCGTGGTCGACCGCGACGAAGCGCGCGTTCGGCGACGCCGATTATCTCGGCTGGACGGTCATCGTCCAGCTACTCACCCCGAGCACTGAGGAGTAACCACCATGGCCGAAATCGCGAACGCCGCGTTCTTCCCCAAGGGGACGATCACGATCGGCACAGACGGCTACAAGGCCGCGATCGAATCCGCCGTACTTACCCCCACAACGGCCACGACCGTCATCCGCGACGTCGGCGGCGGCATCACGGCTGTCGCCGACGATCCGGTGTGGGGCCTCGCCCTGGGCCTGGTGCAGGACCTCAAGACCACCAACTCGCTCTCGCAGTACCTGATCGCCAACGCGGGCACCAAGAAAGCGATCGTGTACACCCCGGCGACGGGCGGCAAGGGCTTCACCATCACGGCGCTGATCCTCGCCGCTGCGATCGGCGGCGCGGGCGGCCAGGTCGCGAAGTCCACGATCACGCTGCCCTGCGACGGCCAACCCGTCATCGCCTGACGCCCGTGCGGATCTCGCTGCTGATCGACTCCCCGCTGAGCGTGCTCATGCACGCGATGCGGGGGCTCGACAGCGCCGTGCGCCGCGAGATCGCCAGTCGCACCAAGGGCGTCGCGGAGCCGGTGTGGCTCGAGGAGCTACGCGGTCGCGCGGCCACACGACGACAGTCGCGCCTCGCAGACTCGGGCCGCGTCGGCGTCACACAACAGAACGTGTTCCTACGGGCCGGCCTGGTCGGCAAGCTCTCGAGCGGCACACCTGTATCGGCGATCGCGAAGGCCACCGAGTTCGGCGTGAACGCCGAGAAGCTCATCGACACCCGCTCCCGCAAGGGCACCCGCTACAAGCGCCGCATCGGCCCGACGTTCGGCCCAACCCGACGCCAGGGCAACGTCGCCTATCCCGCCGCTCGCGAGGTCATCCGTCGCATCGCGTCGCTGTGGATCCAGACCGCCTACCGCACGACGCACGAAGAGATTGAGAAGGTCTGACGTGGCTCGCAATCCGATCGAGATCCCTGTGGGGATTGACTCGGGCCCATTCCGCAAGGGCGTTGAATCCGGGATCATCGCGCCGCTCGAGAACGCCGAGAAGGCGCTCGAGGAGCTGGGGCGCTCCCGCGGTCCCGAGCAGCTCGAGCGCGACCTGAAGGACGCCCAGCGGCAGACCGAGAAGCTCAAGGACGAGACACGCCAGACCGCCCGCGCGATCGAGGAGAACTACAAGGACGCCTACCGCGAAGCGAAGCAGGCGGCCGGCGACGGGCTCGGCGGTGTGAAGGCCGCGACGCAGGAAGTCACGCAAGAGGTCGGTCAGAACCTCGGCGAGGCAGTGTCGTCGATCCGCGGCGACTTCTCGGATCTCGGCCAGGTCGGACAGGACACGCTCGGCGGGCTCGCCGCCACCGTTTCGAGCATGGGACCCGCCGGCCTCGTCGGCGCGTTCGCCCTCGCCGCCGGCGCCGTGGGTCTCGGCGCGCTCACCGCCGGGATGGAAGAGGCGAAAGAGAAGCAGGAGGCCGTCAACGAGGCCGCGGCGCAGTTCGCCCAGGGGTACATCGAGGGCATCAACGGCGCGCTGTCGGCGGCGAGCGTGTTCGGTGAGATCAACGCCATCGCCACCGACCCCGAGCGTTACCAGGCGGCGAAGGACGCGGCCGTGGAATGGGGCGTGGACGTCTCGGTGGCTATGGGCGCTATGGCGGGCGACGCGAACGCACTGGCGATCGCCCAGCAGGGCCTCGCCGATCGCTCGGCCGCGGCCACGAAGCAGCTCGCCGAGCAAGAGACCCAGGTCGACCAGAACGCGGGTGCAGCCTACGACCTCGCGGACAGCGTGAAGTCTGGGACGGAGCGGATGGACGCGCTCACGCAGGCGCTCGAGCTGGCCAAGACGCAAGCCGACGACGCCGCATCCGCCTGGTACAACTACACGACCCGCGTCGGCACGGCGACCGAGAAAACCGATCTGCTCGGCAACACGATCTGGAAGCTCCCGGACGGCAAAGAGGTCGTCGTCGACGCCGAGACGCAGAGAGCGTACGAGGATCTCAACGCTCTAGACAGCAAGCGCCTCGCGGACAAGGAAGTTGCCGTCCGTGCCGTCGTCGACACCTCGAGCTGGGACAACTGGAAGCCCGGCGACAAGGTCGGCGGCGTCAAGACGGCGATCCGCCCCGGGAGCGGTGGGGGCATCCCGTGGTTCTGATCACGAGCGCGTCGGGCTCGAGCACGCCGCATGCTCTCCAGCGCTACGAGTCCGCGCGACCCTCGGGCAACATCGTGCACAAGATCCTCGGCCGCGAGGACCCGGACGTGACCATGCGGCCCGCCCAGCTCCGCCGCGGCACCCTCGAACTCGTCTATCTCGATGCTGCATCGGCGATCGCCGCCGAAGAGCTGCACTCGCGCGGCGAGGTTCTCGCCCTGGCGCACGACGTGGACGGGATCTCGATGAGCTACGTCGTCGGCGACGGCGACATTGGCAGACGTCAGGACGGCTCCGTTCGCTCGGTGTGGATCGTCACCGTCCCATTCCAGCAGGTGCTCGCGTGATCTCGTCACACACTTACGCGGCAACTCTGCTCGGTGCTCCCGACCGCGCTCTGGGCTGCAAGGGCGGCCGCATCACCCTGAACGACAGCGCCGCACCACACGTCACGGCGACCGTCGACGTGCCGATACCCGACGCGGCAGTGCTCGGTCTGCTCGACCCACGCATTCGGCGGCGCGTGCGGATCGATGCGACCGCCGTGTTCGCGTTCGGCACCCAGGCGCGCAGCTTCGACCTGGGTCTCCGAGACCGGCGCGTGCGTCACGCGGATGCGGTGGTCACGCTGGTGCTCGCGTCTGACGAAGCAATTCTTGAGGATTACGCTCCGCTGGCCGATGACTCGACGCCGTACCAGCACCAGAACAGCATCCGCGCCCTTACGAACTATGTGCTCGGGAAGGCGCTCCCCGGTGTGACTCTCGCGACCGGTGCTCCCGATGCGCCGATTCGCGCGCTCATCTCGTCGGCCAATCTGCTGAGTAACCCGCGGGCGCGGTTCGCGCTCACCGGGTGGTCTGCCGGTGGTGGGGCGTCGCTGTCGCGCCTCGCCACGGGCGGCCCGGCAGGAGCGCCGACCTACGTGGCCGCGCAGTCGTCGTCTGCCGGTCAGCTGCTCGTTGCGTATGCGGAGGACAACGTGAAGCTGGACGAGGGGAAGCGTTACCGGCTGAGCGTGGCTCAGAACGTGGACGCGGGCACGACGACCGCGATCGATGCCGTCATGTTCAACGCATCCGGTCAGATCGTCGCGGACCTCCCGGAGGTGCCGCAGGTTGCCCCCGCAGGGTGGTTCCGTCGCTCGATCGAGTTCGTCGCGCCCGCGGGCGTCAAGCAGCTCTGGGCGCGTTCCTTCACGGTTGGCTCGGTGGCGGCAGGGCGGTCGCTCAACACGAGCGCCTGGCGGCTCTCGGAGGTCACGGACGACCCGACCGATACGGGGTTCTTCGACGACACGACCCCGACGACGACGGAGTACTTCTACGCCGCCAACGGAACCACGAGCACCCGCACGGCGCTGATCGATCGCGCGGCCGACTTGCTCACCTGGCGGGCAGGCGTGAACGCTCTCGCGTTCCTCGCGCCGATCCTGCAGGCGCTCGGGCTGCGGCTCGTGTGCGACGAGGCTCGCGTGTTCACCCTTCGCGATGCGACGTACACGGCGCCCGGTTCGCTCACGATCCGTCACGGCGTCAACCTCATCGACGCCGATGATGCGCTCACCCGCGACGACTCCGAGTTCTTCGACGCCGCCGTTGTCCGCTACCGGTGGCGAGACTCGACCGGCACCCAGCGCGAGCGCGTCGATTCGTTCGCGCTCGTCACGCCGCCCACACAGGTCCGCACCATCGAGAAGGACACGCCCTATCCCGGCCCCGGCTTCGCGGAGTACGCCGTGCGGCGCGCGCAAGGCCGCGGGCGCCTGGTCACCGTGCAGGCCGTCGCGGACTGGAACGCGCGCGCGGAACAGCCCACCGAGTACACGCTGCTCGGTGCGCCCGTGCAGCTCGGCAAGACCAGCCGCATCGACTTCGACCTCTCCACGGACGAGATGACCGTGACCAGCCGCACGACCGACACCGTCATCGGCGCGATCGACCTTCTCCCCGGAACCATCGACCAACTCGTCGGCATAATCGACGCCCTCTGAGAACAGGAGCCCTCCACATGGCAATCGGAGACGACGCCGTAGCAGCCGGAATGCAGCTCGTGAACGGCGCCACCACGCCCGCACGCGAGATCGATGACGAGATCAACCGAACCCGCGACTACATCGCCCAGCGCACGAGCGCCGTGCAGCCGATCGCGAAGGGCGGGACCGGCGCCACCACCGCGGCAACCGCCCGCGACGCGCTCGGCATCACGCCCGCCAACATCGGAGCACCCCGCAACGACGGCATCGGCATCCTCAAGATCGGCTACGTCGGTGACGGCCACGTCCGCATCCGCGTCGAGAACGGCGACGGAAGCGCCCTCATGGACGCCACGACCGCCAACGTCTCCGACGTCAATGCCCTGCTCGCGACCGTTAACGCCGCGCTCGCGATCCGTGACGGGTGGATCGGTGAGCGCGTGTTCAAGGGCGGCGACTCGATGAGCGGGCCGCTCAAGCTCCTCTCCGCCGACCCTGTCTCGAGCGGCTACGCCGCGCTGTACCGCAACAGCGACGGCAGGGTCGGTATCAGCCCCTCGGCTGCTCGGTTCAAGAAGAACATCCGCGATCGCGCGTACACGCTGGACGACCTGCTGCGCATCCGCGTCGTGTCCTATCAGCTCCGAGCGGCGCTCTTCGACGCCGACGACCCGAACCGAGCCGACAGCCCGGTTGACGTGGGCGTGATCGCGGAGGAGCTGATCGAGGCGGGCCTGCCCGAGTTCGTCGTGTTCGACACCGAAGGCCAACCACTCAGCGTCCACTACGAGCGCCTCGCGCTCGTCGCGATCGGCGCCCTCCAAGACCTCGCCCACCAGCTCGACGGCATCGCCGAGCGCCTGACCGCACTGGAGAACCGATGAACGCCGCCGACTTCTACCGCACCGAGCCCACCGGCTCGCAGGCCTACGGCGCGCCCCGCGACGACGGCAAGCGCACCCACACGGGCGACGACTTCTCGCACTCCACCAAGCCAGACACCGTGCCCGTGCCCGCGATCCTCGCGGGCCGCGTGACCGCCATTCAGCGCGAGCGGGCGGGCCTGACGAACGGCTACGGCAACCAGGTGACCGTCACCCACCCCGACGGCTCCCGGTTCACCTACGGCCACCTCGCCCGCGTCAGCGTCGCTCTCGGCCAGGACCTCGACACGGGGACCGTTGTCGGCACCGAGGGCGAAACCGGATGGACTTCCGGCCCGTGCGTGCACGTCGAATACCTCGACCCGCAGGGACGCCGCCAAGACCCCTACCCGCACATCCGCGCAGCTATCGCACGCCCCATGACCATCACCAAACCGGAGGACGACGACATGAACATCTGCCTGTATCTCTACACCCCGACCAACCACCTGCTGCTGGTCGACCACATGAACAAGCGCATCCGGGATCTCGGCGACTCCGCCACCGACCCCGTGCGCGACCACTACTCCCAGCAGCCCTACACGCGCGTCGGCGACCTCGGCAACGCCGAGAAGCTGCCCGACTGGGCCGAGATCACGAAGGGCTACACGTACGTATGACCACCACACGCCGCGCACTCCGCGCCGCACGAGAGGAACCCATGTCCAACAACAACGACAGCCCCGGTCTGTCCAAGAACCTCGCCTTCGCGGCCGTCGCGATCATCGTCGTGCTCGGCGTCATCGGCGTGGTGCTGCTGCACCTGTTCCGGCCGGATGCGTCGGCGACGTTCATCCAGACGATCGCCACCTTCGCCGGCATCCTCACGACCACGATCACGCTCCTCTATGGGCTCGGCAAGGTGCAGGAGCGCGTCGAGGTCGTGCAGAAGCAGACGAACGGAACGCTCTCCGAGCTGCGTGCTCAGCTCGCCGAGAAAGACGCCGAGATCGCGAAGCACCAGGCCGACAAGGTTGAGCTCGCGAGACAGGTGCCCACCGGCGACTGATGCGCGTCCAGTGGCCCCCGGTCGTCGCCGGGGGCTACTGTCGTGCCTATGACTGGGGAAACCATACTCGCCGTGACGCTCTGGGCTTTGGGGGCTCTCGTGGGCGTCACCGCGCTCTATCTGACCATCCGCTTCGCCGTACTCCACGCGCTGCGCGATCACGTCATGTCGAGCACGACGGCCGTCAGCATCACGTCCTCGGTTCCGCTGCGCATCGCCGATCCGACGCCCGACGTCGCGGGGGAGTAGCTCTCACGCCGCGAGCTTGCGGCGTCCGCTCGAGCGCGGCACGTCGATGCTCGGTAGCTTTGCCGCGGCCGCCGCGAGCTGCTCCTCGTCGACGAGCGTGTAGATCTGCGTCGACTGGATCGTGGCGTGCCCGAGCAGCTCCTGCACTGAGCGGATATCGGCGCCGTTGCGCAGCAGCTGCGTCGCGTAGGAGTGCCGCAGCGAGTGGCCGGTGAGGCGATCGCCGCGGATGCCGGCGCGATCGCGCGCCTGGCGCAACAGGTCCGACACGGACCGCCAGTGCACGTGCGGCGCCGGGTTCGTGCCTCGCGCGGGGAACCAATAGCCGGCGCGTGGCATCCGGTCCAGCTCGGGCACGAGAAGCTCCGGGATCGGCACGTGCCGCACGACGTCGCCTTTCCCGTCGACGCGGATCGTCATGGTGTCGCGGTCGACGTCGCGGCCGTGCATCTTCGCGATCTCGTGCGCACGCATGCCGGCGCCGTAGCCGAGCAGGATCATGACGCGCGTGCGGCGGTAGGCGCCGGTCGACAGCATCCGCTCGATCTGCTCGAGCGTGAACGGCCGTGGCCGGCGCCGCGGGACCTTGACCTTCGGCAGTCGCAAGGAAGGGTCGTCGGTTCGGTGGCCGCGCTCGAGCATCCATCCGAAGAACGCCCGGAAATCTGACCGCTCGCGCTGCATCGACGAGGCTGCGACGCCGCGCGCGACGTACTCGAGCAGGGCCTGGTCCGTCACCTCGAGCGGCGATATGGTGCCCGTGGCGCGCTCGAGGCGGCGCAGCAGTTGCACCCGGTTATCGATCGTCCGCTCGGATCTCCGAGCGCCCCGCATCTCGATCGTGAACAGCGCGATCGCCGTCGTCCAGTTCATCGTGACCCCCTCACTCTCAAGACGCTATGGATCACGGTGTGCGCGGATCGTCGACCGACCCGCCAGAGAATCACCTGCGAGTCTCGTGCGAGTCGTTCACAGCCAACCCGGTCGGACGTCGGCAGGGTGCACCCGTTCGTCGTGCGATCCGGGACCGCCGAAGCGGACACGCAAGCCCGACTGCGCGACCGAGAGGAGCACGCCATGCGCGCGGCCGTTGCCGCCGAGGCCGACGTACGTGATCCGGTGACCGCCGGCGGCGCGCCATGCCTTCCACTCGGCGACGTTCACGCGACGAGTCCGAGCGTGCTCAGGCGCCGTGAACCGGCGCCCCGATAATCCGCGGGTCGTGGGTTCGAGCCCCACGGGGCCCACCACATCCGCCTTGCTTGCACGAGCGGCGTGAGATGACGTCGGCTTGCTGCGTCTTCGAGAGCGTCAGCTGTGTCCATCATTCAGCTCTTCAGCATCGGCAAGCGCGACAGGCGGCGCTCCTCGCCAGTCGCCGGCCATGCTGCTTCTCCCCACTTCCTTCGCCTCGGCGGTCCGAGCCCAGTTGTCCGCGGGGTGGGCTTTACTTGGTGGCGTGTGCGCTTCCCCGGATGAACAGCTCGTGATGGTTGCGGAGTCGATCGCGTCGGGGGATCTCATTCTGACCCCGTTGCAGGCGGTGGATGCGGACGCGATGTTCGTCGTGTTGCAGGACCGGGAACTGTACTCCTTCACCGGCGGTGAGCCGCCGACGATCGATGCGTTGCGTGCGCGCTACGCCCGGCAAGTCGGTGGTGTCTCGCCGGATGGCTCGCAGCTGTGGTTGAACTGGATTGTCCGGCTGTCTGATGAACCCGTGGGGTATGTCCAAGCGACAGTTGCGCCGAGACGGGGGCGGGCCGTCGCGGAGCTGGCGTGGGTGATCGGGGCCAAGTGGCAGGGCCAAGGGTTGGCGACGCGGAGTGCCCTCATGATGCAGACATGGCTGCGCGATCGTGGTGTCGATCGGTTCACCGCGTCGATCCACCCGCAACACGCGGCTTCCGCATCCGTCGCGGTGCGGTTGGGGCTGCAGCCTTCAGGAGAGTCGACAGATGAGGGCGAGCGCATCTGGCGCCTGCCATAGCCTTCACTGCGTGAGGATCGGGCCGGCCGCGGGGAGTCGCTCGACCTGATCGGTGACTCCGGGTGTTCCGGCGGATCGCGACAATATTGTGCTTCTTTGATGACACAAAGTGTGTTAGACAGGTGGCACAAGAGAGATTGGATGCGTGATGCCACCGACCAGCGCGAACATGTTCGACCCGACTCAGTTGATCGGCGCCGCCCTCTCTCAATCCCCGGTCTCCTTCGTCTTGGCGCTGGTGCTCGCGGGCGGCATCGGCCTCCTCGCAGGGGACCGTCTCCGTGGAGTGGGCCGGCTGCCGGCGGCCGAATCGCGATCGATTCGTGCGAGATACGTGTCCGAGCAACGCGCAGTCGGGGTCGTCGCGGTCATGGTGATGGCGTTGTTCTTCGCGGATTACGTGCTTCGCGGCTACATCCTCACCGGCGCCGATCGCCTTCATTGGTGGCGGTTCGCCACCCCAATCGCGAGCGCCGCCATCGGCATCGGCGTCGTCGTTGCCTTCATCGTTACTCGGGGGACGACGCCGGCGGAGGCTGCCGTCGTCTCCGCTGAGCGTCGCAGTTGGCGGAGTTACAGCTCTCGGTTCGCGCTCATCGGCCTGGGAGTCATCGGCCTCGGCCTCACCGCGACGACCGTCTTGGCCGGTATCGCCTCGTCGCCCAACGGGCGCGGGCAATACACCTGGCTGGTCATCCCCATTCCCAACGAAGGCGCGATCGACCCGATCCGTCTGCCGTTCTACGGGTGGACCTACGGGATCCCGGTGCTCATCAGCTTGGGTGCCCTCCTCGCCGTCGCATGGTTTGCGCTTGATCGCAATGCGGCACGTCCCTACCTGCGTGCGGAAACCGTCGTCGCCGAACGGTCGGCGCGCCGCGAGACCGCGCGCCACGTCACACGCGTGACGGCGGCGGCGATGCTCCTCACTCTCGCGGGAGCCTGGCGATTCGTCGCGAAGGCAGGATCTGGCTCTCAGCTCATCGTCACGGGCCAGAACGGCGGCAACCCCTACGATGCCACCTGGCGATACGCCGAATTCGCGATCGCCGCAGGCTGGGGCGCGTCGCTCCTGGAGATCGTAGGTTTCGCGCTGTTGCTCCTGGTCGCAGGCGCCGGCCTGCGCCGTCGGCGGGTGATCCGTGACCTACACGAAGCAGCCATGCCGCCCGCGACAGTGGAGGCAGCACGATGACTGCTCGCTCGGCAGGGACGGCGACGGACGAGAACAGCTCGGCGATCGAGATCTACCGACAGCTTCGTGGACTCATCGTCTCCGGCCAGTTGGGCGCGAACGAGCGGCTTCCCACCGTTCGTCAAACCGCTGCAGACCTCAAGGTCGCGCAAGGAACCGCCGCGAAGGCATACAAGATGCTCGAACAGGACGGTCTCGTCGTCAGCCGGACCGCGGCCGGGACCCGCGTGGCAGATTCTGCGGCGGTACTGCCACGATCGGTGATCAAGAAGCTCCGCGAGCTCGTTGACGAAGCTGCCGCGACGAACACGGATCCCCACGACGTCATCGACGTACTCCGGGTGAGCTTGCAGACCCGTTCCGAGGTAGCAGAGCGTCAGGGCGAGCCCGCGAAGCTGGACCAGAACGTATGACCCGTCGCTAGGCCGGCATCAGTTCAGGTCCTGGCGCCTACAGCGTGAAGAACACCGCATGTGACGGCAGAGCTAGCTGCGGTGCGGGACGACCCACGTACGGAACTCATCCCAGGCGAGACTGCGACCGCCGGAGTGGTAACGGAAGAAGAACGCGTACTCCCCGGCGTCGTCCGCTCTGCCGTCGTCGCTGATCTGTCGCTGTAGTCCCGCCCACCAGAGCGACTGCACGGTCGCTCGAGGCGGCCACGACACTCCGTCGATCTCTATCACGGCGAGCAGTCGCCCCGTGCTGTCTTCCCACGTCCAGGCGACGCGGCCCGCGACAGACGCGAGATAAGACTCCTCGACGGCACGGACGATCACTTCGCCGAGTGTTGCATCGTCTGGCATCTGCCAGGTCTCGGCGTGGCTCTGGACATCGTCTCCCATCGCGACGGAGTCGCGGTCGACCTTGATCGTCAGCACGGGAACAGGCTAGCGATCCCGTCGCCTCGCTGAGCTGGCAGGAGCGCACCCGAAAAAGTAAGTGCCAGGCCGCAGAAACGCCTCTCGGCGCAAGGCCGCTCGCAGCGGCAGAAGTTGGAGCCCGGGGTTACTGCGGCCCGGCTGTTCCAGTGTAACGGAGCCTCGCAGCGAGGTATTCCGCCCGCGTAGGCTCGGGGGATGGCCTGGCGATACGCACTTCTGCTCGCACCCGCCGCATCCGAGGACGCGCGCACCGACTTCTCCGGCACGTTCACGCCGATCGACCCGTCGGCACCGGCACTCAGCGTGGGGGAGCTCAGCACGCAGCGCGGTGACGGCATCTTCGAGTCGATCGGGGTCGTCGACGGCCACGCGCAGGAAGTCTCCGCGCATCTCGAGCGACTCGCGCACTCGGCGCGGCTCTGCGATCTTCCCGTGCCGAACCTCGTGCAGTGGGAGCAGGCGGTCGCGGCGACCGCATCCGAGTGCCCGGCGGGGGAGTGCGTCATCAAGCTCATCCTGAGCCGCGGGGTCGAGCACGGCCCCACGCCGACGGCCTGGGTGACGGTCGCCGAGGCGCCCGACAACACCCGTGTGCGTCGCGACGGCATCCGTGTCGTCCTGCTCGACCGCGGATACGACAGCGGCGCCCCCGAGCGTGCGCCGTGGCTTCTGCTCGGCGCGAAGACCCTGTCGTACGCGACCAACATGGCCGCGATCCGCGAGGCCCACCGTCGCGATGCGGATGATGCCGTCTTCGTCACGAGCGATGGCGTGCTGCTCGAGGGCCCCACATCCTCCCTCGTGCTTCGTCGAGGCGACCGGTTCGTCACGCCCGCCCCGGGCGCCGGCATCCTGCACGGCACGACGCAGCTCAGCCTGTTCGCCCACCTCGCCGAGCGCGGCTTCCAGACGGACTACGCCACGCTCGGCGTCGACGTGCTGCGAGACGCGGATGCGGCATGGCTCGTCTCCAGCGTGCGCCTCGCCGCCGGCATCACCTCGGTCGACGGCGCGCCGCTGCCGTACGACGCGGCCTTCACCGCCGAGCTCAACACCTACCTGCTGTCGCCGCGCGACTGACCCGAACGCGGAAGGGCGGTCACGCCGAAGCGCGACCGCCCCTCACGGGTGCCGTCGGATCAACCGAAGCGGCCCGATACGTAGTCCTCGGTGGCCTGCACGCTCGGCGTCGTGAAGATCGTGGAGGTGTCGTCGTACTCGATGAGCTTTCCGGGCTTACCGGTGCCGGCGATGTTGAAGAACGCGGTCTTGTCGCTCACACGCGACGCCTGCTGCATGTTGTGCGTCACGATCACGATCGTGTACTCGCTCTTGAGCTCGTCGATCAGCTCCTCGATCGCGTAGGTCGAGATCGGGTCGAGGGCCGAGCAGGGCTCGTCCATCAGCAGCACGTCGGGGGAGACGGCGATCGCACGCGCGATGCACAGACGCTGCTGCTGACCGCCGGAGAGGCCGGAGCCCGGCTTGTCGAGGCGGTCCTTGACCTCGTTCCAGAGGTTGGCGCCCTGCAGCGACTTCTCGACGAGCGCGTCCGCGTCCGACTTGGAAATGCGCTTGTTGTTCAGCTTCACGCCGGCCAACACGTTCTCGCGGATCGACATCGTGGGGAACGGGTTGGGGCGCTGGAAGACCATCCCGATCTGGCGACGCACCAGCACGGGGTCGACGCCCTGCCCGTAGAGGTTCTCGCCGTCCAGCAGCACCTCACCCTCGACGCGCGCGCCGGGGATGACCTCGTGCATGCGGTTGAGCGTGCGAAGGAACGTGGACTTGCCGCATCCGGACGGGCCGATGAAGGCCGTGACGCTGCGCGGCTGGATGTGGAGCCCGACGCCCTCGACGGCGAGGAAGTCGCCGTAGTAGACGTTGAGGTCGTTGACTTCGATGCTCTTTGACACGAAGGGGTTCTTTCTCTCGGGAGATCAGCGGCCGGTCTTCGGCGCGAAGACCTTCGCGACGATCCGGGCGACGAGGTTGAGGAGCATGACGATGAGGATCAGGGTGAGGGCGGCTGCCCAGGCCCGATCCCAGTACGCCTCGGGCGGGATGCCCTGGTTCGCGTACTGCGTGTACACGAAGACCGGCAGCGTCTGCATGCGGCCGTCGAACAGGTTGTAGTTGAGCGAGTCGGTGAAGCCGGCCGTGATCAGCAGCGGCGCGGTCTCACCGATGACGCGGGAGATCGAGAGCATGACACCCGTGGTGATACCCGCGATCGCCGTCGGCAGCACGACCTTCACGATGGTCAGCCACTTCGGCACACCGAGGGCGTACGACGCCTCGCGCAGCTCGTTCGGCACGAGTCGCAGCATCTCCTCGCTCGAGCGCACGACGACCGGGATCATCAGCACGGCGAGGGCGACAGCGCCCATGATGCCCATGCGGATGCCGGGTCCGAAGAACAGTGCGAACAGCGCATAGGCGAACAGGCCGGCGACGATCGAGGGGATGCCGGTCATGACGTCCACGAGGAAGGTGATCGCCTGGGCGAGTCGGCCGCGGCCGTACTCGACGAGGTAGACCGAGGTGAGCAGTCCGATCGGGATGGAGATGATCGCCGCGGCGAGCGTGATCAGCACCGTTCCCCAGACCGCGTGCACGACGCCGCCGCCTTCGCCGACAACGTTGCGCATCGAGGAGGAGAAGAACGTCGCGTCGAAGCGGGCGACGCCATTGGCGATCACGGTCCAGGCCACCGATACGAGCGGCACCATCGCGATGAGGAACGCGCTGGTGACGATGCCGGTGACGAGGCGGTCGACGGCCTTGCGGCTGCCCTCGACGATCGTGGAGATGACCGTGATGAGCGCGAGGTAGACCAGCGCCGCCGAGACGAGCCAGCCCGCGACGTTCACGCCTTCACCGGTCGCGGTGCCGAGGATGGCGAAGACGGCGAACATCGCGGCGAGCGATGCGCCCAGCAGCACCCAGGGGAACCATCCGGCCAGGCGGCCGGCGCGCAGCTGTGCGCCGGATGCGGTACGCGCGGGTGCAGCGGATTCGGTGATCGTCATGTCAGTTCGCCCCCGAGAATTCCTTGCGGCGGCTGACGATCCAGCGCGCGATGGCGTTGACCACGAAGGTCACGATGAACAGGATGAGGCCGGTCGCGATGAGCACGTTGATGTTCGTGCCGTAGGCCTCGGGGAAGGTCAGTGCGATGTTCGCGGCGATCGTCGAGGGGTTCTGAGAGGTGAACAGCTGCCAGGTGACGGCGCCCGTGGTCGAGAGCACCATAGCGACCGCCATGGTCTCACCGAGAGCACGGCCGAGGCCCAGCATGGCGCCGGACACGATCCCGGAGCGTCCGAAGGGCAGCACGGCCATCCGGATCATCTCCCAGCGGGTCGCGCCGAGGGCGAGCGCGGCTTCCTCGTGCAGCTTCGGCGTCTGCAGGAACACTTCGCGGCAGATCGCCGTGATGATCGGGACCACCATGACGGCGAGCACGATACCGGCGGTGAAGATCGTGCGTCCCGTCGCCGAGACGTCACCGGAGAAGAGCGGGAACCATCCGGCGTTCTCGTTCAGCCACGAGTAGACCGGCTGTACGGCGGGGGCGAGCACCAGAATGCCCCAGAGGCCGAAGACGACGGAAGGCACCGCAGCCAGCAGGTCGACGATGTAGCCGAGACCCTGCGCGAGACGGCGCGGTGCGTAGTGAGTGATGAAGAGGGCGACGCCCAGCGACAGCGGAACGGCCATCAGCAGGGCGAGGAAGGCGGCCCAGACCGTGCCGAACAGCAGCGGCGCGACATACGCCCAGAAGTTGGAGGAGAGGAGAGATGCCTGGGAGGCGTCTGCTCCGAGAGCCGGGATCGACTGGATGATGAGGAAGATCGCCACGGCGGCGAGCGTCACCAGGATCATGCTGCCGGCGGCCAGAGCGGAGCCGGAGAACCATATGTCTCCGGGGCGCCGTTTGGCAGCGGGGCGGGTGGGTCCCGCGGCGGTGGCTGTCATCTATCGCTTTCTCGTCGTGTTCGGGTCAGGACGGGCCAGAGCGGCCCCGGGAGAACCCGGGGCCGCTCTGTGCGTGTCAGGAGATGGCGTCGATGGCCTTCTGAGCGCGCTCGCGCAGCGTGTCGGAGATGGGCGCGCTGCCGGCGTTCTTGGCGGCGGCCTGCTGGCCCTCCTCGCTGATCGCCGTCGTGAAGAAGCCCTGGACGAGCTTCGCCGCAGCGGCGTCGGTGTACTTCTCGCAACCGATCAGGTAGCTGATGAGAACGACGGGGTAGGCGCCGGCCTCGGTCGTGGTGCGGTCGATCGTGATGGCGAGGTCGTTGTCGCCGCGGCCGTCCTCGAACGGCGACGCGTCGACGGCCGTGGCCGCACCCTCGGCGGAGTGCGTGACGAAGTCATCGCCCACCTTGACAGCGACCGACGAGATGCCCGCGGCCTGCGACGAGTCGGCGTAGCCGATCGTGCCGTTGCCGCCCTTGACGGCGTTGACGACACCCGAGGTGCCCTGGGCGGCCTCGCCGCCCGAGATCGGCCACTCTTCGACGGAGCCGTAGGTCCAGCCCGCGGCGTCGGTCTTGGAGAGGTAGTCGGTGAAGTTGCCGGTCGTGCCCGACTTGTCGGAGCGGTGCACGGGCGTGATCGCCAGGTCGGGCAGCTTCGCGTCCTTGTTGGTCGCTGCGATGGCCGGGTCGTTCCAGTTGGTGATCGTGCCGGCGAAGATGCCCGCGATCGTGGCGGGGTCGAGGTTGAGCTCCTTGACGCCCTCGACGTTGAAGATGATCGCGATCGGCGACACGTAGGCCGGGATCTCGACGAGGCCCGAGTCGGGTGCGCAGACGCTGAACGGGCCGGCGGTGATCTCGTCCTTCTTGAAGGCGCGGTCGGAGCCGGCGAACTGCACGGCGCCCGACTGGAACGACTCGCGGCCGGTGCCCGAACCCTGCGGGTCGTAGTTGACGGTCAGGTCGGCGTTGGCCGTCTGCAGCAGCTGCGTCCAGGACTGGATGGCGACCTGCTGCGACGTGGCGCCGGAGCCGTTCAGGGTGCCGGAGAGACCGGTGGGCAGCGATGACTCGGAGCCGGCGGAGGTCTCGTTGCCGGCGGGCGCCTCGTTCGCGGCGCAGCCGGCGAGCGCGAGTGCCGCGATGGCGGCGATGGCGCCCACCTGGGCGATGCGGGTGATCTTCACTGTGAAATCCTTCACGTGTCAGGGTTACGGGCCCGGTGCAGGGCTCGCCGAAGACGCTAAGCAGGCGCGTTTACCAGCGTCCGCTGTGCGGGTGAACGGAAGGTGAACGAAGGGAGGCGGATGCGGTGGAGCGAGCGCGTGGCGACACCATCCGTTCACCCACGGTCCCTACTTTCGGCGCATGCTCTCCGATTCTCAGGCTGTTCTGGACAGATCCGCCGAGGCGCCGTCGCCTCGCACGCTGGTGGACGTCCTGCGTGAGAGCGCCAGGCGTCACCCCGAAGCGTCGGCGATCGACGACGGCTCGGGCGCCCTGAGCTATGCAGAGCTGCTGGCCCACGTCAGCCGCACCGCTGCACGCCTGATCGCCGCGGGTGTGCGCCGCGGCGACCGGGTCGGCATACGCATGCCCTCGGGTTCGAAGGATCTCTATGTCGCGATCCTCGGGGTGCTGGTCGCGGGAGCTGCGTACGTGCCCGTGGATGCGGACGATCCGGACGAGCGTGCGCGCCTCGTGTACGGAGAGGCGCGAGTGGCCGGTGTCATCGGTGCCGGCGGTGTGTACGTCGCATCTGAGCGACCGACACCCGCTGTCGAACTCAATGACGGGGACGCCCCGCATCCGTCGACGCGCGCGTTCGACGCGGTTCCCGTCGTGACGGTGGAGGACGACGCCTGGATCATCTTCACCTCCGGCTCGACGGGTGTGCCGAAGGGGGTGGCGGTGAGCCACCGGTCCGCCGCGGCCTTCGTGGATGCCGAGGCGCGCATGTTCCTTCAGGATGCACCCCTCGGTCCGGGCGATCGGGTGCTGGCGGGCCTCTCGGTCGCCTTCGACGCCTCATGCGAGGAGATGTGGCTGGCATGGCGTCACGGCGCGTGCCTCGTTCCCGCTCCTCGCTCGCTCGTGCGCTCGGGGGAGGATCTCGCACCGTGGCTGATCCGTCAGGGGATCACCGCCGTCTCGACGGTGCCGACGCTGGCGGCGATGTGGCCGGCGGAGGCCATCGAGAATGTGCGGCTGCTCATCTTCGGCGGGGAGGCGTGCCCGCCCGAACTCGCCGCGCGCCTGCAGGCCGAGGGGCGCGAGGTGTGGAACACGTACGGCCCGACCGAGGCGACCGTGGTGGCCTGCGGCTCTCTCATGGACGGCTCGGCCCCGGTGCGGATAGGCCTGCCGCTGGACGGCTGGATGCTCGCCGTGGTGGATGCCGGCGGTGCGCGTGTGGGAGAGGGGGAGATCGGCGAGTTGATCATCGGTGGCGTCGGCCTGGCGCGCTATATCGATCCGCTGAAGGACGCGGAGAAGTACGCACCCATGCCGTCCCTGGGATGGGAGCGCGCCTACCGCTCGGGTGACCTCGTCCGCTTCGAGAGCGCGGGGCTCGTGTTCCAGGGCCGGGCAGATGACCAGGTGAAGGTCGGTGGGCGGCGGATCGAACTGGGCGAGGTCGAGTCCGCGCTGCAGGAGCTCCCGGGGGTGCACACCGCGGCCGCGGCGGTGCGGCACAGTGAGGCGGGGGTCGCCGTCCTGGTGGGTTATCTCGTTCTCGAGCCGGGTATTGAGCTCGACCGTGCCGAGGCGAGGGCGCGTCTGGCCGAGAGCCTCCCGGCGGCGATCGTGCCGTTGCTCGCCGTCGTCGATGAGCTGCCCGTCCGGACGTCGGGGAAGGTCGACCGGGGTGCCCTGCCGTGGCCACTGCCGGGCGTGGAGACGCCGCCGTCGGGACTCGACCCTGCAGAGGCGTGGCTGGCGGAGCAGTGGCAGGCGGTGCTGGGCATCGCGGTGCCCGGGCGCAAGGCGGACTTCTTCGACCTCGGCGGCGGCTCGCTGGCCGCTGCGCAGCTCGTGTCCCGCATCCGTGCACGGGTGCCGGAGTTCACCGTCGCCGACATCTACGACCTGCCCCGCCTGTCGGCCATGGCCAAGGCTCTCGGGCCGTTCCTGCCCGATGCGGCAGGCGGCGAGTACCGGCGCCCCGAACCGACGCCGCGTGCGACGCAGTGGCTGCAGACGCTGGTGGGAGCGCCGTTGTTCATCCTGTCGGGCGTGCGGTGGCTGCTCTACATCCTCACCGCAGGGACCGTCCTCACCCTCTTCCCGGGTTTCGGCGCCTTGCCGACGGCGCCGGTATGGCTGCTCGTGATCGGGTGGCTTGTGTTCGCGACGCCGTTGGGGCGCATGGCGCTCGCCGCCGCGTCCGCGCGTGTCCTGCTCGCGGGGCTGCGTCCGGGGGACTACCCGCGCGGGGGTGCGGTGCACCTGCGTGTGTGGCTGGCGGAGCAGATCGCCGACCAGGTGGATGCGGTCGGTCTCGCCGGCGCCCCCTGGATCACCTACTACGCCCGGGCGCTGGGGGCCCGGATCGGCCGAGACGTCGATCTGCACACGCTGCCTCCCGTCACCGGGATGCTCGAGGTGGGTGACGGCGCGTCGATCGAGCCCGAAGTGGACCTGCGCGGCTACTGGATCGACGGCGACCTCCTGCGCGTGGGCGCCATCCGCATCGGCGCCGCGGCGACCATCGGCGCACGCAGCACCCTCGCCCCGGGCACGCGCATCGGGCAGCGCGCGGAGATCGCCCCCGGCTCCGCCGTCTTCGGGCGGGTGCGTGCGGCGCAGACCTGGGCAGGCTCACCGGCGGTCCGCGTGGGCGCGGTCGCCGAGGATTGGCCCGCCGGGCGGCCGCCCACTCCGCACCGCTGGGTGTGGGCTTACGGCGCGTCGGCACTCGCGCTCGCCATGCTCCCGGTGTTCGCCATCCTCTGCGGCGCGGTCGTCCTGGCCTTCGGCGTGCAGGGCGCACCGTCGTTGGCGGCCGCCTTCGGTGCGGCGATGTCGTGGCTCGTGCCGGCCGTGCTCGTGTGCGGTCTCGTGCTCGCCGGCGTCGTCGTGGCCGCGGTGCGCCTGCTCTCGATCGGACTCGTCGAGGGCACGCACCCCGTGCGCAGCCGAGTGGCGTGGCAGGCATGGACCATCGAGCGCCTCCTGGACGCGTCGCGCACCATCCTCTTCCCGCTCTACTCGAGCTTGTTCACGCCCGTCTGGCTCCGCATGCTGGGTGCCCGCGTCGGCCGCGACGTCGAGGCGTCGACGGTGCTCCTGCTGCCGTCGCTGGCCCGGATCGAAGACGGCGCCTTTCTCGCCGACGACACGATGGTCGCCTCCTACGAGCTGCACGCAGGGTGGATGCGGTTAGGCACCGTCCGCATCGGCAAGCGCGCGTTCCTCGGCAATTCCGGAATGGCGGCGCCGGGGCATCGCGTGCCCCGTGACGGTCTGGTGGCGGTGCTGTCGTCGGCGCCGCGCAAGGCGAAGCCGGGGTCGTCCTGGCTCGGCTCGCCCGCGGTGCGCCTGCGTCGTGCCGTCACCGAAACGGATGAGTCGCGCACCTACCGCCCGACGCGGGGTTTGCGCTTCGCGCGGGCGCTCTGGGAGCTGTGCCGCCTCGTCCCCGTGGTCGTGACCTGCGCGATCGGGCTGTCGGTGCTGTTCGCGCTTGCGGGACTCACGGTCTGGGTCGGCTGGCTGGGGGCGCTCCTCCTGTCGGGGATCGTGCTGCTGGCGGCGGGGGCCGCCGCGGCAGCGACCACCGTGGTCGCGAAGTGGACGATCGTCGGCCCCATCCGTGCCGGCGAGCAGCCCCTATGGTCCAGCTTCGTCTGGCGGACGGAGGTCGTCGACACGTTCACCGAGATGGTGGCGGCGATGTGGTTCGCACGTGCCGCCGTAGGAACACCAGCCCTGGCGGTGTGGCTGCGGGCGATGGGGGCGCGCATCGGTACCGGCGTCTGGTGCGATTCCTACTGGCTTCCCGAGCCGGATCTGGTCACGCTCGGCGACGGCGCGACGGTCAACCGGGGATGCGTCGTGCAGACGCATCTGTTCCATGATCGAATCATGAGCATGGACACCGTAGAGCTCGAGCCCGGAGCGACGCTGGGCCCGCACAGCGTGATCCTGCCCGCCGCCGTCATCGGCGCCGACGCGACCGTGGGCCCTGCATCCCTCGTGATGCGCGGCGAGGCGGTTCCGGTCGGCACCCGCTGGAGCGGCAATCCCATCGGCCCCTGGCGTGCGGTCAAGGTGCGCGCGTACCAGTCCACCTCGTGAGCGGCGACGCCTACGCCCCGCGCAGCGGCGACATCACCTACGACGTCGTCTCCTACGACCTCGACCTCGACTACCGGGTTCGCACCAACCGTCTGAGCGGCACCGCCACGATCGTGGCGACCGCGTCGAGCGAGCTGCGCGGCGTGAGCCTGGATCTCATCGGGCTGCGCGTCACCCGGGTGCGCATCGACGACGCGACCCCGGCCGTGCAGCGTCAGAGCGCGCAGCATCTGCAGATCGGATTCGGTCGCGACGTGGCGGCGGGGGAGACGTTCACGATCGAGGTGCGCTACGAAGGCTCGCCCGCGCCGAGACGTTCACCGTGGGGCGCCATCGGCTGGGAGGAGCTGACCGACGGAGCCCTCGTGGCGAACCAGCCGACAGGCGCGTCGACCTGGTTCCCCTGCAACGATCGTCCCGACAATCGCGCCCGGATGCGGATGAGGATCGCCACCGACCGCGAGTACACCGCCGTCGCGGTGGGCGCCCGCATCCGAGATCAGGTGCAGGGACGCCGCCGGATCGCGGAGTACGTCTGCGACGTTCCCACCGCGACGTATCTGGCGGCGGTGCAGATCGGCCGATACGGGCGTGCCGAGATCGACGCCCCCGTGCCGGTGGAGCTCTGGGCTCCGGCAGCGCTGCGGGCTCCGGCCACCGCGGCCTTCGCCGATCTCCCGCGGATGCTGGCGGCGTTCGCTGAGCGGTTCGGGCCGTACCCGCAGAGCCAGTACCGCGTGGTGGTGACCGCGGACGACCTCGAGATCCCGCTTGAGTCACAGGGTATGGCGGTGTTCGGCGCGAATCATCTGGATGCGGCGAGCGAGCGACTCGTGGCGCACGAGCTCGCCCACCAGTGGTTCGGCAACAGCGTGGGTATCGCGCGGTGGCAGGACATCTGGCTCAACGAGGGCTTCGCCTGCTACGCCGAGTGGCTGTGGTCGGAAGCATCGGGCGGACCGGATGCCGACTCCTGCGCGCGTGCCCATCTGCGGCAACTCGCGGCCGAGCCGCAGGACCTGGTGATCGCTGATCCGGGGGCGGCTCTGCTGTTCGATGACCGGGTCTACAAACGCGGCGCGCTCGCGCTGCAGGCCCTGAGGCTGCACCTGGGCGATACGGCGTTCTTCGAGCTGCTGCGCTCGTGGACCGTCGCCCACCGGCACGGCCTGGTGGTCACCGACGACTTCCGCGCCCTGCTCGACGACGGCTCGGCGGCAGTGCTCAGCTCGTGGATCGACCGGGCTCCGCTGCCCCGGCTCGCGCGACGCTGATCACGAACCCGGCGGGAGCGTCGACCTCGCGTCCGTGCACCACGCGACCGGCGACGACCGCCACCCAATCCTCGTCCTCGATGACCACGGGCAGTTGGATACCGTCGCGGAGATCCGCCCCGACCGCCTTGGTCGCCGCCTCGAACCTCGTCCAGTCCCGCAGCATCGAGCCGGGAGCGAGCCGGTCGAGCCGCGCCGGCGCGGACGCGGCGCCCTGCTCGACATCGACGCCGATGTCGCCGTGCTCGGCCAGCGCCGTAACCACGAGATCGCCCGCATAGGCGAGGGAGACGGATCCGCCTCCCTCGAGGCGAGGACGCCCGTGGTCGCCGCCGCACCTGGGGCACGGCCCGTGACGCAGCGTGCGCCCGGTCGCGTCGCGGACGAGTCTCGCGGCAGCCGTTCGACGATCGGCGCCGTCCCGCGTCGTCCAGAGCACGCGGACCGCGCCCGGCATGTCAGACCTTCGGAAGGTGCGTCTCGATCGCGGCGATGCCCGAACCCGGGTTCGTCCGCGACAGGTGTACCACCGAGAAGCCGCCGACCTCCAGCGCGGACGCGCTGCCGAGATACGAGCCGCGCAGCGTGCCGGTCGCGAGGGCCAGCTCGTGCAGGATGTCGGGCAGAACGGGCCCGTGGCTGCACACCACGGCCGGCTTACGCGAGCGCACCCGCTTGCCGACGACGGTGCGGGCGTCGGAACGTCCCTCTTCCCAGGCGTCCTGGCTGATGAGCTCGCTCGTCTTGACTGACCGTCCGAGGGCTGCGGCCAGGGGCGCCACCGTCTCGGTGCAGCGGACCGCATCCGACGACACGATCCGACGGATGCCGAACGAGCTGAGCGGCCCGACGATCGCCTCGGCCTGCTTGCGCCCGCGCGCGGTGAGGGGGCGGGACGTGTCGGAGCCCGACCACTCGTCACGCGGCGTGGCTTTCGCGTGGCGCAGCACGACGATCGGGAACGTCTCCAGCACGCCGTCGTCGACGAATCGGAGGAAGTTCTCCACGATCTCCACGTCGACGGGGTAGCTGAGGTAGGTGAGGGCCTTTCTCGGGCTCACCCACTCGATGGCGGCGATCTCCTTGTTCGGCACGAACGCCGACGCGCGGATGGCGGCGTCGGTGGCCTCGGCTGACCAGTAGTGCACGATCTTCTCGCGCCGGCTCGGCAGCGTGTAGCGGGAGACCCCGACCGGGAGCCCGAGGGAGACGGCGATCCCGGTCTCTTCGAAGATCTCACGAACGGCCGTCTCCACCAGCGCCTCGCCCGGGTCGACCTTTCCCTTCGGAAGGGTGACATCGCGGTACCGGGTGCGGTGGATGAGGAGGATCTTCAGCTTGTCCTCGACCCGGCGCCAGACGATTCCGCCCGCGGCATAGACGGCGGTGTGCGTCATCGCACCGCCCTCGAACGACGGCGGCGCTGCACCTGGAACATCGTCTTGTCCTGCATGTCGACCAGGGCCTTGCCCTCGGCGTCGGTCGAATGCCGCGTCCACGTGCCGTCCGCCTCGAGCCACCAGGAGCTCGTGCTGTCGCTCATCGCGAGCGAGAACAGATCGCTCAGCTCGGCGACCTGCGCGGGCGCCGTGATGCGCACGAGCGCCTCGACGCGGCGGTCGAGGTTGCGGTGCATCATGTCTGCGGAGCCGATGAACGTCTCGGGATCGCCGTCGTTGTCGAACGCGAAGATCCGCGAGTGCTCGAGGTAGCGGCCGAGGATCGAGCGCACCGTGATGTTCTCGCTCAGCCCTTCGACGCCGGGCCGGATGCTGCAGATGCCGCGGACCCAGACCTCGACCGGTACCCCGGCCCGGCTCGCCCGATAGAGCGCATCGATGATCTGCTCGTCGACCATCGAGTTGACCTTGATGCGGATGCCGGAGCTCTTGCCGTCGAGGGCGTGCTTGCGTTCGCGTTCGATGAGACGGACGAGCCCCTTGCGCAGGTGCAGCGGGGCGACGAGCAGACGCTTGAACTTCTTCTCGATCGCGTACCCGCTCAGTTCGTTGAACAGGCGGGTGAGGTCGCGGCCGACCTCGTCGCTCGCAGTGAACAGGCCGAAGTCCTCGTAGATGCGGCTGGTCTTCGGGTTGTAGTTGCCGGTGCCGACGTGGCAATAGCTGCGCAGCACGCCGTTCTCCTCGCGGATCACGAGGGCGAGCTTGCAGTGCGTCTTCAGCCCGACGAGGCCGTAGACGACGTGCACGCCGGCCTTCTCGAGCTTGCGGGCCCAGACGATGTTGTTCGCCTCGTCGAAGCGCGCCTTGACCTCGACGAGAGCCAGCACCTGCTTGCCCGCCTCGGCGGCGTCGATCAGCGCCTGCACGATGGGGCTGTCACCCGAGGTGCGATACAGGGTCTGCTTGATCGCCAGTACGTGCGGGTCTTTCGCCGCCTGCTCGAGGAAGGCCTGCACGCTGGTGGCGAAGGACTCGTAGGGGTGGTGCACCAGCACGTCGCCCTTGCGGATGGCGGCGAAGATGTCGGCGCGCTCGTTGTTGTCGCCCGGCTGGAACGCCAGCGCTGTCGTGGGAACGTGCGGGGGGTAGTGCAGGTCGGGACGGTCGATGCGCGAGAGGTCGAAGAGCCCCCGCAGATCCAGCGGCCCGGGGAGGCGGTAGACCTCCTGCTCGGTGATGTCGAGTTCCTTGATCAGCAGGTCGAGGGTGAGCTCGTCCATGTCGTCGGTGATCTCGAGGCGGATCGGCGGCCCGAAACGGCGGCGCATGAGCTCGGCCTCGAGCGCCTGGATGAGGTTCTCGGTCTCGTCCTCTTCGATCACCATGTCTTCGTTGCGCGTGAGGCGGAACGCGTGGTGGTCGAGGATCTCCATGCCCGGGAACAGGTCGGAGAGGTGGTTGGCGATCAGGTCTTCGAGCGCAAGGTAGCGCACGCGCTCGCCGTCGCGCGAGACCTCGACGAAGCGCGGGAGCATCGGCGGCACCTTCAGGCGCGCGAACTCCTGTCGGCCGGTCTTGGCGTTGCGGATGCGGATGGCCAGATTCAGCGACAGGCCGGAGATGTAGGGGAAGGGATGAGCGGGGTCGACCGCGAGCGGCATGAGCACCGGGAACACCTGCGACTGGAAATAGTCGGACAGACGCGCGCGGTCGTCTTCGTCGAGGTCGCCCCAGCCGATCACCTCGATGCCGGAACCCGCCAGTGCGGGCCGGACGAGCTGCTGCCAGGCCTCGGCGTGACGCAGCTGGAGGGCGTGAGCTTCGCCGGAGATGTCGGTGAGGACGTCTTGCGCCGCGCGGCCGATGTTCGACGGCACCGCGAGGCCCGTGATGATGCGGCGCTTGAGTCCCGCGACGCGCACCATGAAGAACTCGTCGAGGTTGCTGCCGAAGATGGCAAGGAAGTTCGCGCGCTCGAGCGTCGGCACGGTCGGGTCCTCCGCGAGCTCCAGCACGCGCTGGTTGAACGCCAGCCAGCTCAGCTCGCGATCGAGGTACCGCGCGTCGGGCAGTTCCGTGTCACCGCCGTCGGTGACGTCGAAGTCGTCATCGTCGGCATCGCCCAGGCCCGCATCGAGCATCACGTCGGAGATCATTCCCACATCCTTGCAGCCAGAGGTGACACGAGTGTGAACTCCGCGAGGGTCAGGATCCGGCGCGCTCCCCGGCAGCCGGGATCTGGTCCTCTTCGTACACGTTGAAGCGGTAGCCGACGTTGCGCACTGTCCCGATCAGCTGCTCGAGGTCGCCGAGCTTGGCGCGCAGGCGTCGCACGTGCACGTCGACCGTGCGGGTGCCGCCGAAGTAGTCGTAGCCCCAGACCTCGCTGAGCAGCTGCTCCCGCGTGAACACCCGAGACGGATGCGTCGCGAAGAAGTGCAGCAGCTGGAACTCCTTGTAGGTCAGATCCAGCGGCTTGCCGTGAACCTTGGCGGAGTACGAGGATTCGTCGATCGTGATGCCGGAGGTCTGGATGCGGGTAGAGACCTGCTCCTTCGACATACGCCCGACGGCGAGCCGGATGCGGGCATCGACCTCCGCAGGGCCCGCCCCGACCAGGATCACGTCGTCGACGCCCCAATCGGTGGACACCGCCGTGAGCCCGCCCTCGGTGACGATGAGCACGAGAGGCGCGTCGAGTCCCGTGGTCGTCAGGATCTTGCACAGCGACTTGGCGCCCACCAGATCGTGACGCGCATCGACGAAGACGACGTCCGCGTTGGGGGCGTTCACCAGCTGCGCAGGCTCGGCGGGGATCTGGCGGACACGATGGCTCAACAGCTCCAGCGCCGGGAGCGCGGGCGCGCCACCGGCGGAACTCAGAACGAGAAGCTGTGCCAAAGTCACCCTCCGGGCGGGGTCCGCGTCGTGCTCATCTTATGCGCAGCCGCGAGGCACGCAGATCTCACCGGGACGCACGACGTGCAGCGCGCGCTCCCATGCGTGAGAATGATCGTATGACGACACCGGAACTGGCGCCACGTCGGCCCCTCGGCGGCATCGTGGCCGTCTGGGCGTTCGCGGCCGTCGCAGGCATCGCCGTCGCGCTGTTCGTCCCGTCGCCGTGGCACGCGACGTGGATGACGCTGGCGCTCGCCGCATCCGTCATCCTCGCCTTCGTCATCCAGCTGGCGTACGGGCGGGTGCAGCGCTTCATCCAGCGCGTAGCGCTGAGCAGTCTCGGTGCCCTGCTCGTGCTCGGAGTGATCAGCGTGGCCGTCGCGCTCTCCGCGCTCATCGCCGGTTCGCGCTGAGCCCATCGCCCTCGCTGACGGGCTACCATGGGCGCATGGACCTGGTCGCGCTCGAAATGTTCTTCGTGGGCCTGCTCGTGCTCGCCTCCCTCGCCATCGCCTTCGTCTCGGGCGCCGTGGTCTGGAACCTCTACCGCGGCCAGCGCTGACGGAGCGGGCGATGATCGAGCTCCCCACCGATCTGCCCGCCGACCTCGCTCCCCTCTCGTGGCTCCTTGGAGTCTGGGAGGGGACCGGCGTGATCGATTACGAGGCAGGCGATCACCACTTCACCGGTGAGTTCACGCACCGCGTGAGCTTCAGCCACGACGGCGGCGACGCCGTCAACTACTCCGCCACCGCCTGGCTCGGCGAGGGTGAGTCGCGGCGTCTGCTCGTTTCCGAGGTCGGCTTCTGGCGCATCGTGCGACCGCAGGGGCCCGGGGATCCCGGCCCGGGACTGCTCCCGGCGGTCTCTGATGAGCCGGCGCGCACGGCCGATGACGTCGAGGCGCTGCGTACCGCTGAGGGAGGCTTCGAGATCGCCGCGAACATCGTGCACGCCGACGGTGTCAGCGAGCTCTACCTCGGCCAGATCCGCGGCCCGCGCATCGACATCGCGACGGATGCGGTCATCGCTGCGCCCGGAACCAAGGCGTACACGGCGGCGACCCGGCTGTACGGCCTGGTCGACGGACATCTGCTCTGGGCCTGGGACATCGCCGCCCTCGGATCCGAGCTCGGCTCGCACGCATCCGCCCGCCTGGCGAAGGTGGACTGATGATCGCTTCGCCCGCGGGCGCGATCACCGACGGCGATGTGCTGCTGCACGTCGGCGATCCGATGCGCGAACAGCGTGCGCTGGTGCGCGGCACGGCCGTCGCGCCGCGCGCGGGACGCGGTGTCATCGCCGTGACGGGCGTCGACCGGTTGAGCTGGCTCGATTCGATCACGACCCAGGCACTCGCCCAGCTGGAGCCCGGTGTGTCGACCGAGCTCCTGGTGCTCGATCCACAGGGACGTGTCGAGCACGCGGCGGCCGTGCTGGACGACGGCGAGACGACCTGGCTCATCGTGGACGCGGATGACGCGCCCGCGCTCGCGACCTGGCTAGGCCGCATGCGCTTCCGCCTGCGGGTCGAGCTCCGTGACGCCTCGACCGAGGTCGCGGTCGTAGGCGCGACGGATGCGGGGCTCGCCCTCATCCGCCCCCTCGCCGTCACCGAGACGCCCCTCGTGTGGCGCGACCCGTGGCCGGGTGTCGCCGTCGGCGGCGCCGCGTATGGTCCCATCGAGGAGCACCCCGGCGCCCAGCGCAGCTGGAACGAGGCGCTCGTGGATCCCGCCGAGGCTTCGCGGCTGGCGCAGCTGGCCGCCGCGGGCGAAATCGGCTTCGCCGGCGAGCTCGCTGTCGAGGCGCTTCGCGTCGCCGCCTGGCGCCCCCGCTTCGCCGACGAGGTCGACGAGCGGACGATCCCGCACGAGCTCGACTGGCTGCGCACCGCCGTGCATCTCGACAAGGGCTGCTACCGCGGGCAGGAGACGGTGGCGAAGGTGCACAACCTCGGTCACCCGCCGCGCCGTCTGGTCAGCCTGCACCTCGACGGGAGCACCGAATCCCTGCCGGTGCGCGGCGATGTGGTCGCCGTCGGCGACGTCGAGATCGGCCGCATCACGTCGGCCAGCCGTCACTACGAGGACGGGCCGATCGCTCTGGCCGTGGTCAAACGCACGGCCGACACCGACACCGACGTCGTCGTGCGCACCGCGGACGGCGATGTCGCCGCATCCGTCACCACTGTCGTGCCGCCGGATGCGGGTGCCAGCGCCGGCGTGCCACGCTTGCCCCGACTCTCGCGCCGGCGGTGACCGTGCCCCCGGGCGGCGCCGACACCACGAGCGTGTCGACGCGGCTGCGAGAGCGCTTCGATCCGAGACCGGCGCTGTCCCGTGCCGTGACGGATCTGCCCGCCATCGCCCAGCTGACGGTGGCGGCGATGGGTGCCTACGTCTTCTCGCTGTTCGTGCTGGGGCACTCGGCCCCCGTGCTCGCCGGAACGGTGGCGGTGTCGAGCCTGGGCCTCGTGCGCGACGCGCGGCCACGGCGCGTGGCCGAGACGGTGGGCGGGATGCTCTTGGGCATCGTCATCTCCGAGATCCTGTTGCGCCTGGTGGGCCCCGGCTGGTGGCAGCTGGGCATCACCCTCGCGGTCGTCGTGTTCGTCGCCAGGGCGCTGTCGCCGCAGCCCGGCTTCGCCATCGCCGCGGCGATCCAGGGGCTCATCGTCCTGCTGTTCCCGATGGCGCCGACGGAGGCGTCGTGGAGTCGGCTGGCGGACGGTGCGGTCGGCGGCGTCGCCGCGCTCCTGGTGACAGCCCTCGTGCCCCGGAATCCCCGCGCGGAGGTGCTGCGTGAGGCGAGGGCCCTCTTCGCCGCGATCGATGACGCGACCGCGACCCTCATCCGCGCGCTCGAGGACGGGGACCGCTCGCGGGCGGAGCGTGCACTGGAGAAGGCGCGAGCGCTCGATCCGCTCGTGCGGGCCTGGCAGGAGTCGCTCGACTCGGCCGTCGCGGTCGCGCGGATCTCCCCGTTCCTGCGCAGGCGTCGCGCGGAGCTCGACAGATACCGCCGCGTCATGATGGCCACGGACCTCGCGGTGCGCAACCTCCGCGTCGTGGCGCGTCGATCCGGCTACCTCATCGACGACGGCGTGCCCCGCCCCATCCCCGCCGACCTGCTGAGGTCGCTGGCGAGGGCCCTCGCGCTCGTGGGGGAGTCGCTCGACGACATCGCGCAGCAGATCCCCGCGCGCGAGGCCGCGCGGGCCGTCGCGCGCCATCTGGATCCGGCGCAGCTGGCGCCGGATGCGTCCGCCGGTGAGCACAGCGTCATCTCCGCCCTGCGCCCGTTCGCGGTCGATCTGCTCGTGGCGACCGGTCTCAGCGAAGACGAGGCGCGGGCCGCCATGCCCCGCATCTGAGACAGCGTCTCTCAGCGGGGCGCGACGCGCTCCCACGGCACCGTCAGCTCGCCCAACCGCCAGCGCGAGCGCTGCAGGAGGGGCCAGCCGCCGGCCGCCAGTGCCGCGAGCGCCGCCTGCCACCGCTGCGCGGGGGAGAACGTCGCCAGGGGTGCCGCGCGCGTCCACTCCGCATCCAGCGCGCGCAGCAGTTCATGCACGCCTTCGCCCGGCACATTGCGGTGGATCAAGGCCTTCGGCAGACGTTCGGCCGCGATGGAGGGCAGCTCCAGACCTGTCAGCCGCAACGAGATCGTCAAGGTGCGCGGGAGGGCGTCGGGTCCGATCTCGACCCACGTGCTGATCCGACCGAGCTCGTCGCACGTCCCCTCGACGAGGATCCCGCCCGCATCCAAGCGTGACGTCATGCGCTCCCACGCCGCCGGAACCTCGTCCTCGTCGTACTGACGGAGCACGTTGAACGCGCGGATGATGCGCGGCCGGTCCGGCAGCGGAATCTCGAAGCCGCCGCGGGCGAACGAGACCCGCGCGTCGGCACGGAAGACCGTCGCCCCCTCGCGCACGCGCTCGAGCTGTGCGCGAGCACGGGCCACGCGTGCCGGATCGATCTCGAGACCGTGCACGCGCACATCCGGACGGATGCGGTGCAGCCGAGCCTCGAGCTCCAGCGCGGTGACGCCGCTCGCGCCGAAGCCGAGATCCACCACGAGCGGTTCCGGCTCCGCGGTCCCGAGCGAGCGGTGGCGGGCGATCCACCTGTCCACGCGGCGGAGACGGTTCGTGCCCGTCGTGCCCCGGGTGATGCGACCCGAAGGCGTAGGACTCATGGCCCCATGATGCCAGCGTCGCGGTCGATATCATGGGCTCATGACCACCCCTCACACCCTGATCCTGCTGCGCCACGGCCAAAGCCAGTGGAACGAGCTCAACCTCTTCACCGGATGGGTCGACGTGCGCCTGACCGACCAGGGCAAGGCCGAGGCCGCCCGCGGCGGCGAGCTGCTCGCCGAGGCGGGGCTGCTGCCCGACGTCGTCCACACCTCGCTGCTGAGCCGCGCGATCCAGACCGCGAACCTCGCGCTCGACGCCGCCGACCGCCTGTGGATCCCCGTCAAGCGCACCTGGCGCCTCAACGAGCGCCACTACGGCGCGCTGCAGGGCAAGGACAAGGCCGAGACCCTCGCCGAGTTCGGCCAGGAGCAGTTCATGCTCTGGCGTCGTTCGTTCGACGTTCCGCCGCCGCCGCTCGACGACGCATCCGAGTTCAGCCAGGTGAACGACCCGCGCTACGCCGGGATCGACGGCGAGGTGCCGCGCACCGAGTCGCTGAAGCTCGTGATCGACCGACTCCTGCCCTACTGGAGCGAGTCCATCGTCCCCGACCTCACCGCAGGCAAGACGGTGCTCGTGGCCGCCCACGGCAACTCTCTGCGCGGTCTGGTGAAGCACCTCGAGGGCATCAGCGACGACGACATCGCCGAGCTCAACATCCCCACGGGTATCCCGCTGGTGTACCGCCTCGACGAGAACCTGCAGGCGCTGGGCAAGGGCGAGTACCTCGACCCCGAAGCAGCCGCAGCCGGCGCTGCCGCGGTCGCCAACCAGGGCAAGTAAGCCGACACGGGAAGGGCCCGGATGCGTGATGCATCCGGGCCCTTCCCGTGTGTGCGCCGCGTCAGATCTGAGGCTCGGTCTCGGGCTGCGGGGCCCAGTCGCCCGTCGCGAGGTAGACGATCTTCTTCGCGACCGAGACCGCGTGGTCGCCGAAACGCTCGTGGTAGCGGCTGGCCAGCGTCGCGTCGACCGTCGCGGCCGCCTCGCCCTGCCACGACTCGCTGAGCACCTTCTCGAAAACGCTGACGTGCAGCTCGTCGAGCTTGTCGTCCTCATTGCGCAGCTGCTCGGCCAGGTCCAGGTCGCGCGTGCGCAGCAGCTCGGTGAGCTTGCGTGCCACGTCGACGTCGATCTCGCCCATCTTCGTGAAGGTGCCCTTCAGGCCCTTCGGGATGGCACGGTCGGGGAAGCGCATGCGGGTCAGCTGCGCGATGTGCTCGGCGATGTCGCCCATCCGCTCGAGCGATGCACTGATGCGCAGGGCCGAGACGACCGTGCGCAGGTCGCTCGCGACGGGCTGCTGACGCGCCAGGATGTCGATGGCCAACTCGTCGAGCTCGATCGCCTTGTCGTCGATCACCGAGTCGTTGTCGATGACCTCTTCGGCGAGCGCGACGTCGCTCGTGCCGAACGCCCTCGTCGCCTTCTCAATGGCCTCGGTGACGAGCTCGGAGATCTCGACGAGCCGGACACGGACCTCGTCGAGGGACTGCTGGAAAACCTCGCGCATGAAACAGGCACCTTCCTGGGGTGATCGTGGGCGGCACGGGACGGGCCCGGGCGATTCTCGCCGTCGAAGGTTAACGAACGGTGCCGCGGGAGTGAATGTTACCTGCGGCACGGCCATGGAACCCGCCTGGGACAGGGTGCGGGTTCAGCATCCATTTACGCTGGAGCCATGAACTCGTCGCAGCTCGCGCTGCTGGCCCTGGTCATGGGCGTCGTCCTCGGGGCGTCGATCACCCTCCTGATCATCGGTGCGATGCGCGCGCGGGCCCGCGTCGAGGCGCGCAACTCGACGGCCGTTCCGGAGGGCGTTCCGGACGTCCTGGCCGCGATGGACGACAGCGCGCTCGTGGTGGACGGCTCGGGAACCGTGCGCGCCGCATCCGCATCCGCCGAGGCGTTCGGCATCCACGTCGACGAGGTCGTGCCCGACGATCGCATCCGTGAGCTCGCCCGCGCGGTGCGCTCGGGAGGGATCAGCACGGCGAGTCTGACGCTGCGCCGCTCTTCCTCTCCCGCGGAGCCCCGTCTCGTCTCGGCCCGCGCGACGACCATCTCGCCGAAGCTCGTTCTCATCGTCATCCGAGACATCACCGAGCGTGAACGCGTCGAGCAGATGCGCCGCGATTTCGTCGCGAACACCTCGCACGAATTGAAGACGCCCGTGGGCGCGGTGAGCCTGCTCGCGGAGGCCATCGAGTCGGCGGCGGATGATCCCGCGCAAGTGCGCATCTTCGCCGGCCGCCTGAGCGCCGAGGCGCAGCGACTGGCGTCGCTCACGTCTCGCGTCATGAACCTCTCCCGGCTGCAGTCCGCCGACGAACTCGCTGAGGTCGGCGACGTGTCGGTGGACTCCGTCGTCACCGCCGCGATCGAGGCGCACGCGCTTGCCGCCGGCTCGTCCGGGGTCACGGTCGTCCGCGGCGGCACACGGGGTCTGTACGTGCGCGGCGACACGCAGATCCTCACAGAGGCGCTCGGCAACCTCGTGGCCAACGCGATCGCGTACTCGCCCAGTGGGTCGAGCGTGGGCATCGGTGTGAAACAGGTGCACAACTCCGTGGAGATCGCGGTCACCGACCGGGGCATCGGTATCTCCGAGGCCGATCAGCAGCGTGTGTTCGAGCGCTTCTTCCGTTCGGACCAGGCGCGCTCGCGCCGCACCGGCGGTACGGGGTTGGGGCTGTCGATCGTGAAGCACGCGGTGCAGCGCCACGGCGGCGAGGTGCGCGTGTGGTCGCGCGTCGGACGCGGCTCGACCTTCACCATCCAGCTCCCGATCGCGATGCCGCCCGACGACCTCGAGGCAGCGACGCCCCGCCGGCGTCGCCCCAAGAAGACCAAGAAGACCCCCGCCGCGTCTCCGGCCGCGGCACCGAACCCGAACGGAGTCACCGAATGACCCGCGTCCTGATCGTCGAGGACGAGCCCGACCTCGCCGACCCGCTCGCCTACCTGCTTCGCAGGGAGGGGTTCGAGGTCGAGATCGCCGAAGACGGCGCCGTCGCGCTCTCAGCCTTCCGTGAGCGCGGAGCCGACATCGTGCTGCTCGACCTCATGCTGCCCGGCATGCCCGGCACCGAGGTGTGCCGTCAGATCCGCAACGTCTCGTCCGTCCCGATCATCATGCTGACCGCGAAGGACAGCGAGGTCGACATCGTCGTGGGGCTGGAGCTCGGCGCCGATGACTACGTCACGAAGCCGTACTCGGCGCGCGAACTCCTGGCGC
This sequence comes from Microbacterium sp. BG28, assembly GCF_034044005.1. Classification (NCBI taxonomy): domain Bacteria; kingdom Bacillati; phylum Actinomycetota; class Actinomycetes; order Micrococcales; family Microbacteriaceae; genus Microbacterium; species Microbacterium sp. BG28. Next base: position 8,771 of record NZ_JAXCHA010000001.1, on the reverse strand, counting down.
GGATGCGGGCGGTGCTGCGCCGCTTCGCCCAGGTGGAGGCTGACCTCGACGAGCGCGTCCTCCAGGGTGGAAGGGTGACGCTCGACATCGACCGCCACACCGTGACCGTGGGCGGCGAGGAGATCAACATGCCGCTCAAGGAGTTCGAGCTCCTCGAGGTCCTGATGCGCAACGCCGGTCGAGTGCTGACCCGGGGTCAGCTCATCGATCGCGTGTGGGGCACCGACTACTTCGGCGACACGAAGACCCTCGACGTGCACATCAAGCGCATCCGGTCGCGCATCGAGGAGAACCCGAGCGATCCGGTCATGCTCGTGACCGTTCGCGGACTCGGGTACCGGTTCGAGGCCTGAACCGACGGCGAAGGGCGGGGCACCAGATGGTGCCCCGCCCTTCCGTGTGCGCTTCGCTCAGGGAACGAGCGGCGCCAGGTAGTCGAGGTCGCCGTTGAGGACGGGGATCTCCACGCGGGCCCCTTCGCCGTCGCCGGACTGGAAGAAGATCGGCACGGTCGAGCCGGGGCGGGCGTCGAGGTCTTCGACGAGCAGCGGGTCGGTGTCCTCGGTGCCGAGGCTCACCGTGTCGCCGGCGGGGACGCGCACGGTCAGCTTGACGGCATTCTCGCCCACCTCGAGGTTCAGCACCTGCGAGGAGTCGCTCTCGTTCACGATCGCGGCGACGAAGTTGCCCTCGGTGCCCTCGTCGTTGGCGACGATCAGCGCGTTGCGCACGGCGAGCGGTCCGCTCGAAGCCGGCACATTGAGCCCGTCGGCGGGGGAGTACTGAATGGTCGTGCTCTGCGGCGAGAGCATGGCGCAGCCGCTCGTTCCCAGTGCGACAGCGGCCGCCACGACGACGGACGCGATCAGGCGCGTTTTCACGGTTCCTCCCGGTTGCAGACGGCTTCTCCAGCATTCTACGGGGTCCCGCCCGCCCATCCCGTTCCGCGCACGACTCGGTTCTCGTGCGTCCATCCCTGTTCGCCGGCACAGCCCGCCGGTCCGCGGCATGCGCACGTCGGGCGACGAGGTCACCGCGGGGGTCGCACGCGGTCGTATACGCGCGCGGTACCGCGCGGTGGCGTACGCGCGGGGATCAGAGGTGGGGTGTGAGGGCGCGAACCCTAGCGCATTCGGCCCTGTGGTATCCTGGTCGTTGCCGAAAGGACATAACTCCATGCTTTTTGAGGTTGGCGAAACGGTCGTCTATCCGCACCACGGTGCCGCGACCATCATCGAGGTCAAGGAACGCGTCATCAAGGGCGAGACCAAGAAGTACTTGAAGCTCAACGTCACCCAAGGCGATCTGGTCATCGAGGTTCCGGCCGACAACGTCGACCTCGTGGGTGTGCGCGACGTGATCGGCAAGGACGGTCTCGAACGCGTCTTCGAGGTCCTGCGTGCTCCCTTCACCGAGGAGCCGACCAACTGGTCGCGCCGTTACAAGGCGAACCTCGAGAAGCTCGCTTCGGGTGATGTGATCAAGGTCAGCGAGGTCGTGCGCGACCTGTGGCGCCGCGATCAGGACCGTGGTCTGTCCGCGGGTGAGAAGCGCATGCTTGCCAAGGCCAAGCAGATCCTCGTGTCCGAGCTCGCGCTCGCCGAGAAGACGGACGAAGAGAAGGCCAGCATCCTGCTCGACGAGGTCCTCGCCAGCTGACGAAAGGCGCCTTCGTGCCTCAGCCCGTGCCGCGCATCGCGGTCGTGGTCGTCGCCGGCGGGTCCGGTACTCGTCTCGGTGAAGATGTCCCCAAGGCGTTCGTGGGAATCGATGCGCACACGATGCTGCGTCATGCCCTCGACGGTGTCTTCCGCAGCGGGCTCGACGTCCAGGTGGTCGTCGTCGCCCCCGCTGACCGCACGGGTGAGGCTCTGACGGAGGCGCTCGCCGCCGCCGGAGATGCCCGTGAACGGGTGAGCGTCGTCGGCGGGGGAGACACCCGTCAGAAGTCGGTCGCCGCGGGCCTCGCCGCGCTCTGGGGCGACATCGAGATCGTGCTCGTACACGATGCGGCCCGCGCGCTGACACCCCCCGAGGTCTTCACCCGCATCGTGGAGGCCGTCGAACGGACCGGGTGGGGGGCTGTTCCCGTTCTCCCCGTGGTCGACACGATCAAGCGTGTCGACGGTGACGAGATCGTCGGCGTGGTCGATCGCTCCGAGTTGGGGGCGGCGCAGACCCCGCAGGGATTCCGACGCGACGTCCTGAGTGCGGCTTACGCCGTCGCCGACTCCGAGTTCACGGATGATGCGGCGCTCGTCGCCGCGGCTGGTCACCGTATCGCGGCCGTCGCGGGTGATGCGCTCGGTTTCAAGATCACGCATCCCGCCGACCTCGAACGCGCACGTGCACTTCTGGCGCCGGCGGCCGAGCACCCGGTACGCCTTCAGGGGCCGGGGCCTGCACCGCGCGTCGGCGTCGGCACCGATGTGCACGCGTTCGCCGGAGACGGGGAGTTGTGGCTCGCGGGACTGCGGTGGCCGGATGAGCCGGCGCTGTCCGGACACTCGGACGGGGATGCGGTCGCTCACGCCGTCGTCGACGCGGTGCTGGCGGCGGCGGGTCTCGGCGACATCGGGACGCACTTCGGCGTCGACCGCCCCGAGTACGCGAACGCGCACGCAGACGCGTTCCTCGCTCGCACCCGCGCCCTGGTGGGCGAGGCGGGGTGGGTGATCGGCAACGTGTCGGTGCAGGTGCAGACCACACGTCCGCGGTTCGCCCCTCGGCGTCCCGAAGCGGAGGCTGCGCTGAGCGAAGCGCTGGGCGCCCCCGTATCCGTCTCGGCCACGACGACCGACGGCCTCGGCTTCGAGGGGCGTGGCGAGGGCGTCTTCGCGGTCGCCGTCGCGATGCTGCTTCCGGCGCAGTGACCGATCAGACCGCGCGCGTGAAGTAAAGCGACAGCGGATCGTCGCGGTACTCGGCGAACGGCCCGCATCGGACGAACCCCTCGCTCTCGTAGAGGCGCACCGCGGGTACGAACTCCGGTGTGCTTCCGGTCTCGAGCCACACGCTCGTCAGGCCCATCGTCGCCGCTTCGCCGAGGATGTGGCGAAGGATGCCGCGACCGACGCCTGTTCCGCGGAAGGCGTCGGCGACCCGCATGGACTTCAACTCGCCGCGGTCGTCGCCCCAGCGTTTGAGAGCGCCGATGCCCGCGAGTTCGCCGTCGGACCACGCGGACCAGAAGGTGACGTCGGTGCTGCTCAGCCCCGTGGCGTCCAGCGCGTGCATGCTCTCGGCGGGCGTGCCGGCGTGCATGGCCGCGAGGTGTGAGGCCACGAGGTCGTGCGCTGCGCCGCGGGTCGGGTCGTCGAGGCGGTAGTGGAGCATGGTCATCCTTCGAGGGGGAACGGTTCGGGATCTCGACGGCGGGAGCCCCAGGCCAGCACGACGAGACCGACGGTGAGCACGGCGATGCCGATCACGGATGCGGCGCCCAGGTGCTCTCCGAGCACGACGAGCCCGAGCAGGGTGGCGGTGATGGGTTCGGCGAGCGTCAACGTCGCGGCCGTCGCGGCGGTGAGGCGCTGCAGACCCCAGGTGAACAGCGTGTATGCGACCGCGATCGTCGCGATCCCCAGCCAGAGAGCGACGGCGATGCCGCGGGGTTCGGTGAGCCAACCGAACGATGCGAACGGGAGCATGAAGAGGGCGCTCACCGCCGACCCGGCACCCATCGCGCCGGCGACGGTGAAGGGATCCCACCCGGTCGACATCAACCGGCGCTGTGCGTTGGCGAAGACGGCGAATGCCGCGCCCGCGCCCAGCGACCCGAGCACGCCGAGGGGGTCCGCCGAACCGGATCCGCCGCCGGCGAAGGCCAGCAGCGCGACCCCGATCGTGGCGAGCGCCGTTGCCGCGAGCCACGTGAGCCGGGGGAGGCGTCGGGTGATCGCCCATTCGATGAGTCCCGCCATGACCGGCGCGGATCCGAGCGCGATGACGGTGCCCACCGCGACGCCGCCGCGGGCCGTGCCCAGGAAGAACAGCGGCTGGTACGCCGCAAGGCAGATGCCGGTCAGCGCCATGAGGACGAGGGCGCGCGCCGTCAGCGGGGGAAGAGTGGCCGCCGTCGTGCGTCGGTGCCGGCGGGCGAGGGCGAAACCGATCACCGCCAGCGCCGAGCCGCCGATGAGCAGGCGCACCGCGCCGACGCCGAGGGGCGTCGTCCCGTCGGGACCCAGCGCCTGCGAGGTGCCCGTGGTGCCGAACAGCACGGCTGCAGCGAGGACGGCGAACACGGGCAGCATCCTCCCTTTCTACCGCCGTCATGTGTCGGGGTGGTGACACAGCCCCGCCGGTAGGCTGGTGGAGTGACGGTCCGGCTCTACGACACCCAGGCGCAGGCGCTGCGCGACTTCGCGCCCCTGGAGGACGGCAACGTCACGATGTACGTCTGCGGTCCGACGGTGCAGTCCGGCCCGCACATCGGTCATGTGCGCGCGGCGCTGAGCTTCGATCTGCTGCGCCGCTGGCTCGCATACCGGTTCGGCCGGGTGACGTTCGTGCGCAACGTCACCGACATCGATGACAAGGTGCTTGCGAACGCGACGTCCACCGAGCCGTGGTGGGCGCTCGCCTACCGGATGGAGCTCGCGTTCAGCCAGGCCTATGCCGCGGTCGGCATCCTTGCGCCGACGTACGAGCCGCGAGCCACCGCATCCATTCCGCAGATGATCGAGCTCATCGCGCTGCTCATCGAGCGCGGCCACGCGTACTCTGCGCCCGACGGATCCGGCGACGTGTACTTCGACGTACGGTCGTGGTCCGCCTACGGCGCCCTCACGCACCAGGACGTCGACGCGATGGAAGCGGCGGCGGATGCAGACCCTCGCGGCAAGCGCGATCCGCACGACTTCGCGCTGTGGAAGGGCGCCAAGCACGGCGAGCCGGCGGATGCGCGGTGGGCGTCGCCGTGGGGCGAGGGACGCCCGGGATGGCACATCGAATGCTCGGCGATGTCGCGCCGGTACCTCGGGCCCCGCTTCGACATCCACGGCGGCGGTCTCGACCTGCGCTTCCCCCATCACGAGAACGAGCTCGCGCAATCCACGGCGGCGGGCGATGCGTTCGCCCAGTACTGGGTGCACAACGGGCTCGTCACCGTCGACGGCCAGAAGATGTCGAAGTCGCTCGGCAACTTCACTCTGGCCGCCGATGTGCTCACCGAGCGCGACCCGCTCGTCGTGCGCTACGCGCTCGCCGCAGCCCACTACCGCTCGAGCCTCGATGTCTCCGGCAAGGCCTTCGACGAGGCGGAGGCGGCACTCGATCGCATCCGCACCTTCCTCGACCGGGTCGAACGCGTGGGTGCGGCGCCGGAGAGCGCCGTGGTTCCCGAAGCGTTCGCCGTCGCGCTGGATGACGACCTCGGCGTGCCGCAGGCTCTCGGCGTGCTGCACGAGACGGTGCGTGCAGGAAACGCGGCACTGGATGAGGGAGACTCGGAGAACGCGCGCGGCCGCGCGGCCGAGGTCGTCGCCATGACCGACATCCTCGGCATCAACCCGCTCGACGAGCGGTGGCAGACCAGCGCACGCGGCCCCGAAGCGGGAGCTCTCGACGCTCTCGTGCGCGTCATGATCGACCAACGCGCCCAGGCGCGGGCAGACAAGGACTGGGCGAGCGCCGACCGGGTGCGCGATGCGATCGCGGCCGCCGGCATCGTCCTCGAAGACGGTCCCGACGGGACCCATTGGAGTGTGAAACGTGGCTAAGCCGGGAAACCCGTCCGCCGGACGCGGCAAGAAGAAGGGCCCTACCAAGGGCACCGGCGGCAAGAACCGCCGCTCGCTCGAGGGCCGCGGTCCGACCCCCAAGGCGGAGGACCGCGCCTGGCACCCCGCGGGCAAGCGCAAGGCCGCGCAGGAGCGCTTCGTCGCGGCCGGCGGCAAGGCCGCTCCGCGCATCGCGGGTCAGAACCGCACGCCGCGCTCGAAGCAGAACGATGACACCGAGACGGTCACCGGTCGCAACTCCGTGCTCGAGGCGCTGCGCGCTCGCATCCCCGCGACCGCCTTCTACATCGCGCAGCGCGTCGAGATGGACGACCGCGTCAAGGAGATGCTCTCGATCGCGACACACCGTGAGATCCCCGTGCTGGAGGTCACGCGGCAGGAGCTGGACCGCATGGCAGGCTTCGACGGCGTGCACCAGGGCGTTGCCCTGAAGGTTCCCCCGTACGAGTACGCGCACCCGCAGGACCTGCTCGAGCAGATCATCGACCGCGACGAGCTGCCGTTGATCGTGGCACTCGACGGTGTGACGGACCCCCGCAACCTGGGTGCCATCATCCGCTCCACGGCAGCGTTTGGCGGACAGGGCCTCATCATTCCGCAGCGTCGCAGCGCCGGCGTCAACTCCGCCGCATGGAAGACGAGCGCGGGAGCAGCAGCGCGCCTTCCCGTCGCGATGGCGGCCAACCTCACGACGACGCTCAAGGAGTTCAAGAAGCAGGGCGTCTTCGTGCTCGGCCTCGACGGTGGCGGCGATGTGGCGCTTCCGGCCCTGCAGCTGGCAGACCGTCCGGTCGTGATCGTCGTCGGCTCTGAGGGCAAGGGGCTCTCGCGCCTGGTGACCGAGACGTGCGACCAGATCGTGTCGATTCCGATCTCCGCGGCGACCGAGTCCCTGAACGCGGGGATCGCCGCATCCGTCGCGCTCTACCAGGTCGCCACGCTACGGTCGGCCTGAGAACCCCGATCGAAGGAGCAGCCATGTCGCGCATCGCCGTACTCGGAGGAACCGGCTACGCCGGTAGCCACATCGTCGCGGAGGCGGTCCGGCGCGGGCACACCGTGCTCTCGGTGGCGCGCACCGTGGCCGCCGAACGGGTCGAGGGCGCGGTGTATGTCGAAGCCACGCTGCTGGATGTCCCCACCCTCGTGAACGAGCTGATCGGCGTCGATGTGGTCGTGTCGGCCGTTGCCGCGCGCGGCGACATGCTGGGCGCACTCCGCCCGGCGATCGAGCAGCTGCTGTCGGTGCTGCCCGAGGACGTGCGGATCGGCGTCATCGGCGGTGCGGGCGGCAGTCTCGTCGCCGAGGGCGGCCCGCGCCTCGTCGACACCGAGGGTTTCGCGGATGAGTACAAGCCCGAAGCGCTCGAGGCCATCGGCATCCTCGAAGACCTGCAGACGCGCGCGGGGGACCGCGACTGGTTCTACATCCATCCCGCGGGCGGATTCGGCGCGTGGGCGCCGGGGGAGCGCACGGGTTCGTATCGTGACGGCGGCGACGTGCTCGTCGTCGATGACAACGGCGACTCGTTCATCTCCGGCGCCGATCTCGCCGTCGCCGTGCTCGACGAGATCGAGACGCCGCGTCACTCGCGGGAGCGTTTCACGGTCGGCTACTGAGCCGACGCGGGCGGATGCGGTGAGCTGCGGTCCGTGATCAGACCAGGTCGCGCCAGTCGATCGCCTCGTCTTCATCGTCGTCGGCGTCACGTGGCACGTAGTCGTCGCGCAGCACGGGGATGATCGAGGTCGCCTCGGTGGGCGGACCCACCACGGTGGCTTCGTCGCGGCGGTGGCGCAGGACGTCGTCGATGTAGCTCGTGAGCACCTCCGCGAGCGGCACGGAGCGGCCCCGCGCCTGCGACATGTACCAGCTGTGTTCCAGCACCTGGTGGTAGACCTCCGCGGGCTCCAGCTTGGAGCGCAGATCGAAGGGGATCGCCTTGACGACCGGCTCGAACTTCCGCGTGAGCCACTCGTGCGCGACCATCTCCTCGTCGGAGCCCACGCGGGAGATGCGCGCGCGGAACTCGTCGAGGTCGTTGAGCAGACGCCGCGCCTGGTTCTCCTCGACGTCGAGACCGGTGAGACGCAGCAGGCGCCGCTGGTGGTGCCCGGCGTCGACGACCTTGGGCTGGATGGAGACGAGCGCGCCGTCTGTCGCGGTGTCGATCGACATCTCTCCGATGTCGAACCCGAGCGCGTTCAGCCGCTGCACGCGCTCCGTGATCCGCCATGACTCCGCTGCCGAGAAGCTCTCTTTGTCGGTCAGCGCCGCCCAGAGCGAGCGGTACGAGGAGACGATGCCATCCGCGATGTCGAGCGCGTCGACGTCGCCGGCCAGTCGGCCTCCGGCGGCGAGGTCCATGATCTCGCCCGCGATGTTCGTTCGCGCCACATCCAGGTCGTGCTCGCGCTGACCGCGCGTCAGGCCGCCTTCGTGGAGCTCGCCCGTCTCGGCGTCCACGAGATATGCGGCGAAGGCGCCCGCATCCCGTCGGAAGAGGGTGTTGGAGAGCGAGACATCGCCCCAGAAGAACCCCACGTTGTGCAGACGCACGAGCAGGACGGCGAGCGCGTCGACGAGACGCGAGGCGGTGTTCGGGCGCAGCACCTGGGTGAACAGGGCGCGGTAGGGCAGGGAGAACTTGAGGTGGGCGGTCACGAGGGCCGCCGGCAGCGGGTGGCCGGCCGCATCCGTCCGCCCGTCGATGACGGCGAAACGATCGACGCACGGAACATCCAGGCGGGCGAGGTTGCCGAGCATGTCGTACTCGCGTCGCGCCATCTCGCCGGTGGTCTCCTTGACGGCGATGACCTTGCCGCTGAGGGTCGAGAAGCGCACCAGGTGGCGTGAGAGGCCCTTGGGGAGCTGCACGATGTCGTTGCTTGACCAGTCGGCGAGCGGCGTGCTCCACGGCAGTGTCAGCAGCGCGGGATCGATCGCACTGGCCGTGATGGTCAGCGAGTCCGCCATGGGTTCCCTCCACATATGTCGCGGGGGGGGGGGGGGGGGGGGGGGGGGGG